>CAWHIZ010000020.1:0-72210 GCA_963829405.1 uncultured Actinomycetota bacterium
GCAGATCGCGCACCCGCGCGAAGATCGCCCTGCGCTGCGCAGGCACCACCCGCCGCGTCTCGCGCACCATGAAGACCAAAGCGACGCTCAGCACCGCAGGAACGACGGCCACCCACAGCAGCGGTGCGATCCGGTGGTCGAGCAGTTCATAGCCGGCCAGCCCGAGCAGCGGACCGACCACGGCGCCGAAAGTGTCCATCGCCCGGTGGAATCCGAACACCCGGCCGCGGGCGGCGTCGTCGATGCCGTCGACAAGAAGCGCGTCCCGTGGCGCCCCGCGGATGCCCTTCCCGAGTCGGTCGACGACGCGTCCGGCCATCACGCCCGGCCACGCCGTCGCTGCCGCGACGATCACCTTGCCGAGCGCGGCCATGCCGTATCCGGTCGCGATCAGTGGCCGCCGCGGATAGCGGTCGCTGAGCGGGCCAGCCGCCAGTTTCGTCAGCGAAGCCGCGCCCTCGGCCACCCCCTCGACGACGCCGACGACGGCGACAGGTGCGCCGAGCACCGAGGTGAGATAGATCGGCAGCAGCGGATAGAGCAGCTCGCTCGCCGTGTCCTGGAGGAACGAAACCGCCGAGAGCACCCGCACATTGCGGGTCAGCCAGCTGCGCACCTGCTACATGATGCCTGCGCTACGACGGGTCGTTGTTAGTCAGCGCCCGGTACCCGTGCGCCTGGGTTCGCGCGAGGGCCGCGCGTACCAGCCCCACGATCAGTCCCTGGATGGCCGCGGCGATGAACAGCTCCCTGGCGGATCGCGACAGGTCCTGCGGCTCGGGCGGCTCCTGGTCGTCGGGGTTGATCCGCTGCCAGATCTCGGTGAAGATCTTGCCTGCGATCAGGCCGCCCGCGACGCTCGTGGCGATCGAGAGGGGCTTGTAGACCGTTTTCGACGCGCTCATGGCCGACAACGTTCCCGACGCAGGCGGCACCGAAACACGGCGGCGTCAATTAGAACGCGTTCTAGTATTCACACGATGCGATTCACCTATGCCGAGGCAATGACCGATCCGACGTACTACCTGCCGTTGGCCAAGGCCGCAGAAGACGCGGGGTATCACGCGATGACGATCGCCGACAGCATCGCCTATCCCTTCGAATCGGATTCGAAATATCCCTACACCCCGGACGGCAACCGCGAGTTCCTCGACGGCAAGGCCTTCGTCGAGGCGTTCGTCCTCGCGGGCGCGCTGTGCGCGGTGACGACCACGCTGAGATTCGACTTCTTCGTCCTCAAGCTGCCCATCCGCCCGCCCGCGTTGGTGGCCAAGCAGGCCGGGTCGCTTGCGGCGGTCTTCGGCAACCGCCTCGGCCTCGGCGTCGGCACCAGCCCGTGGCCGGAGGACTACGAACTGCTGGGTGTCCCATTCGCGAAGCGCGGCAAGCGGATGGACGAATGCATCGACATCATCAAGGGCCTGACATCCGGCGACTACTTCGAGTATCACGGCGAGTTCTACGACATCCCGAAGACCAGGATGACGCCCGCCCCGTCCGAGCCGATCCCGATCCTGATCGGCGGGCACGCCGAGGCGGCGCTGCGCAGGGCGGCGCGCTGCGACGGCTGGATGCACGGCGGCAGCGGACGCAAGGAACTCGACCGGCTCATCAACCGGCTGAACGAGATCCGCGACGAGGAGGGCCGCACCGGCCCGTTCGAGATCCACGTCATGTCGGCCGACGCCTACACCCCCGACGGCATCAAGCGGCTTGAGGACAAGGGTGTGACCAACGCCATCGTCGGCTTTCGCAATCCGTACATCATGGGCGCCGACACCGAACCGCTCGACGACAAGATCCGCCATCTCGAGGAGTTCGCGGAGAAGGTCATCGCCAAGGTCTGACCTGTTCTCCCGGTTCGACACGGCGTAGCGTCGATCTCACCTGCCGCAGCCCGCGACGGGCCGATGGGCGAAAGAACGGTTGCCCACCATATGCATGGGTAACCAACTGAAGATGACCAATCCGACGAGTCATCGCAACGGCGCGCTACGTGGCGTCGTTGCGGTTGGCGCGTCCGCAGGCGGGGTGGAGGCGCTGACGGACTTCGCAGCGAACCTCCCCGCGGATCTTCCCTACGCGATCCTGGTCGTGCTGCACGTACCGGCCAACGCGCCGAGCGTGCTGGCCCAGATCCTCGACCGCAACGGACCCTTGCCTGCGACGGCGGCGCAGGGCGAAACCCCGCTCGAACCGGGCACGATCAACGTCGCCGTACCCAACCGGCACCTTCTCGTCGACGACCATCGGATGATGTTGTCCGAGGGACCGACGGAGAACGGATACCGCCCGGCGATCAACGCGCTGTTCCGGTCGGTGGCACTGACCTTCGGGCCGCGCGCCGTCGGGGTGCTGATGTCCGGTGTGCTCGACGACGGTGTGTCCGGAGTGTCGGCGATCCGCGCCCGCGGCGGCACCACCGTCGTGCAGAGTCCCGACGATGCGTTGTTTCCGGCCATGCCCCGCAACGCGCTCGCCGCAGGTTGCGTCGACTACCAGGCGGCGGCAAAAGAGATCGGCTCGCTCCTGCAAGAACTCGCCGGTCGGGAACTGGAGGAGCGGGACATGAAACCCGACGCCCGCATGGAACTCGAAAACCTGATCGCGATGGCGCCGAAATACTCCACCGAGTTCGACGGCGAACAGCTCGGCTCGCCGTCCGGCTACACCTGCCCGGACTGCAACGGCTCGTTGATGACGGTGACAGACAAGGACTTTCGCTGCCGTGTCGGGCATGCGTGGACGGCGGATCATCTACTCAAGGCGCGCGACGTCGAGATCGAGGGCGCGTTGTGGATCGCGCTGCGCAGCCTGCAGGAGAAGGCGAAACTGTCCCGGCGGTTGGCCGCCAATGTGGGACCGGGGGGTTTGCAACAGACGTACAACGAGGCGGCCGACGAAGCCGACCGGGCGATGAACGTCCTGTCTCGACGGCTCACGCAGACGGCCTCCGAAGCGGGTGAGTCCGGTGGCTGAACTGGGCCAGAATCTGCTGGTCAGATCCGAGCCCGCTGGACAGTTCACCGTGCTCACCGCAACCGGACGTCTCGATGCCGCCACCTACCTGACGCTGCGCGACACCATCGTCAAGGCCGCTCTGGACGACGCTCGTGCAGTCATCGTCGACGTCACCGAGTTGTTCGTCCCACAGGAGTCGGCGTGGGCCGTGTTCACCAGCGCGCGTTGGCATGTCCAGCGCTGGCCCGACGTGCCGGTCATGTTGGTGTGCGCACACACGGCCGGCCAGAACGCCGCGATCCGAAACGGCATCACCCGCTACGTGCCGGTGTTTCCGACAGTCGAACTGGCCTGTCACGCCCTGATGCTGACCGGGTTGCGGTCATGGCGCAAGCGTGTCCGCCTCGAGCTACCGGCTCACCTCACCAGCCTGCGGCGGTCCCGCAATTTCGTGTCCCGCTCGCTGGACGAATGGGCAATGCCGGACTGGATCCCCGTCGCGCAGATCGTCGTCACGACATTCATCGAGAACGTTCTCCAACACACCGACGGCCCGGCGGGTGTTCGGCTCGAGACCGACGCCACCAGCGTGACCGTCGCCGTCGAAGACTGCAGCCACGAACAGGCGAGCATCCGCGAATGGCCGATCGCCACCGGCAGGCCGACGGGACTGGGAATCGTCAACGTGCTGTGCCGCGCGTGGGGTAATTCGCCCATGCCGTCGGGAAAGACGGTCTGGGCGGTCATAGGACCCGAAGGTCGGCTCTGATCGCGAGTATGTTCGGATTCGCGGCGAAGAGTCGACGGACAGGGGCGGCAGGGTGGATGGCAACGGGCAGGTCGACGAGAGTTTCGAAGCCCTGCTCCGGTTCATGCGCGATGCGCGCGGATTCGATTTCACGGGATACAAGCGCGCGTCGCTGATACGTCGGGTCAAACACCGGATGGAGCAGGCGGGTCATCCGACGTTCGAAGGGTATCTGGACACCCTGCAGGCCAGCTCCGACGAGTTCGCCGCCCTGTTCAACACCATCCTGATCAACGTCACCACCTTCTTCCGCGACCGCGAAGCATGGGACTACCTCCGTACAGACGCGATCCCGGCGATGCTGGCCGCACGCGCACCACACGACCCGATCCGGATCTGGAGTGCCGGGTGTGCCTCGGGTCAGGAGCCCTACAGCCTCGCCATGCTGCTGGCAGAAGAGCTCGGTCTCGACGAGTACCGGCAGCGAGTCAAGATCTATGCCACCGACGTCGACGAGGAAGCGCTCAGCCGAGGCACGCGCGGCGTCCTACGACGCCAAAGCGGTCGAGACGGTTCCGCCGGAATATCTCCAGAAGTACTTCGACCGCGTCAACTCCCACTACGTGGTCAAGAAGGCGCTTCGGCGCGCCGTCATCTTCGGCCGCAACGACCTGGTCAAGGACGCCCCGATCTCCCGCGTCGACCTGCTGGCATGCCGCAACACGCTGATGTACATGAACGGTGACACTCAGCGAAACGTCTTGAACCGCTTGCATTTCGCTCTCGCTCCGCAGGGCGTGCTGTTCCTCGGCCATGCGGAGATGATGCTCAGCCAGGGCGACCGGTTCTCCCCGGTCAGCCTGCAGAGTCGCGTCTTTCGCAAGTCGATGGGATCGCACACGTCTGCCACGCCAGTTCGACTCGACGGCCGCGATGGTCCGGCAGGGCGATCTGGGCGGCCTCGATCCCCTGCGCGAACTCGCTTTCCGCGCCAGCCCGGTCGCCCAGATCGTGGTGACCGGCGAGGACACCGTCGCGATGATCAACCAGCAGGCCGAGAAGGCCTTCGGGTTGTCTGCCCGCGACATCGGAAGGCTGTTGCGTGACCTGGAGGTGTCGTATCGACCGCTCGAACTTCGGTCCTATCTTGAGCAGGCGAAGGTCGAGCGGCGCGCGGCCCGGGTCCAGGACGTCAAGTGGGTGCACGCGGGCGCGGAAACGACGTCATTACGAGATTCACATCAACCCGCTCGTCGGCGCCGACAACGGGCTTCTCGGGGTTTCGGTCGTCTTCTTCGACGTGACGGCCAACCGGCAGTTGTTGGACAAGGTCGTGCAGACCAACCAGCAACTCGAGGCCGCCTACGAGGAGTTGCAGTCGACCAACGAGGAACTGGAGACCACCAACGAAGAACTGCAGTCGACGGTCGAGGAGTTGGAGACCACCAACGAAGAACTGCAGTCGACGAACGAAGAGCTCGAAACGATGAACGAGGAGCTGCAGTCGACCAACGACGAACTGCACGCCATCAACGACGCCCTGCGTGACACCAGTGTCGAACTGGACGAAGCGAAGCTTTTCCTCAACTCATTGGCCAACTCGATTCGGCTCGGCCTGACGGTGGTGGACCGGGAGATGCGGGTCGTGGTGTGGAACGGCGCAGCCGAGGAGTTGTGGGGGCTGCGATCCGACGAGACCATCGGCGCGACGCTGACCGCGCTCGACATGGGCCTGCCCCTCGACGGGGTCAAACCGTTGATCGGCAACGCACTGGTCGACCCGGACAGCACGGGCGAAGTCGTCGTCGATGCGGTGAATCGCCGCGGTAGGCGGGCCCGAATCCGCGTCACCTGTTCCCCGTTCCTCTCGGGTGACTCGGTGAGCGGCGCGATGCTGCTGATGGAAGAGCAGCACTAACTGCGCCTGCGCGCGTCGGCCTCCCCGGCCTCCGTTTCGTCGACGGCCGCATGCTCGTGCCGGTCCGCCTCGTCGCGGTGGCGTTCGGCCGCCGATTGATGAGAATCGCCGGATCGGTCGCCTGCCTGCATCGCCGCCTGCTCGTGGGCGGCGGCGGCGCGCCGATGGGCTGCACCGGCATCGACGTGGCGCCTGGCAGCGGCGTGGTGAGCCGCCGTGGCGCGCGTGAGCGCCTCGTCGGCGCGCAGCTTGGCGCGCTTCACCGTTTCCGCGGTTGAGCGTTGACCATCGGCCAGATCGGCCAGTCGTTGTTGAAGCTCGTCGACACGGGCCCTGGCCCGCTCTCCGCGCGCCCCGGGTGGGGCATCCTCGCGGTTCGGCCGCGGGTCAGTGGCCATAAGTGCCTTCAATGACGTGGGGTTATGTGCCCAACCCTACGCCGAAGGAGCTGATCAGCCGCGCAATGTCTCGTGCGGGCTTCGTCCGAAGGTCTGACGGTAGAGAACGGCGAACCGTCCGGTGTGCATGAATCCCCAGCGTGCGGCGATCTGGGTCACGGTCTGGTCGGGGTGCTGCTGCGACCTGCAGGTCCCGATGCGCGAGATCCAGCCTGATGCGGCGCAGGTACTGCAGCGGGGTCATGTCCAGGTGGCGGCGGAACATGTACTGCACGGCTCGCGGCGTGACGTGCACGGCCTCGGCGATGTCGGTCAGCGCGATGTCATTGCCCGCATTGGCCTCGATGTAGGCGGTTGCGCGGCGCAGCAGAGCAGGCCCGGAATCGGTGTGATCGTGCGGCGCCTGCTCGGGCACGATCGTGTTGGGGAAGGTCGCCAAGGTGACCGCGGCGAGCAGACGGCTGCAATGTCCGAGCACCAGCGGTGTCGCCACGTCATCCTGGCTCAGCACGCTGTGCTTCACGTAGTGGACGGTGTCTCTCCACAGACGGGCCGCCGCTTCGTCGACGGGACGGAAACTCGAGAACCTGATCAGCGGTGCGTCGGCGCCGTCGCGTCGGCGTACCCGCCTCGGCCGCAAGCAATCCCGGGTCGAGCAGCACCGTTGTGGTGTGCGCGTCGTCGGATTCGACACGGTAGGGCAGATCCGGCTGCGACAGAAGCGTGACCTCGTCCGGACCGGCACCGCTGACCAGGTCGCCGCACTGCCCGGAGACCCTGCCCCGCTCGGTCCATACGGCGACCACTCTGTTCAGCGGATCAGGCGACGCCTCGAGTCCGCCGGGCAGCTGCACATCGTCGACGGTGACGGGACCGATGTCGACACGGGCGTGGCGCAGCGACGGCCGGTCGTTGCGCATCTGCCGCAACCGCAACCGCACGCCGTAGGCGGAGTCGAGGAACTCCCTGATTTCGGCGGCGTCGAGTATCTCGTCCCGAGATCGCACGGGACGGTGCACTGTGGTGCTGTCGTTGTCGACCGTCATCACCTCTTAGGTGACATTGCCCTGGGGCGTCGGCTCAGCCCCCTTGCCCAGACAAAGATACCTTGGCCGGGGATTAGGCTCGCATAGGTGGGATTCAGCGAAGCCACGCTGCTGTTGGCGTCGGAGCCGCCCGGGCTGCTGCCCGCACGGCAGCAGATGGCGGTTTCGCTGGGCTGGCACATCATTCTGGCGTGCTTCGGCGTCGCGTTTCCCACGATCATCTACGTGATGCACCGGCGCGGCATCGTCCGCGACGATCCCGTGGCACTGGGACTCGCGAAGCGGTGGGCCAAGGTCTCTGCGGTGCTGTTCGCGATCGGTGCGGTGTCGGGCACCGTCCTCAGCTTCGAGATGGGCTTGCTCTGGCCGGGGCTGATGGGCCGGTTCGGTGACGTACTCGGGCTGCCGTTCGCGTTCGAGGGACTGTCGTTCTTCGTCGAGGCGATATTCCTCGGCATCTATCTGTACGGCTGGGGCCGGATGCCGCCACGACGTCACCTGGCGATGCTCATCCCGATGGGCATCGCGGGCGTCGTCGGCACCTTCTGTGTGGTGTCGGTCAACGCGTGGATGAACAACCCCACCGGATTCACGATCCGCGACGGTGAGGTCACCGACGTCAACCCGTGGCGGGCGATGTTCAACGACGGAGTGTGGCTGCAGTTTGCACACATGTGGCTGGCCGCGTTCATGGTCGTCGGCCTCGTGGTGTCCGGGGTGTACGCGGCCGGACTCCTTCGCGGCCGCAACGATGCGCATCACCGCCTCGGGTTCACCGTGCCGTTCGTGTTCGGGACGGTGGCCGCGCTCGCGCAGCCGATCGTCGGTCACGTGCTCGGTATGCGCGTGCACGACACCCAGCCGGCCAAGCTGGCCGCGTTCGAGCTCGCCGAGACGACGGAAGGCCCCGCGCCGTTCCGGTTGGGCGGCGTGCTGATCGACGGCGAAGTGCATGGCGCACTGGAGATTCCGCGACTCGGCTCGATCATCTCCCGCAACTCGCTCGACGCGCCGATCCCCGGACTGGATACCGTGCCCAGGTCCGACTGGCCCCCGGTCAACATCACGCATCTGTCCTTCCAGTCGATGGTGGTCATCGGCACACTGTTGGCGGCGGGTGTGGTGCTGTACTGGCTGTTTCGTTGGCGCGGCCATGATCTGCTGGACAACCGCTGGTTCCTTCGGTTCTCGGTGGTCGCAGGCCCGTTGGCGATTCTGGCGGTCGAGCTGGGCTGGGTTGCGACCGAGGTCGGACGCCAGCCGTGGACGGTGTGGCAGGTGCTGCGAACCAGCGATGCCGCGAGCATGAGCTCGGGTCTGTGGTGGAGTTATTCGGTCGTGCTCGTCGTCTACGCGGGGATGACCGTCGGTGCGTGGATTGTGTTGCGGTCCATGGCGAGACGCTGGCGCGCGGGCGAAGCCGACCTGCCAAGCCCGTACGGGCCGCCGCGCGAGGAGCCGGTGCCGTGACGCTCGCATCCGTGGTGGCGATGGCGATGTTTCTCGGTGTCGTGGCGTACGCGCTGTTCGCAGGCGCCGACTTCGGTTCGGGCTTCTACGATCTCACCGCGGGGTTCGACGAGCGCGGCAGCGAGCTTCGCACGCTCGTCGACACCAGTATCGGGCCGGTCTGGGAGGCCAACCACGTCTGGCTGATCTACATCCTCGTCATGTGGTGGACCGGTTTTCCGGAAACCTTCGCCGCGGCGACCACCACGTTGTTCATTCCACTCAGCCTCGCGTTGGCCGGAATCGTGTTGCGCGGTGCGAGCTTCGCGTTTCGCAAATACTCCGAGACGTTCGCCCAGGCCCGGCTGTTCGGCGCGATCTTCGCGGCCTCGTCGGTCATCACCCCCTTCTTTCTCGGCGCCGCGGCGGGTGCCATCGCGTCCGGGCGCGTACCCGCAGACGGCTACGGCGACCTCATCGGTTCGTGGGTGAACCCGACCTCGCTGGTCGGCGGGTGTCTGGCCGTCGTGACGTGTGTCTTCCTCGCCGGAGTGTTCCTCACCGCCGACGCTGCGCGGGCAGGCGACGCGGTGCTTGCCGAGCGGATGCGCACACGCACGTTGGGGGTCGGAATCGCCGCAGGCGTGGTGGTTTTCGCGGGGCTGTACCCGATATCCCATGACGCCCCGACGCTGAGCCACGGGCTGCGCACCGCTGCTGCGCCGTTGTTGGCACTCGCCGCGGTGGCCGGTGCGGCCACCGTCGTCCTTCTGTACCGGAGGCGCTATTCGATGGCGCGTATCCCCGCCGTCGCGGCGGTGGGCTCGGTGGTGACCGGATGGGGCGTCGGCCAGTACCCGTGGCTGCTGGTGGACGAGGTCACCATCGATGACGGAGCGGGCGCCGAAGCCACCTTGATCGGCCTGCTGATCGTGGTCGGGCTGGCCGGTGTCATCGTGTTACCCGCGTTGATCTACCTGCTTCGGCTCACCCAACAGTGGAGCCGCGCCTGAACTTTCGCTTCCCGGTGCTGGCACCGAGTGACTCGTCGATCAGGCGCGGGCTCAGCACGTTGTCGAGGACCATGGTTGCGCTGCCGATGACGCCGGACCGGTCCCCGTATGTCGTCGGCACGACTTGGAGCACGCGGGTGGCGAGCGCAGTCGCGTTGCCGTACAACGTTTCCCGCAGACCCGCCACGAAGATGTCGTACGCCCTGGCCATATCGCCCGCGACGACAAGCAGCGCGGGATTGAGCAGATTGACCGCGCCTGCGAGAACCTCGCCGACGTGACGACCGCTGTCGCGGATCAGCCTGCGCGCTTCGGCGTCACCGCCGTTGGCCAGTTCCACGACGTCGCGGATGTGGCCGACCGCGCGGCCCTGTTGCGTCAGCGCCCGCACCAGTGCCCAGCCGCCCGCGACCGCTTCCAGACAGCCGGTGTCGCCGCATCGGCACGGCACGCCGTCGGCGGCGGGCGTCTTGTTGTGACCGAACTCGCCTGCAGCCTGCACCGCGCCGCGCTGTAGCGAACCCCCGGCGATGATGCCCGCTCCGAGACCCGTCGAGGCCTTGATGACGAGCACATCGTCGACGACCTGGCGGTCGCCCCGCCGCTCGGCGAGCGCGATGACGTTGACGTCGTTGTCGAGGATGACCGGCGCATCGGTCAGTTCGGCGAAGTAGGGCGCAAGCGGAACCCCGTCCCAGCCGCTCATGATCGGCGAGTCGAGGCTGCAGCCGCGCTGCTGGTCGACCGTCCCCGGCAGGCACAGCCCGACGCCGTGGATGCGGGCACCGCGGTGCCCCTCGAGGAGGACGTCGAGCCTCTTGACCACGTCGGGCATCAGCTCGTCGGGACCGATGCCGATCTCCTGGTCGATGTCTCCCGCGGCCAGGATCTCGCCTGCGAGGTTGCACACCGCAAGCCGGGTCCGGCTGCGCCCGATCGCGGCGGCCAGCACGACGCCTGCGTCGGCGTTGAACGTCAGAAGTGCGGCGGGGCGGCCACCCGTGGACGGCGCTTGTTCACGTTCGGTGACCAGGCCCTGATCCGCCAGGGCGGCCACGCGGGCGGCCACGGCGGTGCGAGAAAGGCCGGTCAGTTCACCGAGCTCGGCGCGTGTCGTCGCACCCGCGGCGCGGATCAGGCCGTAGATATCGCCGGCCGAGGTGGCCGTCGACGTTCGGGAAAAGGCCATGTCATCGATTCAAATAGGGCCGATCGGGTTCGCGTCCAATCGTAACCTGCCTCACTTTTGCCGTCAAAATGCCTAAGTCGGTTTGCCGCTTGTCGAAAGTCTCGTTACCGTTGCCCACGTCCGACCACAGGAAGGTCCAACGTTTTTGACCATCTCGCTTGAACGACCCATGACGATCCCCGTCTCCGTTGTCGCCCCCGCACCCTCGGTGCGCTGGCTTGCGGTGCTGGCACTGGCCCTCGGCGGATTCGGCATCGGCACCACCGAGTTCGTCGCGATGGGACTGCTTCCGGATATCGCGTCCAGTTTCGCCATCTCCGAACCGACCGCCGGACATGTCATTTCGGCCTACGCACTCGGCGTGGTCGTCGGGGCGCCGCTGATCGCCGCCTTGACCGCGCGGATGCCCCGAAAGACCGTGCTGCTCGGCCTGATGGCGGTCTTCACGATCAGCAACCTGGCCAGCATGTTCGCGCCGTCGTACGAAATGCTGATCGTCGCCCGCTTCGTCGCCGGCCTGCCCCACGGGGCGTTCTTCGGCGTCGCCGCCATGGTGGCGTCCTTCCTGATGGGACCGAAGAACCGGGCCAAAGCGGTGGCACATGTGATGACCGGGCTCACCGTCGCGACCGTCGTCGGTGTGCCGATGGCCTCCTGGCTCGGCCAGGCGCTCGGCTGGCGCAGCGCGTTCGGTCTCGTCGTCGCCGTCGGAGTGATGACCCTGACCGCGATCGCATTCTGGCTCCCGCCGCTGCGGTCGATGCACGTGACCAGTCCGCTGACCGAACTCGGCGCGCTCAAGCGCGTGCAGGTGTGGCTGGCGATGCTGGTCGGCACGATCGGATTCGGCGGCATGTTCGCCGTGTACACCTACATCAGCACGACGATGACCGACGTCGCGGGCATGCCCCGCGCGCTGGTTCCGTTGGCGCTCATGGTGTTCGGCCTCGGCATGGTGGTGGGCAACCTGGTCGGCGGCAAGATGGCCGACGTCTCGGTGGTTCGAAGCCTGTACGTGACGATGAGCGCCCTTGGCATCGCACTGACGGTGTTCGTGGTGGCGTCCCACAACCCGTGGACGGCGCTGCTGGTGTTGTTCGCGATCGGCGCCGCAGGCTCGGCGATGGGGCCTGCACTGCAGATCCGGCTGATGGACGTCGCGCACGACGCCAGAACGTTGGCGGCCTGCCTCAACCACTCGGCACTGAACATGGCCAACGCGATCGGCGCTCTGGTCGGCGGGCTCGTCATCGCGGCCGGGTACGGCTACACCGCACCCGCGGCCGCCGGGGCGCTGCTCTCTGCCGCGGGAATGCTCGTCCTCACCGGCTCATTGGTGTTGCAAAGGCGGACCAACGGCACGTAGCGCCTCTACCGTGAGCGAATGCTCATGTCCCGAAAACTGCTGTGCGCCGTCTACGCCGCGATCGCGCTGGTGGCGCTCGTCGCTACCTGGAGTCAGAACATCGCGTTCTTCCGCGACGGCGGAAGCTTCTGGGGATTCTTTGAAGCCCTCAAGGTCAATCCCGCATCGCGGTCGTTCACAGTCGACATCGCGCTTCTCCTCCTCGCGGTGGCGATCCTGATGGTGATCGAGGCGCGAAGGCTCGGCGTGAAGTACGTGTGGGCCTACATCATCGGCGGGTTCGTGATCGCGATCAGCGTGACGTTTCCGTTGTTTCTGCTTGCCCGCGAACTGCGCCTGGAGAAGTCGGATGCGACAGAGCTGCGCAACGTCGACTCGATACTGCTTGCGGCGCTCGCCGGCTTCACGCTGGCGTTCACCATCTGGGTGGATGTGGTCTGACGCGCTAGCCGCTTCGTCGGCGACCCTGGCGCGCTCCGTCATCGACGCCACCACGCCGCCGTCGTTGAGGATGTCGGTGCCGGTGAGATAGCCGGCTTTGTCGCTGGCGCAGAACGCCAGCAGATCGGCCATCTCCTCTGGTCTGCCCCAGCGCGGCACCGCGGCGTCGGCGACCATGGCGCCCGCGCCCGCTTCCGCCTCCAGCAGGCCCATCTCGGTCTCGACGGATCCCGGTGAGACCGAGAGGACACGGAGGCCTTTGCCGTTGAACCGTTCGCACTGCGCGACGCTGTACCACCGCACGAAACTCTTGCTGACGGCGTAGGCGATGCCCGACTGCATCTCCTCGGGCACGATCGCGCAGGCCGCAAGCATGTCCGTCATGAACGCGTCCTGATCGTGTAGCGCCTGCGGGAATTGCTGTGTCGGAACCATGGTCTCGGGCAACATGTGCGCGGCCATCGACGCGACGTTGACGATCGCGGCACCCTCCCCCGCGCGTGCGAAGAAGGCCTCGTTGACGTTGAGCGTGCCGATCGCGTTGGTCCGCATGACGTATTCGGCGGAGCCCATGCTGGGGCTGACCCCTGCGGTGTGAATCACCGATGCGAGCGCGCCGAGACCGGCCGCGGTTTCGAACAGCGCGTCGACCGCCTGCCGGTCGGTGACATCGCAGTTGATCGCCTTGTGGCTGATTCCGAGTTCGTCGAGCGCGGCGGCCGCCTCGTCGAGGCGGTCACCGCGGACGTCGGCGAGCACGAGGGTGTGGTCACGCCCGACGACCTTCGCCGTCGCAAGCCCCATGCCGCCCGCGCCACCGGTGATCACCGACACTGAGGTCATCGCCCCGATGACCTCAACCGGCGGGCAGTGTCGTGCATCCGAGCTGATTAGTGGAGTCCCAGCGGGACGGACTCGACGCGCGTGGCTGTGTGTCGTTGCTGGTGGTGCCGTGCACGTAGCCCGCGTAATCCACATCACCCACGTAATGGCCTATGTAAGCCGCGTTGTCTCCTTCGAAAGAGGCCACGTTCCATCGGATGGTGAAGTCGACTTTGCTTCCCTGAATGCCGCCGCTGACGGGTCCCTGCATCCTGTCGCCGGATTTACCGACTGCGACCGCCTCTCCCGAGGCCACTGGTCCGTTGGAGTATGAAGCTGACCGTATAACCGTTGCGCTGCTTGAGATTGAAGTCGCCGAGGAACGAGAACTGCAGACAGGATGGTTCTGCCTGCGCGGGCGGAAGGGCCAGAAGAAATCCTGCCGTACTCATCGCCGCGGCGACGGCGAGTAACCGGGATTTGTTCGGGCGAGTTATGTGCGACATGGAGACCTCTCGGTGGTTACCGGTGTCCGACGCGCTCATCCGCAACACATCCAACCGGTCAACGGTATCCGAGATAGTTGGCGCTAATTGTTATTCCACCAACTACGCCTCCCCGACGACCTCGGCGCGGGTGGTGGCGATGGCAGTCAGCCGATCGCACGCAGCACGGTGGTCACCGCGTCGGCGATGCCGGTTCGCGCAGGCACGAGGTACTTGCGCGGATCGGTGACGGTGTCGTCGGCCTCCAGGTACGCGCGCACCGCCCCGGTGAAGTGGACGTTGAGCAGGGTCCCGACATTGATCTTCGTGATGCCTGCGCTCACGGCCTCGCGTAGGTCGTCGTCGGCGACACCGGAGGAGCCGTGCAGCACGAGCGGCACGGGCACCGCCGAGCGCAGCCGCGCAATGAGATCGAAGTCCAGCGACGCGGTCCGCTCGGACATGGCATGGGAACTGCCGACGGCGACAGCCAGAGCGTCGACGCCCGTCGCGGATACGAAAGCAGCGGCTTCCGCCGGGTCGGTGCGCACCCCCGGCGCGTGCGCGCCGTCCTTGCCGCCGACCTCGCCGAGCTCGGCTTCGAGGAAGATCCCGCAGCTGTGCGCCCACTCCGCTGCCGCCTTCGTGGCCGCGACGTTGGCGTCGTAGTCGAGCTTGGAGGCGTCGAACATCGCTGAGCTGACTCCGTTTTCGGCCGCGGAGTGCAGGAGCTGTTCGGCCTCGACGTGATCGAGATGAACCGATACCTCAACGGCGGCCGCGGCGGCGACCGCATGTGCCGCCGCCGCGATCGGCGCCAGCAGGCCGTGATGGAACTTCACCGCGTTCTCACTGATCTGAAGGATCACCGGTCGATCGGCCTTCTCGGCGCCGGAGACGATCGCCTCGGCGGACTCGAGCGTGATGACGTTGAACGCCAAGATTCCCGAGCCTGCGCGATACGCGGCTGAAACCAGGTCGGCGGTTCGGGCGAGTGGCATCCGAGGTCCCTAACGAGTTGCTTGACATGCCTCCAACAAAACGCAACTATATCCATCAGATTCCAATTCGCACAACTCCCGACGGTCAAGGAGCGACATGGCAGGCACGCTGTTCGTCGGCCTCGACGTCGGGACCACCACCAGCAAGGCCGTGGTGTTCACCGAAGACGGCGACCCGGTCGCCTCCGGGCGCGCCACCACTCCGTGGACGATCACGGATTCAGGTGCCGAGCTCGATGCGACGGCTCTGCTCGACGCCGCCAAATCCGCCGTCGCCCAGGCGTTGGCCGACTGCCCACCTGGACCTGTCGGCGGCCTCGGCGTCGCCAGCCTCGCCGAGTCGGGAGTGCTGCTCGACCGACGCGGCGAGTCGGTGGCGCCGATCATCGCCTGGCATGACACGCGGGACCACGCCGAGTTGGAAAGCCTGCGCGATGCCGTTGGTGCACAGAACTTCTCGGCGACGACCGGCCTGCCGATGCGTCAGCAGTGGTCGCTGACCAAGCACCGGTGGTTGATCGACAACATCCCCTCGGCAAGCAGCGCGGTGCGCCGCCTCAACGTCGCGGAGTGGATCGTTCGCGGACTCGGCGGCGAGGAGGCAGGAGAACAGTCGCTCGCGTCGCGCACCGGATGGCTGCGACTGGCTGACCGATCGTGGTGGGCGGACACGCTGGCGTGGTCGGGGGCGGGCGAGTCGCTGATGCCGCCGTTGGTCACGGCGGGCACTCCCCTCGGACGCGCCGGTGCCGACGCCGGGGTGCCGAGGTTGGCCGGTGCCGTGCTGACCGTTGCGGGCCACGACCATCAGGCCGCCGTGGTCGGGGCGGGCGCAGACGGGCCCGGCGACGAACTCGATTCCTGCGGGACCGCGGAAGCACTCGTGCGGACCATCGCGCCCGGCCTGTCCCCCGATGTCGTCGCCGGCCTCGCCGATGCGGGCATCACCACCGGGTGGCACGCCGTCGCCGACCACTGGTGTCTGCTCGGCGCCACCCAGGGTGGGCTCGCACTGCAACGCATCCTCGCCCTGCTCGGCAAGGACAGGGCCGACCTGCCCGCACTGGACGCAGAAGCCATCGCCTTGCCGATGCCGGCGCCGACGGCGACAGTCCGGCCCATCGGTGGCGCGCCGCCCTGGAAGCAGGTGACCGAGCAGGCCGCAGACATCCACGACGCCATGAGCGCCGTCGCGGGACCGCACCGGAAGCTCGTCGTCACCGGTGGATGGTCCCGCAGCGCAGGGTTTCTCGCGGTAAAGCGCCGTCGCTTCGGAGATCTCACGCAGACCGACGTCAGCGAGGCAGGCGCCCGCGGTGCGGCGCTGTTCGCAGCCAAGGCCGCGGCGGCGATGTCATGACCCCCTACGCCGATCAGCGCAAGAACCACATCCTCGATCGGCTTCTGACGAGCGGCCGCGTCGACGCCGTGGAAGTCGCCGAGTCCCTCGGAGTGACCGGCGAGACGATCCGCAAGGATCTCATCGCGCTCGAACGCCAAGGCCTTCTGCGCCGCGTGCACGGCGGCGCGCTGCCGGTCCAGTCGCCGGCGTTCGAACCTTCGGTGGAAACGCGAACACAGTTGGCGTCGGAGAAGACTCGCATCGCCCAGGCCGCGCTGAACCATCTGCCCGCGGAGGGCTCGGTGCTCATCGACGCGGGTTCCACGACGGCCAAACTGGTGGAACTCTTCCCCGGCGACCGCGACCTGACGGTCTACACCAATACCGTGCCGCTGGCGATGTCGCTGCTGACCCGGCCCCGGCTCACCGTCTTCACGCTCGGCGGGCGGCTGCGCAATGTCACCTTCGCCGAGGTCGGCGACTGGGCGGCGCGGGCGCTGGCGGAGATCAACGTCGACGTCGCGTTCCTCGGAACCAACGGCATCTCGATCGAACGCGGGCTGACGACCCCCGACCCCGCCGAGGCGGCCGTCAAACGACTGATGCTCGGCTGCGCTTCGAAGCGCGTGCTGCTGGCCGACCACAGCAAGTTCGGCGTCGTCAAGGGCACCAAACACGGCGACCTCGCCGACATCGACATGCTGATCAGCGATACCGGCCTGACCGATGGCCAGTACAGGCAATTGCGCAGCGCCGGAGTCGAAGTGGAGCGAGCATGATCGTCACCCTCACGCCCAATCCGAGCGTGGACCGCACCGTGTTCGTCGACGACGTCGTGCTCGGTTCGGTCAACCGCAGCCGACGCAGCAGGAGCGAACCAAGCGGAAAAGGCGTCAATGTCGCTCTCGCGCTGCATGCACACGATGTGCCCGTGCGCGCCGTCGTCACAGCGGGCGGATCCGTTGGCGCGCAATTGCAGCAGATGCTCGACGCCGCGGGGTTGGACACCGTCGTCGTTCCCATCGCAGGCGAGATTCGCAGCAACATCAGCCTGACCCAGCCGAACGGTTCCGTCACCAAGGTCAACGAGGCAGGGCCGCAGCTGGACCCCGAAGAAGCCGACCGCCTGCTGGCCGCCGTCCGATCGCATATCCGTGGCGCGAGCTGGTTGGTGTGCGCGGGCAGCCTGCCTGCCGGCGTGCCGGTCGACTGGTACCGCGAAGTCATCGAGATGGCACACAGCAATGGAGTGCCCGTCGCGGTCGACACCTCTGGAGACGCACTCGCCGAAAGCCTCTCTGCGGCACCGGATCTGGTGAAGCCAAACGTAGACGAGCTCGCCGAGCTGACCGGCCGGGTACCGCAGACCCTCGGCGACGTCGTCGACGCCGCGCAGGAGGTACGCCGTCGCGGCGCCCGTGCGGTGCTGGCCAGCCTCGGCGGCGACGGCGCGATTCTCGTCGACGCCACCGGTGCCCTATGGGGCCACGCGCCTGTCGACACGGTCGTCAGCACCGTCGGCGCAGGAGACGCCATGCTCGCCGGTTACCTCAGCTGCCCACACGGCGGCGGCGAGGCGCTGGCGACCGCCCTGCAATGGGGTGCCGCAGCCGTTCAAAACGAGGGAACTCTGTTCTCCCCCAACATGTCCAAGGCCGAGGTGACGTTGAGCGCCACCTTCGATCTGGAAAAGAGGTTGAGTTGAGCTTGCTGCCCGACGTTTGACCCCCCGCGAGCCGGGTAAACCGTGACGCCCAACACACGTCACGCTGAGGAGCACTACCGGATGAGTTCCAACAAGGCTGATCTAACGTCTTCGGACGAGGCGCGGGCGAACACTCCCGGCCAGTTGACCGGCGCGGTGGTCATCGTCGCCTTGGTGTCGGCGGTTTCGGGAATGCTGTACGGCTACGACACGGGAATCATCTCCGGAGCTCTGCTCCAGATCACCAAGGACTTCGGCATCGCCGAGACCTGGAAGCAGGTGATCGCAGGCAGCATCCTGCTCGGCGCCGTCATCGGCGCTCTGGTCTGCAGCTACCTGTCGGAGAAGCGCGGCCGCAAAGGCACGCTGTTGATGCTCGCCGTCGTGTTCGTCGTGGGTGCAATCTGGTGCGCGATCTCTCCCAATCCAGTCCTGTTGTCCGTCGGCAGGTTGGTCCTCGGCTTCGCAGTGGGTGGGGCGACGCAGACCGCACCGATGTACGTCGCGGAACTATCACCGCCGAAGTACCGGGGGCGGCTCGTGCTCTGCTTCCAGATCGCCATCGGGGTGGGCATCGTGATCGCGACCATTGTCGGTGCCTCGGAATCCATTCCGTGGCGGTGGTCGATCGGCGCTGCCGCCGTGCCTGCCGCGATCATGCTCGGTTTGCTCCTGCGGTTGCCCGAGAGCCCGCGGTGGCTGATCAAGGACGACGACAGCGACAAGGCCCGCGACGTCTTGGATCGAGTCCGCCCGTCGGGCTACGACGTGGAGGGCGAGATCGATGAGATGGCCGAACTGGTCCGCAAGGAGAAGACCGCGAAGACCCGGGGTTGGCCCGGCTTGCGCGCCGCGTGGGTGCGTCCCGCGCTCATCCTCGGTTGCGGCATCGCGATCTTCACCCAACTCAGCGGCATCGAGATGATCATCTACTATTCGCCGACCATCCTGACCGACAACGGATTCAACGAGTCCGTTGCGCTGCAGGTGTCGGTCGCGCTGGGGGTCAGCTACCTGGTCGCCCAACTCGTAGGCCTGTCCATCATCGACAAGGTCGGCCGACGGCGACTCACTCTGATCATGATTCCGGGTGCGGCGCTGAGCCTTTTCGTCCTGGGCACACTCTTCGTCACCGGCAACAGCGGCAAGGAGTCCGTGCCGTTCATCATCGCGTGCCTCGTGATCTTCATGCTCTTCAACGCAGGCGGCCTCCAACTGATGGGCTGGCTGACCGGATCGGAAACCTATCCGCTGGCGGTGCGTCCCGCGGGCACGGCCGCACAGTCCGCGGCGCTGTGGGGAACGAACCTGTTCATCACGCTCACACTGCTCACCCTGATCAACGGGATAGGGGTGGGACCGGCGATGTGGCTCTACGGGCTATTCAACGTTGCCGCTTGGATATTCGTTTACATCAGGATGCCGGACCTCACCGGCAAGAGTCTCGAGGAGATCGAGGGCAAGCTGAGCGACGGGAAGTTCCGGCCCGCCGACTTCGCCCGCTGAGGTGTATCAAAGCACCTCTGCGGCAGTGGGATCCGCGTCGTTGATGAGCGGCTGGATTCCTTTGACCGTCTACTTCGTCACAGCGTTCGCACTGATCCGTGCCTGCAAAGGGCGCTCGCGGAGCTGGTTGCTGCTCACCGTCCCCCTTGCGGCAGCGACGGGCGCCCTGACAGCCGCCATCGGCCAGTGGCTTCTGTCCGACCTCGGGATGGCAGGCGAACCCGCACCGTGGCAACTGTGGCTGTGGGTCGGCTTGAGTGGGCTCGCCATCGTGATCATGGTCGCCGGCTGGCCAGGGACCGACCGGGTCCGACGCGGTCGCACCCTCTTCGCCGCCTCGTTCGCTCTGCTGAGCGTTGGCCTGACGGTCAACGCCTGGATCGGCTACTCCCCGACGGTCTACGCCGCGTGGAACCAGCTGACAGACGGGCCGCTTCCCGGCGAAACCGATTGGGCCACAATGGTCGCGATGCAGGGTGGGCCCGTGCCCGGCCACGGTGTACTCGTGAGGGTGGACATCGACGCCGACGCCTCGGGGTTCGAGCACCGCGAACAACTCGTGTACCTGCCGCCTGCGTGGTTCGCCAGTGTGCCTCCGCCACGGCTACCGGCCATCATGATGATCGGCGGCCAGTTCAACGATCCGGCGGATTGGCTGCGCGCGGGTGATGCGATCAGCACGCTCGACGCTTTCGCGGCGGCGCACGGCGGCAACGCGCCGGTGGCGGTATTCGTCGATCCCAGTGGCTCTTTCACCAATGACACGGAGTGCGTCAACGGGCCGCGCGGCAGGGCCGCCGACCATCTCACCATCGACGTCGTCCCCCAGGTGATCGCGAAGTTCGGAGTGCGGGCAACCGAAGGCGGCTGGGGCGTCGCCGGTTTCTCCTCGGGCGGGACGTGCGCGGTCGACCTCGCCGTCATGCATCCGGCGATGTTCGGAGCGTTCGTCGACATCGCGGGAGATCGCGGTCCGAACGTAGGAACGAAGGCGCAGACCATCGACCGCCTCTTCGGCGGCGACGAAGCGGCCTGGGCCGACTTCGACCCCGTGACGGTCATGACGCGACACGGTGACTACAGCGGCGTGGCAGGGTTGTTCGTCGTTCCGGAGGGCAGTCCGGGCGATTCGGACGCCGCGACCGCCTTGTGTGACGCGGGCACGTTGCACCGAATCGACTGCGCTGTGGTGCCCTTGCCGGGACGCCATGTCTGGCCGTTCGCGGGCACCGCCTTCGCGATGTCGTTGCCCTGGCTCGCCGGCCAACTCGGCACGCCGAACGTCCCCGTCGTCGCCATGCCGAAGTAGCCTGGGCCGTCATGAACGTCACCCTCGACGAGCTCGAGGTCGCCGATCCGGCGGACGCCTGGGCCGGCGCCGGGTTCACCGTCGACGCCGACGACGTCTGCCGGATCGGCGGCGTGCGTATCCGGCTGGTCGGGCACATCACCTCCACCGGCATCGTCGGGTGGTCGTTGGGCGGCTTGCCGTCGGACGGCCCGCTCGATGATCTCGACGGCGTCCCGACGACGAGGTCGGACGCGTCGATCGCGACGCCGGCAACACACGCGAACGGTGTCACCGCGATCGACCATGTCGTGCTGCTGTCACCCGATCTGAGTCGGACGGTCAAAGCACTGGCCGCGCTCGGAGTCGAGCCACGCCGGGAACGGGACGGCGAACTCGGCGGGCGGCCGATCCGCCAGATCTTCTTCCGGCTCGGGGAGGTGATCGTCGAGGTCGTCGGATCACCGGATACGGCGGGCGAGGGGCCGTCCACACTCTGGGGCCTGACGTATGTCGTCGCCGACATCGACGCGACCGCGTCGTTCTTCGGAGACCGCACAGCTCCGGTCAAGGACGCGGTGCAGCCCGGCCGCCGGATCACCACACTGCGGCATCACGACCTGGGGATGTCGGTGCGGACGGCGATGATCTCGGCGCGTCGCTGAGCCGAGGGCTCGGCGCGATGCCTATCCTCGGCGCATGGGCGAGTCCACCTTGGACGACACTGTGGTCATCCACACCGACGGCGGGTGCCGCCCCAACCCCGGTCCCGGCGGCTGGGGCGCGGTGCTGCGGATGCGTGAACATGTTCGCGAGATGTGCGGTGGCGACTCCGGCGAGACAAGCAACAACCGGATGGAATTGACCGCGCCGATCATGGCGCTCGAGGCGCTCACCCGACCGGTGGTGGTGCACCTCTACACAGACAGCACCTATGTCCGTAACGGCATCACCAAGTGGGTGCTCGGCTGGGAACGCAACGGATGGAAGACCGCCGCGAAGCAGCCGGTGAAGAACGTCGACCTCTGGCAGCGGCTCCAAGCGGCATGCGCGCGACACCAGGTCGAGTGGTTCTGGGTGAAGGGACATTCGGGCGTCGCCGACAACGAGTTGGCCGACGAACTGGCGACACGCGGTCTACTGGAAGCGGTCGCCGCGGCCTGCTGATCGTCGGCGGTCAGGCAGGTTTGTGGAACGTGTAGACCTTGTACTGAACAAGGCCGACCTTCGACAGCCATTTCATCCATCGAGTACCCACGATCATTGTCTTCTGGGCATCCGCTGACCCTTGCTCGCGAAAGAACTTGATCAGGAACGGGTACGTCGGCAGCGTGTTCTTCCGGATATTGCGGTTGGCGTCGAGTTGGAGTCCCGCACGTTTGCCCATAGACCTGTAAGACCGAAGCGGCACATTCCCGAGCGTTCCGTAGGACTTTCCGATGCGGGTGCGAACAGCCGCCCAGATCGGGGTCTTGCCGAAGAAAGCCATGGTTGGAACGAAGTCGGACACCGCCAGGTAGCCGCCAGGCTTCAGTACCCGTGCGGCCTCGGCGAGGAACTTCTCGCGCGATGGAAAGTGGAAAATACATTCGACGGCCAGGACGCGGTCGAAGGAGTTGTCCTCGAACGGCAGCTGACATGCGTCGGCTTCGATCCAGCCGATCGTGTTGCCGTTGGTGGGCCGGGTCTGGGCCTCGGCGGCTTCGAGCTGGCGCGGGTCGATATTCAGGCCAGTCAGGTCCATATCGGAATGCGCGGCATTGATCTGTTGGATGGTTCCGCCGAACCCGCAGCCGACGTCCAGCAACTTCTGCCTGTCGGCAACCTTTCCGGCCTCGAGCAGCACGACATTCATCTGCTCCATGGCCGCGATGTAGTCGGCTCGAGTACCTTCAGCAGCCTTGGGGCGTTCCCAATAACCCCAGTGCACCTGGTGCTCAAACATCTGCCCGGTCTCACCACCGTCCCGCCGTTCGTCGATGAGCAGGTCGAAGTAGGGAAGGTCAGACATGCGCGGAAATTATCATGATGTGGGCTCTCTTCCAGGTAGGCAGCGCCAGTCGAGGAGGTAACGATTTGTCATAGCGTGGGCATGAATTCGGCAAGCGCAAGGATCATGAACACCACCAAAGCGAGCCCGATCAACCCGCCGACGGGAATCATGATCACGCACACCGCCACCCAGACGAGCAGCCTCGGCCATTCAAACGGCTGGTTCCCCACGACGCCGCCACGACGTTCCCGAAGCGCGTGGTAGATCGCCCACACACTCGCCCCGGCCGCGGCGACCGCGATGATTCGCAAGCCGTCCGGCGTCACCGCCAGAGCGACGCTCGCCATGATCGCCACCGCCGCAATGCGCTTCCACACAATCGTTCGAATCTCGACAAGCTGCGCGACAGTTGAGCCTTCGAACAGTCGATTCGGCTCGCCGCGGTAGCGCGGGACGCGGCCATCGATGCCAAGGACCCGCCAGATCCAACGCGACCAGACGGTCCGAAGACCAAGTTGGTCTGCCACCCGTCGGGCATCGGCGGCCGACTCAGCCATCATTCGACGCGAATGTCCACTACGCCAGTAGGCGGACTTGAAAGTCCGGCGTGGCACCCCGAACTGTCGCGCAAATGACCGCGGTGGGGTGACTATTTCCCCCATCAGCCAGCGAAGAAAAAGTGGAAACAGGATCGCGTAAGCGACCCGCTTGAGTCGCCCCGAATGCTGTATGTGCTCGGCCAAATGGTCATCCGCAAATGTAATATGGCGGGCTTCTTCAGCCAGATGAATGGAGGTGATCTTGTTCAGCAACGGAGGTATCTGTGGTCCCCTCCGCAGTAGCAGTGTCTGCTGAAAGTGAACTGGCTGTTCGCCACAAAGGACACCGATGAATAGCATGATGCTCAGGTATCCGCTGATGAAACCTACGATCGGACCTATGATGCGCGATATCCGGCGCATACCAGGCACATCTTGATCATTCCGATTGATGAACTCCTGAAACATCTGGATGTGCTTACATTCATCGGTGATCTCGTGCATGAGATACCGAAACACTGGATCGGAATTGCGTAGCTTTCCAGCGTGATGCAGGACGCCGCGAATCAGTATCATCTCGAACTGAATCCCCACCTTGAACGTATTCGCGGTGATCCAGCGGCCCATGTCAATGCGTTGCTTCAACGGCTGCCCGGCGTACCAATCCGTAGCCGCGAGCGGAGCGGTATCGGGACCCAGCTGCCAACGCGGATCGTTCCCGTCCAACGCGTTCTCGGGTGCGTCCCAGTCGATGTCGACGTACGGATCGAAGCTCAAACGAATCGTCGCGCGAGAGAGTGTTTCCACCCTGTCGGCGTACAGGTCCCCCGGCGTGCCGTCCACGTCGCTCATCGCGCCCTCCCGCTTCGGAATGTAGCTCGATGACGTCCCATAGCGAAGACATGGTTGCATGCGACGTCGATCTATTGGCAGGCGAGCAAATGCGTGTCGCGCGTCGATTTGATAACGCAGAAGCCACTTTTCGATATCGCAGGCGAAAGGCGCCAGCGTGGCGCTCCTACGTCGCGTCTCTGGGTCGAAGAATCTCCACCCGTCTGTCGGTCAGCAGGGGCCGAGTCTGGCCGACGACGATTTCCTGGTAGTGCGGTGAGCTGAGATGTGCTTCGAGCGCGGCGTCGTCGCGGTAGTGCTCGATCAGCACAATGCTGGTTTCTTCGGTCAAACTCTGAAACGCCTCGTAGCCAACACATCCGGGCTCGTCGAGCGATTGCGGTCGCATCGCTGCGATGTTCGCGAGCACGGTATCCAGTGCGGCCGCGGTGGTCTGCCAATGCGCCACGACGACAACGGGCTCTGACGTCGCCATCAGATCTTCTTCAGGGCTTCGACCAAGGCCTCGCCGACGACCGTGCCCGACTGAGGGTTCTGGCCCGTGATCAGTCGACCGTCGACGACCAGCTTGGACTGCCACGGTTCTGTCGCTTCGTAGAGTGCACCTTCCTCGCGCAGCGCGCCTTCGAGGTCGAACGGCACGTCGTCCTGGGCGTAACCGTCTTCTTCCTCCGCCGAGAAGGACGTGAGTTTTCGCCCGCGGACCAACGGTGAACCGTCGTCGAGGGTCACACCGAGAAACGCAGAAGGCCCGTGGCATACGGCGGAGACGATCATTCCGGCGTTCCAGGCCGCGATGACCGTCGCCTGCACGTCGGGATTTCCGGTGATGTCGACCATCGGGCCGAGCCCACCGGGAAAGAAGACCGCGTCATAGTCGAGCGACGTCGACTTCGGACAGTTTGCGGCTCCGGGACAGCCGGCGGTATGCCTTGCTGTCCAGGAAAGCGGTCTGCTCCTGGTCCTCGGCGTCGAACCCGTCTTCTGGCGGCTTGCCGCCCAACGGCGATGCGAACTCCACCGCGACGCCGGCACGGTCGAGCACTCGTACGGGGTGCGCGATTTCAGGGAAGAAGAATCCCGTCGGCCGGTTGTGCGGCCCGATCACCGCGGCGTTCGTTGCGACGACAAGGACGTAGGGGACACTCACGGCGTTCTCCTCGGGGTGCGGGTCGACGACGGGAAATATTCTCCACCCCCAAACCGTTCCTGGCACTGCGATGCTTATGTAACGTCGTTCCATAAGAACTGTCATCGCCCGAGAGACAGGAACCACCATGACCAACGTCGTCTTCATCCACGGGCTGTGGATCTCCCACACCGCATGGCAGCCGTGGATCGAACACTTCGCCGCACAAGGCCATCACGCCATCGCCCCCGCATGGCCCGGCGAACACGCCACCGCGGAAGAGACGCGCCTGCACGCCGCGGATCAGGCGGGGTTCGGCATCGACGAGCTGACCGATTACTTCGCCGGAGTCCTGGAACAGTTCGACGCCCCACCGGTGGTCATCGGACACTCGTTCGGCGGCCTCATCGCCCAAAAGCTGTTGGGGCAGAACAAGGCGGCCGCCGCGATCGCGATCGACCCCGCGCCGATCAAGGGCGTCAAACCACTCCCCCTCGCTCAGCTGCGCTCGGCCTTTCCGGTCCTCGGCAACCCCCTCAACCGGGGACGCGCCAAGGCACTGACCCAGGCGCAGTGGCGATACGGCTTCGGTAATGCGTTGTCCCTCGAGGAGTCCAACGCCCTCTGGGAGCAATGGTCCATTCCGTCACCCGGCAAGCCGCTGTTCGAAGCCGCGGTTGCGAACTTCGCTCCGAACTCGCCCGCCAAGGTCGACACCGCCAACGGCACGAGAGGACCGCTGCTGATCACCGGTGGAACCGCAGATCACACCGTGCCTTTCGTATCCGCGAAGGCAACCTACGGTCTGTACGAGAAGTCCCCTGCCGTAACCGATTTCCACGAGTTCGAGGGACGCGGACACTCGCTGACCATCGATAGCGGATGGCGCGACGTCGCTGACACCGCGCTTGCGTGGATGGCCAAGCGGCAGGTCGGCACCCTGGCGTGAGCAAGGCCCAGGTCCGCCATCGCACCGCCAGCCATCAGGTCTCGGCCGCGTTACTCAACGCGGCCGAGGCCGTGCTGGATCGCGATGGAATCGACGGTGTGACTGTGCGCGCCGTCGCGCACGAGGCCGCGGTTTCACCCATGAGCGTCTACAACAGGTTCGACAACAAAGAGGGCTTGATCGCCGCGCTGGCCATGCGGGCACTGGAGCAACTCGCCGAGGCCATCGACGTATCCGAAGACGTCGAGCCGGTTGAGCGCTTTCGACAGGCATGCCGGAGCTACCGTGACTTCGCCCTCCGCCATCCAGCTCGATATTCGTTGATCTTCGGCGCGGGCAGCCCGCTTGAAGACCAATCGTCTGAGGTGGCCCGTTCAGGTCGGGCGGTGTTCGCCGTCTTGGTCGAGCTGATCGACACGATGAAAAAGACGACGCCCGAAAGGGATTCGATCGAGGACGCGCAGATCGTCTGGAGCGCACTTCATGGCGCCGTCACCATCGAACAGACAGGCAGAGGCCGGACGCCCGACGCCTCCGACACGTTTGAACACATGCTCGATCTGTTCACGAACAGCCTCGCTGCGTCATAGACGAGTTTGATCGATCTGTTCGCGGAGGATGTCGCCGTGGCCTGCATGCCTGGCGAACTCCTGGATAAAGAGGAGCAGGGTCCATCGCATGCTGACCTTGCCCTCGCGAGGATTGTCCTTCGTGTCGTCAAGGTCGAAGCGGGACGCGATCTCACGCGATCGTTGGCTTGCGCGTTCGAACTCGGCGATGACGTCGGCCAGCGACTCGTCGTCGGCGACGGCGAAGGTGCCCTCGTCACGGCGCGAGTATCCGTCGCATTCGGATTCGTCGAGTCCCGCCCAGAAGCGTTGGAACCAAATCCGTTCCGCCGCAGCGGCATGCTTGATCAAGGAGATCGGCGTCGTCAGCGACGCGACGAGCCGTCGGCGGGCGTCGGCTTCAGACAGGCCGCGCGCGGTCTCGATGAGCGCCTCGCGGTTGAGGTCGAGCATGTTCTCGATGATCGTTCGCTCGGACGCCATCGGTAATTGGTTGGTTCGGCCATGGGCTTCACTCCATTCTGGACGAACAGACCGATGCCTCAACGGGCCGTTATGGTGCCGAAGAGTTCAAAGGCCTGCCATGGGCTGGTCGGGGTATCGCGGTGGTCCGGATCGATGCCGATGAGCCGGCCACCGTCGAGTTGAACGGTTTCGTGTTTGGCGTCGAGATCGATGGTGACGATGGCATTGATCCCGCTGCCGGGATCGACGGTGCCGTCGCCGCGCCATGCGGTGATGCCGTTGTGTCCGTGGATCTGACTGAACGGCATGCGGTTGTCTATCCAACCGGGGAGCAATTCGGTGGCGGCGTCCGCCCAGAGCGGCCCGGCGTCCGGGACGGTCGTTCCGTGCAGGAGAGTGCCTGCGCGGAACACCGTATCGGCGCCTGCTTTCGCGAGCTCGTTGATCCGGCGGGCGGCCTCGGCGGCGGTGGACGGACCGCCGAGGATGGTGGCCCAGAATTCTGCCGTGACGCCCGCGTGGGTGATGAGGAAGGACTCGTCTGTGGTTTCGACGGCGGCGGCGACCGCCGCGGCACCGCTCTGCCACCAGCGATTGATGATACGGATATGCTTGCGGCTCAACGTTTCTGGCCAGACGAAGACCGGCGGCTGGAGGTAGTTCGCCTCATGGTTACCGATGAGCTGGATCCACTGGGTGGGCTGGGTGCGTAGGTAGCGGTCGACGATGTCGACGACCTGCGCGGAGTCAGGGCCACGATGGATCAGATCACCGACCTGGACGACGACCAGGTCCTCGGGCAGTGAGCCGTCGGAGCGCGCGCCGAGGCGGGCGAGCTCGTGGCGCAATGGGTCGGCGTGTCCGCCGACGTCACCGATCACGGCGATCCGCATCGCGGTCAGGTTGCCTTTCGCCGGTGCGGCCGGGGAAGCGATGCGGGGAGCAGGGTGGGGCGGTCCATCCGGCGCGCGATGGTGTTGATCTCCCGGACGGCCTGGCCGATCATGCTGCGTTCGATCGGTGACAGTTCATCGCGGTCGATCATGTCGCTGGGCGGCTGCCCATCGCGGAGCCGATTCAGGTGATGGCGCAGGCGCATTCGCTGCAGGATCTCGAAAACCTCGATCAGGCGGTCGGCCTCGGCGCTGGGCAGAATCGCCGAACCGGACGCATCGCGGAGTCGTTTGACGGTCTGCAGTTCGGTGGAACCGACCCCGAGTGCGGCCCACCGGGCGATGCTCACCACCGGTAGCAGTCCATGGGTTTTGACGTCGAAGGTGTCGCCCTTGCCGGTGACCACGTCGCGCAGCGTACGTTCCCGCACCTTGGCCCGGTGCGAAACGGATTCCGACAGCAGCAGATCCATCGCCGCCGGGTGCTGCCGGAAGTCGGTGAATACCCGGGCCACCTCGGGCAGTCCCGGTGTGCCGTGGACGGGCCGGGCGTCCACCAAAAGGGACGCGATGACGGCCAGGCCCGTGCGGTGGACCGCCATCGTCGCGCGGGAGTGCTCCCCGGGTGCGGTCAGCCAGCGCGTTGCCGCGGCCCGCCACTCGCTGTTCGTCCGGGAAAAGGCTGTATTGCAGGCATTGGCGCCATTGACGTCGACACCGAGCCCTGCGGCGGTGAGCAGTTCGTTGACGTCGCCGAATGCGCCGCGGAACCGCTCCATCGTCTCTGGGGACACGGCGTCGTCGAAGGCGATGGCGACGTCGACATCTGAACCCGGCACCGCTTCGCGCCTGCCGTGACTGCCAAGGAAGAGCCAGGTGAACTGGTCGAGGGCGAGGTCGGGATGGTCGGCGAAGACCAGCTGGATCGATCGACGGACGATCGCGTCGACAATCGCGGAGTACACCCGGATGACGCGATCGACGGCCAGACCCCGGTCGAGGATGTCACCGAGAATCGACGGCGCGCGCCGGGCCCGTTCGATCAACTCGGCGCGGTTGCGGGCGCGGTGGATCTGTTCGAGCATCCCGAATCCGGCCGTCGTCGGCGCCAGCACGAAGTCACGTGCCCCGAGTACGCCGCATAGCTTGCCGGCTCGATCGACGACCGGCAGATACTCGGCTCGGGTATCGAGCAGCGTGATCAGCGCCTCGACCGACGAGCCGGCGAGCTCGACCGTGGTGGCAGGGTGCACCATCACCTCGCGCGCGGGGGTGTCCCCGGAGATTCCGTCGCCGACAACTCGGCGGCCCAGCACCGCATCGGTGACGATCCCGTAGGTGCCGTCACCCGGGTCCACGACTGCGCAGTGCATGTCGCGGTCCGCAAGCTGCCGGGCGACGACGGCGACGGACGTGTCAGGGCCGATGACCAACGGCGTGCTCGCGAGGAGGCTTTGACCGTGCTGAACATCGGCGCCGAGGTGGAGCCGCGCCGGGTTCGGGAGATGTAGTCGGCCAGGAACCGGGCTCCGCTGCGCGAGTAGAACGCCGGCTCGACCAGGTTGCCCGGCAGAACCGCGATGCTGGCCGACGTGGTGGCAACCACTCGGGGTCCGATAGGGCGTTCGGTGAGCATCGCGGAGAAGCCGAACACCTCGCCGGCGACGAACCGGTCGTCACCGGCCTTCGTCACCTGATCTTGGTCGTGCCAGAGATCGACTTCGCCGCTGAGCACCACGTAGATCTCGGTGGGCGGCGCTGTGAACGCGTCGACCACCAGGTCGCCTGCGGAGAACTGGCGGACCGTCGCGCCTGCCGCGATCGCCGCCAACTGCGCGGGGTCGAGCGCACTGAACAGCTCGACCCCGGCCAGAAATCGGCTCAACTCCTCCGGCTCAGCGCATACCGACATAGATCTGCCCGCTGGACACGTCTTCTTCGAGCGCCTCCAGGGACCGGCCGCGGGTCTCGGGCACCTGGGTGTACACGAACAGCAGAGCCACCACTCCGATCCCGGCGAACAGGAAGAACGATCCGGTGATGCCGATACTCGCGACCAGGGTCGGGAAGTAGAGCCCGAGGAATCCGTTGGTGACCCAGCAGAAGAAGACCGCCATGCCGATGCCGAGACCGCGCATGTGAAGTGGGAAGACCTCCGCCAGCCACACCCACACGGCGACGTTGAGGAACGTCTGCATCGACAGCACGAACCCGACGACGAGGACGAGGATCACGTACGGCCGTGCCGGGTTCCCTGCAGGCAGCAGCATCGACGCGATACCCACGAGGCAATGGAATGTCGTGGTCAACGTCAGACCGATCATGAAGGTCTTTCGGCGGTCGATCTTGTCCATGTTGCGCAGCGCGATGATTCCGCCGATCACGGCGACCACCCCGAACGCGATGTTGGCGAGCACGGCCTCCTCCTCGCCCATGCCGGATTCCTCCAGCACCCGCGTGCCGTAGTACATGATCGAGTTGATGCCGGTGAGCTGCTGGGTAATGCACACACCGATGCCGACGAGGATGATGCGGCGCAGCCACTTGCTGCCCATGATTGCGCGGATCCCGATCTGGTGGGCCTGCTGCTCGTGCTGGGCGACCAGCTCGACTTGAGCGATCTCCGCCTCGGCCCGTTCCTCGGAACGGATGGTCTTCAGCACTGCGAGCGCTTCGTCGTTCTTGCCCTTTTCCACCAGCCAGCGCGGCGACTCCGGCATCCGCAGCATGCCGAAGAACAGAGCTACGGCGGGGAGCGCGCAGACCGCGAACATGATGCGCCAGACGCCGTCCACGTGGCCGAGGGTCACGCCGAGAATCGCGTTCATCACGAACGCAGACAGCTGGCCGACGACGATGGCCAACTCGTTGCGCCCGGTGATCGAGCCACGGATCTCATATGGCGCCAGCTCGGCAAGGAAGACCGGGACCACCGTCGACGCGCCACCGACCGCGAGCCCGAGCACGATGCGGCCTGCCACCAGGGTCGCGAAGCCCGCCGCGGAGAAGGTGCCCGACTCGGGTCCGGACGGGGAGAACACCACCAGCAGGACGCCGAAGAAGAACAACAGCGCCAGGATCAGGATCGTCTTGCGGCGTCCGATCTTGTCAGAGATGATCCCGCCGACCAGGGCACCGATCGCGGCGGCGAACAGCAGTGAGCTGATGACCACGCCCAGCTGCAGCAGGGAAAGCCCGAGCTCTTTGGCCATCGGACCCTCGGCGCCGTTGGCCACGCCGGTGTCGTAGCCGAACAGCAGGCCGCCAAGGCAGGCGACCACCGAGATCTGACCGATCCGCTGTCGATGGGGGCCGCTCGTCAGGGGTGGTAGCTCGGCTTCGGCCACCGATTCCGCATGTGCAGTCATGTGGAGCTCTCTCCTTCAATGTCTGGCCCGCGGGGGAATACCGGCGCTGGCAGGCGACGGTGACGCCCGTCACATAGGGGGCCAACTCTACCGCGCTTTCCACATTTGTAAAGACATATAGTCATTCTCATTAGACCGATCTAGTAGATCGGTGCAAACAGATTGGGAGTGCATACGGCTACGGGCAGCGCACTTCATGCGACTATTCGTGCGTGTTCGCCGAGGAGTCGAGAATATGAGCGGCTATAGCCCCGACCTCCTCACCACTGGGCTGAAAGTGGTTTTCTGCGGTATCAATCCGGCAGCCACGGCAGCTGCTGACGGTCACAACTTCTCGAACCGGAGTAATCGCTTCTGGACGGTCCTGTATCGAGCGGGCTTCACTGACAAACAGTTGCGGCCCGAAGACGAGCGCGAACTGCTGAACTACGGCTGCGGTATCACCGCGGTCGTGGCCAGGCCGACGCGGCGCGCAAGCGAGATCACTGATCGACGAATTCCGAAGTGCGAGATCAGATTTCGAGGCCAAGCTGCTTCAGTTCCGACCCCAAGTAGTGGCCTTTCTGGGAAAGCGCGCACTTTCGGCGATGCTGGCGACACCTGACATTGCGTGGGGTCGACAGCCTGCGTCCTTCGCAGGCACCACCGCCTGGGTGCTTCCGAACCCGAGCGGCCTGAACAGAAGCTTCACCCTCGAGGCACTGGTCGCGGCCTACGCCGAGCTGCGAAGCGCGGTCGCCGTCATGGCGAATCCGAAGGGATCGCGGGTGAGCGTCCGCCGATGTGCTACTCGGGTTCACGCTCATCGCGCTCATCCAGGGAGCTGTGTCGTCCACCCGACCCGGCCGACACCAGCGGGCTTGGCCGCCGCGCAGGTCGGGTCCGAACATTCTGCGGCCACCAGAACCATCGGCCCATCAGCGCCGCAATCGACGGTGTCATGAAGGATCGGATCACGAGGGTGTCGACGAGCAGACCGAGGCCGATGGTGGTTCCGACCTGTGCCATCACCTTGAGGTCGCTGATCGCGAACGACATCATCGTGAACGCGAACACCAGCCCTGCCGAGGTCACCACGGCGCCGCTGCCCGCGATCGCCCGGATGATGCCCGTATTCAGCCCGGCGTCGCGTTCCTCCTTGAACCTCGAGACCAGCAACAGGTTGTAGTCCGACCCCACCGCCAGCAGGATGATGACCGACATGGCTAGCACCAGCCAGTGCAGTTCGAGGCCGATCACGTGTTGCCACAACAGAACAGACAGCCCGAACGAAGCGGCCAGTGACAGCGCCACCGTGCCGACGATCACCAGCGCGGCGATCGCTGCTCGGGTGATGATCAGCATGATGACGAAGATGAGGCAGAGCGCGGAGATCGCGGCGATGATGAGGTCGTAATTGGAGCCGTCGCGCATGTCCTTGTACGTTGCTGCGGTCCCGCCGAGGTAGATGTTCGAGGTCTCGAGGGGAGTTCCCTTGATCGCCTCGAACGCGGCGTTCTTGATTTGATCGACGTGCGAGATTCCCTCCGGCGTCGCTGGATCGCCCTGGTGGGAGATGATGAAGCGCACCGCCTTGCCGTCTGGAGAGACGAATTGCTTGAGACCCCTTTTGAAGTCGGGGTTGTCGAAGACTTCGGGCGGCAGATAGAACGAGTCGTCGATCTTGGAATCGTCGAAGGCTCTGCCAATGGCATTGGGGTCCGACTGCTGCCGGTCCTGAAGGCTCTGCTGACCCTGCTGCGTCGCGTAGTTGGTCAGGATCTGATCGCGGTTGGATTCTTGGCTGGCGATCTGCGGAGGGAGCAGCGCGAGCAGTTTGGGTTGCAGCGCATTGATCTTGTCGAGACTCTCCGTGGTCTGCCCCAGCAGGCCGGTCAGTTGGTCGACTCCGTCCAGCGCGTCGAAGAGGGACCGGATCGTGTAGCAGACCGGGATGTCATAGCAGTGCGGTTCCCAGTAGAAGTAATTCCGGATGGGCCTGAAGAAGTCGTCGAAGTTCGCGATCTTGTCCCGCAGGTCATTGGTGACCGCCACCGTCTGCCTCAACAGGTCGGCTTGTTCCTGCTGAGCGCCCGCGCTTTGTTGTCTGCAACTCCAACTGTTGGCGAAGGATGCCGATCTGGTTGGTGATGTCGGCTGCCTGGGTCAGCAAGTCGGCAGTGCGGTCTTGGCCGTAGGACTGCCCAAGCTTCTGGTTGACCCCCTGCTGACCCACGATGTAGGGGATGGAGGTGCCGTCGATCGGTGTGCCCAACGGCCGGGTGATCGTCTGCACACGGGCGATGCCGGGTATGTGGAAGATGTCCTTGGCCACCCTGTTGACGATGAGCATGTCAGTCGAGTTGCGAAGATCGTGATCGGCCACCAGCATCAGCACCTCGGGGTTAAGCCGGGCTTGCGGGAAGTGCCGCTGTGCGGCCGCGTATCCGATGTTCGCCTCGACGTCCGCCGGAAGGTAGCGCTTGTCGTCGTAGCTGGTGGTGTAGGACGGAAGCGCGAGCAGACCAACCAGGGTGACCGCGGTCGACGCCACCAGAATCGGGCCGGGCCAGCGGACCACCGCGGTCCCGATTCGACGCCACCCCTTGGTCTTCGTCTTTCGCTTGGGATCGAGCAAGCCGAATCTGGAGACGATCGTCAACAACGCAGGCGCCAGGGTCAGCGCGGACATCGTCACCACGAACATCCCGATTGCCAGGGGTACGCCCAAGGTCTGGAAATAGGGCAGGCGGGTGAAGTGCAGGCACATCGTCGCCCCGGCGATCGTGAGCCCCGACCCCAGCACGACGTGAGCGGTGCCGTGGTACATGGTGTAGAACGCGCTCTCGCGGTCTTCTCCGAGGTTGCGCGCCTCGTGATAGCGGCCGACAAAGAAGATCGCGTAATCGGTGGCCGCCGCGATGGCCAGCAATGTCAGGAGGTTCACCGCGAAGGTGGACAGGTCGATGAGGTGGTAATAGCCCAGGAACGCGACCATTCCGCGCGCGGCGGCCAACTCGAGCATGACCATGAGCATCACCAGGAGCACGGTCACGATCGAGCGATATACGAGCAGGAGCATCATCACGATGACCCCGATGGTCAACGCCGTCACGAGCTTGAGGCTGCTGTCACCCGCGTGCTGCTGGTCTGAGGACAGTGGGCCCGCGCCGGTGACATAGACCTTCAACCCCGATGGTGGCGGATGGTCGGCGACGATGTCTCGCACCGCCTCAACGGACTCGTTGGCCAGCGTCTCACCTTGATTGCCTGCTATGTACAACTGCACGTACGCCGACAAGTTGTCCGCGCTCTGCGAACCGGACGAGGTAAGAGGATCGCCCCAAAGGTCCTGGATGTGCTGAATGTGGGTCTTGTCTTTTTCCAGGTCTGCGATCAGGCCGTCGTAGTACCGGTGGGCCTCGGCGCCCAGGGGCTTGTCGCTTTCCAGGACGATCATCGCCGAGCTGTTCGAGTCGTATTCCTCGAACAGCTCTCCGACCAACTTGGTGGCTTGTAGAGACGGCGCATCATCGGGGGTCAGCGACGTGGAGTTCGCTTCCCCGACAACCTCCAGCTGCGGCACCACGATGTTGAGCAAGGCGGTCACTGCAAGCCAGCCCAGCAGGACCGGTACGCAGAACAGACGCAGAAGTCGCGCGACCCGGGAACGGCTGGTCTCGGAATCGCTCATGCCGACTTGACCAAGCAGGAGGTTTGCGCGTTCACTCCGGCCGACGTCTGCTCGTCTCTCACCGTCTCGTCGACGATGACGCGACAGCTGATGCGATCGCCGTCACCTTGGGCGATGATCGTCGCGCTGGCGGATGGCTTCGTCGTCTTCAACGTGATCGACCAGGGCAGGGGTGCGTCGTCGACCCGTATTGGGGTCGAATCGAGGTCGAGGTAGTTGATGGTCGCCACAGCGCCTTCCGTTCCAGAGACCTCATAGGTCACGACCTTGGGGTTGAACGGTTCGGCGTCCTGAGCCAGACCGGCGCCCGGGCGGTTGGTCTGGTTGTCCGACCCGAAAAGACCGTGCATCCGATACACCACGACGCCGGCGAGCGCGACCACCACCACGATGAGCAGCGGTATCCAGGCTCGCTTGACGATCCCGCCCACTGAGGCCCTTCCGTTTGCATGACCGCTGCCACGCGCGGCAGTGTGCTTAGCCCATCGAATGATTAGCTGATCGAACAATAGACCCAGCGCTGATGTCGGACAAGCCGAACGGCTAACTGCACTTAAACGCGTGTTCTACTGTTCGGACGCCTGCGCAGACGAAGCGGCGCTACCCTCTCTGGCGTACGCGGCATCGAGGGAAGGGTGAACATTGGCGAAACCCACCGCACCGCGAGGCTTGGCCCGTGAACGGGTCCTGCAAGCCGCGGTTGCCCTATTCGTTGAGCACGGAGTGCACGGCACATCGCTGCAGATGATCGCCGACCGCATCGGAGTGAGTAAATCTGCCGTGTACTACCAATTTCACTCCAAGGAAGACATCGCCCTAGAAGTCATCCGCCCGTCCATCGAGGACATCGCCCGGTTCATCAAGATTGCCGACGCGCTGCCCGACGCCCAGCAGCGGCGCGCGGTGGCGGTAAGTGGGCTGGTCGAAATGGTGGTGCGGCACCGACAGTTGGCGGTCATGTTCTACGGGGACCCGGCCATAGATCAATTGGTCGTGGGTGAGCCACATTTCAAGGCCGTGGCCGATCGCCTCCGCGAACTACTCGAGGGCCCAGACCGCAACGCTGTCGACCGGATCGCGTTCTCGGTGTTCTTCTCCGGGGTCGGCAAGGCCGCCGCCGATCCCGAGTTAGCCGATATCGAGGACGCCGACCTGCATAGAGCGCTGCTCGACCTGTCCGGCCGAATCCTCGCACCCCACACCGAAAACGCTGCGCGGTAGTCCCAACTAAGCCTTGACGCCGATCTTGAAGATGAGCGTAACCAGGGCTCCGAAGGCGCCGTGTGCGCTGATGTAGAGCCTCTTGGTGTCATATCCGGCGACGTCTTTCATCGTTTCGGCGCCGAATCGGGCAGGGGTCTGTCCATCGATGACGGTGACGTCGGCGCCGAGCAGGGCGTGCCTGATGTGGTCCCGCTCGGTGCCCGTGGCGGTGGCCACGAGTTCTCCGACAGTGCGCTCTCCACCGGTAGCGGGGACCGCAGCGCAGGTGACGCCATGCTCGTCGAGGTACCGGTTGACTGACTCGATGGTGGCATCAGCGCCGACAACCAGGCTGAGGTTGCCGAGGTTGACTGTGATGTCGGTGTTGCCACCGGCGGTCAACGTGGCGTCCGGATCGGGGGTCAGGCCACCTGCGAGGGCGTCACGGACCGCGGCGCCGAACGCGCTTGTGTCGGGCTCATCAGGAGATTGGTCGGGCAACATGATCCCGGGGTTGAGCAGTCCGGCGGGATCGAACGCCTTCTTGATCGAGCGTTGGGCGGCGATCTCCACCGGGGTGAAGCGCTTGGTCATGAACTGAATCTTCTCGGTGCCGACACCGTGCTCGCCAGTGATGGTGCCGCCCAAACCCAAAGCAGCTTCGATGATTTCGTTGTTCGCCGCTTCCAGTGCGGATGCCGCCAGCGGGTTGTCCTTATCGTAGAACGTCGTGGGGTGCAGGTCGCCGTCGCCGGCGTGGCCGCACACCGCGATGAACAGCAGGCCATCGGAATGGCGGGCGGCGGTGGCCTGAATGGCTTCCTGCATCTCGGGGATTCGATCACGAGGCACGGTGACATCTCCGATGAAGAAACCCTTGCCGCTCTGCACCACCGAGTTGGGGGCGTTGAGTCGGCCGTACCAGAGCGCGGCGCGGTCCTTCTCGTCCTCGGCGACCCGGACCTCGGTGGCGTGTTCGCGCAGCACGCGCTCGACGATCGGCTGGTCATGGGCCACCTCGGCGGCGGTGCCGTCGACATCGATCAGCACGATGGAGTCGGCGTCCAACGGATAGCCGGTGTCGTAGAACTGTTGCAGCCCAGCGATTCCCGCCCGGTCGAGCCACTCCACGGCGGAAGGCACCACACCGCTGGCGATGACCGCTGCAATGGTGTCGGCGGCTTCTCGTGCGGAGGTGAAGGCACCCATCAGGCTGTGGGTGACTTCGGCGATCGGACGCAGCGCGACGGTGGCTTCGGTGACGATGCCGAGCGTGCCTTCTGACCCGATCAGGACGCCGAGGAGGTCGGGCCCTTCATCGTCGGCGCTGAACGTGGCCTTGGAACCGTCGGGAAGAACGACATCAACAGACACGATGTGGTTGTAGGTGACGCCGTACTTCAAAGCGTGTGGTCCGCCGGCGTTCTCGATGATGTTGCCGCCCACGGTGGCCAGGTGTGCCGAGACCGGGTCAGGAGAGAAGCACAGCCCGTGCGGAGCGAGCGCCGCCTGCAGGTCCGAGTTGATGACGCCGGGTTCCACGCGCGCGCGCCGGTTCTCGGCGTCGATGTCGAGGATCTGATTCAGGCCTGAAAGATCGAGCAGGACACGGCCCGCCGTCGGCATCATCCCTCCGGAGCAGTTCGATGCCCCACCGCGCGGCACGATCGCAACGCCGTTCTCGTTGGCGATCCGGACGATAGCGGCGATCTCGTCGCGGTCGTGCGGGCGCAGCATCAGTTCAGCGGTGGCGCCGACTCCCCAGAAATCGTGTCCGCTGTGAGTCAGGGCTGCGCTGTCGGTGACGACCTCGGCAAGGCCCGCGACGGCCTCGGCGAACCGCTCGAGGCTCGTGCTTTTCACTTCGGTTGCGGGTGCAGTGTGGGAGGTCATGTCATCCACTCCTTCGGAATTAGCGGGGTATTCGTTGTGAATTACCTTGCTGCGGGAAAGGCCCAGATGTCTCCCAGGCTCTCCCCCGAAAGGAGGTCATGCTGGCAGGGGGGTGTCGCAGACGTGGGCTGCATCCGTGCAGGTCAGCTCAATCGCGCCTAACGGCGAGCGGTTCCGGATGAGCTTGCTTGCCCAGCCACGCGAGTGACGGGCGTGGGGTGCGGGTGAAGGTGACGCGGTCGACTTCGACGAGCCCGAACGTGGTTGCGTAAGTGCCCCATTCGTAGTTGTCGAGCAGACTCCAGTGCAGGTAGCCATGGACGCGGATGCCGTCGTCCATGGCGGCGCGCATCGACTGCGAGCGACCTGGCGGTGAACTCGATGCGTTCGCTGTCGTCCGCTGTCGCGATGCCGTTCTCGGTGACGATGATCGGCACGTCGCCGACCACCGGCGCGACGCGACGCAGCACACCCCCGATAGCCTCTGGGTGAAACTCCCACCCGTTCATCGTGCGACGGACCGCGGGGTCCGAGACCTCGACGGGTCGACCGTCGGGTCCGGCGCCGACGCGGATTCTCGTGTAGGTCTGTACGCCCACCCAGTCGTCGTCCGCGGCCGCTTGCAGGAACACCTCGTCGCGGGGCCGGGTGTAGTCGGCGAGCAGGTGTTCTGCTCCCGGTTCGGCTAGACAGTCCTGCACCGAAACACCCCATCCCACAGCGACTGTCGGATGCGCGGCCTTGATCTGGGAGCGAGCCGCGTGGTGTACGTCGATCAGGGTGTCGGTGACCTGCGGATCGGGCAGCGGGAGACCGCGGCGCAGCGCGGACATACCCCGGCCGGTGTCGGTGGCGAACATCGCAACGATGTTCGGTTCATTGATGGTGCCGACGATGCGCGACGCCTGCGTCGAGCACCGGTGCGATCGCGTCGACGTAGCGGTCGAAGCGTCGCACCGCGTCGGCGCGCTGCCAACCGCCGGTGCGGCCGAACCAGTGTGGGAGCGTGAAGTGGTGCAGCGTCACGAACGGACGCAGACCGCGTTGAAGGGCGCCGTCGATCATCCGCCGGTAGTGGTCGACAGCCGCACGGGAGATGAATCCGTCCTCGGGTTCCACGCGCGACCATTCGATGCCGAACCGGTAATCGGTGAAGCCGGCTCCGGCCACCAGGTCCATGTCATCGGGCCACCGGTGATAGCCGTCGACGGCGTCGCCGGACGGTTCGCCGATGTAGGTGCCCGCAGCGTGTTCGAATTCCCACCAGTCCGAGGACGTGTTGTTGCCCTCGGTCTGGTGGGCGCCGGTGGCCACGCCCCATAGGAAGTCGTGAACCATGTCAGCCCTGTCGCAGGGCATGCACGGCGCTGAGCGGACCGTCGAGCTGCATGAGCCGACCGCCGTCGCGCAGGCCACCCACCGACACCGGGGCGAAACCGAGATCGGTGACGAAGCGGGCGAACGTGGCGCGGGCCGAGGCGTCGTCGGTGGCGTAGAAGACGATCTGCCGTCCCTCGTCGTGGCGCGGGTCTGCAGCGATGTAGCCGGCATACATCGTGTTGAACGCCTTGATCACGGTGGCGCCCGGAAGATGCCGGGCAACCCACTCGCTGCCGGTTTCCGCACCGAGGTCGACGAACCCGGAGTACGTGGGTTGGTAGCGGGCGAACTGGTTGGTCGCGTCGACGACCAGCCGCCCCGTCCAGTCCGGCACCGCCTCGATCAGTTCGGGCACCTTGACGAACGGCACCGCGACGATGACCAGATCGGCGTCGACGGCCTCGGCGACGGGAACCGCCCGCGCCCGCTGTCCGAGCGCCGCCACGGTCTCCGCCAGCGACGCCGGTCCCCTGCTGTTGCTCAGCAGAACCGAATACCCGGCCGTGAGTGCATGTTTGGCGATCGCGCGGGCCACGTCGCCCGACCCGATGATGCCGATCGTGTCGATCATGACGCGTTCGCCGGTGCCGGGATCGAGTAAGGGCCGTCGTGACTGAAGGCTTCGCGGTGCGCCTGTGCGTACTCCTCGACGGTCATCGGCGTCTTGCCACCGATCGTCTGGACGTAGTCGTTGGTGCCTGCGAAGATGCCGTCGCGATAGTCCTGGACGACTGCGGACAGGTGCTGCACGAGGTGTGCGGGGAACCCGTTGTTCGTCAATCCGGCCGAGAATTCGGCGATCTCGATCGGCTCGTAGTGCACCGGGATCCCCAGGGCGCGTGACAGCGCGTCGGCGATGCCGTGCTGGTCCATTTCGACGGGTCCGACCAGGGGATAGATCTTCCGGTCGTGGTCCTGCGGATGCTCGAGTATGCCCGCGATGACGTAGGCCTGATCCTCACCGGCGATGGGCGCATGGCGTCCTTCGCCCATGGGCAGGCGGATCACGCCGCTGTCACCGTCGGTGGCCCAGTACCAGTCCAGCCATTCGGCGAAGAAGGTGGGCCGCACGTGCGCGGTCAGCATGGAGGTTCGGTCCAGTAGCCGCTCGGCGATCCAATGGTTCTGCGCGGCATGGCTCTTGGCGTCCTCGCGCGCCGAGATCTGGGACATGTTGACAACGGCCTGCACGCCGGCGTCGGTGGCGGCCTGAGCGAAGAAGGCGGTGGCCTCCAGCAGTCCGGGGGCGATCGGGTAGCAGAAGTAGGCGCCGTCCACCCCCTCCATCGCGGCGCGGACGGCGTTGAAGTCCAGCAGGTCGCCGACGACGATCTCGGCGCCCGCGGCCGCAAGGGCCTCGGAGCGGTGATCGACGCCGTGCACGAAGGCTCGCACACGGTGGCCGCGCTGCAGCAGCAGACGCACTGTGGTGGCGCCGGTGTTTCCGGTCGCGCCGGTGATCAAGTAGAGGTGGGATTGAGTGGTCATGACGGGTTCCTCTCGGGTAATGCTGGATTCGGCTGAAAGATGTTGTGCGGAAACCTCGTTGGTCAGAGCTCCACCACCCCGCCGTCGACCACGAGGTCGAACCCGGTGGTGTAGCTGCTCTGGTCGCTGACCAGGTAGTAGACGCCGTTGGCGATCTCCTCTGGCCGCCCTAGCCGGCCGACGGGAATCATCGACGTGAAACCCTCGGTGCCCGACTGCATCTCGGCGTCGGTCGCGAACTGCTTCTCCAGGATCGGGGTGTCGATGACGCCGGGGCTCAGCACGTTGACCCGGATGCCGCGTCCGATCAGCTCGGCAGCCCAGGTGCGACCGAACGAGCGGATCGCGGCCTTGGTCGCGGCGTACACCCCGTAACCGGGGAAACCCTTGACGTTCATGCCCGAGGACAGGAGCACGATGGCGCCGCCCGAGGTCATCAGCGGCAATGCCTTCTGCACGGTGAAGTAGGTGCCGCGGGCGTTGGTGCCGAACAGCAGATCGAAGTGTTCGGGGGTGACGTCGACGCCGTCGGCGAGGTCGATGGTGCCCGCGTTGGCCACCACGATGTCCAGACGCCCCTGCTCTTCGCGGATGACGTCATAGAGTCGGTCGAGGTCGCCCAAGTCGGCGACGTCACCGGCCACGGCGCGCACGTTGCGTCCGATGCCTGCGACTGCTTTGTCGAGCGCGTCGGCGCGGCGGCCGGTGAGGTAGACGAACGCCCCCTCGTCGACGAGGCGCTGGGCAACGGCAAGGCCGATACCGGCGCTGGCGCCGGTGACCAGCGCGATCTTTCCGTCCAAATTGTGTGACACGGGTTCTCCTCTGGTTGGTGTTCCACTTGCGTGGTAGCGGTGATGAACAGAACGTAGGTTCGTCAGAGGGGTCGCCGAATCGCATGAACGTGTGATCTCGACGGATGAGAAGGTGTCCCGATGGCCCTGGTCGATCGCATGCTTCATCGCATGCCGGTGCGCGGTCGCGACCGCGAACTGGCCGAGGCGACGGCCGTCCTGCGGCAGGCATCCGGCGACGACGCCCGGCCAGGAGCCGTGGTCATCCGCGGCGCGGCGGGGTCGGGCAAAAGTCGAATGTTGGCGGCCATCGCGGCGCGAGCGGGCGACATCGGCTTCCGGGTTCTCTCGGGTGGCGGTGACGCCGACGCCGCATCCATGCCGATGACGCCGCTGCTGCAGGCCGTGCTCGGCGGAGCGCCACCGCTGATGGATCGCCGCACAGTGCATGAGACGCTGCGCAGCGCCGACGCCCGATACGTCGTGGTCGAGGACATCATCGAAGCCCTAGAGGGAGCGGCGCGCCAACAGCCTTTGCTCATAGTCATCGACGATCTCCAGTTCGCCGATCCCACAACGTTGTTCGCACTACGCGTGATGATCGAACGGCTCACCGCCGAACCCGTTGTGTGGGCAGTTGCCACCCGTGAACCCGTCCGGGACGAGGCGGTAGCGCGGACCATCGAGCGACTCGAACATCTCGACGCCGCAGCATTCACCATCGGCGAACTGACGTCGGCCGCGGCCACCGCAGTCGCCGAGGACCTGCTCGGTGGGGCGGTCGACGACAACCTGCAGTCGATGATCGACCGGACCGGGGGGTACGTCGTCGATCTCGTCGAGACCCTGCGCGGTCTCGTCGACGAGCGGCGCGTCCACGTCGACGACGGCCGTGCGGTCCTCTCCGAGACCGTGCCACCGGCCCGGTTGCGTGATGCGATCGGGCGTCGGCTGAGTCGGCTCCCGCCCGACGTCGCCGAGATCGTGGCCGCCGCGTCGGTGATGGGGCGCCTCGTCACCGACCGCGGGGTCACTGCGCTGACCGGAGTGGCGTTGGGCGACGCCATCGCAGCGCTGCGGGCGGCCGAACGCGCCCAATTGATGGTCGACACCGGGGAGGCGTTCGAATTCCGCCATGACCTGATCCGCGAAGTGGTCGAGGCGACGCTGTCACCCGCGCTGCGCCGCGACCTGCGCCGCCGAGCCGTCGACGTCGCCCTCGATGCGGGCGCCCCTTTGTTGGAGGTGGCCTCCGCACTGGCTTCGACCGCCGAACGCGGCGACAACCGCGCCGCCGACCTGCTGTCGCAAGCCGGAAGCAGCCTCGCCGCCTTCGACCCGTCCACCGCCGCCGATCTGGTGGGTCGTGCGGTCGAGATCACCGTCGACGACGCCGAGCGCCACCGCAGATTGCTCACCGAACAGGTCGTGCTGCTGTGGCAGGCAGGTCGCGCCGACGATGCCCGCGGAATCGGGGAGCGCGTGCTGGTCGCCGGGGTCAGCCCCGCGCAGGAAGCCGAGGTGCGTCTCGGGCTGGCCCTGGTCGCGTCCGAACACTCCTACCTCGACGCAGGCAACCAGACCGCGACCGCGCTGATGTTGCCCGACCTCCCGATCGGTCTGCGCGCCCGGCTGCTCGCCGCCCACGCCGTCACCAGGATCGTGCTCGACGATCTCGAGGGTCTCGAATCGGTGCTCGACGAGGCGATGGGCCTGGCGCGCCGCTCGGGCGAGGCCGCGACAATGACCTCGCTGCTTGCGAGCAGTTCCACGCTCGCGCTGCACCGCCTGCAGTGGGATACCGCCTTCGAACTGGCAGAGCAGGGCAGGCGCCTGGCGGACGCCATCGCCGACCCGACGTCGGCGTGGGCGCCGAAGGGATTGTGGAACCCCTCGGTGTGGTCGCGACCGTGGCAGGCGGTCCTATTGAGCACCGCAGGCTCAACCGACGCGGCGCTGCGGATCATCGACCAGGGCATCGCCGATGCGTCCGCAGCACGGAAGGACGGTGCCGTCAGCTGGATGATGATCCGATCACGCGTGCTCTTGGAGGCAGGCCGACTCGGTGATGCGCAAGCCGAAGCAGAAGCCGTGGCCACCCTCAGCGACTGGCGCGAACGCGGCACCATGGCCGACTACACGATCAACTTCGTGCTGCGCCGTGTCGCGCAGTACACCGGAGACCAGGCTGCCCTCGCACGTACGGAGTCCGCGTTGACGGCGATGCAACACGATGATGTGGGAACCGTGCGGCGACAAGGCAAGTGGCTCGCCATGATCGACGCCGACGCCAACGACCATCCGGACCGGGCGCTCGACGTGCTCACCGGGTACGGCGGGTTGTACGAAGACGTCGGGCAAACGCTGACCCTCGATCCCGCCGACGATCCGCTCTTCGCCCGCATCGCCGGTCGCGCCGGCCGTCGCGATCTGGCTGCCAAGGCTGCCGCCTACGCCGAACGGCGTGCCAAGGAGAACCCGAACTACCCACTCCTGCAGGCGGTCGCAGCGCACACGCGTGCGCTCGTCGACGACGATCCCGACGCCCTGGCCGCCGCCTCGGAGGGATTCGCCGATATCGACCGCCCGTTGCCGCGGGCCGAAGCACTCGCGGACGCAGGCCGGGTCAACCCCGACCGGGACGCCGTCGATCTACCTGCTCGACGAGGCACACGACATCTTCGCCAAGGCCGGAGCGTTGCGCGACGCCGCCCGGACCCGTCAGCGGCTGCGCGCCCTAGGTGCCCGGCGCCGCCAGCCAACCCAGGCCGCAGGCGGCGACGGACTGGCAGGCTTGACACGGTCGGAACGCGCCGTCGTAGATCTCGTTGCCCGTGGCGCCACCAACCGCGAAGTCGCCGCACAACTGTTCCTGTCTCCGCACACCGTCAGCACCCACCTGCGCCACGCGTTCACAAAGGCCGGCGTGCGCTCACGCGTCGAGCTCGCCCGCCTTGCGACCATGGGCGGCGTGAATTCCGACTAGTGGCCGCCTGAGCTTTCAACGGCTTCGAGTGACGTCACTCCCACAGGACGAGGTCGACCACGTGTGGAACTCCTAGAATCGGTCCAGGAGCGAGGCTGTCCGCGCCCACAACTCATATATACGGCGCGGGTCGTACGTCGTCCGATGCGCGCGACCGACGCGGCGTTTCACGAAGTACTCGCCTGCAGGCTCAAAGTCTTCACTTGTTCCCGAGGCCAGCCACACCAGTTGATCACAAGCCGCCTCCGGAGTGATACCGATGAGCCGTTCGGTGTGCGCTCTTTGCATGACCGCGAGAACGCGCGAGCCCGATGCCGGTCCGAAGTTGCTGTTGACGAACCCGGGGTGGAACGACGCGGCGGATACACCGAATCCGCTGTAGCGACGGTGCAATTCGCGACTGAACATCACCCCGGCGATCTTCGAATAACCGTAGGCGACCGTCGGACGCACCGGCTTGATGCAGAGCAAGTCGTCCACCGATACACCTGGACGCATCAGGCGCTGCGACGAACTCGACGTGCAGATGATCCGGGCCTTGGACGCGATCAACACGTCCATCAGCGATGTGGTGAGCAGGAACGACGACAGGTAGTTGACTTGCAGCACGCTATTGTAACCGTCGACGGTCAAATCATCTGCGGCGTAGACGGTTCCGGCGTTATTGGCCAGCACGTCGATTCGCGGGTATCGCCGCCGAAGCTGCTCGGCTAGGGCACGTACCTGCGTGAAGTCCGCGAAGTCCGCGCAGATGTACTCGGTTTGGAGCTCGTCGGCGATCGCTTTGGTCTTGGCTAGGGAGCGACCGATGACGACGACGTTGTCGCCAGCGGCCGCCAACCGCCGCGCGGCTGCTGCGCCCACGCCGTCGCTCGACCCAGTGATGACGATGGTCCGCTCCGACACGTGTGCCGTACCCCTCGCCCGTCGCCCGTCTACCGAAACGACCACTCGTAAGTCATACTAGTTGTTCCTACAGTAAGTTGTGACCTGTCGCGTTGGCAACCGTTCCCACCGCCCTGAGAGGCAAGACCTGTGACTTCATCCCTCGAGGCCGCGAAGCGTCGCGTCGTTCACGTCGGCACCGGCATGACGGGCAGCGTGGCGCTGCGCGCGATCATCGACGACCCGGCACTGGAACTGGTCGGGCTCAAGGTGTCCTCGCCGACGAAGGTGGGAACCGACGCAGGCGCGTTGTGCGATCGCCCCGATGTCGGCATCGCGGCAACCGACGACCTGGCGGCAGTCCTGCACGCCAAGCCCGATTGCATCGCGTACTGCGCAACCGCCGTCCGACGCGAAGACGAGGTGATCGCCGACATTGTCGGCTACCTGGAAGCCGGGATCAACGTCGTCACCATCTCCGCCATCCCCATGGTGTATCCGAAAGCGGCACCGACGAATTGGCGCGAACCAATCGAAAACGCCGCCCATAAAGGCAACTCGACCTTCTACGCGACCGGATGTGAGCCCGGATTCGTCAGCCTCAACCTGCCCACCGCCCTGTTGGCCGGCGCCGGGGAGATCGACACCTACCGCATGGACGAGTACGCCATCGACCTCGACTTGGCCTATCCGATCTGGGAAGTCCTTCATGAGTCGATGGGATTCGGGAAACCTGATGGCCACGTTCCCATCCGCATTGCGGTGGGCAAGGTGAACAACGACTGGGAACCCGTCGTGCGCTACATCGCCGACACGTTGTCCGTCGAAGTGGACCGTGTGGCGTTGGACTGGGAAACGATCCTCGCCCCGCACGACCTCGACACCGCACTCGGCGTGATCGCAGAGAACACGATCTGCGGTCACCGCTGGCAGCTCGCCGCGGTCCACGACGATCGTCCGGTCGTGTCGGTTCAGTACTTTGCGACAGTGACGTCCACACCGTGGCCCGAAAGCTGGCCGCGTCCAGCCCAACCCGGCAAGGGGGGCATGGTGTTCCGCATCGAAGGCAACCCGAACATGACCCTGGGCCTCAGTCTCGACCCAGCACCGGACGACGCCACCAACCCCGGCGTCGCCGCCACCGCAATGGCGGCCGTCAACGCCATACCGGCTGTCATCGAGGCACCACCCGGGCTCGTGGCCGTGCCGCTGGCCGGACCGTCGATAGTGACGCGTCAGACTCGTCGCTGATGAATGTCACACCGCAGGTGAGGGGTTAGGGTGCAGGCTTCGAAGCCGCAGCGACAATCAGTCCGACGAGCGCGAGGCTCCCTGACCGAAGACGCGATCGTGGAGACGGCCTTCGCAATAGCAGCGGACTCCTCGATCGATGAGGTGAGCATTCCACTGGTCGCCCAATCGCTCGACGTGGGCGTAACCAGCATCTACTGGCACGTTCGCAATAAGTCAGAGCTTCTGGACGCCATGACCGACCGCGCGTTGCGCCGCAGCGGGTTGCCTGCCTATGCCGAATCGGACGATTGGCGCGAGTCGTTGTCGACGCACGCACGCGGCGTGCGCCAGACTTTCCTCGCTGATCCCGTGTTGACGGATCTGATCCTCATTCGCGGCGCACTGAGTCCGATGGCTCAACGGCTCGGCGACCAGGAGACGCAGAAAGCGATCGCCAACATGGTCGACTCCGGACTCGATGAGCAGACAGCTCACGACACATACTCGGCGGTGTCGGAACTCGTCCGGGGGTCGGTATTACTCGCAAGAATGGTCCAAAAACACGGCGCAGCACCGGACGATCGAGCGTTCGAACTTCTTCTGACGGCAGCGCTCGCCAGCGTCGCGCTCTGACTCGAAGATACCTCGCCCAGCTACTCCCACACGACTTCGTCCGGCGTCTTGTCCGGCCGCAGCCCCCGCCAGCTCGGCTGACGCAGACGGTCGTCGGATGTGCGCTCGCTGTACCGGACTTCGCCGACCAACTCGGGCCGGACGAACGTCACCCCTTTGGCGTCTTGCGTGGAAAGCCGCGCATTGAAGGGCGACTCATCGGTTTCCAGCGGCTTGAGTTTGGCTTTGAGATCCTTGAGCGCCTTGTCGGTGAAGCCGGTGCCGACGCGGCCGACGAACTGCAGGCCGCCGTCTGCGGGTATTCCCGAGCATCAGCGCGCCGATACCGCTCGATCTACCGCCCTCACCTTGCCGCCAGCCGCCGATCACGACCTCCTGGGTGTTCCAGATCTTGTCCTTGACCCATGACGCCGACCGTCGACCCGGTTGATACGTCGAATCGCGCTTCTTGGCGATCACGCCTTCCCAGCGCTGCTCGCGCGCATGCTCGAGCGCCTCGGCGCCGTCGCCGTGCAGTGCGGGCGGCACGATCACTCCCCCGCCGTCCCCCAGCGCCTCCAGCAGCCGGCGACGGTCGGAGTACTTGGCGCGCAACAGCGATCGGCCGTCCAGGTGCAGGATGTCGAACGCCCAGAACTCGACGCGGGTCGAGCGCGCACGGTTCTGCATCTCGCCGAAGCTGGGCACACCCGTCGCGTCTAACGCCACCGCCTCGCCGTCGAGGATCACGTGATGGTCGGCGAGGTCGGCTGCGAGCGCCTTGAATTGCGGATACTCGTCGGTGACATCGCGGCCGCGTCGCGACCGCACGACGAGCTTGCCGTGGTCGGCGTCAACAAGCACCCGATAGCCGTCCCACTTACCCTCGAATGCCCACTGCGTCTTCTTCAGCTTCTCGACCGATCCCTCGGTGGAGAGCATCGGCGCGAGATCCCCTGCGGTTGGCCGCTTCTGCTCCTTCATCCGATGGGCAAGCCAGTTCTTGCCGTCTGTCTGGATCAACGCGTAACGGCCATCGATCCTGTTGCCGTGCAGGGTGACGATCACCTCGCCGCCCTTGGCCGGTCCGTCAGGCCCGTTGTCGTTGAACTTCTCGGTCTCATACGTGCCGGCATCCCAGATGATGACCTTGCCGCCGCCGTACTCGCCCTTGGGAATCGAGCCTTCGAACGTCCCGTATTCGAGTGGGTGGTCCTCGGTGTGCACGGCCAGGTGGTTGACCGACGGCGTGTCCGGCAAGTTCTTCGGCACCGCCCACGACACCAGCACCCCGTCACGCTCGAGCCGAAAGTCGTAGTGCAGCCGTCGGGCGTGGTGTTCCTGGATGACGAACGTGTCGTCGTTACCCGTCGCGGGTGCCTTGTGCGGCACGGGTTCCGGCGTCTTGCCTGCGTCGCGCATGCTTCGGTAGGTCGTCAGTTTGTCTGCTTGCGGCACGCTCTCGTCGAGCCCCTCGAGCAGATCCCCGTCCCGCGCGACCCGCTCGAGCACTTCGTCGAAACGGAGGTGGCGAAGGTCCGGGTCCTCGATCTCCTCCCAGGTGCGTGGCGCAGCGACGGTCGGAACTTCGCGTCCGCGCATCGAATACGGCGCGATCGTCGTCTTCGCCGAACTGTTCTGGCTCCAGTCGAGGAACACCTTGCCCGCGCGCAGACTCTTGGTCATCGTCGCGGTGACCTGCTTGGGCATCGTCTTTTCCAGCTGCTGGGCGATCCGCTTCGCCAACACCGACGCGCCACGAGAACTCACCGGCTCGGCCAGTGGCACATAGAGGTGCAGCCCCTTGCTGCCGCTCGTCAACGGGTAGGTCGTCAGCCCGATGTCGGTGATGAAATCGCGTACTTCGTGCGCCACCTCGCACAGCTGGCGGAACGTGACGTCCTCGCCGGGGTCGAGGTCGAAGACGATGCGGGTCGCGGGTCCCGGTATCTTCTCGGCCCCTCCTTCGCGACTCCACGAGTCGATGAACCGCCACTGCGGGACATGCACTTCCAGCGACGCCTGCTGGGCGATCCACGCCAGGCCCTCGACGGTGTCGATGATCGGATAGGTCGTCGTGCCGGATCTGTGAGTGATGGACGCCCGGTCCAGCCAGTCGGGCGCGGAGCTGGCGAGTTGCTTCTCGAAGAACGACGGCTCGTCGACGCCGTTCGGCCAGCGCTTGCGGGTGACGGCGCGGCCTGCGATGTGCGGAATCATCGCCTCGGCGATGTTGACGTAGTAGTCGAACACCTCCGCCTTGGTGGTACCCGTCGCCGGATACAGCACCTTGTCCGGGTTCGTCAGCTTCACCCGGCCGAGTTGATCCACCACGCCAACGTAATACCCGCTGTACCGTTAAACGATGAAGCGATTATTCGCTGCTTGCCTGCTGGCGGCTGCTGCCGCGGCAATGGGCACACCGATCGCGGCCGCAGATCCCGCTGATCTGGTTCCCTACTGCTCGGGCGATCAGACCCCGATGGACAACAACTGCAGGCCGATGGCGAGCCAGGTGTTCACCCATGACGCCGGCGGGGCCAACCCCCAGGTCGGTTTCGGCACCAACCCGGGCGTCGAACCCGCCACCTGACAGCGGTCGCCGACCGTGGGGCTTATGCACGGTTTTCCGCTGATTTCCGTACATAAAGCCCACGTTCGACGGCCCTAGTCGTCGTCCAGCTCGATGACGGGCATCGGCGCCGTCGGAACTTCGGCGATGGCCATCTTGGCGGCGGAGTCGGTGGGGATGGAGTTGCGGTGAAGGGCTGCGAGCGCCGCGTTGGTTCCGACGTCGCGGCCCGCCTCCTCGCTGAGCAGCCAGCGCACCTCGAGTAGATCGCAGTACGCCTGAATGGCCGTGCCGGTGTTGTTCAGCGCGGCGTGTGCGAGGTGTTCTGTCGGTGTCACGACTTCGATCACCCAAAGCCTCGCCGCCGTCGACTCGTCGACGTCCTGGCCGGTCTCCCGAACCAGCTGCGCCTGGTAGGCCCGCAGGTCGCCGAGCAGAATCCGGGCCTGTCCCTCGCCGACGTCCAGGCCGGTCAGCTCCCGCAGCCGCTGGGCGTGAAAGCGCCGATCGCCAACGGCGACATGGACTCTGAGCTGGCTCGGATCCTCGGTGACCGGTTGCAGCGAGATCTCGTCGACGGCGAAGCCCGATTCGTTCAAGCGCCTGATGGTGCCCTCGACGCGATAGCGGTCGGAGAAGTCGAAAACGGGTTCGGCGTGCAGCAGCTCCCAGAGCGTCTCGTACCGGATCCTGACCTGTTCGGCCTCGGCGATCAACGTGTCCTGCAACGACTCCGGCCTGCCGAGCCGCTCCGCCAGATCGACCATGCCCATCGCCACGTTCTCCACCGTGATATCGAGATCGTGCTGCCGTTGCCCCCGGCTCAGCGTCGGGTGCACCTCCGAGGTTTCCGCGTCGACGAGCCAGGCGGCCAGTACCTGCCCGTCGCGCGAGAAGAGCGTGTTGGCCAGCGAGCAGTCACCCCAGAACACGCCGTGCCGGTGCAGCTCCACCATCAGACCGGCCATCGCGTCGAGAAGTCGCGCCCTGTGCTTGGGCTGATCGGGCGGCAGCCGCATGAAGAGCCGCCGGTACTGCCACGACCCCTCCAGGTAACGCGTCACCAGAATTGCGGTGTCGAACTCCGGCTGCAGCACGATGCCCGCGGGACGCACTGCGGGCAGGGCCATCTCCTCGAGCCTGCGCAGCACGTCGTACTCCTTGGCCGCGATCCGCGCGGGCATGTCCTTCACCGCCCACAAGCCACCGTCGGCCTCGACGAACTTCACCAGGTGACGGCTGGGCCCGACGGCGATGTCCCGCAGGGGGACATCGGGCACATTCCACTCCGACAGCGGTCGGTCCCACGGCAGCGCGAGCAGGCCCGCAGACGTTGTCCGGAGCCGGAACTCCGGTGCACGCACTGTCAGTTCAGACGTTCGCCAGTTTGCGGATTGAACAGATGTACCGCGCCTTCGGGGTTCTTGCGCAGCTTCACCGTATCGGCCAGCTTCGGCGCGCTACGGGGGTTGCACCGCGCGACGAGCTCGACTCCCGAACCCGCGTGGGTGTAAACGTATGCCTCGCTACCGAGGTCCTCGACCAGGTCGACGACGACCTCGACGCCACCGTCGTCGGAGATCTCGAGCTGCTCGGGCCGGATGCCGAAGGTGACCTCCGACAGACCCGCCTCGCTGACCTTCGCGAGGTCGTCGCGATCCAGTTCCAACACGGAGTCACCGATCTTCACACCGCCCTCGGCGACGGGCAGGTCCACCAGGTTCATGGCGGGCGAGCCGATGAAGCCAGCGACGAACGCGTTGGCCGGGCGGTCGTAGAGCTCGTTGGGCGCGGCGAACTGCTGCAGCTTGCCGAAGCGGAGAACGGCCACGCGGTCACCCATCGTCATGGCTTCGACCTGATCGTGGGTGACATATACGGTGGTGGTGCCGAGACGCCTTTGCAGAGCGGCGATCTGGGTACGCGTCTGCACGCGAAGCTTCGCGTCGAGGTTCGAAAGAGGCTCGTCCATGCAGAACACCTGCGGCTCGCGCACGATGGCGCGACCCATTGCGACGCGCTGCCGCTGACCGCCCGACAGCTTGGCGGGTTTGCGATCCAGGTGCTCTGTCAGGTCGAGGATCTTGGCGGCGTCCTCCACCTTCTTGCGCCGCTCCGCGGCCGACACACCACGCAACTTCAGCGCGAAGCCCATGTTCTCGGCGACCGTCTTGTTGGGGTACAGCGCGTAGTTCTGAAAGACCATCGCGATGTCACGGTCCTTCGATGGCACGCCCGTCATGTCCTTTCCGCCGATCTCGATGGCGCCCTCGTCGATGTCCTCGAGTCCGGCGAGCATGCGAAGCGCGGTGCTCTTGCCCGAACCGGACGGACCGACCAGCACGATGAACTCGCCGTCCTGGATGTCGAGGTTGAGCGAATCGACCGCGAGCTTGTCCGACCCCTCGTAGATGCAGGTGGCGTTCTTGTAAGTGATTGCAGCCATGGGTTTTTCCGTTCTCTTGTGAAGTGAGGGGTTACTTGATTGCGCCGAACGAGAGCCCGCGCACCAGCTTGTTCTGAGCGAACCACCCGCAGAGGATCACGGGCAGGGCCGCCATGGTTGCGGCCGCCGACAACACGGCCCAGTACTGACCTTCACCGGCGATGAAGCCGACGAGGTAAACCGGCATGGTCTGAGCGTTCACCGCGGTGAGGTTCACCGCGAGGAAGAACTCGTTCCAGGCGAAGATGACGCAGATCAGCGCGGTGGCCGCGATACCGGGCGACACCAGCGGCAGGATCACCTCGCGCACCGAGCGCCACAGGCTGGCGCCGTCGAGGCTGGCGGCCTCGAGCAGTTCGCCAGGTACCTCGAGGAAGAACGAGCGCATCATCCACACGGCGATCGGCAGGTTCATCGACGTGTAGAGGACGACCAGAGCCCAGATGTTGTCCAGTAGACCCAGATTGGACACGATCACGTACAGCGGCAGGATCGCGGCCACCACGGGCAGCATCTTGGTGCTCATGAAGAAGAACAACGCATCCGAGGTCTTGCGGACCGGCCGCAGCGACAGCGCGAACGCCGCGGGCACGCCGAGCAGCAACACCAGGATGGTGGACATGGCGGTGGCGAACACCGAGTTCAACATCGCGGGCCCGATGCCCTGGGCGAACACCGCCCCGAACTGATCGAGCGTCGGCTTGAAGAAGAACGTCGGCGGGTTGGTCGCCGCGTCGCTCTCCTGCTTGAACGCCGTCAGCACCATCCAGAGCACGGGGAAGAAGAAGCCGAGGCCGACCAGCCAGGCCACTACACCCCAAGGGCTGAACTTCCTGGACTTCTTCTTGCGAACCGGGGCGGAATCAGTTGCCGCCGAGGTTTTTTCGATTGTGGTTGTCATGACTAGGCCGCCTCTTCCTTGCCGGAGAATGATTTGAAGATCAATCGAAGCGCGAAGCTGGCGATGATCATCGTGAAGATGACGACCACAACGCCCATCGCCGCGGCCTGGCCCATGTCGAACCCGAGGAACGCGCGCTGATAGATGTAGAACGGCAGGTTCGCACTGGCGACACCCGGTCCGCCCTGCGTCATCATGAAGATCGCGTCGAAGGTGTTGACCAGGTAGACCGCGCCGAGCACGACGCCCAGTTCGATGAAGCGACGTAAGTGCGGCAGCGTCAACTCGCGGAAGAGTTGGAACGCGGTCGCCCCGTCCACCCGGCCCGCTTCGAGTTGGTCACGGGGCATGGACGTCAGGCCCGCGAGGATCAGCAGCATCATGAACGGCGTCCACTGCCAGATCAATTCGACCATCACCATGGCCAGCGGGAACTGACCGATCCAGTCGACAGGCCCGATCCCGACAAGCGACAGCACCCAGTTGAGAATGCCGTTGTTGGGGTCGAGGATCGTCGTCTTCCAGATCAGCGCTCCCGCAACGGGTGTGATGAGGAACGGTGTGATCAGCAGCGTTCGCACCACACCTCGGCCGAGGAATGCGCGATCCAGTAACAGGGCGATCAACAAGCCGAGCAGCGCCGAGATCAGCACGACCCCGACGATCAGGATGACGGTGTTGAGAGCCACCGACCAGAACTGGCTGTCCTGGACGACCGCGATGTAGTTGTTCAATCCGACGAACTGCCGCGAGCCGGGACGCACCAGGTTCCACGACAAGGTCGAGTAGTACAGGGTGAACAGGAACGGCACCTGTGTCACCGCGATCATGAAGATCAGCGCGGGCAGCAGCGGCCCACGCCGTCGCCACCCCTCGGCGCGACTCACGCCGACGTCTTGAGACTCCTTGATTCTGCGAACCCGTTCGGCGACAGCGTTCTCATCGGCTTCGGCGGTGGTGTCAGCGGTTAAGGTCATCACTTCTCCTGGTAGCTCTTGCCGACGACCTCGGCATACAACTGTGCTTGTTCCATCGCGGCGTCGACGGACTTCTGCCCGGCGATCGCCGCACTGATCTGCTGGCTCACCCGCGTCCCCAGATCCTGGAACTCGGGAATCCCGACGAACTGCACACCGGTGTACGGCACCGGCTGAACGGTGGGCTTGTCCGGCGTCGCATTGGTGATCGACTGCAACGTCAACGGACCGTAGGACTTCGAAATCGCCTCGTACTCGGGCAGTTCGGTGTAGGTGGAGGTGCGGCTACCGGGTGGTACTCGCGCCCAACCCAGGTTCTCGCCGACCAGCTTCATGTAGTCCTTGCTGGTCATCCACGAGATGAACTTCCATGCCCCGTCGGGGTTCTTGGCGGCTTTGGGAATGCCCAACGCCCAGGTGTAGAGCCAACCCGAGTTGGGCTTCTCGACGATGGGGGCGGGCAGGTAACCGATCTTGCCGACGAGGTCCGGGTATGTCTTCGGGTCCTCGAGGACCGAGACTGCGGACGTCGCGTCGTACCACATCGCCGTCTGACCCTGACCGAAGAGGTTGGCGCACTCCTGGAAACCGGTCGAGGACGCGCCCAACTCACCGGATTCCTTGATCGTGTTGACGTAGAAGTTGACGGCCTTCTTCACCTCGGGGCTGTTCAGTTGCGCGTTCCACTGGTCGTCGAACCAGCGGCCGCCGAACGTGTTGATGACCGTGTCCAGCGGTGCGAGTACCTCGCCCCAGCCGGGCTTGCCGCGCAGGCAGATTCCCGCATCCGAGACCTGCTTGGCCTTGATCGTCTTGGCCCAGTCCGCGACTTCCTGCCAGGTGGGCTGGTACTTCGGATCCGCGTCGACCTTGATGCCGGCCTTCTCGAACATGTCCTTGCGGTACATCAGGAATGACGACTCGCCGTAGAACGGGACTGAGTACATGTTGCCCTCGTAGGACAACGAGTCCCGCAACGAGGGGATGAAGTCGGCCTCGTCGTAGCCGGGCGTGTTCTTCGCGTAGTCCGAGAGGTTCAGCAGCCAGCCGTCTCTGGCCCACTGCGGGGTCTCGAAGTTGCTGATCATCACGACGTCGAACTGACTCCCGCCCATGGCCGTCGACATCGTGATCTTCGCGCGAGCCTGGTTCTCCGACAGCGAGATGAACTTCAGCTTGATGCCGGGATTCTTCTCCTCGAAGTCCGACTTCAACTCCTGGGCATCCGTCATCTGGGAGTTGGACACCAAGGCAACCGTCACCTCGTTATCCGATGCCCCCAGACTGCCCGCGCCCGCACAACCAGCGGTCAGGACAAGCCCCGTCGCCGCTGCACACAGCGCCAACCGGTGCAGTGTTCTTTGTAGCGGTTTCACCTTTACCTCCCTTAGTCCTGCGCCAAGAGCCAACGGGCACAGTCGATGTCACATACCAATAGTCGGGCGAGCTTTCCTCGGAGCGCGCCGAGCGTGGCGTGGTGTTTGGCCGCGCCGCTGGAGATCAGAATCGTCTTCTGGCAGGTCTTGATGTCCTCGAGTGGAACCGACACGGCGCGCAGCTGCAGTTCGGTTTCGACCGGTGCGCCATGGCCGTCGAAGAACCGCCCGCCGATCTCGCCTACCGCACCGAGCTTGATGAGCTCGTCGAGCATCCTGGTGTCGAGGAAGCTGCCTTCGAACAGGGTCGTCGAGGTGGAGACTGCGCCGACGCCGAACAACATCACATCGGCACGCCTGCCTGCGTCCAGAGTGCGGGAGATCAGCGAATCGCTGCGCATGGACGCAACGGTCGATGGATCTGCATACAGCGGCGCGGGCAAGCGGATGGTCGTCGCCCGCAACACATCTGCACAGCGGCTGAGGATGAACTCGGTGCCTGTCTGATACGCGGCGCTCGACATGGCGCCGTCCAGCTGGACCACCTCGCGGCAACTCGCGACCCCGGGCGCCATTGCGGTGGCGACCGCGACCTGTTCCGGGCCCCAGGTGAATCCGAGGACGTCGTTGGGCGTCAGCCGTCGCATCAGGAGTGCCGCCGCGGCACGGCCGACGCTGGCGAACGCCGCCGGTCGTCCAGGCGCCCCGACGTCGATTCCGTGTCCGGCGACCACCGCTTCGGTCAGGCCGAAGCGGTGCTCGAGTTCGCGCTCCTCATCGGCGTGCAAATCGTCACGCATATCGGGCGGGACGACGACGTCGATACGGACGAGCCCGTTGGCCTTGGCCCTCGCGATCAGCCGTCCCGCGGTAGGCCGGGACACCCCGAGCCGAACCGCGATCTCTGCCTGGGTGAGCCCGTCGAGGTAATACAACGTCGCCGCGCGCAGGGCCAGCCGCAGGTCTTCGGGGCTGGCGCCACGATCCCTGGGCGAACCATCGATCGTCCCGGCGACCTCGCCATTTGACGTCGATGCGACCACGGCCTTCGACCTGCCTTCCAATGAACCCGTGAACATATGCTCAGGGGTGCGAGTAGATGTTCATCACGCTAGCATGGCCACTGTGACGTACACAACACTTTCACCGGATGCCCGGATGCGCGTTGCCGTACTCGTTCAACCAGGCCGAATAGAGATGCAGCAGCGTCCCGTGCCGACGCCGGCGCCGGGTGACGTGTTGATCCGGGTGTCGTCGGTCGGCGTCTGCGGGTCTGACACTCACTACTACCGCCACGGCCGGATCGGCAGCTTCGTCGTCGACGGCCCGTTGGTGCTCGGCCACGAAGCGGCGGGGACGATCGTCGGCGTCGGTGAATCGGTCGACCCATCGCGCATCGGTCAACGTGTGTCGATCGAACCCCAGCGTCCCGACCCCGATAGCGCGGAGACCCGACGCGGCGACTACAACCTGTGCCCGCACATGCAGTTCTTCGGGACCCCGCCGATCGACGGTGCTCTGTGCGATTACGTGACGATCGGCGCGGAGTTCGCCCATGTCGTGCCGGATACCGTCTCCGATGACGCCGCCGCGCTGTGCGAGCCGTTGTCGGTCGGCATCTCCGCGCTTCGCAAGGCAGCCATCGGTGAAGGGTCGAAGCTGCTCGTCGCCGGTGCAGGACCCATCGGCATCGTGGTGATTCAGCTCGCACGCGCATATGGCGCATCCGAAATAGCCGTGTCCGACCTGGACGAATCGCGCCGTCACCAGGCACGAATGAATGGCGCCACCGTCACGCTGGATCCCGCGGCGGACGAGCTGGGCTGCGATTTCGATGCGTTCGTGGATGCCTCGGGCGCGCATGCGGCCGTCACAGCGGGCATTCGAGCGCTCCGGCCTGCCGGAACAGCTGTGCTGGTCGGCTCGGGAGCGGAAACGATGGATCTGCCGACGCAGTTGATTCAGAACCGCGAACTCACGCTGACCGGCGTGTTCCGATATGCCAACACCTGGCCGGAGGCCATCGAACTGGTCCAGTCCCGTCGGGTCGATCTGGATTCGATGGTGACTGGGCGATTCCCGCTCGAGAGGACCGCCGACGCCCTGGACTCCGACCGTACGGCGGGTAGCGTCAAGACGGTGGTGGCCGTGTCATGAAGCTGAGCAGTTCGACGTTGGCGCAGATACCGATCAACAAGCCGAACTACGATCGCGACGAAATCGGTATCGGGATAGTGCATTTCGGCGTTGGCGGCTTCCATCGCGCCCACCAGGCGATGTACGTCGACCAGCTGTTGGAGAAGGGCATCGCTGGCGATTGGGGCATCTGCGGGGTCGGCGTCATGCCGTCCGATCGCAAGATGAAGGATGTCCTCGACGCGCAGGACGGGCTGTACACCCTGATCCTGGAGAATCCCGACGGCACCCGCGACGCGCGGGTGATCGGGTCGATCGTCGACTACCGATATGCACCCGACGACCCGGAGTCGGTGATCGAGCTGCTGGCCGCACGGACCACCCGGATCATCTCGCTGACCATCACCGAGGGCGGCTATAACGTCGAGGGCATCAAACCCGGTGACGTGAGCGTGTTCGGCCTGGTGGCCGAGGCCCTCTCGCTGCGCCGCGACCGCGGGATCGCATCGCCGACGATCGTGTCGTGCGACAACATCGAGGGCAACGGCGAGGTCGCGAGGCAGGCGTTCACGAGCTATGCCGAGCGCGTACACCCCGGCCTGGCGAAGTGGATGTCGACAAACACGCGCTTCCCCAATTCGATGGTCGACCGAATCACGCCTGCCACCACCCCCGAGGTCATCGAGAAGCTGGAGTCCGAGTTCGGGGTGGAGGACCAATGGCCTGTCGTCGCCGAGCCGTTCACCTCGTGGGTGCTCGAAGACGACTTCTCCGACGGGCGACCACCATTCGAGGACGTCGACGTGCTGCTGGTCGACGATGTGCGGCCCTACGAGCTGATGAAGCTGCGACTGCTCAACGCCAGCCACCAAAGCCTCTGCTATTTCGCGTATCTCGCCGGCTACCGGCTGGTGCACGACGCCGCCGGCGATCCGCTGTTCGCCGAGTTCCTGATGCGCTACATGGATACCGAGGCCACCCCGACACTGCTACCCGTGCCTGGCATCGATCTGCCCGACTACAAGCAGACGCTGATCGAGCGATTCGCGAATCCCGGCGTGCGCGACACCATCGTCCGGCTCTGCTTCGGCTCCTCGGACCGCATCCCGAAATGGCTGCTGCCCGTGATCCGCGCGAACCTGGCCTCCGACGGGCCGATTCGGCCTTTCGGCGGCGACGGTCGCGAGCTGGGCGCGCTACGCCGAGGGCGTCGACGAGAACGGTGACCCCATCGACGTCCAGGACCAATTGGCGGACACGCTGGTTCCGCTGGCCCGGTCGCAACGCGACAACCCGACCGCGTTCATCGAGAACACCGAAGTGTTCGGTGATCTTGCCTCTTCCGGCCGCTTCGTCGAGGCTTATCTGTGGGCGCTGGACTCGCTGCACCGCGACGGCGCGAAAGCGACACTGGAGGCGCTGATGCGATCGGGCGCAGAGGCATGAGCACTGGGCGCGCGCTCGTGATCGGTGAGGCGCTGATCGACATCGTCGAACGCGACGGCAAGATCCTCGGCGAGCACGTCGGCGGCAGCCCACTCAACGTCGCGGTCGGGCTGGCACGACTCGGCCGTGGCGTCGATTTCCTCACCCACATCGGCGACGACGAACGCGGCAGGCGCATCAGCGAATACGTCAGGAGCTCTGGCGCGAAACTGGTTCCGGGAAGCGTCACGGCGGATCGCACCCCCACCGCCCTTGCGACACTGGACGAAAGCGGAAAGGCCGAGTACGCGTTCGATATCGACTGGCAGCTGTCAGGCACGCCGGAGGTGGCGCCCCCGTTGGTCGCGCATACCGGATCCATCGCGACGGTGCTAGAGCCCGGCTGCCGTGCGGCCGCTGCGCTGCTCGACGCCTACCACCTGTCGGCCACGATCAGTTTCGACCCGAATGTGCGTCCGGCGCTCATCGAGGACGACGAGCAGGCACGCAGCCGCATCGACCGGCTCGTCGAGAAGTGTGACGTCGTCAAGGCCAGCGACGAGGACGTGGAGTGGATCGACCCCAACCGCACGCCCGAGCAGGTGGCGAAGACATGGCAGGGGCTGGGTCCGGCGATCGTTGCCGTGACGATGGGTGAGAGCGGGGCGTTCGCCGTGTGCGAGGCCGGGATCGCCCGGGTGCAGGCGAGGCCAGTCGACGTGGTGGACACCGTTGGCGCGGGCGACGCCTTCATGACGGGGTTGATCGATGCGCTGTGGTTGTTGGATCTGCTCGGCGCCGACCGGCGTTCGGAACTGCGCCGCATCAGCGTCGACACCCTGACCGGCGTGCTGCAGACCGCGACGCTGTCGTCGGCGCTGACGGTTGCGCGGGCAGGGGCCGACCTGCCTGATCGGGCCACACGGGATGCGGCGGCCGCCGACACCACCAACCCGTAGTCGTAGGTTGCGGCTGATCGATTAGGGAATACTGGTCGAATGCGGTCCATTTGGAAGGGCTCGATCTCGTTCGGACTGGTGAACGTCCCCGTCAAGGTCTACAGCGCGACCGAAACCCACGACATCAAGTTCCACCAGGTCCATGCAAAGGACAACGGACGCATCCGCTACAAGCGGGTGTGTGAGGTGTGCGGCGAGGTCGTCGAATTCCGCGACATCGCCAAAGCCTTCGAATCCGATGACGGTCAGATGGTGGTGATCACCGACGAGGACCTCGCCACCCTGCCCGAGGAACGCAGCCGCGAGATCGAGGTCGTCGAGTTCGTCCCCGCCGGCGACATCGATCCGTTGATGTACAACAGCAGCTACTACCTGGAACCCGACGGGAAGTCGTCGAAATCCTATGTGCTGCTGGCCAAGACGCTGGCCGAGACCGACCGGGTGGCCATCGTGCATTTCGCGCTGCGCAACAAGACCAGGCTTGCGGCGTTGCGAGTCAAGGACTTCAGCAAGCGCGACGTGATGGTCATTCACACCCTGCTGTGGCCCGACGAGATCCGCGACCCGGACTTCCCCGTGCTGGACAAGGAAGTCGAGATCAAGCCCGCCGAGCTGAAGATGGCAGGACAGGTCGTCGAGTCGATGACCGACGACTTCCACCCGGAGCGCTTCGAGGACACCTACCAGGAACAGCTCAAGGAGCTGGTGGAGGCGAAACTCGAAGGTGGAGAGGCATTCACCACCGAAGAGGCCGAGCCCAAAGAGCTCGACGAGACGGAGGACGTCTCGGACCTACTCGCCAAGCTCGAAGCCAGCGTGAAGGCGCGCCGCGGCGGCGGCTCGTCGGACGACGGTCAGGCCAAGAAGGCACCGGCGAAAAAGTCGGCGGCCAAGAAGGCGCCAGCCAAAAAGACGGCAGCCAAGAAGGCCGCTAAGAAGGCACCCGCCAAGAAAACGGCCAAGAAGGCTGCCGCCAAGAAGTGATCAGCGGCGTCAGCAGCCGAGGTGGTTCATGGCGTTGACGACGATCTCGTAGGCCGCCGACGTCGAGATGCCCATGCCCTTGCTGATCGTTGATGGTGCTGTCCGAGGCGGGTATCCCGCTGCGCGCGTTTGAGCAGGCCTGATTTCCTGCCGACATCAATTGGGAATCGCTCATGTAGGCGTACCGCGGTGCAACGGCGGCCAGATAACTGGTGCTGTCGGCGGACGCGGGCGCTGCAAAACCGATTGCCGCGCCCGCGGACAGAGCGCCGAGCGCGAACGCGCCGGTGAGCCACCTTGAAGCGGATGCGGTCCTAGCTTGCTTCGCCACGCGAATTACTCCTATCCAGTGAACGAAACCATGCGGATTTCGTTGCAGTTATTTAACGTTAACACTAATTCCGCAGCAAATTTCGCCTCACCTGGGCTTTTTCGTCGGCCTGTGATCGAAATAACTTTGCTATGCCGTGTGATCTCTGCCTCACAGTGTCCGAAAAGCGAACTGCTTCACAGCGCGGACGCGATTTGGGGCGTCCATCAACTAGAACGTGTTTCAGAAACGCGGCATGTCGTCCACGCCGCCTTGTTACGGTGTCGCCCGTCGAGGGAAGAGAGGCTGACGTGATTCTGGATAGATTTCGGCTTGACGACCAAGTCGCGGTGGTGACAGGAGCCGGTCGCGGGCTGGGTGCCGCGATGGCGCTCGCATTCGCCGAAGCCGGTGCCGACGTGGTCATAGCGTCGCGAACGCAATCGCAACTGGAGGAGGTCGCCGAGCAGATCAAAGCAGTCGGAAGACGCGCTCACATCGTCACCGCCGACCTCGCACATCCTGAGGAGACGGCCAAGCTCGCCAACACCGCGATCGAGGCGTTCGGCAAACTAGACATCGTCGTGAACAACGTCGGCGGCACGATGCCGAACACGCTCATGACGACGTCCACCAAGGACCTGCGCGATGCGTTCACCTTCAACGTCGCGACCGCCCACGCGCTGACGACGGCGTCGGTGCCGCTGATGCTCGAGCACTCCGGCGGCGGCAGCATCATCAACATCACGTCGACCATGGGACGGCTCTCGGCCCGCGGCTTCGCGGCCTACGGAACCGCGAAGGCCGCGCTCGCCCACTACACCCGATTGAGCGCCCTCGACCTGTGCCCGAGGATCCGGGTCAACGCGATCGCGCCCGGTTCGATCCTCACCTCCGCCCTCGATGTCGTCGCATCCAACGACGAGCTGCGCGAGCCCATGGAGAAGGCGACCCCGATGCGGCGCCTCGGCGATCCTCTGGACATCGCCGCAGCCGCGGTCTATCTCGCGTCACCCGCGGGCAGCTTCCTGACCGGCAAGACCCTCGAGGTCGACGGCGGCCTCACCTACCCCAACCTCGACCTGCCCATCCCCGACCTATGAGGAGCAGCACTACATGGCCATTCGCGTCGCGCTGATCGGCACCGGCAACGTCGGCAAGCCCGCACTCGTCCACCTGATCAACGATTCGCGGTTCGAGCTGACCGGGGTGTGGGTCTCCTCGGAGGCCAAGGCGGGAAAGGACGCAGCCGAACTCGCCGGGCTTGACGGCTCGACGGGCATCAAGGCGACCAACGACCTCGACGAAGTCCTCGCCACCAATCCCGAATGCGCCGTCTACACCGCGCTTGCCGACAACCGGCTGCCGGACGCGCTCGAGGACTACCGACGCATCCTCGGCCGCGGGCGTCAACGTCGTCGGCAGCAGCGCGGTGTTCCTCCAGTACCCGTGGCAGGTCATTCCCACCGAACTGCTCAAGCCGATCGAGGACGCCGCGGAGGCGGGCAAGTCCAGCCTGTTCGTCAACGGCATCGATCCCGGCTTCGCGAACGACCTTCTGCCCCTTGCGCTTGCGGGCACATGCCAGAGCATCGACCAGATCCGCTGCATGGAGATCATCAACTACGACACCTACGACAGCGCGGACGTGATGTTCGGCGTGATGGGTTTCGGCAGGCCGCTCGACGAGATTCCGATGCTGCTGCAACCCGGCGTGCTGAGCATCGCGTGGGGCTCGGTGGTGCGCCAGCTCGCCGCAGGCCTCGGCGTCTCGCTCGACGAGGTGAGCGAGACCTACATTCGCGAGCCCGCGCCGGAGGACTTCGACATCGCATCCGGTCACATCGCGAAGGGCAGCGCCGCGGCGTTGCGCTTCGAGGTCCGCGGAATGGTCGACGGCAAGGCCGCCGTCGTCCTCGAACACGTCACCCGAGTGCGCGACGACCTGTGCCCCGATTGGCCGCAGCCGGCCCAGGAGGGCGGGTCGTATCGCATCGAGATCACCGGCGAACCGACCTATGCGATGGACCTCTGCCTCAGCAGCCCCAACGGCGACCACAACCACGCAGGGCTCGTCGCCACCGCCTCGCGAGTGGTCAATGCCATCCCCGCCGTCATCGCCGCTCCGCCGGGCGTCAGGACGACGCTCGACTTGCCCCTGATTACTGGGAATGGGCTGTACGCTGGCGGTAAGTCGGGCTGATAACGATCGAAGTACGTCGAAGGAATATGCCTATGCGGACGCCCCTGCGCTACCTGATACCGGTTTTGGCAGCGACCGGCGCCGCTGCGGCCATCGCCGCCGCGCCCACCGCGGCAGCAGATCCGGATTCGACCCTGCCCCAGTGCACGAGCGTCGGCGGCGACCAAGACGTCGGCACCGCGACCACCGAGTGCGCGACGCCGGGCAACGTACAAATCAACGCGTCCGCGCCTGACGTGCCCACCTACGCCTACCCCTGGGACGACGAGTTCTACGGCCCCGCTCTGATCATGGGCGGCGGCGCATGGGGCAACCACGGCATGGGTGGCATCGGCATTGGCGGCGGCGGCGGCCACCGCTAGCCCGCCGGCCCGCATCAGCACTTTTCTTCTTGGCCCATCGAGGAGGCCAAACATGAGCATCAAAGCTCGTTACCTGACAACACTTTTGGCGGCTTCGGCCGTTTCGGCCGCGGCCATCGCCGTCGCGCCCGTCGCTGCGGCAGCACCGGAATGCACGAACACCGGGCCGAACACCACGCAGTGTGAGAGCAACGGCAACGCCCAGATCGTCACGTCGCCGCCTGCCAACAACAACTACGGCTACTGGGGCTACCCGATCATCGGCTTCGGCGGATGGGGCTTCGGTTGGTGACACCGGTCTAGCCGACCGCGACACCGTTTCGGCTACCCTAACTTTTCTATTCGACAGCCCGGATAGAAGGTGGGGTCAGTTGCTGCGCGATTCTGAGACTCGGATGCGTCCGAGTTGGTTATTGCTGGGCCCGGCATTCGTGGCCGCCATCGCCTACGTCGACCCGGGCAACGTCGCGGCCAACATCAGCGCAGGCGCGCAGTTCGGCTTCCTGCTGGTGTGGGTCATCTTCCTGGCCAACGCGATGGCAGGGCTCGTGCAATACCTTTCGGCCAAGCTCGGGCTCGTCAGCGGACGCACCCTGCCGGAAGCCGTCGCCGACCACACCCGAACCCCGACCCGCATCGCCTACTGGCTTCAGGCCGAAACGGTCGCCATGGCAACCGATCTCGCCGAAGTGGTCGGCGGCGCCATCGCGCTGCACCTGTTGTTCGACCTTCCGCTGGTTGTCGGAGGCGTCATCACCGGCGCGGTGTCGCTGCTGTTGCTCGCCGTGCAGAACCGTCGCGGACAACGAACGTTCGAGCGGGTGATCAGCGGCCTGCTGCTCGTCATCGCGATCGGATTCCTGACAAGCCTGTTCGTCGAGCCGCCGCCGCTCGCCGACGCCGCAGAGGGGTTGGTCCCGCGGTTCGACGGCGCCGAGAGCGTGCTTCTCGCCACCGCGATGCTCGGTGCGACGGTGATGCCGCACGCGGTCTACCTGCACTCCGGCCTGGCCCGCGACCGGCACGGTCACCCCGATGCCGGGCCGCAGCGCAAGTGGCTGTTGAAGGTCACGCGCGTCGACGTGGGGCTGGCGATGCTTGTCGCGGGAGCGGTGAACCTGTCGATGGTGCTCGTCGCCGCGACCAACCTGCAGGGCCGCGACGACACCGACTCCATCGAGGGCGCGCACGCGGCCGTCCGGGACACCCTCGGGCCCACCGTCGCGCTGTTCTTCGCCATCGGGCTACTCGCATCGGGGCTGGCGTCGACATCCGTCGGCGCCTACGCGGGGGCCATGATCATGCAGGGCCTGCTGCGCCGGACCTACCCGCTGCTCGTGCGTCGCCTCGTCACCCTCATCCCCGCGCTGGCGATCCTGGCGATCGGCATCGACCCCAGCCGCGCGCTGGTGATATCGCAGGTCGTGCTGTCGTTCGGGATCCCGTTCGCCCTCATTCCGCTGATTCGCCTGACCAGCGATCGCGCGCTGATGGGCGACGACACCAATCACCGGATCACCACCGCGCTCGGCTGGCTCGTCGCCGCGATGATCACCGTGCTCAACGTCGTGCTGATCTATCTGATCGTCTCGGGCTGACGCGCCTATATCCTGAAATGAATGCTTGACGGGAGCCACAGCTACTTCGCGTACGGGTCGAACCTGTGCGCGGAGCAGATGGCGCGGCGCTGCCCCAACGCCACAGACCCCCGGCCCGCGACGCTCGCCGACCATGACTGGCTGATCAACGAGCGCGGCGTCGCCACCGTCGAACCGTTCGACGGATCGCAGGTCCACGGCGTGGTGTGGCAACTAGACGACCACGACCTCGCCACGCTCGACAGCGCCGAGGGAGTCCCGGTGCGCTACCGCCGCGACCGGATGACCGTGCACACCGACGCCGGGCCCGCCGACGCGTGGGTCTACATCGACCATCGCGTCGACCCCGGGCCGCCGCGGCCGGGCTATCTGGAGCGCATCATCGACGGCGCGGTGCACCACGGGCTGCCGCACCGCTGGGTCGAGTTCCTCCGCCGGTGGGATCCGTCGAGCTGGCCGAGACCCAAGGACAACTCGGGTGCCGGTGCGCCGCAATCGCTTTCAGACCTGCTCGCCGACCCCGCCGTGCTCGAGGAGAGCACACTGCGATCACGCTTCGGCTTCATGGCGATCCACGGCGGCGGGTTGGAGCAGATGACCGACGTCATCGCCGAACGGGCCGCAGACGCCGCAGGCGCATCGGTGTACCTGGTGCGCCATCCCGATAACTATCCGCATCACCTGCCGTCGGCGCTCTACCGGGCCGAGGAGTCCGAGCGGCTCGCCGAGTTCCTCGACCACGTCGAGGTCGTCGTGTCGCTGCACGGCTACGGCCGGCTCGGCCGCAGCACGCAATTGCTGGCGGGCGGTGGCAACAGGGTGCTCGCCGAGCACGTCGCCGGGCATTTCGACGTGCCCGGCTACCACGTCGTCACCGACCTCGACGCGATGCCGCGCGAGCTGCGCGGCCTGCATCCCGACAACCCGGTCAACCGTGTGCGCGGCGGCGGAACCCAACTCGAACTGTCCCCGCGACTGCGCGGCATCAGCCCGCGAAGCGCTCCCGCGGACGACGACGGGCTGTCACCGGCGACATCCGCGCTGATCCAGGGCCTTGTGGCGGCCGCGCACAGCTGGGACCTGGCCTCGGCTTAACGTTTCGGCCATCAGTCCGATCCGCACCGGCGGTCGCTCCGAATACCGGGTGTGGAACCAAATGAGCCAAGCGGGCGCTTTGTCGCCGTCATCGGCAGCGGGGTCGCCGGGCTGACGGCGGCCTACCTCCTTTCGGCCCGCGACCAGGTCACCCTGTTCGAGGCCGACAGCCGGATCGGCGGGCACGCCCATACCCACTTCCTCGACCGCGGCGACGGCATCGTCGTCGGCGTCGACTCCGCGTTCCTGGTTCACAACGACCGCACCTACCCCACGCTGTGCCGGTTGTTCGACGATCTCGGGGTCGCCACCCAGGAGACCGACATGTCGATGTCGGTGCGCGACGACGGCAGCGGCCTCGAGTACGCGGGCGCCCGCGGCCTCGGTGGGCTGTTCCCGTCCTGGTCGACCCTGACCCGGCCGCGGTATCTGGCGATGCTGGCCGAGGTCAAGAGATTCCACCGGGCCGCCACCCGCCTGATCAACGACGACTCCGCCTCCGACGACGAGACACTCGCATCGTTCCTCGACCGGCACCGCTTCTCGCAGTACTTCATGGACTACTTCATGACACCGCTCGTCGCCGCCGTCTGGTCGTCGCGGCCCGGCGACGCGATGCGCTACCCGGCGCGCTACCTGTTCGTCTTCCTCGATCACCACGGCATGCTGTCGGTGTTCGGCTCACCGACCTGGCGCACGGTCACGGGAGGCTCGGCCAACTATGTCGAGGCGATCGCGATGCGGCTCGCCGAGGTCGCCGTCGGCCGACCGGTCGTCTCGGTGCAACGCGTACCCCGGGGCGTGCTGGTCACCGTCGACGGCGAACGTCCACGCCTGTTCGACGCCGCCGTCATCGCCACCCATCCCGATCAGGCGCTGTCGATGCTCGCCGAGCCGACGAGCGCAGAGCGCATGGTGCTCGGCGCCATCCCCTACACCACCAACCGGGCCCAGCTGCACACCGACGAGTCCGTGCTGCCGCGACACCACCGGGCGCGCGCATCCTGGAACTACCTGGTGGCGCCGGAGAGCGACGACGTTCTGGTCACCTACGACATCACCCGGTTGATGCGGCTGACGGGTCCGCGCCGATTCATGGTCACCCTCGGCGGCCACGACCGCGTCGACCAGACGACCGTGTTGGCGGAGATGACCTACTCCCATCCGCTGTACACGCCGGAATCCGTTGCCGCGCAAGGTCGTCTGTCCGACCTCGCCGACGACAGGATCGTCTTCGCCGGCGCCTACCACGGGTGGGGATTCCACGAGGACGGCGCGGCATCGGGGCTGCGCGCGGCCGAACATCTCGGGGCGACGTGGCCCAGTAGCAATCGACGGAGGGAGGTCGTGCCGTGCTGACACCTGCGCTGTACCGCACGCGCATCACACATCTGCGCCGCGCGCCGGTGCATCACTACTTCGAACACCGAAGCTACAGCTGGTATATCGACATCGATGAGCTACCGGACCTGCCGCGGTGGCTGCAGCCGTTCGCCCGATTCGAGGCGAGCGACCACCTCGACGGCGAACCGAACTCCACCCTGCGCCAACGCGTTGAGCGCTTCCTCGCCGAACGCGACATCGACCTCGGCGGCGGCAAGATCACCGCGCTTCTCCAGGCCCGCGTGCTCGGCTACGTGTTCAACCCGCTGACGCTGTACTGGTGCCACGACGCCGACGGAGTGCTGCAACATGTGATCGCCGAGGTGCACAACACCTACGGCGGCAGGCACGCGTACCTGTTGCCGCCGGACTCCGGCCAGCCCGCGATGGTGATGAAGAAGCTCTACGTGTCGCCGTTCAACGATGTCAGCGGGTACTACCTGGTGCGCGCGCCGCGACCGGAATCCGAACTCGACGTGACGATTTCGCTTCACCGCGAGAACCAGCCCGCATTCGTCGCGACGATGCGGGGCGAGAGGCGGCGGGCAGGAATCGGTCAGATACTGCGACTGCAACTGACGGCGCCGCTGGCACCGCTGATGTCGTCGGCGGCGATTCGGGCCCAAGGCATCACGCTGTGGTTGCGCAGGGTTCCGGTGGTACCGCGGCCGAAGGTGACGGAGATCGTGCCGCCGGTGAAGTCCTGCCCCGTGCAGTCCGGCCCGAAGGAAAGGGTCGAGCAGCTGTGAACGTCGATATCGCCCGGCTTGCCACCCCGCCGATCAGCGTCGACCGCTGGCCGGATGTGGCGAGGGTTCCGTCGGGACCGCTCAGCCTGATCGCGGCGCCGATCGCCGCGCGCCTGTTCCGCAATGCCGCGGCGCACCTGCCGCTGCGCTTGGTCTATCCCGACGGCTCTGTCGTCGGCGCCGCAGACCCGACACTGCCGACGATGGTGATTCATCGCCCCGACGCGCTGGCGCGACGGATCGGCCGCTACGGCCTCATCGGTTTCGGCGAGTCCTACATGGCGGGCGAGTGGAGCTCCGACGACCTGGCAGGTGTGCTCACCGAGTTCGCGCGGTCGATGGACAATCTCATTCCCCGGTCGCTTCAGTGGTTCCGGCCGATCGCCGTTGTCCGCCAACCACGTTCGCAGTTCAACAACCGCGAACAGGCTCGTCAGAACATCTCCGAGCATTACGATCTGTCCAATGAGTTGTTCGGGCAGTTCCTCGACGAGACGTTGACCTACTCCAGCGCCTTCTTCGACACCTTGCCGGCCACCCGATCGCAGTTGGCCGATGCCCAACGACGCAAGATCGACCGCCTTCTCGACTCCGCGCAGGTCGGCCCAGGCAGCCGCGTGCTCGAGATCGGCACCGGTTGGGGCGAGTTGTGCATCCGTGCGGCGGCGCGCGGCGCCACGGTCCGATCGGTCACGCTGTCGGCCGAGCAGCAGCAGTTGGCCCGACAGCGGGTCGCGGCCGCAGGCCTCTCGGATCGCGTCGAGATCGATCTGCTCGACTACCGCGACGTCGACGGCTGCTACGACGCGGTGATCTCGGTGGAGATGATCGAGGCCGTCGGCTACCACTTCTGGCCGACGTACTTCAAGGCCCTCGACAGGCTGGTGGCCCCGGGTGGACGGGTGTCGATCCAGGCCATCACCATGCCCAACCGCCGAATGCTCGCGTCGCGCAACACGTATACCTGGATCCAGAAGTACATCTTCCCCGGCGGACTCCTGCCGTCCGTCGAAGCGATCACCGGCATCACCGGACGCCACACGCGGCTGCGCACCGTCGACATGACGTCCATCGGCCCGCACTACGCCGAGACACTGCGGCTGTGGCGGGAGCGCTTCCTGCAGCAGCGAGAGACGGTGTCCGCGTTGGGCTTCGACGGGGTCTTCCACCGCATGTGGGAGCTGTACCTGGCCTACTCGGAGGCCGGATTCCGGTCGGGCTACCTCGACGTGTTCCAGTGGACCTTCGCCCCGGCTGGAGGAACGCGATGAACTTCCTTCTCGTCACCGCCGCATCCGTTGCCGCGCTGCTGTTCATGCACGGCATCACGTTCGCCGTCGGCCGTCGCATCGGCCGCTACAACGTCGTCGACGTGACATGGGGCCTGGGGTTCGTCGGCGTCGCGGTCGTCGCAGCGGTGCTGGGTTCCGGCGATCTGGTCCGGCGACTCCTGTTGCTCGTCCTTGTCTCGGTGTGGGGCCTTCGACTCGCCTGGCACATGGTTCAGAAGTCCGCGGGCAAGGGCGAGGATCCGCGGTACGAGGCGCTGCTGGGCGGCGACTTCTCCGCAGGCCACGTAGTGCGCAAGATCTTCCTCATCCAGGGCGCGGCAACGTGGTTCGTCTCGCTGCCGCTTCAGGTCTCGGCCGTCCTCGGCCCGACACCGACCCCGATGATCCCGGTTTTGATTGCGGGCGTGGCCATTTGGGGCATCGGCGTGTTCTTCGAAGCGGTCGGCGACTACCAGTTGCGGCAGTTCAAGGCCGACCCGGCCAACAAGGGTGCGGTGATGGACCGCGGCCTGTGGGCGTGGACGCGTCATCCCAACTATTTCGGCGACTCGGCCGTGTGGTGGGGCCTCTGGCTGGCGTCGATCGCGGGCTGGGTTTCGCTGCTGACAGTGGCCTCGCCTGCCCTTATGACGTACTTCCTGGTGTACGCCACCGGGGCACGCCTACTCGAGAGGCATATGAAGGACCGGCCGGGGTTCCGTGAATATTGTTCTCGTACTTCATTTTTCATCCCGCGGCCGCCCAGATTGCGAATATCGTGACGATCATCGAAAGGGTGGCTAGGCTACCGCTCGTGACCACCGATCTGGCAGCGCTGTTGCGCCAGGTGGCCCAGCGGGATGTCGACGCGTTTGCCACCTTCTATGACCTGACCCGGGCCAGGGTGTTCGGTCTGGTGACCCGCGTGCTGCGCGATCCCGGGTACAGCGAGGAAACCACGCAGGACGTCTACCTGCAGGTATGGCGGTCGGCGGCCAACTATGACCCGAACGTGGGCTCGCCGTTGGCGTGGCTGCTGACGGTGGCACACCGGCGCGCCGTGGACCGCGTGCGCTCCGAGCAGGCCGCAGGCCAGCGGGAGTCGCGGTACGGGGCGGCCAACGTCGAACTGCCTTCTGACCATGTCGCCGACACCGTCATCCTGCGCGACGAACGTCAGCAGGTAACCGAATGCCTCGGCTCGCTGACCGACGTGCAGCGGGAAGCCATCCATCTCGCCTACTACGACGGGCTCACCTACCTCCAGGTCTCGGAGCGGCTGTCGGCCAACCTCGCCACGATCAAGTCGCGGATGCGTGACGCCATCCGCGGACTACGCAGATGTCTGGGGTTGACATGACGGATCCAATGACTCCCGATGTCGTCGCCATGGCGACCCCCTACGCCCTGCACGCGACGACCGACGCCGAACGCGCCGAGATCGAGCGGCAGGTCGCCGCCGCACCACCCGAGGTGGCCGAGGCGTTCTTCGCTGAGGTGCGTGCCGTCCACGAGACGATGGCGGTGATCTCTTCGGCGACGGCGATCGAGCCGCCTGCGAGCATGCGCGAACGGCTGCTGGCGACCGTTGCCGACGAGCCGCCGCCGGTGCGTCAGCTGCCGACGCGCCAGCCGCCGACGCAGCAACAGCTGCCGACGAAGAGCACGAATCGCTGGCGCACAACAATTTTGGCTGCCGCCGCGGTGCTCGCGATCGGGCTGGCCGCCCTCGGCGTCGGTTACACCCTGCGGCCCGCGCCTGCGGTGTCCACCGCCGAGCAGGTGTTCGCGGCGTCCGACGTGCAGACCATTTCGGGCCCTATCCCGACCGGCGGAACGGCGACGCTCGTGTTCTCCCATGAGAAGGACGCGGGCGTGCTG
>CAWHIZ010000021.1:0-126106 GCA_963829405.1 uncultured Actinomycetota bacterium
GGGCCGTGACGGTTTCGACGACGTCGAGGGTGCCGTCGGGGTTGACGCGGTAGTCGGCCTTGTAATTGCTGAACACCACCGGGTCGTCCACGGGGACCGATTCGCCGCCGCCTTTGATCACCAGCGGCCACAGGAGCCCAAAGAGTATGAGCACCAACAGAATCGACCACCCGATTACCCGCCGCATGCCACCTCCTGCCAAGCTCCGTGCCGGATTCTCGCACTACCCTATGTGCAACGGGTCTATTTGCACCCGAACGGGCTGCTGGTCGTGCCTCGCGCTGAGTACACCGGTGGCCCGCCGCAGCGCCGCGGCCAGCGCGAGTCCCTCATTGCGGGGCACCCGCACCAGCATCCGATTGACCGGGCCAGAGGCTGGAACGCCGGGCGGCCTTCGGGCTCCCGACGGCAGGTCGACGGGGCCGAGAAGCTCGGCGGAGTCGGGCAGCTGCGCCGTCTCCAGCATTGCGGCGACGGCTTCAGGAGTGCCGTCGATGGCCGCCATGTGCACACCAGGGGGCAGCCCGACCTCGTCGCGGCCGTCGAGCTCGGCTTCCGCGTGCCCGACCGGGTCCCAGCGGATCAGCGCCTGAACCGTCGACACCGCGGATTCGGCGACCGCGACGACCACACCCCCGTCGTCGCGGCAGCGGACGAGAGTGGACGCGGCCATCCAGCGGCGCAGCGTGTCCTCTGCGGCGCGCAGATCCTCACGGCCCAGCAGCGCCCACGCGTCGAGGAGCAGTGCGGCGCCGTAGCCGCCCGCCGCCATTGGTTCGGCACCGGGTGTGGCGACGACGAGGGCGGGGTCGCCGGAAACCGTTGACACCATGTTGTCGCCCCCGGAGGTGATCACGGTGGTGCCGGAGAACGCCCTGCCGAGTTCCTCTGCGGTGCGGCGTGCGCCGACGACGACGGCGCGCACGGCGTCGGACCCGCATCGGGTACAGCGCAGCGCGGCTTGCTCGCGCCCACACCACCGGCAGACAGCGCCAGAGGCATCCCTATCGGGCAATGACAACGGGCCTGTGCAATGCCTGCAACGGGCGATGGTGCGGCACCGCCCGCAGGCCAGCGCGGGAACGTAGCCCCTTCGCGGTACCTGGACGAGGACGGGCCTGCCAGCGTCAAGCGCCGTTCGCGCGGCTTGCAGCGCCATCGACGGCAACCGTGCGCTGTGCGACGCCGGATCGCGCTCCTGGGCGAATCCGCTGTCCTCCAGTGCCACCACCCGCGGCGCTCTTGACCGCACGACGGGTCTGGGCGCCACCAGATCGTGCGCCCACCGGCTGCGAACCATCGCCTGTGCCTCGGCAGTACGGGAGTATCCGCCGATCATTGCGGCACAACGCAACTGGTGTGCCCGCAGCATTCCCACCTCGCGGGCGTGCGGATAGGGCGCGCGTGGCTCGGAGAGTGTGTCGTCGCCGTCGTCCCACACCAGCACCAGCCCGAGGTCGGCGACCGGAGCGAATACGGCGCTGCGCGTTCCGATGACCACGCGCGCCGAACCGCGGAGCACCGACAGCCACCGCCGGTAGCGCTGCGAAGGACCGAGGCCGGCCGACAGCGCCACCACCCGGCTTTCGGCGACGAGTCCGACGACGGCGTCACGCAGGGTGTCGACGTCGCGCTGGTCGGGCACGATCGCGAGCACCCCGCGACCGGCCTCGACGGTGGCCGCCGCGACCTCGGCGAGCCGTTCGGCCCACTGCTCGCCGGGCAGCGCCTGCCAGACGGCCCGTGCGGAACGGCGTTCGCGAAGTGCGGCGAAAAACTGCTCACCTCTGCCGTATTCGGTCCATTTAGTGGTGTCGACGGGCGCGACTGCTACCGGTGCAGGCTCGACGGGTGCTTCTTTTTCGACCTTGGCATGCCGCGGTGGGATCGCCAGGCGCAGCACGTCGGCGCGGGTTCCTGCGTAGCGCGCAGCGACGGCGTCGACCAGCCTCACCACATCGGGAGTCAGCACCCGCTCCGCGGATACCACCCTGTCCAACCAGCCGAGCTTTCCGACATGATCTGTCTCCGAGCGCCTTTCGAGGATGAACGCATCGACGAGGCGGCCGTGGAAGCGCACCCGTACCCGGACACCGGGCTGTGCGTCGTCGGACTGCTCGGCGGCAACCAGATAGTCGAACTCGCGATCGAGGTGCGGCACCGACAGCATCGGCAGCACCCGAGCGATCGGCTCGTGCTCCGCCATTTGCGGTCTTGCTCACACCTATCGTCTAGCAGACGGATCGGACGTCCGGCCGAAAAAGAAGCCCGCCGTGATCAGGACCAGCGACGTGGCATACGCCCACCAGATCGGCACCGCCAGCGTCTCGGACCCCAGTACGAACTTATTGATGCCGATCATTGCGTCCGAAACGGCGAAGCACACCGCGCCAAGCGCAGTCCACGGGGTCGGCAGCCGCGCCAGAAGCGCGGCACACACCATGGCGCCGAGCACAGCGATGTAGACGACGACCGGGATGGCCATGCCCTCGGCTATCAGCTTCGGCCAGAACCAGACGAGAAGCGCGATGCAGGCCGCGACCACGACGGCAGCGGCCGCGAGCCGAGGCGTCGATCGGACACGCAGCGGAAGCAGTGCGGCCAGGAAGCACAGATGGGCAACCAGGAAGGCGGCCAGCCCGAGCACGAACGACGGCTCCCACCACGGCATCGCCAGCAGGAAGTCGCCCGCCGCCGACCCGACGAGCGCGCCGATCAGCCAGCGCCGCTCCCTGACGATGGGATGGGTGAACGCCGCGGCGGCCAGCAGCAGGGCCGGGGTTGCCTTGACCACAGGCTGTGACCAGAACTGGCCGGTGAGGTCGGCACCATGAGGCAGCCTGACCGCGGTGGCGATCAGGAACACGCCGTAGGCCACCGCGACCAGCACAGCCGCCAACCACAGCATGCGGGTTAGCCGGTGCGCGTTGGTTACCGATGAGAAGCCGGCATGTCCGGCATCGGTTGAGGCCATTCGCTGAAGGTACACAGTGCGGATTATCGGCGGCCTAAACTCATGTCAACCACCCAAACGGAGGCTCTATGGCAGCGCCTGACCACGACACCGTCATCATCGGTGCCGGATTCTCGGGAATCGGCACCGCGATCCTGCTCGACAAGGCGGGCATGGGCGACTACCTGCTGATCGAGGCGGCCGACGGGTGCGGCGGAACGTGGCATTGGAACACCTATCCCGGTATCGCCGTTGATATTCCGTCATTTTCCTACCAGTTCTCCTTCGAGCAGAGCGCGGACTGGACCCGCACCTATGCGCCAGGTCGGGAGCTGAAGGCCTACGCCGAGCACTGCGTCGACAAATACGGTCTGCGGCGCAGGATCCGGTTCAACACCAAGGTCCTGCGCGTGGTGTTCGACGACGAAAGCGACCTCTGGGCGATCGAGACGGACTCCGGCGAGACCGTGACGTCGCGGTTTCTCGTCAACGCGGGGGGCGTGCTGACGACTCCGCAGCTGCCCGACATCGACGGCGTCGATTCGTTCGCGGGCGCGACAATGCACACCGCCCGTTGGGATCACGGTTTGGACCTCGCGGGTAAGCGCGTCGCGATCATCGGCACCGGTGCGTCCGCGGTTCAGGTCATCCCCGAGATCGCGCCAATCGTCGAGCACCTCACCGTTTTTCAGCGCACGCCGATCTGGTGCTTCCCGAAGGCGGACGTGCCATTGCCCTCCACCGCCCGCCGGGCGATGCGCCTTCCCGGCGGCAAGGCCGTGCAACGCCTGCTCAGCCAGGCATACGTCGAACTGACGTTTCCGCTTGCCGCGCAGTACTTCACGGTCAACCCGATGGCAAAACGCGCGCCGGAGTTCGGCAAGGCCTATCTCCGCACCGCGGTCAAGGATCCCGTCGTGCGGGACAAGCTGACACCGCGATACGCGGTTGGCTGCAAGCGTCCCGGCTTCCACAACACGTACCTGTCCACCTTCAATCGCGACAACGTCAGGCTGGTCACCGAGCCGATCGAGAAGATCACCGGCTCAGGGGTCGCCACCGCCGATGGCGAATCCCACGATGCCGAAGTGCTGATCCTGGCAACGGGATTCAAGGTATTGGATCCCGACGGCGTGCTGACCTATTCGGTGACCGGGCCGCGCGGCCGCACGCTGAGCCAGTTCTGGGAGGACCACCGGCTGCAGGCCTACGAGGGCGTCAGCATCCCGGGTTTTCCGAACTTCTTCACCGTGTTCGGCCCGTACGGCTACGTCGGCTCGTCCTACTTCGCGCTCATCGAGACGCAGAGCCACCACATTGTGCGCTGCCTGCAGCACGCGCGGCGCCGCGGCGCCACCCGCGTCGAGGTGACCCAGGAGGCCAACGACCGCTACTTCGCCGAGATGATGCGCAAGCGGCACCGCCAGATCTTCTGGCAGGACAGCTGCTCACTGGCCAACAGCTACTACTTCGACAAGAACGGCGACGTACCGCTGCGACCCGCCACCACGATGGAGGCGTACTGGCGCAGCCGCCGCTACCCGCTCGACGACTACGAGTTCAGCGCTTAGCGCCTAGACGGCGGCCTTCAGCTCGTCGACCTTGTTCAGCTGCTCCCATGGCAGGTCGACGTCCGTGCGGCCGAAGTGGCCGTAGGCCGCCGTCTGCGCATAGATCGGGCGCAGCAGGTCCAGGTCGCGCACGATCGCGCCCGGCCGCAGGTCGAACACGGACGTGATGGCCTTCTCGATACGGTCGGGGTCCACGGTCTCGGTGCCGAACGTCTCGACGAACAGCCCGACGGGGGCGGCTTTGCCGATCGCATACGCGACCTGGACTTCGATCCGCTCCGCCAGGCCCGCAGCAACCACGTTCTTTGCCACCCAGCGCATCGCGTAGGCCGCCGAACGGTCCACCTTGGACGGATCCTTGCCCGAGAACGCCCCGCCGCCGTGGCGGGCCCAGCCGCCGTAGGTGTCGACGATGATCTTGCGGCCGGTCAGGCCCGCATCGCCCATCGGGCCGCCGAGCACGAACTTTCCGGTCGGGTTGACCAGCAACCGGTAGTCGGAGGTGTCCATGGAGCCGTGTGCGAGGTCACCGAGCACGGTGTTGACGACCTTCTCGCGGATGTCAGGGGCGAGCGTCCCCTCGAGGTCGATGCCGTCGGCGTGCTGGGTGGACAGCACGACGGTGTCCAGCCGGACCGGGGTGTAGCCGTCGTACTGGACGGTGACCTGGGTCTTACCGTCGGGGCGCAGGTAGTCGAGCACGCCGCTCTTGCGGACCTCGGTGAGCCTGCGCGAGAGCCGGTGAGCCAGCGCGATCGGCAGCGGCATCAACTCGGGGGTGTCCTTGATGGCGTAGCCGAACATCAGGCCCTGGTCGCCTGCGCCCTGCAGGTCGAGCGGGTCGCCTGCGCCCTCGACGCGGGTCTCGTGGGCGGTGTCGACACCTTGGGCGATATCGGGTGACTGCGCGCCGATGCCGATGTTCACACCGCAGGTGGTGCCGTCGAAGCCCTTGTCCGACGAGTCGTAGCCGATCTCGAGGATGCGCTCGCGCACCGTGTTGGTGATATCGGCGAACGCTTCCTTCGCCGAGGTCGTGACCTCGCCGACGACATGCACCTGGCCGGTGGTGACCAGGGTCTCGACCGCGACCCGTGACTTCGGATCGTCTGCCAGCAGCGCGTCGAGCACCGAATCGCTGATCGCGTCGCAGATCTTGTCGGGGTGCCCTTCGGTCACCGACTCACTGGTGAACAGCCGACCTTCGCTCACGGTGTCATTCCTCTCACTGCATCTCTCACTCAAGATAGTTAGTTAGTCAAATTATAACGTTGTCCGGTGTCGCCGCCTCAGCGGCACCGTCGCCCTGTCGCACCCAAACGTGTGTGGCTGTCGCGCGCAACCCTTACGCGCATGCGGTTGTGTGCGTCCGGTCACCCACCGCTGCTGTGCAGGAAGGCCACGATCGCGTCCACGATACGGCTGGCCATCAGAGTTTTCGAACCGTGCTCCAGCGCGGCCTCGGTTCCGTCGGCGGCCAGCAGCCACCCTTGGTTGCTGTCCACCTCGAATGCGCGGTTCTCGCCGACTGCGTTGACGACGAGCAGATCACAACCCTTGCGAGCCAATTTGGCGCGGGCGTGGAACAGCACGTCGCCGTTCGCGTCGCCGGTCTCGGCGGCGAAGCCGACGATCGCGCGCATATTGGGCAGCTGACCGTCGGTGCGCGCCCGCACCGCACCCGCGAGCACGTCGTCGGTGCGGGTGAGCTCGATCGCGGTGGGCTCGGAGGCGCCCTTCTTGATCTTGTTGGTCTCCACGTGCACCGGGCGGAAGTCGGCAACCGCGGCGGCCATCACGAGCACATGGGCGTCGGGTGCGTGTTTGGAGACGGCGTCTTTGAGCTGTGCGGCCGAGCCGATGTGGACGACGTCGACGCCGGCAGGGTCGATCAGCCCAGCGGTGTTGCCCGCGATCAGCGTGACGTCTGCGCCGCGCTGCGCGGCGACGCGGGCCACCGCGTAGCCCTGCTTTCCCGATGATCGGTTGCCGATGAACCGCACCGGGTCGAGCGGTTCGCGGGTGCCGCCTGCCGACACGAGCACCTTCACGCCCGCGAGGTCGTAGGGCAGCGAGTCGCCGCGCTCGAGTAGAAGGCCTGCCAGCGTGGTGATCTCTTCGGCTTCGGGCAGCCGGCCCGCGCCGCTGTCGGCACCGGTGAGCCGTCCTGAGGCCGGTTCGAGGACCACCGCTCCGCGGCCGCGGAGCGTGGCGACGTTGTCGATTGTCGCCGGATGCAACCACATCTCGGTGTGCATCGCGGGGGCGAACAGCACCGGACACCGCGCGGTAAGCAGCGTCGCGGTGAGAAGGTCGTCAGCCCGGCCTGCGACGGCTCGGGCGAGCAGATCCGCGGTGGCGGGTGCGACCACGACGAGGTCGGCTTCCTGCCCTATCCGGACATGCGGAACCTCGTGGACGTCATCCCAGACGCCGGTGTGGACGGGGTTGCCCGAAAGCGCCTCGAAGGTCGCGGCACCGACGAAACGCAGAGCGGACTCGGTCGGAACGACCCGGACGAAGTGGCCGGCCTCGGTCAGCTGACGGACCAGCGTGCATGCCTTGTAGGCGGCGATGCCTCCGGATACGCCGACGATGATCCGCTTACGGTCCACCTCGAGTACGCCTACTGCTCGGTGCCCTCGGCGCCACCCTCGGTGTGCTCCAGCAGGTCGCCGTGGATCTCGCGCATCGCGATCGACAGCGGCTTCTCCTGCAGGCCCGGCTCGACCAGCGGACCCACGTACTCGAGGATCCCGTCGCCGAGCTGGTTGTAGTAGTCGTTGATCTGCCGTGCGCGCTTGGCGGCATAGATCACCAGCGCGTACTTGCTCGACGCGCGGTCGAGCAGCTCATCGATGGGCGGGTTGGTGATGCCGAGCGGTGTGTCGTAACCGCCGTGGGGCGAGTCGGTGTCTTCGACGGCGGCCAGCGGCGCGTCGGCGTGCGGGGTGCTCACGAAAAATTCTCCTGGCGTTTTAGTGAAAGCTTCGAAATGGCTTGCGGGCCGCCCGGACGAGGACAAGCGCCAATGCGGCGTTCGGCTTATCTGCGGGCCACCAGCAAGGATACCAATTCAGCGCACGCTGACTCCAATTGACTGTTCACGACGACGTGGTCGAACTCGTCCTGGACGGCCAGTTCGGCTCGAGCCGTTGCCAGCCGACGGTCCATCACCTCGGGCGTCTCGGTGCCTCGGCCGGTCAGCCTGCTCTCCAGCGCTTCCCAGCTCGGGGGCGCAAGAAAGACCGTGAGCGCCTCCGGCATCGCCTCTTTGACGGATCGGGCGCCTGCCAGATCGACTTCGATGAGCACCGGATGGCCCGCCGCTGTGGCGTCGCGGATTGGTTGGGCGGGTGTGCCCGACCGGTGCAGCCCGCCGTGAATTTCGGCCCACTCGAGCAGTAGGCCGTCGTCTATCAGCTGCTGGAAGCGCTCAGACGAGATGAACGTGTAGTCGACACCGTCGACCTCACCGGGGCGCGGGGCCCTGGTGGTCACGGATACAGAAAAGTGCAGGTCGGGAATCCGGTCACGCAGGCAGCGGACCACAGTGGATTTCCCGACGGCGGAGGGACCGGACAGCACCACAACGCGGCTCGAACGCTGTCCGACCCCTCGGCCGGCAGTCACTAGTCGCTGGTGAAGTCGAACTTCTCCAGCAACGCCTTGCGCTGGCGATCACCCAGGCCGCGCAGACGGCGGGTGGGGGCGATCTCGAGCTCGGTCATGATTTCCTGCGCCTTGACCTTGCCGACCTTGGGCAACGCCTCCAGGAGCGCAGAGACCTTCATCTTGCCGAAGACCTCGTTGGTCTCGGCATCCTTCAGCACCTGCTTGAGGTTGGTGCCGCCGCGCTTGAGCCGATCTTTGAGTTCGGCACGTGCTCGACGTGCGGCAGCAGCCTTCTCCAACGCTGCCGCGCGCTGTTCGTCGGTCAACTGGGGAAGGGCCACGGGTTCCTCCGTCTCATCACCATCATTGTTTTGTCTTGACTGGTCACAACACCAGCCAGCAGCGACGACCGTACCCACGCAACCTGACGAAAGCTAACCCCACCCCCTGTTTTCAGCGTCAAAAGCCCAGGATGCGTCGAACCCTCGCCGCGGGGCGCCGAAACCGCTGTGAACACTGTGATTGGCGGGATTTGGCGAAAAACGCCTGCGTATCCGGGGTTTTTAGGGCATTTTCGGCGTCAGGGAGGCCGTCTGGGCCGCCGATCGGGCGGGCCGACGCATCTGTGAACGTTCAAAAAAAGAAAATTTTGCCTGGTCACCGACTTTCGGGCGTGTCGTGGCGGGTTTTCGTCGATGTGCAGGCGCCGACGAACGTCGTCAACGACATTGCGTAGTAGAGGTCTTTTCGGCATAGCTTCGTGGTGTGTTCCGCATGTGCCGGTGGCGTCGGCGTGGTCCTTGCACTGCTCCTCGGTGGGCTCGACGACGAGCCTCGCCGCACCCGCGTGGGCGTGCGGTTGCGGTGCCTACATCCCGGACCAGAAGGGGGCTTCGGTCGTCGACGAGCGCGCGTTGGTCGCGTGGGACGGATCCCGCGAGGACATTCTGATGTCGTTGCGCGTCACAGGAAGCTCCGACAGTGCGGCGTGGGTGATGCCGGTGCCGTCGGCAGCCCAGGTGTCGCTTGGCGATGCGCCGAGAGCCTTCGAGCGAACTCGGACGGCTCACCGCTCCCCGCATCGAGTACCGCACTGCGTGGTGGCCGCACGTTCAGCTGGCTGACGGCGGGCGGACCGTCACGAGGGCGCCACGGCAGGCGCACCGCCCGGAGCGGGCGTCAACGTCCTCGGCCGTCAGCGCAATCGGGCACATCGGTCTCGGGACACGGCTGGCCGCCGACGGTAATCCGGCCGCCCGGATGGAGGGAAGTGGTAAGGGCGGCATCAACGGACGCCGCATCGACTTCACCACCGTGAACGGCGGCGGCAGCGGACACTACACGGGCGATATCGCTGACGACGGCTCCGTGCTCGCGGGGTTCCGATCGACCGCGCACGCCACTGGCGAGTCACTGGACCGCTAACTTCGCCCTGAAGTGCGTCGCCTCCGGCGGACGTCTATCCGGCGCAAGCTTCCCGGACCCGCGAGCGGCTCCCGCAGACCTCGACCAGCCCCTCCTGCCGATCCCGATGTGGCCCGACATGGGTCGCAGTCAACGGCCCGACGACCCGGCCGCTGGCTTGGCAGGACCTAACGGTCGAACCTCAGCAATTCGGGTGACACCGCCGCGCTCGTCGAGTTGTACGTCGGCTACGGCGGCCAGCTGAAGCGACTGGAACAAATCATTCCCGCCCGCCTCGAATCGACGGCGACGTACATCAACAAGCCGGCGGCACGTCCGCGGTGCACTGCACCACCCGCAACTAGTCAAGGCGACGGCGAGTCGTGGTGAAAGGGCGGTGACCTGCGGCCGGCGCCGGGCACCTGACTGTGAACATCAACTCCTCTGACCCGGCGGCGCAGTTCGTGCAGAAATCGCAAGGGGTGGACTCTCGATCATGTAGCGGGTCGCCTCAGCGGTCTAGCGCACAGATAGGCGACCGCGTCCCTCATCTTCTCGGCAGCAGCGCGCAGCGCGGCGACGTCGGGTCCCGCGCGCAGGATCTCCCGCGACACCGCGGGCAGCAGCTGACCTGGGCCGCGCGCCTGCGAAGCCGCGCAGCTCTTCCGGGCGTCCGCCCTGTGCCCCGACGCCCGGCACCAGACACGGGACCGGCCAGCGCGCTGACGATCGGGAGGCGACGAGAGCGTCGCGCCGACGACGACGCCGACCGAACCCGGCTCTGGCGATGCGGCGTTGACAGCCGCGGCAGCGTCGACGATCGACTGCGCGACGGTGCGGCCGTCCGTGACGGCGCACCTGCACGTCTGCGCCCTCGGGGTTGGACGTGGCGGCGAGGACGAACACCCCGCGGCCGCTCGCCGCGGCGAGGTCGAGCAGCGGGTCGAGCGAGCCGAATCCGAGGTAGGGCGACGCGGTGACGGCGTCGGCGGCGAGCGGGGAGTCACCGCACCATGCCTCGGCGTATGCGGCCATCGTCGAGCCGATGTCGCCGCGCTTGGCGTCGGCGAGTACCAGCACGCCCTCCGCTGCGCAGCGCCGCGATGGTGTCCTCCAGCGCCGAGAAGCCTGCGGCAGCCGTAGCGCCTCGAAGAAAGCCACCTGCGGTTTGACGACCGCGAAGTCGGCGAACACCTCGACGCAGGTGTCGCTGAACCTGCGCAGCCCGTCGGCGTCTGCCGTCAGACCCCACGCGCCAAGTAGCTCGGGATGCGGATCGATGCCAGGACACAGCGGACCGCGGCCGCGACATCGCATCGGCGAGTCGCCGACCGAATGCAGGAGCGGAATTCGTCAAGCCGGCCCCAACGCGCTGTGCAGCTCCTGCAGCGACTTCACGTCGATGTCGCCGCGGATTCCCGCCTCGATGCCCTGCACCGCCGCTGATGCGCCCTGCACCGTTGTCACGCACGGGATGTTCATCGCCACGGCCGCCGAACGGATCTCGTAGCCGTCGATGCGGGGGCCGGAGTTGCCGTAGGGGGTGTTGATCACCATGTCGACGTCGCCCGCCTTGATGGCGTCGACCGCCGACACTGCGGGCCTACCCTCACCGGGCGGTTCGAAGTGCTTCCGAACCTCATCACAGGGAATTCCGTTGCGCCGCAGCATCTCCGCGGTGCCTCCGGTGGCGAGCACGCGGAACCCGAGGTCGGCCAGCCTCTTGACGGGGAACACCAGCGAGCGCTTGTCCCGGTTGGCCACGGAAACGAACACCGTGCCCTCCGTTGGCAGCGAACCGTAGGCGGCGGTCTGGCTCTTGGCGAAGGCGCTGCCGAAGTTGTTGTCGATACCCATCACTTCGCCCGTCGATTTCATCTCAGGGCCGAGCAGCGAGTCGATGTTGGAGCCGTCGGCCTTGCGGAAGCGGTGGAACGGCAGCACCGCCTCCTTCACCGCTACCGGGGCGTTGCGCGGCGTCGTCCCGCCGTCTCCGGTGGCGGCCAGCACACCTTCTTCGCGAAGTTGGGCGATGCTGGCGCCGAGCATGATCCTGGCGCAGGCCTTGGCCAGCGGTATCGCGGTGGCTTTGGACACGAACGGCACGGTGCGGCTGGCTCGCGGGTTGGCTTCCAGCACGTACAGCACGTCATCCTTCAGCGCGTACTGCACATTGAGCAGGCCGACGACACCGATGCCGTGGGCGATCGCCTCGGTTGCCTTGCGGACCGACGCGATGTCGCTGCGGCCCAATGTCACCGGCGGTAGCGCGCACGCCGAGTCGCCGGAGTGGATGCCGGCCTCCTCGATGTGTTCCATGACCCCGCCGATGTACACCTCGGTTCCGTCGCAGAGCGCATCGACGTCGATCTCGATGGCGTCCTCGAGGAACCGGTCGACGAGCACAGGGTGCTCGGGCGAGAGTTCGGTGGCACGGGTGATGTAGCCCTGCAGGGTGTCCTCGTCGTAAACGATTTCCATGCCGCGCCCGCCGAGCACATAGGACGGTCGCACAAGCACGGGGTAGCCGATGTCGGCGGCGATGCGGCGGGCCTGCTCGAAGCTGGTGGCGGTGCCGAACCGGGGTGCGGGCAGTCCCGCGGTGTTGAGCACCTCGCCGAACGCTCCGCGGTCCTCTGCGAGGTCGATGGCCTTCGGGCTGGTGCCGACGATCGGAACGCCCGCCTTCTCCAACTTCTCGGCGAGGCCGAGCGGCGTCTGTCCCCCGAGTTGCACGATCGCGCCGACAACGCCGGGACCGCCTGCGCCGGAGGCGGATTCGGCGTAGAAGACCTCGAGGACGTCCTCGAATGTCAGCGGTTCGAAGTACAACCGGTCAGCGGTGTCGTAGTCGGTCGACACCGTCTCGGGGTTGCAGTTGATCATCACGGTCTCGAACCCGGCGTCCGAAAGCGTGGTCGCGGCGTGCACGCAGCTGTAGTCGAACTCGATGCCCTGACCGATGCGGTTCGGGCCCGAGCCGAGGATGAGCACCTTGGGCTTCTCGGTCTGCGGCGCCACCTCGGTCTCTGCGGCGGGATCCAGCTCGTAGCTGCTGTAGTGGTACGGCGTCTTGGCCTCGAACTCCGCCGCGCACGTGTCGACGGTCTTGTACACCGGATGGATGCCGAGGCGCTGGCGCAGCGCGCGGACACCGACCTCGCCGGCCAGCTCGGGCCGAAGAGCTGCGATCTGGCGGTCGGAAAGACCGCTGTGCTTGCTGCGCCGCAGCAGCTCTTCGTCGAGCACGGGGGCGTCGAGCAGTTCGGTGCGCAGCGCCACCAGCCCGTTGATCTGCTCGACGAACCACGGGTCGACGCCGGAGGCGGCCGCCACCTCCTCGACCGACGCCCCGAGCCGCAATGCGAGCTCGATGTCGTAGAGCCTGCCGTCGGTCGGTGTGTGCAGCCGCTCGAGCACTTCTTGCACGCTGCCCTCGTTGTCGGGACCGGTCCAGAACCCGGTGCGGCTCGTCTCGAGCGACCGCATCACCTTGCCGAGCGCCTCGATGAAGTTGCGGCCCAACGACATCGCCTCGCCGACGGACTTCATCGTGGTGGTCAGTGTGGGGTCGGCGCCGGGAAACTTCTCGAATGCGAACCGCGGCGCCTTGACGACGACGTAGTCGAGCGTCGGCTCGAAGCAGGCAGGGGTTTCCTTGGTGATGTCGTTGATGATCTCGTCGAGCGTGTAGCCGATCGCGAGCTTGGCTGCGATCTTGGCGATCGGGAAGCCGGTGGCCTTGGACGCCAGCGCCGAGGACCGCGACACGCGCGGGTTCATCTCGATGACGACGAGCCTGCCGTCGGCGGGGTCGATGGCGAACTGGATGTTGCAGCCGCCGGTGTCGACGCCGACCTCGCGCAGGATCGCGATGCCGAGGTCACGCATCGTCTGGTATTCGCGGTCGGTCAGCGTCATCGCCGGTGCGACGGTGACGGAATCGCCGGTGTGCACGCCCATCGGGTCGAAGTTCTCGATCGAGCAGACCACAACGACGTTGTCGTGGTGGTCGCGCATCAGTTCGAGCTCGAATTCCTTCCACCCGTAGATGGATTCCTCGATCAGCACGTTGGCCGACGGGGATGCGGCGAGGCCGTCGCCTGCCATTCTGTCGACGTCCTCGGCGGAGTACGCCATGCCCGAGCCGAGTCCGCCCATCGTGAACGACGGCCGCACCACGACCGGCAGGCCCAGTTCCCCGACGGTCTCGCGAACCTCGTCCATGGTGAAACACACCCGCGACGCGCGGATTCGCCGCCGACCTTGGCGACGATGTCTTTGAACCGCTGCCGATCCTCGCCGCGCTGGATGGCGTCGAAGTCGGCGCCGATCATCTCGACCCCCCAGCGCTCGAGCGCACCATTCTCGTAAAGCGCGACCGCCGTGTTCAGCGCGGTCTGCCCGCCGAGCGTCGCCAGCACGGCGTCGATCTTGTTGCCGCGCTCGGCCTGCTGCGCGATGACTCGCTCCACGAAATCCGGGGTGATCGGCTCGACATAGGTGTTGTCGGCGAACTCCGGGTCGGTCATGATCGTCGCCGGGTTGGAGTTGACCAGGCTGACCTGCAGCCCTTCTGCACGGAGCACCCGGCACGCCTGGGTGCCCGAGTAGTCGAACTCGCATGCCTGGCCGATGATGATCGGACCCGATCCGATGACAAGGACATGGTTTAGGTCAGACCGCTTCGGCATCTAGCGTTCCCCCGCCATCAGGTCCACGAACTGGTCGAAGAGATACTCGGCGTCGTGCGGGCCCGCTGCCGCCTCCGGGTGGTACTGCACCGAGAAGGCGCGCCCGTCAACGAGTTTGATTCCTTCCACGACTCCGTCGTTGGCGCACGTGTGGCTCACCTCTGCCGTTCCGAACGGGGTGTCGAAGCGCTCACCCGCTTCGCCTTCCAGCGCGAAGCCGTGATTCTGCGCGGTGATGGCCACCCGCTTGGTGGCGTGGTCGATGACCGGCACGTTGATGCCACGGTGTCCGAACACCATCTTGTAGGTCGAGCGGCCGAGCGCACGGCCGAGGATCTGGTTGCCGAAGCAGATGCCGAACAACGGGATTCCGGCGCTGAGTACCTCGCGCGTGACGCCGACGATGTGGTCCGCGGTCGCGGGGTCTCCTGGCCCGTTCGACAGGAACACACCGTCGGGCTTGAGGTCGGCGATCTGGTCGAAGGTCACCGACGACGGCAGCACATGGCTGCGGATGCCCCGGCGGGCGAAGTTGCGCGGTGTGTTGGTCTTGATGCCGAGGTCGATGGCGGCGACGGTGAACCGTTGCGGCGTTTCGGTTTCCACGTCGTAGGTGCCGTTCGTGCTGACCTCGCCCGCGAGGTCGGCGCCCAGCATCGAGGGCTGGCTGCGAACCCTGTCCAACAGCTCGTCGGGGTCGGCCAAGGCCTCTCCGCAGAACACCCCGGCCTTCATCGAACCCAGGCTGCGTAGATGCCGCACCACCGCGCGGGTGTCGATGCCCGCGATGCCGACGATGCCCTGCCTGACGAGTTCGTCCTCGAGGGTCCCGGTCGCCCGCCAGTTGGACGCGCGCGGCGACGGGTCGCGGACGGCGTAGCCGGCGACCCAGATCTTGTCGCCGCGGCTCTCGGCGTCCTCGTGGTTCCAGCCGGTGTTGCCGATCTGCGGTGCGGTGGCGATCACGATCTGTCGGTGATAGCTGGGGTCGGTCAGCGTCTCCTGATAGCCCGACATGCCGGTGGAGAACACCGCCTCGCCGAGCGTCTCGCCCCGCGCCCCGAACGGTGTGCCGGTGAAGATCCTGCCGTCATCGAGAACCAGTACCGCCTTACTCACTAAGCCGCCTCCTCCCCCAGCCACTGCGCGTACTCCGCACGGTCGTTGCTGCGGAACCCCGTGTCGATCTCCGTGCCCGACGGTAGCCGCCACCTGATCGCGAGGATGCCCTGATGGGTCATGGCCTTGCCCGCGATACCGCGCTCGGTGCGGATGGCGGTGATCGACTCGTCGGGGATCCAGATCGGCTGGGCGCCGCTGCGCTGCACCATGATGCCTTCGGGATAGCGGGTCAGCACCGCCTTGGTGCGGTAGCCGAGGTCGCCGACGGCGATGCGGTCCTGCCAGCTCGGCGCCAGCGTGCTGCCGACGTAGAGGCCCTTGGTGGCGGGCACGATGGCCGGGCCGACGGTGTCGGGCATCGGCGGAAGCGTTCCGATCAATTCCGCCTGCCGCAGCGCACGATGCCGCCAGCCCCGCAGGATCGCCTGGACCGCAAGGCCCAGCGCCACCGCGAGGACGGCGGCGACGATCAGCGATCCAACGAGCGTGCCGGTGTTCATGCTGGCGATTTTCCGTCTCTCGCGGTGACCTTGCCACGTAACAGGGTCAACGTCACAGCGCCGGGCAGCGTCATCGATTCAAACGGCGTGTTGTCCGACCTGCTGGCCAGCTCGGCGCCGGTCACGGTCCACGTCGCGTCGGGGTCGACGACGGTGAGGTTGGCGGGCTCTCCGACCTCGAGCGGCCTGCCCTGGTCGGGAAGCCCGACGATGCGGGCGGGATTCTCACTCATCACCCGCGCGACGTCGCGCCAGGTGAACAGCCCGGGGCGGACCATGGTGTCGACGACCACCGACAGCGCCGTCTCCAGGCCGAGCATGCCGGGCCTTGCGTTGGCGAACTCGCACATCTTCTCGTGCTCGGCGTGCGGGGCGTGGTCGGTGGCGACGCAGTCGATGACGCCGTCGACGAGTGCCTGGCGCAGCGCCTCGGCGTCGCTGGATTCGCGCAGCGGCGGGGTGACGCGGTTGCGCCCGTCGTAGGTGGCGAGCCTGTCGTCGTCGAGCAGCAGATGATGCGGCGTCACCTCGGCGGTGATCGAAATCCCTTGTTCCTTCGCCCACCTGATGATCTCGACCGTGCCTGCGGTCGAGGCGTGGCAGATGTGCACCCTTGCCCCGGCGTCGCGGGCAAGCAGCGCGTCACGCGCGACGATCGACTCCTCGGCCGCGCGAGGCCAGCCGGAGAGACCGAGGCGGGCTGCGTTGGGCCCTTCGTGCGCGACGGCGCCGACGGTCAGCCGCGGCTCCTCGGCGTGCTGTGCGATCAGCACACCGAGTCCGGTGGCGTACTCGAGCGCGCGCCGCATCACCAACGGGTCGTGCACACAGATGCCGTCGTCGGAGAACATGCGGACCTGGGCCGCGCCCGCGGCCATCATCCCCATCTCGGTCAGCTGGATTCCGGCCAGTCCCATCGTCACCGCACCGACAGGGTGGACGTCCACGAGGCCGACCTGCTGTCCGCGGTGCCAGACGTGGTCGGTCACCACGGGGCTGTCGGCGACGGGGTTGGTATTGGCCATCGCGAAGACCGCGGTGTATCCGCCCAGAGCCGCTGCTGCCGAACCGGTTTCGATGTCCTCGGCGTATTCACGGCCGGGTTCGCGCAGGTGGGTGTGCAGGTCGACGAAGCCCGGCAGCAGGATCTGGCCGGTGGCGTCGACGGCGTCGGCATCGTCCGGGATGGACAGGTCCGCCCCGATGTCGGCGATCTGGCCGTCGTCGACGAGCACGTCGACCCGGTCCCCCTCGCCGTAGAGCTGAACCCCGCGAATGAGAACTGGATTCATGCGCTGATCGCCTCCATACCCGTACCAACCAGCAAGTGGAACAGCACGGCCATCCTGATGTGCACACCGTTGGAAACCTGTTGCAGCACAGCCGATTGCGTCGAGTCCGCGACCGAGGACGAGATCTCCATGCCGCGGAGCATCGGTCCGGGGTGCAGCACCACCGCGTGCCCGGGCAACAGCGCCTGCCGCTTCTCCGACAGCCCGTAGCGCACCGAGTACTCGCGCGCCGACGGGAAGAAGCCGCCGGTCATCCGTTCGGCCTGGACCCGCAGCATCAACACCGCGTCGGCGACGGGCAGTTCGGCGTCGAGATCGTGCGACACGGTCACCGGCCAACCGGACACCCCGACGGGAAGCAGTGTCGGCGGCGCCACAAGGACCACCTCGGCGCCAAGGGTGTGCAGCAGCAGAACGTTGGACCGGGCCACCCGGCTGTGCAGGACGTCGCCGACGATCACCACGCGCTTGCCCTCGATCCCGCCGAGCCGCTGGCGGATGGTCAACGCGTCGAGCAGCGCCTGGGTCGGATGTTCGTGGGTTCCGTCGCCCGCGTTGATCACCGATGGACCGCCGCCGTCCTCGGTCGCCGTCCACTGGGCGAGCTGTTGCGCCGCACCCGACGCGGGGTGGCGGATGATCAGCGCGTCGGCGCCAGCCGCCCGCAGGGTCAGCGCGGTATCGCGCAGCGATTCACCTTTGGCGACCGACGAGCCCGATGAACTGACGTTGATGACGTCGCCGCTCATCCACTTGCCCGCCACTTCGAACGACACCCTGGTGCGGGTGGAGTTCTCGTAGAACATCGTGATGATCGTGCGGCCGCGCAGGGTCGGCAGCTTCTTGACCTCGCGGCCGAGCAGTGACTCGGCGAATCGGTCGGCGTCGTCGAGGATCGCGGTGGCCTCGTCGCGGGTGAGGTCCGCGGCGGAAAGCAGGTGACGTGGACTCATCGGGCTGGACCTCCGTGCGATGCGATCGCCACGCCGTCGAAGCCGTCGTGCTCGGTCAGGCGAACCTTGATGTTGTCGCTGCGAGACGTCGGCACGTTCTTGCCGACGTAGTCGGCGCGCAGCGGAAATTCGCGGTGCCCGCGATCGACGAACACCGCAAGCTGCACCGCGCGCGGCCGTCCGATATCGCGCAGCGCATCGAGTGCTGCGCGCACGGTGCGACCCGAATACAGCACGTCGTCGACGAGGACCACCACGGTGCCGTCGATGCCTTCGTCGGGTATCGAGGTTTCTTCAAGAGGCCGCGGCGGCTTGGTGTTGAGATCGTCGCGGTAGAGCGTGATGTCGAGGGCGCCGTGCGGGACCTCGATTCCGCCGAACTCCCTGATCTTCTCGGCGAGCCGGGCGGCCAGCGTGACGCCGCGGGTGGGGATGCCGAGCAGGATGACGCGGGGCGCGTCCGGACCGTCGAGTGCGGTCTTCTCGATGATTTCGTGAGCGATGCGGGAAACGGTCCTACCGACGTCCGCCGCGGTCATCAATTCCCGGTCGGTGTCTGAAGAGTCGGTGGCGCCCAAGGGCCCTGACCTCCTTCTCCGCCTCTCTGGACGGATCGTTAAAGGACGTCGAACTGCGGGGAGCTTAGCACCAGTTCGGCAAGCGGCCGAAAGCGACACCAACCGTCCTGAGTAACCTGGCGCCGGTGAATCTCGACGGCAATAAAACGTCCATCATCGAAGCGATCGACGCGGGCTTGTTGTCCGGTGCGGTCACGGTGGCGTGGCAGGCAGGCGAGGTGCTGCAGGTCAACGAACTCGGCTACCGCGACGTCGAGGCCGGGCTGCCGATGCAGCGCGACACGATGTTCCGCATCGCGTCGATGACCAAACCCGATCACCGTCGCCGCAGCGATGACGCTGGTGGACGAGGGCAGGCTGGCGCTGACCGATCCGGTGACGAAGTGGCTGCCCGAACTGTCCGATCTTCGGGTGATGACCGATGTGCGCGGCTCGCTGGACGACACCGTTCCGGCAGAGCGGCCGATCACCGTCGACGACCTGATGACCCACCGGAGCGGCTTGGCGTATGTGTTCTCGGTGCTCGGTCCGCTGGCCCGCGCGTACGGCAAGCTGTCGCACCGGCAGGACCAGGACAGCTGGCTGGCGGATCTGGCGAAGCTTCCGCTGGCTCACCAGCCCGGTGCGCGGCTGACCTACGGCGTGTCGACCGATGTTCTCGGTATCGCCCTGTCGAGGATCGAGGGCAAGCCCCTTGCAGAGGTGTTGAGAGAGCGCATCCTCGAACCGGCTCGGCATGCCCGACACCGGGTTCAGCGTCGGCCCGAACGGCCGGGCGCGGGCGGCGACGATGTACCGACTCGACGGCGACACGCTGCGGCACGACTCGATGGGCCCGGCGCCGATCAAGGATCCGCCGCTGTGCAGTGGCGGGGCGGGTCTGTGGTCGACGGCCGACGACTATCTGCGATTCGTGCGGATGCTTCTCGGGTTCGGCACGCTGGACGGGACGCGGGTGCTGTCGGAGGAGTCGGCCCGGTTGATGAGGACCGACCGGCTGACCGATGAGCAGCGGCGGTATCCGTTCCTGGGAATGCCGTACTGGATCGGTCGTGGCTTCGGCCTGAACCTGTCGGTCGTCACTGACCCCGCGAAGTCGCGGCAGTTGTTCGGTCCAGGCGGCAAGGGCACGTTCACCTGGCCCGGCGCATACGGGACGTGGTGGCAGGCAGATCCGTCGGCGGATCTGATCCTGCTGTATCTCATTCAGAACCACCCGGACATGTCGGGCGACTCGGCCGCCGCGGTTGCGGGCAATACATCGCTGGCCAAACTGCAAGGCGTGCAACCGAAGTTCGTGCGGCGCACATACCAAGCGCTGAACATCTAGCGCGCAAACCGAGCTTTGCTTGCGCTGACGAAGAAGACGTGAGTAGCGCGGTACTCCACCTTTTGCTGGCGCACGCACAGAGCACGTCGTGGCTAGCACTCTCAGGTTGCGCACCTAATGTGGCTGCCGTGGCACAACCGACCGTTCTGATCAGCGGCGCAGGAATCGCCGGACCATCCCTTGCCTTCTGGCTAACCAAGAACGGCTACCGCGTGATCGTCGTCGAGATCGCGGACGGCATCCGTCCCGGCGGCCAGACCGTCGACTTACGCGGCGCGGGCGGCGACGTCGTCGAGCGCATGGGACTGATGGCGCAGATGCGAGCGACACGCTCTCGAGCAGCACGGCGTCGCATGGGTGGCGTCCGACGGCAGCCGCCGCGCAGAGATGCCGGTGACCGCGTTCGACGGTAACGGGCTGGTGTCCAAGTTGGAGATCCTGCGAGGCGATCTCGTCGACGTGCTTTACCAGACCACCAAGGATTCCGTCGAATACCGCTTCAACACAAGGATTTCGGCGCTGAGCCAAGATGACGACGGCGTCGACGTCACCCTGGCCGACGGCACGAAACTGCGGGCGGACCTCGTCGTCGGCGCAGACGGCCCGCACTCCGCGGTGCGCGGCATGGTGTTCGGACCCGAGGACGAGTTCGTCAAGCCGCTCGGCGGCTACAACGCATGGTTCACCGCACCCGACCACGTCGGCCTGGACGGCTGGTACCTCATGTACCTGGCGCCCGGCGGTCTGAACGCGTCCATGCGGCCAACGCACGATCCCGCGATTGCCAAGGCGGGATTGGCTTTTGCATCAGAGCCGATCACCTACGACCGCCGCGACCTCGACGCACAGCGCCAATTGCTCGTCGAGCGGTTCGCGGGCGCAGGCTGGCAGTGCGATGCCCTGCTCACCGCCGCACAGCAGGCCGACGATTTCTACTTCGACTCATTCCTCCAGGTGAAGATGCCGTCCTGGACGTCCGGTCGCGTCGCACTCGTCGGCGACGCAGGCTACTGCGCCTCACCGCTCAGCGGCATGGGCACCAGCCTGGCGCTCGTCGGCGCCTACCTGCTGGCGGGCGAGCTCGGTCCCGCGAATTCGTTTGACGCTCAAGGCATCCAATCTGCAATGCGGCGGTACCAGACCACAATGCGGCCCTACGTCGACAAGTGCCAGGACATCCCCAACCGCGTTGACCGCTACGCACCCAACTCGGCCTCCGATATCGCGGGCAACATCGCGGTGATGAAATGGATGCAGCGTTGGCCCTTCCGGCCGATCGCGTCCAGAATCTGGTTCAAGGTCGCCGATTCCATTGAGCTGCCGAACTATTCGACGGCCTGACCTACATGCAGCCGACAGCACCCTGCCGAACTGCAGGAGCCGCTCCATCTGCGCCAGTCCCCCGTTGTCGACCGACTTGTCGAAGCGAAACGACTCACAGAAGTAGTCGGTGTCGGTGGCGGACTTCTCGTGACTGCGACGACAGTCGGCGGGTGCCGTCGCCAAGGACATCGAATTCCGTTGTCAGAATGTGATCGGTGATCGTCGTCAGCAGGATCTAGCCGGAACCCTCTGATCCGCTCTGAATCGCCGCCGCGGCAGCCCGAATCTGCGGCGTCACCAGCATCACCTGGCCCAAAACGCCGTTGACGAATCCCGGCGAGTCATCGGTGGACAGGTGCTTCGCCAATTCGACGGCCTCGTCGACGGCCACCGGTTCGGGGACATCGTCGGCGTGCAGCAGTTCCCAGACCGCAACCCGCAGGATCGCCCGGTCGACTGCCGGCAGGCGCTCCAACGTCCAGCCCTGCAGGTGCGTGGAGATCAGGTCGTCGATGTGGGCGGCATGCTGCGTCACTCCTTGAGCCACCGTCACCGTGTAACGGTTCAGTGCCGCCACGTCGGATTGGCTCTGCGCCAACAGCTCTCGCGATTCAGCGGCTTCGGCCGGTGTGATGCCTCGCGCCTCCGCCTCGAACAACAGGTCTACGGCCCGCTTTCGCGCCTGATGCCGACCCCGATCGGGCCTGGGTTTGGTCAATTCACACGGCCCAGATAGCTGCCGTCGCGGGAATCGACCTTGAGCTTGTCGCCGGTGTTGATGAACAACGGCACCTGGATCTCCGCACCTGTCTCCACCGTCGCCGGCTTCGTGCCCGCGCTGGAGCGATCACCCTGCAGGCCGGGTTCGGTGTGGGTGACCTCCATCTCGACGGTCACGGGCAACTCGATGTAGAGCGCCGTCCCGTTGTGGAACGCCACCTGCACCGGCAGGCTCTCCAACAGGAACCGCGCGTCGTCTCCGACCAGCGACTCCGGCAGGTGATGCTGCTCGTAGTCCTGGCTGTCCATGAAGACGTAGTCCGTGCCGTCCTTGTACAGATACGTGGTGTCACGGCGGTCGACGGTCGCGGTCTCGACCTTGACCCCCGCGTTGAACGTCTTGTCGACGACCTTGCCCGAGAGCACGTTCTTCAGCTTGGTGCGCACGAACGCGGGACCCTTGCCCGGCTTGACGTGTTGGAACTCGGTGATGGTCCACAGGTTGCCATCGATCTGCAGGACGAGTCCGTTCTTGAAGTCGGCGGTCGATGCCACGGCGGTACTACTCCTAGTCTCTCAACGACAGAATGGCCAGTTCCTTGGGGAACCGGGTGAGCAGGTCAGGCGCTTTCTCGCAGACGACCAGCGTGTCCTCGATGCGGACACCGCCGCGACCGGGCAAGTAGACACCGGGCTCCACAGTCACCGCAGCGCCAGCAAGCAGTGTACCGGCGGCGGTCGCGTTGATACCCGGCGCTTCGTGGATCTCGAGACCTACGCCGTGCCCGAGGCCATGGGTGAAGTTCTCTGCGTACCCCGCATCGGCGATCACCTGCCGAGATGCCGCGTCGACATCGCGCAGCGCGACGCCTGGGCCGACCGCATCCCTGCCGGCTTTCTGGGCGGCGGCGACCAGTTCGTAGAGGTCGAGTTGCCACTGCGCGGCGGGTCCCAGCACAAAGGTGCGTGTCATGTCCGAGTGGTAGCCGCACACCAGCGCGCCGAAGTCGATCTTGACGAAGTCGCCCGCCGCGAGCACGGCGTCTGTCGGCCGATGGTGCGGAATCGCGGAGTTGGCGCCTGCCGCAACGATGGTCTCGAACGACACTCCATCCGCGCCGTGATCCAACATCAACGACTCGAGCTCGCGTCCGACCTCGCGCTCGGTCCGCCCCGGCCGAAGGCCGCCGCGTTCGACCAGGTCAGTCAGCGCGGCGTCGGCCGCTTCACAGGCCAGTCGCAGCAGCGCTACCTCGCCGGCGTCCTTGATCTCCCTCAGCGCCTCGACCATGCCCGCCGCGCGGACCAGTTCGACATCGCAGGCTTCCTTCGCGAGCGAGTCGAATTCTTCGACGGTCACGACGTGACTCTCGAATCCGAGCCGTCGGACACCGCCGGCCGCGGCCCGGCCCGTCAGAAACGGCCCGCAGGCCCGCTCGATCACGATTTCGGCGTCGGGAACCTGCTGGGCCGCCTGGGTGCGGTAGCGCCCGTCAGTCGCCAGCACCGGTGTGTCGTCGTCCGCGCGAATCAGCAGTGCCGCGTTCGAGCCGGTGAAACCGGACAGATAACGCACGTTGACCAGGCGCGTTACCAGAATCGCGTCAAGTCCCTCCGACGTCAACCGCCGACGAAGGCGGTCTCGACGCTGGGATATAGTCACGGGCCTTGACGCTACTCGCTAAGGTGATGCCCCATGAGTAAGTGGTTGCTGCGCGGACTGGTGTTCGCGGCCCTGATGATCTTCATCCGATTGGTGCAGGGCACGGCGATCAACGCCTGGGAAACCAAGGCGCTGTTGATCAGCGTCACCCTCGTCGTCCTCTTCACCATCGCGGTGTTCGTGTGGGGGCTCGTCGACGGCCGTTCGGACGCGCGCACCAACCCCGATCCCGACCGTCGCGACGACCTGGCGATGACGTGGCTGCTGGCAGGCCTGTTCGCGGGACTCGTCAGTGGCGCGCTCGCCTGGCTGATCTCGCTGTTCTACAAGGACCTCTATGTCGGTGGGCTGATCAACGAGCTCACCACCTTCGCGGCCTTCACCGCGCTGCTGACCTTCCTCGGCGCGATCGCAGGCGTCGCGCTCGGACACTGGGTCATCGACCGCCACTCCGATGACGCGCCGCGTCAGCACCACGGCCTCTCGGCGACCGACGAGGACCGCGCCGACACCGACGTGTTCGCCGCTGTGCGTCACCCGGATGCGCCTGCCGACGAGACGCCGACCGAGCGCCGCCAGGAGCAGACCTAACCCTGCGCGGCTAAGTAGCGCAGCGCGAGCAGGTAGCCCTGCACACCGAGCCCGACGATCACGCCGGTGGCGATCCGCACTCAAATAGGAGTGGTGCCTGAACTCTTCGCGGGCATGCACGTTCGAGATGTGCACTTCGATCAGCGGCGCCTGTAGCTCGGCGCAGGCGTCGCGCAATGCGATCGAGGTGTGAGTCAGCGCACCGGCATTGAGCACGACGGGCTCGCCCGCATCTGCGGCGCGGTGAACCCAATCCAGCAGCTCGGCTTCGCTGTCCGATTGCCGCACTAACGCTTTCAGCCCGAGATCGGCTGCTTCACGTTCGATCATCGCGACAAGATCGTCGTGGGTCGTGCTTCCGTACACCTGCGTCTCACGGCGCCCGAGACGGCCGAGATTGGGCCCGTTGATCACGTTCACCGTCGTCGATGATCCCTGTCATGGCTGCGCCACTTCCGCGTATGCCGCCGCGAGCAGCGACGGGTCCGGCCCTTCAAGCCGGCCAGGTTTCGCGAGCCCGTCGAGGACGATGAAGCGCAGCACGCCCGACCGGGTCTTCTTGTCACCTGCCATCGATTCGACCAACTGCGGCAGGGCGTCGGCGTCGTAGCTGACGGGAAGCCCAAGCGAGGTGAGGATCGCGCGATGGCGGGCCGCCGTTCCGTCGTCGAGTCGTCCGGCCAGACGGCCCAACTCGGCGGCGAACACCAACCCCACCGACACGGCGGCGCCGTGACGCCACTGATAGCGCTCGCGGCGCTCGATCGCGTGCGCCAAAGTGTGGCCGTAGTTGAGGATTTCGCGTAGCTGCGACTCCTTCTCGTCGGCGGCGACCACTTCGGCCTTGACCACGACGGCGCGGCGTATCAACTCCGGCAGCACGTCGCCCGTCGCGTCCAGAGCCGCCTCCGGATCGGCCTCGATGAGGTCGAGGATGACCGGGTCGGCGATGAACCCGGCCTTCACGATCTCGGCCATACCCGCGACGATCTCGTTGCGCGGCAACGTCTCCAGCGTGGCGAGGTCGACGAGTACCGCGGCGGGCTGGTGGAATGCGCCGACGAGGTTCTTGCCCGCATCGGTGTTGATGCCGGTCTTTCCGCCGACGGCGGCATCCACCATCGCGAGCAGTGTCGTCGGCACGTGCACTATGTCGATTCCACGCAGCCATGTGGCGGCAGCGAATCCCGCAACGTCGGTGGCCGCTCCCCCGCCGAGGCTGACGATGGCGTCCTTGCGCCCAAGCCCGATGCGGCCGAGCACCTCCCAGATGTAACCGACAACCGGCAGTTCCTTGCCGGCCTCGGCATCGGGGATCTCGATGCGATGAGCGTCGATGCCCTTGTCGGACAGATGATTACGGATCGCCTCTGCGGTCTGCGCCAGCGCAGGCTGGTGCAGGATCGCAACCTTGTGTCGGCCGTCGAGGAATGCACCCAACTCCGTCATCAGGCCGGTGCCGATGACGACCGGATAGGGCGGGTTTGTCTTCACCTCGACAGTGACGGGTGCGGTCAGCTCAGTCATGGCGAGCCTCGGCGCGGCGTGCCAACTCGGCAGGACTGGTCGGTGTCGTGGCCTCAGAAGGGCTCGGCGTCAACGACACCGGCGTGCGACGCCAGGATGGACGTCGCCGCCGCCGCGGCTTGGGTTTAGGGGGTGCATCATCCGCGCGGGGATTCTCCAGTCGCGACACGATGTAGCGCACAACGGCTCCGGGATTTCGGCGGTTGGTGTTCACCCTGATCGTCGCTGCCCGACGGTAGAGCGGGACCCGCTCAGACATCAGCGCGCGAAACTTCTCCGCGCGATCCCCGCCTGCGAGCAGCGGCCGCACGGTGGTGCCACCGGTTCGACGGACGCCTTCGGTGGCGCTGATCTCCAAGTAGACGACGGTGTGTCCGGAAAGCGCTTCGCGTACACCGGGACTCGTGATCGCTCCACCGCCCAGAGAGAGCACGCCGTCATGTGATCCCAGCGCCTCGCGGATCACTTCCTCCTCGATGCGACGGAACTCCTTCTCGCCGTCGCCTTCGAAGATGTCGGGGATCGTGCGCCCAGTCGTCTGCTCGATGGCCGCATCGGTGTCGAGCAACGCGACGTCGAGTGACTTGGCGAGCCGACGGCCGATCGTGGACTTACCCGACCCGGGCAGCCCGATCAGCACGGCCTTGGGTGCCATCAGCCCGACGCCTGTGCGCGTTGTGCCGGTTCGCGTGCCGCCACCGAACGCAGATAGGTGTCGACATTGGCACGAGTCTCGGCGATCGAGTCGCCGCCGAACTTCTCCAGCGCCGCACGGGCGAGCACCAGCGCGACCATGGTCTCCACCACAACGCCCGCGGCGGGCACAGCGCATACGTCCGAGCGCTGATGGATCGCGACGGCCTCTTCGCCGGTGGCCATGTCGACGGTGGCGAGCGCGCGCGGCACCGTCGAGATCGGCTTCATCGCCGCCCGCACCCGTAGCGGCTGGCCGTTCGTCATCCCGCCTTCGAGCCCGCCGGCCCGGTTCGTCGAGCGCATCACTCCGCCGGGACCGGGATACATCTCGTCGTGGGCGAGGCTGCCGCGGCGGCGAGCGGTTTCGAAGCCGTCGCCGATCTCGACGCCCTTGATCGCCTGGATGCCCATGACCGCACCGGCCAGCTGACTGTCGAGGCGATTGTCACCGCTGGTGAACGAGCCGAGCCCGATCGGCAGGCCGCTCACCACGACCTCGACGACGCCGCCGAGCGTGTCGCCGTCGGCCTTGGCGGCCTCGATCTCGGCGATCATCCTGGCTTCTGCGTCCTTGTCGGACGCGCGCACCGGGCTGGCGTCGATCGCGGCCAGATCCGCGGCCTGCGGCGGTGGGCCGTCGTAAGGAGCCGACGCGCCGATGGAGATGACATGCGAAAGCACCTCGACGCCGAGCGCCTGCCGCAGGAAGGCTCGCGCGATCGTGCCTGCGGCGACGCGGGCGGCCGTTTCACGCGCGCTGGCGCGTTCCAGTACGGGCCGGGCGTCTTCGAAGCCGTACTTGAGCATGCCCGCGTAGTCGGCGTGGCCAGGTCGCGGGCGGGTGAGCGGTTCGTTGCGGGCGATGTTCTCGAGCTCGGCCGGGTCGACAGGATCGGCGGCCATCACGGTTTCCCACTTGGGCCATTCCGTATTGCCGATTTCGATGGCGACCGGGCCGCCGAGCGTGATGCCGTGCCGTACCCCGGCGAGCACCGTGACCTGGTCCTGCTCGAACTTCATCCGCGCGCCACGGCCGTAGCCCAGCCTGCGGCGGGCGAGCTGACCGGCGATCTCGCCGGATGTCACCTCGACGCCTGCCACCATGCCCTCGACCACGGCCACCAAAGCGCGGCCGTGGGATTCACCAGCAGTTGTCCATCGCAACACGCGTCCCATCTTCCCACGTCGAACTTTGCCCACCGAAATCCGGAAGTTATCCACAGTTGCGCTTTCATCCACAGGTTGCGGTCGAGGCGGATGATTCATACGGGTTCCGGTCCGCCCTCGCGCATAGATTCGAAAGCATGTTCGATGGTGTCGTTGCCCGAGATCGCCGACCTGGCGTCGCTGACCGATGCGGCGTTGGTCGATGCCGCCGGTGGGTGGGCGCGCGCGGAGAACGCCGCGGGTGCGCGCAAGTTGGCGGTGATGGCCGAGATCTTCTCCCGCCGCACCGGCCTGGACGCCGGGGAGCGCGAGCTGTGGTGGATCGACCCCGACGCCGCGGTGGCCGCCGAGTTGGCTGCCGCACTCAACGTCAGCACCGGGATGGCGTTGCATCAGACCCACCGCGGGACCGCGCTGCGCGACCGGCTACCCAAAGTCGCGGCGCTGTTCGAGGCCGGGTTGGTGTCAGGATCTGTTGGTGCGCACCATCGTGTCGCGCACCTACCTCGTCGACGACGCCGAGGCGATGGCCGCGGTGGACGCGGCGCTGGCCGAGCGTGTGGTGCGGTGGGGTGCGTTGTCGGTGAAGAAGACCGAGGAAGCCATCGACGCACTGGTCGACGAACACGACCCCGGCGCGCTGCGCCGCGCCACCGAATCGGCCGCCGAGCAGACGGTGCGGTTCGGATCGCCCACCGATGTGGCGGGCACCACCACCATCTGGGCGCGGTTGAACTCCGCGGATGCGGCGTTGATCGAGCAGAGCGTCGAGGAGATGGCGCGCAGCGTCTGTGACGCCGACCCGCGCACCCATCGATCAGCGGCGCGCCCAGCGTTGACCGCCGCGGCCACCCACACCGCGATTCGACTGCAAATGCGGAGAACCCGACTGCGGTGGCGGCACCGCCGGTGATGCACCCGCCAAGAACGCCGTCGTCTACGCCGTGGCCGACGAGAAATCCGTCGACGCCGCGACCGCCACCCAGGAATCCGACGCCGACGCCGCACGCCCGAGCCCGATCCTGAACCGCCGCGCGCCTCGGCGAAGCCGGCGTACGTGTTCGGCGCCGGAATCATGCCCACCGCACTGCTGGGCGGCATCCTGGAGCGGGCACGCATCCGCGAGGTCCGCCACCCCGGCGAGAACTCGCCACCGGAACCGCGCTACACACCGACCCGGCGACGTGCCGAGTTCGTGCGCTGCCGCGATCTGACGTGCCGGTTCCCCGGCTGCGACAAACCCGCCCAGGTCTGCGACCTCGACCACACCGTGGCCTACCCGGTCGGGCCGACACATCCGTCGAACCTGAAGTGCCTGTGCCGCTTTCACCATTTGTTGAAAACATTCTGGAACGGTCTGGGCGGCTGGCGCGACCGACAACTACCCGACGGCACCATCATCTGGACCAGCCCGACCGGCCACACCTACATCACCTACCCCGGCAGCCTGCACCTGTTCCCGACAGCTGTGTAAACCCACCGCCACCCTGTGGACCGGCGAACCACCCACCGCCGAACCCACCGGCGACCGCGGCGCCATGATGCCCAAACGCCGCCACACCCGCGCCCACAACACCGCCAAAGCCAAAGCCGCCGAACGCCGACTCAACGACGCGCTCGTCGCCGAACGAAATAAACCGCCACCGTTTTAGAGGATCGCGAGCTGCGGCGGCCCATCGTCGCCAGACACATCGACGGACCGTGCGGCACCGCGGCTTCCGACCGACGAACGATGCTGACGAGAGCGATCACGGCGGTCAACAATGGCGCCGCCATTGCGGCCACCGCCCACACATCGACGCCGAACGCGCCCGTCAGTCCCCCGACGCCTGCCGCGAGTTTCACATCGCCCGCGCCCATCCCCGCAGGCGCAATCACGTGGACAACGAGGTACAGGCCCGCGAGAGCGCCCGCACCCACCAACGCAGGAATACCACGGCCTGCCGCCGCAGCCACCGCGATGATCACGAGGGCACCCGGGACCGTCAACCAATTCGGCAACCGCCGCTCACGGATGTCATACAGGCTCAGCACCATAAGCCATGCCAGCACTGAGATGCCGGCCACCCCCGCCCCCACGTCTCGAGGTTAATCGCCCAGAAGGGCGGCTCTCATCGCTTCTTTCGGCGCGGGCATGCCGGTGAACTGTTCGACCTGTGCGAAGGCCTGGTTCAGCAGCATCTGCAGGCCGCTGATGACTCGGCCGCCTTCGGCCTCGACGGCCGCGGCGAGCGGCGTCGGCCACTTGTCATAGATCGCATCGAGAAGCACCGGTGTCGACGACAGCACCGCGGCGTACTGTGCAGCGACGTCGGCCGGGATCGTGTTGACCACAGCATCCGCGGACGCAACCACGTCCTTCACATCCGGACCGTTGATGTCACACCAACGACTCTCGACACCAATCCTGCCTGCGAGATCCACCACCGCAGCGACCTTTTCACGATCGCGTGCGACCACCGTGATGCGTTGCACACCGAGCTCGACGAGACCGACCACGACGGCAGGCGCGGTTCCGCCGGACCCGACGACGATCGCGTGACCCGATGCCTCGCCAAGCGCGCCGGTCACCCCGTCGACATCCGTGTTGTCGGCGCGCCATCCGGAATCCGTCCGCACAAGGGTGTTGGCCGCTCCCACCAACTCCGCGCGCGACGTGCGCTCGTCGGCGAAGCGCAGCGCAGCGAACTTGTTCGGCATCGTCACCGAGACGCCGACCCACTCGGGGCCGAAATTGCCTACCAGATCGGGTAATTCGTCGGCCGTGCATTCGATGCGGTCATAGGTCCAGCTGTCGAGCCCCAAGGCCCGGTAGGCCGCCAGATGCAGCTGCGGTGAGCGCGAGTGAGCTATCGGCGAACCAAGTACCGCCGCCTTGCGCGCGTCAGCGGGCGCTGTCGAGGACACCGTTGCGCTTCGCGAGTTCGATGTTCGCCAGGTGCTGTGGGTAATCCTTGGTGAAGAGCGTCGTGCCCTGCAGATCAATCGTGACGAAGTAGAGCCAGTCCCCTGCCGCGGGATGCTCGGCCGCTGCCAGCGCCTCTGCGCTCGGCGAGCAGATGGGGGTAGCGGGAAGCCCTTCGCGCACATACGTATTCCACGGAGTCTCACGTCCGCGGTCGGAGTCGGTGGTGGCCACCTCTTGGCGGTCCAGCGAGTAGTTCACCGTCGAGTCGAACTGCAGCCTGCGATGATCCGGTGCGACCAAGCGGTTGTAGATGACCCTGGCCACCTTGTCGAAGTCCTCGGGTTTGGACTCCCTCTCCACCAGCGACGCCACCGTAAGGATCTGATACGGCGTCATATTCAGCGACTTGGCGGTGTCCAGCAGCCCGCCCTGTGCGTATTGATACGCACTTGTACCGACCAGCGACGACAGAATGTCTTGCGGCGACGCCGACGGGTCGACGTCCCACGCACCAGGCGCGATCAGACCCTCCAGCCTGCGATGGTCATCACCCATGGCGGCGACCGGCTTGGTCGCCCAATCGGGTACCGACAACTCCTCGAGCGACGCGGTGCTCGCCGCGTTCCGAAGGTCATCGGCCGACACACAGTGGCGGTCGCCATCGAGATCGACACACGTCGCATTGGCGATCAGCGTGAAGATGCCCTCGGTGACATTGTTGGTCTTGACGTCCCGAATGTCGTCGAGCTGGCGCCCCTCGGGAATGACGAGCTTGCCGACGCGATTCTGCGGGTCGGTCAGGCGCGTGACGGCATCGGCTGCCGATATCTCGGTGCGCATCTTGTAGAAGCCGGGCTGAATGGCCTGGATCGCCGAATTGCCTTCAGCGGCAGTGATGAACGTGTTCGACTTGGCGACCACCTGTTGATCTTCGAGCGTCTGCCCGATCACTGTCGTCGAGTCACCGTCGTGAACCTGGACGACGACGTCGGACTTGCCTTCGCCCGAGTAGTCGGAGCCCCCGCCGAACACGGTGTGCCACAGCCGCGAACCGAGGAAGACGGCTCCGATCACAATCACGACGAATACACACAGCGTCACGCTGCGGACCAACCGACGCCTGCGTTGACGACGCGCTTCGCGTGCCCTGTCCGCGCGGCTCAACCGTCGCCGCGGCGGGCCGACCGCCACGGGTTGAGGGCGTTCGCGGTCCCAGGCGTCAGGCATTGCCGACCTCGTTGCGTATCGCCCGGCGCTGATCCAGCCAGCTCTGCAGTATTCCGACGGCCGCGGCCTGGTCGATCATCGCCTTCTGTCCCCTTGCTCGGACACCGGCTTCCCGCAGCGAGCGTTGTGCGGTGACAGTGGTCAGCCGTTCGTCAGCCATCCGCACCGGCGTCGGCGCGACGCGTCGCGCCAGATCCTCCGCGAGGTCGATGGCGTCCTCCGCTGACGGACCGGTTCGGTCCGAAAGCGTACGGGGCAATCCGACGATCACTTCGACGGCCTCCAGTTCATCTGCGAGCTGAGACAGTCGTCGCAGGTGGCGATCGGTTCTGTCACGGCGGACCGTCTCCACCGGCGTGGCGAGGATGCCGTCGGGATCGCTCACCGCGACACCGATGCGAACACTTCCGACGTCGATACCCAGCCTGCGTCCCCGTCCGGGATCGTCGCCGCCGGGCCGATCCGGCGAACGGTGTTCTGGGTTCGGCACCTTGTCAGCCCCGGCCTATCTCCGCGCGTAGGGCGGCCAGCGCCGCATCGATTCCTGCAGCGCCCTTGCCGGAGCCCTGCGCCATATCTGCCTTACCGCCGCCGCGACCGTTCACCGCCGCGCCAAGACCCTTGACCAACTCGTTGGCCGCCAGTCCCAGGTCCTGGGCGGCCGGGTTGACCGCGACCACGAACGGCACCGAGTCGTTCTCACCCTCTGCGATCAACGCGATCACCGCGGGTTCGGAGCCGACCTTGCCGCGTATATCGCCGACGAGACTGCGCAGATCGGCGGCCGATGTCCCGCCAGCCATCCGCTGCGCCACGAGACGGACCTTGCCGATCTGCTCGGCACCCGCTGCGGCATTCACCGCGGCCGCTCGCGCGTTCGCGAGCCGCATCCGGTCGAGTTCCTTTTCGGCGGTCTTGAGCCGGTCGACGAGCTGGGCCACCCGGGCCGGTACCTCGTCCGACGGCACCTTGAGTGACGAGGCCAGGCCCGCCATCAAGGCCCGTTCCTTCGCGAGGTGCCGGAACGAATCGAGTCCGACGTAGGCCTCCACGCGCCGCACGCCCGAGCCGATCGACGATTCACCGAGAATCGTGACGGGGCCGATCTGCGCCGAATTGTGGACGTGCGTGCCGCCGCACAGTTCGAGCGAGAACGGGCCGCCGATCTCGACCACGCGCACCTCTTCGGGATAGGCCTCGCCGAACAGCGCCATCGCGCCCATCGACTTGGCCTTCTCGAGATCGGTGGTGAAACTGTTCACCGCGTAGTCGGCCTCGACCGCCTGATTGGTGACCTCTTCGATCTGCGTCCGCTGGTCCTCGCTGAGCGCACCCTGCCAGTTGAAGTCGAAGCGCAGATAGCCGGGGCGATTCAGTGAGCCCGCCTGAACGGCGTTGGGGCCGAGCACCTGTCGTAGCGCGGCGTGCACCATGTGGGTGCCGGAGTGCCCCTGCGTTGCGCCGTGCCGCCACCGCGGGTCGACGGCCGCGACGACGGTGTCGCCCTCGACGAACTCCCCGGACTCCACGTTGATGCGGTGCGCCCATAGCGTTTTCGCGATCTTCTGCACATCGCTGACCGCAGCCTTCGCCGTGCTGGACGCGGCCGTTCCTGTGACGCTGCCCTCGTCGGCGATCTGACCGCCCGACTCGGCATAGAACGGTGTGCGGTCCAGAATCAGCTCGACGCGCTCGGTCTGCTGACCGTCGTGCGACACGACCGGAACCCGTTTGCCGTCGACGAAGATGCCGAGAATTCGTGCTTCGGTGGTCAATTCGTCGAACCCGGTGAACTCGGTCGGCCCGGATTCGACGAGCTCGCGGTATGCCGACAGATCACTGTGCGCCTGCTTGCGGGCGGCCGCGTCGGCCTTCGCGCGCTGGCGCTGTTCGGCCATCAGGCCTCGGAAGCCTTCTTCGTCGACGCTCAGGTCGGATTCAGCCGCCATTTCCAGCGTCAGCTCGATCGGAAAGCCGTACGTGTCGTGCAGCGTGAACGCATCGGTCCCCGACAACACCGAGGCACCCGATTCTCTGGTCGCACGGGCCGCCTCGTCGAAAAGCCGTGAGCCCGACACAAGCGTCCGGTTGAACGCCGTCTCCTCGGCCACCGCGATGCGCTGAATCCGGTCGAAGTCGCTGACCAGTTCCGGATACGACGGGCCGTTCGCGTCGCGGACCGTCGCCATGATGTCGGCGACGATCGGCTGCTTCGATGCCCAACAGCTTCGCCGACCTGATCATCCGGCGCAGCAGGCGGCGCAGCACATAGCCGCGGCCGTCATTACCGGGGCTGACGCCGTCGGCGATGATGATCGCCGCCGTGCGACTGTGGTCGGCGATGATCCGGTACCGGACGTCGTCGCCGTGGTTTCCCTCGCCGTAGCCGCGCGGTGCGATGCTCGCGACGAGGTCGATCACCGGGCGCAGCAGATCCGTCTCGTAGACGTTGTCGACGCCCTGCAGAAGGCAGGCGACACGTTCGACGCCCATGCCGGTGTCGATGTTCTTGCGCGGCAGCGGCCCGAGGATCTCGAAGTCGTCCTTCGAGGTGCCTTCACCGCGCTCGTTCTGCATGAACACGAGATTCCAGATCTCGATGTAGCGGTCCTCGTTGGCTTCCGGGCCGCCTTCGACGCCGTACTCCGGGCCGCGGTCGTAGTAGATCTCCGACGACGGGCCGCACGGACCGGGGATGCCCATCGACCAGTAGTTGTCGGCCATCCCGCGGCGCTGAATGCGCTCAGCCGGCACGTCGGTGAGCTCCAGCCATAGATCGGCGGCCTCATCGTCATCGAGATAGACGGTGGCCCAGAGCTTTTCCGGATCAAAGCCGTAGCCGCCCTGATCGACGGGGTTGGTCAGCAGCGACCAGGCCAGCTCGATGGCGCCCTTCTTGAAGTAGTCGCCGAACGAGAAGTTCCCGGCCATCTGAAAGAACGTGTTGTGTCGCGTCGTGATGCCGACTTCGTCGATGTCGGGCGTGCGGATGCACTTCTGGACACTGGTCGCACGCTTCCACGGCGCCGGGCGCTGGCCGAGGAAGTACGGCACGAACTGCACCATGCCCGCGTTGACGAAGAGCAGATTGGGGTCGTCGAGGATCACCGAGGCGCTTGGCACCTCAGTGTGACCCGCGTTCACGAAGTGATCGAGGAATCGCTTCCTGATCTCATGTGTCTGCACTTCCCGCTGTCCTCTATGTTTCGGCGCGTTTCTCGGTGCTGTCCGCGAACACCGACCGCACTACAGTACCGGTCACATTCGTCGCGTCTGAATCAGCCGTTTATGAAACTCAACCGCACGGATCGGCGCGGGTTGTCCCTGTTCAGGTCGACGAGGACGATGCTCTGCCATGTTCCGAGCAGAGGCTCGCCGCCCTGCACCGGCACCGTGACGGACGGCGCGATCAATGCGGGCAGCACGTGGTCGGCGCCGTGCCCCGGCGAGCCGTGGGCGTGGCGGTAGCGGTCGTCGCGAGGAAGCAGGTTTTCCAGGGTGTCGACGAGGTCGTCGTCAGATCCCGCGCCGGTCTCGATGATCGCCACTCCCGCGGTGGCGTGCGGGACGAAGACGTTGCAGAGGCCGTCCTGGTGGGAAGCGCAGAACTCCCGCACTTCCTCGGTGAGGTCGACGGTGCGTCGCCGTGATGAGTCGATCTCGAGTACGTCGGTATCCATGCATTCGAGCCTACGAGCCATGCAGGGCGATTGACGCGTGCGTTTATTTCGCGCGCGGCTCGGGTATCTCAGCTGCACCTAATTACCGCCCCTGGAGGATAGAGATGACCATCACCGGTGTTATCACCGCAATTCTGATCGGCATTGTTGTCGGCGTGCTCGGCCGACTGCTGGTGCCCGGCAAGCAGCCCATCGGCATACTCGTCACGATCGTGATCGGCATCGTCGGCGCGTTTCTCGGCACGGCGCTGGCCCGCGTGCTCGGCATCCCGACGATGACCAACGGCATCGACTGGCTGGAGCTTCTGGTTCAGGTCATCGTTGCGGCCGTCGGCGTCGCCCTCGTCTCCTCGATGATGGGCGGCCGTAGGCGCGGCGGCGTCGTCGGAGGCCGCAGGCGTTCGAGCCTGTTCCGCTAGAACAACCAGACAGCGAACCCGGCGGCACCCCCTGGCCGCCGGGTTCGCTCATGCTTGTGGGTCGGCTCGCGCTCGGATCTCTTGCACCATCCACCCATTGCCGTCGGGGTCGGTGAACCCGAACATCGTTCCGCCGTCTCGTTCGTCGATGATCTGGATTTCGTCGGCGGCCACACCGCGCGAAACAAGTTCGTCGCGAGCGCGATAAGCGTCGGCGACCACGAGCTGGAGACCCCGCAGCGATCCTGGCGGCATCGGAGAAGGGTCGCTGAGAACGATGGAACATCCGGATCCGGGCGGTGTGAGCTGGGCGAAACGCTGAGCCCCTGCGCGGGTGTCGTGGTCGACATTGAAACCGACCTCGTCCCGGTAGAACGCGATGGCCCGGTCGACATCGGCGACCGGGACCACCACTACCTCGAGTGTCCAGTCCATCACAGCGATTTCAGCAGTACGTCGAGCTTCTCGTAGCCCTCGGTCATACCGCCCTCCATCCCCGACGACAGCAGCGCGTCGCGGGCCTCGGTGTTGGGGCAGATCGACCGGCCGCGGAGCCGGCTGCGCCCGTCGCCGAGGTCCTCGAACCACATGAACTCGATGTTCACCATGTCCGGGGCGCCCTCGAATTCGAAGGTCTGGATGATGAACTCGTTCTCCCGCACCGTGTGGAACGTTCCGTTGAACCAGAAATCGCCGTGCTCGTTCGAGTGCAGATAGCGATATCCACCGTGGCTCTTGAAGTCCCACTCCTCGATCTGCATCTCGAGGTCGTGCGGGCCCAGCCATTTCTTGACCAGTTCGGGTTCGGCGTGCGCGCGGAAGAGCGCCTGCACCGGGGCGTCGAACTCGCGGGTGAACTCCATCGCCAGGGTGTCGACCGGAGCCTGCAGGTCGAGTGCGTTCGTCATCGTTTCTTTCCTCTCGCGGTTGTGTCGGTCATCTGCGCCAGCAGGGTGTCCAGCCGGCGGTAGTTGCGTTCGGCCTCGAGCCGATATCGGTCGATCCATGCGGTCAGCCGTTCCAGCGCCGCCGCGTCGAGATGCACGGGCCTGCGCTGTGCATCGCGGGTCCGTGTGACCAGTCCCGCTTGCTCGAGCACCTGAATGTGCTTGGACACCGCCTGTTTGGTGATGTCGAACGGCTCGGCCAATTCGTTGACGGTGGCAGGTCCGCGGGACAGCCGAGCGACCATGGCTCGCCGAACCGGGTCGGCCAGCGCCATGAAGGCGCGATCCATCCGCGCGTCGGCATTCCCATCACTCCCCATTATCAACCTTGTGCTTGATCAATGAATTGGTTGATTACAAATTTAGAGCGCGATTCGTTGCCTGTCAAGGGCGAGGGTCAGCGCTTGCGGCGAATGATCGCGCGTAGCTTGTCCAGCCTGCTCGCGATCTCGCGCTCGAGGCCGTGGTTGGTCGGCTGGTAGTAGTCGACACCCACCAGCTCATCGGGCGTATATTGTTGCGGCACAACGCCATCGGGATCATCGTGGCTGTACCTGTAACCGACCGCGTTGCCAAGCGCCTCTGCGCCCGAGTAATGCCCGTCGCGCAGATGCGGCGGCACAAGGCCGGCCTTGCCCTGCCTGACGTCGCTTATCGCCGCGCCGATCGCGGTCGTCACCGCATTGGACTTCGGCGCCGTCGCGAGGTGAACGGTGCAGTGCGCCAACGTGAGTTGGGCTTCCGGCATGCCGATCAGCTGCACCGTCTGCGCGGTCGCGACGGCGGTCTGCAGCGCCGTCGGGTCAGCCATCCCGACGTCCTCGCTGGCCAGGATCATCAGCCGGCGCGCGATGAACCGCGGGTCCTCCCCCGCAACCAGCATCCGGGCCAGATAGTGCAGCGCGGCGTCGACGTCGGAGCCGCGGACGGACTTGATGAACGCGCTGATGACGTCGTAGTGCTGATCGCCGTCGCGGTCGTAGCGGACCGCGGCCTTGTCCAGCGACTGCTCGATCGTCTCGACGGTGATCTTCTCGTCCGCCTCGGCCGCCACCTCCAGCGCGGTCAGTGCTCGCCGTGCGTCGCCCGCGGAGAGCTGCACCAGCAGTTCGACGGCGTCGTCGTCGGCCTCCACCTTCCCCGCAAGGCCGCGAGGGTCTTCGATCGCACGCGTGACGACCGTTCGGACGTCGTCGGCGGTGAGCGGCTGCAACTGCAGGATCAGCGACCGCGACAGCAGCGGAGCGACCACCGAGAACGACGGGTTCTCCGTGGTGGCCGCCACCAACAGCACCACCCGGTTCTCGACGGCACTCAACAGAGCGTCCTGCTGAGTCTTGGAGAACCGATGCACCTCGTCGATGAACAGGACGGTCTGCTCGCCGTGCGCGGCGGCCCTCCTGGCGACGTCGATGACGGCGCGGACCTCCTTGACCCCGGCCGAGAGCGCCGACAGCGCCTCGAACCGCCTGCCGGTCGCCTGCGAGATCAGCGACGCCAGCGTCGTCTTACCCGTGCCAGGCGGGCCGTAGAGGATGACCGACGCCGCGCCGGAGCCTTCGACAAGGCGGCGCATCGGCGAATTAGGCCCGAGCAGGTGGTCCTGACCGACGACCTCGTCGAGGGATGCAGGCCGCATCCGCACCGCCAGCGGGCTCGATGCCCCGGCAGGACCCATTGCGCCTCCGCCGGAGGTCGGCTCACCGGGGACGTCGAACAGACCGTCAGACACGCACTCTGCTTACCACGGCGGTATGACTCAAGTGGTCACGAAGTCGATCAGTTCCTCGACCCGCCCGATGAGTGCGGGCTCCAGGTCGTTCCAGTCGCGCACCCGGCCGCGGATGCGCTGCCACGCCCGCGCGGTGTCCGCCTGCTGCGCGTGCGGCCAGCCGAGCGCACGGCACACGCCCTTCTTCCAGTCCGTCCCCTTCGGCACGGTCGGCCATGCCGCGATACCGAGCCGCTCCGGTTTGACCGCCTGCCAGATGTCGATGAAGGGGTGGCCGACGACGAGCGCGTGCCCGCCACCGGGTCCGCGGCGCACCGCGTCCGCGATCCGCGCCTCCTTGGACCCGGCGACCAGATGGTCGACGAGCACGCCGAGCCGTCGTCCCGGCCCCGGACCGAACTCCTCGACGATCGCGGCCAGATCATCGACTCCGCCGAGGTATTCGACGACCACGCCCTCGATCCGCAGATCGTCACCCCACACCTGTTCGACGAGCTCAGCGTCGTGCCTGCCCTCGACGTAGATACGGCTGGACAACGCGACCTTCGCCTTCGCATCGGGCACCGCGACCGACCCTGACGCGGTGCGCGCACCCGATGTCGAAGCGGCGCGACGAGGCGCGGTGAGGATCACCGGTTTGCCGTCGACCAGATACCCGGGCCCGACGGGAAACGGCTTGCGGCGACCGCGCCTGTCCTCGAGTTCCATTCGCCCGTACTCGATCCGGACAACCGCGCCGACATAGCCGGTCTGCACGTCCTCGACGACCATGCCCATCTCGACGGGTAGCTCGGCGGACCTGGGCCTCCTGTGCGGATTGTTGGCAAGGACGTCGGTGCCATAGCGATCAGCCACCGGGTGATCGTAGGGTCACACCCGTGCTGCTGAACCGCGACACGGCCGAGGGAATCGCCAACGGAACCATCACGCTTGTATTGCGCCGCTGGGACGTTCCCCGCGCCAAGCAGGGTGGCACACAACGGACATCGGTCGGCACCATCCGCATCGACGCCGTCACCCAGTTCCCCGGCGGCCATCGCGTGACCGCCGCCCAGGCGCGTGCCGCGGGATACCCCACCGCCAAATCCGCGCAGGCTGACCTGGATCGCAGGCCCGCCAAACACACCTACGCGATCGAGGTGTCCTTCCTCGCGCCCGACGAACGCCCGGAGTTGGCCGCCGACGACCGGCTCAGCGACTCCGATGCCGCCGCGATCAGCGCCCGGTTGCCGTGGGCGCGCGAGTACATGGAGCTCATCGCCGCCAACGAGGCCGTTCGCGCTCCCGACCTCGCTGCCCGTCTCGGTCTCGAGACGGCGCCGTTCAAGCAGCGGGTGCGACGGCTCAAGGGTCTCGGCCTGACCATCAGCCTCGACGTCGGGTATCGAATTTCACCGCGCGGGCACGCATATCTGGTGCGACAGGCAATCGGTCAGGGCGGTGGCGGATTGAACCCCGGATGCGCCAACGCAACCGAAACGCAGTAGCCGATCGACCCACTGAGATCCAGCAGCGTCGCCGAACCCGAGGCGACGCCGTCGTGGCTACAGTGCCCCTGCGCCGCCAGCCCGATGAAGGGTCCCTGCGGCAATCGGCTCAGTGTGAGCGTGTAGTCCGCGTTGATGAACTGCAACCCGTCGGTGCTCCAGTTGGCCAACGAGGTCGTGATGTCGCCGGCCATCGCCGCGATGACGAACGGAGAAAGCGGTTCATCATCGAATAGCGGCTGCGACAGATGAAGCCACGCATACTTCGGACCGATTGCGGGCCAGCCGGTCTCGGGATTCTGGATGGGTGCGCCCCAGCCGTAGGTTCGTACGAACAACGGTGGTTGGCCGGCGCGTACGTCACGACCCGGCCCAGCCGAACAGCCCGTATGTGAAGTCCAAGACGATCGCCGAGCGCGCAGCGTGGGAATTCGCCGGCAACCATCCGGGCGGGCCGCAACTCACAGTGGTCAACCCGGTCGGCATCTTCGGACCCGTACTCGGACCGAACTTGTCCAGCTCGGTTCAGATCGTCAAGGCGCTGCTGGAAGGCAAACCGCGGGTGCTGCCGAAAGCGTCCTTCGCGGTCGTCGATGTGCGAGACGTGGTCGACCTTCACATGCGTGCCATGCTGATCCCCGGGGCGGCGGGAGAGCGGTTCCTCGCCTCGGCCGGACCCCCGATGACCCTGCCAGAGATCGCCGCGACCCTGCGCTCACGTCTTGGCGCGCGCGCATCCCGCGTACCGAAGCACGAGATACCCGACTGGGCGGTGCGCATCGCCGCTCGTATCGCGCCTGGGCTGGAGACGATCGCCGATCTACTCGGTGACCCGAAGCAGATATCGACCGCGAAGGCGACCGAACTGCGTTGGCCGGCGCGTACGTCATCTGGAAGTGGCGGCATATCGATGTCCGGGGACCATGTCTGGCCAGTCGGCTGTGGACCACGTCGCAGGAAGAGTGCGGTGGCCCGCGCCACGGCGCGGCCGCTCTGGGTGGCGACGGTCTCGATCAGGCGCAGTCGCTTCCCGTCCCGCAGGATGCGGGCCTCCAACTCGACCGGTGCCAGCGCCATCGGTCGCGGGATGTCGACCGTGAGCCGGGCGGGCTGCATCTGCGGATCGTCAACGAGGCGCTCTGCGGCCCACCCCAGAATTCCGCCGACGACGTGGCCGCTGACGAAGTCGCCCCAGCCGCCCTTCGCCATCGGACTCGGCATGAACAGATCGCCTTCGCGCGAGAAGAGCGCCGACGAACCGAAGGGCTGATCGTTTGCCACCGCGCCACGGTAGCAAGGCGCAAATCCAAGCCTTGCCGACTCGTTGATGTATATGCAACAATGCGACGATGAGCGCTACTGCCGTAGATCAGATCGTCAGCGACTGCCTCGCAGTGCGCGTGCGGCTCATCGGTCGAACAGTCACCGCCGTCTACGACGGTGCCCTCGAAGGCCATGGACTGACGATCGCCCAGCTCAATCTGCTTGCCGCACTCGGCAAGGCAGGCCCGTGCCCCCCATCGATGCTCGGCGAGGTGCTCCAACTCGAGAGATCGACTGTCAGCAGGAACCTGAACCTGCTCTTGCGTCACGGGTGGATCGAGGCGGTGTCCTCCGACGCCAAGGGGATACGAGAGGTCGCCCTCACCCGCGAAGGCCGAGCCAAGATCGAGTCCGTGATGCCCCAGTGGCGGAGAGCTCAACGACAAGCCGCGAAACTCCTTGGCTCGCAAGGTGTGACGGCGGTACACGAAATCGCGAGCAGCGTGGGACACCTACCCGGCGTTTAGCGAACACATCAAACGTCGGTCAATTCTGATTCCAAATGTTGTATATACACCAATTGAGAGGAAAGTTGACATGACCGAGATAATCAAGGACAAGGTCGTACTCGTCACCGGTGCATCTCGAGGGATCGGCAGAAGCGTCGCGCTGACCTTCGCCGGGCACGGGGCGCGACTGGTCCTCGCGGCTCGGTCGCCTGACCGACTCGCTGCTGTGGAGGCCGAGATTCGGGATCTCGGCGCCGAGGCGCTGTCAGTGCCAACGGATGTCACCTCACCGGCAGACGTGACGGCACTGATTGACGCCGCGGTGAGGCGATTCGGGCGGATCGATGTCCTTGTCAATAATGCGGGTATCGGGAAGGTCGGCCCTGCGGAATCCGCGCAGTTCGCCGATGACGTGCGAGACACATTGAGGGCAAGCCTGTTCGGGATGATTCATGTGACACAACTCGTCTTGCCGATTTTCCGGCGACAAGGTGCGGGCACGATCGTCAACATGTCATCGGTGATGGGACGCAAGGCGTTCGCTCGATTCGGCTCCTATGCGATCGTCATGCATGCGGTGTCCGCATTCTCCGACAGCCTTCGCCAGGAACTGGCAGGTAGCGGCATCCATGTCTCCGTGATTCACCCTGCGCTCACCGCGACCGATCTGTTGCGCGATGTCGAAGAGGCCGAGATGCCTCCCCCGTTTCGGCACATGACTCCGCTGTCATCGGATGACGTGGCCCGCGCTGTTGTCACAGCCGTCAAGCACCGCAAGAGGCGGGTCGTGCTGCCGTTCCCGGCGAACACCCTTCTGCTCGGCGAGGCGCTCTCACCCCGCATCGGGGACCTGGTCGCCGCAGCCCTGACACGGCGGCCGATTGCGAAGCTGTTCGGGGTCAGTCGCGGAAGCACCTACCACGCGACGATCGCGTCCTAGAAGTCCGCGGGGTTCGGCCGCTCGACAGACCTCGGCGTCAGGCCGAGGCCGCGCACGTGTTTGGCGATGGCTTGCAGACTGGCGACCCACACATCGTCGTGCGAGCAGACGTATTCGATCAGCGAATCAAGCGCCTGTGCCCGCGACGGCCGCCCGGACAGGAACGGGTGGTTGGTCAGCACGTAAACACCACCCTCGGCGCGCATGGCGTCGAACTCCAGTCGCCACATCTCGTTTGCCTTGGTGGGGCTTTCGATCAGCCCGCTGCCGCTGAACTCGGGCACATAGCAGTACTGCTCCCAGTCGTCGAGCGCCCATTGGATCGGAATCTCCACCAGCGGGCCGTCGTCGGCGACGTCGAGCTCGTAGGGGTGGTCGGTGTCCATCAGGCTGCTGTCGTAGAGGAATCCCCTTGCGCGCAGCAGTTTCGGCGAATGCCAGTTCAGCTCCCACATCGGTGCCCGATAGCCGACGGGACGTGATCCGGTCACCGACTCGAGCGCATCCAACCCGCGGTCGAGGATGTCGGCTTCCTGCTGCTCGGTCTTCCCTCGCATCGGCTCGTGCAGGTATCCGTGGTGTGCGATCTCATGGCCGCCGGCGACGATCGAGCGAACCACGTCCGGATAGCGCACGGCCGTGTATCCGGGCACGAAGAACGTCGACGTGAGGTTGTGCCTGGCAAGGATTTTCAGCAGCCGGGGCACTCCTGTCAGCGGTCCATACGCCTGGTGGCTGATCGCCGACATCCGATCGGCGTGCGACGGATCCACGCCAAGCATCGCCGACTCCGCGTCGACGTCGAACGAGAACGACGCCGCGCATCGGGCGCCGTTCGGCCATGGAACCGGCGGGACGGTCATGCTCGGCTGCGCGCGCGGCCGAGCAGCGCGAGAAACTCGTAGGCAAGGAATGCGGCGGCGATACCGGTCAACTCCGCATGGTCGTACGCGGGCGCGACCTCGACGATGTCCGCCCCGACGAGATTGAGTCCGTCGAAGCCACGCACCACCTCGAGCAGTTCGCGACTGGTGAGACCGCCGATCTCCGGTGTTCCCGTACCTGGAGCGTGTGCCGGGTCGAGGACGTCGATGTCGATCGACACGTACAGCGGACGGTCACCGATCTTGTCTCTCAATTGCCCAACCACGTCTGCGACGGTACGTGTTTGGAACTCGCGGCAGTGCACGACGGTGAAACCGAGTTCGGCATCCGACGAGAGATCGTCGGGCGAGTACAGGGCTCCCCTGATCCCGACGTGGGCGCTGTGGCCGGATATGAAGAGGCCCTCCTCTGCGGCCCGCCGGAACGGAGTGCCGTGGGTCAGCGGAGCGTCGAAGTAGGTGTCCCACGTGTCGAGGTGCGCGTCGAAGTGCACCAGCGCCACCGGCCCGTGGATTTTGTTGTGCGCGCGCAGCAGCGGGTAGGCGATCGTGTGGTCGCCACCGATGGTGATGAGCCGCGCGCCATCGGCGATCAGTGCGCTCGCCTGCTCCTCGATCTGAATCATCGCTTTCGCGATGTCGAAGGGCGTGCAGGCGATATCGCCCGCGTCGACGACCTGCTGGGTGGCGAACGGCATCACCTCCATCTGGGGGTGGTAGGGCCGCAGCACCCGCGAGCACTGCCGAACATGGGCAGGTCCGAAGCGCGCGCCAGGTCGATAGCTCACTCCGGTGTCGAACGGAATCCCCACGACGGCGACGTCGTAGGTCGGGACGTCGCCGATGCGTGGCAGCCGCGCGAACGTGGAGAAGCCCGCGTAGCGCGGAACGACGGTTCCGTCGACCGGCTGCACCGGCTCGGGTCGTTGCGTCATGTCCGGCATCGTGTTGTCCCTCCGTTGATTTGGATGGTCTGGCCGACGAAGGCGCGCAGATCGTCGCGGGCCAGCAGCGAGACGGCCGCGGCGATGTCGTCCGGCTTGCCGATGCGTCCGAGCGGTATTCCCCGCGCGTACTCCTCGTGCATCTCAGCCAGGGTGAGCCCCGCGTCGTCGGCGTCGACCTGAAGCTGCGGGGTGTCGATGATTCCCGGCGCGATCGCGTTGACGGTGATGTTCTCGGGCGCCAGCTCGCGGCCGAGCGATTTCGTCAGCGCGATCAGGCCCGCCTTGGACGCGGCGTACGCGCCCGCATTGGGCCAGCCGGTGACGCCCCATTCCGACGCGATGACGACGATGTTGCCGCCACCGCGCCTTCGCATTCCGGCCAGCACCGCCTGCACCAGGTAGACCGTGCCCGACAGGTTGGTGTCGATGATCTTCCAGCAGTCGTCGTCGGCATGGTCGACGAACGGCCCCATGGTCATGTAGGCGTGGTTGCAGACCAGGATGTCCACCGGGCCGCGAGCCCGCTCGATGTCGGCGACCATCGATGTGACGGCCTCGGGATCGGAAACGTCTGCGGCTGCCGGGAATCCGCCTGTCGCGGTGACCACCGCGTCCATCCGGTGATCGCGGACGGGACCGTTGATGCCGACCGTCGCGCCCTCGGCGGCCAGCCGTTCGGCGATGGCCGCACCGATCCCCTGCGTGGCCCCGCTGACCAGGGCGATGCGTTCGGAGTGCCGCGCCATGTCAGATCACCGCTCCGCTGTTCGGCGAGAAAACTTCTCCGGTGCAGAATCCGGCGTCGTCGCCTGCGAGATAGCGCACCACCTCGGCGATCTCCTCCGGCCGTGCGAGCCGCCGCGCGGGCAACGTCGCCAGGTATTCCGGTGCGCGCCAGGGTGAATCGGGCGCGAGCAGCGGGGTGTCCGTTGGGCCAGGCGCCACGGCGTTCACCCGAACCCCGTGCTCGGCGACCTCGGCGGCGAGGCTGCGCACCAGCCCGATGATGGCGCCCTTCGCCGCGGCGTAGTGCGCACCGCTGTCGCCGCCACCGATGGCCAACTCGGAGGTGACGGCGACGATGCAGCCGGTTCGGCGGTCGATCATCGACGGAAGTGCGGCGCGGGTGACGTTGCGCAGCCCGCCGAGGTGCACCCGCAGCATGCGGCGAAGTTGCTCGTCGGTGATGTCCGCGATCGGGGTGGTCTCGTAGTGTCCTGCCGCGCTGACCACCGCGTCGACCGGTCCGAGGTCGTCGGTCACCCGGCGTACAGCCGTGGCGACGGCGGACGGGTCGGCGACGTCGACGACATAGGGTGCGGTGTCGTTGCGATCAAGTCCCGCAACGCGATAGCCGTCCTGCTCGAGGGCCGCGGCGATGGCCGCGCCGATTCCGGAGGACGATCCGGTGACGACGGCGACGCGGGTCATGTCGGCGGCGGTGCAGCGGCGAGGCGCTCGGCGATGGGCGCCTGGATGTTGCGCCGCACGGACAGGTAGATCGCCATCCCGATCAATCCGAGCACCACGGTGGTCAGCACGCTGGCCCAGCTGATGAACCAGGGCACATCGGGAGAAGTACGCGGCCATGCGACGTTGACGGTCTCGAAGATGATCCACAGCGATGCCAGGTAGGTGATCGGTGCGCCCCATCGGCCGAGGTTGAACGGGCCGGGCTTCCACTTGCCGGTCAGCCGCGCGAGAGCGGCGCCGATCACCGGGACGCCGAACGCGATGTAGAAACCGATGATGTTGAAGTTCACCAGGATGCTGTAGAACTGCGTGCCCGCGATGACGACGAACACGATCGCCACCACCGCTGTCAACGCGATCGCATTGACCGGCAGGCGTTCTGACCCGGCCAGCCCGCCGAGCACCTTCGAGCCGGGCAGGCTGCGGTCGCGCGCAGCACCCCAGATACACCGGGACACCGCGGCCTGAACCGCCAGAAAGCTCGACACGAATCCGATCACGAACATGGCCAGTAGTGGTTTGGTCACGCCTGCGCCGAGATGTACGGCCAGCGTATCGGCGACGACATCGCCCGACTGCGCGGCGACGACGCCGGGCAGGTCGGGGATCGAAAGGATCAGCGCCGCAGCGGAGAACATCACCACCAGGCCGACAAGAAGCAGTGCAAGGATGATCGCCTTGGGCACGTTGCGTTCCGGGTCCTCCACTTCTTCGGCCACCGACCCGGCCGCCTCGAAGCCGAGGAACGACCACCCGACGTAGGCGATTGCCAGCAGCATCGGGCCGGATGCCCACGAGGCGGCGTCGGGGATGCCCGCACTGGTGAAGAGCACCGAGAACGGGTTCTCGCGATAGAACAGCAGCAGCACGATGCCGAGGCCGAGCGAGCCGATGACCTCGCAGGTGATGCTGATTGCGACCATGATCTTCAGGACTTTGCGACCCACCATGTTCACCGCGGTCCCCGCGAGGATGATGGCGATCGCGATGGAGGCGATCTGCAGGCGGCTGGGCTCGCTGACACCGAAGATGTTGAGCAGGAAGCCGCCCGCCGCGTAGGACAGCGTGCCGAGCGCGAGCGTCAGTCCCCACATGTATGCCCATGCGGCCACCCAGCCCCACGTCGTGCCCTGCACGTGCCGCGACCACTGGTAGACGCTGCCCGCGTAGGGCCACCGCGACGCCAACTCGCCGAACACGGCCGCCACCATCAGCTGGCCTGCGAGCACGATCGGGAACGCCCAGAAGAACTTCGGGCCCGCGGCGAACAGGCCGAGCGTGAAGATGGCATAGACCGCGGCAATCGGCGAGACGTCGGCGAATGCCAGCGACAGTGCGGAGCGGAAACTGAACCCTTTCTGCAATCGCTCCGGAGTTCCTTCGGGCACGGTGGTCATGTCGATCGATTCGGCCATGTCGGCTCCCGTCGCTGGAGTTCTCACTCGCCGCAACTGTGCTTCCGGGAGCCGATGAAACGGAATACGCCCAACGTCTGAACCTCACGCACAACTTCATACGATCGTCTAGGTTCGAACGGTGGCCCAACCGACAGTTCGCGATCTGCTGGACACACCGCATCTCCGGCTCACGTTGAAGGGTGGCGCCGCGGGCCTGGACAAGCCGGTGACCTGGGCGCAGACGTCCGATCTCGAGGAGCCGTGGTGCTATCTGGCCGGCGGCGAGCTGCTGATGAAGAACGGCCAGACTCTGCCCGATTCGGCACACGATCAGGCCGCACTGATTCGCGGGGTGGCCGAGAACGGCATGTGCGGCATGGTGATCGGGTTGGACGCCGCCACTCCAAAGCTGACCGCGGCGGCGGTCACGCTGGCCGACCGCCTCGGGTTCCCGATCATGGTGGTCCCTTATTCGGTGGGCTTCGCGTCGATCGGTCGCGCGGTCGCCGATGCGGCGGGCAGCGGCCGCGTCGCGGTGACCGAACGCGTCTACAACGTGATCCGCCAGTCGGTGTCCAATTCCGGGCCTGCCAACGTGCTCGCTGCGTTGGAGCGCGACCTGTCCTGCCGGATCGCGGTGCTCGACGCGTCCACCGGCACCGTCGCGCTCGAGGCCTCGGAGCCGCCGCCGGACGATCTGCGCGAGGTGATCACGTCCGAGATCTCGGTGAGGAGGGGTGCGATACCCGGGGTGCTTCACGTGGGAGCGGGCTCGGACCGCGCGCTCGTCGTCGAGGTGCCCGACGAAGAGCCGACGGTGTTGGCCACGTACGCGTTTCGCGGTCCCAGCACCGACATGGTTCACCTGCAGCACCTGGCGTCCGCTGTCGCGGTGCTGCTGGCACAGCAGAATGCGCGACGTGAGCACGAACGGCGCATCGGCGCGGAGGTGATGGGCCAGCTGTGCGACGGCAGGATGAGCAACCGCGAAGGCGACAGGGAACTCGGCGAGCGCGGTCTGGACGCCGCGACGTGCTGCGTGGTCGCGGCCGACGGTGTATCGGCGGCCAGCGAGCGCCAACTCCATCTCGGTCTCGGTCGGCGTTCGGTGCCACACCTGCTGCTGCGCCGCGCGACGCTGCTGTATGCGCTGATGCCGATCACCGACAGAGCACTCGACGTGCTCGGCCAGCGCCTCGGCAGCCAGGCCACGCTCGGTATCAGCGAGCCGCTGTCGCGACCCTCTCGCGCGCCGAACGCGGTGCGCGAGGCGACGTGGGCGGTGCGCGTCGCCGTCACCACCTCGCAGAGGACCGCGCGGTTCGCCGACGCGACGATGTTCTCCGCACTGCGCGATCCCGACGAGGCGCGGGTCGTCGTCGACCGGGTGCTCGGCCGGCTGATCGACTACGACGCAACGCATTCCAGCGATATGGTCGCCACCCTCGACACCTTTCTGCGGTGCGAGAGGTCCTGGGTGCAAGCCGCGAGGGAACTCGCCGTCCATCGGCAGACCGTGGTCTATCGCATACAACGAGTCGAGGAGATCACCGGAAGGCGCATCGCCGACACGGCCACGCTCGCCGAGTTCTGGCTGGCATTACGCGCGCGAGACCTGTTGGCCGTCCCGAGCTGAGGAACGTTGCGAGAACTCGTCGTCGACGATGGCGACAACGCGTTCCACCAGCCACTCGTTGATCAGCTTGCCCACCTCGGCGCTCGCCCCCATCGGCGAGGACAGCGAACCGCTCGCCGTCGACATGCGCGTGTCGATCGGCAGGACGTCGTGGTTGACCACGCGTTCGGGGGCGTCGTGGGTCATCCGGTCGGTCCGCACCGCCGACGGCTCGTGATACATCCACAGCGACGTCTCGATCACCGCGGCGTGCTCGAGCGCCAGCCCGGGGAAACCGTCGGGCCAGATCGCCTTCTGGCGTTCGGGGCTGAACTCGGGAAGGACATCTTCGACGACCACGATCTTGAGTTCCGGGTTGTGTTCGGACACAAGGAAAGCCGGCTCATAGATGAATCCGGCGTTCTCGTAGTGCCAGTTGTACAGCACGATGTTGCGGAATCCGCCGCGCTTGAGCTCGCTGAGAACGTCTTCGAGCACGCTCATGAACGTGGTCGCCCGCAGCGAGACCGTGCCGGGAAAATGCTGCCCGCCACCGCTACCCGGTCGGCTGCGATAGCCGAAGGGCATGAACGGCCCGACGACGATGTCACGCAGGCGCGCGGCGTCGCAGAGCACGCGCTGCGGCAGCACCCAGTCGGTGCACACCGGAAGATGTCTGCCATGCTGCTCGGTGGCGCCGATGGGGATGACGACGGGCAGGTCGGCTGCTGCCGCCGCAGAGATCTCCTCCCACGTCATGTTCTGGTAGAGCCGCAGGTCGGTGTCGGTGGTCATACCAGGCTCTCCTCGGCGGAACCCGACGGAGCGGGACGCGGGGACCACTTCTTGGATCCCGCCCATGCCGCAAGGGCGATCGCGATCAACACCAACTCGCCGATCAGATACTGGGTCTCCTGGGTGGCCAACGCGATGCCGGTGAAGACGATCACCACAAGCGGCGGTATCGGCCACAGGGGCATCTTGAACGGCCGCGCCTCGTCGGGCATGGACCGACGGCTCCAGAAGGCGGCAAGGCCGATGCAGAAGTACACCGCCGCGATCACCGTGCCAGAGAAGATGATCAGGAAGTTCAGCGCGGACGTGAACACCAGCACCGCGGCAGGCACAGCCAGGCACAGGATGCCGACGGCGGGGACGCGGAACCTGTTGGTGGAGCTGACGGCCCGGTTGACCGCTGCGGGCCACATCGCGTCGCGACCGGTGGTGTAGACACCCCGCCCGAAATACATCAGCAGCGAGAGCATCGCGTTGAACAGTGCGACGGACACCCCGATGTCGACGATGACACGGGCGTTGTCGCCCAACGAGGCCTGCACCGAGTAGACGACGGGAGACGTATCGCTGAAGAACTCCTTCAAGTCGGGTGCGGCGACGATGGCCGAGATCAGCGGGACCATGATCAACACACACGCCAGCACCGCGGAGATGATGACGGCCTTGGCGATGTTGCGCTCGCCGCCCTTGAGTTCCTCGGAGAAACCCAGCGACGCGTCATAGCCGTTGATGACGTTGAACGCAGGCGCCAGCGTCGCAAGCATCACCGCGAAACCCACGGCGACCAGTTCGCCGTTGTTCAAAACGGTGGGATGGAAGGTGACCTCGGCCAGGTTCTGGTGCGGATTCGCCATCGCCGCAACGGTCACGATGCCGAGCACCGTGCACTCGACGATCACCATCGCCCCGGTGGCCCACGCGCCGATCTCGACCTTCGTCAGACCGATGGCTGTCGCGGCCGCCAGAAGCACGATCGCGATCACGGTGTCAGGCAATCCGAGGCCAGGGAACAGGTCCTTGAGGAACCCGACCATGCCGAGCGCGATGCTGGCCGGGATGACGATCCCCTGAATGAGGTAGTTGAACATCGTGATCCAGGAGAACGGACCGGGGAGGACCTTGTGGACCAGCGAGTACATGCCGCCGGCTATCGGGAACATGCTCGCCAGCTCGGCGAGACACAGGGAGATCAGGACCACCACGACCGAGAGGATCAGGCCCGCCCCGATCGAGAAGGTGCCGCCGATGAAGAACACTCCCGCCGACAGGAACAACACCGCCATGGCCGGGGAGACATCGGCCATGGCCAGCCCGACGACCTCGGGGATGTTCAGTCGCCGAACCAGCTGCTGCGTGTAGCCGAGCTGTTCGAGCCGGGTTTGCGACGGCGGCGCTTCTTCGGGTTCGGTCATAGGGACTCTCCGGTTGGTGGTGGGTGATGGCGCTGCGATACCGATGGATCCGGCGGCCACACACGAAGTGCGGCCTCCGTCGGCGATCAGGTGTGTGCCGGTGATGTAGCCGGCGCGGTCCGAAAGCAGGAACACGACGGCTTCGGCGATCTCGGACGGCTCGGCGATCCGCTGCCATGGCGACGCTGGCCGCGTTGTCCGCCAACTCTGCATCGGGGTCGGCGGCGCCGTCGAACTCCGCGAGGAACATCGGTGTCTTCGTCGTGCCGGGGCAGACGGCGTTGACCCGAATACCCCATGATGCGAGCTCGGCTGCGGCACTACGCGTCATCGCGACGATCGCGCCCTTGGTCGCGGTGTAGGCGACATAGCCCGCCTGGCCGATGATCGCCAGTTCGGATCCGGTGTTGACGACCGCGCCCGCCCGGCGGGTCTGCATCACGCGCGCCGCCTCGCGCAGGACGAAGAACGACCCGGCGAGGTTCACGTCAACCAACCGGCGGAAGATCTCGTCGGTCGTGTCCACGAGCGGGCTGACGATCGAAATGCCTGCGTTGTTGTGGACGGCATCGATTGGGCCAAGGGCGGATTCGACGCGGTCGAAGGCATCCCGGACCGCGGCGGAATCGGAGACGTCCGCACCGATCGTCATCACCCTGCGGCCGTGTGCGCGCACGCGCTGTGCGGCGGACTCTAGATCGTCGTCGGGGCGGGAAAGCAGCGCGACGTCGGCTCCGTGTCGCGCGAGTGCCTCGGCGCTCGCCAACCCGATGCCGGAGGCGGCGCCGGTGACGAGCGCGATGCGGCCGGACATCTCACCCATGGTGATCCCGCAGCCAGTCGATCTGGTTGACGAGGCCCAACTCGAGTGTCCATGCGGGCGCGTATCCGAGATCCCGTCTCGTCGCGGTCAAGTCATAGGGCCCCTGGCTGTCCCAGTTCGGGAGCAGGCCGGGTCCGATTTCGTAGCGGGCACCGGCTATGTGCTGCTCGAGCAGTCGCGCCGTCTCGGCGACGGTGACCTGCCGCCCGCCGGAGATGTTGTAGACCGGTTGCGACAGCTTTGTCGTGGTGGACGCCAACCGCGCCGCGGTGGCCACGTCCTCGACGTGAACGAATTGGAACGGGTGGTCGCCGCCTGACTCCAATACGAAAGGCTCGCCGCGTAATCCGGCGCGGATCATGTCGCCGAGCAGGCTCGGCATCCACAGTCCAGGGCCGTACACCTCGGTGATCCGCAGCGAGACGATCTCCATGTCGTAGAGCGAGTTGTAGACCCCGCCGAACAGTTCACCGGCGACCTTCGTCACCCCGTAAGGCGTTGTGGGGTTGGGCTTGACGTCCTCGCGCACCCCGGCGTCGATCGGCACGGTGCCGACGGCGCATTCCGACGAGAAGTTCACGATCCGCCCGACGCCCGTGACGCGTGCTGCCTCATACACCGCGAGGGTGCCCTCGGCGTTGGCCTTGAACGTTGTCCACGGCAGTTCGATGGACACTCCTGGATGACTCTGGCCCGCGGTGTGGATGATGCGGTCGACTCCGTACCGGCGAAGCGTGTCGGTCAGCCGCGGCATGTCGAACAGCTCGCCCTGAACAGCGGTGAGGCCGTCGCGGTCGTCGACCGAGAAGTCGCGGTTGTAGCTGACGACCTTGCCGCCTTCGGCGAGCAGTTGGTCGACCAGATGGCGCCCGACGTAACCGCGGCCGCCCGTGACGAGAGTGGTCATATGCGCTCCTGAGAGTCGAGGTCGACTAAGAATGCAACCGCTCATTGCCTGCGGCAACAGACGCAATGTCAGGTGTTTAACGCCGTTTATGGGTCACAATGTCCCATGAGCTTGATCCTGCGTCAGGTGCTCGAACACCCGCTGCTGCAACGCGCGCAACCATCGGTGCTCAGCGGCCACGACCATCTCGATCACGTCGTCCGATGGGTGCACAGCGCCGACCTGTACGACATCGCGCCACTGCTGCGCGGTAACGAGATGCTGCTGACCAACGGAGTCGGCCTGGTCGGCGTCGACGAGGCGGCGCGCAGGCTGTACGTGCGGCGGCTCGCCGAAAGCGGAGTTGCCGGACTGTGTTTCGAGGTCGGCAGAACGTTCGCAGAAGTCCCGCAGGAGATGGTCGAGGAAGCGGTCGACGTCGGTCTTGTCGTCATCGAGTTGCAGCCGGCGCTGCGGTTCACCGAGGTGGCCGAGGCGGTGAACAGCGAGCTCATCGACAGGTCGGTGGCCCGCCTGCGACATGCCGACGAGATCTCCCGCGCCCTTTCGGAGGCCCTTGCCCGCGGGGCATCGCTGACCGAGCTCATCGAACAGGTCGCAGCCACCCTCGGCACCTGGGCGCGGCTCAGCGACTACGCGGGCAGGGTCGTCGTCGACGCTGGTGAGCCCGCCCCGGACGGCGAAGCCAGTGCCGAGGCACCTGTTCTGGTCGAGGGAATGGCGTGGGGGCGTTTGACGGCGGGCACGGCAGGCATCCCGACCGTCCTCGTCGAAGCCGTGATGGAGCGGGCTCCGACGGTGCTCGGCCTCTGCCTCATCCGTGAGCAGAACGACGTCGCGGGTGGCCTGCGCGCGCAACAGGTGCTGCTGCACCACCTGGTCGCGAACGAACCGGCCGACAGGACAGCGCTCGAAGCACGGCTTCGCGCAGCAGGAGTCGCAACAGCGGATCACCAGTACGCCTGCATCGCGGTCGACCCGTCACGCGTCGAGTCCGCGGCCCACATCGTCGATGCGATCGTGCGCCGGGTGGGAAGCGGTCTGTTCGGCCTCGTCGACGGAGTCCTGTGCGGTGTGGTTGCCGGACCCGCCGACAGCGCGTCGGCCAACGTCGCCCACATCGCGCGCGACACGGCCCTGACTGAACTTCGTCCCCAGTCACGGCTGTGCGCAGCGGTCAGTCGCACCGTGCGCGACGTGGCGGATCTCCCTCGAGCCATGTCAGAAACTCGCGCCTCGCTGCGCCTCGGACAGGACCTGCACATGAACGAAGCGGTCGTCAGCGTCCAGGCGCTCGCACTCGAGCGACTGCTGTCCGCCCACGGGAACCCAGAGGCCACCCGACAGTTCGTCGACGATCAGATCGGCGCACTTGCCAGAGCCGACTCCGCAAGGAACAGCCAACTCGCACACACCGTCGAGGTTCTCGCGGCGTGCGGAGGTAGCAAGGCCGAAGCGGCGAAACGCCTTCACGTGCGGCGTCAATCGCTGTACTACCGGCTCGACCAGATCTCGAAGTTGCTCGACGTCGACATGGACGATCCGAAGCAGCTGATAACCCTCGCCGTGGCGGTCACAGCGCGACGGCTGGTGGACGCGGGCAAGTGATCAGCCCGTCGTCTCCGAGACGACGGTGTGGATGAACCGCATCTTGTCCAGAACCGCGGTCGGCAGCACGAACGGGTAGAGGTCTTCCTTGCCCATCGACCGGTTGATCATGTTCAGCGACCACGCCAACGGCAGCCACATATCGATGATCTGATCGAAGCCGCTCGGCCCGAGCACTTTCCGCTCGAACGTCGCCGCCGCAGGCGCGATGCTGAAGGCCGCCGCGGTGTCCAGCGTGTCGAGGATGTGCAGGTAGTGCGCGAAGGTTTCGGCCCAGTCCTCTGCGGGATGCATCGTGGCGTAGGACGACACGTAGTCCTTCTCCCAATCGGGGGGTGGCCCGTCTTTGTAATGGCGGTCGAGCGCAGCCTGGTAGTCGGCATCGGGATCGCCGAACAGTTCACCGAACGTCGTCTTGTAGTCGGGCACCGGGTCGACGAGCCGGTAATAGTAGTAGTGGCCGATCTCGTGGCGGAAGTGTCCGAGCAGCGTGCGGTAGGGCTCGTCCATCGAGACCCGAAGCTGCTCGCGGTGCACATCGTCACCTTCGGCGAGATCCAAGGTGATCACACCATTTGCATGGCCGGTGAACACCTTCTCGTTCTCGCTGGAGAGTAGGTCGAACGCCAGCCCGTAGTTCGGGTCCTCGTCGCGCCCGATGATCGGCAGCTTCATCTCGACAAGCTCAGCGATCATCCGCCGCTTGGCGCGCTCGGCCACCGCGAAGGCCGCCAGTGCCTTGGTGTCGGCATCGTTGGGCCTGGTTCTGGTCAGCGCACACGACGTGCATAGCTTCCTGACCGGGGCCTTCTCGACGAGCCAGTTGCATTCTGCCAGATACAGATTCGCGCACAGCTGGTAGTCGTCGGCATCGACGAAGCCCGGTTGCGAACTCTCGTCCCCCGACTCGATGACCAGGAAAGCCATGTCGCTCAGGGAGAAACCCAGCCGGCTGTTGCACGAGAGACAGACGGAATTCTCGAACGCCAGATGCTGTCCACATTTCGGACAGATGAAATCACGCATGTAAGCACTTCCCCCTCGAATGGCGCCACATCGACCGACACGTCGATGACGCTGCTCTTGGAGTCGGTGTAGATGATGCCGCGAAGCGGCGGCACGTCAGCATAGTCGCGACCCCACCCGACGGTGATGTAGCGCTCGTCCACCATCTGGTCGTTGGTCGGGTCGAGACCCAGCCACTGGTCCTGTGGAGTCCACACCGATGCCCAGGCATGCGTCGCGTCGACGCCGACCATGCGCTGCTTGCCCGGCGGCGGGTCGGTGGCCAGGTAACCGGAAACATAGCTGGCCGCAAGGCCGTTGGCGCGCAGGCAGGCGATGGCAAGCCGGGCGAAGTCCTGGCAGACCCCCTCCCTGGCCGCCAGCACGTCGCTGACCTTTGTCGAGACGGTCGTCGAACCGGACCGATAGGTGAAGTCGCGGTAGATCCGCGAATTGAGGTCGCGGAGCACCTCGATCAGCGGTCGGCCAGACGCGAAGCTCGGCGCGGCGTAGTCCCGCACGCCGTCGGTGATCTCCGGCGACTGCAGATCGAGCGTGAACTCGGTTGCCAGTGCTCGCATCGGGTCCGACGGGACGCGCGATTTCCCATGGGGCGAGCGCGGATCCGGCGCCGTACAGTTCCTTCGGCGGCGGATCCACCTCGACGACCGACTCGCTGGTGACCGAGAGGATGCGGTGCCGCTCTGTCACATGGAAATACGAGCTCATGTTTCCGTACACATCCCGACTGGTGGAACTGTCGGTCGGTTCCGGATCGATGAGCAATCGGTGGGAAAGGCAGCGCTGGCCCGCCGACTCGCGCGGGGTGAGAAATCCGCGGCCGTAGGAGCTCGTCACGAAGTCGGAGTACCCGTAAACCGTGCTGTGAGTCACTTGATATCGGCGGCTGTCCGTCATGGCATCACCCGGCGCTCGTCGGGTCCCCACAGCGGTTGCATGCCGCCTGGCAGGGACAGGTGCGTCGAGGTGATGACGCCCGACAGCTCGCGCAGGTCGGTGTGAAGCCCGCCGAGGAGTGCGGCGAGCTCGCGGCGCCTGCCTTCGGGTGTTGCGTCGTCGAGGTCGGCCGGATCGATTCGCCGCAATCTCGAGCCGATTTCGTCGACCATCCGCTCCGGCCGTGACGAGCCCAGCGCCTTGAGATCGGCGCGTAGCCGCTCGAATTGGTAGACAAGCGATCTCGGATTCTCGGCGTCGAACAACACCAGCTCGGCCACCGCGGCGATGTTGACCGCGCCGAGGTTGCGCCTGCGGTAGATGATCGACGACTCGCAGGCCACCAGTGCCGACTCGGTGACGGTCTGCTCTGCGCCGGGACTGCGGACCGCCGTCAGCGTCGCGTTCAACAGCGCCGTCAATGCGAGTCCCCGCTCGATCCGCTTGCCGATGTCCATCACCGTCCAGCCGACGTCCTGCACCATCGACTCGGCCGCCAAGCCCGAAAGCGCCAACATGCCCGCGAGCGTCTCGCGGTGTGCCGACACCAGATACGCCTCCCCCTCGGAGTGGGATTCGGGCAGGGCCCGTCCGCGATGGAGCACTGCACGCTCGACCGCCGCCAGCACCATCCAGGTGTCGTTGGACATCTGGTCGCGGACCGCGCGGGCCGAAAGCCCGAGCCGTTCAACCGATTGCGCCAGCGAGCCGGGACGATGCCGATCGGCGGTCAGCGACCACAGCGTGGTCGGCGCGGTCGCGATCATCTCGTGGCTGTCACCGTCGGCGCCCGTGTCGGTTCCGGTGATCCGGCCAAGCGCGGCCAGCAGCACCGGCACGCACTCACTGCCCTCCATGTCCTGCCGGTAGCGGAACTCGTGGTACCGCTCGCGGGTGACGATCAGCAGCCGCGCCATGCCCTCGGCGCGCTCGGCGTATCGACCCATCCAGAACAGGTCTGAAAGCACACGCGGCGAGCTGACGGCGGTTGTCGGGCTCGGCGTCATGACAGGAATCTCGACAGGCGGCGATGTCGGGACCTTCTCGGCTGTGACGCGCGCAGGCGTTCGCACCCAGATGTCTTTGGCCGCAACGGTCTTCATCGAGTAGGCGGCCGTTCCGGGCGTGAGCAGGTAGCCGAGCCCACCGATCATCGGGGCGTAGCCGCCGCGCTGAGCGACCGTGAACAGCCGAATGCCGACACTGCCCGACGACAGCCCGCCGGGCTGAAAGTCGGTCGGGGCGGAGGAGAACTGCGGCAGTTCCTGGCCGATCCACTGCCACGGGGTGGCCTCGATTCGCACACCGAGGTCTTTGCGCTGCTGGGAGGTCAGCGCCGGTCCGACGATCGTCGTGCCGCCCGTGACCGGTTTGATCAACAACGACCCCAGCTTGGTCAGCAGGTGCGAACGTTCGACATTGATACCGCCCCAATAAACCGGGACGGCCTCCAGCAGCGGCGTCTCGCCCAGCAGCGACTTGGCCAGATCGGGCAGAAAGCGAAGCAGCGCAGGACTTTCCAGGATCCCACTGCCGAGCGTGTTGACCACCGTCACCGCTCCCCTTCGCAGCACCTCGACGAGGCCGACGACGCCGAGACGCGAGTCGGCCCGCAGGTCGAGAGGATCGACGTAGGCGGCGTCCACCCGGCGCAGCACCACATCGACCCGCTTGAGGGTGCCGAGCGACCGCATCCACAGCTTGCCGTCGCGGACCACCAGGTCGGCGCTCTCCACCAACGGGAAGCCCAGCACGCTCGCCAGGTAGGCCTGGTCGAATGCGGTCTCGGAGTGAATGCCGGGGCTGAGGACCACGACGACCGGCTCCTCGGCGGCCTCGGGCGCGGCGTCGATGAGCGCCAGTCGAAGCGCCTGCGCCCACGGCGACGCAGGGCGGGGGCCGATCTTCTCGTAGAGATCGGGTGCGGCGTGTGCGACGACGCGCCGATCGGCAAGTGCGTAGCCCGCGCCGGACGGCGCCTGCGTCCAGTCGGCGTTGACTCTGAACACACCGTCGCGGGAACGGCTGATGTCGCAGGCGTGCATGAACAGCTGGTGCCTGCCCGGTATCTCGATCCCCCGCGCCGCCCGGACATACCCGGGGTGGGCGAACAAGAGCTGAGCGGGGAACACACCGCCGGTCACCGTGCTTCGCGCGCCGTAGAAATCGGCGAGCACGGCATCGAGCAGTCGCGATCGCTGGACCAGACCCGATTCCAGAGAGTCCCAGTCGCTCGCGGAGATCACCAGCGGAAGTGCGTCCAGATGCCACGGCCCCGGCACGGCCGAGCCGTCGCCGTTGGTGACCGCGTCACCGTTGGTGTCCTGCCGGATGTAGGTGATTCCGTCGTTGTCCACCAGCTTCTGTACGACGCCGCGCAGCTGCTCGAGCCCGTCCCTGCCACGCTCGCCGACGCAGTCGGACAGTTCGAGCCATGCCGGCCGGACACTGCCTGCCGCGTCGACGAATTCGTCGTATCCGGTGACCGCGCCACCTCGCGGGTCGAACAGCGCCTGCTGTGCCCGCGCCGTGCGATATCCGGCCAGCAGGTTGTCGATGTCGTGCGGATTCGCCGCGGGGACTGCCATCAGTGCAGAACGGTACGCATCCGGCGCAGATCCAGGATGCCCGGCGCGCCAACGTCGGTGGATTGGCGTGCCTGCTTCTCCCGGATGTCGGAGATGTCGAGGCGGCCGGGCGTGAATCCGGTCGCCTCGAACCGGCGGCCCCTGCGGGATTCGGCCTCCACCGCGTTGACGGGAGGTGTCTCGTAGGAACGGCCGCCGGGGTGCGATACGTGGTAGGTGCAGCCACCCCGGGACGTCCCCGTCGCCATGTCGACGAGCTCGAAGCGGAGCGGGCCGTCGACCGTGATGGTCGGATGCAGCGCGCTGGGCGGCTGCCAGGCCCGGAAGCGCACGCCGCCGACCTGGATGTCGGGGTTGTCGGTGGCCAGCAGCGGGATCGGGTAACCGTTGGCCGTCACCACGTAGCGCTGCCGGTCGGCGCCGATGGTGCGAACCTGGATGCGCTCCACCGACGAGTCGACGTAGCGGGTCATCCCACCCTCGGTGGCTTCCTCGCCGAGCACGTTCCACGGCTCGATCGCACCGCGCAGCTCGATCTCGACGCCGTCGAACACGGCGGTGCCGATACGCGGAAACCGGAACTCGGTGAACGGGTCGAGCCAACTGGTGTCGAAGTTGATGCCGTGCGCACGCAGGTCTGCGGCGACGTCGGCAATATCGTGAATTACGAAGTGGGGCAATAGGTATCGGCCATGCAGGTTCGCTCCGTGGCGGATCAACGGGGCGCGCAGCGGCTCGTCCCAGAACCAGGCCACCAGAGAACGCACCAGAAGCGACTGCACCATCGCCATCTGGAAATGCGGTGGCATCTCGAAGCCACGCAGTTCCAGCAGGCCGAGCCTGCCGCGTGCGGTGTCGGGGCTGTACAGCTTGTCGATGCAGAACTCGGCGCGGTGGGTGTTGCCGGTGATGTCGGCAAGCAGATGCCGCAGTGCCCGATCGGTCACCCACGGCTTCGCGGATCCGGCGCCGCCGGACAGGCGGGCGACTTCGGCGAACGCGATCTCGAGCTCGTAGAGCGCCTCGGCCCGCCCCTCGTCGACCCGTGGCGCCTGCGACGTGGTGCCGATGAAGCGGCCCGCGAACAGATAGGACAGCGCCGGATGACGCTGCCAGTAGGTCAGCATCGAGACCAGCAGATCGGGCCGTCGCAGCAGGGGCGAATCGGCGGGCGTGATGCCGCCAAGCGTGATGTGGTTACCCCCGCCGGTTCCACCGTGGGTGCCGTCGACGTCGAACGACTCGGTGGACAGCCGGGCCTGCCGGGCTTCGCCGTAGAGCGTCTCGAGCTGGTCGCGCTGCTCGGCGAAGCTCGCCGTCGGGGCGACGTTGACCTCGATCACCCCTGGGTCGGGGGTGATGGACATCGACGTGATCCGTGGATCCGACGGCGGGCCATAGCCCTCGATCACCAGCGGGCAGCCGACCGCGGCCGCCGCGGCATGCACCCGGGAGATCAGGTCGACGAAATGCTCCAGTTCGTCACTGGGGGGCAGAAATACGCGCAGCAGCCCGTCCCTGATCTCGGTGACAAGGGCCGTTATCGGTGCGGATTCCTCGTCCTCGTCCTCGTCATCCGAGACGACGACGGCATCGGGTTCGTCATCTGCGGCCAGGCTGCCGCGGCGTGCCAGCGGGTCGGCGGGATTCGATACTCGTGGCGGCCGCCAGCTGATGGAATCGAGCGGCAGTCGCAGACCGGCTGGTGATTCGCCGTCGAGCAGCACGATGCGGCCGCGCCGCAGCCGCCAGTCGGCGCTGGCCCAACCGGAGTCGTCGTCGCGCCGATGAAGCGGCAGCACGTAGGCGGCGGGTTCGGTGACCGCCTCGTCGAGCCTGGCCGACAGCGCGGCACGGCGGTCGGCGGCGTCGGCCTCAAGGTCATCGTCGGCCGACGACGGGTTCGCCCGCAGGCCTGCGGACGGATTTGAGAAGGCGGCTCAGCGGGTCCTCGAAGGCGGGTCGAATCTGAGACGCAGGCAGGCCGAGGCCGTCGGCGATCGCGCCGAGCAGTTGCGCTCCGGCGTCAGGCGCCACCGCGATCGACTGCGATTCGGTGGGCCACGGGTCGGCGAGCAACGCGTCATCGGTCCACAGCGGCTCGCCGTCCGTGCGCCAGTGCAGTCCGATCTGCCAGCGCGGCAACGGTTCTCCCGGGTACCACTTGCCCTGGCCGTGCTGTATGAGCCCACCGGGCGCCCACACCCGTTTCAGGCGGGCGGCAAGGGCAGACGCCCGCTTCCGTTTCTGGGGACCGTCGGCGTCGGTCGTCCATTCCGGGTCGACCTGGTTGTCGATCGAGACGAACGTCGGCTCGCCACCGACGGTGAGCCTGACGTCGCCTGCCGCCAACCGCTCGTCGACGCGGGCACCGAGAGCGTTGATCGCACCCCACGCCGCTTCGGTGTAGGGCAGCGTCACCCGCGGGTCCTCGTGCACCCGGGTGACGACGTTCGAGAACTCCAGGGTCGTCTCGCACGGCTCTGTCGCTCCCGTGATGGGCGCGGCCGAGTCCGGATGCGGCGTCGCCGACAGCGGAATGTGACCCTCGCCTGCGAACAGACCCGACGTCGGGTCGAGTCCGATCCAGCCCGCGCCGGGTATGTACACCTCCGTCCACGCGTGCAGGTCGGTGAAGTCGGCGGCAGGCCCGGACGGCCCGTCGAGCGCTTCCACGTCGGAGGTGAGCTGGACGAGGTAGCCGGATACGAAGCGGGCCGCGAGCCCGAGTTGCCGCATGATCGACACCAGCAGCCACGCCGAGTCGCGGCACGATCCGATTCCGGTGCGCAGGGTGTGATCCGGTGACTGCACGCCCGCTTCCATCCGGACGCTGTAACCGACGTCGGCGTTCACCGCGCGGTTGAGCGCGACAAGGAAGTCGATGGTGCGGATGTCCGGGGCGACGGCGAAGTTGTGCACCCACTCCTTGGTGAGATCGCCCGGCCCTTCACCCACGCCGCTTTCATCGACAGGACGCAGATACGGCTTGAGGTCTTCGGCAAGCGCCTTGGGATATACGAATCCGATCTGCTCGGCCCACTCCTCGATGAAGAAGTCGAACGGATTGACGACCTTCAAGTCGGCGATGAGCCCGACGGTGACCGTCAGGCTTCGCGCGCGGTTCGGGAAGACCAACCGGGCAAGGAAATTGCCGAATGCGTCCTGCTGCCAGTTGACGAAATGGTCGGCCGGGTCGACCTGAAGCGAGTAGGCCTCGATCGGGGTTCGCGAATGCGGCGCCGGGCGCAGCCGAACGACGTGTGGAAAGACCTCCACCAGCCGATCGAATGTGTAGCTGGTGCGATGCTCCAGCGCCACCTTGATGCCCATGCGCTGATCCCATCACAACGACACCCGGCCCGCAGATCAGGGCACGCTCGGCGGAGCGACCAGGCAATTTAGCGCGACTCTCCCTCCCCCGTCGCCCGCTGCTCTACTGTCACCTGTGTTGCCGAGTTCGTCGTAGAGGGGGATTCATACTCATGAAGCGCCGGTTTCCTGCCGCAGTCGCTCTCCTCGTGGCCGCCGCCGTGGCGGGCTGCTCCACACCGCCACCCGCCCTTGGGCACCCACGAAGCGAAGGTGATCATCAACGGCGAGGCCACCAACGCCCTGCAACCGATCACCTGTTCGCAGAACGGCCAGAGCTGGACGATCGAGACGGTGGACAAGGAGCCCGGTTTCACGGCCACGATCAAATTGGGCGACACGATCACGGCAGAGGCCGTCGACATCCGCAATCTCGGTAACTTCACCGGCACCTACTGGGACGACAACCTCGGAAAGGCCTCGGCGAAGGTGAACCAGGGCAAGTTCACCGTCAGCGGTGAAGCCAAGGGCGCGTTCGTCGACAAACCCAATCAGAGCACCACGGCGACGTTCGACATCAGCACCGGCTGCTGAGTGTGGCGTCCTGGAAGGATGTGGCGCGCATAGTCGCCGACCTTCCCGAGACGGCCGAACCGACGCCGCGCAATTGGCGGGTCCGCAAGAAGCTGATCGTGTGGGAGCGTCCGCTGCGCAAGGCCGACCATGAGGCGCTCGGGGCGGACGCGCCGAGCGGCGACATCCTCGGTGCACGGGTGGCCGACGAAGGTGTCAAGCTCGCGCTGATCGCCGACGACCCCGGCGTGTACTTCACGACGCCACACTTCGACGGATATCCGATGGTTCTCGTTCGGCTGGCCGAGATCGACGTAGCCCGAGCTGACCGAGCTGATCACCGACGCATGGCTGGCGCAGGCGCCCAAGACGCTGGCGAAGGCGTTCCTCGCGGACAGGGGCTAGCGGGCGCCGACCCGCACGACCAGCTCGTCGGGGGGCACCTGATGCCCCTTCGCGCAGCGGATCTCGACGCCCGCCTCCGCGCCACAGCCCGCGTGCGCGAGCCGCAACCGCGAGCGGTTCGGCAGGTGCGTGCGGCCCCACTCGAACATCGCCCAGACCACCGGCATGAAGTCGACGCCCGAGGGTGTCAGCACGTACTCCTCGCGGGCGCGCTGGCCCGGTTCGCGGTAGGGCTGTCGCGTCAGAAGACCTGCGTCGACCAGTTCGTTGAGCCGGGCGGACGCCGCGGCCCTCGTGATACCGACCCGTGTGCAGAAGTCGTCGAACCGGGTGGTGCCGTAGTACGCCTCACGCAGGATCAGCATCGCCGACTTGGTGCCGAGCAGCGACATCGTCTTCTCGACCGGGCATTCGCCCACCGCCGACCACGTGTCTCGATCGGCAAGCCTGCCCTGCAGAACTGTCATGGAATTCTCCCCGCTTCTGAGTTGTTCTAAGTATACCCAGGCTGGTATAGCTGGGTTTAGAAAGATCTACTCAGCGTGGAGTCACAGGAGGCAGAGATGGCCGGATACGTAGGCCGGGACGCAGTCATCGTCGGGGCGGTCCGCACCCCTATCGGGAAGGGCAAGGCCGGCGGCGCACTGCACGACGTGTTGCCGGTGGACCTGCTGGCCCACAGCCTGTCCGAACTCGTCGCGCGCACGGGCATCGACCCGGCGCAGATCGACGATGTCATCGCGGGCGCCGTAACGCAGGTCGGCGACCAGGCCGTCAACATCGCCCGTAACGCGTTGCTGGGCGCCGGATTCCCCGAGTCGGTGCCAGGGACGACCGTCGACCGCCAGTGCGGAAGCAGCCAACAGGCGATCAGCTTCGCCGCCCAGGGTGTCATCTCCGGCGCATACGACATCGTCGTCGCCGCGGGTGTCGAGTCGATGGGCCGGGTGCCGATGGGCTCGAGCGTGTTGCCGGGCAGCGACCCGTTCGGCGCGATGGCACAGCGCTACCCCGACGGCCTTGTGCCGCAGGGCATCAGCGCGGAGTTGATCGCGGCGAAGTGGGGCTTCTCGCGTCAGCAGCTCGACGAGTTCTCGGCGGGCAGCCACGAAAAGGCCGCCGCGGCAACCAAAGAGGGACGATTCGACAACGAGTTGGCCCCGATCGCCGGGCTTGCCACCGACGAGATCATCCGTCCCGGCACGACGGTCGAGACGCTGGCGGGCCTGAAGCCGGCGTTCTACAACCCGGCCTACGAGCAGCGCTTCCCCCAGATCACATGGGAGATCACCGCGGGCAACTCGTCGCCGCTGTCAGATGGCAGCGCGGCCGTGCTCATCACGACGTCCGAGGTCGCCAAGCGGCTCGGCCTTCGCCCGCTGGCCCGCATCCACACGGCCACCGTCGTCGGATCGGATCCGCTGTACATGTTGACCGGCGTCATCCCCGCCACCGAGAAGGTGCTGCAGCGCGCGGGGCTCACGATCGCCGACATCGACCTGTTCGAGGTCAACGAGGCGTTCGCGCCGGTCGTGCTGAGCTGGGCCCACGACGTCGGTGCCGATCTGGCGAAGACGAACGTCAACGGCGGCGCGATCGCGATCGGTCACCCGCTTGGCGCCAGCGGTGCCCGCATCATGACCACGATGGTCAATGCGCTGGAGCAGCGCGGCGGCCGCTACGGCTTGCAGACGATGTGCGAAGCGGGTGGCATGGCCAACGCCACCATCATCGAGCGGTTGTAACCAGAGCCGGTTTTGCGCTCAGGGTCGTGGTCAGGTGCCTTCTGCGACCCTGAGCGCAAAATCAATCGCGGGTCAGCTCGAACAGCGGGATGACTGCGCGACGTCTTCGACTGGTACTCGCCGAAGGGCGGCGCGGCCGCGACGACCTTGTCGAAGATCGCGTCGCGTTCATCGCGGGACAACTCGCGGCTGGTGACGTCGTAGGCGTCGGTGCCGACCTCGATGTGCGCGCCGGGGTTGGCCCGCAGGTTGTGCACCCAGTCGGGGTTCGTGTCGGCGCCCGCCTTCGATCCGATGATGATCATCTTGCCGTCGATGGTGAAGTACGCCAGCGGCGCAATCCGCGGCTGGCCCGACTTGGCGCCCGTCGTGGTCAGCAGCAGCAGGTCCGCGCCCGCGAACTGGCCGCCCACCGTGCCGCCGTTGGCCCGGAACTCCTCGATCAAGTTCTTGTTGAAGTCCTTCATGAAGTCCGCGCTCGGTATGTCGGTCATTTCTTGTCCAGCTTCTCCGGCTTGGCATCTATTCCGGACTCCTTGCGCTGTTGCGGCGTGATCGGCGCGGGCGCGCCGGTGAGCGGGTCGACGCCGCCGCCGGACTTCGGGAAGGCGATCACCTCGCGGATCGACTCGTAGCCGCCGAGGAGCGCGACGATGCGGTCCCACCCGAACGCGATACCCCCGTGCGGTGGCGCACCGAAAGCGAAGGCGTCCAACAGGAATCCGAACTTCTCCTGCGCTTCGTCATGACCGATGCCCATCATCGCGAACACCCGCTCCTGGACATCGCGGTTGTGGATACGGATCGAGCCACCGCCGATCTCGTTGCCGTTGAGCACGATGTCGTAGGCGTTCGCCAATGCGGTGCCAGGATCGGTGTCGAACGTCGCCTCGGACTCCGGCTTGGGTGAGGTGAACGCGTGGTGCACCGCGGTCCATGCGCCCGAACCCACGGCCACATCGCCGGAGGCCGTCACCTCGTCGGTGGACTCGAACAGCGGCCAGTCCACGATCCAGACGAACTCCCACGCCGCAGGGTCGATCAGGTCCAGCCGCTTGGCGATCTCGATGCGCGTCGCGCCGAGCAGGGCACGGGCCGACTTCTCCGAACCCGCCGCGAAGAAGATGCAGTCGCCAGGCGCGGCGCCGACGTGGGCGGCCAGGCCGTCGCGTTCGGCGTCGGTGAGGTTCTTGGCGACGGGGCCGGCGAGCGTGCCGTCCTCGCTGACGAGCACATAGGCCAGCCCCTTGTGCCCGCGCTGCTTGGCGAACTCCTGCCAGCCGTCCAGCGTGCGACGCGGCTGCGACGCACCGCCCGCCATCACCACCGCGCCGACATGTGCAGCCTGGAACACCCGGAACGGGGTCTCGGCGAAATACGCTGTGCAGTCGACGAGTTCGACACCGAATCGCAGATCGGGCTTGTCGGAGCCGAACCTCCGCATCGCCTCCTCGTAGGTCATCCGCGGGATCGGCGTCGGCAGGTCGTGGCCGATGAGCGCCCAGATCGCCTTGAGTACCTCTTCGGAAACGGCCATCACGTCGTCGGCGTCGACGAAGCTCATCTCCATGTCGAGCTGGGTGAACTCCGGCTGCCTGTCGGCGCGGAAATCCTCGTCGCGGTAACACCGCGCGATCTGGTAGTAGCGCTCCATGCCCGCCACCATCAGCAGCTGCTTGAACAGCTGCGGGCTCTGCGGCAGCGCATAGAACGAACCCGGTTGCAGTCGGGCAGGCACAAGGAAGTCGCGCGCGCCCTCTGGCGTCGACCGGGTCATCGTCGGCGTCTCGATCTCGACGAAGTCGTGGCTCTCCAATACGCCGCGCGCGGCGGCACTGACCTTGGACCGCAATCGAATCGCGGTGGCGGGACCGTCGCGCCGCAGATCCAGATAGCGGTATTTCAGGCGCGCTTCCTCGCCCGCGACCTCGTCGAGCTGGAACGGCAGCGGTGCGCTCTCCCCCAGCACCGTCAGCTTCGTCGCGTTGACCTCGATCTCGCCGGTGGCGATGTCGGGGTTCGCATTGCCCTCGGGCCGGACCTCGACGACGCCCTCGACGGCGACGCAGAACTCGGCGCGCAACCGGTGCGCGGCCTCGAGCACGCCCGCCTCGCGGAACACCACCTGCGACACCCCGGACGCGTCGCGAAGGTCGATGAAGATGACGCCGCCGTGGTCGCGGCGGCGGGCAACCCAACCGGCCAAGGTCACCGTCTGACCGGCGTCGGTGGCCCTCAACGAACCGGCGGCATGGCTGCGCAGCACTAATAACTCCCTGGGAATGGCCTGACGAGAGGACTGCCACAGTCTAGAGGGGCCGAATCCGCCGGTAGCGTGGCCTTGTGGGTACCCGCGTCGCGGTCGTCGGTCCAGGTGCCATCGGCTCGACGATGGCCGCGCTGCTGCATGCCGCGGGCCACCACGTCGTGCTGTGCGGGCACACTCCGCGTGACCAGATCGAGGTCAGACCCGACGGCAAGGATCCGATCCTCGTGCCGGGGCCGGTACTGACCGACCCGGCCGACATCGACGGCGCGGTCGACGTGGTCCTTCTCGCTGTGAAGGACACCCAGAATCAGAGCGCATCGGGGTGGCTGGCCCGGCTGTGCGACGACCGCACGGTGGTGTGTGCCCTGCAGAACGGCGTCGAGCAGATCGAGCGCGTCGGTCCGCTGTGCCCGTCCTCGGAGGTGGTGCCCGCCGTCGTGTGGTTCTCCGCGGCACCGCACCCCGACGGTTGGGTTCGGCTGCGCACCGGTGTCCGGCTGGTGCTGCCGGAGTCAGAGGGCGCGCACAAGCTTGCGGATCTGTTGAACAACACCGATGCGACCGTCGAACTCGACGCCGACTTCGTCACCGCGGCGTGGCGCAAACTGTTGGTCAACGCGGTCGCCGATCTGATGGTGCTGACCGGACGCCGCTCGGGCATGTTCCGCCGCGACGATGTCGCCGCGTTGTCGCGCCGCTATCTCGCCGAATGCCTTGCGGTGGCCCGAGCGGAAGGCGCCGACCTCGACGACGACGTGATCGACGAGATCGTCGGCATGTTCGCCAAGGGGCCGGAGGACATCACGACCTCGATGCTCACCGACCGCGAAGCGCACCGGCCACTGGAATGGGATATCCGCAACGGAGTGATCTCGCGCAAGGGCGCCGGGCACGGACTTGCCACGCCGATCAGCGACGGCGTGGTCGCGTTATTGGCGGCGGCCAGCGACGGGCCCGGCTAGACACTGTGCTCTAGCCTGTATGGCCATGAAGGCATGCGAGCGCGTCGGACTGGAGTTCATCGACAGCGCGCCGTTTCGATTCGTCAGCACAGTCGACCTGCCGATCACTCCCGAACAGGTGTGGGAGGTGCTCGACGACGCCGAATCATGGCCGCACTGGGCGCCGGTGATCACCAAGGTGACATGGACGAGCCCGGAGCCGCACGGCGTCGGCACCACACGGGTCGTCAACATGCGCGGCATCACCGGCGATGAGGAGTACCTCGCCTGGGAGCCGCACGCGCACATGGCCTTTCGATTCAACGAAGCCTCGTCGGGAAGCATCGCCGCGTTCGCCGAGGACTATCGGATCAAGCCCACCGCCGACGGCTGCCACCTGACCTGGGTGATGGCGATGAAGCCGAACGGTGTCGCGGCGCGTATCGGGATGAGCGCCGGGCGACCGGTGATGTCCTGGCTGTTCCGGAAATTCCTCTACAACCTTCGCGACTACGCCGAGAAGCGACTTCGCGGCGGCGACCTAGTAGAGACCGGCCCAGGCCTCCCGGCGCCCGCCGTCGGGATCGGAGACCACCTTGTCGCGCGACGACTGGATGATGCGTGTCAGCCGTCGCTCGGCGTCATAGATCGGCCAGTCCTGGCCGCTTGACCACTCGATCTCACCCGTCTGCCAGCCCTGAGCGGAGAAGTCCAGCCACGCCCGCTGCATGCGCCTGCCGACCGACGGCGCAAGCCGCCGCCCGAGCGGATGCATCTTGCGGCCGAGGAACGAGCCGTAGCTGTGCTGGATGTGCACGATCTCGCTGCCGTGGGTCGCGCCGAGGCCGAGGAGCCGCAGGCTGAATCCGAAGTGGTCGAACCGGTACATGTGCGTGGGCGCGTGCGCGCAGTAGGCGTCGGCGAAAGCCCACGTCGGAGCCCCGAACATGACGTCGGAGCCGAATGCCACCAGGTCTCGCCGTCGCGGGTAGTCCGGGTAGGCCGCCAGCAGTCGCTCCCGCTCGCCCGGTGCGGCCCTGTCGATGTAGTTGTTGACCGACGCCGTCGTGGTGGGCAGCATCGGCGGCTTGGTCCAGGCGAACATGGACGCTTCGTGGCTGTTCGTGCCGATGATCAGCGGGATCTTGGCGATGCAACCCGCGCGTGCGGCCTCGACCGGATGCTCGGGCAGCAGGTCGACGCCATACGTCAGCCCGTACGCCAGGGTCGGCGTTGACGCGACGCTCTTCAGCTGCAGTCGGCCCGCGGCGCGGCGAAGCTGCCGCTGCGGCAGCGCCTTGACCTCGTCGGCGGTCACGCCGAGCCGCTGCAGGAACTCGTGGGCACCCCTGGCCCGCCGCTCGCGGTCGGCGATCAGGGGCAGCGCGGGACTCTGCGCGATGGCTCGGTGGAAAAGCCCGTCGGCGGCGGGACTGGCCAGCAACGCAAGCACCGAGGTGCCACCCGCCGATTCGCCGAAGACCGTCACCCGGTCGGGGTCGCCGCCGAACGACGCGATGTTCTGCTTGACCCAGCGCAGAGCGGCGAGCTGGTCCCGCAGCGCAAGGTTGTCATCGAATCCATCGCCGAGATCGCTGAGCTCGAATCCGCCGAAAACGCCTATGCGGTAAGTGATGTTGACGACCACGACGTTCCCGTTCGCCGCCAACCGCGACCCGTTGTACAGCTGAAACTGACCCGCGCCGAATACGAACGCACCGCCGGGGATCCAGACCATCACCGGCAGCGAGGCCGACGTGTCCGGCGACCACACCGTCAGCGTCAGACACGCCTCGTCGCGAACCTTCGGGTCGTCGCGGCCACCGCCGACGAACGACTTGCTCTGCGGAGGCAACGGCCCGTGCTCGACGGCATCGCGAAGCCCCGACCACGGGGCGAGCGGGCCCGGCGCCAGAAACCGTCTTTCGCCTACGGGTTGTTCGGCGTACGGAACGCCGCGCCACACCGCAACGCCGTGCTCGGTCGTACCGCGCAGATCCCCCGATTCCGTGTGCACGACGGCGGAATGTCCGGCAACAACTGCCACACCCGAATCGTAGTGTGCAAAGCTGATCGCATGACCTTCAGCGAGGGTATGCAGATCGACACCAGCACCACGTCGAGCAGCGGAGGTGGCCGAGGACCAGGCCGCGGAATGGCGATCGGCGGCGGCTTCGGCGGTCTGCTCATCGTGGTGGTCGCGCTGCTGCTCGGGGTGAATCCGGACTCGGTGATCCCCCAGGCCGACAGCCCGTATGCCGACCAGGGATACGACGCTCCCGGCTTCGACCTGAGCCAGTGCAAGACCGGCACAGACGCCAACACCGTCGTCCAGTGCCGAGTGGTCGCCACCGGCAACTCCGTCGACGCGGTGTGGGAGCAGCTGCTGCGCGGCTACACCCGTCCGCGCGTGCAGCTGTTCACCGGCTCGGTCGACACCCAATGCGGTCCCGCCACAAGCGATGTCGGGCCGTTCTACTGCCCCGTCGACCAGACGGCATATTTCGACACCGACTTCTTCGAGGTGCTGAAGACGCAATTCGGTTCCAGCGGTGGACCGTTCGCGCAGGAATACGTCGTCGCCCACGAGTTCGGCCACCACGTGCAGAACCTGCAGGGCACGCTCGGCCGCGCCCAGCAGGGGGCCCAGGGTCCCGAGGGTGGCGGTGTCCGCACCGAACTGCAGGCCGACTGCTACGCGGGCGTCTGGGCGCACTACGCGGCGATCACCAAGCAGGAGGGCACCGACGTGCACGTTCCTCGAGCCGTTGACCGACGAGAACATCAAGGATGCGCTGTCAGCCGCGGCGTCCGTCGGCGACGACCGGATCCAGGAGCAGGCCACCGGCCGGGTCAATCCCGAGTCGTGGACTCACGGCTCGTCTGAGTGGCGGCAGAAGTGGTTCACGACCGGATACCAGACCGGCGATCCGAACAAGTGCGACACCTTCGCAGTGCGCGACCTTGGGTAGGCCCGCCACCGCAGTCGATGCTGTAGCCGAACGCTATCTCGAGACCTTTGCCGCGCTTGATCCCTGCGCCGCAACCGAAATGGGCATCGTCGGCTTCGACGACGACATCACCGACTACTCCCCCGACGGCTATCGGGCGCGTGCCGAAGCCGCGCGTGACAGCCTGCACGAGCTGGACGGCGTTGCGGCCGACGACGATGTCGACGTCGTCACCCTTGCCGCGATGCGCGAACGGCTCGGCATCCAACTCGATCTGCACGACGCCGGGCTCGACGTCGGCGAGCTGAACGTGATCGCATCGCCGCTGCAGTCGATGCGCGATGTGTTCGACCTGATGCCCACCGACACCGACGAGGATTGGCGGACGATCAGCAGGCGGATGTCGCGGGTGCCCGATCGCGTTGCGGGCTATGCGACGTCGCTGCGCGCAGCGGTGGCAGGCAGGCCATCCGCCTGCCGTCCGGCAGGTGGCACGAGGCATCGAGCAGGCCGACGACGATCCAGCAGCTGTTCATCGACATGGTCGCCGACGCCGCACCCGACAACGATGCGCTGCACGCCGAACTGCAGGACCGTGCGACGGCGGCGGCGGGCGCGTACAGCGAGCTGGCGGCGGTGCTGCGCGACGAGGTCGGCCCACACGCCCGCGGCGAGGACGCGTTCGGCCGCGACGCCTACCGGCTGTTCTCCCGGGTGTACCTCGGTGCGGAGATCGATTTCGACGAGACCTACCAGTGGGGTCTGCAGCGGCTGGAAGCCATTGTGGCCGAACAGGAGTCCATCGCCCATCGGCTCTACCCCGAGTCGTCGGTGGCCGAGGCGCTGAGCCGGCTCGACGACGAACCGCGCTATGTCGTCGAGGGCACCGACGCGCTGCAGTCATGGATGCAGGAGCTGTCCGACCGGGTGGTGGACGCGCTGGCGGATACGCACTTCGAGATAGCCGAGTCGCTGCGAAACCTGGAGTGCAGGATCGCGCCCACTCAGACCGGAGGCATCTACTACACCGGCCCGTCGGAAGACCTCACCCGGCCCGGACGGATGTGGTGGTCGGTGCCGCCGGGCGTCGACACGTTCCACACCTGGCAGGAGACGACAACCGTCTTCCACGAGGGCGTACCCGGCCATCATCTGCAGATCGGTCGCGCCGTTGTGCTTGCCGACCAGCTCAACCGGTGGCGCAGGCTCGGCTGCTGGGTTTCGGGGCACGGTGAGGGCTGGGCGCTGTACGCCGAACGGTTGATGGCCGAGCTCGGCTGGCTCGACGACGCGGGTAATCGAATGGGAATGCTTGACGCCCAACGGTTCCGGGCCGCGCGCGTGGTGATCGACATCGGCGTGCACTGCGGTATGACCGCTCCTGATGGAGAAACTTGGGATGCCGAGAAGGCGTGGGTGTTCCTGCAGTCGCACAGCGCGATGAAGGAAGCCAACCTGCGGTTCGAGCTGGACCGCTACCTGGGCTGGCCCGGCCAGGCGCCGTCCTACGCGGTGGGGCAACGGATCTGGCAACAGATGCGCGACGAGAACGTTGGCGGTGGAGTGCCTTTGAAGGAATTCCACCGCCGCGCGCTGGATCTCGGTGGGCCTGCCGCTCGACGTGCTCAAGTCGGCGTTGTCGGATCGCTGAGCCGCCCTGCGGTCACCGAGCGACCTGCGAGAATCCGGCTTTCATCATTCCCAGGTGCTTGTGGATGGGGTTCTTCAATTCGTACGCATGCGACTTGGGCTCCGGCGTCTGGACGTTCGCCAGCTCCTCGACCGTGGTCAGCGCGACCTCTTTGACCTCTTCGGCCTTGAGGTTGCCCTTGAGTTCGTTCGCCTCCTCCTTGGCGGGGCTGCAGGGCTGCGCCGCCTCCTGCTGCATCTGCAGATCGATCGGCGTGGCCGACCCGCCGTGCTCCTCTTTCTGCTCCGCGATGTACTCCTTGGACAGCGCCATCCCGGAACTGTGCACGTTGACGCCTGGGACGGCCGTCGCCGCATGGGCGACGGCGGATATGCCAAGCACGTTTGCGAATATGCCTGCCGCGGCTATCGGCGCGGCCGCCAAGGCGACCAGACCACGCGATGCGGTTGTCTTCATGTGAGTTCTCCTGTGTAGCTCCTGTGTGGTTGGTTGGTGACACCAATGAAGCTATGGGCCAGGAGACACGGTGACGCGCTTGTGCGCACAACCCGCATAACCGCTATTCACGGGGTTTTGCGCGTTTTGATCGGGAGCTCAGCCGAGTGCGGCGGTGGCTGCCACACTGACGGCATGATCGAGCCGGACGACAAGGACTGGACCTGGGTCATCGCGCAGCGGTGCCCCGAATGCGGATTCGACGGATCCGCCGTCAGCCACACCGAGGTGGCCGGACGCATCCGCGCCGACGCCGACGAATGGCCGCGCAGGCTCGGCGCTGCCGACGCGACGGTGCGGCCACGCCCGGCGGTGTGGTCCGCGCTGGAGTACGGCTGCCATGTCCGCGACGTGCACCGGATCTTCAACGAGCGGGTCGGGCTCATGCTCGGCGAGGATGAGCCGCGCTTCTCCAACTGGGACCAGGACGCGACGGCGATCGAGGATGACTACGCCTCGCAGGACCCCACCGTCGTCACGTCCGAACTCGTCGATGCGGCACGGGCGGTGGCCGACACCTACGACCACGTTCCGTCCGACGCATGGTCGCGGCGCGGGTTGCGCAGCAACGGCAGCGAGTTCACCGTCGCGTCGATCGCGGTCTATCACTTGCACGACATCGTCCACCACGCGCACGATGTCGACCATGGCTGACGACACACCGCTGGCAGGCAAGGTCGCGTACGTGACAGGGGCGGCCCGCGGGCAGGGCCGGTCTCATTGCGTGCGCCTTGCCCGCGCAGGCGCCGACATCATCGCCATCGACGCATGCGGCCCGGTCGCCGAACACAACGGCTATCCGCCCGCAGAACCCGCCGACCTCGCCGAGACGGTGAACCTCGTCGAGGGTGAAGGCCGCAAGATTCGCGCCGAGGAGGTCGACATCCGCGACCTCGCCGCACAACAACGCGTTGTCGCAGGGGCGATCGAGCAGTTCGGCCGCCTCGACATCGTTGTCGCCAACGCCGGCGTGCTCAATTGGGGTCGGCTGTGGGAGATTTCGGCGCAGCAGTGGCAGGACGTCATCGACGTCAACTTGACCGGTTTGTGGAACACGATCAAGGCTGTGGTGCCGCCGATGATCGAGGCGGGCAACGGCGGGTCGATCATCACGATCAGTTCGGCGGCGGGCGTGAAGGCCGTGCCCGGTTGTGGGCACTACTGCGCGAGCAAGTTCGGCGTCGTCGGGCTGACCAACTCACTGGCGGTTGAGTTGGGCGAGTTCGGGATTCGGGTCAATTCGGTGCATCCGTACGGCACAGACACCCCGATGGGCAACGATCCCTCGATGTGGCAGTTGTTCGCCGACCATCCGAACTTCATCCACAGCTTCTCGCCCGGCGCGTTGCCAACCGACTCGCTGGCCGCTCCTGATCTCGTCTCCGACATCGTGGTGTGGCTGGCCGGCGACGCATCGTCTCTGTTGACCGCGGCCCAAATCCCCGCCGACAAGGGCTATCTCAAGATCTAGTTGACCGCGGGCGCGAGTGCGGTAACGCCGCAGCGGAACAACGCTTCCGTCGCTGCCACCGATTCTCCTGGCACCCCGGCGGCCAACAGTGCTTGCGCCTTGAACGCGCGCGCAGCCGCGCTCAGCCGGTAGGAGACCGCGCTGACATCCTCGTCGAGCGGTGCGGTGTCGCCCCACATCGCCACTTCTGCGCGACGCCGGTCCGAGCTGGAGACGAAGCGCCGCACCCGTACGTCGGCGGCGTAGACGTCGGCCGCGACCGCAAGAGTGGCAGCCCTTTCGGGATCGTCGGTGATCGCATCGAGATCTCCGCTCAGGTCGAACACGTCGGCACCGAGGATCCGCAGTGCACGTTCACCCGTGCGGTCGGCGACAAGAACATTGACCTTCCAGCCTGCCGTCCTGACGGTCATACAACCAGCCGCCTGCCGATGCCACGACATCGGCGACGCCGGATGCCGACGACGGTCATCTCGTGCTGCATCACGGTGCTGGCGCGCGCCCTGGCCCGGGCCACCGAATGTGTGCGGTAGGTCTGCGGCGACATAACGGGTCCAATCTCGACGAGTGGGTGTCCAGGCTGCGACACCCACAGCGTGACATTTCTACGGGAATATGTAAAGGTCCGTTTTCGGTGTCACAGCCTCGACTGCTCCTTGATCGCGGTGTCGGTGGTGCGCAGTGGACGGATCAGCGCATCCTGGGTGAACGACGCGATCAGTTCGCCCTCCTCGGTGTGCACCGCACCGCGGACGTACGACATCCCTGATCCGACCTGCGTGCTCTCGTGGGTGTAGAGAATCCAGCCGTCCCACCTGACCGGTTCATGGAAGCTCACCGACACAGTCATCGGCGCGGTCGAGACCGTGAGGTGCGCCTGGCTGGTGCCGATTCCCTCGTGGGCCCGCATCGTCGTCGAAATCCCAAGGTGGCCGGTGAAATACGCGACCAAAGCCTTGGCAAGGTCGTCGCGCTCGGGAATGGGGTCGTAGTGCAGCCAGGCGTACAGCTCCGGCGGGCCGACCTCATCGGGGCTGTTCACGTCGACGACATCGACCAATCGCAACTGGCGTCCGTCCATCGGCATCTCCGAGACGTTCGCGTCGGCTGGCGCGGCAACAGAAGGGCGTTGAAGGTGATGACGGATCACGTCGGCTGTCGGCACATCGGCGAGAAATGTCGCGGTGATGCAGCGCTTACCGTTCTGCTTCGCCGACACGATCGCCGTCGCCGTCGAACGGCCTTCGCCGACGACGTCGATCTCCAACTCGACGGGGCCTGCGCCGACCATCACAGCGCGCGCGAACACCGCGTACACCGAACGCACCGACTTCTCGGGAAAGCGCTTGGATGCAGCGACGATCATCTGTGCGAGCACCTGGGTGCCCTCGACGACCTGACGCTCGTCTTCGCCTGCTGGGCCGGTCTCGGCGATGAAGCGGTTCTCTCCATCAGCCTGCACGTCGAACAGGTCGAGCAGTGCATGCACCGTCCATTGCTGCGCTGAGTCTGTCGTCATGGGAGGGAACAGTAACCGAGGACAGACAAAACCGGTAACGTCATTACCATGGCGAAGGCGAGCGGGCGATCCACCGAAACGGTCGGTGCAGAACCCGAACCCCGGGAACGTCGCTTCATGCGCTCCGCGCTCGCGATCCTCGGCGAAACCGGTCGCACCGACTTCACCGTGCTCGAGGTCGTCGAGCGTTCGAAGACGTCGCTGCGGTCCTTCTATCAACACTTCTCGACGAAGGACGAGCTGCTGCTCGCGTTGATCGACAAGATCATGTCCGAGTCGACGCGCATATGGCGCGAAGAGACGGAAGGGCTTGCACCCGTCGCCGCGCTGCGGGTGCTGATCGACCGCATATGCACACCTGCTGAAAGCACAACGCAGGACAAGGTCAACCGCGGCCTCACCTACTACAACGACCACCTTGCCGAGGCGCTGCCTCGCGAGTACGCCCGCGTGATCTCGCCCGTGCACGGGCTCATCAAGGACATCATCAACCGCGGCATCGCCGACGGTTCGTTCCGCACCGGCATCGACGTCGACGCCACCGCCGCGCTGATCATGCAGACCGCTCTCGGCGCCATGCGCCTTCAGGTGCTCGGAGCCGAATTGAGCGGAGTGCCCGTGGACGCAGACCACATATACGACTTCTGCGTCGCCGCGCTCGCCGCAGGCAACCCCGTCTGACCTGCCGAGAAGGACCTACTCAGGGGTTGGTGTTTTCGCTGGTCCAGACGTGGTAATGTCATTACCACAGCAGCCCGACAAGACTTCAGGAGGCGCATATGCCCGCCCGCGAGCTCCCATATCCGGTGTTCGACGCCGACAACCACTTCTACGAGCCCAAAGAGGCGCTCACCCAGTTCCTTCCGGAACACCGCAAGGGCGTCATCGACTACATCGACGTCCGCGGCCGCACCAAGATCATGGTTCGCAACGTGGTGAGCGACTACATCCCCAACCCGACGTTCGAGGTCGTCGCGCGACCAGGTGCGCAGGAGGAGTACTTCCGGCACGGCAGCGGCGGCAAGAGCTTCCGCGAGGTGATGGGCAAGCCGATGAAGGCCATCCCCGCATTCCGGGATCCTGCCGCACGACTCGAGGTCATGGACTCCCTCGGCCTTGACTACACGCTGATGTTCCCGACGCTGGCCAGCCTTGTCGAGGAACGACTCAAAGACGATCCCGAACTCATCCTCGACATCGTTCACGCGCTGAACGAATGGATGTACGAGACATGGCAGTTCAACTACGAGAACCGGATCTTCTCCACGCCCGTCGTCAACCTCGGCGTCGTCGACCGCGCCATCGAGGAGCTCGAGTGGTGCCTCGAGCGCGGCGCGAAGACCGTTCTCGTCCGGCCTGCGCCTGTGCCGGGGTTGCGCGGCACCAGATCGTTCGGCACAGAGGAGTTCGACCCGTTCTGGCAGGCATGCGTCAAGGCGGGTATCCCCGTTTCGATGCACGCCTCCGACAGCGGATATTCGGAGTACCTCAACGACTGGGAGCCCGGCGACGAGTTCAAGCCGTTCGCGCCGACGTCGTTCCGGATGGTCGCGATGGGCAAGCGGCCCATCGAGGACACGATGGCCGCGCTTGTCTGCCACGGCGCGCTGACCCGTAACCCGGATCTGCGCATCCTCTCGATCGAGAACGGCGCCGACTGGGTGCCCTACCTTTTCAAGCAGTTCAAGAACGTTTACTCGAAGATGCCGCAGGGGTTCCTCGAGGATCCGATCGAGGCCTTCCGGCGCTGCGTCTACGTTGCGCCGTTCTGGGAGGACGATTTCGCCCAGATGGCCGAGCTGTGCGGTGTCGACCGGGTGATCTTCGGGTCCGACTGGCCGCACCCCGAGGGTCTGGCCGAGCCGACCAAGCTGATCGACGACCTGCAGGGTCTCGATGAGGCGGGTCAGCGAAAGGTTATGGGTGGCAACATGATCGACCTGTTCAAGATTCCGAACGAGGTCGTTCACAAGCCGGACGTGCCAGCCCTGGTTCTCAACTGATCACCCCGTGACCGATACAAACCCCGAGGTTCTGCTCTTCGCCTCGACGACGCAGTCGTTCCTGGAGAAGGAAGCGTCGCTGAGCCGGCTGCGCGAACTTCACGCGGCGGGTACCTCCTTCGATCGCGGTTGGTGGCGGCGCGCGGCCGAGCTCGGCTGGACGAGCCTTCTGGTTCCAGAAGAGCTCGGCGGCGGTTCCGTTTCGGGAGACGGTGTCGCCGATCTCGCCCTCGTGGCAGAGCTGGCGGGCAAGACCGTCGCCCCAGGGCCTCTGCACCCGGTGAGCACAGTGCTCGCCGGGCTCGTCGAGGCACCCGAAAACCACGAGGACACAATCGAATCGCTGGTCAGCGGTGAGATCAGTCGCGATCATGGGCGGTGTACGAGCCGGGCCGGCCGTGGGCGCCGATGAACACCCGGTGTCACGGCGACACCGACCGGCTCCGGCTACCGGCTCGACGGGGTCAAGGACCGCGTCGAGGCAGGCGTCCGACAGCGCGGTGCTTCTCGTGGTTGCCGATTGCGAGGGCGCCGTGCGGCAGTTCCTCGTGCCGACGGATGCGGCAGGCGTTCGGATCGAACCACAGAGGTCGGTCGATCTCGTGAAGACCTATGCGCGTGTGCATTTCGACGGGGTCGAGGTCGACGCGACGGCTGCCGTCGGCACGGCCGAGCAGACGCGCGGGGCTGATCGCCCGACAGAGCCAGATCGCGCAGATACTTCAGTGCGCCGAAATCGTCGGCATTCTCGACACCGTGCTGCACTTCACCATCCAGTGGGGCTTCGACCGGCATTCGTTCGGACGCCCGATCGGGTCGTATCAGGCGCTCAAGCACAAATACGCCGATCTCAAGATCTGGTTCGAGTCGTGCCGGGCGACCACGAACGCTGCGGTCAAGGCGGTGGCGGCACGGTCCCCAGGTGCCGAAATGGCGGTCAGCGTCGCGAAATCGTATGTGGGCGAACACGCCCCCGGCATGCTGCAGGACTGCGTCCAGTTGCACGGCGGAATCGGCGTGACGTGGGAACACGACCTCCATCTGTTCCTGCGTCGGGTCACGCTGTACCGCTCGATGTTCGGCACGCCCGAGGATCACAACCTGCGCGTCTATGCGCTCACCGAGTCTGGAGTCCGCGTCATGACCGAAACGACATCGGCGCCGACCGCACGACCGAGTCGGTCGACGAATTCGCGGCACGGGCCCGGGCCTGGTTGGCGGACAACATGCCGCCGATCGATCCGAACAACCCACCGGAACACGACCGGGGCGAAGAGGAACCGTGGCTTCGTGCCCGTGAGCTTCAAAAGAAGCTCTACGACGGCGGTTTCGCGGGTATCTGTTTCCCGCGGGAATATGGCGGACTCGGCCTGCCCATCGCCTACCAGAAGGCCTTCGACACCGAATCCCGGTGCTACGAGCTGCCGGTCATCCTGAACACGCCGACCTTCACGATCTGCGCCGCCACCATCCTCGACACCGGCTCGCGAAGAGCAGAAGCAGCAACACATTTCGGGCGCGCCTGCGCGGCGACGAGGTACTCGTCCAGCTGCTGTCCGAGCCCAGCGGCGGATCGGATCTCGCCGGCGTCATCACCCGTGCCGACCGCAAGGGCGACAAATGGGTCATCAACGGCGCGAAGACTTGGAGCACAAGCGCATTCGCCGCCGACTACGGGCTGATGCTGGCGCGCACCGACTGGAACGTGCCCAAGCACGAGGGCTTGACGATGTTCCTGGTGCCGATCAACAGCCCGGGGATCACGCTGCGGCGCATCAAGCAGGTGAACGGGTCGGTCGAATTCTGCGAAGAGTTCTTCGACAACCTCGAACTCGGCGACGACGCGGTCGTCGGCGAAGTCAACGGAGGCTGGCAGGTGGCATCGCGACAGCTGTACCACGAGCGGCGCGCGGTCGGCGGCGGCTCGGAGTTCGCCAGCGGCATCGGCGCCGAGGGCAAGTCCGATGTGCCCATCGACTACGTCAAGCTCCTCGCGGCAAGCGGACAGGCAGACAGCGAACGTGCCCGCGAGCTGGCGGGTAGGGCGCTCGTGCACCGCGCCGTGCGCGAGCAGCTGATCGACCACGTGTATCACGGGGTGCTCGACGGCGACCTCCCGCCGGCGGCGGGCTCGATCATCCGGGTCGCGCACGCCGAGCATCCACCACCTCGAGTTCGATACCGTGCTGTCGCTCTCCGGCGGTTTCGGCGTCGTCGACGGCGACGACGACCTGATCCGGTTCGGCGAGCGCTACCTGTCGCGGCAGACGGCGGCACTCGGCGGCGGCACCACCGAGATCGCCCGCAACATCATCGGCGAACGGGTGCTCGGCTTCCCACGTGAGCACGCCGCCGACCGCGGCGTGCCGTTCAAACAGGTCAAGCGCAACAAGGGCTGATCTACAGATACGTCCGCAGATGTTCGGCCATTCCTCGCCGAAATGCCTTCATCGCAGGCACTTTCGGCTTGATACCGTCCGCGCCGTGGTACATGCCGGGCACGGCCACCAGCTCGCACGGGACCCCATGGGCCGTCAGCCGTTCGGCGTATGCGACACATTCGTCGTAGAGGATGTCGAGGTCGCCGACCCCGACCCAGGCAGGAGGCAGGCCAGCCAGGTCATCGCGGCGCGCGGGTGCGGCGTACTCCGGCGCGTCGGACTCCCGCGGATGGCGGCCCAGATACGCCGTCCACGCCCACCGGCTCGACGCCGGTGTCCACATGAACCGGCCACGGTCACCGTGATGGTCAACCAGCGCGGTGCGGTCGTCCAACATCGGGTAGACGAGCACCTGCGCCCGCAATTCGATGCCCTCATCGCTGCTGCGTTGCGCGACCGCCGCGGAAAGCCCTCCCCCTGCACTCGACCCCAGCCACGGCGATGCGGTCGCAATCGATGCCCAGTTCGGCGGCATTGTCACGCATCCAACGCAGCGTCGCCATGCAGTCGTCCAGCGCGGCGGGAAACGGATGCTCGGGCGCCAGCCGGTAGTCCGGTGCGACGACCACGGCGTCGAGTTCCCTTGCCAGGCGGCCTGACTCGAACGCCTCGAACTGTGGAGAGCCGACGACCATCCCACCGCCGTGAAGGTGCAACACCGCGGGCCGACGCTTGTCTGCACCCGTCGGGGTCGTGATCAGCACGCGCACCACCGGTTGGCTGTCGAGGTAGCGTTCCGTCATCGTCACGCCACGGCCCGGCTTGGTGCCCACCCGCATGCCCAACCGGCCCATCCACAGCGACCGCTCGCTCAACGAACGCGCGGTCAGCGGCAGGATCGGACTGCGCAACTCGACCGGCACGGCCGCCAGTAGGCGCTGCATCTTCGCGTAGCGCCGCGCCGACGTAGGCCGCGGCGACCACACCGGCCAATGCGGCGATCGATCGCTTTTTCATCTAGAACAGAGTGGGCTGGGCCACCTCGGCCGTCAAGGCCTTGGGAGCTTCTGCGGCTCGAAACGATCGCCGGTCCGGCGCAAGGCCATGCTTGTTCACCAGCGGAGTAGCCCTGTTGCGCAACATGTCTCGGTATTCGGCAGGCAGGTAGGCGCCGCGCCGGTACAAGTTGCGATACTCGGCGACCAGTTCAGGATGCGTTCGCGACAGCCAAGACATGAACCAGCCCCTCGTCGAACCCCGCAGATGGAGGCCGAACACCGTCACGCTGCTTGCGCCCGCGTCTGCGATCTGGCCGAGCAGACTGTCGAGATGCTCGACCGAGTCGGTGAGCTTGGGCAGCACCGGCGCAACCATGACATGACAGTCAAGGCCGGCTTCGCGGACAGCGGCGATCAGGCCGAGTCGCGCCTGTGGAGACGGCGTTCCCGGCTCGACTTCCTTGTGCAGCACCGGGTCTCCCACCGCGAGCGAGATAGCGACGCTGACCTCGACGCGGGTGGCTGCATCCGCGATGAGCGCAAGATCGCGGCGCAGCAGGGTGCCCTTGGTGAGGATGGAGAACGGCGTGCCGGAGTCGGCCAGTGCCGCGATGATCCCCGGCATGAGCGCGTAGCGGCCTTCTGCGCGTTGGTACGGATCGGTGTTGGTACCGAGTGCCACGGTCTCGCGCCGCCACGACTTGCGGTGCAACTCCCGGCGCAGCACCTCGGCGACGTTGGTCTTCACGACGACCTGGGTGTCGAAGTCGGTGCCGCAGTCCATCTCGAGGTACTCGTGCGTCGGCCGCGCGAAACAGTACCGGCACGCGTGCGAGCAACCGCGGTAGCCGTTGACGGTGTACCGAAACGGCAGCATCGACGCGTCGGGCACCTTGTTCAATGCGGATTTGCAGAGCACTTCGTGAAACGTGATGCCGTCGAACTGCGGCGTCCGCACGCTGCGCACGAAACCGATCCGCTGTAAGCCCGGCAGTGCGCCGTCGTCGACGCTGACGCTCTGGCCGTCCCACCGCATACCACAATTCGAACTCATGTTCGAATCAATGTCAAGTATCCGACAGCCCGACCGACGCGGCCCGACCGCGCTGACCGGCCACATCACGGCCGTTAACGGACGGGGTGTTGAATCGTCGCTCAGTATTTCGCGAAAGATTAGTTAATCTGTGTTTTTAACTGACTGTTGGCACTATCTAGGTTTGCTTGTTAGATTGCTAGATCTACACCGCTCTGCGTTTTTACGAGAAGAACTTGCGGCCGATTCCGCACCACTTCGGCCCTGATGGGAGACACGATGTCCGTCATCGACCTGCCCCGCGCATTCGACCCGACCGGCGTTGACGGCGCCCTGCTGAGTTGGTGGGATTCCGACACCGAATGCACCGTCGCGGTCTGTCGACCGGCCGACAACGACGCGCTGTGGCAGGAATACCTGGCCGGAGCCGAGCAGTCGTATCGCAAGCACGGGATCGAAGGGGCCATCGACGTCGATGAGATTCGCCGCTCCGGCGACACGACACTGTTCTGGACGATGCTCGACCGCACCGGGTCGGTGGTCGGCGGAATCCGCGCCATCGGTCCGCTGACATCGCCCGACGAGACACACGCCGTCGTCGAGTGGGCGGACCACCCCAGCCTGCCCACGGTTCGCAAGATGATCTCGGACCGGATCCCGTTCGGGGTCGTCGAGATGAAGTCGGCGTGGGTTACCGACGCGCCCGACCGCAGCCGCGCGCTCACCGCCTCGCTTGCCCGCACCGGATGCCAGGTGCTCGCCGTGCTCGGAGTCCAGTTCGCCTTGGCGACCGGCGCACAACACGTGCTGGCGCGATGGCGCTCCTCGGGTGGCGTCGTCGCTCCGATACGGTCGGTGTCCTACCCCGATGAACGCTTTCGCACGAAGTTGATGTGGTGGGACAGGCTGACCGTCGCCAACCTCGCCGCCCCCACCCAGACGGCCAAGATCATCGCCGAGATGGCGGCCATCCGTAACCGTCTACACAATGCGAGCCGCCATGCGCCAGTTGGAGGGTGAAGCCATGATCACCGAAACACAGTGGGATCTCGAGGTCGACGTCGTATGTCTCGGAGCCGAGGGCGGCGTGCTCGCCGCGGGCATCGTCGCTTCGAACGCGGGTTTCGATGTCTTCATGGGCGTTATGGAATCGGCCGACGGCGGCGGTGACCTGGCCGCACCCGTTGGCTACAAGGGCGGCGACGCCCAGACGACGAGGCACCTCGCAGGCTTCGACTACGCATTCGGGGGCGGCGGCCGCGCTCACAGCTTCTGGCCCGTCCGCGCAGTCGAAGACGTCGCGCCTCCGCGACCTGGCCGCCGCGGCGCCATCGAACCGTTCTTCGGCGCAGCACTCGAGCAGTGGGCGTACCGGTGTGCAGCGGCGCCGCACGGCCTGGTCTATGACCGGGTGACCAAGCGCCAGATGACGGAGATGCGCAGCACCCGCGGCGAGAAGGTCGAGGCGACGATCGTCGGATCGGTCGAGTTGAGCCCGGGACTGCCTGCCCTCTCGATGAGCACATGGCTGAGAGCCACGGCGGCGGAAGCCGATCTGCTGCCCGACACCGCTGTGCGGTTGGTCAAACTGATCTTCGAGGACGATGCCGTCGCGGGCGCGCTGATCGACACTGATGACGGCGTACTCGCGGTGCGCGCAAGGGAGAACCTCATCATCGGCGTCGGCGATCCGGCAGGCGACCGCACGCATCCGCTCGTCAGCGCCACCGAGTCGGTGACGGTGAACGTGTGCCTGGTCAGCAAGGCGGCGAGCCGGTTCGGAGAACTCGAGATCGTCACCGCGTCGGGCGACGACAACCGCCTGCTGTTCGTAGACGCGCCGGAAGCCGAACTTCAGCTGACGGGTTAGGCCCAGTTGCTGAGCTGGCAGCGCGCGGTGTAGGGGCCGTCGCCCTGAGTGACGACAACGCCGTCGATGAGAATCTCGCAATGCGTATCGGCGACGGCCTGCCCTCCGTGAGCGGCGGCGCTCGCGTCGATGGTCGCCCACTGCGGGTCATCGAGCGTGGTGGTGAACTCCCAGGGTGTGGGAACCTCTTCCTTCTTCAGGAAGGCGTAGGGATCGGCGTTGTACGCGTCCTTGCTGGGCGGTTGAGCTGTCAGATAGTTCACCTGGAAGCTCACGCCGGTTCCCGAGGTCAGGACGTATTTGACTTGATGGCCGGTCGGTTCGGCGTTGGCAGTTCCACTGCCAACCCCGATCGAAGCTGCTGCGAGCATGAGCGCCGCACCGACCCTGATTGTCGCTGTTCGCATGTTCGTCATATCTATCGAAGCTACCCGAGTGTTACACGAGTAAACGATCGAGCCATCGCCGAATAACCGTGGTTCGGGCACGCACGCCGCGGCAGGGATGGCACGCTGGCCGCGTGAGCACGCCAGCGCAGCCCCAGGTCCTGGCCGATACCGGCGGACTGCTCGTCACCGACGACGGTCGACGCGTACTCGTCATCGATCGGTGCACGGGCGCGCTGTCGACGTTCGCGTTCGTGCTCGGGGTCGATCACACTCGTCGTCGGCGGCTTCGGCTGCGTCGCCTCATCGCGGGCACACCGTCGAAGCGCACGTTGCGCGCGATCTTCCTCGCTGTCGGTCTGCTGTTCGCGCGTTCTGACGTTCCTCGTGGTGCGAAAGATCCGCCAACGCCGCAATCAACCCCTGAATCAGTGCCGCCCCGTCGCCGTCATCGACCGCAAGCTCGGACTGTTCACCTACCGGGGCGGTGCACTGGTAGCCCTTGGACCAGGTTCGGTTCGCCCGTCAACTCCAAATCGGGTCGAGCTCACCGAAACTGGTTGCGGTCACACCCGGAGGAACCCTCGTTCTCAAGCGCGGCAATCCATTCGACGGCGGAATCGGCAACGTCGACGAAATCCTCACCGCGACGGCGCACAGCCACGCGCAGGGCCATCAGAACTAGGTCCGGCCCAACCGCGAGAGCACCTCTTCGGCCACGGCGTCTGTCGCGACGTCGATCTGCTCCCCCGTCGACAGGTCCTTGACGCCGACGGTGCCCGCCTCGATGTCGCGGTCGCCCGCCACCAGTGCGATCGACGCACCGGACCGGTCGGCGGCGCGCATTGCGCCCTTGATGCCGCGGTCGCCGTAGGCGAGGTCGACCCGCACGCCCGCATCCCGCAGCCGGGCCGCCAGCACCGACAACCGCGTCCTGGCCTGCTCGCCGAGCGGAACGCCGAACACCTCGACCCTTGCGGCCTCGCCGATCGACTTGCCTTCGGCCTTCAACGCCAGCAGCGCGCGGTCGACACCGAGTCCGAAGCCGATGCCCGACAGGTCCTTACCGCCGAGCTGCTGCATCAACCCGTCATAGCGACCACCGCCGCCGATACCCGACTGCGCACCGAGACCGTCGTGGACGAACTCGAACGTCGTCTTCGTGTAGTAGTCGAGCCCGCGCACCATCCGCGGGTTGATCACATACGGCACCCCGATCGAATCGAGGTGCGAAAGCACGTTGTCGAAATGCTGCTTGGCCGAATCGGACAGGTGGTCCAACATGACGGGTGCATCGGCGGTCAGTTCCCGCACAGCGGGGCGTTTGTCGTCGAGCACCCGCAGCGGGTTGATCTCCGCGCGCCGACGGGTGTCGTCGTCGAGGTCGAGCTTGAACAGGAAGTCCTGCAACAGTTCCCGGTACTGCGGCCTGCAGGTGTCATCGCCGAGCGAGGTGATCTCCAGCCGAAACCCGTCGAGACCAAGCGACCGGAAGCCCGCGTCGGCGATCGCGATCACCTCGGCGTCGAGCATCGGGTCGTCGACGCCGATCGCCTCGACCCCGACCTGCTGCAGCTGCCGGTAGCGGCCCGCCTGCGGGCGCTCGTACCGGAAGAACGGTCCCGAATAGCAGAGCTTGACCGGCAGCGGACCGCGGTCGAGGCCGTGTTCGATCACCGCACGGATCACGCCCGCGGTGCCCTCGGGCCGCAACGTCACCGAGCGGTCGCCACGGTCGGCGAAGGTGTACATCTCCTTGCTGACCACATCCGTTGACTCGCCGACCCCGCGGGCGAACAGTGCGGTGTCCTCGAAGATCGGCAATTCGATATCGGCGTAGCCGGCGCGGCGCGCAGCCGTCAGCAGGCCGTCGCGTACAGCGACGAACTGCCCGGAGTCCGGCGGCAGGTAGTCGGGCACCCCTTTGGGCGCCTGGAATTGAGAAGTCACAGAGTCAGACCTTCGAGGAACGGGTTGGCGCGGCGTTCGAAGCCTATGGTCGACTTCTCGCCGTGCCCAGGTAGTACCACGGTGTCGTCGTCGAGCACCAGCAGTTTTGTCACGATCGAACCGAGCAGGTCGCGGCCGCTGCCGCCGGGCAGGTCGGTGCGCCCCACCGACTGCCGGAACAGGGTGTCCCCGGTGAAGGCGATCTCGGAACCCTCTCCCGGTACCCGAAAGATGACCGAGCCGCGGGTGTGCCCGGGGGTGTGATCGACGGTCACCACGGTGTCGCCGAGGTCGATCTTGTCGCCGTCGCGGTCCAGTTCGACCACCTGTTTGGGCTCGCGGAACAGCGCACCGAACGCGATCTGGCCGAGGCGCGGGCCGAATCCCTTGATCGGATCGGAAAGCATGAACCGGTCGTCGGGGTGGATGTAGGCCGGGCACCCGTATGTGTCGGCGACCTTCTGCGCCGACCAGATGTGGTCGATGTGCCCGTGTGTCAACAACACTGCGGCGGGGGTGAGCCGATTTTCGTCGAGAATCCGGCGTAACGGACCCATCGCACGCTGGCCGGGGTCGACGACGATGGCGTCCGCTCCGGCCCGTTGGGCCAGCACGTAGCAGTTGCACGCCAGCACGCCTGCCGGGAACCCGGTGATCAACACGACGCCCATTTTCCCATCCCCTGCGGTCGGCGGGCCTCTTGGCCTTCGCTCAGCTACTGCTGGCACACTCGTTGCGGATCGACGACCACACGAGGAGGACCACGGCGGTGCCGACCAACGAACAGCGGCGGGCGACAGCGAAGCGCAAACTCGAGCGACAACTGGAGCGGCGGGCCGCGCAGGAACGCAGGCGGCGGCTGTACACGATCATCGGCTCCGCCGTGGTGGTGGCCGCCGTGGTCGCCGGGGTGGCGGCCTACTTCATGACCCGCAGCGACTCTGACGGCACCACGACCGCGGCGACGACCCCGCCGTCGTCGGAGCCGACCGAAACCGCTCCCGCGGCCGAGGGTCAGCTGCCCGCGTTCAAGGCGCCTGCCGATCTGGGCGCCGACTGCCAGTACCCCGCCGCGCAGGCGGCCAGCAAGCCGAACAAGCCGCCGCGCACCGGGCAAGGTGCCGACCGACCCGGGCCAGATCAGCGCCAGCATGTCCACCGACCAGGGCAACATCGGCATCCAGCTCGACAACGCCAAGGCTCCGTGCACGGTCAACAGTTTCGCCAGCCTGGCCCAGCAGGGTTACTTCAACGACACCCCGTGTCACCGACTGACGACGAGCCCCGGCCTTTCGGTCCTGCAGTGCGGTGATCCGACAGGGTCCGGCAGCGGCGGACCCGGCTACGAGTTCGCCAACGAGTACCCGACCAACCAGTTCCAGCCCGACGATCCGCAGCTGCAGAACCCGGTGACGTATCCGCGCGGCACGCTGGCGATGGCCAACGCCGGCCCCGGCACCAACGGCAGCCAGTTCTTCCTGGTCTACAAGGACTCGATGCTGCCGCCGGGCTACACGGCGTTCGGCACGATCGACGACACCGGCCTGGCGACGCTGGACAAGATCGCCGCGGCCGGAGTCGAAGGCGGCGGACAGGACGGCAAGCCGGCCACCCCGGTCCAGGTGAAATCCATCGGACTGGACTGACGCCCGGTGACGATGCCTCCGCCGCCGTACGGTGCGTATCCACCGCCCCCGTACGACCCGTACGGCTACGCCGCGCGGCCACGGGCCGACCAACGGCATGGCGATCGCGTCGTTGATCTGCGCGTTCCTCTTTGCGCCGCTTGGCATCATCTTCGGCCACATCTCGCTGTCGCAGATCAAGCGCACCGGCGAGGAGGGCCACGGGCTGGCGGTGGCCGGGTTGGTCATCAGCTACCTGGTCACCATCGGCACCATCCTCGTGATGGTGTTCATCGTCTGGTTCACCTTCGCCGTCGCGCGCGAGCTCGACAGCGGCTCCCGGTACTACCCGGACATCACCGCCTCGCCGCTCACCCCGGACACCGGGCTGCCGGAGTTCGACCCGCCACCCAATCTGGGTGCCAACTGCGCATACCCGACCACCACCGAGCCGGCCAGCAAGCCCAACAAGCCGCCCCGCTCGGGCCGCGTGCCGACCGATCCCGACGAGGTCAGCGCGAGCATGTCCACCAATCGCGGCGACATCGGCATTCAGCTCGACAACGGCAAGGCGCCGTGCACCGTCAACAGTTTCGCGAGCCTCGCGCAGCAGGGCTACTTCGACGGCACCACATGCCACCGGCTGACCACCGACGCGGCCCTCGGTGTGCTGCAGTGCGGGGATCCGTCTGGGACCGGAACGGGCGGGCCCGGCTACCGATTCGGCAACGAGTACCCCACGAACCAGTACCGGCTTTCCGACCCGGCGCTGAAGACGCCGGTGATGTATCCGCGCGGCACGCTCGCGATGGCGAACAAGGGTTCCGGCACCAACGGCAGCCAGTTCTTCCTCGTCTACGCCGACTCGATGATGCCGCCGACCTACACAGCCTTCGGCACGATCGACGCAACCGGACTGGCCACACTCGACAAAATCGCCGCCGCGGGTGTCGACGGTGCGGGCGACGACGGCAAGCCCGCGCTGAGTGTGACGATCGATTCGGTGCGGCTGGACTAATCCTAAAAGTGCTGTCCTAGAGGTCTTTTCAGGTGTCGCGATTCGCCAGTACCCTGAACTGTTCTGCCAGCTCGGGGTTCTCGATCGGTTGGCCGAGCAGTGGAGCTACTGCTCTGGCGAAGGCTGTGATCTCAAGTGGACGCGGCGGAACCGGATAGAAGTGCTTACCGATGACAACCCACCCGCCGCCACCTACGGAGACGGCTCCGAAAAGGTCTGCCATCAGCTCCTTATCGATCTCTCCGATCAGAGACTCCGAGAGCACAAGTAGCGCGTCGATCCCGAAATGCGCGTTGACGACGTAGACGCGACTACCGGTGGGGTTCACCGCGACTCCGACCGGGGAACCCTTGATCGGGATGACCGACGTGACAGTGTTCGTGGCGGTGTCGATGACGCACAGCGCCTCTCCGTTTGAACACACCACGTAGGCGGTGGAGCCGTCGCGACTGACCTCGATATCAATGGGGCTTGCTGCGACAGGGATGGTCGCGATTACGGCGAGCGTCGCAGGATCCAGGACCAGTACCGCAGTTGTGGATCCGCTGACGCGGGTGGTGTAGATACGCGTGCCGTCAGGATGCACGGCGACGGCATCGGGCGACACAGCCACTTGCGCGACGGTTGTGTGGGTCGCGGCGTCTATCACCGCCAGATAGTTGGTTTGGATATCGGTTACGTAGACGCGGGCACCGTCGGGACTGACCGCGATGTCGGAGGGTTCACCTGGCACTGGAACATCTGCGATCACCGCATCAGTCGAGGTGTCAATCACCGCTACGGTCGAGTTCGGGTAACGGCCGTTCGTGGCGTACACGCGGGTGCCGTCCGGGCTCGCTGCGACGGCATACGGAAAGCCCTCGACTGTGATGTTGGTGGTGACGGCGTTGGATGCGGTGTCGATGACCGCGATCTCCCTCGACCCCCACTTGCCCATATATGCCTTTGAGCCATCTGCGATCACCGCAACCGCTGCTGCGCCCTTACCCGCAGGGATGGACGCGACGACCTTGTTCTTGGCTGTGTCGACGACCGATACGGTGCCGTCGTCGAAATTGCTGACATAGGCGCGAGCGCCGTCAGGGCTGACCGCCACCCCCGTGGGACTTCGACCGACCGGTATAGATGTGATGACACCCAACATGCGAGCACATTACATCTGCGGAACCCTCCCCATATGGCCTTCACCGCCACACGATTTGGCCGTCGCGCGGGGCGAACCGGTCCCCCTTCGAGATATCTTTTGCTGCCTTGTCGTCCAGCAAGACTTCTTTGCAACCAGCCAATATCGTTGGCTGTCAACCAAACTGCTGAACCGCACCTAAAAGAGGCCGCTGATATCGAAGTCGGCAAAAAGCGAAATGGTTGCGCGCTCTTGGAGCCCCGTCTCAGGCCGCACTGGTGACGCGGTAGACGTCGTAGACGCCCTCCACGTTGCGCACCACGTTGAGCACGTGGCCGAGATGCTTGGGATCGCCCATCTCGAAGGTGAAGCGGCTGATGGCAACCCGGTCGTTGGACGTCGTCACCGACGCCGAGAGGATGTTGACCTTCTCGTCGGCAAGCACCCGCGTCACGTCCGACAGCAGCCTGTGCCGGTCAAGCGCCTCGACCTGGATGGCGACAAGGAACACCGACGACGGCGACGGCGCCCACTTCACGTCGATGATCCGTTCGGCCTGATCCTGCAGCGATCCCGCGTTGGTGCAGTCGGTCCGGTGCACACTGACCCCGCCGCCACGGGTGACGAAGCCCATGATGTTGTCGCCCGGCACCGGGGTGCAGCACTTCGCCAGCTTCGTCAGCACACCGGGCGCCCCGGGAACCGCGACACCGACGTCTTCTGTGGTGCGCTGGCGAACCGGCATCGTCGCGGGCGTCGACCGTTCGGCCAACTCGTCGGCGGCCTCGTCGTCACCGCCGAGTTGCGCAACCAGTCGCTGCACGACGTGTCTTGCCGACACATGCCCTTCGCCGACTGCGGTGTAGAGGGCCGAAACGTCGGTGTAGCGAAGCTCGCGGGCGAGCGCCGCCATCGATTCGCCATTCATCAAGCGCTGCAGCGGAAGCCCGCCACGGCGCACCTCTCGGGCGATGGCGTCCTTGCCGGACTCGAGCGCCTCCTCGCGGCGTTCCTTGGCGAACCACTGCCGGATCTTGGCCTTCGCCCGCGGCGAAACCACGAACTGCTGCCAGTCTCGCGACGGTCCCGCGTTCAGCGCCTTGGACGTGAAGACCTCGACGACTTCGCCGTTCTCCAGCCTGCGCTCCAACGCCACGAGGCGGCCGTTGACGCGCGCCCCGATGCAGCGGTGGCCGACCTCGGTGTGCACGGCGTAGGCGAAGTCCACCGGGGTCGACCCCGTCGGCAACGTGCGCACGTCGCCCTTCGGGGTGAACACGAAGATCTCCTGCACGGCAAGGTCGTACCGCAGCGACTCGAGGAATTCGCCGGGGTCGGCGGCTTCCCTCTGCCAGTCGAGCAGTTGCCGCATCCACGCCATCTCGTCGATCTCGGTGGCGGCATGCCCTGCCGGTAATCCGTTGCGGCCCTTGGCTTCTTTGTATCGCCAGTGCGCCGCGATGCCGTACTCGGCGGTGTTGTGCATGTCGTTGGTGCGGATCTGCACCTCGAGCGGTTTGCCCTCCGGGCCGACCACCGTGGTGTGCAGGGACTGGTACACCCCGTAGCGGGGCTGGGCGATGTAGTCCTTGAACCGCCCGGCCATCGGCTGCCACAACGAGTGCACAACGCCGACGGCGGCATAGCAGTCGCGGATCTCGTCGCACTGAATGCGGATGCCGACGAGATCGTGGATGTCGTCGAAGTCGCGGCCCTTGACGATCATCTTCTGATAGATCGACCAGTAATGCTTCGGCCGTCCCTCCACGATCGCGGTGATCTTCGACTTCGCAAGCGTCGCATTGATTTCCGAGCGCACCTTCGCCAGGTACGTGTCACGCGACGGCGCCCGGTCGGCCACCAGGCGGACGATCTCCTCGTACTTCTTCGGGTGCAGGATGGCGAACGCCAAATCCTCCAGCTCCCATTTGACTGTCGCCATGCCCAGCCGATGCGCCAGCGGCGCAATCACTTCCAGGGTCTCGCGCGCCTTGCGCGCCTGCTTCTCCGGCGGCAGGAACCGCATCGTGCGCATGTTGTGCAGCCGGTCGGCGACCTTGATCACCAACACTCGCGGATCTCGCGCCATCGCGATGATCATCTTGCGGATGGTCTCGCCCTCGGCCGCGGTGCCGAGCACCACCCGATCGAGCTTGGTGACGCCGTCGACCAGATGGCCGACCTCGTCGCCGAACTCGGCGGTCAACGCCTCGAGCGTGTAGCCGGTGTCCTCGACGGTGTCGTGCAGGAGGGCGGCGACCAGCGTTGTGGTGTCCATACCGAGTTCGGCGAGGATGTTGGCCACTGCGAGCGGATGTGTGATGTACGGGTCGCCCGAGCGGCGCATCTGGTCGGCATGCCGGACTTCGGCGACGTCGTATGCGCGCTGAAGCAGCACGAGGTCGGCTTTCGGGAAGAACTCGCGGTGGACCGCGACCAGCGGCTCGAGCACCGGGTTCATGGCGCTGCGCTGAGAGGTCATCCTGCGCGCGAGGCGGGCGCGCACCCTGCGCGAGGTGGAGGTCTTGGCGATGTCCTGGGCGGCGACCGGCACGGGCATCGGTGCGGTCTCGGGACCGTCGCTCGGCACCGGTGGTGATTGCACGGCCTGTCCCGTGCCCTGCTCGTCGACCATGCTCACCTCCTCGCCAGACTTCGAGGATATCGCCTCAGACGGTGTACAAGCTGCTGACGGGTAGTGGTTCGAGCAGGTCGCGACCTTTGAGGGCGGACAATTCCAGCACCACCGCGGCACTGGTTACGTTTGCGCCCGCCGCCCTGAGCAGCCGTGTCGTGGCCGCGAGGGTGCCACCTGTGGCAAGCACATCGTCGATGACGACGACGTTGCGCCCGGTCAGATCGATGCCGTCGGCCGGGACTTCGAGCGTCGCCGTGCCGTATTCCAGCTCGTAGGTCTCGCTGTAGACGGGCGGCGGCAGCTTGCCTGCCTTGCGCACGGCGAGCACCCCGATCCCCAACTGGTTGGCCACCGCGCCGCCGACCAGAAAGCCCCGTGCATCGATTCCGGCGACCAGTTCGGCACCCTCGGCGAGTTCGGCGAGCGCCTCGGTGATGACCGCGAGCCCGCGCGCGTCGGCGAGCACGGGAGTCAGGTCCTTGAACTGGATGCCCGGCTCGGGGAAGTCGGCGACCTCACGCGTCAGCGCCTCGATGACGGCAGCGACCTCGCGGTCGCGTTTGGTGCTCACTTCTCCAGCACCCACCTGTCCATGTTCCATCCCGCGCCCCAGCGCGTCGGATTGCTGCTCACGGCATACATCTTCTTCGATGTGATCAACGACCGCTGCTGTCGGTACAACGGGAGCGTCGGCACATCGGCCCACAGGATCGGCCCCGCATCGCCGAGCAGCCGGGCCACCTCCTTGGGGTCGGCGGTCACCGCGAGCGAGTCGATGATGCCGTCGATGCGCGGGTTCGTGTAGCCCGACAGGTTGTTGCCGTTGCCGGTGTGCAGGTCGTAGGCGTCCATCGCCGACGAACCGGTGGACCCGCTGCCGGTTGCCCCGCCAGTACTGGCCAGCAGGACGTCGATCTCGTTGTTGCGCAACGCCATCGGGCCAATGGTCTCGGAGCCGACGTCCTGTACCGCGATGCCCGCGGGGGCGCAGGACTTGGCGATCGCGCCCACCGTCGCGGCCAGCCGCGCATTCGGTGTCTGATACCCGATCCGCACCGGCAGCGGCTGATTGTTCAGCGCGGCACGCGCGGCGTCGGGGTTGGCGGCGACGAACTGTTCGGCCCCGACGGCCTCGCCGCTGCCGACCGCTTCCTCGGTGACCGGATTGAGCCGGGTGTTGGCGATCGGCACCTCGGCGTTGCGCGCGATCACGTCGCGGGGCGTGCACAACGCGAGCGCGCGCCGCGCGGGCGGGGCGGCCAACGGCCCCTGTGCGGCGAAGATCAGCTGTTCGATGCCTGCCGACGGGCTGTCGCTCTGGGTGTAGTCCTCCGGCATGTTGAGCACACCCGACGACCCCGCCGCGACGTCGACGACATCCACGGAGCCGTTGTTGAGACGGTCCTGGACGTCGGCGCCGCGAGGGCTGACGGTGATCTTGTTGGTGACAGGTTTTGCACCCCACCACTTGTCGTTGGCGACCAGCACCACCGCACCGTCGTCGCTGACCGACTCCAGCTTGTACGGACCCGATGACGGGAACTTCTTCACGTCGAGGTCCGGCGTGAGATTCCAGGTGGTGTTCCACGCCTGCGCGATGCGGTCGATGTTCGGACCGTCGTTGTTGATGATCGCGGTGGTGATATCGACCCCGAGTTCGTCGGACAGGACGTGCGCGGGCATCAGCGAGGTGGCGGAGAACAGCTGCCCGAAATCGACCAACCCACGGTCGGGATTGAAGGAGACCCTGGCCCGTTTCTGCCCGGGGGCGCAGTCGACGCTTGCGATTTCGCGGTAACCGGCCGCATTCGCCGCCTCGAAGCCGGGAAAGCGGCCGGACTGCGCGGCCCAGGCGAGGACCAGGTCGTCGCAGGTGATGGGTTTACCGTCGGAGTACACCGCCTTGTCGCTGATCACGTAGTCGAGCACCAGCGGTGCGCGGCCGACCACGGCGATGGTGCCGAAGTCGTGATCGCCGACGATCTGGCCGTCAGGCCCGTGATAGTTGAACCCGGTCAGCACCCGGGAGAACGCCTGCGGCCCGGCCGAGGCGGCACCGGCGACGGTATTGGTGTTGTAGGTCGTCAGCGTGCCGTCGACCGCGTAGGTGATTTCGTCTGCCGTGCTCTCCGAACAGCCCGAGAGGCCGACGGCACACACGAGCGCGACTGTCACCGCGGCGGCGATCCCCCGCAGGCGGGCCGTCATGCCGCGCTACTTCCGCCGGGTGTTCCGCTTACCCGCGGGCCGTCCGGTCCTGCTGGAGGTGGGCCGGATCGGACGCGCGCCAGGCACGGGCTTTTCCGCCACCGAATGCTTACCGGTCGTCGGTGCCGCGGAGGTGGCCGCGACGGTCTCCTTCTCGGCGTCCACGTCGACCGCGTCCTCGGTGTCATCGACTACCGCGCGGGACTTCTCACCGGTCGGCTTGCGGCGGTTGAGCACCCGGCGCGTATGGGTGCGGACCAGCTCGGTCCGTTCGCGAAGGGTCACGAGCAGCGGGGTGGCGAAGAAGATCGACGAGTACGTACCGACGATGACGCCGACGAGCTGTACCAGCGCGAGGTCCTTGAGGGTGCCGACGCCCAACAGCCAGACCGCAACCACCATCAACGAAAGGATCGGCAGCACCGAGATGAGGCTGGTGTTGATCGACCGCATGAAGGTCTGGTTGATGGCCAGGTTGGCCTGTTCGGCGAAGGTTCGGCGGGTGGTGTGCTGGAAGCCGTGGGTGTTCTCCTCGACCTTGTCGAAGACGATCACGGTGTCGTACAACGAGAAGCCCAGGATGGTCAGCAGGCCGATGACGGTCGCCGGGGTGACCTCGAAGCCGACCAATGAGTACACACCCGCGGTCACGACGAGGTCGAAACCCAGTGTCGCCATTGCCGATATCGCCATGTACCGCTCATAGCGGATGGCGATGTAGACGGCGGCCAGAGCGAGGAAGACGACAAGTGCGAGCAGCGCCTTATCGGTGATCTGACCGCCCCACGTCTCCGACACAGCGGAGTCGCTGATCGCCTGCTTACTCGGCTGACCGTCGAGGCCCTTCGGCTGGAACGCGTCGAACAGCGCGGTACGGAGTTGCTCGGTCTCCTGATTGGTCAGCGTCTCCGACCGAATCTGGACCGTCGCAGACGGGCCGCTGCCGACGACCACGACAGTTTCGGTGTCTTTGCCCAGCGCCTGGCTGAACACCTCTTCGACCCGCTCGGTGGTGGTGCCCGCGGCGGGCATCGACACCTTGGTGCCACCCTCGAAGTCGATGCCGAAGGTGAACCAGCGAATCGCGATGCTGGCGATGCAGATCGCGACGATCACGCCACTGATCGAGTACCAGAGCTTGCGGTGACCGATGACGTCGAAGGCACCCGTGCCGGTGTAGAGCCTGACGAAGAAGCCGTGCCGCGGGGCGTCGGTCGAACTCTCCAGACCCGGTGCCTCGACGGCGCTCGATTCGGTCACGTCCGATGTGCGCTTAGCCATCGACTATCCCCGTCCCGTCGCATGTGTGGCCCTGCGCTCGCGCGCGATCTGCTGCACGGCGCCGAGGCCGTTGAACGCCGGCTTCGCCAGCGTCGTCGACTTCGAAGCCAGGTAGACCAGCGGCCACGTCACAAGGAAGACCACGACGACGTCGAGGATCGTGGTCAGACCCAGCGTGAACGCGAAGCCCTTCACCTGGCCGACGGCCAGCACGTAGAGCACCACCGCCGCAAGGAAGGTCACCGCGTTTCCGGAAATGATCGTCTTGCGAGCCCGTTGCCAACCCCGCGGGACCGCCGACCGGAACGAACGACCTTCGCGGATCTCGTCTTTGATGCGTTCGAAGAACACCACGAACGAGTCAGCGGTCATGCCGATACCGATGATCAGACCCGCGATGCCTGCCAGGTCAAGCGTGTAGTTGATGTACCTACCCAGCAACACCAATATGGCGAAGACCATTGCGCCGGAAGCGATCAGCGACAACGCCGTCAGCACTCCAAGGATCCGGTAATACAGCAGCGAATAAAGCAGCACCAGCGCAAGGCCGATGGCCCCGGCGATCAGGCCGGCCCGCAACGACGTCAACCCCAGTGTGGCCGAGACCGTTTCGGCCTCCGAGGATTCGAACGACAACGGCAGTGAGCCGTACTTCAGCACGTTGGCCAGTTCCTTGGCCTTCTCGGCGTTGAACTGTCCGGTGATCTGGGTGTTGCCGCCGGGGATCGCCTCCTCGATCTGAGGGGCGCTGACGACCTGGGAGTCGAGCGTGAAGGCGGTCTGCGTGCCGACGTGTGACGCGGTGAAGTCCGCCCACGTGGTGGCGGCGTCAGGCTTGAACTCCACCTGGACGATGTACTCACCGCGCTGGGTGTCCATGCCCGAACTGGCGTTCTTGATCTGCTCGCCGCTGATGATCGACTTGTCCAGCAGATAGACCTGCGAGTGGTCCGTCGAACAGGTCACAAGGGGCAGGTTCGGATCGTCGTTGCCCGCCAGCACGTCCTCGTCGTTGCAGCGGGTGGCCTGGAACTGCAGCGCCAGTATCTGGATCTGCTGTTCTGTGCTCTGGCGCAACGCCTTCTCGTCGGTGATGCGCTGCGCGAGATCCTTCTCTTCCGGCTTGGGCGCAGGCCCCGGTGGCGCAGGGCTGGGCGGCGGAGCCTCCGGATAAGGACGCGGCTGCGGCGTCAACGGCGATTCGGGCGCGGGTTGCTGCTCGCCGGGAACGGCTCCCTGCTCTGCGGGCGCCTCAGGAGCACCGCCGCCCTCTGCCGGGGCAAGCGGCGCCTCGGGTGCCTGCGGCTGGCCTTCCGGGGCTCCCGGCTGACCTGCCGGCGGGCCGCCCTGCGCCGGGCCTGCCTGCTCGCCGGGCTGCTGCGCCTGCTGGGCCGCGATCGAGTGGATCACCGGGCGGATGTACAGCCGCGCCGTCTGGCCGAGGTTGCGGGCCTCGTTGCTGTCGTTGCCCGGCACGGTGATCACCAGGTTGTCGCCGTCGATCACCACCTCGGACCCCGACACGCCGAGTCCGTTGACGCGCGACGCGATGATCTGCTGCGCCTGGTTGAGCGCGTCCTGCGAAGGCCGCGAGCCGTCGGGCGTGCGGGCAGTCAGCGTGACTCTTGTGCCGCCCTGCAGGTCGATACCGAGCTTCGGCTCGGCCTTCTTGTCGCCGGTCAGAAAGACCAGGAGGTATACGCCTACCAGCAGCGCCAGGAAGAGTCCCAGGTAGCGCGCAGGGTGCACCGGCGCATTAGGCGATGCCACGTTTCTTCGGTCTCCTCGAGGAACAGGGGTCGTCAGCACCGCAAAGGGTACGTGCCGGAGCTGAGTCCCCGACTGGCAGTCGTTAGTTCAGTCGGTTCTGGTCCGGGCGGTCCGTGATTTCCGTGCCCGTCGATTCGGGCTCACCGGCGTCGTCGATGTCGTCGTCGAACTCGTCGTCGGGGACGACGCGATCCCGCACGGCGAGCTTCATCCAGGTCGTCACGACACCCGGCGCGATCTCGAGCTCCACGTTGTCGTCGGTGATGGCCTTGATCTCACCCTGGAGCCCAGAGGTGGTGTGCACGCGGTCGCCGACCTTCAGCGAGTTGTGCAGGTCGATGGTCTTTTGCATCGCCTTCTTCTGGCGCCGCGAGGCGAAGAACATGAAGGCGCCCAAGATGATGAGCAGAGGTAGTAAGGCGACCAGATCCATGGCAGCAACTGCTTTCGTGTCGTTCGTGCGGGGACGGCTCCCGACCAACCGTCGATCCTGGGAGCCTTCTAGGTGACCAGTGTGCCATTGCCGCTGCTGATGGCCGAGCGACCCCGTCGGCACCGACGCCGAGGCTACGGAATCCGTCGCGACGATCCGGTCTGACGGATGATCCCGCCCGACTAGGCTCAGGCTTCGTGAGCACCCTGGAGCAGAGCCGCTATCTCGCCACCAGCATCCCCGGTCCGCGCTCGAAGGAGCTGATCGAGCGCAAGACCGCCGCCGTGTCCCGCGGTATCGGCAACACCATGCCGGTGTACACCGCCCGCGCGGGCGGCGGCATCGTCGAGGACGTCGACGGCAACCGCCTCATCGATCTCGGCTCCGGCATCGCCGTGACCACGATCGGCAACGCGTCACCGCGCGTCGTCGACGCGGTGCGCGAGCAGGTCGCCGACTTCACCCACACCTGCTTCATGATCACGCCGTACGAGGAGTACGTCGCCGTCGCCGAAGCGCTCAACCGGCTCACCCCCGGCACCTACGAGAAGCGCTCGGCGCTGTTCAACTCGGGCTCCGAAGCGGTCGAGAACGCCATCAAGATCGCCAGGACGTACACCCACAAGCAGGCGGTGGTCTCGTTCGATCACGCGTATCACGGCCGCACGAACCTGACCATGGCACTGACCGCGAAGTCGATGCCGTACAAGCACGGCTTCGGCCCGTTCGCGCCGGAGATCTACCGCGCACCGCTGTCATATCCGTTCCGCGACGCGGAGTTCGGCAAGGAGATGGCCACCGACGGTGAGGTCGCCGCCCGCCGCGCCATCAACGTCATCGAGAAGCAGGTCGGTGCCGACAATCTGGCCGCGGTCATCATCGAACCGATCCAGGGCGAGGGCGGATTCATCGTGCCCGCCGACGGCTTCCTGCCCGCACTGCTGGACTGGTGCAAGAAGAACGACGTGGTGTTCATCGCCGACGAGGTGCAGACCGGGTTCGCCCGCACGGGCGCGATGTTCGCCTGCGAGCACGAGGGAATCGTCCCCGACCTGATCGTCACCGCCAAGGGCATCGCCGACGGCCTTCCGCTGTCCGCGGTCACCGGCCGCGCGGAGATCATGGACGCACCCCATGTCAGCGGTCTCGGCGGTACCTACGGCGGCAACCCGGTGGCGTGCGCGGCCGCATTGGCCACCATCGAGACGATCGAGGCCGACGGGATGGTGGCGCGGGCCGCGGAGATCGAGCAGTTGATGAAGGACCGCCTGCACCGCATGCAGGCCGAAGACGACCGCATCGGTGACGTCCGCGGCCGCGGCGCGATGATCGCGATGGAACTCGTGAAGGCGGGAACGACCGAACCGGACGGCGAACTCACCGCGAAATTGGCCATCGGCTGCCATACCGCGGGCGTGATCGTGTTGACCTGCGGCACCTACGGCAACGTGCTGCGTTTCCTGCCGCCGCTGAGCATCTCCGACGAGCTTCTCGAGGAAGGCCTCGACGTTCTCGCCCTCGTGCTCAAAGACCTCTAGTTCTTCGGAACGGCGGCGCTCCAGAATTCGGTGACAAGGCGCAGGATTCGGTCGCCGTCGACCAGCAGCGGCGATACGTGGCCGGTGCCTGCGACCTCCTCGACGCGGCAGTCGGGAATGGCCGCGCACGTCCGTCGGGCCTCGTCGGGCCGCCAACCGGTGACGTCGTCGCGGACGGGCATCACGAGCGTCGGCACCGTGACGGCGCCGAGCAGATCCTCGATACCCGTGCGCTGCAGCATCATCGAGCGCATCGCGTGATACATCCCTGTGCGGTCGGCATCCCGGAACGACGCCTGCACCACCGCCGCCTGATCGGGTTGTGCGGCAAGGGCATCGCTGCCGACCAGTGAGTCGAAGAGCAGTTTGACGACAAGGCCTGCGGGTCCGACGAGCCGGTACATGCCGACGAGCGGCCACGCCTTGGTGAGCTTCTCCCCCGTGGTGAATCCCTGGACCGGTGTGCCGATCGTCGTCAGCGTGCGCAGCCGCTGTCCCGTTGCGAGGCGGATGCCGACATGGCCGCCCCATGCGTTGCCCACCCAGTCCACCGGCTCCGTGAGCCCAAGTCGGTCCATCGCCTGCTCGGCCGAGGCCACCACCTCTTCGAAGGTGAAATCCCTTGGCACGGAATCACTTTTCCCGTGTGAGGGACCGTCGATCGCGTACACCGTGCGTTGCCCGGCCAACTCGTCGACCAGCGCGCCCCAGGAGCGGGAATCGACGAAAAGGCTGTGCCACAACACCACCGGCGGCCCGTCGCCCGTTCGCCGGACGTGTAGCCGGCCGAGATCGGTGCTGACGAAATCCGGGATCGGCGTGGCCATCGCAATTCTCCATTTACTTCGGTTACCGAAACTTCGGTTACCGTAGTATTCTCTGACCTTGTGCCGGAGTCAAGAGACCTCGCCAACGACCGATTGGCCATCGGGCAGCTGCTCGTCCGGCTGCTTCGCGAGTTCCGTGACGACCTCGCCGCTCCCCGCGCCGACGCCGGCTACGCAGACGTTCGCGAGCCGCACTTCCAGATCTTCGGCAACATCCGGATGGGCGGCATCCGGCTCACCGAGCTGGCGGACCGCGCGCAATTGAGCCTGGCCGCGACCTCGGAACTCGTCAACGATCTCGCCGACCTCGGCTACCTGACCCGTCGGCCCGACCCCGCAGACGGCAGGGCGAAGCTGATCGAGCTGACCAAGCGGGGCCGCGACCTGATGGCCGATGCAGGCAACCGGGTCGCCGCGATCGAGCGCCGGTGGACGGCGCTGGCGGGCGAGCGGAATTTCACTCAGATGTGCCGCACCATGCAGCGACTGCTCGACGAGCTCGACCCGAAGGACTCGCGCGCCTAGCTCGGCGGCGGCAGGCGCAGCAGCAGCCGGGCCCCGCCCATCGGGCTGGTCTCCAGGCTCGCCGTTCCGCCGTGGATCTCCGCCTGCTGCGCCACCAGCGCGAGGCCGAGCCCCGAACCCGAGCGCGCCGCGGTGGAACCGCGGGAGAACCGCTCGAAGACGTCGGCCCGCTCCTCCTCCGGCACGCCCGAACCGTTGTCGTCGACCGTGATCTCCACACCGTCGACGGAACTGATTGCGGCAAGACGGATCTCGGTTGCCCCACCGTGCTTGACGGCGTTGGTGATCGCGTTGTCGATCACCAGTCGCAGGCCTGCGGGCATTCCGACCATCAGCACGGTGGTCGGCGACGCCAGCGACACCTGCAGGCTGGGGTCGTTGCGCATGGCGTCGTGGGCTGCCCGGTCGAGCAGTTCGGTGATGTCGACCGGGACGAAGTCGTCGACCGTCGTCAACTCGCCCTGCGCCAGCCGCTCCAACGCCGACAGCGTGGCCTCGATCCGGATCTGGGTGCGCATGACGTCGGCGATCACCTCCTTGCGCTGCTCATCGGGCAGGTCGAGCATCGCGAGCACCTCGAGGTTGGTCCGCATCGCGGTCAGCGGCGTGCGCAGCTCGTGGGAGGCCACGGCCGCGAAGTCGCGCGCGGACTCCAACGCCGCCTTGGTGCGCTGCTGTTCGTCGCCGATGCGGGCCAGCATGCCCTCGACCGCCTCCGCGATCTCGACGGCTTCCTGTACGCCGCGCACCTTCACCTCGTCGGGGTTGGATTGCGCGTTGATCACCCTGGCCTGCTGGGCGAGCACCCGGAACGGGTTGATCATGATCAGCCACAGCGCCGAGGCGACCACCGCGGTGCTGACGATGACCCCGCCACAGATGAGCAGCACGCGGCGGTGCAATTCGTCTATCAGCCTTTGCGTTTCGGCCAGTGGAGCGCCGACCGCGATCGACGCCTTTCCTGCCGTGAATGTGCGAACCCGGTACTCGACTCCGTCGATGGTCGTGGTGTCGTAGCCGTCGTCGAATTCCGGCAGCACGATGTTCTTCGGGAGCGAGACGGTGATGCCGTCGACGCGGGCGGTGCGAACCAGTTCGCTGTTCGGAGAAGGTTGGTCGAGCCCGAGGTCCTCGGAGTTGCGCAGCAGCGAGCTGATGTCGCCGAGGCTGCTGACGGAATCGAGGCGGCGGTCGAGCTGGCTGTACTGGTCATTGGTCACCCCGAACCAGACCCATGCACCGAGAATGATGACCAGGCTCACGACCGAAAGCGCCGCGACGATGACGATGATGCGCAACGACATGACGCGCATCAGCAGCTGGTAGAGCCACCTGATCAGTCGCACCAAGGCACAGTGCCACCCCGCGTGAGCAGACGCAAAACCCTATCGATGGGCGAGTCGGTCGCCGCGGCCGAACATTCCGCCAAGCGAACGGCGGCGAGGCTCGGGCGTCTCTTGCGCCGGATGGATCTCCGTCACGTCCTCGGACGCGGGCAGGCTCTGTCATGGTGGCGACACGCTGCGCGTACCGGATGTCGCGGGCGCTGCGGACCGACAACCGCCCGAGCGCGATCGCACCGAGGAAGATGATCAGCGCGCCAAGCCCGTAGAAGTAGGCCAGCTCCAAAGCCACGCCCTTCGCCTCGGTCGCGGCCACTGGCGCGCCTGCATCGCCGAGGCCCAGCGGCCCGGCCATGGCCCGCCCCACGACGAACCACGCGCCCGCGAACACCGTCAACCAGCCGCCGAGCATCGCGGTGAATCGGTTGCGAGAACTCAGCAGCAGAAAGCCGCCAAGGACGGTGGCCGCGCCGGGAAGTACCTCGAGCCAGCCCCTCGCCGCGGTCCACGCCCACTCGTTGTCGGGAGTGAACGCGAAGTCGAAGTACGGGCCGACGAACGGGATGAGCGCGCCCCAGAGCCCCAACACAATCAGCAGAAAACCACTGGCCGCGCCCGCGGCTTCGGGGCATCTGCAGCCTGCCTGCATGAACCTGCTTTTCGCTCATGGGTGCCTCCTCGATTCCCCGACGGGTGTACCCCGACCAAGCGCCCGAGTACCCCAACCCGCTCGCCGGTAACCGGCACCGGACCGTCGGTAATTGCTGACTCGACAACCAGCAAACGTCCCTTAGACTGCCTCAATGGGCTGGGTACGGGAGTGGTGGGTGCAAGCCGACCATTACCGTTGGTTGTCCGGCTATCTGGGATACCGAAACGTCCGCAAATTCACCGGACGGATGATGGCGACGGTGGTCGCCCTGCTCGGCGCCGTCCCACTTCTGACGCTGTGGACACCCGCCGGGCCGCAGACTACTGGTCACCCGCGTAATTAGCGTGCTCGTAATCATTTGCTGCGCTGTCATGGCGGTGATGTGGTTGATGCGGTGGCCGAGCAGGCGACAGTCGGTGTTGTTCGTCCTGATCGCGAACGCCTGCATCGCTGCCACATGCCTCGTGTACTCGAGCCCAGGCATGTCGCTGATGAGTTGTACGGCGTTCGCGGCACTCGCCGGTTACGTCGCCTTCTTCCACACCAGTCGCTATCTCATGCTCGTCCTCGCGACCGCCGCAGCAATCTCGATCATGTGCGCTGTCGAACTCGCCTTCGAGGGCGGTGCGCTCGTTGCCGTCGCTAAATTGCTGATCATCGCCGTCGGTGTGCTCGCCGTACCGTTCTCGGTCCACGTCCTCATTCACCTACTCGGGGACGAAGCACTCAAATCGCACACCGATCCACTGACGGGGCTCCGCAACCGGCGCGGGTTCTACCGGTCCGCAAGGGAACTCATCTATATGTCCGACCTGGCGGCCGCGCCGTACCTGTCGCTGATCATGCTGGATCTGGATCGCTTCAAACAGGTCAACGACACCAGGGGGCATGCCACCGGAGACCGCATCCTGGTCGCCGTCGCCGACAAGCTTCGGCACGCCACCCGCGGACGCGCCGTCGTGGCGCGGGTCGGCGGCGAGGAGTTCCTGATCGCCGAGATGACTCTGCCCGGGGAGGCACCCGCGCTCGCAGAACGGTTACGGCAGGAGATCGCCGCCATTCCCTGGGGCACGTCGGCGAGCATCGGCGTTGCCAGCACCAGTCGCGTCGAGAACCACGGCCTCGATACCCGGGCGCTTCTCGACATTCTCGTCGACGCCGCCGATGCCGCCATGTATGAGGCCAAGCGGGCGGGCGGCAACCAGACGCGGCAGGCCGAGAGCACCGAAATTCACAGCGGATAGACAGTTCGAGAGCGGGTTCGCGGGGAATAAAGTTAGTGCTTCTAACGTAATTTCCTGTAGACGCAGCGTCGCGTCACCGTTCCCCTGAATTTCTCTCTCGAGGTACTTCGATGTCGATTGATAACCGCGACGAGCGACTCGAACGCCGCATCGCCGACCTGAACGCTTCCGACCCGCAGTTCGCCGCCGCCGCCCCCGACGACGCGATCTCGTCCACGATCGCGCGACCCGACCTCAGGCTCGCCGACCTGATCCAAACCGTCTTCGACGGCTACGCCGACCGGCCCGCCCTCGGCGCGCGCGCCGTCGAGTTCGCCACCGATCCCGACAGCGGCCGCACCACAGCAGAACTGCTGCCCCGCTACGAGACCATCACCTATCGGCGAGCTCTCCGACCGCATGCATGCGATCACCAACGGGCTGGCCGACGATCCGGTGCGACCGCGGTGACCGCGTCGCACTGCTCGGCTTCACCAGCGTCGACTACACCTGCCTCGATGTGGCGTTGATCGCGCTCGGCGCGGTTTCGGTGCCGCTGCAGACCAGCGCACCCGTCGCACAGCTGCAGCCGATCGTGGCCGAGACAGAGCCGACGGCCATCGCCGCGAGCGTCGACTTCCTCTCCGACGCCGTCGAACTGGTCCTGGCAGGGCCGCAACCGGCCCGCCTCATCGTGTTCGACTACCGGCCGCAGGTCGACGACCACCGTGACGCGGTAGCCGAGGCGAAGTCGCGCCTGGCAGACGCACGGAAGCTCGACACGCGTCGACGTGCTCGGTGACGTCATCGGACACGGTGCGAAACTGCCTGCCGTGCAGCCGATTCCGACCGACGACGTTGACCCGCTGACCCTGCTGGTCTACACCTCCGGCAGCACCGGTGCGCCCAAGGGCGCCATCTACACCGAGCGCATGGTCGCCGACTCGTGGGGGCGGTCGGCAACGGGCCGCTTCGGTGACGATGGCGAGGAGCCCGCGATCACCCTCAACTTCATGCCGATGAGCCACGTGATGGGCCGAGGTGTGCTCTACTCCACGCTCCGTGTCGGTGGTACCGCGTATTTCGCCGCGCGCAGCGATCTTTCGACGTTCCTCGAAGACCTCGCGCTGGTGCGACCCACTCAGCTGAGCTTCGTGCCGAGGATCTGGGACATGATCTTCGCCGAGGTTCAGCGCGAACTGGACCGCAGGCCCGACGACCGGGCGGCGGTGCTGTCCGACGCCCGCCTACGGCTGCTCGGCGGTCGCTACGTCACGGCGATGACGGGCTCAGCCCCGATGTCGCCCGAGATGACGGCGTTCGTCGAGGAACTGCTCGATATCCACCTGGTCGACGGCTACGGCTCGACGGAGGCCGGCGCGATCATGGTGGACGGGCGGCTTCAGCGCCCGCCGGTCATCGACTACAGGCTCGTCGACGTGCCCGACCTCGGTTACTTCCGCACCGATCGCCCGCATCCGCGCGGCGAACTGCTGGTGAAGTCCGCCGGCCTGTTCCCCGGCTACTACAAGCGGCCCGAGCTGACGGCCGAGATGTTCGACGACGACGGCTATTACCGCACCGGCGACGTCGTCGCCGAGACCGGACCCGACCAGTTGGTGTATCTGGACCGCCGCAACAACGTCCTCAAGCTGTCACAGGGCGAGTTCGTCACGGTCTCCAAGCTCGAGGCCGCATTCGGCGACAGCCCGCTCGTGCGGCAGATCTACGTCTACGGCAACAGCGCCCGCTCCTACCTGCTGGCGGTGGTGGTGCCCACCGACGACGCACTGGCGCAATACGACACCGCAGAGCTGAAAAGCGTTATCGGCGAATCTCTTTCCGATGTCGCGAAGGCGGCGGGTCTGCAGTCCTACGAGATACCGCGCGACGTTCTGATCGAGACGACCCCGTTCACACTCGAGAACGGAATGCTGACCGGCATCCGCAAGCTGGCAAGGCCGAAGCTCAAGGAGCGGTACGGCGAAAGCCTTGAGCAGCTCTACGCCGAGCTGGCCGAGGGCCAGGCCGACGAGTTGCGCGCATTGCGGCAAGGGGATGTCGACGGGCCCGTGCTGCCGACGGTCATCCGCGCGGCGGGTGCCTTGCTCGGTGCCGGTGCGGCCGACGTGAGAGCCGATGCGCACTTCACCGATCTCGGTGGTGATTCGTTGTCGGCGTTGACGTTTGCGAACCTGCTGCACGAGATCTTCGAGATCGATGTGCCGGTCGGCGTCATCGTCAGCCCCGCCAAGCGATCTGGCGGCACTCGCCGACTACATCGAGGACGAACGCCGACCAGGCGCCAAGCGTCCGACGTTCGCATCGGTGCACGGCCGCGGCGCGACCGAGGCACACGCGAGCGATCTGACGCTGGACAAGTTCATCGACGCGCAGACGCTCGCCGCGGCTGCGTCACTGCCGGGTCCGAGCACCGAGGTCCGCACGGTGTTGCTCACCGGAGCCACCGGATTCCTCGGCCGCTATCTCGCACTCGAATGGCTGCAGCGGATGGATCTCGTTGGCGGCAGGGTGATCTGCCTGGTCCGCGCGAAGGACGACGACGCCGCCCGCGAACGGCTCGACGGCGTCTTCGACAGCGGCGATCCCGAACTGCTGCGGCTCTACCGCCGACTTGCCGCCGAACACCTCGAGGTGATCGCGGGCGACAAGGGTGAGGCCAATCTCGGGCTGGATGCCAGAAACGTGGCAGCGGCTCGCCGATACCGTCGACCTGATCGTCGACCCGGCGGCGCTGGTCAACCACGTGCTGCCGTACGACCAGCTGTTCGGGCCCAATGCGCTCGGAACCGCGGAGCTCATCCGCATCGCGCTCACCACGAGGATCAAACCGTTCGCCTATGTGTCCACGATCGGCGTCGGTGTGGGAATCGAACCGGGCGAGTTCACCGAGGACGCGGACATCCGGGTCATCAGCGCCACCCGCGCGGTCGACGACAGCTACGCCAACGGCTACTCGAACAGCAAGTGGGCCGGCGAAGTGCTGCTGCGCGAGGCGCACGACCACTTCGGCCTGCCGGTGTCGGTGTTCCGCTGCGACATGATCCTCGCCGACACCACATACGCCGGTCAGCTCAACGTGCCGGATATGTTCACCCGGATGATGCTGAGCCTGGTCGCCACCGGGATCGCGCCCGCATCGTTCTATGAACTCGACGCCGACGGAAACCGTCAGCGGGCGCATTACGACGGTCTGCCAGTGGAATTCATCGCCGAGGCGATCTCCACCCTCGGCGCCGCGGTTGTCGACGGGTTCGAGACCTACCATGTGATGAACCCCTATGACGACGGCATCGGGCTCGACGAGTTCGTCGACTGGCTGATCTCCGCGGGCTATCCCATTCAGCGCGTCGGCGACTATCCAGAGTGGCTTCGTCGGTTCGAGACGGCGATCCGCGCACTGCCGGAACGACAGCGCCAGGCGTCGCTGCTCCCGTTGCTGCACAACTATCAGCGGCCTGAGCAGCCCATCCGCGGGTCGATCGCACCCACCGACCGGTTCCGCGCCGCGGTGCGCAGCGCCAGAGTGGGCCGCGACAAGGACATCCCCCACGTGACGCCGGAGATCATCGTCAAGTACGCGACGGATCTGGAGCTGCTCGGGCTGCTCTGACCTACGTCGCCACAGCCACCGCGAGGAGCACGACCGCGATCAGCGGGAAGGCTCCTTGCGTGACGGCGGCGCGCGCTTTGTCGGGCGATGACGCGAGCAGCACCGCCGCGGCCGCAAGCATCGAACCGACGCCGGCGAAGACCAGCGCGGCACCGACTGCATTGTGCCCCATGCACATTGCGCCGATGCCGATGCCGGTCACGATCGCCAGGAACAGGTTGTAGAAGCCCTGGTTGAATGCCAGCAGTTTGGTGGTCTCTGCTTCCTCGGCCGTGGTGCCGAACGTCGCGCGGGTGCGCGGCGACGTCCAGGTGAGCGACTCCATCACGAAGATGTAGACGTGCAGAAGCGCGGCGAGGGCCGCGAAGATCAGTGCTGCGCTGAGCATTACGCCTCCTACTCGAACAGACCTTGTTGTCCCAGCCCGATCACTCCAGCTGGCGGGGTCAGCCCGAGGTGCGTCCACGCCTGCGCTGTGGCGACGCGACCCCTCGGCGTGCGGGCGAGCATCCCGGCACGGACAAGGAACGGCTCGCACACCTCCTCGACCGTGGTGGCTTCCTCACCGACGGCAACGGCGAGCGTGGAGACGCCGACGGGGCCGCCGCCGAAGCTGCGGGTCAGCGCCGAAAGGACGGCGCGGTCGAGCCGGTCGAGGCCGAGCTCGTCGACGTCGTAGACCGCCAACGCGTACTTCGCGATGTCGCGCGTGATCACACCGTCTGCGCGCACCTCGGCGTAGTCACGCACCCTGCGCAGCAGCCGGTTGGCGATTCGTGGCGTGCCCCGCGATCGGCGGGCGATCTCCGATCCGGCGTCGGCGCCGAGCTCGATGCCGAGGATTCCCGCTGAACGTGTCAGGACACGCTCCAGCTCGGCGGGTTCGTAGAAGTCCATGTGGGCGGTGAAGCCGAACCGATCGCGCAACGGACCCGTCAGCGCACCCGACCGGGTGGTGGCACCGACAAGGGTGAAGGGTGCGACGTCGAGCGGAATCGACGTCGCGCCAGGGCCTTTGCCGACGATGATGTCGACGCGAAAATCTTCCATGGCGAGGTACAGCATCTCCTCGGCGGGCCGGGCGATGCGATGGATCTCGTCGATGAACAACACGTCGCCTTCGACGAGGTTGGACAGCATCGCGGCGAGGTCGCCTGCCCGCTCGAGCGCGGGACCCGACGTCACCCGCAGCGCAGAGCCCAGTTCCGCGGCGATGATCATCGCCAGCGACGTCTTGCCGAGCCCCGGCGGACCCGACAGCAGTATGTGATCCGGTGTGCCACCGCGGTTCTTGGCGCCCTCGATGACCAACTGCAACTGTTCGCGCACCCTGGGCTGTCCGATGAACTCGCCGAGCGACCGCGGCCGAAGGCTCGCGTCGATATCGCCTTCGCCGACGGTCAGCGCGGCAGAGACCTCACGATCCTCAGGTTCCTCGTCGATCTCGTCGTCGAATCGGCTCATTTGTTACCCAGCATCGACAGCGCCGCACGCAACGCGCCCGACGTGTTCGCCTCCGGCTCGTTGGCGAGCACCTTGTCGGTTGTCTCCTCGGCCTGTTTGAGCGCGAAGCCAAGCCCGACAAGGGCTTCCACCACCGGGCCGCGCACCGCGTGGCCGTTGACAGAGGGCAGGCCAACGGCGGCCCCCACAGGGCCGACCTTGTCCCGAAGTTCGAGCACCATCCGTTCGGCGCTGCGCTTGCCGATCCCCGGAACCCTGGTCAGGGCGGTGATGTCACCGTCGGCCAGCGCGTGCCGCAGCGCGGGCGCGTCGTGCACGGCCAGCGTGGCCAGTGCGATCTTCGGACCGACGCCGGACACCGACAGCAGGGTCGAGAACAGGTCGCGGGCGTCTGCGTCGGCGAAGCCGTACAGCGTCATCGAGTCCTCCCGCACGATCATCGCGGTGACCAGTCGGGCCTCGGTTCCCCGCCGCAGCGTGGACAGCGTCGATGGCGTCGCGTTGATTCGGTAGCCGACCCCGCTCGCCTCGATGACGGCGTGGTCGAGTGCCACGTCGAGAACTTCCCCGCGAATGGATGCGATCATCGTGCCGCCTTGAGTCGTGCCCGGTACTTCTTCTGCTGTTCTGCGGCCATCGCTTCGGCCGCCGCCATCCGTGCCAGCATCGGCGCGCGCCAACAGTGGCAGATGGCGAGCGCCAACGCGTCCGCCGCGTCCGCGGGTGTCGGTTTGGTCTGCAGCGTGAGGATCCTCGTCACCATCGCGGTGACCTGAGCCTTGTCGGCGTTGCCGTTGCCGGTGACCGCGGCCTTCACCTCGCTCGGCGTGTGGAAGTGGACGTCGATTCCGCGTTTGGCGGCGGCCAGTGCGACCACCCCACCCGCCTGCGCGGTGCCCATCACCGTCGACACGTTCTGCTGGGAGAACACCCGCTCGATGGCGACCACGTCGGGGCGGTGGGTGTCCATCCAGTGATCGACCGCGTCGCTGATGATCAGCAGGCGCTTGTGCAGAGGGGCGTCGGACGGCGTGCGGACGACGTCGACGTCAAGCGCGATCACCTGCCGGCCCTTCCCGCTTTCGATCACGGAGAGCCCGCAACGCGTCAACCCGGGATCGACTCCCATTACGCGCACGCCAACCACCTTCTGTGAACACCTGTTCGACGGCAGCTTAGCGTGGTTGACCGACGCCACACGGGAAGGACACGCCCTGGTCATCGGTCCAATTGACGGCTCAGCCATGTCGAATTCGTACCCCATCGATGTGACGTGGGCGGCGAGGATCGCTAACGTCGCGAGGGACCTGACGTCTATTCCGTGGGAGCTGAACTCACACGATGCCCGACGAGATCGAACTGCAATCCGCCACAAATCTCGCTGTCACGCTCGCCTGGGTCGCAGGCGCCGTGGTGGCCGCCTACCTGCTGGGGGTGGTCATCTCCTGGCTGCTGATGCGCCTCGGCCGCCGCAGCGGCGTGGTCTGTGACATCGCCGAACTGACCCGGATGCCGCTGAAGGCGGCGCTGGTGGTGTTCGGGTCGTCGATCGCCGTGCAGCGCACGTCCGATCCGGCGCATGACAGCTGGCGCGGCTGGCTGGACCACACGCTGTTGATCCTGCTGATCGCCGCCCTCACCTGGCTGCTCGCCAGCCTGGTGCTGGTCGCCGAACGGCGCGCCATCGCCCGGTACGGCGGCGGCGACGACGAGATCTCCGACGCGGACCGGATCTGGCGGCGGGTCCGCACCCAGGTCGACCGTGCTGCGCAGGCTCGCCATGGCGATCGTGGTCATCCTCGGCGGCGCCGCGATCCTGATGACGTTCCCGCGCTTCTCCGACATCGGCACGACGGTGTTCGCCTCCGCAGGCGTGTTGTCGGTGGTCGCAGGCCTGGCTGCGCAGACCTCGCTCGGCGCGGTGTTCGCGGGCATGCAGATCGCGTTCTCCGGGGCCATCCGCGTCGGCGATGTGGTGCAGCTGGAGAACGGCCAATGGTGGGGACGCATCGAAGAGATCACCCTGAGCTATGTCGTGGTGCGGCTGTGGGATGAGCGCAGGCTGGTTCTGCCGTGCACCTACTTCACCACCGAGCCGTTCGAGAACTGGACCCGCAGCGCCACCGAGATCATGGGTGCCGTCGAGTTCGACGTCGACTTCTCCGTCCCGTTCTCCGAGATGCGCGCCGAGCTGGATCGACTGCTCTCCGAAAGCGATCTGTGGGACGGCAGGCGCGGTGTCCTGCAGGTGACCGATGCGATCGGCGGGATGGTCCGGGTGCGGATCGTGGTGAGCGCTCCGAACGCCGGTGCCCTGTTCGACCTCCGGTGCGCGGTGCGTGAAGGCATGGTGAATTGGGTGCAGCACAACGGGGTACTGCCGACGCAGCGCATCGAGGCCGCCGAAACCATCACCGAGGTCGGTGACGCGCCGCGACGACGGCGACGGCGCGACGAAGCGAGTTTCGGCCAGCCTGTTCTCCGGCAGCCCGGAAGCCGATGCGCGGGCCCGCGCGTTCGACGACACCGCTCCCGACCGGGAGGACGACTACGCCAGCCCCAACGGCAGGGCCTGAGCGCGTTCCGCCAGCGCGACGCCTCGGTGCTGCGGACCCAGTGCGCGGCCTGCGGCGAGTAGCGGTTCGGTACTGCGCAGGGTGCGCGCGAGGACGAAAGCGCCCTCGAGCGCTCCTACCAACGAAACCGTGACGTCGCGCGCGACCGGTTCGGCAAGTCCGCGTGCCACGAAGTACGCGGTGCCGCCGTCGAGCCAGCCGTTGAATACGGCCGCCGACGTGTCGCGAAGTTCGGGCACCGTGTCCGCCGTCTCGGCGGCGACGCTCGCGACGGGGCACATGTTCGCGAACCCCGTCGACGCCATGTCCTCGGCGGCCTGGGCGAAGACGGCCTCGATGGCCTCGCCGAGATCGTCGTGCGGGTCGACGAGCGTCGGAATGAGCAGTCCGTAGGCGATACCCGCGTTGAGCAGTGCCTCCCTGGCGATCTGCACTTTGCCGCCGGGAAAGTGGTGGTAGAGCGACCCGATCGGGAAGCCCGATGCCGCGACGATGTCCTTCATGCCGACGGCGGCGTAGCCCTTGTGCCGCATCAGCTCGGCGGCCGCCGTCAGAATCGATTCGCGGGTCGACCTTGCCATTGTCACCTCCTCCAGACACACTAGAGCATACGTTCTAGAATCAGCGTTCTAACGGAGGTTGGCGGATGAAATCGGTGGAAGTCGCGGCAGGCACACTCGAATATCGCGAGGAAGGAATCCCGGACGGTCCGCCCGTCGTGTTGCTGCACGGCCTGTTGATGAACGACACGCAGTGGAACCTCGTGCTTCCGCTGCTGCCGCGCACGCACCGCTACCTGCTGCCGGTCCTGCCGATCGGCGGCCACCGCGTCCCGATGCGCGACGACGCGGACCTCACGATGACGGGGATGGTCAACATCGTCGCGGACTTCCTCGACGCGCTGGACCTGACGGACGTGACACTCGTCGTGACGGACTGGGGTGGCCCGCTGTTCCTCACCGACTTGGGGCGCGATAACCGTGTTGCCCGGCTGGTGATCTGCCCGTCGGAGGCGTTCGACAACTTTCCGCCCGGATTCCCCGGCAAGGTCACCTGGCTGGCAACCCGCAGCACAGGCACTGTCGCGCTGGCCATGAAACAGATGCGCATCGGTTGGTTGCGCGATCGGTTCTTCATGTTCGGGATGATGGCGAGGCGATCCATTCCGCAGGACGTCATCGACGCATGGACAGCGCCGGGCATCGCCGACAAGCGGATCCGGCGCGATCTGCTCAAGTACAGCCGCACGAAGTTCGTGAAAGCCGACCTGGTGCGCGCCACCGATCGGCTAGCCGACTTCGCCGGTGACGTGCTGGTGCTGTGGAGCCGAAACCGGGTGATGCCGTTCGCCCACGCAGAGGCGCTCGCCGGGTTGACCGGCGGCACACTGCGTTTGATCGACGACGCCTACGTGTTGGTCATGCTCGACCAGCCCGAGGCGACCGCGGAGGCGATCGGCGCCTTCCTCCGCGAGACCTCGACGGCGAGCGTTGAGACTGCGCTGACGCAGGAGAAGTTCGAGTAGAGGCCTGCGTGGTTGCAGTCTCGACGAAGAATTAGTCGTCTTCGTCGAGGATGGCGGCGACGTCGTCGGGGATGTCGAGATTCGTCCAGACGTCCTGCACGTCGTCGCTGTCTTCGAGCGCGTCCACCAGCCTGAGCACTTTGCGCGCGCCGTCGACGTCGACCGGCACCGTCACCGACGGCTGGAAGCTGGCCTCTGCGGACTCGTAGTCGATGCCCGCGTCCTGCAATGCCGTGCGCACCGCCACCAAATCGCCCGGCTCGCAGATGACTTCGAAGGTGTCGTCGAGATCGTTGATCTCTTCAGCGCCCGCTTCGAGCACCGCGGTCAGCACGTCGTCTTCGGTCAGGTCGTTCTTCTCGAGCGTGACGACGCCCTTGCGGGTGAACAGATAGGACACCGATCCGGGGTCGGCCATGTTGCCGCCGTTGCGGGTCATGGCGACGCGCACCTCGCCCGCTGCGCGGTTGCGGTTGTCGGTGAGGCATTCGACGAGCACCGCAACGCCGTTGGGCCCGTAGCCCTCATAGGTGATGTTCTGCCAGTCGGCGCCGCCTGCCTCTTCGCCTGCACCACGCTTGCGGGCCCGCTCGATGTTGTCGTTGGGCACCGAGGTCTTCTTGGCCTTCTGGATCGCGTCGTACAGCGTGGGGTTGCCCGCTGGGTCGCCGCCGCCGGTGCGCGCTGCCACCTCGATGTTCTTGATCAGCTTGGCGAAGTTCTTTCCCCGCCGGGCATCGATGATGGCCTTCTTGTGCTTGGTGGTGGCCCACTTGGAATGGCCGCTCATGCGTGTACTACCTCTTTCGCTACTGCCTCATCCGCTACTGCCGAAGTCCGATCAACGATTCTACGTGGACGTTTATGCCCTACGGCGGCGCGTCGGAATCATCGTCGCTCATCGAAGCGAGCGGTTCGATCTTCTAGATGTAATTCCATTGGTGCCGAATGCTCGACGCCAGCGTCGGTGCACCCCGCGATTCGGTGAGCAAATTCTCGGGCCCGACTTCGAATTGGCTTTGAATAATTTCGTTCGCCGCCGTGTCGCTTTTGCCGAATTGCTACCCTGCATAAATGCCCCCGTCCCGCGAAATCGGTCGCCGATGAACACGGCGCCGCGATGGTGGCGCGGCCTTGATCACTACTACTGGTTGACCGCCTTCCTCGCTGCGCGCGGCGTCCAGCAGACGACGTGTCGGCTGGTCGCGCTGGTAATACTCGGAATGAGCGCCATCTCCCTGACGATGATCTGGAGCCCGACCGGACCCCAGGGCCGCGTGAGCCAGATTCTGGCGGTCGTCGTTGCTGTGTGTTGCTGGGGATTGGCTGCAATATGGTTGCGCGGCCGGTGGCCGACGGTCATCGAATCACGCCTTTGCGTGTGCGCGGGTGCGGTCTGCATTGCCGTCTCATGTCTGATCCAGTCCGATGCGCTGAGCGGACTGTTCGGCGCGACCGCATTCACACTCGTGGCGATTTATGCCGCCGTTTTTCACACCACCCGATGGTTGGGAGATCGCCTGGGCGGCCACCGGCGTCACGTTGGCCGTGCTTGCGGTCAGGCTGGCGCCGTTCAGCATCGCCTTCGCCATCTCCTCGGTGCTGCTGGTCGGCTTCATCGTCATGTTCGTCTCCCTCACCGGCCGGGCGGCGATCTGGCTTGTCGACGCAGACATTCTGCATGAGAACTTCGAGCCATTGACCGGGATGTTCAACCGCGACGGCTTCTACGAGAAGGCGACGACGCTGCTGGCCTCGCGCAGCCGCGGTGATGACCGGTTCGTTGCCCTCTCCGTGGTCAACCTGGACAGCTTCTCTCTTATGGGTGAGTTCTCCGGCGTCGCCGGATCCAACCGGGCCAGGGTCGAGATCGCCGCGCGACTGCGCGAAACAGCGCGACGAGATGCGGTGCTCGCACACGTCTCCGAGTCCGAGTTCGTGATCGCCGACCTCTTCGAAAGCAACGACGCGTCCGCTCTGGTCGAACGGGTCCGCGGCACGATATCCGGTTCGCCGTCGCACTTGTCGGCCAGCATCGGGGTGGTGACCACCGCACTGCAGCCGCTTGTCGCGCTGCCGCCGCACGAAGTGCTCGACGAACTCATGTCGATCGCCACCAACGCGATGTACGAATCACGCAAGGGCGGCGGCAATCAGGTCACCTACGTCAGAAGTCCCGCGCTCACGGTCCTCGACGACCCGGGGAACGACGACTGGCTCGGCAACGAGGAACCCGCCTAGCGCGAGCCGTTACACGCGGCCGGTGACCATGTCGACGAACAGCCGGTGGATGCGGCGGTCGCCGGTCATCTCCGGATGAAACGCCGTGGCAAGCATCGTGTCCTGACGGACGGCGACGATGTGATCGCCTGCCCGGCCCAGCACCCGCACGTCGGGACCGACCCGTTCCACCCACGGCGCCCTGATGAATACCGCGTGTACCGGACTGTCGAGCCCTTCGAAGTCGATATCGCCTTCGAAAGAGTCGACCTGGCGGCCAAACGCGTTGCGCCGCACCGTCATATCGATCCCTTTGAGCGGTGCAGCGTCCCGCCCCGGGACACCCGCGTCAAGAATCTCGGTGGCCAGCAGGATCATCCCGGCGCAGGAACCGTAGGCGGGCATGCCCTCGGCAAGCCTGGCCCGCAGCGGTTCGAGCAGTTCCAATTCGCGAAGCAGGTGGGTCATCGTGGTGGACTCGCCGCCCGGTATGACGAGTGCGTCGACGGAGTCGAGCTCGCCGCGGCGGCGGACCGTGAACGCCTCGGCGTCTGCTTCGCGCAGCGCGGCCAGATGCTCGCGGGTGTCGCCCTGCAGCGCCAGCACCCCGATGCGGGGCGCGCTCACTTCCGCGCCGACGTGAAGTCGCGCTTGTAGCGGGTCAACCCCTCCTGCATGACGGCCGCCACCATCTCGCCGGACTGGGTGAAGATCTTGCCCTGGCACAGCGACCTGCCGCCGGACGACGACGGCGACGACTGGTCGTAGAGCAGCCACTCGTCGGCGCGGAACGGGCGCATGAACCACATCGCGTGGTCCAGCGATGCCACCATCAGATGCTTGCGTTCCTCGAGGTGCGTCACCTGCGCCGAGCCCAACAGCGTCAGGTCGCTCATGTAGGCCAGCGCGCAGATGTGCAGCACCGGATCGTCGGGCAGCGGGTCGCGGTGCCGGAACCACACCTGCTGTTGCGAGGCCTTGCCGGGCAGCAGCTTGAGTTCGTCGCGCGGCACCATGCGGACGTCCCACTCGGCGAACTGCTGAAAACCGGCGTCGTCGAACACCCCGCCCTTGGAGATGAAATTGGGCAGATCATCGGGCGGCACCGCGAACGGAGCGGCGTCCTGATGTTCGATGCCGCTCTGGTCGGACTGGAACGACGCCGACATCGAGAAGATGGTTTCGCCGTGCTGGATAGCGTTGACACGACGGGTGACGAAGGAGCCGCCGTCGCGAAGCCGTTCGACGATGAAGACCGTGGGCGCCTGTGCGTCGCCCGGCCGCAGGAAATAGCCGTGCAGCGAGTGCACCTGGAACTTCGGATCGACGGTCCGCACCGCCGACACAAGGGACTGGCCCGCTACGTGCCCGCCGAATGTCCTTTGCAGAAAACCCGATTCGGGGCTGAACACGCCACCTCGGTAGATGTTGATCTCGAGTTGCTCGAGACCAAGGATCTCCTCGATCGCCATGAAGGAAGTATTTACCAGCCGCGCTCGGCGAGCCGATGCGGGGCTGCGATCTCCTCGACGTTGATGCCAACCATGGCCTCGCCAAGCCCGCGCGACACCTTGGCCAGCACATCGGGGTCGTCATAGAAGGTGGTGGCCTTCACGATCGCGGCCGCGCGTTCGGCAGGGTTACCGGACTTGAAGATGCCAGAGCCGACGAACACGCCCTCGGCACCGAGCTGCATCATCATCGCGGCGTCGGCGGGTGTGGCGATGCCACCGGCGGTGAACATCGTGACGGGCAGCTTGCCCGCCCTTGCCACCTCGGCGACGAGTTCGTACGGCGCCTGCAATTCCTTTGCCGCGACGTACATCTCGTCGTCGGACAGCGATGTCAGCCGGCGGATCTCCCCGCCGATCTCGCGCATGTGCGTCGTCGCGTTGGACACGTCGCCGGTGCCTGCCTCACCCTTGGAGCGGATCATCGCCGCGCCCTCGGTGATTCGGCGCAGCGCTTCGCCCAGGTTCGTGGCGCCGCATACGAACGGCACGGTGAACTTCCACTTGTCGATGTGGTTGGCGTAGTCGGCCGGGGTGAGCACCTCGGACTCGTCGACGTAATCCACCCCGAGGCTCTGCAGGATCTGCGCCTCGACGAAGTGGCCGATGCGGGCCTTGGCCATCACCGGGATGGTGACCGCCGCGATGATGCCCTCGATCATGTCGGGGTCACTCATGCGCGACACTCCACCCTGGGCGCGGATGTCGGCGGGCACACGCTCCAGCGCCATCACCGCGACGGCTCCTGCACCCTCGGCGATCCGAGCCTGTTCAGGGGTGACGACGTCCATGATCACGCCGCCCTTGAGCATCTCGGCCATGCCGCGCTTGACCCGCGCGGTGCCGGTCTGTGCCGACCCGTTCGATCCAGCTGCGGTTTCCACTGCTATCTCCTCCAAATCGCTACGGAACCAGTCTAAGGGGGACGGCAAATCCGTTAAATCCGCACATCAGCGGATCAACTGCAACTGACGCTGCGGTCCCGCATCCTGGGCATCGGCCAGCGCGCTCGCCTCCGAAAGCAACTCGCCGAGCTGGAGCGGGTAGACGGTCTCCCCTTTGGCGACCAGCTCATCGATCATTCTCGCATCGCACCAGCGGTGCCCATGGATGTAGCGCCGTTCCAGCGCCGTCCTGCCGGTCGCCACCGGCTCGAAGTTCTCGGTGCGGTGGACGAAGAACATCTCCTCGCTGCGGATGACGGACCCGTTGAAATCGATGACGGCGTCGCGCCGCCACACCGGCCCGGTCATGTCGGCCGTCTCCGCGCGCAGCCCGGTCTCCTCGGCCAGCTCGCGCACCGCGGCCTCGGGAAGTGTCTCCCCCGGCTGGACCGCACCGCCGACGGTGAACCACCAGCGCGGCGCCCGCCCCTCCGACCCGTCCGACCGCGCCGGATCCGACCCGCAGAACAACAGAACGGCCCCGCCCTCGTCGAGCAGCACCACCCGCGCCGACGTGCGGCGGCTGACCACACCGACATCACGGTCGGCCTGTTCTGCGATCTCGAAATAGGTTGGCAGCGCCGCGGTCCCACCGAGACGAAGCCATCGCACCGCGGGCCGTTCCCGCAGCGCCAGCGTGTCGCGCACCGCGTCATTGTGAAAGCGGCGGGCCAACATCACCCGGGCCTCGGCGTCGGCCAATTCGGCGACGAGCGCGACAGGCAGCGAGACGGGATCGACAAGCGCGAGCGCCGCCGAGAGCTCGTTTTCGGCCGCCTCCCTGCCCACCCTCGGGGCCCGCTCCGCGGTGCCTGCCAGCGCCGCGAGGCGCTTGCCCTCCGGGCCCGCACCGTAGGCGTCGACCGCGACCGCGCGAGCCACAACGGCGCGTCGGGCCAGCAGACCGTCAAGCGCCTGCCATGACAGGTCGTATCGGACGTGCAGCCGGTCGAGCCGATGTGCGGTCTGATACGCCCACGCGCCAACCGTCAGCAGCACCAGGAGCAGGACGACGAGGACCACGATCACGACCCAGGTCATCAGCTCGCCACCTGCACCTTCGCGCCCGCTCCCGCGACCGTCTCGTAGACCCGCATGATCTGGCCGGCGACCACCGACCAGTCGTACTGACGGACGGCCTCGGTGGCCGCATCGATGTAGCGGCGTCGCGCCTCGTCGTCCTCGAGCACCTCGATGAGGCCCTCGGCGAGCGCGTCGGCGTCGTCGACCGGCACCAGCCGTCCTGCCCTGACCGTCCTCGAGCACCCGCCGGAACGCGTCGAGGTCGCTAGCCACCACGACGGTGCCCGCGGCCATCGCCTCGACCAGCACGATGCCGAAGCTCTCGCCGCCGGTGTTCGGCGCGCAGTAAGCGTCGACACTGCGCAGCGCGGACGCCTTCTCCGCGTCGTCGACCTGGCCGAGGAAGCGCAGGTGGTCGGCCAGCGGCCCCGCCTCTTCGCGCAGTTCGTCTTCGTCCCCGCGGCCGACGATCAGGATCTCGATGTCGTCGAACCGCTCGGTCAGCGCGGGCAGTGCGCCCATCAGCACCTTCATCCCCTTGCGCGGTTCGTCGTACCGGCCGAGGAACAGCACCGACTTACCGGGGCGCGGGTATCCGTCCAATTGTGGTGCCGCCGCGAAGGATTCGACGTCGACGCCGTTGGGGATCTGCACGGCGTCGGAGCCGAGCGCCTCCATCTGCCAGCGCCGGGCAAGGTCCGAAACCGCGATGCGGCCGATGATCTTCTCGTGATACGGGCGGAGAAGGCCCTGAAAGACGCTGAGCGCCATCGATTTCGTCGTCGAGGTGTGAAACGTCGCCACGATCGGCCCCTCGGCGGCCTGCAGCGCAAGCAGCGACAGGCTCGGTGCATTCGGCTCATGCAGGTGCAGCACGTCGAAGTCACCGTCGGTGAGCCAGCGCTTGACCTTTCGGTGCGTGGCCGGGCCGAACCGGAGCCGCGCGATCGACCCGTTGTACGGAATCGGAACGGCCCTGCCTCCCGACACGACGTAGTCGGGCAACTCGACGTGCGGCGACGCAGGCGCCAGCACGCTGACGTGGTGCCCGCGGTCGCGCATGACCTCCGCGAGCTGCAGCACATGGGACTGCACGCCGCCGTGGACGTCGAACGAGTACGGGCACACCATGCCGATGCGCATCAGCCATCGCCTTTGAGCTTGGCCCGTCGTTCTTCGGAGAGATCGGCCAGCCACTGCGGCTGCAGCATGTGCCAATCCTCGGGATGGGCGGCGATGCCCTTGGCGAACCGGTCGGCCATCGCCTGGGTGATCGTCGTGACGTCGCCCGACGACGTGTCCAGCGGCCCCGTCACGTTGAAAACCCAGCTGTCGCGCGTGTTGTAGCAGTGCGTCGGCAGCACGACCGCACCCGTCTCGATGGCCAGCTTCGCCGCGCCCGCGGGCATCCGCGTCGGCTCACCGAAGAAGTCGACCTCCACCCCCGACCGGGTGAGGTCGCGGTCTGCCATCAAGGCGACGATCCCGTTGTCGCGCAGGCGCTCGGTGAGCACCTCGAACGGCGGGCGCTCGCCGCCGGTCAGCGGCAGCATCTCGAAGCCCAGGCTCTCCCTGTAGTCCATGAACCGCTTGTAGAGGGATTCCGGCTTGAGCCGTTCGGCGACGGTGGTGAAGGTGCCGAAATGCTGGACCATCCAGACCCCGGCCATATCCCAGTTACCGCTGTGCGGCAGCGGCATGATGACGCCGCGGCCCGCATCGAGCCCGGCCCGGACGTGATCGCTCCCCCACAGGCACGGCTCGAGACGCTCGCGCAGCTTTACCTTGTCCATCGACGGCAACCGAAACGCCTCCCGCCAGTACCGGGCGTAGGAGGCAAGCGAAGCACGGATCAGCCCACCGGGCACCCTGGCGGGTTCGACACCGAGCACCCGCGCCAGGTTCTTACGCAGCTGAGCGGGCCCGCCGTTGCGGGATGCGTAGATGGCGCCCGCGTCGAATGCGTTGCGTGCCACCAACTCCGGCATCGCCCGTACGACGCGCCAGCCTGCGGCGTAGCCCAGGTCAGTGACCTGGCCCCCGATCGAGAAGCGGTCGCCACCGGCCGCCTGCGGTCCCGTCGGGGTTGTGGTCACTGATCTTCCCCCTGCTCGGTCTTCTGCAGCGGTTCCATCGCGCCGGGCGAGGTACGCACGGTGTGCACGCGCTGGCCGAGGGTGATCAGGCTGGCCACCGCCAGCAGCCAGGCCGCGACGTGCAGCAGCCACGGAATGTGCAGGAACCACACACCCGACAGGCCCGCGCCGGTCAGGATCATCACCAGCCGTTCCGGTCGCTCGATGAGCCCACCATCGCCGCTCAGACCGCTGGCCTCGGCGCGGGCTTTGACGTAGGAGATCACCTGCGAGGTGACCAGGCAGATCATCAGCGCCACGACCAACGACGTGCTTCGCATCCCGAACGCCGCCCACCACAACAGGCCGCAGAAGATCGCCCCGTCACCGATCCGGTCACAGGTGGCGTCGAGCACCGCCCCGAACCGGGTGCCGCCGCCACTCTGGCGGGCCATCGCGCCGTCGAGCATGTCGGCGAGCACGAAGACGAAGACCGCGAACGACCCCCACCACAGCTGACCGATGGGATAGAGCGTCAGCGCCGCGATGACCGCGCCCGCGGTGCCGATGATCGTGATGCTGTCGGGTGTGAAGCCTGCACGCAGCGCTGCCTTGGCGACCGGCGTCGAGACCTTCGCATACGCCGCGCGTGTCATCAGGTAGAAATCGCTCACGTCTGCCTGGCCCATTCTTCTGCGAGCAACTCGCGGGTCTCGCTCAGCAGCTGCGGGACCACCTTCGAACCGCCGATGATGGTGATGAAGTTGGCGTCACCGCTCCACCGCGGCACCACATGCATGTGCAGGTGCTCGGCAAGCGAGCCTCCCGCCGACTTGCCGAGATTGAGGCCCACGTTGAACCCGTGCGGGTTCGACACCGACTTGATGACGCGAATCACCTTCTGGGTGAACGTCATCAGCTCGATGCTTTCCTTTTCGGTGAGGTCCTCGAGCTCGGACACCCGCCGGTAGGGCACCACCATCGAGTGGCCGGGGTTGTACGGGTAGAGGTTCAGCACCACATACACGGCCTCGCCGCGCGCCACGACCAGTCCGTCCTCGTCGGCCAGCGTCGGGATGTCGGTGAACGGCTGGGTCGAGGCGGCCGACCCGCCCTTCATCGGAGCCTCCGCGAGGTAGTTCATCCGGTACGGCGTCCACAGCCGCTGCAGATGATCGGGCTCGCCGGCACCGTGGTCGACAACCCTGTGTTCCTCGTCGCCGGTCACGTCGGAGTGGCCGCCTTGATCAGTTCCGCTGTGGGCGCGTCGTTTTCGCGATCGGCAATCCACCGCGCGATCGTGTCGACCGCCTCGTCGCGAGGCACCCCGTTGACCTGGCTGCGGTCGCCGAACCGGAAGCTGACGGCGCCCGCCTCGACGTCGCGGTCGCCGGCCAGCAGCATGAACGGCACCTTTTGGTTGGTCTGGTTCACGATCTTCTTGGCCATCCGGTCGTCGCTGGCGTCGACCTCGACGCGGATACCGCGCGCCTTGAGTTGTTTCGCAACGTCTTCCAGGTAGTCGACGTGGCCGTCGGCGACGGGGATGCCGACGACCTGGACCGGCGCAAGCCAGGCCGGGAACGCCCCCGCGTAGTGCTCGGTGAGGATGCCGAAGAACCGCTCGATGGAGCCGAACAGAGCACGGTGGATCATCACCGGCCGCTGCCTGGTGCCGTCGGCCGCGGTGTACTCCAACTCGAATCGCTCCGGAAAGTTGAAGTCCAGCTGAATCGTCGACATCTGCCAACTGCGGCCCAACGCATCTCGCGCCTGCACCGAGATCTTGGGCCCGTAGAACGCAGCGCCGCCGGGATCGGGCACCAGTTCAAGACCCGACTCGGCAGCCACTTCGGCGAGCGTGTCCGTGGCCTCCTCCCAAATCTCGTCGGAGCCAACGAACTTCTTGGGGTCCTTGGTCGACAGTTCGAGGTAGAAGTCGTCGAGCCCGTAGTCCTTCAACAGGTCGAGGATGAACTTCAGCAGGGACGTCAGCTCGCCGCGCATCTGGTCGCGGGTGCAGAAGATGTGCGCGTCGTCCATGGTCAGTCCGCGCACCCGGGTCAACCCGTGCACGACGCCGGACTTCTCGTAGCGGTAGACCGCACCGAACTCGAAGGCGCGCAACGGAAGTTCACGATACGACCGTCCCCGCGCCCGGAAGATCAGACAGTGCATCGGGCAGTTCATCGGCTTGAGGTAGTAGTCCTGGCCGGGCTTGCGCACCGTGCCGTCCTCGTTGAACTCGGCGTCGATGTGCATCGGCGGGAACATGCCGTCGGCGTACCAGTCCAGGTGCCCCGAGGTGTGGAACAGCTGCGCCTTCGTGATGTGCGGGGTGTTGACGAATTCGTACCCCGCCTCGATGTGCTTGCGGCGCGAGTAGTCCTCGAGTTCCCGACGCACGATGCCACCCTTGGGGTGGAAGACCGGTAGGCCCGAACCGATTTCGTCGGGGAAGCTGAACAGGTCCAGCTCGGTGCCGAGCTTGCGATGGTCGCGCCGCTGCGCCTCCTCGATCAGCTCGAGATGGCGGTCGAGCGCCTCCTGCGACTCCCACGCGGTGCCGTACACGCGTTGCAGGCTGGCGTTGTCCTGGTCGCCGCGCCAGTAGGCAGCCGAACTGCGGGTCAGCTTGAAGGCCGGGATGAACTTCGTGGTGGGGATGTGCGGCCCCCGGCACAGGTCCCCCCAGATCCGTTCGCGGGTGCGGGGATTGAGGTTGTCGTAGGCGGTGAGTTCGTCGCCGCCGACCTCCATCACCTCGGGGTCCCCGGACTTGTCGTCGACGAGCTCCAGCTTGTACGGCTCGTTGGCGAGCTCTTCGCGCGCCTGGTCCTTGGACTCGTATACGCGCCGCGAGAACAGCTGTCCGTCCTTGACGATCTGGCGCATGCGCTTCTCCAGCGCCTCCAGATCCTGCGGGGTGAACGCCTCGGCGACGTCGAAGTCGTAGTAGAAGCCATCGGTGATGGGCGGCCCGATGCCGAGCTTCGCCTCGGGGAACAGCTCCTGCACGGCCTGGGCCAGCACGTGGGCCGCCGAATGGCGGATGACGCTGCGCCCGTCGTCGGTGTCCGCGGCGACCGGAATGACCTCCACGTCGGCCTCCGGCACCCAGCTCAGGTCGCGGAGTCGCCCTTCGGCGTCACGAACCACGACGATCGCATCGGGGGCGCCGCGACTCGGCAGGCCCGCCTCGCGGACAGCCGCCGCCGCGGTCGTCCCGGCAGCGACCCGGATCGGGGCTGCTGGGGCGTGGCTGGGGGCGGCGCTCATCGGGCACTCTCCAAGCTGTCATAGGTGTTCACGAACGCGACCATGCTATCGGTGCGGCCGGTCAGTCCCCGACCCCGATCGGGCTGTTCAGCCACGGATGCTCGATCCCGACGAGTTCACCGGTCCAGTCCACCGCACCGAGCAGCCACAGCGTCGCGACGACGATCAATGCGGTGAACACGCCGCCGAGGATCTGCACGAACAGTCCCTGCCGCCCGAACCAGTCCATGACCTTGTCGTAGCGCTCCTTGGCGTAGTGCAGCAGCCGCCGCGCCCATTCGAATTCGGTGGCCAGAATGCCCAGCCCGATGAACACGATGGCCCAGCCAGGACCGGGGTACGGGATCGCGACGATGCCGACGGCGAAGACCGCCAAGCCGACCACCCCGACGACGATGCGGTAGCCGAACTCGGTCTTGGGCCGCTCACGCAGCCTGTCGCGCCAGCGCGCCCACCGGCGCTTGGTCGCCGACCAC
>CAWHIZ010000022.1:0-503116 GCA_963829405.1 uncultured Actinomycetota bacterium
GCGCGCAGGTGACTCCCCTGGCGCTGCTAGCTCGCAGCCACCTCACATGTCCATAAGTCAATCAATTTGTCGGACCACCTCCTTCCCTGTGTACGGCCGAAGTTACCACTCCGCCAAAGGTGTTGCTAGGGAGTTATTTCGCCGGGTTCTGCGCCGAGCACCGGTCGGTATGATCGACCCGCCGATCTGATGAGGAGCCAAACCATGGCGATGGCGCCGTTCGATGAAATCACCGCGATCTACACGTCGTTCCATGCGTGGACGTACGAGACCATCGTCGCGCCCGCCGTCTACCTGTCACGGCACGTGATCGACGACCGGTTTCTGACACACCTTCCCCAGGACGCGCGCGTGCTGGACGTTGGATGTGGCGGCGCCAAGTTCACCAAGTACATCGCCGATCAACGACCCGACGTCCACATCGTCGGCATCGACCTGTCCAAACCCCAGATCGCGCGTGCCGCGAAGCTCATGCGCGGCTACGGCGATCGGGTCCGGTTCGACATCGGCGATGCGACGCAGCTGGCCTTCCCCGACGACTCCTTCGACGGCGTGATCAGCTACGGCTCGATCAAGCACTGGACGAGCCACGACGCGGGACTTGCCGAATGCCTGCGCGTCCTGAAGCCCGGAGGCCCGTTGCTGGTCACCGATGCGGACCGCAGCGCGACCTTCGAAGACTCTCAGAACCTGATCGCCAACTACGCGACTCCGCGCTTCCTCGGTGGCCCGAACCTCGCGTTCTTCCGCACCTGGATCGCGGGACGTTCGCTCGACCTGGACGACGCACGCGACCTCGCGAGCCGAATCGAACTCGTCGACAAAGACGTCTCTCGCATCCCGGAATTGCCGCTGCTGATGATCTCCGGCCGAAAGCCCTGACGGGGCTCAGCGATCGCTGACGATGGCGGCGTCGACGAGCTCGCTCAGCTCGGCGGCCATCGGGGACGGCGGCAGCGGCTTGCCGTCGAGAGTGTGCACGCGGGCCGCGAGCGTGATGCTCGATACCAGCCAAACACCTTGGGCGGCAAATAGATCGGCGGGTCGCAGCACCCGGTAGTCGCAGTCGTAGCCCTTGTTGCGCGCCATCTCGAACAGCGCCTGCTGAGTGGTGCCGCGCAGGATCGGATACCAGGGCGGCGGGGTCAGCAGACACGGATTCCCGCCGTAGCCCTCCCCGTCCGTGGCGATGACGACCGTCGAGCGCGGCCCCTCGAGCACGGTGCCCTCCGAGCTGATGAACACCACATCGCCCGCACCGTGGCGTTCGGCATGGCGCAGAGCCGCCATGTTCACCGCATACGACAACGTCTTGGCACCCGCGAGCAGCCACGGCATCTCCGCGGCGCCCTCTGCGGGCAGGCAGCGCTCGAGCGTCACGGCCGCAACCCCGCCGGCGCGGACAGCGGCGACCCTGTCGGCCAGCGCGCCGATCATGGCGTACGCCGTCGGCTCGGAGCCGCTTTCGCGTCCTCGGCTGTAGATCAGCCGCAGCACACCCTCGTGCCCGCCGAGCTCCGTCCAGCGAGACACCGCGGTCGCCACCGCGGCGCGCCAGCGGGCGAGGTCGGGCTCCGGCAGGTCCATCAGCCGCGCCGACTGTGTGAGCCGCCCGAGGTGGGCCTCGATCAGGCAGGGCCGCCCGTCGCGCACAAGGAGCGACTCGAAGATGCCGTCACCACGCACTGCGGCAAGGTCGTCGGCGTGCAGGAGCGGTGTCCGCGGATCGTGCAACTGCCCGTCGAGCGTGACCACAACCCCCGGTTCGCTCGCCATGGGCAAGAAGCGTAGCGCCGTACAGTTGGTCGTATGTCAGCAGTTCCCGCCCCGGAATCGGGACCCGATGCAGGCGCCGTCTGGCACTACGGGGATCCGCTCGGTGAGCAACGTGCCGCCGCGGACGAGGCCGTGGTGGTGGACCGCTCACATCGGGTGGTGCTCGAGCTGACCGGCGGCGAACGGAAGAGTTGGCTGCACACCATCTCCAGCCAGCACGTCAGCGACCTGCCCGACGGCACGGTCACCGAGAATCTGAGCCTCGACGGCCAGGGCCGTGTGGAAGATCACTGGATCCAGACCGAGCTCGGCGACGCCACCTATCTCGATACCGAATCCTGGCGTGGGGAGCCGTTGCTGGCCTTCCTGCGCAAGATGGTGTTCTGGGCCGATGTCACGATCGAGCAGGCCGATCTCGCGGTGCTGTCGCTGCTGGGCCCCCGGCTGGCCGACGAGCAGGTGCTCGGTGTGCTCGGTCTCGCTTCGCTACCGGCTGAAAACACCGCGGTCGCCCTTGCGGGCGGCGGCTTCGCGCGCAGGCTGGGTGGCGCCGACATCGAGCTGGACCTCGTCGTGCCCGCGAGCCGAGGCCGCCGACTGGCTGGACCGGTTGACCGCGGCGGGCGTGCGACGGGCAGGCGTGTGGGCCTACGAGGCGCACCGGGTGACGGCGCTGCGCCCGCGGCTGGGCGTCGACACCGATGAGCGCACGATCCCGCACGAGGTGGGCTGGATCGGCAGCGCGGTGCACCTGGACAAGGGCTGCTACCGCGGGCAGGAAACCGTCGCACGCGTCCACAACCTCGGAAAACCACCTCGAATGCTGGTCCTGCTGCATCTTGACGGTTCCACGGACCGGCCCGCGACGGGCGACCCGGTGCTGGCGGGTGGCCGCGCCGTCGGCCGCCTCGGCACCGTCATCGACCACGTCGACCTCGGCCCGGTCGCGCTGGCGCTCGTCAAACGCGGCCTACCCGCCGACACGGCCCTCACCACCGGCGGTGAGGCCGAGGTGCCCGCGGTGATCGACGCCGACTCGATGCCGGCCGCCGTTGTGACCGGTGCCGGAAGGATGGCTGTCGAGCGACTGCGGGGCGGAGCGCGGTGAGGCCGACCCGCGCCGGGTGAGGGCCTGCCAGCGGCCCGCGACAAGGCACGGTAAAGTGTTGGCAGGACAATAAATGACACACAGATCGGAGCCGCCTGTTAATTGGGCCGCTCCGTTATTGCGCGAGGGGGTCCCCCCATGGGCCGCGGCCGGGCGAAGGCAAAGCAGACCAAGGTTGCTCGTGAGCTCAAATACAGCTCACCGCAGACCGATTTCAGCCAGCTTCAGCGCGAACTGGCCGGGTCGGAAGGCAATGAACCTGACGACGATCTCAACGGTGCCGACAGCGGCGACTGGGCCCCCGAGGACGACTGGCGGCGTTAGTCCGCACACTCTGAACTAGAAACGTGGGTGCTGACCCACGAGTTCGGCGCGTGGGCCGTCCTTGCTGCCCTTTTCGACGGTGCCAAGGATCCAGCAGTTCAAGTGCCGGGCAGTCAGTATTGCCAGCGCGCGGTCGGTGTCCTCCGGAGCGACGACGGCGACCATCCCGACGCCCATGTTGAACGTCTTCTCCATCTCGATGCGGTCGATGCGGCCGCGCTGGGCGATCATGCCGAACACCGGTGCCGGCGTCCACGTCCCGCGATCGACCTCGGCAGCCAGCCCTGGCGGGATCACGCGCTCCAGATTGCCCGCCAACCCGCCACCGGTGACGTGGCAGAACGTCCGCACCTGGGATTCGGACGCCAGCGCAAGACAGTCCTTGGCGTAGATGCGGGTGGGCTCGAGCAGCTCCTCGCCCAGCGTCCTGCCGAACTCCTCGACGTGTCCGGCCAGGTTCATCCGGTCGATCTCGAGCAGGACCTTGCGGGCCAGCGAATAGCCGTTGGAGTGCAGGCCGGTCGAGCCCATGCCGATGATCACGTCGCCCGGCTTGACCCGGTCGGGTCCGAGGACGTCGTCGGCCTCCACGACGCCCACACCCGTCGCGGAGATGTCGTAGTGGTCGGGCGCCATCAACCCGGGATGTTCTGCGGTCTCTCCGCCGAGCAGCGCGCACCCGGCGATCACACATCCGTTGGCGATGCCCGACACGAGTTCGCTCACCCGCTCGGGGACCGTGCGCCCGACGGCGATGTAGTCCTGCAGGAACAGCGGCTCTGCGCCGCACACCACCAGGTCGTCGACGACCATCGCAACGAGGTCGAGGCCGACGGTGTCGTGCTTGTCCATCGCCTGGGCCACGGCCAGCTTGGTGCCGACGCCGTCGGTCGAGCTGGCCAGCACCGGCTCGCGGTACCCGCCACGCAGGGCGAACAGCCCGGCGAACCCGCCGAGGCCGCCGCGCACCTCGGGTCTGGTCGCCTTGCTCGCCAGCGGTTTGAACAGTTCGACGGCGCGGTCACCTGCTTCGATGTCCACCCCGGCCGATGCATAGGAGATGCCGTGTTGTGCGGCGCGATCCGTCATCGCTGCCAAATCTACCGGGCTGATCGACCGCACGGTATGCGCCATCCGCGGTGCGTCTTCCTCATCGACACAATGCCGCCCCTTCTCCGGTTGTGAGATGGTGTCCGACCATGGCCCGTCGCACCCGAGGAGCACCGATGACCCGAGCTTGTCGGCTCACGTTCGCCGCAGCTGCGATGACGGCAGCATCGGTGCTCCTTGCCGCCACAGCGGGTGCGACACCGCCACGTGACACCGACGGCACCGTCATCTGGCAGACCAGCGATGCGGGCAAGGATTACGTCTTCAGGGAGATCACCATCGCCCCTGGCGGCAGCACCGGCTGGCACTCCCATGACGGCGAGCTGCTCGGCGTCGTCAAGGAGGGCGTGCTGATGCACTACCGCGCCGACTGCTCGATGGACGGGCTGTATCTGAGCGGCCAGAGCATCGCCGAAAAGGGCGGTCCCGGCTACGTACACATCGGCCGCAACCCCGGCCCTGGCCCGCTGGTCCTGCAGATTCTCTACATCGATCCGGCAGGCGCGCCGCTGTCCGACGACCAACCCGATCCCGGCTGCGGGTTTGCCTGATCGCAGAAACGGCCATCCCCCAGGCTGATGGCTCCGAATACCTAGGGGGCATTGACGGACGGAGACTGCGTGAGCGACGACATTCGCTGCTTGGTGACGGGTGCGACCGGATACATCGGTGGGCTGTTGGTGCCGCAGCTGCTGGACGCGGGCCTGCGGGTGCGGGCGCTCGCGCGCAACCCGGACAAGCTTGCCGACGCGCCGTGGCGCGATGACGTGGAGGTGGCACGGGGCGACCTGACCCAGCCCGAATCGCTTGTCGAGGCGTTCGAAGGCGTCGACGTCGTCTACTACCTGGTGCATTCGATGGGCACGTCGAAGGATTTCGTCGCCGAGGAGCGGCAGTCGGCCCACAACGTCGTCGACGCGGCAAAGCAGGCAGGCGTGCGCAGGCTGGTGTACCTGAGCGGCCTTCATCCCGAGGATGTCGAACTGTCCCGTCACCTGAGCTCGCGCACCGAGGTCGGCGAGATCCTCATCGCCTCTGGCATCGAGACCGTGGTGCTGCAGGCCGGGATCGTGATCGGCTCGGGTTCCGCGTCGTTCGAGATGATCCGTCACCTCACCGACCGGCTACCCGCGATGACGACGCCGAAGTGGGTGCGCAACAAGATCCAGCCGATCGCGATCGACGACATCCTCTACTACCTCACCAGGCGTCGCGACGGCCGACATTCCGTCGTCGCGCGACGTGGGACGTCGGCGGTCCGGACGTGATGGAGTACGGCGAGGCGATGCAGGGCTACGCCGAGGTCGCGGGCCTACGCCGCAGGCTGATCGTCGTGCTGCCGTTCCTGACGCCGACGATCGCCAGCTGGTGGGTCGGGCTGGTGACGCCGATCCCTTCGGGGTTGGCACGGCCGTTGGTCGAGTCCCTCGAGGTCGACGCCGTCATGCACAACCACGACATCGACGGCATCATCGCGCCGCCGGAAGGCGGGTTGACCGGCTATCGTGCCGCCGTAGCCGAGGCGCTGAAGGGCGACGGGACCGCTTCCAGCGACGGGAAGCGGCACTTGGTGAAGTTCAGTCCGACTGCGCCGCAGTAGGTTTCAGGGTCTGCGAAGAGCCGACGCGTTGTCGTTGTCGGACTGCAGCGGAATTCCGGTGCGGGCGGCAGTCGCGAGCATGTGCTCGATGACGTTCTTGCCCAGCGCCGTCTCGCCGGGCAGCTCGATCGGGTACTTGCCGTCGAAGCAGGCGGTGCACAACCGTGACGCGGGTTGTTCGGTGGCCGCGATCATGGCGTGCTGCGAGATGTAGACGAGGGAGTCGGCGCCGATGCCGTGGCGGACGGCCTCGACCACCTCGTCTTCGTTCTCGACGGCGTTGGCGATCAGCTCGGCGGGCGTGGCGAAGTCGATGCCGTAGAAACACGGCCACTTCACCGGCGGTGAGGCGATGCGCACGTGCACCTCGATCGCGCCGGCCTCGCGCAACATCCGGACCAGAGCGCGCTGCGTGTTGCCGCGCACGATCGAGTCGTCGACGACGACGAGCCGCTTACCGCGGATCACCTCTTTGAGCGGATTGAGCTTGAGCCGGATACCCAGCTGGCGGATGGTCTGCGACGGCTGGATGAACGTGCGTCCGACGTAGGCGTTCTTGGTCAGGCCCTGCCCGTAGGGGATGCCCGACTCCTGCGCGTAGCCGACGGCAGCGGGGATACCGGACTCCGGAACGCCGATGACCAGGTCGGCATCCACCGGCCCCTCCTGGGCCAGCCTGCGGCCGATGTCGACGCGCGTCCTGTGCACCGAGCGGCCGCCGATCGTGCTGTCGGGCCGGGCCAGGTAGACGTATTCGAAGACGCAGCCCTTCGGCGACGGCGGGGCGAACCGGCTCGACCGCACGCCGTCGGCGTCGATGGCCAGCAGCTCGCCCGGTTCGATGTCGCGGACGAACGAGGCGCCGACGATGTCAAGGGCGGCGGTCTCCGAGGCGACCACCCAGCCGCGGTCGAGGCGCCCCAGCGACAGCGGCCGCACCCCGTGCGGGTCGCGGGCCGCGTAGAGGGTGTTCTCGTCCATGAACGTCAGACAGAACGCGCCGCGCACGGTCGGCAGCAGCTCGAGTGCCGCCTGCTCCAGTGACGAGTCGGCGGCACCGTGCGCCAGCAGCGCCCCGAGAATGTCGGAGTCGGTGGTGGCCACAGGGGCGCCGCGGGTGTTGATCAGGCCGGCCTCGCGCGCGCGGGCCGCAAGTTCGGCGGCGTTGACCAGGTTGCCGTTGTGTCCGAGGGCGACGCCGGTGCCTGCGGATGTGTTGCGAAACACAGGCTGGGCGTTCTCCCACGTCGTGGATCCGCTCGTGGAGTAGCGGCAGTGGCCGATCGCCACGTGGCCCTCCATGGCGCCGAGTGTTTGCTCGTCGAACACCTGGCTGACCAGCCCGAGGTCCTTGAACACCAGCACCTGGGAGCCGTCTGCCACGGCGATTCCCGCGGCTTCCTGGCCTCGGTGCTGCAGGGCGTACAGGCCGTAATAGGTGAGCTTGGCGACCTCTTCGCCGGGAGCCCACACGCCGAATACGCCGCACTCTTCTCTTAGGTTCGTTCTCCGTTTGCTCGACGGTCACGATAAGGCTGCTCCCATGGGGCGGTGGGTGACGTGTTCAGTCTACGGTCATACACGGGTCAAACACTGAATCGCGCGCGGTCATGTCGCAGGCAGTTTCAACGACGGCGGCGGGCGATTCGATTCCCTGCCCCGGCCGTCGCCGCTGTCGGTCAGGCGTCGAGTGGCACCACAGGCAGGATCGCCGCGATCTCCGCGGCCCGGGAACCCGACATCTGCAGCTGTCCACCGGAGGCTGGCGTCGGCGACGGTGCTCAGCCCGGTTGCCAGCAGCAGCCAGGTGCGCGGGTCGGTCTCGACGACGTTGGGCGGATTGCCACGGGTGTGCTTGGGTCCTGAAATACATTGCACCGCAACGAACGGCGGCACCCGCACCTCGACGCTTGCCCCCGGCGCGGTCGCGGCGAGTGTGCGGGCGGTCAGCCGAACCGCTTCCGCGAGCGCGGATCGCTCAGGCGCAGGCCGGTTCTCGTCGCGCAACCAGTCGGCGATCGCGAGCACGGCTGCACGCGTCTTCGTCGGATCGGCGATGCGGCGGGCGGGCATACCTTAGTGTCTCAAGGTGTTCGTCGACCGACATAAGCCGCCTTACAAAGCGGCTGGCGCGGTCCTCCTCGTGCTCGCTGCCATCGCGGCGAGCCTTGTTTTCCTCCAGTTCCGCGGCGAGCTCACGCCCAAAACACTTCTGACGGTGCTTTCGCCTCGTGCCGGCCTTGTCGTCGACCCCGGGTCGAAGGTGACCTACAACGGTGTCGAGATCGGCAAGGTGGCGGGCGTTGACTACGTGGACGTCGACGGAACGGCCAAGGCCAAGCTGACCCTGAACATCGAACCGCACTATCTCGACTTCATCCCGAGAAATGTCATCGCCGATGTCAGTGCGACGACAGTGTTCGGCAACAAGTACATCTCGTTCAGTTCACCGAAAGATCCGAGTCCACAGCGTATTACGAGCCAAGACATCATCGACGCGTCATCGGTGACGACGGAGTTCAACACGGTGTTCGAGACCGTCACGGCGATTTCGGAGCAGGTCGACCCGGTGAAGCTCAACGCCACGCTCAACGCGACCGCCCTGGCGTTCAGCGGGATGGGTGAGCGGTTCGGGGACTCGCTGACCAACGCGAACCGCATCATGGACGACCTCAACCCGCGGATGCCGCAGATCCGGGCCGACACGCAGGCCCTCGCCGACCTCGCCGACGTGTACGCCGACGCCTCCCCCGACCTGTTTGACGGTCTGGACAACGCCGTCACCACCGCGCGCACGATCAACGACCAGCGGGGCAACATCGACGCCGCGCTGATGGCGGCGATCGGGTTCAGCAACACCGCGGCCGACAGCTTCGAGCGCGGCGGGCCGTATCTCGTCCGCGCCGCCGAGGACCTGCTGCCGACCACCAAGCTTCTCGACGACTACCGGGCGATGATCTTCTGCACCACCCGCAACTACGCCGAGGTGCAGCCGAGACTGGCCAAGGTGCTCGGCGGCGACAACGGCTACGCGCTCAAGTCGTTCGGCACCGTGCTGCTGCCGGGCAACCCGTTCATCTATCCGGACAACCTGCCGCGGGTCAACGCGCACGGCGGTCCCGAAGGGCGTCCGGGCTGCTGGCAGAAGGTCACCTACGACCTGTGGCCGTTCCCGTACCTGGTGATGGACACCGGCTTCAGCATCGCCCCGTACAACCACTTCGAGATCGCGACGCCGCTGGACGCAGGACTACATCTGGGGCCGGACGGTCGGCGAGGCGACCATCAACCCCTGATTTCCCCGCGAAACGACATTCCGGTACAGGAAGTGCGAGAAGAGGCGTGCCGGAATGTCGTTTCGCGAGTGTGCTTACGGACGCCAGCCGCGCGAGACCATCGCATCCCAGGCGCGGCGGACGATTTCGGTCGGCCGATCCTCCTTGATGACGCGCTGCACGATGTAGCCGAGACGCTCGATCTTCGGTATCACCCGCATATCTTTGACGTACTGCGCGCGGTCTGTCCGGTGTTGATCGCCGTCGTACTCCGACAAGACCTTGTATTTCTCCCAGCCCATGTCGACGGTGCGCAACAAGGTTCCGTCGATATCGAAGATCGGTATCTGGGTCTGTCGGCTTGGGCAGGCCGCCGTCTATGTAGAGCAGCCGCAACCACGTTTCCCGTGGCGAGGCCGCTCCGCCATCGACGAGTCGGCATGGCCTCCCTTGAGCCGTTTCACACCTCGGGCACCGCGGTAGCGCTTGGCTAGCAGCAACACCTCTTCGCTCGAGAACGGCGCGGCCCGCATCAAGGCGTCCAGCCGTGCGATCGCCTGCCCGCGTGATTGGTGCCGGCCCAAATCGAGAGCGGTGCGCGCAACAGTCGTCACCGGAATGCCGTCGATGAAGGTGATCTCGTCGTCAGCGATGCGTTCGTTGCGCGCGATGATGCCTGGCGGGCGGACACGCATGAGTGTGCGGATATACGAGTTCGATCGGCGTGTCAGCATCGACCCATTCAGCGCCGTGCAGTGCAGATGCCGCAACGCCGGTGACGATTGCCCGCCGCTTCGACCACAGCCAGGCTCCGACAGCGCGGTCGCGAACGGTTAGTTGCTGCACGGCGATCGGCATACACATTCCGATAGAACGGGCGATACCAGCGCGCCAGTTGACGTCGAGTGAGTACGCCGTTGGCCACGGCTTCTGTCCCGATGAATATCTCCCCCACATCGGTGAGACGTCCGACTCTCACATGCGCGCTCCATCTGTCGCGAAACGACATTCCAGCACAGGAAGTGCGAGAAGAGGCGTGCCGGAATGTCGTTTCGCGGGAATTTAGAGCGCGCGACGTTGCACCGCCAGCGCCGCGACCGCACCAGCCTCGTTGATCGCCAGGTGCGCGAGCATCGGTGCGGCCAGGCTGCCCGACTTCTCCCGCAGCAGCGCGAAGAACCACCCCGCGACGCCGGTCACCAGGATCGTGCCGATCACCGGTTCGCCTGTGCTGCGGGCATCGTCGATGTGCGAGAGCCCGAATGCCAGCGATTGCAACAGCCGACCGCCCGTCGGGCCGAACGCGTCGGCGGCAACCGTGCCCAACGCGGCGCGGAACGCAGCCTCCTCCGACCACACCGTGCCGACCGGGATCCTGACAGCCAGCCAGCGCGCAGGCGATGCGGGGAGGTCGCGCTCGCCCATCGCCGAGCGCACGGGGGACGCGGCCGTCGACGCGGCGACACCGATGATCACCGGTGCGGCCGCGGCCAGCCCCGTGCGCAGTCCCGACCACAGTTGCGGCGGGCGCAGGCCGAGTGGAGCGCGGGCGGCGGCCACCAGACCCGCTCCGAGCGCCGCGTTGACCAGCGGCCGTACCTGCTCCGGTATCCGAGGGCTGATCAACCCGTTCCAGCCGACCAGCCCAGCCGCCAACGCCACCGCTCGAAACTGACTGGCGCGCACTAATACTCGGGTCCGTCGTTGGCCTCGGTCTTCTGCAGTGCGATCCGGATCCGGTCGGTGTCCCCCGGGGTCCAACCGTCCGGCGGCGCTACCGCGGCCCAGCCGTCGAGCACGTACTCGCCGTAGTTGTGGCCGTGCCCGCCGGGGACCGAGCTCGCGTTCGTCATATCGGCGGCGACCTGCCAGAACGTGACGATCGGATACCACCGCATGAGCGGTGTCCGGTCCCGGCCCGGCGGCTCCTTGAGCCAATCCGGCTGGTTGAACATCAGGTCCTCCGACCACCACACGATCGGGTCCGACGCGTGCTGAAGGAACAACACCCGGGTGCCGTCCCACGGCGCGTCCGTATCCGCGGCGATCTCGGCGGCGTCGTTGGCCTGGGAGAACCGCACGGTGCGGCCGTTGTCGTAGCGCGGCTCGACCTCGGGAGTTCCTGGGTCGCGCCGCACGGTGATCGCCCTCCACAGCGGGCTCGCGTTGGGCGGGCCTACCCACAACACCGACGAGAACCCCATCCGAGAAATGTCGGGAAGCCAGTTGAACGCGCCCTGTCCCGCCATTGAGCCCAGGCTCTCGCCGTAGAGCACAAGCTTGGGCCGACGGTCGGACGGCAGCCGGGCCCACCAGTCGTGGACCGCGTCGATCATCGTGCGGCCGGACTGCATGGACTTCTCCCGGTCGCCGAGGAACGAGATCCAGCTCGGCAGATAGGAGTACTGCGATCCGACCATTGCGGTGTCGCCGTTGTACATCAGTTCCAGCGCCCTCGCGGCGACGGGGTTGATCCACCCGGTGCCCGTCGTCGGGACGATGACGAGCACCTTGCGTTCGGACGCGCGGGTGCGTTCGAGTTCGCGGACAAGGACGTCGGCACGCTCCTGATCGGTGTCTGCGGTCTGCAGGCCCGCGTACACCCGGATCGGCTCCTTGGCGGGCGTCCCGTTCAGCCGGGTCAACTCGAGCGCGTGCGGCCCGGTGGCGACGAAGTTGCGGCCCTGGTAGCCGAGGGTGTCCCACGGCGCGAGAGATGTTGGGCTGCCCGACTTTTCGAGATAGAGCGGCTGGGTGATGGACTGCCGTGTGGTGGTGTTCTGCGGCTGGAACACCCGGTTGGCGCCGACAAGGAAGCCACGGACCGCCACGCCGTTGATCAACGTGATCGCCAGCACGACGACGATCGCGGTGCCGATGAACAGCGCCACCTCGTCGTGAAGGTGCCAGCGCCGGATGAAGTACCTGGCCATCGTCTTGATGAGGTCGATGACGACGCGCGCCAGAGACACACACAGCCCCGTGACGAGCATCGCGATGATCAGGGTGCGCAGGTAGCCGACAGTGCCGGGACCTTCGATACCCATCTCCGCGGACACCCTGCGCTGCCAGGCCGCCGCCGGAATGAGCATCAGCAGGCTCGCGGCCGTCGACAGCGTGATGGTGGCCGCCTTGCACCAATAGAGCACCCGCTTCGACGGTGGCCACCAACGCCTGCGCCGTAATACGAAGCGGCGCAGCATCTTCGAAGTGAACACGCCGATCCCGTATCCGATGGCGGCGTTCAGGCCGCCGATCAGCCCCTGGAACAGCCAGTCACGCGGCAGCAGCGACGGCGTCAGCGAAAGGCAGAAGAACAGCGCGCCGAACCCGATCCCGACGAAGTCGAGCCGCACCAGGCTCCAGGCCCATACCAGCAGTGGATGGCGCTGCTTGCGCTCGTGGGCTGCGGCGACCGGATCGCCGGTGATGTCATGGGTCGGAACACTCACCCGAACAACCCGGGCAGCACACCCTCCGATGTGTTGCGCAGGTCCTCCAGCGAAACCGTGAACTGGTCCTGCACCTCGACCGCATCGCTTCCCTGGTCCACCACGCCGATGCGGGTGACCGGGAGGCCGCGGGCCTCGCACATGGACCGGAACCGACTCTCCTCCGTGCGCGGAACGGCGACAAGCACCCGTCCCGTGGACTCGGAGAACAACGCCACAAACGGGTCCGCATCATCGGGAATGATGATGCGACAACCGGTTTCACCCGTCAGCGCCGCCTCGACGACGGCCTGCATCAGCCCGCCCTCCGACAGGTCGTGGGCGGCGGAGATCAGCCCGTCTCGGGATGCCGCCGCGAGCACCTCGGCGAGCAGCTGCTCCCTGGCGAGGTCGACCTCGGGCGGGCACCCGCCAAGATGGTCCGCGGTGACCTGCGCCCAGATCGAGCCGTCGAACTCGTCGCGGGTGTCGCCGAGCAGCAGCAGGGTCTCGCCGGGTTCGGTGCCCAGTCCGGTCGGGATGCGCCTGCTGACGTCGTCGATGACACCGAGCACCCCGACCACCGGGGTTGGCATGATCGCCGTCGATCCGGTCTGGTTGTAGAAGCTGACGTTGCCGCCGGTGACCGGAATGCCAAGGGCGGCACAGCCGTCGGCCAGTCCGCGGACCGCTTCGGAGAACTGCCACATGACACCGGGATCCTCCGGCGAGCCGAAGTTCAGGCAGTTGGTCACCGCGATCGGGGTGGCGCCGGTCACCGCGACGTTGCGGTACGCCTCGGCGAGCGCCAGTTGCGCGCCCCGGTACGGGTCCAGTTGCGTGTAGCGGCCGGAGGCGTCGGTGGACACCGCGATTCCGCGGCCGGTGGACTCGTCGACCCGCAGCACGCCGCCGTCGGCATTCTCGGCCAGCACGGTGTTTCCGCGGACATAGCGGTCGTACTGTTCGGTGATGAACGCCCTGCTGCACAGGTGCGGGCTGCCAAGCATCGCAAGCAGAGTCGCGCGAAGTTCGTCGCCCGTCGTCGGTCGTGGCAGCTTGTCGGATGTGTCGGCGTTGAGCGCATCCTGGGTGTCCGGACGCTCGACGGGCCGTTCGTAGACCGGGCCCTCGTGCGCAACCGTGCGGGGCGGCACGTCGACGACGGTCTCACCGTGCCAGGTGATGCTCAGCCGGTCACCGTCGGTGACCTCGCCGATGACGGTGGCGAGCACCTCCCACTTGCGGCACACCGCCATGAACGCGTCCACGTTCTCCGGTGACACGACGGCGCACATGCGTTCCTGCGACTCGCTGGACAGTATCTCCGCGGGCGACATGTTGGCGGCCCGCAGCGGGACCTTGTCCAGCTCCACGGCCATGCCGCCGTCGCCCGCCGACGCGAGTTCGGATGTCGCACAGGATAATCCGGCACCACCGAGATCCTGGATGCCGATCACCAGGCCCGCGGCGTAGAGCTCGAGGCAGCACTCGATGAGCACTTTCTCCATGAACGGGTCGCCGACCTGAACCGACGGCAGCTTCTTGCGCCCTGCGCCGTCCTCGTCCCCGCCGAATGTCTCCGACGCCAGCACGGACACGCCGCCGATGCCGTCGAGGCCGGTGCGCGCGCCGAACAGGATGATCTTGTTGCCGGTGCCCGACGCGAACGCCAGGTGCAGATCCTCCTTGCGCAACACTCCGACGCACAACGCGTTCACCAGCGGGTTGCCCGCATAGGAGGCGTCGAAGACGGTCTCGCCGCCAATGTTGGGCAGTCCAAGGGAGTTTCCGTATCCGCCGATACCGCGGACCACGCCGTCGACGACGCGACGGGTGTCGGGCGCATCGGCGGCGCCGAACCGCAGCTGGTCCATCACCGCGACCGGACGCGCGCCCATGGCCATGATGTCGCGGACGATCCCGCCGACGCCGGTGGCCGCGCCCTGATACGGCTCCACATATGACGGGTGGTTGTGCGACTCGACCTTGAAGGTGGCCGCCCAGCCGTCGCCGATGTCGACGACGCCCGCGTTCTCACCGATGCCCGCCAGCATCGCCGTCCGCATCTTCTCCGTGGTGGTCTCGCCGAAGTAGCGCAGATGCACCTTGGAGGACTTGTAGCTGCAGTGCTCGCTCCACATCACCGAATACATCGCCAGCTCGGCGTCGGTCGGCCTTCGGCCGAGGATTTCGCGGATGCGCTCGTACTCGTCGTCCTTGAGCCCGAGCTCTCGGAAGGGTTGCGGCTGGTCGGGAGTGGTCGCGGCGTGCTCGACGGTGTCGACAGTCTGGGTGAGCTCCGATGTCACCCCGCCAGTTTAGTTTGCGACGAGTCATACGCGCGGGCAGCCGCTGGCGCGCCGATCCCGTGCAGGATCACACTGCCGAGCACCGCGATGACCACGGTCAACAGCACCGCCCGCTCGTCCTCGCCGGTGAGCACATTGAACGCCAGCAATCCGAACACGATCGAGGTGGTGCCACGAGGCCCGAGCCAGCCGAGCAGGAGCCGTTCGGGCCACGAGAATCCCGAACCGAGCATCGCGACCAGGACGAGAGCAACCGCGATGACCGACGCCAACACGGGCGCGATTGTGCCCGGTGCGGGATCGGTCCGCTAGCCGCCTGCCACGCAGAACGCGTTTCCGTCGGGGTCGGCGAGCACCACCCACTCGAACTCGCCGAAGTTGCCCCTGTCCGGTTTCGCTGGCGCCGAGGCCGACGAGCCGCTTCACCTCGCCCTCCATATCGGAGGTGCTGAAGTCGACGTGCACGCGGTTCTTACCCGGCGTGGGGTCCTCGACCTGCTGGAACGCAAGGCCGGGCCCTTCCGGCAGCGCCACGACGACGAAAAACGGTGGTGCGACGGCGTTTACCTCTCCGTCGAGCGCGCGGGCCCACCAGGCGGCGAGCTTCTCGGGATCGGTGGTGTCGATGGTGATGTTCTCTGCTTTGAGCGCCATGCCGCCGACCCTATGCCAGCCCGCTGACAAGCCGGCGAGGATCACAGTCGGCTTTACCTCGCACGTAATTGAGCTGCGCCGGAACAACACGCAGGCTTGGCCCATGACCGAAACACAAACCCAACCACAGTTCAGCGCCGAACTCTGGGCGGCCTTCTGGGCCGCGCCGGATGCGGCACGCGCAGGCGACGTCCTCGCCGACGACATCGTCGGCTACTGGCAGGGCGACCCGACGCCGGTGCGCGGCAAGGAGCCCTACGTCGGCAAGATCGCCGAGCTCGTCGGCGCCGTACCCGACCTGAAGCTCGAGCTCATCGACAGTGCGACCGTCGACGGCGACGAGCCCGGCGAGCAGCTGGTGTACCTGCACTACGTCGGCAAGGGCACCGGGCCGGACGGACCGATCGCCTTCCGCGGCCTCGATCGGGTCCGCGCCCGCGACGGCATCGTGGTGGAGAACGTCATCCGTTACGACCTGGCCGACCCGGCGTCGATCTGAGCGGATAGCTCAGCCGGGAGCCAGGAACGCCTGCAGCGCCGCCGAATAGGCGCCGACGTCGTCGGCTCCCATCACCTCGCGGGCCGAGTGCATGGCCAGCTGCGCGGCGCCGACGTCCACCGTCGGGATGCCGGTGCGCGCCGCTGTCATCGGCCCGATCGTCGATCCGCACGGCAGGTCGGCACGGTGCTCGTAGCGTTGCAGCGGCACGCCCGCCTGCCTGCAGGCCAGCGCGAACGCAGCGGCGGTGCGGCCGTCGGTGGCGTAACGCAGGTTCGGCTGCACCTTGAGCACCGGCCCCGCGTTGACCTCGATCAGGTGATACGGCTCGTGGCGCTCGGGGTAGTTCGGATGGGTCGCGTGCGCCATATCGCCCGACGCCACCATCGATCCCGGCATCCGGCGCAGGAAGTCCTCGCGGCCACCGCCCGCGGCCAACGCAATGCGCTCGAGCACCGTCAGCAGCAGCTCGGACTGCGCACCGTGATCCGACTGCGAGCCGACCTCCTCGTGGTCGAACAGGGCGAGCACCGGCACGTAGCGCGTTGGCTCCGCGGCGAGGAACGCCTCGAGACCGGCATAGCAGGTGCACTGATTGTCCAGTCGCGGCGCACTGACCAGCTCACCGCCTGCGCCCGCAAGCGACGACGGGGTCAGGTCGTGAGTCATCAGGTCGAATCCGAGGATCTCGTCGGCGTCCACCCCGGCCTGCTCGGCGACGTAGCCGAGGAAGGACCGCGGCCCGCTGCCGACGCCCCAGACCGCGTTCACGTGCCGCTGCGGATCAAGCGACACCGCTTTGCGGTCCTCGGCCAGGTGAATGGCGAGCTGCGGCACCCGCAGGATCGGCTCGTCGATGCGGACCAGATGATCCTCGACGCCGCCGGACGAGCGCACCGACAGCCTGCCGCTGACGCCGAGGTCGCGATCGAGCCATGAGTTCAGCCACGCCCCGCCGTAGGGCGCCAAGGCGACGACCTGCCAGCCGGATACGAAGCGGTCGGGATGCTGCTTGACCCGCAGGTTGGGGCTGTCGGTGTGGGCGCCGACGATGCGGAACGGAGCCGCCGCCTCGCCGTTGCCGTGCCAGGCGACCAGCGAACCGGAGCGCACGACGAAGAACCGCCCCTTCGTCGGCCATTCACCGGATTCGAACACTTCGACGAAGCCCGCATCGCGCAGCCGCTGTGCGACCGTCTCGCAGACGTGGAACGGCGACGGCGAGGCGTCGATGAACTCGCACAACCCTTGTGGACTTGCGGACATGGTTCACCATCTTTGCCCACGATCTTGATTTAGGGTTCAACGGTGCCCGCACTTGCGCCCCAACCGGTTCTGGCGCCATTGACTCCTGCCGCGATCTTCGTGGTGGCGACGATCAACGACGACGGCGAGTCGGCCGTGCACGATGCGCTTCCGGACATCTCGGGGCTGGTCCGCTCGATAGGTTTTCGCGACCCGACCAAACGCCTTTCGGTGGTCGTCTCGATCGGCTCCGATGCGTGGGACCGCTTGTTCGCCGGGCCGCGCCCTGCGGAGCTGCACCCATTCGTCGAGATCACGGGCGGCAGGCATGAGGCTCCTTCGACACCGGGCGATCTGCTGTTCCACATCCGCGCCGAATCGATGGACGTCTGCTTCGAGCTGGCCACCAAGATCGTCGAGTCGATGGACGGCGCGTTGACGATCGTCGACGAGGTGCACGGCTTCAAGTTCTTCGACAACCGCGACCTGATGGGGTTCGTCGACGGCACAGAGAACCCGGACGGGCCGATCGCGGTGTCGGCCACGCAGATCGGTGACGAGGATCCCGACTTCGCCGGCGGCTGCTATGTGCACGTGCAGAAATACGTGCACGACATGGGCTCGTGGAACTCGCTGTCGACCGAGGAGCAGGAGCGGGTGATCGGGCGGACCAAGCTCGATGACATCGAGATGGACGACGCGGTCAAACCGGCCAATTCGCACATCGCGCTCAATGTCATAGAGGACGACGACGGCAACGAGCTGAAGATCGTGCGCCACAACATGCCGTTCGGGGAGATCGGCAAGGGCGAGTTCGGCACGTACTACATCGGTTACTCGCGTACCCCCACAGTCACCGAGCGCATGCTGGACAACATGTTCATCGGCGACCCGCCCGGCAACACCGACCGCATCCTGGACTTCTCCACCGCCCTGACCGGAACCATGTTCTTCACCCCGACCGCCGACTTCCTCGACGACCCTCCGGCGCCTGCGGATTCGGCGCCAACAGAACCCGAACCCGCAGCGGTCCCCGCCGTACCCCGTGACGGATCACTCGGCATCGGCAGCCTGAAAGGAACTTGAGTAGATGAACAACCTTTACCGCGACCTGGCTCCGGTCACCGAAGAGGCATGGGCGGAAATCGAGTCAGAGGCGACGCGAACCTTCAAGCGCCACATCGCAGGCCGCCGCGTCGTCGACGTCAGCGAGCCGGGCGGTCCTGCCACGGCGGCGATCAGCACCGGGCATCTGATCGATGTCGGCGCCCCCGGCGACGGCGTGATCGCCCACCTCCGCGAGAGCAAGCCGCTGGTGCGGCTGCGGGTCCCGTTCACGTTGTCGCGCGACGATATCGACGACGTCGAGCGCGGTTCGCAGGACTCGGACTGGGATCCGGTCAAGGAGGCCGCCAAGAAGCTGGCGTTCGTCGAGGACCGGGCCATCTTCGAGGGATACAAGGACGGTGAGATCGGCGGCATCCGCGCCTGCAGCAGCAATCCCGCCCTCGCGCTGCCGAGCGACCCGCGGGAGATGCCCGACGTGCTGGCGCAGGCGCTTTCCGAGCTGCGGCTGGCCGGTGTCGACGGCCCGTACTCGGTTCTGCTTTCGGCCGACGTGTACACGAAGGTCAGCGAGACCACCGAACACGGCTATCCGATCCGCGAGCACCTCAACCGGCTGGTCGACGGCGACATCATCTGGGCGCCTGCCATCGACGGTGCATTCGTATTGTCCACCCGCGGTGGCGATTTCGATCTGCAGCTCGGCACCGACGTGTGCATCGGATACCTGTCGCACGACGCCGAGACGGTTCAGCTGTACCTGCAGGAGACGTTGACGTTCCTGTGCTACACCGCGGAGGCCTCGGTCGCGCTGACGCCCTAGCTACCGAAATAGATTCATTCGCGATTCCGCTTTTAGGATAGCCAGCGGGCTACTATTCGGCCGTCGGGAAGCGCAGGGGTGTGGGTTGGCGGATGATGTGACGCAAGACTTGCGCGACGGCGACACAGGCGTTGTGCGCTTGCGCAACTTCCTGGTCATTGCCGCGGCGCTGAGCCTGGTGGTCTTCTGCGCTTGCCTGATCGGAATCTATAGCCGGTTGCCAGGAACCCTGGCGGTGTTCTGGCCGGCAAACGCGCTCCTGCTCGGATTGCTGGTCAGAAACCCGCACTGGGCCGCCGCGGCGTGGCTGGGCGGCCCGGTCGGCTACGTGGGTGCCGACCTGCTGACCGGCAGCCCCGTCGACTCGGCGCTATTGCTCAATGCGGCGAACATGCTCGGAATCGTCGTCGCGTTCTATCTGTTCCGCGGGGCCTCACCGGCCGACCGGGCTTTGGACCGGGCATTCTCGGTGACCTTCCTTTCCGCGACAGCCACGGTGGCCGCCGCGGCTGCGGCCGTACTCGGCGGGGCGATCAACGTCGTGATGTTCGACGGCACGTGGGCGACGGGCTGGTTGGACTGGTTCAGCCTCGAACTCGTCAACTACATGGTGCTGCTTCCGGTGATCCTGACGTTTCCTGCGCAGCCGCTGGCCCGCGCCATCGCCGAGCGCCGGGTGGAGCACCTCCGTGACGGGATCTACCGCCAGCTACGTCGTTCGATTCTGCCCGCAGCGATGCTGAGCGTGTCGCTGATCCTCGCCTGGCTGATGGGCGGATTCGGCGCGATCGCCGTGACCATGCCCGCCCTGGTGGCTGCGGCGCTGCTGACCAACGTCTTCATGACCTCGCTGTTCGTCATGACGTCAACGGCGTGGTCGTTGGCGCTGACAGTGGAGGGCCGGCTCGGCATCACCGACAACGCAGGAATTCCTATTTCGTCGTCGACGCAGATTGGGCTGGCGCTGTTGGCCGTCGGCCCGCTCGCGGTCGTCTGCGCCGTGGCCGAACGAGAGCGGTCGCGACTCGCACTCGTTCACGCGATGACGCTGGATGACCTGACAGGCGCCTATCGGCGTGGCGAATTCCTGCGCCGGGCCGAAGCCGAGGTCTCGACGGCCAGCCGGGCCGGTCAGCCGTCCTCGATGCTGATGATGGACCTCGACCACTTCAAACGCCTCAACGACAGCTTCGGGCACCACGCGGGCGATCGGGCGCTTGTCGACTTCGCTCACGTGGTTCGGACCAACCTGGGCCCCGGCGACCTTTTCGCCCGGCTGGGCGGCGAAGAGTTCGCCGTGCTGATGCCCGGTATCGACGGCGATGGGGCGACACTGGCCGCCGAGAAGATTCGGGCAGACCAGGAGGGCCTCGCTCAGGCGGCCTTCGGCGATCTCGGCCCGACCGTCAGTATCGGACTCTCCTGCTCGAACGGGTCCGGCGACGAACTGACGCAACTCCTCAAATCGGCAGACACTGCGCTGTATCGCGCCAAGGAGACCAACCGCAATCGCGTGGTGAGCGATCTGGCTGGCGCGCCTGAAAAACCCTAGGCCGCGAGTACGACGTCGATCGCGGAGTAGAACAGCCCGAGCCCGTCGTCGGACGGGCCGGTGAGCGCCTCGGTCGCATGCTCGGGGTGCGGCATCAAGCCGACGACCCTGCCGTTGGCCGACGCGATGCCTGCGATGTCGCGCATCGAGCCGTTGGGGTTGTCGCGGTAGCGGAACACCACCCTGCCGTCACCCTCGAGTTGGTCGAGCACTTCATCGGACGCGACGTAGCGGCCTTCGCCGGATTTCAGCGGCACCAGCAGGTCCGCGCCGAGGTCGTAGCGAGTCGTCCACGCCGAGGTATTGGACGCCACCTCCAGCCACAGGTCTCGGCACACGAAATGCAGTCCGGCGTTGCGGGTCAAGGCGCCCGGCAGCAACCCGGCTTCACACAGCACCTGAAAACCGTTGCAGATACCCAACACCGGCATTCCTCGACCGCGCGGCCTCGACGACGGAATTCATCACGGGCGCGAACTTGGCGATGGCGCCGCAGCGCAGGTAGTCGCCGTAGGAAAAGCCGCCGGGTACGACGACGGCGTCGACACCCTTGAGATCGGCGTCTGCGTGCCACAGGCTCACCGCCTCGGCGCCGGAGAGCCGGACCGCGCGTGCGGCGTCGATGTCGTCGAGTGTGCCGGGGAACGTGATGACCCCCACCCGCGCGGTCATGACGGCTCCCTGCTGACCGACCAGTCCTCGATCACGATGTTGGCCAGCAGCGATTCGGCGATCTCGGCGACCGTCTCGTCGGCGATGCTGTCGTCGACTTCGAGCTCAAACCGCTTGCCCTGCCGCACATCTGACACACCGTCGTAGCCGAGACGGCCCAGCGCGCCGACGATCGCCTGCCCCTGGGGGTCGAGGATTTCGGCCTTCGGCATCACATGCACAACCACCTTTGCCACGGCGCTCACTCTACCGGCGGCCGCGGCCGGACCGCCTCACCGGCACGAATCGATGTATGCCGTGCACAGCGGCGAGTTCATGGCGTCGAGGATCTGCGGGTCGGCCACCGCAGGCCACTCCACGCGCGGCGGGGTGGTCGCCCACATCGCTACCTCGACGACCGTGCTGTTCAACGGGTTGACCAGCAGGTATTCGTGCAGCACCGCCTGCCCCGGCAGCACTCCGCTGACGATTGCCGCCACTTGGTCGGTGGTGTCGGTGGTCAGCGACGGCGAGGTCAACGGGGAGGTCAGCTGACATCCGCGCAACGCCGCCACCGCCTTGTCGAAGACATCCGCCGCGAGCTGGCCGCCGCGCCAGGTCTCGCCGCGCCAGTGCATCACCTGGACCTGGAGCTGCCACTGCCCTTCCGGCTGCGGCACGACGGCGCGCGCGGCGACCACAAAGCTTCGCGGGTCGTCGGGTACGGGTGGCGTGGCGCACGCCTCCTCGAACTTGAAGCGCGGGTTGGTCGCCGTGACGGCGATACCGGCGAGGCCCGGCCAGCGGTACGTCGAGTACAGCGGAAGCACCGCCGGGTCGATCCAGGCGGAGTTCGGGATGCGGTCGCAGTTCGGCGGGCAATCCATCGGAACCGCATACGCAGGGGCGACCGCGCCCGGCGCAATGGCCAGGCCGCAGGCCGCCAGCAGCACCGCCAGCATCAGTCGCATCGCCCACCACCCCTGAGCGCACAATATAGGCATGCAGTTGACGCATTTCGGCCATTCGTGCCTACTCGCCGAGTTCAAGCAACGATTCCACGACGACGACGGTGCTGTTCGATCCGGGAAACTTCTCACACGGCTTCGAGGGCGTCACCGGCCTCGACGCGATCCTGATCACCCATCAGCATCCCGACCATGCCGACACCGAGCGGCTGCCCGCACTGCTGGACGCCAACCCGAAGGCTGCGCTGTACGCCGATCCGCAAACGGCCTCACAGCTCGGCGGGTCATGGAAGGCCGTGCACGTCGGCGACGAGTTCACCGTCGGATCGCTGACCGTCCGCGGGGTCGGAGGCAAGCACGCCGTCATCCATCCCGAGATCCCGGTGATCGACAACATCTCCTACCTGATCGGCGACGGCGACCACCCGGCACGGCTCATGCATCCCGGTGACGCACTGTTCACCCCTGGCGAGCCTGTCGACGTGCTTGCCACTCCCGCCGCGGCGCCGTGGATGAAAATCTCTGAGGCCGTTGATTATTTGCGCGCCGTTGCCCCCGACCGTGCGGTGCCGATTCATCAGGCGATCGTCGACCCCAATGCACGAGGCATCTACTACGGCAGGCTGTCGGAGATGACCGATACCGACTTCCAGGTGCTCGACGAGGAGAACGGGACGGCTTTCTAGGCGGTGTCTCGGGCGGCCGCCCGGCCCGCCGCGCGGCCGGAGAAGATGCAGCCGCCGAGGAAGGTGCCCTCCAGCGAGCGGTAGCCGTGCACGCCACCGCCACCGAATCCGGCCGCCTCGCCGGCCGCATAGAGTCCGGTGAACACATCGCCGCTGTCGCGAAGCACCCGCGAATCCAGATCGGTTTCCAAGCCGCCCAACGATTTCCGCGTCAGGATGTGCAGCTTCACCGCGATCATGGGGCCCGGCCTTCGGGTCGGTCAGCCGGTGCGGGGCGACGACGCGGGTGAAGCGGTCGCCGAGATACCCGCGCGCGGCCCGGATCGCAGTCACCTGGGTGTCCTTGGTGAACCGGTTGGCGACCTCACGGTCGCGCGCGGTCACCTCCGCTTCGACGGTGGCGTAGTCCAGCGGCGCCACATCGGGTACGGCGTTCATCCCGGAAACCAAGTCCCGCAGCGTATTCGCGCTGACGAAGTCGACGCCCTTGTCGACGAACGCCTGCACAGGCGCGGGTGCGCCCGGCTTCACCCTTGCCAGCACATCGCGAATGCTGCGGCCGGTCAGGTCGGGGTTCTGCTCCTGCCCGGACAGCGCGAACTCCTTGGCGATGATGCGGGCGTTCAGCACGAACCACGTGTAGTCCTGCTCCGGTGCGAGCGATGTGCTCGAGCGTGCCGAGCGTGTCGAAACCCGGGTACAGCGGCGCGGGCAGGCGCTTCCCGGTGGCGTCGAGCCACAGCGACGACGGCGCGGGCAGGATGCGGATGCCGTGATCCGGCCAGATCGGGTCGTAGTTCGTGATGCCCTCGGTGTAGTGCCACATCCGGTCGCTGTTGATGACATGCGCGCCCGCCGACTCGGTGATGCCGATCATCCGGCCGTCCACGTGCGCGGGCACGCCACTGAGTAGTTGCTCGGGCACCCGGCCCATCCGTTTCGGCCAGTTCTTCCTGACCAGATCGTGATTGCCGCCGATGCCGCCGCTGGCGACGATCACCGCCTGCGCGCGGAACTCGAACTCGCCGATGGTGTTTCGTGACGTCGCGACACCACGGGCGGCATCCGTCGGCTCCAGCACCGCGCCCCGCACGCCGACCACTGCACCGTCGGCGACGATCAGCTCGTCGACGCGATGCCGGTGAGCGAACGTCACCCTGTCGTTGTGGAGCAGCTGTCGCGCGAAGACCTCGACGATCGCCGGGCCGGTGCCCCAGGTGATGTGGAAGCGCGGCACCGAGTTTCCGTGCCCACGTGCGTCGTAGCCGCCTCGCTCGGCCCAGCCCACGAGCGGGAAGGTCCGCAGGCCACGGTCGCGCAGCCAGCTGCGCTTCTCGCCGGCCGCGAAGTCGACGTAGGCGTGTGCCCATTGGCGAGGCCAGTGGTCCTCGGGCCGGTCGAAGCCCGCGGTGCCCAGCCAGTCCTGCAGAGCCAGCTCGTGGCTGTCGCGTATACCCAGCCTGCGCTGCTCGGGACTGTCGACGAAGAAGAGGCCGCCGAAGGACCAGAACGCCTGACCGCCGATGTTGGCGGCGTTCTCCTGGTCGACGATCAGGACGCGGCGGCCGCTGCTCGGCGAGCTCACAGGCGGCGACGAGGCCCGCAAGGCCCGCTCCGACGACGATGACATCAGCATCTGCCATGGCCGCCAATGTAGCGGGCGGTCAGGCGGCGTCGGTCAGCGCGGGATAGGGCCGCCACTCGTAGACCGCTGCTGCGCACTGGTGCATCAGGGCGAGGTCGATGCAGTCGAGCATGGCCTGGCGCGGTCCCGGCTTGCGCAGGTGCCGCGCCGCAACGCCCACCCGCACGACGCCGGCGCGCCGCGCTGTCCGATCGGCTGCCATGACAAGGGTGCGGCACCACCACGGTTCGGACAGGAAGCCCTCGCCGATGCCGAGCACCCGCGCGCGCACGGTGGTCCTGCGAGCCAGATCGGTGATTCCGCTCAGACCGGCGACTAGCCGGAAGCCGTTGCGCGGCAATGCATCGACGGTGCCCTGCGAAACCGTCCAGCCTGGCGCCGCGAAGAGCCGGGTGCGAAGCCCCAGGTGCTCGAGCACCCGGTCGGCGCCCATCAGTCGCAGGTTGGCCTCATGCGCGGGCAACGTCGCGAATTCGCCGCGCCGCTTCTTGGTCGCGGCCTCGTCGAAGCCGTGCAGGACGATGGCGTCGCCGAGGGCCCGTCGCGCCGCCAACCATGCGACCGTCGACGGGTCCTCATCGAGTCGGTAGCCACCCTTCAGCCGCGGTGCGACGAGGAATGAGGACGGCACCGCCCGCGCATCCAGCTGTTCGCAGAACGCGGCGACGTCGGGCAGCGTCTGCTCACTGATGCCGGAAATCGAGACGATCAGTTGTCCAGCCACACCGGCATTGTCGCAACGCAAGGTGTCGCAACGGTTTCGGACACTCTTACAGCAGTTGTCTATTCCGCTATCGCGGCAGGACCGCCTCGATGGCCGCGATCACTTCGGGGGCGTCGGGTTCGGTGCGCGGACGGAACCGGTTGACCACCTCGCCACCGGGTGCGAGCAGGAACTTCTCGAAGTTCCACTGCACGTCGCCTGCCTCACCGCCGGCGTCGGCGGTCTTCGTCAGCTCAGCGAACAGCGGATGGCGGTCCGGTGCCGTTGACGTCGGTCTTCTCCAGCAGCGGAAAGGTGACACCGTAGGTGGCGGAGCAGAACGTCTGGATCTCCTCGGCGCGTACCCGGCTCCTGACCCATGAACTGGTTGCACGGCACGCCGACCACCGTCAGCCCCCGGTCGCCGTAGTCCTGTGCGAGCTTCTCCAACGCGCTGTACTGCGGTGTCAGGCCGCATTTCGACGCGACATTGACGACCAGCGCAGCGCCGTCGGCAAGCTCGGCCAGCGTGGTGGGGTTGCCGTCGAGGGTGGTGAGCGCGATGTCGCGCAGCTGCGAGTCCGTCATGCGTCGAACATTACCGGCTAGGTTCCGAACAGCATTCCGGCTACCCGGTGGACGGTGGCCATCGGATCGGTCTCGTCGTCGATCGCCTTGTTCAGCCACAGCAGCGAAAAGCCGTGCACCAGAGACCATGCCGCGAGTGCGGCCGCCTGCGGATCGTCATTGGCGCGGGGGTCGTCAAGGGTTCCGACGCCTGCGGCCAGTTCGGCGCCTGCGGCCGTTTCGGCCGAGACGAGATCTGGGTCGGTCGCGTCGTACAGGGACTTGTCGAACATCACCTCGTAGTGGCCGGGGTGGCCGAGCGCGAAGCGCACGTAGGCCAGCGCGGCGTCGAGGAAGTCGGGCCGCGCATCCTTCAGCGCATCGGCGAGCATGCCGAACCCCTCGGTCGCCAGTGCGGTGAACAGGCCGCGGCGATCGGTGAAGTGATGAGCGGGCGCGGCGTGGGAGACGCCCGCCGCGCGGGCCAGCTCACGAAGTGAAAGGCCGTCGGCACCGCGGTCGGCGACGAGGACCGCCGCCTCGGCCAGGATCGTGGCCTTCAGATCCCCGTGGTGGTAGGTGTCCCTGCTGCTCATCAGCCCATCATAGCGTGCAATCTTGACAGTGCCTAGATTTGTGCTTAGCGTGCATCTAGTCACTGTCTAGATTGGAGTTCGCCCATGGCCCCCCTCGTCGCACTCGTACTGGGAACGCTCGCCGCCCGCCTCGTCGGTTGGCTGGGCGTCGACTACGTCGACGGCTGGCCAACGGCCGTCGCAATCGGGTTGGCGCTGATGTTCGTGGTCACCGGGATCGCCCACTTCGTCAACCCGCTGCGCAGAGACCTGATAGCGATCGTGCCGCCGCGGCTGCCCACCCCCGGCCTGCTGGTCACCGCCACCGGCGTGCTGGAACTGCTCGGCGCCGCCGGGTTGTTGTACCCGCCGACGCGGGCGGCGGCTGCCGTCGCACTCGGTGTGATGATGCTGGCGATGTTCCCCGCCAATGTCTACGCGTCGCGGATGCCGAGCCCGCCGAAGTCGATGACCACGCAGTTGCCGCTACGAACGATCGAGCAGATCGTCTTCGTAGGCGCCGCCCTCGTGGTTGGCCTTGGCGGTGTCCAGTAGCCACGCGTACTGGAACGCCGCCTCCTTCCAGCGCTCGTATCGACCGCTGATTCCACCGTGGCCGGCGCTCATCTCGGTCTTCAGCAGCACCGGGTGGGCGTCGGTCTTCGTATGTCGCAGCGCCGCAACCCATTTAGCCGGCTCGACGTAGTACACCCTGGTGTCGTTGAGCGATGTCATGGCGAGGATGGGCGGATACTCCTTCGCGGTGACGTTCTCGTACGGCGAGTAGGACTTCATGTAGTGGTAGACGTCCTCGTCGGCCAGCGGGTTACCCCACTCGTCCCACTCGGTGACGGTCAGCGGCAACGACGGGTCGAGGATCGTCGTCAACGCATCGACGAACGGCACCTGCGCCAAGAAGCCCGCGAACAACTGCGGCGCGATATTGGCAACGGCGCCGATCAGCAGTCCGCCCGCGCTGCCACCGAGCGCGACCAGATTCTCCGGCCGTGTCACGCCGGTGTTGATGAGATGCGCTGCGACAGAGACGAAGTCGGTGAACGTGTTCACCTTCTCCAGCAGCTTGCCGTGCTCGTACCACGGGCGGCCGAGCTCACCACCGCCACGCACGTGCGCGATGACGAACACCATGCCGCGGTCCAGCAGTGACAACCGGGCGATCGAGAACCGCGGGTCCTCGCACGATTCGTAGGCGCCGTATCCGTACATCAGTGTGGGAGCGGGGAATTGCAGGCCGACGCGATGGATGATCGACACCGGGATCCGCGCGCCGTCCTGCGCGACCGCCCAGTCACGCCGTTCGACGTAGTCTTCCGGCCGGTAGTCGCCGAGCACCGGCTGTTCGCGCAGCAGCGTCCGCTCGCCGGTGGCGAGGTCGACGTCGTAGATGCGCACGGGGGTGACGAACGACGTCGAGCCGATCCGGAGCTTCGGCGAATCCCAGTTGGGGTTGCCGCTCAGACCCGCCGACGTGAGTTCGGACTCGAAGGTGAACTCCTCCGGGCGGCCGTATTCGCCTTGCGCGTACAGCGGCCAGAGCTGCAATACGCGGCAACGCCTCGCTGCGGTAACTGACGACGATGTGCCCGACGAACGCGTCGACGGCGTCGAGGCGCACATCGTCGCGATGCGCGATGAGCGTGCGGGTCGCGGTCGGGTCGCTCACCGGCGCCTCGACGAGGGTGAAGTTCTCGGCGCCGTCGTTGTGCAGGATCAGGAACCGGTCTTCGCCGCCGACGACGGCGTGTTCGACCGAGTACTCGACGAGCTCGCGCCGCGGCCACACGACGCGTGAACTCGGCGTCGCTGTCGGTGGCGTCGGCGTAACGGATCTCCGACGTCACCGCACTGCCCGCGGCGATGATGAGGTACTTGTCGCTTCGGGTGCGTCCCACCGCGAGCCAGAACTTCTCGTCGGGCTCGTGATGCACCTTCTGGGCGGGTAGGCCCGAGCCGATGCGGTGCCGCCACACGGTGTCCGGCCGCCACGCGTCGTCGACGGTCGTGTAGTAGACGGTCCGGTTGTCGGCCGCCCATGTCGCGCCTGCGCCGATCCCGACGATCTCGTCGTCGTAGAGCTGACCGGTGCGTAAATCTTTGAACCGCAGGGTGTATCGCTCGTCACCGCGGACATCGACTGAGTACGCCAGGGTGTGTGCGTCGACGCTGACGGTGGCCGCGCCCATAGAGAAGAAGTCGTGGCCGTCGGCCTCGACGTTCTCGTCGAGCAGCACCTGCTCGTCGGGAATCTCGGTGTCCTCGTCGAACTGCGGCGGCGTCCAGTCGTCGGGATCGCTTATCGGGCAACGGCAATGCACGCCGTACTGCTTGCCCTCATAGCTGCGGGAGTAGTACCACCAGTCGCCGCGCCGGGTGGGCACCGAAAGGTCGGTCTCCTTGGTGCGGGCCTTGATCTCGTCGAAGATCTTCTGCCGCAGCGGCGCAAGGTGGTCGGTGATCTTCTCGGTGTAGGTGTTCTCGGCCTCCAGGTACTCGATGACCGCGGGGTCGGACTTGTCGCGCAGCCACTCGTAGGGGTCGACGAAGACGTCGCCGTGATGCTCGCGACGGTGCTCGACCCGCTTGGCGATCGGGGGTACAGGCGTCTGACTCACGCGGCCGGGCCGATCCAGTCGGCGAAGCTCAGACCCGAAATACGCTCGTAGGCACTGACATAGCGTTCGCGAGTGGCGTCGACGATGGTGGGCGGCAACGGTGGCGGCGGCTCGTCGCCGCCGCGGTCCCATCCCGACTCCGGGCTCAAGAGCCAGTTGCGGACGAACTGCTTGTCGAAGCTGGGCTGCACGACACCCTCCTGATAGGTGTCGACCGCCCAGTACCGCGACGAGTCGGGCGTGAAGACCTCGTCGGCGAGCACAAGGTCGCCGTTGCCGTCGACGCCGAACTCGAATTTGGTGTCGGCGATGATGATTCCCTTCGTCAAGGCGTGATCGGCGGCGCGGCTGTAGGTCTGCAGGGTGAGATCGCGCAACTCGTTGGCGCGCTCGGCGCCGACCATGTCGATCACGTCGGCGAACGAGATGTTCTCGTCGTGTTCGCCGAGCTCGGCCTTGCTGGCCGGGGTGAACAGCGGCGCGTCGAACTTGCTGGCCTCGGTCAGGCCGGGGGGTAGCGCGATGCCGCTGACCTCGCCGGTCTTCTGGTAGTCCAGCAATCCGGACCCGGTCAGGTAGCCGCGCGCGACGCACTCGACCGGGATCATGTCGAGCTTGCGTACGACCAGCGCCCTGCCGAGCACCTCATCGGGGATGCGCGGGTCGTCGACCGGACCGGCCAGATGGTTCGGCGCGTTGGTGTAGTCGAAGAAGAACACGCTCATCGCGGTCAGGATCCGGCCCTTGTCGGGGATCTCGTTGTCGAGGATGTAGTCGAAGGCCGAGATTCGGTCGCTGGCGACGAACAGCATGTGATCGTCGTCGATGCGGTAGAGCTCGCGGACCTTGCCGCTGGCCAAATGCTCGTAGTCAGAAAGAGCTGGGCGCATCGGGCCAGCCTAGCGGTCGATCTGTGTTGGGATCGATCGCATGACATCGAGGTACGTGCCGTACGCCACCACGCCCGCCCGGCTCTTCGGGCAGTTGATCAGCGACATCCTCGTCGCCATCTGGATCGCCATCTGGGTGGTGGTCGGAATGGCGGTGCACTCGGCTGTGGCGGCGATCGCGAATTTCGGCGGTGACGTGGAGACGGGCGCCAACGGCATCGCGGGCAATCTCGACTCCGCAGGCGACAACGCGAGCAAGGTGCCGTTGATCGGCGATGCGCTCAGCAGCCCCCTGGAGGCCGCAGGCGGATTCGCACGCGACATCGCAGGTGCGGGCGCGCAGCTGAACTCGACGGCGACGTGGCTGGCGTGGCTGCTGGCGCTCGCGGTGGCCGCTCCGCCGATGATGGCGATCGCGGCGCCGTGGCTGGTGCTGCGGTTGCGGTTCTTCCGGCGCAAGTGGGTGGCGCTGACGCTGGCACGGACACCCGCAGGCGAACAGCTGCTCGCTCTGCGGGCGCTGGCGAACCGCCCGCTGGCCAAGCTCGCTGCCGTCGATGACGACCCGGTCGGGGCGTGGCGGCGCGAAGACGCCGCGGCGATACAGGGCCTTGCGGCGCTCGAACTGCGAGCCCGAGGCGTCGCCCGCCGCGGCAACCTAGACGAATTCGGCGCGCTAATCCACCCTCAGCGTGTGTAAGCGCGCCCAATTCGCAAGGAGGTGAGCAGACACGTGACGAGCCACGCCGCCAGGGCGATCCACATGAACACCAGCGAGATCGCCGTCAGCGGATGCCAGCCCGTTTCGACAGCCGTCGCGAACGTGGCCGACGAGTACATCCCCAGCGGGAAGACCGCTGCCCACCAGTTGCCGTCGCGCACTCGCACGCTCGCCGCGACCAGTAGCGGTATCCATGCGCTGGCGACGAGCCACGTCACGACAGTCACCGGCCGAATCTGCTCCACGCCTGCTTCGAAGATGTGATCGCCCGCGAGCGTCGCGATCGCCGCACCGCCCATCAGAATCCACATATCGGGCTGGTACAGGTCGGCCGCCGACGGCTCATGGGCCGCCCGCCACAGCACCAGGCCCGTCATCACGCAGTACAGACAGATCGCCAGCGCCAGCAGACCGATCGCCGCTGCGGCGAAGCCGAGGTCCGCGGCGACGATCGCCAGCCCCGATGTCGCGACGCCGGCAAGTTCCCAGCCGCCACGCGCGCGGTCGCGCAGACCCGACCACCGATACCGCCACATCGCCAGAAGCGCCAGCGGCAGAAGCAACAACCAGCCGAGCAGTCCGACAACGCCGAGCGGCCACCAACTCAGCCGCGTGCCGACGACCGCGCACGCCGCGACGAATGTCAGTAGTTGCAGTGGCACATCGAGGTCGTCGAGATCCGGCCGCAACCGGAAGACCGCCGCGATGACCAGCGCTGCGAACAACGCCACCGCGACAACGATCAACACATCGCTGATTCGATGGAACCCGTGATCCTCCGCTGCGATCGACACGATGCCGGTCGCCATGACGGCCGCGAACGCGTCGGGTCTCACGCTTCCAGTTCGACGGTGAGATGGCGAATGCCGGTGTGCCGGTTACTGCGTGTCCACTCCACCGGCGCCACGACGCGCACCGACGAGAACCGGTCAAGCAGCTCCTCGTAGAGCACGCGCAACTCCAACCGAGCCAGGTTGGCGCCGAGGCAGTAGTGGATTCCCTGCCCGAAACCCAAGTGCGGGTTCGGCTTCCGCGTGACGTCGAAGTGCTCGGGACTATCGAACGCCAACGGGTCGCGGTTCGCCGAGCCTTCCCAGATCTGCACTTTCTGCCCGGCCTCGATGGCGCATCCGCCCAACTCGACGTCTCGGGTCGCGGTGCGCCGCTTGGACGGCGACGGCGACGTCCACCGCACCATCTCCTCGACGGCGGTCGGCAACAGCGACGGATCCGCCCGCAACAACGCGAGCTGGTCGGGATGATCGGCAACCGCGAGCAGCCCGCCCGCGACGGCGTTCCGTGTGGTTTCCGCACCCGCACTGAACAGCAGGCTGAAGAACAGGTACAGCTCGAGGTCGGACAGTGCGTCGGAGTCCAGGTCTGCGTTCGCGACGACCGACAGCATGTCGTCGGTCGGCTGCGCCCGCTTCGACGCGATCAGCTCCTGGCCGTAGGTGTACATCCGCGTGCCGGCCTCTTCTGGCGTCATCTGCCCGACCGAGGCCTTGCGCGAGCCGCCGAAGTCGAACTGCGGCTCGATGGCTTCGAACAGCCAATGTCGTTCCGACTCAGGCACACCCAGCAGAATGCAGATCATCTGCATCGGCAGCTCGGCGGCGATCTCCACGAGGAAGTCGAACGGCTCCCCCGGCGAGACGGCGTCGAGCAGGCGGCGCGCCCTGGCACGCAGATCGTCCTCGACGCGGCGGATCATCCTCGGCGTCAGCCCGGAACTGACCAGCCTGCGGATCTGCGAATGCCGCGGGTCGTCCATCATGTTGAGAACCTGGCCCGCGACGGCGAGATCCTGAAGCAGCGTCCCGCCGTATGGCCGCGGGCCGCCGGTCACCGACGAGTACGTCTCCGGATCACGCAGCACGGCAAGCGTTTCGGCGTATGTGGCTACCGACCAGAAACCCTCGCCGTCCGGCGTGTTGTCGGTCGGTTCGTGCCAGTACACCGGCGCCTCGCGGCGATGCACCTCGAACAGGTCATGCGGGAAGCCTGCGGCGAAGTTGTCCAGATCGGTGAAGTCGATCCGGGACAACGACCCCGCCAGTGTCACAGGATCGCACCCGAGGTGTATTTCGCCGCCTCGGGATAACGGCTGACGAGTTCGTCGACGGCCGCGGCGACGGTATCGACCTGACTGCCCGCCGCGCCGGTGAACGCCTGCTTGTCGGCCAGTGCCGCATCCAGCGCGGCCCGGTCAAGCGGCAGCCGAGGGTCGGCGGCGAGCCGATCCAGAAGGTCGGGCTCGGCGCCCTTCTCCCGCATCGCCAATGCGACCGCGACCGCGTTCTCCTTGATGACCTCGTGCGCGGTTTCGCGGCCCATTCCCGATCGCACGGCCGCGATCAGGATCCGCGTCGTCGCGAGGAACGGCAGATAGCGGTCGAGCTCACGCTGGATCACCGCGGGATAGGCGCCGAACTCGTCGAGCACCGTCAGGAATGTCTCGATCTGCCCGTCGATGGCGAAGAAGGCGTCGGGCAGCGCGACCCTGCGCACCACCGAGCAGAACACATCGCCCTCATTCCATTGCGCCCCAGCCAGTTCCGCCGCCATCGACGCGTAACCACGCAGCACCACCTGCAGGCCGTTGACGCGCTCGCACGATCGGGTGTTCATCTTGTGCGGCATCGCCGACGATCCGACCTGTCCTGGCGCGAACCCCTCGGTCACCAGTTCGTGGCCTGCCATCAGCCGGATGGTGTGCGCCAGCGACGACGGTCCCGCACCGACCTGCACGAGCGCCGAGACCACGTCATGGTCGAGCGATCGCGGGTAGATCTGCCCCACGCTGGTGAAGATCTCGGTGAAGCCGAGGAATTCGGCGGTCCGGCGTTCGAGTTCGGCCAACCGGGACGTGTTGCCGTCGAACAGGTCGAGCATGTCCTGGCTCGTGCCCATCGGTCCCTTGATGCCGCGCAGCGGGTACCGGTCGATCAGCTCCCGCAGCCGCGACAGCGCGATCAGCATCTCCTCCGCCGCCGACGCGAACCGCTTACCCAATGTCGTCGCCTGCGCCGCGACGTTGTGGCTGCGGCCCGCCATCACCAGGTCGCGGTAGCTGATCGCCCGCTCGGCGAGCCGCGCCACCACCGCCACACCGTGGGAGAACACCAGCTCCAGCGACCGCCGGATCTGCAGCTGCTCAACGTTTTCGGTGAGGTCGCGGCTCGTCATGCCCTTGTGCACATGCTCGTGGCCCGCCAGCGCGTTGAACTCCTCGATGCGCGCCTTGACGTCGTGGCGCAGCACCCGCTCCCGCTCGGCGATCGAGGCGAGATTGACCTCTTCGATCACCCGCTCGTAGTCGTCGACGACGCCGTCGGGGACGTTGACGCCCATTTCGGCCTGTGCGCGCAGCACCGCAAGCCACAACCGGCGTTCGCCGACGATCTTGGCCTCCGGTGACCAGATCGCCACCATCTCGTCGCTGGCATACCTGCTGGCCAGCACGTTGGGGATCGTCACAGTCTCACAGCTTACGGCCCGGATGGTGCAGGGTAGCTGCATGCACTTCGTTGGATTGGACCTGGCGTGGGGTGAGAAGAAGCAGACCGGGGTCGCGGTCATCGCCTCCGACGGCCGCCTGCTCGATGTCGGAATCGCCCAGGATGACGCGAGCATCATCGACGCCATCGCCCAATATGTCGGCGACGACTGCCTTGTCGCCTTCGATGCCCCGCTGATCGTCAAGACCGAGAACGGTTACCGGCCCGCGGAGACCGCGTTCAACCGCGACTTCCAGAAGTTCGACGCGGGCGCCTACCCGGCGAATACCGGCAACCCACTGTTCAATCCGCCGCGCGGCGCTCTGCTTGCCGAAACGCTCGGCCTCAACATGGACCCCGCATCGGGCGCCGACCGAAGAGCGATCGAGGTCTATCCGCATCCGGCGAGCGTCGTGCTTTTCGAACTCGACAAGATCTTGAAGTACAAGAACAAGCCGGGCCGGTCGTTCGACGAACGGCGGCGCGAGCTGCTCAAACTGATGACGCTGATCGAGGGACTCGACCACCAGTCACCGCGACTGCGCGTCAACCACAACATGAACTGGGTGGCATTGCGGAAGCGGGTCGAGGCGGCGACGCGGCCTTCGCAGCTCGACAGGGACGAGGATCCCGTCGACGCGGTGCTGTGCGCCTACATCGCGCTCTACTGGTATCACCGTCCCGACGACGTCACGATCTACGGCGACTTCCAGACCGGCTACATCGTCACGCCGAGCCTTCCGGCCGATCAGTCGCCCGCCCCGCGCAGGCGCGCGGTGCCACCCCCGAATGACGAACTACACGAACGGCTTTCACATCTGGAAGACCTGCTCGCGCAGGCCCAGCTGGAGGCGAGGACGATCCGCGAACAGCTCTACCGGATGTGAGCTACTTCGGCGCCTCGCCCAGGCGAGTCGGGTCTTTGATGCCCGCGTCGGATACGCCCAGTCGCTTGTTTATCGCCATGGTGACGAAGAACAGCACGATGCCAATGACGAACGAGAATGCCCGCAAGCATGTACTGCTGCGCCGGCCGTCCGGACAGCGGTGTCACGAGGTAAAGCGACGTGATACACCCGATGACCGGCAGGACGGTCGGCGTCTTGAAATGGCCGCCCGTCTGCCTGCACGTCGCGGCGCAACACCAGCACCGCGACGTTGACGACGGCGAACACCGCAAGCAGCAGTAGCGATGTCGTTCCGCCGAGCAAGCTGATCGCCTTGTCGTTGGCGAACGCCGTCACGTAGATGATCAGGCCGAACGGCGATGCCGTGGTGAAGAGGATCGCCACCCACGGGCTGAGGGTGCGCGGATGCACCCTGCCGAGCACCGGCGGCAGCACGTGCTGGCGGGCCATGCCGTAGATCAGCCTGCTGGCCATCAGCATGTTGATCAGCGCCGTGTTGGACACCGCGAACATCGTGATGAACGGCAGGATGCTTGTCGATCGGCAGTCCCGGCGCACCGGCCTTGACGACCTCGACGAGCGGGGTGTCGCTGGCCTCGCAGCTCACCGACCGGCACCAGCGCCACCGCCACGATCGACACAAGGATGTAAACGATGCCTGCGATCGCCCAGGCCGGTCAGCAGCATCTTCGGGAAGATCCTCACCGGGTCCTTGGTCTCCTCGGCCATGTTCACCGAGTCTTCGAACCCGACCATCGCGAAGAAGGCCAGCGAGGTGGCCGCGGTCACGGCCATGAAGGCGTTCTTGTCCGTCGGCGGTGTCGAAGGCCACCACCCGGGAGAAGTCGACGTCGCGCGCCGCCGGTGAACGCCCACAGCCCGACCAGGATCACCAGGAGCAGACCGGTGATCTCGATGATGGTCAGGAACACGTTGAGCTTGACGCTTTCGCCGACCCCACGCAGATTGACCAGGGCGAGCGCGGTCATGAAGAACAGCGCCAGCGCGACGATACCGGCTGTGCCCCAACTGAAGTCGAATCCTTTGAAGAAGTTCGACGCGAAGGTCCGTGGCCGCCGTCGACGCCGATGTGATGCCGGAGCACATCACAACGAACGCGATCAGGAACGTCACGAACTGAATACCAAATGCCTTGTGCGCGTACAGCGCTGCGCCCGCCGCCTGCGGGTACTTGGTGACCAGTTCGAGGTAGCTGAACGCGGTGATGGTCGCGATGAGGAAGGCCACGAGGAACGGAACCCACGCAGCGCCACCGACTTCGGCGGCGACGTCGCCCGTCAGCGCGTACACACCGGTGCCGAGGATGTCGCCGACGACGAACAGCAGCAGCAGGCCCGGGCCCATCACCCGCTTCAGTTCAGGCTGCTCGTCGGCGGTCTCCGCCTGGCTCATTGCTTGCCTCCCACTGTCGAGTCTGCTGTGAATACCCCATCATTGACCAGCATCAACAGACCTGCACCCGCAATGGTGCAAAGACGATCCCGACCGGGACCGGACTCAGCTGGATGCCGCGGTGAGCACAGGCGGCGAAATCGGCGTCGTGATCGGCGCCAGCACGTCGATGACGTCGATCAACGTCGCGCGCGCGGCGCTGCGGGGACCGTTCCCGTCGTCGATGAGCGCAGCCACCACGGCTCCGTCGACCGCACACACCAGTGCAGGAACCAGCTCGGCGCGCACCGACCGGCCGGACCGCTCGACGACCTTGACGACCGCGTCGGTCCGCTGCTGCAGGATCCGCCGCTGTACCTCTCGCAGCGCCGGCTGGCGCGCGCAGGCGATGTAGCGCTCGTACCGCGAGATCAACTGCTCGCTCACCTGTGTCTCGGGTTCGTCTCCGACGACGGAGTCGTCGCCGACGAGAAGGTCGACCAAGACATCGACGGTCGCCTCCGCCGCGCGCCTGCGGCGCGACAAGCCCGCCACCCCCTCGCGCAACTGCTGCGCCTCGAGCGCGCCGACGTGTTCGACGGCCTTGACGATCAGATCGTCGAGGGAGGAAAAGTAGTAGGTCGTCGCGGCCAACGGCAGCCCGGCTCGGCGCGCAACCGCGCGGTGACGAACGGCGTCGAAGCCGCCTTCACACAGCAGTTCGGCAGCGGCGGTGACGAGTGCGTACTTCCTCCGCACGCCCTTGGGAGTCACCGCTGCCGTCATGGCATGCATGCTGCCAGTCGACCGAGGTCGACATGGCTCTTTCGGCTAAAGCTAAGCCTTTACACAGGAAGTCGGCTCGCCGACTCATTTGGATGCATTGCCCAAACGCCGCCCGATGGGGCGCCAAGTGCCAGTGGCATGATGGCGCGCATGCGAGGCAATCAGCTGAGCCGTCGGGCGATGATGCGTCTCGGTGTCAGTGCGGCCGCGGGGGCCGCGGGCGCCTTCGCACTCGGCACACTGCGCGAGACGGGTCCATCCGTTGCGGGTCCGCCCGTGGAGATGACGAGCGCAGGCACCCCGCTGGCACCGCTGGCCCCGCCCGCACCGCTGGAACCCGCGCCCACCGCGGCGCCGACGTACACCAACGGGTCGTTCGTATCGGCCGCACGCGGCGGCATCGACACCAACTGGGCGATCGCGCGGCCGCCCGGTCAGACGCAGCCCCTTCGACCCGTCATCGCCCTGCACGGCAAGGGCGCCGACGCCGCCCAGGTGATGGCGGGTGGTGTGGAGCAAGGTCTTGCGCAGGCGGTCGACGCGGGCCTGCCGCCCTTCGCGGTGGTGGCCGTCGACGGCGGAGGAGGCTACTGGCACAACCGCGCATCGGGTGACGACTCGGGCGCGATGGTGCTCGACGAACTGATCCCGATGCTCGGCGGCCACGGCCTCGACACCTCACGGGTGGCGTTCCTCGGCTGGTCGATGGGCGGCTACGGAGCGCTGCTGCTCGGCGGCCGACTCGGACCGGCGCGAACCGCCGCGATCTGCGCGGTCAGCCCGGCGCTGTGGACGTCGTCGGGTGCGGCCGCGCCAGGTGCCTTCGACGGCGCGGAGGACTATGCGGCCAACAGCGTGTGGGGGCTGCCCGCTCTCGGCTCGATCCCGATCCGGATCGACTGCGGCAACAGCGATCCGTTCTACTCCGCGACGCAACAGTTCATCGCGCAGTTGCCGAGCCCGCCCGCGGGCGGCTTCTCGCCCGGCGGACACGACGGCGGGTTCTGGAGTTCACAGCTGCCTGCGGAACTGGAGTGGATCGCTCCGCTGTTGACGGCGTAGTGAGCTAGACGCTGATCCGGCCCTCGGCCGCGGCAAGCCCGATATCGCCGCGAAAGTGGCTGCCGGGCAACTTGATCGACGTGATCAAGCGGTAGGCGTCGTCGCGGGCGGCGGCGAGGTCGGCTCCGGTGCCGACGACCGAGAGCACCCGGCCCCCTGATGAGACGACGGCCCCGTCGTCGCGTCGAGCCGTACCCGCGTGCAGCACGCCGTCGGCCTCGGCGCCGCCGATCACGTCACCGACCCTCGGCCTGCCCGGGTAATTCTCGGCGGCGAGCACCACGGTGACCGCTGCGCCGTCGCGCCAGCGCAGCGGCGGCTGCTCGGCAAGGGTTCCGGTCGCCGCGGCACGCAACAGCTGGCCAAGTGGCGACTCGAGCAGCGCCAGCACCGACTGCGTCTCCGGATCGCCGAAGCGACAGTTGAATTCGACGACGGCCGGTCCCTGCGATGTGATCGCCAGGCCGGCGTAGAGCAGGCCGGAGAACGAGCTGTCACGCTTGACCAGTTCTGCGGCAACGGGTTTCACGATGTCGTCGACGATCTGGTTCATCACCTCGTCGGGCAGCCACGCCAACGGCGCATAGGCGCCCATGCCGCCGGTGTTGGGCCCGGTGTCGCCGTCACCGACCCGTTTGAAGTCCTGCGCGGGAAGCAGCGGCACCACCGTCTCGCCGTCGACGACGCAGAACAGCGATACCTCGGGGCCGTCGAGGAACGACTCGAGCAGCACCGGGTGGCCCGCGTCCAAGAGGCTGGCCGCATGGGCCCGAGCGGCTTCGCGGTCGGTCGTCACGACCACACCCTTGCCTGCGGCGAGCCCGTCGTCCTTGACCACCCACGCAGCGTCGCCGCCGTCTGGCCCGAACCGGTCCAGCGCCGCGTCGAGGCGGGCGGGGTTGTCGACGATCTCGCTTGTGGCGGTCCGAACACCCGCCGCGGTCATCACGTCCTTGGCGAACGACTTCGATCCCTCGATGCGGGCGGCTTCCTTGGTCGGCCCGAAGCACGCGATACCTGCGGCCCGTACCGTGTCGGCGACGCCGACGACCAGCGGAACCTCGGGACCGATGATCACGAGATCGGCGCCGATCTTCTGCGCGAGGGCGGCCACGTCGTCGCCGGAGGTGATATCGACCTCGTACTGGTCTGCGACCGCCGCGGTACCGGCATTGCCCGGCGCGATGGCCAGGCCGTCCACTTCGGGGTCTCTTCGCAGCGCAAGCAGCAACGCATGTTCACGGGCGCCGGATCCGATCACCAGGACTCGCACAAGTGCCAACCCTAATGCCTCGGTTGCGGAAACCCCGGCCATACACTTGACAGCTCCGTGTATGGTCGAACTATGACCCAGAGCACATGCCCGTTCGGGGCCGCCGGCTACGACTTCACCGATCCCGACATCCTCGAAAAAGGGATACCGGTGACCGAGTTCGCCGAACTGCGCAAGACCGCGCCGGTCTGGTGGAACGAACAGCCCGAGTCCATCTTCGACGACGGCGGCTACTGGGTGATCACCCGCCACGAGGACATCAAGGCCATCTCCCGCGACGGCGATCTGTGGTCGACGAACCGCAAGGGTGTCGTGATGCGCATGCCCGAGGGCACGACACCCGATCAGCTGGAGCTGACGAAGGCGATGCTGATCAACCACGACGCGCCAGAACACACCCGGCTGCGCAAGCTGGTGTCGCGGTTGTTCACACCGCGCGCGGTCGCCGGACTCGAGGAGAAGCTCGCGACGGCGGCTCGCGAAATCGTCGCTGACGCAAGGCAAAAGGACAGCGGCAATTTCGTCGACGACATCGCGATGCGCCTGCCGCTGCTGGCGATTGCGGACATGCTCGGCGTGCCCGAGGCCGATCGCGAGAAGCTGTTCGACTGGACGAACTCGATCATGAACACCGAGGACCCCGATTTCGAGTCGGACTACGTCGCGGCCAACGCCGAGCTGATGGGCTACGCGTACACCATGGCCGAGGAACGCCGACGGTGTCCGGCCGACGACATCGTGACGAAGCTGGTCCAGGCCGACGTCGACGGCGAATGGATGGAGGACGTCGAGTTCGCGTTCTTCGTGATCCTGCTCGCGGTGGCCGGCAACGAGACGACCCGCAACGCGATGACCCACGGCATGAACGCGTTCTTCGAGAACCCGCAGCAGTGGGAGCTTTTCAAGAGCGAACGTCCGGAGACTGCCGCCGACGAGATCGTGCGCTGGGCCACGCCCGTGCACTGCTTCCAGCGCACCGCGACGGCAGATACCGAGCTTGGCGGGGTCGCCATCGCGGAGGGACAGCGGGTCGGCCTGTTCTACAGCTCCGCCAACTACGACGAGGCCGTCTTCGACCGGCCCTTCGATTTCAACATCCTGCGCGATCCCAACCCGCACCTGGGATTCGGCGGCAACGGCGCTCACTTCTGCATCGGCGCCAACCTGGCCAGGATGGAGATCAAGCTGATCTTCAACGAGATCGCCGACCAGATCCCGGACATCTCCAAACTCGCTGAGCCACAACGCCTTCGGTCGGGCTGGCTGAACGGCGTCAAGGGCCTGCAGGTCTCCTACCAGAGCTAGCGGTTAGGATTCCCGCGTGCGAACCCACGGCTGGTCCGGCGCAGCGCCCGCCAGCGACGACGAAGCCATCGCGCGCATCCTCGAGGCGGCGAGCAAAGCGATCGACGTCAAGGGCGCCGACTTCTCCATCACCGATGTCGCGCGCACGCTGGGGGTCACGCGTCAGACCGTGTATCGGTACTTCCCCAGCACGGACGCACTGCTGGTGGCCGCCGCCGTACGCTCCGCGGGCGACTTTCTCGACCGGATGGCCACGCATCTGCAGGGCGTCACCGATCCGGCGGATGCGATCGCGGAGGCCGTCGCGACCGCGCTGGAGTGGCTGCCTAAGGACAAACACCTCGGCTTGTTGATCGAACCCGGACGGCTCAATCCGCATACCGAGTCGGTGACGTCGGATATCGCACAGGACTTCGCACACTCGATGATTCGCCGGTTCGACGTCGATTGGGCCGCCCTCGGCTACATCGATGCCGACCTCGACGAGCTCGCCGAGCACCTGCTGCGGATCATCCAGTCGTTCGTCATCGACCCCGGTCGGCCGCCGCGGCGCGGCGAGGAACTACGCGAATACCTGAGACGATGGGTCGGCTCAGCAGTGAAAGCGGTCGAGCGCTAGCAGTTCGGCGGGTCAATCGTATTTCCGAACCTCGCCAATCCGACCCACAGCGCATCCTTCTCGTCGAACGCGGCCTTAAAGGCAGGCAGACCCCCTTCCGGGGCCGGCACGATTTGTGCCGCGGTGGCCACATCGACCTGATGGCGGTCGAACTCAATCAGCTCACGGAGGTGTTGGCGCAGGACATTCGCCTGGCCCTCGAACGAGCCCGGTGGCCAATCGATGGCGTCGAGCTTGTCGATGTAGCGCTGGGTCGCCTCTTCGTCGAGCGCATTGGCGGCCTTCGCAGCGGTCAGGTCACTGGCCGCCAGCGCCGCCGTCCATTTCACCGACACCGGCGCGACGTCCCTCCAGTACGTGCGTTCCGCCATCTCCAACTGATCGGCGGCTACCAGGGCCTGCGGCAAGGGGTGGCCGAGTGCCGCACTGAGGCGATCGCCTTCCACCGTCACCGACGAATCATCGACCTCGACTTGGCTTCGAACCATATTTATTCGATCTGCGTCTTTGCCGTCGACCTCGGCCAGTTCATTCAAACCCGCCAACTCGGATGCGCTGAGTTCACGCATCCGAACGACAATCGGTTGTACCGCAGCGGGAAAGGCGATTTTGCCGAGCGCAGCGTCCCACGTCGCTACCACGTCGCGGTGCTCGCGGGCCTTGTTCTTCATGACGACGAAGTCGGCCGCTTGGGCCGCATCTCCCATGGCGCCGTAGGCGGCCGAGCAATCGAACGGCTTCACCGCTTCCTTGTACTGCGTGAAGGCGACGTTGGGGTCCACCGGTGGGCTCGCTGGGCTCGACGCGACCGGAGCTTCAGCGCCGCCGCACCCCGCGGCGCTCACCGTGAGTGCAATACCGAGCACCCAAACCCAGGTCTTGCGGGAAGCACGTCGCATCGATCGAGAGTAGCCCGAGTCCGCGACGCCGGCAGCTAATCCGCTGGTTCACGTTGCCGCAGATAATTCGCAGGTCTGCCTTGTTGAGCTAACTAAACCATCGTCAGCGGTGAGCCGTCGAGCGCTAACACACGGAAGCCGGACGCGCGGTTTGGTCCGCCTGTACGAGGGCCTTCCACAGCGTGTCGTATGCCGCCCGGGCGGCGAGCCATTCGGGCGTGCCCGCGTCCGGGGCTCGAACGATGTCCGCCGCAGTGGCCACATCGGTCTGACGACGGTCGAACTCGATCTGTCCGCGGAGGTGTTCGCGTAGCGCATTCGCCTGGCCCTCGAACGATCCCGCCGGCCAGTCGATGGCGGCGATCTCGTCGATATAGCGCTGAAGCGCCTCTATCTCCGTCGCGTTGGCGGCTTTCGCCGCAGCCAGATCATTGGCCGCAATCGCCGCCTCGAACTTGTACGACAGCGGCACAAGATCCCTGTAGGCGGTGTTATCCGCTAACGCCAATAGATCGGCCGCGGATCCGAATACGCTCTCAGGGTGCCCGAGGGCAGCGCGGAGGCGATCGCCTTCCACTGTCACCGCCGTGTCGTTGGCCTCGACTTCGCTGCGCACGACAGCTATCCGCTCCGTGTCTTTGACATCGATCTCTGCCAACTCATTCAGCCCGGCAACCTCGTCGGCGGTGAGCTCACGCATTCGGTCGACAATCGGTTGTGCCGCAGCGGGAAACGTAATCGCGCTCAGTCGGGCGTCCAATGTCGTCACGACGTCGCGGTACTTGCGGGCGTTGTCCTTCATCGCGCCGAGGTCACCGTCGTCGTGCGCGTCGCCCATGTCGCCGTAGGCATCCGTGCACTCGAAGGGTTTTACAGCTTTTTCGTACTGCGCGAAGGCGACATTGGGGTCCACGGGTGGGCTCGATGAGCTCGACGCGACCGGAGCGTCTGCGGCCGGAGCTTCAGTGCCGCCGCAGCTCGCGACGCTCACCGCGAGTGCCATACCGAGCACCCAAACCCAGGTCTTACGGGAAGCACGTCGCATCGCTGGAGGGTAGCCCGAGTTCGCGACGCCGTCAGCTAATTCACAGGTTGACGTTGATGCAGATAAAACTGCGGGTATGCCTCGTTTAGCTAACTAAACCATCGTCAGCGGTAAGAGCCGTCGAGCCCTAACACTTGGAGGGCGAAACGGAATGTCCGTGTTTCACCAGGCCCAGCCACAGCGCATCCATTTCATCCGCGAGCGTGACCAGGTTCGGCGCGCCCTCTTCCGGCGCAGGAACAATGTCCGCCACGGTGGCGACATCGACCTGACGACGGTCGAATTCGATGAAGCCGGTCAATATTTCGCGCATCGCATTCACTTGCTTTTCGAACCCCGCCGGAATCGGGATAGTTCGAAGCTTCTCGATATAGCGCTGGAGCGCGTCTATTTCCATGGCATTGGCGGCCTTCGCTCCGGCCAGCTCATTGGCCGCCATTGCTGCCTTCCACTTCACCGACACCAGTGCCTTGTCCTTGTAGAACGAAGCATCCGCCGCCTCCAGCTGATCAGCCGCATCTATGCCTGGGGGAACGGGGTGGCCGAGGGCAGCGCGGAGACGATTGCCTTCCACCCTCACCGTCGAATCGTCGACCTCAAGTTCGCTTCTCACGATGACTCGGCGCTCCGCGTCCTCGCCGTTCCAGTTTGCAAGTTCATCCAGCCCAGCCAACTCGGAGGCATTGAGTTCACGCATCCTGTCGACGATCGGTTGTGCCGTATTGGGAAAAGCGATGTTGCCCAGCGCGGCGTCCCAAGTCGCAACCACGTCGCGGTGTTCGCCAGCCTTCTCCTTCATGACGTCGAAGTTCTTGGCGTATGCCGCATCGCCCATCTCGCTGTAGGCCTTCGTGCACTCGAAGGGCTTCGACGCTTTCTCGTACTGCGCGAAGGCGACATCGGGGTCAGGTGGTGGGCTCGATGGGCTCAACGCGACCGGAGCTTCAGTGCCGCCGCAGCTCGCGACGCTCACCGCGAGCGGCATAGCCGAGCACGCCAAACCAGGTCTTGCGGGAAGCACGTCGCATCGACGGAGAGTATCCCGAGATCGCGACGCCGACAGCTAATCCACAGGTTGACGTTAATGCAGATAAAACAGTGTTTGTGCCCGCTATGAGCTAACTAAACCACCGTCAGAGGTAGCGACTTCCGATCCTCGAACTCCCACGATGCGCCGCCGCTGAATTTGCAGACGGTCACCTCGCCGAGTTCCTTTGCTGCGGTGTCGGTTTCGACGACGCGCACGGTCCAGTCCGACTGTGTGCCCGACAGTTCGGCACGCAGATGAGGGTCTACCGCAGCGACGATGGCCTGCAGCGGCTTGTCGGAAACCGGTGAGCACAGCGTGATCCAGGAATTGTCGTCGTAGGCAGGCGACGTGCGCACGTGCACGAAATCCTGACCGATATCGGCGAAGACGTACGCAGCCGGATTCAGCAGAGGGTGTAGCTCGAGAACGCGCAGCGCACCTTCGGGGCCGCCGGGAAGCTTCAGCGCCTTGTGGATGCGTTCGGCCGCGACGCCTGCGATACCGATCAGTTGTTTGGTGCGGATCGACCGCTCGAGCGCCACATCGTCGCGGGCGCGAGCCCGCACCGCGATGCTGAACGACTGCACCAGAAGGTGCATCTGCAGGCAGACCTCGTCGGCAATCCGCACCAGCGCCGAATGTGAGAAGGCGCCGAAGTCGACGTCGGACAGCAAGTCACCCGAATAGTCGGCCTCACCCTCGTCGTTCGGGTCGATCGGGTCCAGCTCGGTGTGGTGAGCGTGGCTCGCGGCAACGATGTCCATCGCCGGGATGAATGGCACCTCCGGGTAGGACTCGTCGATGATCACCGTCCACCGGCAGTGCGGGTGCTGGTCGGCCGGCGTCCTCGGCGGCCGGTGGACGGGTCGGACTTGGGCCTTTCGGTTGGTCGCCAGCGCGGTGGCGTCGAACGTGGGGTCTTCGATGTCGTGGCACATGCCCTTGACGTAGTCCTCGCCCATCGGCTCGACATCGAGCAGCGCGCCGCAGTGGTCGAGGTGGAACTCGCCGTGCCACCGGTCGTGCACGGTATAGCGGAAGTCCATGAACTGCGGCGGTGCACCGATGTCGAGCTGCAGGCCCTTGAAGAGGGTGAAGATGTCGACGCCCTCGTACTTCAGCGCCTTCTGCATCCGCTTCGTGTACAACGGGCTGGACGCCGCCCACTCCTCGATGGCGATCTGCAGCATCTCGTCCCGACCCCACGCGCTGATGCAGTGCGCCATTCCGGACCGGTCGATGAGCTGTCCGATCAGCAGCAGCTCGGGGACCAGGGTGGCGAGATCTTCGCGCGACAGGGCGGCGTACCTACTCATCATCGATGTTCTTCCCCGTGTGCATTCGGAGGGCGTCGTTGACGTTGGCCTTCTTGTCGACACCAACACCGCGCTCCGCCGCCTTCTTGTGCTTGGCGACGACCCGGCCGACGACTCCGTTCAGACCCGAACCGCGGGGGAAGCCGACGTATTGAGTGAGGAAGAGGGCCATCTCCTTGAGTTCTTCGGCCGACAGCTCACCGTTCTGCAGCGCCGCGTTCACCTGGATCTCGGCGAGGTCCTGCTCACCGAGCGCGGTGACGATCGACAGCGTCATGATTCGCTTGTCCCGCATGGACAATCCCGGCCGCGACCAGATATCGCCGAACAGATGGTCCACCGTCAGATCGAAGTACGGATCGCCTTCGATGTTCGGCATCTCCCAGCCGTAGACCTCGTTCATCTTCTCGAGGCCTTTTTTGCGGCGTTCGTCCATCACTTTTCCTTCGTGGTCTCTGCAGTGTGCGGCACCCCGAGGCCCGCCGCCAGATTCTTGAGCGCGATCTCGGCCAGAGGCAGGTCGACACCAACGGCTTCGCCCAGGGCGAGCGCCAGGGTCAGATCCTTCTCGCCGAGATTTCGTGCGTGCGCCAGCGGGCCGTACAGGAAGTCGTCGGGCTGTAGTGCATCCGAGTTCTCCCGGACGACGACCGCGCCCGGCCCACCGCTCTGCAGATCGGTGTGACGCACAACGCGACCGAGCTGTTGGACGCTGATACCCGCCTTGTCGGCAAGGTTCATCGCCTCACCCGCGGCCGCATAGGAGATGAACGTCAACATATTGCGCGCCAACTTCATTCGTGTTCCAGCGCCGGGTTCACCCGCGTGTACGACCAGCGACGCGAACAGTTTGAAGGCGGGCTTCACGCGCTCGTAGACATCGCGGTCGGCGCCCACCATCACGGCGAGCTCACCCTTCTCGGCCGCGCCCTTACCACCGCTGATCGGCGCGTCGACGATGTGGATGCCCTCGGGTTGAAGTTGCCGGGCGAGTTCCTCGGCGGTGGTCTCGCTGATCGTGGAATGGATGGCGATCACGGTGCCCCGCTTCGCGAAGCGAGCGAGGCCGTTCTCGCCTGCGATGACGTCGCGAACCTGCTGGTCGTTCAGCACGGTGACGCTGATGATGTCGGCGGCCGCGACGTCGGCGATGCTGTCGGCCAAAGACGCTCCCGCCTCCGCCAACGGAGTCATCGCCTCGAGTCGCAGGTCGAACACCGTCAGACCGCCGGGCCAGTCGACCAGTCGCATGGCCATCGGTGCGCCCATATCACCGAGGCCGATGTAGCCGAGCTTGACGTCGTCACTCATTGCGAAGCCTTTCAGGACCTGATGATCTGGCCGCCGTCGACGTTGAAGATCTGGCCGGTGACCCACTTGGCCTGATCCGATAGCAGGAACAGACACATACCGGTCAGATCGTCCACCTCGCCCATGCGCGACAACGGAATTCCCTTCACAATGTCGGCGACCATCTCCTGCGGAGTGGTGGTGCGGTTGGCCTCGGTGTCGATGGGGCCTGGCGCGATCGCGTTGACGCGGATGTTCTGGCCACCCAACTCGGTTGCGAGCTGCTGTGTCAGGCCGTTGACGCCGACCTTGGCCAGGCCGTAGAAGTTCGAGTACATCCAGGCCGCGGTCGAGGACTGGTTGACGATCGCTCCGCCGCCGCGCTTGGCCATCTTGCGGTACACCGCGCGGGTACACACGAGCGCGCCGTCCATGTTCACGCTCATGAACTTCTTGTAATAGTCCCAGTCGACGGTGATCAGGAAGTCGAGCTTCATGCCGCCGAAGATGGCCGCGTTGTTCACCAGGTAGTCGATGCCACCGAACTCCGAAAGCGTCGTCGCCGCCATCTCTTTGGCGGAGTCGGGGTCGGACACGTCAACCCGCACGGCGAGCGCGTTGCCGCCCTCACCCTTGATCCCGTCGGCGACCTTCTGGGCGCCCTCGGTGTTGATGTCGGCGACGACGACGGCCGCGCCCTCTCGGGCCAGCGCCTCCGCGTACGCCTGACCGATACCGCCGCCGGCACCGGTGACGATCGCCACCTTCTCCTTGAACTGATCACCGTAAAGTCCCACGTACCCAACTCCTCTAATTCGCTGCCGTGGCAATCGCTTTGGTCTCGAGGTACTCCTCGAAACCGGCAAGACCCATCTCCCGGCCGATACCGGATTGCTTGTAACCCCCGAACGGCATGTCCGCCGAGTACCAGACGCCGCCGTTGATGTTGACGGTGCCGACGCGCATCCGGGCAGCGACACCCGCCGCGCGTTGTTCGTCGGGCGAGAAGACCGTGCCGGACAGCCCATAGGGCGAATCGTTCGCGATCCGCACGGCGTCGTCGTCGCCGTCGTGGGCGATCACCGTGAGCACCGGACCGAAAATCTCCTCGCGCGCGACCTTGGCGTTGTTGTCAAGGCCTGCGATGACCGTCGGCTCGATGAAGAACCCGGTGTCCCGGTCGGCGGGGCGTCCTCCGCCGCAGGCGAACCTTCCGCCCTCCGCGGTCGCCGAGTCCAGATATGCCTGAATCCGGTCGCGCTGGAGAGCCGAGATCACCGGTCCGCAAATGGTTCCCGCATCGGTCGGGTCTCCCGGCTTGAGCCCGGCCATGGTCGCCGCCGCCGCCTCGACGGCTTCGTCATAGCGGGCCCGCGGCACGACGAGCCGGGTGGTGATCGCACAACCCTGCCCGGCGTGCATCGACGCGGTGAACGCCGACATCGAGCAGGCACCTGCCAGATCCGCATCGTCGAGCACCAGGAACGCCGACTTGCCGCCGAGTTCGAGGAACACCTTCTTAAGGGTGGCCGAGCCGTCGGCCATCACGGCACGGCCCGTTCTCGTCGACCCGGTGAAGGACACCATGTCGACCCGCGGATCCTTCGAGAGCAGCGCACCGACGGCGTGGTCTGCCGACGTGACGACGTTGACCACACCAGCGGGGATATCGGTGTGGTCGCGAATCAGCTCTCCGAGTACCGCTGCGCTCCAGGGGGTATCGGGAGCCGGCTTCAGCACGACCGTGTTACCGGCGGCCAGCGCAGGTCCGATCTTGGCGAGGTTGATCTGATTCGGGAAGTTCCACGGCGTGATGGCGCCGACTACGCCGATCGCCTCTCGGGCGATCGTGCGATGCGTCTTGATGCCCATCGGTGCGGCGATGCCAAAATCGGTCGTCCACTGATACGACTCCGCGGTATCGGCGCAGAAACTCAGATCCTCGACCGGCCCGTCGAACTGCGCCATCGCCGTCAGCATCCGGGGAGCACCGACCTCGGCGATGGCGAGCTCTCGCAACTCGTCGGCGTTGTCGCGCAACGCTTGCTGCAGCTGACGGATGCAGCGCACCCGCAGTTCGGTGTCGGTGGACCAGTCGGTGTCATCGAATGCGCGGCGAGCGGCCCCGATGGCGCGGCCCATATCCTCGGCGGTCGCATCGGCGGCGACGCCGAGGACCTCCTCGGTGGCCGGGTTCACCGTCGGGAACGTGCCTCCGCTTCCCGACTCGAGTTTCCCGTCGATGAGCAATTGACTCTGGCGATCGGCCAGCAGACCCATACCGACTCCTGTTTGATTGCTGGACAACTGTCCGACTAAGTACATTCGAACGATAGCCGCAGACCGGTCCGAGGCGCAAGGTCGACCCTGATTATCACGATCAGTCCGGACGGTAATACCGGCGATACACTGGTGCTTTACCTTTTGCACTTGCTTGCCGCCGTCCCGTTCCGATAACTTGGACATGTGTCCAGTGATGCCGTGGTCACCGCGACTGACCAGAGCGCGGAAACACCGCGCAACCGTCGGCAGGAAGAGACATTCCGCAAGGTCCTCACCGCAGGTGTGGAGATGCTTCGGGAGTCCTCCTACGCCGATCTGACCGTGCGTGCCGTCGCGGCAAGGGCCAAGGTGGCGCCCGCGACCGCCTACACCTACTTCTCGTCGAAGAACCATCTGATCGCCGAGGTCTACCTGGATCTCATGCGACAGGTGCCGTACTTCACCGATGTCAACGACAGCACGCCGACGCGGGTCGAAAAGGCGCTGCGCGCGATGACGCTGGTGATCGCCGACGAGCCCGAGGTCGCCGCCGCCTGTACGACGGCGCTGCTCAGCGGCAGCGACCAGGCGGTGACCGCGGTGCGCGACCGGATCGGCGCCGAGATCCACCGTCGCATCCGGTCGGCGATGGGCCCTGACGCCGACCCCCGCACCGTGTCTGCGCTCGAGATGACGTACTTCGGTGCGCTGGTTCACGCGGGCAGCGGCTATGTCAGCTATCGCGAAATCGCCGATCGCCTCACCTATGTCGTCGGCCTCATCCTTGGAGAGGATCGATGAGATCAAACCTTGGAGACCACCAGTGACCGTCCCCACCAGCGACGTGGTCCTCGACCCGTACGACTACGACTTCCACGAGGATCCGTACCCGTACTACAAGCGGCTGCGCGACGATGCGCCGCTGTATTACAACTCCGAGCTCGGGTTCTGGGCGCTGTCGCGCCACGCGGACGTCCGCGAAGGATTCCGCAACAGCACGACGCTGTCGAACAAGTTCGGCGTATCGCTGGATCCCGTGTCCCGCGGGCCGCACGCCAGCAAGACGATGTCGTTTCTCGCTATGGACGACCCCGACCATCTGCGGCTGCGCACTTTGGTCTCGAAGGGATTCACCCCGCGACGCATCCGCGAGTTGGAGTCGTCGGTGGTCGCGCTCGCCGTTGCGCATCTCGACACGATGCTCGACAAGTCCGCTTCCGGTGAAACCGTCGACTACGTCGCCGAGTTCGCAGGCAAGCTGCCGATGGACGTCATCTCCGAACTCATGGGCGTACCCGTCGAAGACCGCGATCGCATCCGGGCGCTGGCCGATGGCGTGATGCACCGCGACGACGGCGTCAAGGACGTGCCTGCGGCGGCGATCGAGGCGTCGATCAACTTGTTCGTCTACTACCAGCAGATGATTGCCGACCGCCGCAAGAAGCCCGCCGACGACCTGACGTCGGCGCTGTTGGAGGCGGAGATCGACGGCGACCGGCTCACCGACGAAGAAGTCCTCGGCTTCCTGTTCCTGATGGTGATTGCAGGTAACGAGACGACGACGAAACTGCTTGCCAATGCGGCATTTTGGGGACACAAGAACCCCGATCAGCTCACCCCGGTCTACGACGACCTCGAACGCATACCGCTATGGGTCGAGGAAACGTTGCGCTACGACACGTCCAGCCAGCTGCTTGCCCGCACCGTCGAGGGCGGGCTGACGCTGTACGACACCACGATCCCCGACGGTGACATCCTTCTGCTGCTACCCGGTTCAGGCCACCGCGACGAGCGCGTGTTCGAGAACCCCGACGACTTCGTCATCGGGCGTGAGATCGGTTCGAACCTGCTGAGTTTCGGCAGCGGCGCTCACTTCTGCCTCGGCGCGCATCTCGCTCGCATGGAGGCTCGGGTCGCGCTCGCTGAACTGTTCAAGAGAATCCGCCACTTCGAGGTGGACGAGGCCAACTCGGTTCGCGTCCACTCGAGCAGCGTGCGCGGTTTCGCCCACCTTCCCATGACCGTCCAGACTCGCTGAAGGCCCGATCCATGCCCCGTTTCGCCCCACTCCCCGACCGTCGACCGGCCATCGTCGCAGGCGCATCCGCAGGCATAGGCGAGGCCACCGCGATCGAACTCGCCAGACGCGGATTTCCCGTCGCGCTCGGCGCCCGCCGTGTCGAGAAGCTCGATGAGCTCGTCGGCAAGATCAACGCGGACGGCGGCGAGGCCGTGGGCTTCCACCTCGACGTCACCGACCCGAACTCGGTGAAGACGTTCGTGGCCAACGCCGTTGACGCGCTCGGCGAGATCGAGGTGCTCGTCGCGGGCGCAGGCGACACCTACTTCGGCAAGCTGGCGGAGATCAGCAGCGACGACTTCAACTCGCAGCTGCAAATCCACTTGGTCGGCGCCAATCGCCTTGCCACTGCGGTACTTCCGGGAATGCTCGAACGCCAACGTGGCGACCTGATCTTCGTCGGCTCGGACGTCGCACTGCGGCAGCGCCCCCACATGGGCGCCTACGGTGCGGCCAAGGCCGCGCTCGTCGCGATGGTGACCAACTTCCAGATGGAGCTGGAGGGCACCGGCGTGCGAGCGTCCATCGTCCATCCCGGTCCGACCAAGACGTCGATGGGCTGGAGCCTGCCCGCCGAACTCATCGGGCCCGCCCTTGAGGACTGGGCGAAGTGGGGTCAGGCGCGACACGACTACTTCCTGCGCGCGGCGGATCTGGCACGTGCCATCACATTCGTCGCCGAGACCCCGCGCGGCGGCTTCATCGCGAACATGGAGCTTCAGCCCGAAGCCCCCTTGGCCACCACTAAGGAACGTCAGCAGCTCAAAGTAGACGAAGAGGCACTAGAAAAATGACCACTGCCATCGTGCCCCGGGTCTCCGGCGGCGAAGAAGAGCACGGACACCTCGAGGAGTTCCGCACCGATCCGATCGCGCTGATGCACCGCGTCCGCGAGGAGTGCGGCGACGTCGGCTGGTTCCAGCTGGTCGACAAGCAGGTCGTCATGTTGTCCGGGTCGGAGGCCAACGAGTTCTTCTTCCGCTCCAGTGACAGCGACCTCAATCAGGCTGAGGCGTACCCGTTCATGACACCGATCTTCGGTGAGGGTGTGGTGTTCGACGCCGACCCCGAACGTCGAGCGGAGATGTTGCACAACACCGCATTGCGCGGCGAGCAGATGAAGGGCCACGCGGCCACCATCGAGAACGAGGTCAAGAAGATCATCGCCGACTGGGGCGACGAAGGCGAGATCGAACTCCTCGACTTCTTCTCCGAGCTGACGATCTACACCTCGACCGCGTGCCTGATCGGACTGAAGTTCCGCGAGCAGCTCGACGGTCGCTTCGCCCAGTACTACCACCAGCTGGAGCGTGGGACCGATCCCCTCTGCTACGTGGATCCGTACCTCGACATCGAGAGCTTTCGCATCCGCGACGAGTCGCGCGTGAAACTCGTTGCGCTTGTGCAGGAGATCATGGACGGCCGCATCGCCAACCCGCCCAAGGGCAAGGAGGATCGGGACCTTCTCGACGTGCTGGTCTCGATCAAGGACGACGAAGGCAATCCGCGCTTCACGGCCAACGAGGTCACCGGCATGTTCATCTCATTGATGTTCGCGGGTCACCACACCAGCTCGGGCACCTCGTCGTGGACGTTGATCGAGCTGATTCGACACCCCGAGGTGTACGCCGAGGTGCTGGCCGAGCTCGAGGAGCTCTACGCGGACGGGCAGGAGGTCAGTTTCCATGCACTGCGGCAGATTCCGAAGCTGGACAACGTCGTCAAGGAGACGTTGCGGCTGCACCCGCCGCTGATCATCCTGATGCGAGTCGCCCAGGGCGAGTTCGAGGTTCAGGGATTTCCGATCCACAAGGGCGACTTCGTCGCGGCGTCGCCTGCGATCTCGAACCGAATTCCCGAGGATTTCCCCGACCCGGACGCCTTCAACCCGGACCGCTACCTGAAACCGCGGCAGGAGGATCTGGCCAACCGTTGGACGTGGATTCCATTCGGCGCCGGCAAGCACCGCTGCGTCGGAGCGGCATTCGCCCAGATGCAGATCAAGGCGATCTTCTCGGTGTTGTTGCGCGAGTACGAGTTCGAGATGGCCCAGCCTGCCGAGAGCTATCACAACGACCACACCAAGATGGTGGTACAGCTGGCCCAGCCGGCGAGGGTGCGCTATCGCAAGCGGGTCAAGGCCTGAGCACATGGGCTGCTATCGCGTTGAGCTTGACGAGGACCTCTGCCAGGGGCACGCCATGTGCGAGCTGGAGGCCCCGGACGTGTTCGCCGTACCCAAACGCGGTGTCGTCGAGATCCTCGATTCAGAACCACCCGACGACATCCGCGAGGACGTCGAACGGGCAGTCGAAATGTGTCCTACCCAAGCTATTTCCATCAAAGAGAAGGATTGACAATGGCGTCACGTGAACAACTCGACGAGTGGGTCGCCCGCTGGCTCAAGGCCAACCAGGACGCCGAAAAGGCAGGCGACTGGAAGACCGTTGGCCGACTTCTACACCGACGACGCCACGTACGGCTGGAACATCGGACCCAAGGAAGACGTCATGTGCGTCGGGCGCGACGAGATCCGCGATGTCGCACTCGGCCTCGAGATGGAGGGCCTGGAGAACTGGAACTACGAATACCAGAAGGTGCTCATCGACGAGAAGCTCGGCGAGGTCGTCGGGTTCTGGAAGCAGATCGTCAACAAGTCAGACGGCACCCGCGACGAGATCTACGGCATCGGCGGAAGCTGGTTCCGCCTAAATGACGACCTGAAGATCGAGTGGCAGCGCGACTTCTTCGACTTCGGCCACGTGTCCTACATGTTCGGCAAGCTCATCGGGTCCGGCGACCTGTCCGCCGGCATGCAGAAGCGGATCGAGCGCGCGGTGGCCGGGGAGAAACTGCCTGGCTACTACCCATTGGGCGAGGCGCCGACACCGATCTGGTGACTCCCGGCCAAGCAGTTGCTTGGGGGTGCGTGTGACCCACCTAACTAATGGTTCTAGTCTGACCTCACTGGCTCTAACGGAAGGCACATACGGATGAAGACAAAGGGCGCTCTCATCTGGGAGTTCAACCAGCCGTGGTCGATCGAGGAGATCGAGATCGGCGACCCCGTCAAGGACGAGGTCAAGATCCAGATGGAAGCGTCGGGCATGTGCCACTCCGACCATCATCTCGTTACCGGCGATATCCCGATGGCGGGGTTCCCTGTGCTCGGCGGCCATGAGGGCGCAGGCATCGTCACCGAGGTCGGCCCGGGGGTCGAGGACATTTCGCCCGGCGACCACGTCGTGCTGTCCTTCATCCCGTCGTGTGGCGCGTGCCCGTCCTGTCAGGCCGGCCTGCGCAACCTCTGCGATCTGGGTGCCGGACTGCTCGGTGGCCAGGCCGTCTCCGACGGCACGCACCGCATCACCGCCAAGGGCCAGCCGGTCTTCCCGATGACGCTGCTCGGCACCTTCAGCCCGTACATGGTGGTGCACAAGAGCTCGGTGGTGAAGATCGATCCGTCGATCCCGTTCGAGGTGGCCTGCCTGGTCGGCTGCGGCGTGACGACGGGCTACGGCTCCGCCGTGAAGGCAGGTGATATCCGCCCCGGCGACGATGTCCTGGTGATCGGTGTCGGTGGCGTCGGCATGTCGGCGGTCCAGGGCGCCGTCAACGCGGGCGCCCGCAACCTCTTCGTCATCGAGCCAGTCGAGTGGAAGCGCGACGCTGCATTGAAATTTGGTGCGACACACGCGTATCCGGATACCGACGCCGCCTTTGCGGGGATCGCCGAGGCCACTGCGGGATTGATGGCCAAACAGGTCATCGTGACTGTCGGCGAGCTGAAAGGTGCCGACGTCGACACCTACGTGAATCTCACCTCAAAGGGTGGCACCACTGTTCTCACCGCTATCGGCAGCCTGCTGGACACCAGCGTCAACCTGAACCTGGCGATGCTGACGCTGATGCAGAAGCGTTTGCAGGGCACCATCTTCGGCGGTGGCAATCCACACTTCGACATTCCGCAGCTGCTGTCGATGTACAAGGCGGGCAAGCTCAACCTCGACGACATGATCACCACCCAGTACAAGCTGGAGCAGATCAACGACGGGTACTCCGACATGCTGGAGGGCCGCAACATCCGCGGCGTCATCCGCTACACCGACGACGACCGGTAGAGCCGAATATGTCGCAGGAGACCGTCGAGCAGACCCCCGCGCTCGCCGCATCGCAGGCCTCGTGGCGAGCCGTGATGGCGGGCGACAAAGAGGGTTGGCTCGCCCTGATGACAGACGACGTCGTCATCGAGGACCCGATCGGCCCCGCCTACACCAACCCCGACGGGACCGGCGTCGTCGGCAAGGACGGCGTCTCGCAGTGGTGGGAGCGCAGCGTCGGGCTCGCCACCAGCACGATCGACTGCGAGGAGACGTTTCCCTCGAGCTCGCCTGATGAGATCGCCCATATCCTGCAGTTGCGCTTCACTTTTGACAACGGATGCCGCGAGCTCGGTGCGCGGCATCTTCACCTACAAGGTCAACGCCGAAGGGCTGCTGACCAATCTGCGCGGCTACTGGAACATGGACATGATGAAGCCCGTCGAGGGCGAGGGCAATTAGCGCGCCATTGTCCGGACGCGGCGCCGTCGTCGTCGGCGGATCCCGCGGTATCGGATTCGAGGTCGCCGCGCTTCTCGCGGCACTGGGCGCGGGTGTCGTCGTCAACGGTCGGGACGCAGATGCCGCGGCAGAAGCCGCGACGCGTATCGACGGTGCGGTCGCCCACCCCGGTTCGCCTGCGGACCCGGCGATGGCCGACGCGCTGATCGACAGGTGCACAGAGGAATTCGGCCGGATCGACATCCTGGTGAACTGCGCGGGCACGGCAGGCCTCGCGAGCGAGTCGATCCTCGAGGTCACCAGCGCGCAGTTCCACGACCTGATCGAGGCGCACCTCGGTCACGACATTCGAAACCTGCCGGGCCGCGGCGCCGAAGATGGTCGCCCAGGGCGGCGGTGCGATCGTCAACACCAGTTCGTTCGCCTACCTCGGCGACTACGGCGGAACCGGTTACCCGGCGGGCAAGGGCGGCGTCAACGGCCTGACCATGGCATCGCCGCCGAGCTCAGGGACCACGGGGTGCGCGCCAACGTGGTGTGCCCCGGCGCCAAGACCCGGCTGTCGACGGGATCGGAGTACGAGGCCCACATCTCGGGTTTGAACCGCAGGGGCCATGCTCGACGACGTCAGCACGCAGACCGCGCTCGACGCCCCACCGCCCGAGTATGCGGCGCCGATCTATGGCTACCTCGCCAGCGATCTGGCCAAGGACGTCACCGGCCGAATCTTCATCGCCGCAGGCGGTTTCGTCGGCGAGTTCGCGCGACAGACGCCCGCCATCATCGGCTACCGCGACCACAAGGACTCGCCACCGTGGTCGGTCGACGAACTGCACGCGATGATCACGAAGTAGCCTCGTTGGTATGGCTACCGTCTTCACCAAGATCATCAACGGGGAGATACCCGGGCGCTTCGTCTACGAAGACGACGACATCGTGGCCTTCCTGACGATCGCGCCGATGACGCAGGGACACACGCTCGTCGTGCCACGCGCCGAGATCGACAATTGGCAGGACATCGAGTCCGGCCGCCTTCGGCCGGGTCATGGAGGTCTCCCAGCTGATCGGCAGGGCGTTGTCCAAAGCCTTCGGCGTCGAGCGCACAGGCGTGATCATCGCCGGGCTCGAAGTGCCGCACCTGCACGTGCACGTCTTCCCTGCGCGGGACCTGTCTGATTTCGGGTTCGCCAATGTCGACCAGAACCCGTCGCAGGAGTCGCTCGACGAGGCGCAGGCCAAGATCAAGGCTGCGCTGGCAGAGCTGGCCTAGCGGGCGCGGGTGCTGCCTCGACATCGGCGATGCGCGGCAGCCTGACCGTGAAGCGGCATCCTTGGCCGGGCGAAGTCGTGACGCTGACCGTGCCGCCGTGCGCATAGACCAGAGAGTCGACGATCGAGAGCCCGAGCCCGGTGCCACCGCTGGCCCGGTCGCGAGACGAGTCGGTGCGGTAGAACCGCTCGAAGATGCGGTGGGCGTCCTCGGCGCTCATGCCGGGCCCTTCGTCGGCGACCTCGAGCAGAGCATTGCCGTCGTCGGTGCCGACCCGCACGATGATTGCGGCGCTTTCGGGTGTGTGCTGCAGTGCGTTGGCGACCAGGTTCCCCAGCACCTGGCGCAGCCGCGCCTCGTCGCCGAGCACCTCGGGTGTGCCGGGGCCGTCGATGACCTCCATGGTGATCGTGCGCTTCGGGGCGATCGACTGCGCATCGTGCACCGAGTCGCTGGCCAGGGCCAGCAGATCCACGCGGTGGCGGTCCAGCGGACGCTGCGCGTCGAGTCGGGCGAGCAGCAGCAAGTCCTCCACCAACAGGCCCATTCGGCGCGACTCGCTTTCGATGCGCGACATCAGCATCTCGGTGTCGCGGGCGGCGCCCTGCCGGTACAACTCGGCAAAGCCGCGGATGGTGGTCAACGGTGTGCGTAATTCGTGGCTGGCGTCGGTGATGAAGCGGCGCATCCGCTCCTCGGATCTGCGGGCATGTTCCGCCGACGACTCCGAGGATGCGACGGCGCGCTGGATCTGCGCGAGCATCCCGTTGAGCGCCAACGACAATCGGCCCACCTCGGTACGTGGATCACGTTGCGGGATACGACGATCGAGCTGTCCTGCGGCGATGTCCGCGGCGGTCCGCTCGACTTCGGTGAGCGGACGCAGGCTGCGGTGCACTACATAGAAGCCGGCGACGCCGAGCACAAGCAGCACGGCCGCGCCGATGCCTGCCTGCGACCAGATCAGCGCGCGAACGGTCGACTGGACGTCGGACAGGTCGATGGCGACGGTCGTGAGCTCGTCATGGGGACCGTGCACCGACATCGCGCGCCATTGCACGTGCGAGTTGTCGATAGAGCCGACCGTGACGGGTTCGGGACCGACGTCGTTGTTCGGGGGCAGCAGGGGTTCGGCGGCACGATCGTTGACGGCCATCCAGATGCGGCCGTCGGCGTCGATGCCGCGGACATAGAAGTCCGACGGCGGCCGCGCCGGGTTCGGCCCCTCCATCGGGGGCATCGGCATCCGGCGCGGAGCCTGGGCCCAACTGCGGGAAGCGTCAAGAAGCGTCTGGTCGACGCGGTTGGTCAGACTGTGTCGCAGTATCGAGGTGACGGCGATGCCGGACGCCAACAGACCGCACGCCACAAGGACCAGGGTCGCGGCCACCAGCCCGACCCGCAGCGGCACACCCCGTGCGCGCAGACCGGCCATAACCCCTATTGTTCGTCAGAAATCAGCTGACTTGTGGACTCTTCGCGCAAGCGCTCATCGCGGCTCGCGCAAAACGTAACCAACACCGCGCAGCGTGTGCAGAAGCCGCTTCTCACCGGTGTCGATCTTGCGCCGAAGGTAGGAGACGTAGGACTCCACGACGTTGACGTCGCCGCCGAAGTCGTAGCGCCAGACGTGGTCGAGGATCTTGGGCTTCGACAGCACCGTGCCCGCGTTGATGATGAAGTACCGCAGCAGGGTGAACTCCGTCGGCGACAGCGATACGGGCTCGCCGGCCTTCCAGACCTCGTGGGTGTCCTCGTCCAGTTCGATGTCGGCGAAGGTCAGCTTCGCGCTTCGCGGTTCTTCGATGCCCCTGCCCGACCTGCGCAGGATGACCCGCAGCCGGGCGACAACTTCCTCGAGGCTGAACGGCTTGGTCACGTAGTCGTCGCCGCCGAGCGTCAGACCAGCGATTTTGTCCTGGAGGGTGTCACGGGCGGTGAGAAACAGCGCGGGCGCGTCGACGCCGTCGGCGCGCAGCCGGCGCAGCACGCCGAAGCCGTCCATACCCGGCATCATCACGTCGAGGATGACCGCGTCGGGACGTATCTCGCGGGCCTTGTCGAGGGCAGCGGGCCCATTGGAGGCGGTGTAGACCTCGAAGCCCTGAAACTTCAGGCTCACCGAGAGAAGCTCGACGATATTGGTCTCGTCGTCGACGACGAGAACTCGGGCCTCCGGGACGTTTTCTGGGAGTGCAGCCATGGCCATCGCCTCAATGTCTCCCAAGTTCCTGGCAATGAAGCTGCAGGGCACCTGTCAACTTCCTGTGAGTTCACATTGTCCTCTCCTCGCGCCACCAGCGGTAGCGGATAGCTGGACCCATACACTTGGGCGATGAATCTCGGCAAGAACCTGGTCGATCTCGCCACCGCCCCGGTCCGCGTCGGGCTTGCAGCCGCAGAAACCGGCCTAGACGTCGCCAACGGCGCGTTGGGGCTGGCGCAACGAACCCTCGGTCAGGCCAATTCCACAGCCAGGTCCGGGTCGGGTTCGGTCGCCCACATGCTCGGCATCGACGAGGCGGTCGAGCGGGCGAACAGGCTGGCCAGGCTGATGGACGAGGACCAGCCGCTGGGTCGCGCGCTGACGCCGGGCGGTCCGATCGACCGGCTGCTGTCGCCGGGCGGCGTGGTGGACAAACTGACGATGCCGGGCGGGGTGCTCGACCGCTTGACGCAGGACGACGGCGGCCTGATGCGGGCCATCGAGCCCGGCGGCCTTGTCGACCAGCTTCTCGACGAGGACGGTCTTGTCGAACGGTTGCTGGCCGAGGACGGCCTTGCCGACCGGCTGCTCGCCGAGGGCGGGTTGGTCGACAAGCTGACTGCCAGGCACGGCCCGCTGGAACAGCTGGCGGACGTCGCCGACACACTGAACCGGCTCACGCCTGGGCTCGAGGCGTTGGAGCCGACAATCGAGGCGTTGCGCGAGGCCGTCATCGTCTTGAGCGGGGTGGTCAACCCGCTGAGCAATATCGCCGACCGCATCCCGTTCCCCGGCAGACGTCCGCGCCGGTCGCCGTCGACGCCGGTGCGCTCGCAGCGCGTCATCGACGCCGACGAGTGATTCACGTTCTGACGCGCACGTAAGCAGCACCCGGAACGGGTATGCCGTCAACCATGACGGTCATCGGCTTCCATTGTTCGCACGAGCAGATCAGTCCCGCCCAGCTGTTGAAGGACGTTCAACACGCGGAGGACGCCGGCTTCACGGCCGGGATGTCATCGGATCACTTCAGCCCATGGAGCCAACGCCAGGGCGAGTCCGGCTTCGCGTGGTCGTTTCTCGGCGCCGCGCTGGCCACGACCAGTCTTCCGTTCGGAGTGGTCAATGCGCCCGGGCAGCGCTACCACCCGGCGATCGTCGCCCAGGCGATCGCGACTCTTGCGCAGATGTTTCCTGGCCGATTCTGGGCGGCCCTGGGCTCCGGCGAGGCATCGAACGAGCGAATAACCGGAGAAGTGTGGCCGCGCAAGGAAGTTCGCGACCAACGCCTCGTCGAATGCGTCGACGTCATCCGGCGTCTCCTCTCGGGTGAGGAGGTGAGCCACGAGGGCCTCGTTCACGTCAACCGTGCTCGATTGTGGACCCTGCCCGAAACGATTCCCGACCTCGTCGGGCCTGCCGTCACGCCCCAGACCGCTGCCCGCCATGCCGCATGGGCCGACGCACTGGTCACCGTCAACCAATCCAAGGAGACACTGCAACAGGTCCTCGACGCGTACCGCGAGGCCGGCGGGCGCGGGCCGGCCCGGCTGCAGATCCACCTCAGCTGGGCAGCCAGCGACGACGAAGCCCTCGCCATCGCCCATGACCAGTGGCGGAGCAACATCTTCGGCCCGCCTGCGTGCTGGGACGTCGAGTCGGTCGAGACGTTCGACGTCATCAGCGAGGACGTCTCGCCCGACCAGGTCAAGAAATCGGTGAACATTTCCAGTGACCTCGGCAGGCACGCGCAGTGGCTGCAGGAGTACGTCGAGCAAGGGTGGGACGAGCTGTATCTGCACTTCGTGGGTCAGAAACAGGCGGGCTTCATCGACGCGTTCGGTGAACATGTGCTGCCCCAACTGTCTCCGTCGGCCCCCAAGCAGAAGGCGACGGTCGCATGAGGGGCGCCGACACCGGCGATCTGTGGTGGAAGAACGCGGTCTTCTACTGCGCGGACATCGAGACGTTCTACGACTGGAACGGCGACGGCACCGGCGACATCCGCGGGATGACCGACCGCATCGAGTACCTCTACGACCTCGGCGTGACGTGCCTGTGGTTGATGCCGTTCTATCCGACCGCCCGCAAGGACGACGGCTACGACATCACCGACTTCTTCGGCGTCGACCCCAGACTCGGAACCCTCGGCGACTTCGTCGAGCTCGTCCGGACGGCCCGGTCGAACGGCATTCGCGTCATCGTCGACTTCGTCATGAACCACACCTCGGACCGTCATCCGTGGTTCAAGTCCGCCCGTCGAAGCAAGGACGACCCGTATCGCGACTACTACGTGTGGAGCGCGTCGAAGCCCAAGTCGAGCGCGAAGGATGTGGTCTTTCCCGACCAGGAGAACAGCCTGTGGGAACGCGACCCCAAGACCGAACGAGTACTACCTGCACCACTTCTACAAGCATCAGCCCGATCTCAACATCGAGAATCCCAAAGTGCAGGAAGAGATCTCACGCACGCTCGGGTTCTGGCTCGAGCTCGGCGTCTCCGGCTTCCGGGTCGACGCCGTCCCGTTCCTGTTCGCCAAGGACGCCGTGCCGGGCAAGCCGGACATGTTCGACCCCATCGAGTATCTCGGCGACGTCCGCAACTTCGTCACCCGCCGAGTCGGTGATGCCGTCCTGCTCGGTGAGGTCAACGTGCCGTACAAGGACCAGAAGGCCTTCTTCGGCGGCCCCGACGGCGACGGGCTCAACATGCAGTTCGACTTCATCGGGATGCAGAACATCTACCTGTCGATGGCCCGCGGTGACGCCCGCCCGATCGCGAAGGCGCTCAAGCAGAGACCGCATCTCGACATCACGAGCCAGTGGGCGAACTTCGTCCGCAACCACGACGAACTCACCCTCGACAAGCTGAGCGACGACGAGCGCCAGGAGGTCTTCGACGCGTTCGGCCCCGACAAGGACATGCAGCTCTACGGTCGCGGGCTACGCCGACGGCTGCCGTCCATGCTCGGTGGCGACCAGCAGCGGATGCGGATGGCCTACTCGCTGGCGTTCTCGCTGCCGGGAACTCCCGTGCTGTTCTACGGCGAAGAGATCGGCATGGCCGAAAACCTCGATATACCAGGCAGGTTGGCGGTGCGCTCGCCGATGCAGTGGACCGGCGGCACCAATGGCGGCTTCTCGAAGGCGTCGAAGCGACAGCTCTGCCGTCCCCTGCCCGACGGCCTCTACGGACCGGACCGGGTCAACGCCGCCGACCAGCGGCACGACCACGGGTCGTTCTGGTGGTTCATGCGCAACCTCATCTACACCTACCGGTCGCAGCCCGAGATCGGATGGTCGACCGTCGAGGTGCTGAAGCAGCCGAATTCTGCGGTGCTGGCCCACGTGTGCCGCGAGGAGTCCGGCTGGGCCATGGTCGCGGTGCACAACTTCGGATCGGACAGCGCCATGGTGCCCATCGAGCTGACGGACGTGCCGCCCGGGTCGAAGCTGGTCGATCTGCTGGACGGCCTCTCCGAGCACGAGCTCGACGCCAAGGGCAGTACCGAGGTCAAGCTCGAGCCCTACGGCTACTGCTGGCTGCGGCTACTGCGACCGCAGGACGACCCCATCATCTGACCCGATAAACTCAGAGCCCGCAGGCCTCCTTAGCTCAGTGGTAGAGCAACATACTTGTAATATGTAGGTCATCGGTTCAATCCCGATAGGAGGCTCCAACTCCGGCTGTTGATAACTCGACGACGGCGGCTATCTGTCGGTAGCTGTTCATAGCGTCGAACCCATGAGACAGTGCCGCGGCTGTGGATCGGAGCTCACGAAACGCAGCCAGAAAATCTACTGCGGTAATGCATGTCAGCAATCTGCCCGGCGCAAGTCGAGTACGGAGCGTTGGCTCGAATCCGGTGAGGCGTGGATCGGCAGCCGCCAGGGTCACTACATTCGCGCAGTATCTCGCCGACGCTCAGGCGGGCTGTTGCGCGATTTGCGGCGGACCAAGCGTCTGGTTGGACCTGCGCCTCGCGCTGGTGCTTGACCACATCGACGGCGACCCAACGAACAATCGGCGGGAGAATCTGCGGCTGGTCTGCCCGAACTGCGACTCACAGCTTGCGACATACAAGAGCCGGAACCGTGGCAACGGACGCCACTACCGCCGACAGCGATACGCGAACGGTCAGTCGTTCTGACCAAGAACGAGGAGGGCTCCAGTCCGGCTGTTGATAACTCGATCCGACGGCGGCGATCTGTCGGTGAGCCGACCGTAGCGTCGTCTCATGAGGCAGTGCCGCGGTTGCGGAACCGCACTTTCCAAGCGGAGCCAGAAGATCTACTGCGGCAATGCATGCCAGGGTTCGTTCCGACGCAAGCCCAGCCCTCAAAGTTGTGGCTCGAGTCGGGCAAGGCGCGCATCGACGGCCTCAAGGGTCATTACATCCGCGAGTATCTAGCCGACGCCCAGAAGGGCTGCTGCGCAATCTGCGGCGGGACAAGCGTGTGGCTGGACCTCCCCCTCGCGTTGGTGCTGGACCACATCGACGGGAACCCGACGAACAATCGGCGGGAGAACCTGCGGCTGGTCTGTCCGAACTGCGACTCGCAGCTTGCGACGTACAAGAGCCGGAACCGCGGCAAGGGGCGCCACTACCGCCGACAGCGATACGCGGACGGCCAATCGTATTAAAGGTTGTGCGTCACCATCGGATGGTGCGCTTCGCAGGCGTCGTCTTCGCACAGCCAGAACGTGAGCGGTTCGACGCCACCTCGCCATGTCTCGATCCACGCTTGCGTTTCTTTCGCTGCCCCGCCGCAAATCGGACACTCAGACATCAAACCGGTGGATGAATGCAACATCAGGTTCTCCCCTCTGACCGCAGCCATTACCCAAGCAACCGTTGACCGAGAAGCGTGTGTTCGCGAATGGAGCCGCTCAGTTGTCATGTTTGCCTGATATCAAATATCGCAAACTCGAACCGAAAAGCGTCACAATTCGACAAATTGTCCGCACCAAATTAATTGGCGGTGTGGACAATTCTGTCATCAATTAATTATCGGCCGCGAAATTAATCCGACGGCGATTAGATCTTCGACCTTCCCATCGCCACGTCGCGGTCCTCGTCCGAGAAGGCCGCGGGCCTGCCTGCACGCGCCGAGCTGACCATCTCCCTGGCCACGCGCATCGCGCCTGCGGTGTTCGCGTAATCGGAGTCGTCGTAGGTGAGCGACGTCTTGGCGTCGATTCCCATCCGCCCCCCGACATCGATGGCGTCGATGTTGGCGCCGAGGAAGATGAACGTCCAGCCCCACTCGTCCTGCTGCTGCTTCGTCAGCTTTCGCACTGCGTCCCATGACCATTCGTGGCTGGAGTTCTCCATCCCGTCGGTCATGATCAGGCAGATGACGTGACCGGGTCGCTCCTTTTCGGGCAGCGCCGACAGCTGCTCGCCGATCTCGGTGATGAACCGCCCTGTGGCATCGAGAAGTGCGGTCATACCCCGCGGCTGTACGGAGAAGTCCGCAACGTCGGCGATATCGGTCGGCGGATAGACGACCTCATAGACGGTGTCGAACTGAGCGAGCGTCACCTGGCAGTCGCCGGGCTGTTGGCGCTGCTCGTTGATGAGCTCGCGCCAGCCGTCCTCGGTGGGGTCTTCGACGTCTCCATCGATCCGGAGCGGTCGAGCAGGGCGGCGACGAGGGACTTGCTCGGATTGGTGATAGTCAGCCTTCGTTGGACGAGCCGAGGGACGGCACGAAGCGCGAACTGCGGCCCGGCGTATCGGTGAGGGGACGTACGGGGTGACGATAGTCGGTCAGCCACGCGCTCCTTTCACGCGGGATCGACGGCTGAAAGCCATCGATTTCGGGTGTAGGGCACGCCGCTGCGGGCCGCCCATATGACTCCGATTATACGCCTGTACCAGAGATATGCCGTGCAGTAGCGCCTACTGCAACCGTCGCTGCTTACGCGAGTGACGATGGACAGCGTGGAGCCGGTACTGCAGCTCGCAGGCGTCGACAAGACGTACCGAAGGGGCGACGAGCACGTGCGCGTGCTCGTCGATTTCGACTTCACTTTGGAGGCAGGCGAATTCGTCGTCGTGACAGGGCCGTCGGGAGCAGGCAAGTCGACGCTTCTGCATATCGCAGGCGGGTTGGACGCGCCCGACAGCGGGCACCGTCGCGGTGGCAGGCCAGGACGTCTGGGCGATGAGGGCGGGCACGCGCGCGGCGTTCCGGCGGCGCAACCTCGGCTTCGTATTCCAGTTCTTCAACCTGGTGCCGATGCTGACCGCGGTGCAGAACGTGTCGTTGCCGCTGGTCCTTGACGGGATGGCCGCCCGGCAGGCCGACGCACGCGCGGAGGAGCTTCTGGAGCGGGTCGGGCTCGGCGACCGCGCGCGGCACCGGCCTGCCGAACTGTCGGGCGGACAGATGCAGCGGGTGGCGGTGGCGCGCGCGCTGGTGGCGCGGCCATCCCTGATCCTCGCCGACGAGCCGACCGGGAATCTGGACAGCCACTCGTCGACCGAGGTGCTGGATCTCCTGCGGTCGCTGTCAGACCAGGACGGCGCGGCCGTCGTCATGGTGACCCACGACCAGGAGGCGGCCCGCTACGGCTCCCGCCAGCTGCACCTGGTCGACGGTCGTGCGTGCGCCGACGACACCGCCGCGCCCGTAGGTGAGCGGTGATGCAACGGCTGCGCTCCGGTTTGACGTCGTTCCGGCGTATCCACCTCGCCGCGTTGATCGCCGACTGGCGCCGGACGCTGCTCAGCGTCATCGGCGTCGCGCTCGGAGTGACGGTGGTCCTTGGAGTGCTTGTACTCAAATCCGAGCTTTCGCGCCCGTTCGACTCGTTCGGTCCCTCGCTCACCCACGCCGCCGATATCGGGGTGGTCGAGGTTTCGCCGAACGTCAGCGGCCGGTTGCCGATCGAGGCAGTCGATCGGCTGCGGTCCGAGGTGGCAGGCGCGCAGGCGGTGATCCCGATCGTCGCCGGCTTGACGCCCGTGGACGTCGCGGGCGGAAGTCACGGGTTCTTCTTGCTCGGCGGGTCGTGTCAGATCGAGCTTCTGGTCGGGGCGTTCGACTGCGAGCAGCGCGCCCGCGACGTCAAGCCCGCAGACGGTCCCGGCGTGCCATTCGAGATGCCCGCGGCCATCGCCGAGCGGCACGGCGTAGCGCTCGGCGACGAATTGCTGATCCCAGGCCTACCACCAGGATCGGCGCACTTGGGTTGGACGTTCCCCGAGTTCGATCGCGTCGAGGGGATCAACGACGGCTATGTGCTGATCGCGCCGTCGGCGGATGTCGCCGCGACGCTGCTCTCCACGCCCGGTTACGTCACCGCTGCTTTCATCCTCCCGAGGCGGGGGGCCGACATCACCGCCGACGCCGATCGCGTCATCGCAGGCATCGCAACGCTTGGCCCGCCAAGGCCGCACGTGCCTGCCGTATTCGCCAACAGCACACAGAGTCTCAACCTCACCGCACTGGCAGGCATCATCGTCGGCATCCTCATCGCGGTCAACACCGTGTTGCTCGCCGTCGAGGATCGGCGAGCGGTGATGGGCACCATCGGCGCGATCGGCGCCAAACCGGTCGGCTTGTTCGGCGGGATGCTCGGTGAAGGGGCCGTGGTGGGCGTGATCGGTGGATTGCTGGGCGTGCCAAGCGGATTCCTGCTCGGCGAGTATCTCGTGGACAGATTCGGGCGATCGATGTTGGCCGGGTCAGGCGGCAGCATCGCAGCGCACTTCACGCCCAACTTGATCGCGATCGGAGCAGCCGCGGGGGTCGTCTGCGGAATCCTCGCGATGTTCGGGCCTGCCGCCAGGTTGATCCGCGACGGGCCGTTGGCTTCGATGGCGAGCATCGGCGGAGTTCAGCGCGCCAGGACTATCCCGATGTGGCCGCTGATCGTGGGGGCAGGGTTGCTGGCGGCCGCCGTCGTCCTGCTGAAGGTATTCGAGCGTGGGTCGCTGCCGCTGAGCATGGGCATCAACGGCTTGACGGTGGGGCTGTGCGGCGTGGTGTTGGTGACGGTATGGATCGCCCCGCGTGCCGCCGGGCTGTCGAGCGGGCTGCTGACGAAAGGGCGGCCCGCGGTCGGGCGGCTGCTTGGTGCCGACATCCGGCGATACACGCTGCTGTTCGGATTGTCCGCCGCGCTACTGGCGGAGAGCACCAGCCTGGCCATCGGCTCAAACAGCATGCAACTGCTGGGCACCGAACAGATTGCCGCGCAGAAGGCCGACCGAATGCCCACCGCCTTGTTGATCAGCGCGCAATCGGTGCTCGACCAGCGCGACGGCCGGATTTCCGACCCCACGTTCGATTTGGTGACAGGCGCCGCAGACGGGCGCGGCGTGTCGTCGCACTGGCAGTCGACGATCTCGTCGGGGACGTTGTCGCGACAGGTCGTCGGCGTAACGCCGGGCGATTGGTACAGCGTAGCGATGTATGAGCCGACCGATGCCGCTGACGGTTTCTGGAAGGGCCTGCGGGACGGCGAGGTCGGCCTGAGCGAGATCGCCGCCAGCCGGCTCGGCGCCGCCGCGGGGGACACCGTCGAGTTGCCGACGGTCGAAGGCCCGAAGGCCTACCGGGTGGCTGGAATCTTTCCGTCCACGAATGGTCAATGACGCCGCTGTGGGCGACATCGTCCTGGTCTCGGAAGAATTGGCGCGTTCCGATTGGGCTGCCGTACGCGACAAGGTCGCGGTGGCCTATTCGTCTTCCGCCGACGCGGCCGCCCACCGTGGCGATTTCTCGACCTCGGCGCCGGATTGTGGGTGTACGACAACGAGCAGTGGCGCTCGGTGGCCACCACCGGGATCACCCGCTTCCTGCAGCCGCTCACGTTCGCGGCGTACGTAGTGATGGCGGCGGCGGGCTTGAGCGTGTTGAACGTGTTCCTGCTGGGGCTCGTGCAACGCAAACGTGAGCGAGCGGCGTTGCGTGCGATCGGGGTGACCTCCGGGCAGGAACAGGCCGTCATCATCGCCAACGCCTGCCTGCTTGGCTTTCTCGTCGCCTGCCTCGCCGTGCTTGGCGGTATCGGTCTCACATACTTGTGGTCACTCGGCTCACCGGTGTTCTACGGCATCAAGATTCGATGGGGTGTGCTGAGTTTGCCGCTGCAGACCGGAGTGGCAGCCGTGTTCGGACTCGTCCTCGCCGCCGCGGTGTATCCGGTGATCCATGCGCGGCGGCTGGAGACCGTCGAGGTGCTTCGGTCCAGTTGACTCCTCAGGCGTGGACCTGACGGTGCAGTCGTGGAATATCGTCGTCGGCATACCGAAACCGGTGTAGGTGATTTCGGATCGCGGGGCTCGACATGGCCTCGAATTCTCTGGGCGGCAACGACATCTGAAAGACGAGCCCGCGGCCATTCGCCCCTTCTACCAAGGCACCGAGTCCCGCGACGGGTGTTTTCATCAACAGCGTGCAGTAGGAAGGGACGGTGTCTTCGAAGCGGAGGCGATAAAGGCCGAAGCCGCTCAGATTCGTGACGAACGGATTCCACCGGGCCGGATTGAAAGCAGTGGACACACAGCGGGCGGCCCGCCAAGCGCCCGCGTCGTCCAGAGAACGTTGGTTGATTCGCATGTCGGAGTACTCGTCGGCGAAGTGGTCCACGTTGTGTCGGATGCGTTCGGCAATCGCACTGGCGGTCTCTCCGCGCCGCAGGTCCTGGTTCAGCGTCGTGATGATGTTGCCGACCAGCATCGGGTCGAGGCCACAACGATTCCGCGTGTTCACGGCGATGGCGAGGGTGCGATGATCAACCGCGGGATCCACGTTCATGAGTGCTTCGGAAACATGCGCGCAGACAACGTCATTCGCAGACAGCCACATCCGCTTTCCATAGGTGTCCCGCATGCGGGCGATTTCGTCATCTCCGAAGAAGACACTGAGGGTGCGCTGCTTGCGTGCGTCCTTCGCCAGATACACCGCGCTACGGGAAAACTCTGCGATGCCGAGGAATCGCACTCCGGGCTCCGAAGCACCGTCGGCGGGAAGATGCTCGTCGAGATAGGCGGCGCGGTCTTCGACGATCAACGGCTCAGCGAGTGGCGCGTCGGCAGCGGCGGCGGCCCACGCATTCATGAAAATCATCAACGTCTGCATGTCGCCAATCGCGTGGTGGAACGAGACTCCGATCGCCGTCGCATCGTCGGCGAGATGCGTGACGCGCACCTTGCACACCGGGCCGAATCCCCATCGTGCAGTGGCGCCGTTCACCGGGTCGACGAGCCATAGTCCGTTGTCCCGCGATGTCGAACGGATCGCATCGCAGAGCGTGCGGTCCGACGACACCGTCGTGAAGGGCACACCTTGGCCCCCACATCGGATTCGCATTCTCCTGCCGTCGGTGGCCATTCGCCCCGCGAAGACCGGAAGCTTCGTGAGCGCTTCCGCAAAGGCGCGTGCGAGAGCACCTGTGTCCAGACGCCGCTCGAAGAAGAACACAACGTGGACCGCCAAGTTCGCGACTATGGCGTCGCCCGCATTGCACCGGATCTCGAGCCGTTTCGCATGCGATGGTCTGATCAGTTGGGTCGACACGGTTGCCTACTTTCGGCGATTCACTGTTACCCGGCCGCCGAGTTTCGGCGTGTGGGCGATTCCCCGGAAATGCGACTTCTCGTCCGCGGCGGCATCGGTCTGGATCCAGAAGTTCTGCAATACCGTTCGCAGCACGACATCCATCTCGGCGATCGCGAAGTCGGCGCCGATGCACCGTCGCGCTCCGCCACCGAACGCGAGCCAGGTCGGTGCCACCGCCCTTGTGCCGCGGAAGCGATGCGGATCGAATCGTTCTGGATGGGGGTAGATTTCAGGATTCTCGTGAAGATCAGCAATCCTGATGAGCACCGTGCGTCCGTGCGGAATTTTCACGTCGCCGAGGTCGGCGCTCGGCGCCCTGACCCGGCGGCCGGCCACATCGATCACGGTGCGCACCCGTAGCGACTCGACAATTGTGGCCCGGCGGAACGCACCGCCCCCAGCGTCGACCTCTGTGACCAGTTCCTCGAGCACGTCCGGGTGGCGCCGCAGCCGCTCGAACGTCCAGGCCAACGCTGACGCCGTGGTTTCGTGGCCCGCACAAATCAGGGTCAGGAGTTCGTCGCAAAGGTCCATCGGCGGAATCCCGGCTTCGTCGACGTACCCTCTGCGCACCAAGAAAGCCACGACATCCGTTCGCTCACCGAGACCCGGATCGGCTTCGGCATGAGCGACAAGCGTGCAGACAATCCGGTCGATGGCCGTGCGGAGCTTGTCCAGCCTGCCCCACGGGCCGGGGCGTCCGGGCCACGATGGCGGCGGCGGTACAAATGCCATCAGCTGTCCGAGTTTCATATAGGGCGGGATAAGCGCACGTAGTTCCTCGAGCTCCGGCCGATCAGCACCGAAGATGGTCCGCAAGATCACGTTCAGGGTGATCCTGTTCATCGGTTCGAGCATCCGGAGTTCCTGGCCCTGCGGCCAATTCGCGCATTCACGGAGTGTCTCGCCCACAATGACGTCTTCGTAGATTCTGAGGCTCTGGCCGTGAAAGGCCGGCGCGAGCAGCCGGCGCCGATCTCGATGCGTGCCGTCGTCAAGTCCGAATACCGAACCGGGCCCGAACCAATTGCCGAGGTTGGGCTGCACGTTGCTCATCTGTTCGGCGCTCGCGGTACACACCGCCCTCACAAGGGCCGGGTCGGAAACGACGATTGATCGACCAAAGAATGGAACGTTGATCTCGAAGATGCGGCCATGCCGCTTGATCCAACTCCGCATCGCCTTACGCCGAAGGAAGGCGAATCCGACACCCTGGATGAGCTTGGGTAAACGCACTCGCGGTGGGCTCAACCTGGCCTGCGACGTTTCGCGCGGAATTGTCGCGGCCGGATCGGTCATAGAGGGAATCGTCACGCCCGTGCGGTCGTACCCTCTCAGTAGTGCGCTACTGCAATTGCGCGCTGAGGCAGAGGGGGGCTCAGCCATGACGGGACGCATCGGCAAGGGGATAGCGGCGCTCGGTGTGCTGTTACTCATGACAGCGGGCGTGCAGGCATGCGGTCGATCGGGCGAATCGACCACTCAGGATCCAGGTTCGGGTGACAGCGAGTTCAAGGGGTTGGCGAACGAGATTCTCGAGTTCACCTACGAGAGTGACCCGTCGAACGCGACATATCTGGGGATCCACAAGTACGACAACCAGATCGGTGACTACTCGGCCGCCGGAGTCGAGGCCGACGTCAAGACGATCAAGGCCTTCCAGGCCCGCCTGAACGAGATCGATGCCGAAACGCTCTCCGACGAGGCTCAACTCGACTTCGAACAGACCAAGCACACGCTAGACGGAATGGTGCTGCGCGACGAGGTCATCCGGCCGTGGGCCAAGGACCCCGACACCTACAGCAGCGGTATCACCAACGACGCCTACGTGATCATTTCGCGGACATTCGCGCCGCCGCAAGACCGGCTCAAGTCGCTGATCGCCCGCCTGAAGGCGATGCCGAACGCCCTCGCCGAGGCCAGAAAGAACCTCGACAACCCGCCGCGGATCTACACCGAGATCGCCATCGAGCAGATCGACGGAAACCGCGCGTTCTTCGAGCAGGATGTCCCCGCGGCCTTCACCGAGGTGAAAGATGCCGCGCTGCTCGCCGAATTCCGGTCCGCCAGCGACGCGGTCATCTCCGCGCTCACCGACTACGGGAACTGGCTGCAGAGCGATCTGCTGAACCGGTCCAACGGTTCGTTCGCACTGGGCGAGGACACCTACCGAAAGGTGCTCGACGCCGACGAGATGATCACCACACCTCTGCCCGACTTGTTGGCGGCCGCAGATCAGGATCTGAAGAAGAACCAGCAGGCATTCGCCGATGCCGCGCGACTGGTCGATCCGACGAAGTCGCCGCCGGACGTGTTCGCCGAATTGACGAAGGATCATCCGCCTGCCTCCGAGCTGCTCGCCGTGACCCAGGGCAACCTGGACGGCCTCGCGCAATTCGTTCGCGACAAGAAGATCATCGACGTGCCACAGGCACCGCAGGTAAGGGTCAAGGAGACACCACCGTTCATGCGGGCGACGACGTCGGCCGCGATGGACACCCCCGGCCCGTTCGAAACCGTTGCGACAGAGGCGTATTACTTCATGACATTGCCCGACCCGTCCTGGCCGAAGGAGGAACAGGACGATTTCATGTCGCAGTGGTACCGACCGGCGATCAGCAATGTGTCGGTGCACGAAGTGTGGCCGGGACATTATGTGCAGTTCCTCTACGCCAAGGACTATCCGTCCGATGTCCGCAAGGTCTTCGGCGCGGCGAGCAACTTCGAGGGATGGGCGCACTACTGCGAGCAGATGATGCTCGACGAGGGACTACACGCTGACGACCCGCGGTATCGGCTCGCCGAGGTCCAGGACGCACTGCTGCGTGATGTCCGCTTCATCGTCGGCATCAAGATGCACACGCAGGGCATGACGGTCGAGCAGGCGCAGGCCATGTTCGAGAAGGATGCCTACCAGCCCGCGCCCGTCGCGGAGTCCGAGGCGAAACGCGGTACCTCGGACGCCACATACGGCTATTACACGATGGGCAAGCTGATGATCCTCAAGCTGCGTGAGGACTACAAGGCCAAGATGGGCGATTCGTATTCGCTCGAGGACTTCCACGACGCGTTCATCAAGCTCGGCCCGCTGCCACTTCCGCTGATTCGCAAGGCGATGCTCGGTAAGACCGGCGAGCTGTTCTAGATGGTCAACAAGCGAACCATGACGCTGATCGTGGCTGTGATCGCAGCCGGCGTCGTTGTTCACCGTCTTGATCTCGCTGTTCATCCTCAAGCCGTGGCAGAGTTCGCAATACAAGGAATGCGTTGCGACGCTTGAACAACTGAACAGCGGCGAGGACGTTCCCGACTCGATCGTCGACACCGAGTGCAGTCCGCACGAATAGCGCGCGGTTTGGTCGATCGCCTCTGCGCTACGGGCTGGAGCTGATGGTCGAACGCGGGACCGGCTGCGGACCCATATCCTGCTGCTCCTCGCTCAACCCGATGCAGGCACCGCTGTCGTGACCGGTGCACGGGACGCCGTCGATCTCCGGGATGTCGGGGTTGGCCGCGTTCGTGGTGAACCCGCTGTCGTCTGGCGAGTTGGGCACCATGAAGGGGACACAGGTCGTGGTGTAGACGTCCTCTTCCTCACCGCCCGTGCACGCCGCCAGCGGCGTCGAGACGACCGCGCCTGGCGACGCCATCACAGCGATCGCCGGCCCCCCGACGACCGCCAAGCCGATACCTGCAGCGAGGAAAAGCCGTCGAGCCTGAACCTGAAAAACCGCCATGGGTACGAATCCTCATCTCTCACGCCTGATGTTGCTCACCACAGTCTATGGACCCGGATCTCCGGTCTCGGGATGAATCGGCAACAGCGCATCCGTTCTGGGCGGCAGGAAGCTGTATTCAAAGACCAATGGAAGGGCACATCATGCGCATCGTCGTCATCGGAGGAACCGGTCTGATCGGGTCAAAGGTGGTCCAAGGCCTGACCGAACACGGTCACGACGCCGTCGCCGCGGCGCCGTCGACCGGTGTCAACACCCTTACCGGGGAGGGTCTTTCGGAGGTTCTCACGGGCGCGAACGCGGTCATCGACGTGTCGAACTCCCCTACGCTCGACGGCGCCGCCAAGGAGTTCTTCAAGACCGCGACCACCAATCTGCTCAATGCCGAGGCCGAAGCGGGAGTCAGCCACCATGTGGCGCTTTCGGTGGTCGGGACCGACCAGCTCGCCAAGGAGAGCGAATATTTCCAGGCCAAGCAACTCCAGGAGGAACTGATCAGCGGCGGGCCGATCCCCTACACGATCGTGCACGCCACCCAGTTCCACGAGTTCATCGGCAGAATCGTGGACTCGGCGACCGTCGAAGGCACGGTGCGCGTGCCCAACGCGTTCATTCAGCCGATGGCCTCTGCCGACGTCGCGGAGGCGGTCGCAATCGCGGCGGTCAACGACCCCGTGAACGGAACCGTCGAGGTGGGTGGGCCCGAGCGGTTCCGGATGCCCGATCTCATGCGCACGGCGCTGGCCGCCCACGGCGACTCACGCGAGGTCGTCCTCGATCCGAGCGCGGGCTACTGGGGTGTCCAGATCGACGAGACCACCCTGGTGCCCGGTGAGGGTGCGACGCTCTTCGACATCCGCTTCTCCGACTGGGCGTCAGAAGCTGCCGCAAAGGCGTAGCCCAAGATCGAACCTCGCCTCGACGTAGGCTTCCACCAGGGCAGACCGGTATGGTCAGTGCAAAACGACGCGGTGGAGCCTATGTCGAGCCAGGGTCGGGGGATCAGTCTTCGCGGTCGCGACAGCGAATGCGAGACGCTTCGGGGTCTGATATCGACCGTCCGAGCGGGAAGCTGCCAGGTGATGGTGCTCCGCGGCGAGGCGGGCGTCGGCAAGACCGCACTGCTGCAATACGTCGCCGAGCAGGCCTCCGGATTCCGTTGTATCGACGTGTCGGGCGTCGAGTCGGATATGGAACTGGCCTTCGCCGGCCTCCAGCAACTGTGTGCACCGATCCTCGGACACCTCGACGAACTTCCCGAACCCCAGCGCGAAGCGCTGAATGTGGCATTCGGACGCACCGGCGGATCGACTCCCGATCGATTCCTGGTCGGGTTGGCCGTGCTGAGCCTGATGGCCGCCGCCGCTGCCGATCAACCGTTGCTCTGCGTGGTCGACGACGCGCAATGGCTCGACCAGGTGTCGGTGCAGACACTTGCCTTCGTGGCCCGACGGCTCTTGGCCGAGCCCGTCGCATTGGTCTTCGGAGCACGCGACAACGGCGCCGAGGCGTTGGCGGGGCTTCCGGAAACACCCGTCGAAGGGCTCTCCGACGGCGCCGCCCGCGACCTCCTGGAATCGGTGATGTTCGGTGGAATCGATCCGCTGGTGCGGGACCGCATCGTCGCCGAGACGCGTGGCGTACCCCTGGCGATCTTGGAGGTTCCGCGAAGCATCACCGCGACCGAGTTGGCCGGTGGGTTCTGGATATCCGGGAAGCGCTCGTCGACGGCGGCAATCGAGCAACAGTTCGTCCGCCGCATCAAATCGCTTCCCGAGCAGGCCCAGAGACTGCTGCTGATCGCCGCCGCCGAACCGGTCGGCGATGCCGCGCTGTTCCTCCGCGCCGCAGCAGAGTTGGGCATTCCCGTCGATGCACTGGCTCCGGCCGAAGCTGCGGGATTGATCGAGTTCGGCCCGCGGATGCGGTTTGCTCACCCGTTGATGCGGTCTGCCGCCTACCGCGCCGCCGAACTGACCGATCGCCGGGAGATCCACCGCGCGCTCGCCGCCGTGACCGACCCCCGGTCGGATCCCGACCGTCGAGCCTGGCACGCCGCCAACGCCGCGACAGGGCCGGACGAATCGGTCGCCGAGGAGCTGGAGGCCTCGGCGAGCCGGGCCCAGAGCAGGGGTGGAGTGGCCGCGGCAGCGGCGTTCCTGGAGCGGGCCGCGATCCTCACGTCGGACCCGGCCATTCGCGGCGCAAGGGCCATCGCCGCCGCCCACGCCAAACGCGAGGCGGCGGCCCCCGAGGCGGCCTACGAATTACTCGCGATCGCCGAGCTCGCGCCCCTTTCGAAGCTGCAGCAGGCACAGGTCGGGAGAATGCGCGCCCAGATGGAGTTCGTCCGCAGCCGCGCCGGAGCGCCCGGCGCGGTGAAGACAGCCGAAGCCGCAGCGCAATTGCTCAGCGCTGCAAAGGGACTGGATGACCTCGACGACGATCTGGCTCGAGATACCCATCTCGAGGCGCTCGCCGCTGCCATGTACGCAGGCAGGCTCGGCTCCCCCAACCCTGTTGGCGGACGTCGCGACGGCCGGTCGCGCCTCGGTCGACCGGCTGACTGAAATACGTCGACCGGTCGACTTCCTGCTGAGCGGGGTGACAACCCGCATCCTCGACGGCCCCGGCGCCGGTTTCGCCCATATGCGGTCGGCACTGGAGCTCTGGAACGCCCACGAGGAGTCGACCGACGCCAAGGACCGCAGCTGGCCCTTTCCCGTCGCGCAGGAATCCGCCGCGCACGAGCTGTGGGACGACACCGTGCTGCAGCAGATCGCCACCGAAACCGTCAGAAGGGCCCGCGACGCAGGCGCGCTCGCCGCCTTGCCGCCCGCCCTCGCCTATCGCGCAGGCGTGCATGTCTATATGGGCGAATTCAAATCGGCGGCAAGGCTTCTCGAAGAGGTCGACGCCATCACCGTGTCGATCGGCTACGCGCCGAGGAAGTACCACTCGCTGAACCTCGCCGCGTGGCGGGGCGTACAGACCGAGGCGGTCGATCTCATCGCCTCGGCCGCGGCGGAGGGCGCCGCGAAGGGCGAGGGCCGGCTGGTCGGTCTGACCAAGCTGCTCTCGGCGATCCTGTTCAACGGTCTTGGTCGTTACGACGAGGCCCTGGCAGCCGCGCGTGAGTGCTGCGAATACGAGGATCTCGGGTTTTACAGCTGGTGCCTCTACGAGTTGGTCGAGGCCGCAGTGCATGCGGGTGACAACGAAGCCGCGGCGTCGGCCCTGCGGCAGTTCGAGCAGAGAGCAGGAGCCAGCGGCACCGAATGGGGGCTGGGTGTCTTGGCGGCGGCCAGGGCAATGCTCGGCGACGACGAGACCGCCGATGATTTGTTCGCCGAGGCCGTCGAGCGGCTCGAGCGTGCCAATGTCGCACTCCACGGCGCGCGGGTGCGGTTGTCCTACGGCGAGTGGCTGCGGCGCGTGAACCGTCGGCTCGATGCTCGCAGGCAACTCACCACTGCATATGAGCTCTTCTCCAAGATCGGAGCGGAGGGGTTCGCCGAACGGGCGCGACGCGAGCTGGCGGCCACCGGGGAGAAGGTGCGCAAGCAGCCGGTCAAGTCCGGCGAAGAGCTGACGGCTCAGGAGGCGCAGATCGCCCGAATGGCGGGCGACGGTCTGACCAATCAGGAGATCGGCGCGCAACTCTTCATCAGCACCCACACCGTCGAATGGCATCTGCGGAAGGTCTTCGTCAAGCTCGCAATCACCTCACGCCGGCAGCTGCGCACCGTCTCGTGGGCCAGCTGACCGTCGCTTGAACCACTCCTGACCTGGCGTTACAAGATCCACTACGGATAGCGGACGCATTGACTACGGGTTTTCAAGGGTTCGCTTCGTCCGCGCGGGGGCGAGTCTGATTTCGGCGGCCCACACCGGGCTCTGAAGCACCACGAACGCATCCGCAAAAACTGGAGTGTTGATCATGACGATTACATCCGTACCCAGTACGTCCGAGCGCGATCCGAACCTTGCCTCGCGTTTCGCCCGTGAAGCAGAGCCCCTTTTCGACGTCCTGTCGCGGAGGGCACGAGGGCTGACCCGGTGCGAAGCCGACGCAGAAGACCTACTGCAGGACGCGCTGCTGCACGCCTACATGGGCTTCCACACGTTCCGGGAGGGCACCAACCTCAAGGCGTGGCTGTTCCGGATTCTGTACAACCGCTGGGTCACCGCGCACCGCACCAAACAGCGCAGGCCGTCGGAGGTCGCGATCGAGAAGGTCACCGACAGTGAGTTCGCCTGCGGTGCTTCGCGGTTGCCCACCACAATCCATTCCGCCGAAGCCGAGGTGCTCGACGGGTTGCCCGACAGCGAGATCAAAGCGGCGCTGGAAGCGCTGCCTGCCGGCTTCGCGGTCGCTGTGTACTACGCCGACATCGCCGGCTACACCTACGTCGAGACCTCGGCGATCCTCGACATCCCACTGGGCACCGTGATGTCGCGGGTGTCACGTGGCCGCGCACGGCTGCGCATCGCATTGGCACATCTGGACATCAACGCCGACGACGAGGCCGTCAGCCTCGAGCCGTGCATCGCGTAAAGGCGGACTCAGTAATGGAATTGGCATACAAGACACGCATTGATCACCGGCGGAACGGCGGGCATCGGCCTGGCGTGCGCACGGCTGATGTCACGCGAGGGCGCGTCGGTCATCATCACCGGCCGAGACGCCGAGCGCGGTAAGGCCGCGGCGGCGAGCATCGATGGCAGCGTGCGGTTCATCGAGGCCGACCTGGCCGACATCGAATCCGTTCGATCGCTTGTCGAGCAGGCCGGCGACATCGACATCCTGGTCAACAACGCGGCCAGCTTTCCCGCCGCCCTGACCGTCGACCAAGGGCTCGACGCTTTCGAGAAGACCTTCGACACCAACGTCCGCGGTACCTATTTCCTGGCCGCCGGTCTGGTGCCGGGAATGCTCGAGCGTGGGCACGGCAGCATCATCAACGTCACCACGATGGTCGCCAAGAAGGGCGTCCCCGGCGCGGGCGCATACAGCGCTTCCAAGGCAGCCGTGGAATCACTGACCCGCACGTGGGCTGCCGAGTTCGGCTCCCGCCAGGTCCGGGTCAACAGCGTGGCACCCGGACCCACCAAAACCGAAGGTGTGGAAGCGGAATGGGGTGAGACGAACGAGGAGCTGGGCCGTGCGCTGCCTCTTGGCCGCACCGCCAAACCGGAGGAGATCGCAGAAGCCGTGCTCTTCCTGGCATCACCTCGCTCGACCTTCATCACCGGCTCGGTACTGCACGTCGACGGCGGCGGAACCGCTGTCTGAATCGCGATCGAAGGGAAATCACCATGTCCAAGAATTACGACTCCTCTTGGGAAGACGCGTTGACGGTCGTCCAGGAGGCGCAGCCACCGTTCATACCGGAAGGCGCACACGCCATGACGGTCGTGATCGCCTACCCGCCGGGAAGCGCCGGTGCGCCACCCCACCGACATCCGAGCGGGCCTGCCTTCGGTTACATGCTCGAAGGCGAGATGCTGTTCGAGCTGGAAGGTCAACCGCCACGGGTTATTCGGGCGGGCGAGGCATTCTGGGAACCGGGTGGAGACGTCATCCACTACTCCGACGGCAATAACAGAGACGACGTGGAATGCCGCTTCACGGTCACCATGCTCTGCGTTCCCGGCAAGCCGATGCTCGAACTCGTCGACGAAAAGGAACTCGAAGCCCGCAAGCATCTGCGCGTCGCCGCCGAGTCGTCTGCGCAGGAGTGAGTTCCGATGTCGAAGATTCTGCTTCAGACGACGATTCCCGCGTCTCCGGATGACTGGGATATCACCCGCTTCTCGCTGCTCGCCGACGAGTTACGGGCTGCGGGCCACGACGTGGTCGCGCGCAACCGCGGGCCGAAGGGGGCCGACGATCCCGTTCTGAGCCGGCTCGACGAGCTGGACTACGACCAGCTCTGGCTGATGGCCGTCGACGTCGGAGACGGGCTCACCTCCGCAGACGCCGAAGCGATCATGCGGTTCCGCGAGAACGGCGGCGGCGTGCTCACCGCCCGCGACCACCAGGATCTGGGCAGCTGCCTGGTCAGCCTCGGGTCGCTGGGATCGGTCAACCAGTTCCACGACGAGTCGGTCGATCCGACCACGATGTGCGACGACCAGGACACGCCGTCCATCTCGTGGCCGAACTACCACTCGGGCTGCAACGGCGACTACCAACCGGCGATCGCCGGTCGGCCGGTCCATGAGCTGTTGCGCACGACACACAGCGAAAGCGGGCGGATCGAGTACTTTCCGGCGCATCCGCACGAGGGATGGGTGTCGTCGGACCTGCCCTTCGCGACGGCGGTCGCGCAGGGCGCGAGCATTGCTACCGGCCGCCGGTTCAACCTCGCCGTCGCGCTCGACGGCGAACGCTGCCCCGACGGAAGGACGATGGGGCGAGCCGTTGCCGAGTCGACGTTCCACCACTTCGCCGACTACAACTGGGACCTCGACTGCGGGGCGCCCTCGTTCGTCAGCGAACCGCCAGGCACGCAGATCAAGGCCGACCCATCCCACTTGCTGGTCTTCAAGGACTACGTACGCAACGCCGCGTCGTGGCTGCATCCATCCGGCAGCACGGAACCCGGCGCCGGCGGCGTGGCAGGCAGCGCTGCAACAAATCTGACGTGACGCGACCCCCGAAGCGAGTTAGGGTTTTATCGACAGAACCGTTGGGTAGCCAGCTCTGGCGGAGTGCGAAGAGGCCCCGCCTAGCGTCGAGAATCCAGTTGAGGGCGGTGGGGTCGAGTTGATCGGCATCAGTCGTTTGTTCGCAGCCAGTGGTGTAGTCGCAGCCGCTCTGCTCAGTCCGTTCGTCACGATGCCGGCGGCGTCCGCTGCGCCGTGCCCCGACGTCGAGCTGGTCTTCGCGCGAGGCACCTTCGAGGCGCCGGGAGTCGGCGGGACCGGACAGGCGTTCGTCGACTCCCTCAGTTCGAAACTCGGCGGAAAGTCCCTGGACGTGTATCCGGTGAACTATCCGGCGTCGCTGGATTTCCAGACGGCTTCCGAAGGTGTCATCGACGCCAGCAACAAGGTCCAGGCCACGGCCGCGGAGTGCCCGAACACGAAAATCGTTCTCGGCGGCTTCTCCCAAGGTGCCGCAGTCGCCGGATATCTCACCGCCGACTCGGTGCCCGCCGGCTTCCAGATGCCCGTCGGCCTGACCGGGCCGATGCCGCCCGCGGTCGCCGACCACGTCGCCGCGGTCGCGCTGTTCGGCAAGCCGTCGAGCGGGTTCCTGCAGATGATCGCCAACACCGCGCCCCCGATCACGGTCGGGCACCTCTACGCGGACAAGACCACGGACCTGTGCATCCCCGAGGACCCGATCTGCTCCCCGGCAGGCGGCGACAGCAATGCGCACAATCTCTACCCGGCCAACGGCCTGACAGACCAAGCCGCGGACTTCGTCGCGCAGAAGGTCGCGGCGGCGCCGAAGGTTGCCGCAACGCCGAAGCCGGACGAGACCGCTAGATAGGTTTGCCCGACTCGTCGCAGGGCGCCTCGACACCCTTGTCGATCCGGTCGAGCGTGCGGTTCATCTCCGTCGGCCTGATGCTGCCGTTCGAGTCCGAATAGGGATTGTCGAGGAAGACCACCACGAGCAGGCCCGCGGTGACGATCGCCGAAACGAAGGCGATCGGAATCGCCTGGATCACTTTGGGCTCCCGCTTGTCGGCCTGCGCGACCATGTAGCCGAGGGTGGCCAGCGCTCCGATCCCCAGCGCGAACCACAACGGCATGGGTAGGTACGGCGCGGCCTCGGCGAGCCGTTCGCGTCGACCATCACGACGCTCGGACACCTCGTCGAACCACTGTGCGAACGCGGCCTCGTGTTGCGCCTCCTGGGGCGCGATAGCCGAGAAGTCGTTGTACAACTTGTCGATCCACGACTCGACCAATTCGCTGGAATGGCCGTCCCGCATGGCAGGCCACTCGTCGTGGACGACCGCACGGCCGTAGCAGACCAAGTCTCCATGTAGGTCATCATTGGCAGGCGGCGGCAAAGCACTTGCGACAGCGCTGAGTTCGGTGACGGAGATGGCTTCGATGCCTGCACCCTCACGCGCATGCTGAAAGCTCTGCAGCGAGTACAGAATCACGAACGCCAGCATCACCGCGAACATCGTGCCGATGACCGAAAGCGATCCCGCGCTTCGCGGCAAGTCGGTGAACCAGCCGCCCTCCGGCGCACGTCGACGGGCGAGGAGCTTGGCGGTCACCGCCAACGAAACGACGGCCACCACGATGATCGGGGCGAGCCAGGTCAACACGGCTGCTCACTCTATGGGTAGGGCGCCCGATTCAGCCGGCGATTCACGAAACATCAGACGGCGCAAAGCGTCTCGGACAGCTCCCACAGCAGGCGCGCCCGGCCGGGATCGATTGCATACGCCACCACTTCCCTGCGCACCTCGCAGTCGGCCAGATACACCCCGCCGGTCCCGGTCAACTCCGCGCTGACGGCCGCCCACACCTGCGTCGCGGCGCCCTGCTCCGGAGTCAGCACCTTCATCTTGCGAACATCGGTCTCTTCGGTGACCTCACGTTGCTCCGGCATGGCGGTGATGGCGGCGACGTCATCGCGCGACATGTGCCTGGCGAGGTTGGTGGCGACCATGCCGGGGTGCACCGCGTAGGCGCGGACCCCGGAGTCGCGCAGTCGACGGTCGAGTTCGACCGCGTGCAGGATGTTGGCCGTTTTCGCCGCCCCGTACGCATGGAACTTGTTGTACTCACGCCGATGCCAGTTCGGGTCGTCGAGGTCGACGTCGGCAAGCTTGTGGCCGTCCGACGACAGGTTGACGATGCGCGCCCCTCCGGCCGCCTCGAGTTGCGGAGTAAGCAGCCGGGTCAGTTCGAAGTGGCCGAGATGGTTTGTGCCGAACTGCATTTCGAAGCCATCTGCGGTGCGGCCGAATGGGGTGAACATGACGCCTGCGTTGTTCATCAGAACGTGCGACGGCAGGCACCGCATCGGCGATCGCGGCGGCGGCTTCGCGCACGCTGGCCAATGATGTCAGGTCGAGGGTGACAGTCGTGACACGGGCGCCGTCGACGGCGTCGCGGAGCAGGCGCTCGGTGTCGCTCAATCCCTTGCTGCTGCGGGCGGCCAACACAACGTGCGCCCCGGCGACGGCCAATGCCCGTGCCGACTCCCTGCCGAGACCGGATGTCGCGCCGGTGATCACGCACACCTTGTCCGTCAGGTCGATCCCGTCGACGACCTCCATCGCCGTGATCAACGAGCCTTCCCTTCGACGATCACTCCTGCCGCGGCCTCGATGGGTTTGACGACGCAGGTGAAGTCGGACTCCGGGCCCTCGTCGCGCAGAGCCGACTCCCACACCCGGCCAACGGCTTCTGCGATCTCCGTCGAAAGGCCGAGCGCGGCGGCTTCCTCGAGATAGAGGCGCACATCCTTGACCATCAGCCCTGTCGCGAAGCCGTAGTCGAAGGTGCGCGGCAGCACGGAGCGGGGGAACTTGTCCCTGCTGGCGTGGGTGCCGCCCGAGCCCGCGTTGAGGACATCGATCATCACCTGCGCATCGAGGCCTGCCTTCACGCCCATCACGACCGCTTCGGCCGTCGTCGCCAGCGCGGTGGCGGCCAGCATGTTGTTCACCAGCTTCATCGTCTGCGCGGCACCGGGCTTCTCGCTGACGAAGATCGGCTTGCCGATCGTCTCCAGCACGGGTTCCACGACGTCGAAGTCCGCACGCGGGCCTGACACCATGACCGCAAGGGTGCCCTTGTCCGCACCGGCCACCCCACCGCTCACCGGAGCATCGAGTGCCGCGATCCCGCGGCGGCCAAGCGCTTCGGACACCGTGGCAGCGGTGCGGCTCCCGACAGTCGACAGATCGACGAATCGCCGCACCCGGGCTCCGTCGGCCACTCCGCCGAACCGGTGGCGACGTCGACCGATGCGGCAAGCGACGGCAGGCTGGCGAGCACCGTTTCCACCTGATCCGCAATCTCTTTTGGCGAGAACATCGCTCGCGCACCCAACGCCGCCGCCGCTTCGGTGAGGTCGTGCCGCTTATCGCATACGGCCACGTCGTACCCGGCGGCGAGAAGACGGCGAACCATCGGGAAGCCCATGTTCCCGAGGCCGACGAAGCCGATCCGCATCGCGGGGCTACAGGAAGTGGCGGGTCGACCTGGCGACCGTGTATCCCGCCGAGAAGGTCTTCTCGATCACCTGACACTTGTTGTCGTGCAGGCACTCGAGTTCCATGACGACGCCGCCGCCGGGTAGGGGTCTGCTCTCCAGGACTTTGTAGTGCTGGCAACCACCATCGGCGTCGTAGATGGGGTCACCGCAACGGACGTTCTCGATGGGCACTCGGTCCTCGCCGTCGGGAGTTGAAGACATACCGACGAGGGTAGGCGGGAGGGCAGGACGCCATGGCCGATTTCGCCCGCAATCACCTACCCCAGCTTGGCGACGATGGCCGCGATGCGGCGGGTCCTGGTCTCGGCGGCCTTGGCGCCCGCCACGGCCTCGACCTGCGCCTTGCGGTTGCTGAAGGACAGCGTCTCCCAGGCCGCCGCGGCCTTCGGTGACGCGTCGAGCGCCGTCCGCAGGTCCGCAGGCACCTCGATCGTTCGCGGCGCCGTGTCGAGGGTCAGGTCGACCTCGACGGCGTCGCCTCCTCCGATTCCCGAGTCCTGCCTTCGTGCCGCACTGAACGGGATCAGAAATTTGCCACCCATCGGCGCGACGGTCGAGCGGTAGGAGAAGCCGTTCACGTTAACCACCACGGGAGGACGCTTACCCGCTCCGAGCGCCTCCACGACATCGGCAGGAACTTCGATCCCGGTGTTGTTGCCGTCCTGGAACATCGTCGTCGAAAACTTCATCCTTCCGGCATAGCACAGCAACCAGTGAAACGTTCTCAGCCGCTGCGGGTTTGACTCGACTGTTTTCAGTGTCGGTCGATCGGCGCATACTCGGCTCATGGCCAAGCACAAACTGTTCTGCGTACCGGGAACTTGGGAAGCGGTTGCGGCGGCCGACGGCAATCCGGGCGGAATCACCCCCGGCGCCGAGATCGGCATGTTGCGCGGAGTCACCGACTTCCTCAACCGCAATGTGTTCGACGTCGTCTACGTGAACTATCCGGCCAGCTTCGGCCCGATCCCCGGCGGCGGAGAGGATCTGCTGGCCGCTCTCGGCAATCCGTCGTACCTGAAGTCGCGCGATATGGGCGTCGCAGAGGTGAAACGGCTGATCGGTGAGCATCAGGGCTCGTTCGGCCTGCTCGGCTACAGCCAGGGCGGCGCGGTCGTCTCGCTGGTCGGGCGTGAACTGGTGTCGGGATCGCTGACGTCGAGGCAGCGTGATTGCCGATGGCTGCACGCCATCGCCTCGCCGCACCGCGGAAGGGGCCGGACGTTCCATCTCGGCAACCAGCTGGCGTACGAGGGCATCTCCGGCGACAACATCGTCAACTCCGGAACCATCGACTGGTTCGACTACTGCCTGCCCGGCGACATCTACGGCAATGCGGACATCCGCGGCACCTACCTGAAGCAGGGCTACGACCTCGTCACACCCCTTTCGCTGATGGACCCCTTCGAGATGATCGCGCAGATCGCGGCGAATCTCGTGGGCTGGCTGGAGTCCGGTGAACTCGGGCCGCTGTCCATCTTCCGGGCCGTGAAGACCGGCTTCGACCTCGGCGTCTTCCTGCGCGACAACCCGCACGACAAGTACGGCGTCTGGGACATCATCCCCGGGTGGACGGCGCTGCGGCACTCCGCGAACCACCTGAACTTCTGGGGGCCGCGCCTTCCGACCACGATCAACGTCTAGGCCGCGCGACGTGAGAATCGGATTCGTCGGCCTCGGCAACATGGGTGCGGCGATGGCCGCGAACCTGATCAAGGCGGGCCACGAGGTCACCGTCTACAACCGGTCGAGGCCGAAGGTCGACGCGCTCGTCTCCGAGGGCGCGCGGCCGGCCGACTCGGTCGCCGATGCGTGCCGCGGCGATGTCGTCTTCACCATGCTCGCCAACGACGACGCCGTCGCAGGTGTCACGTTCGGCGACGACGGCATCGTGGCATCCCTCGCAGGCGCCGCCACCCACGTGTCCGCCTCGACCATCAGCGTCGCGCTCGCGGAACGTTTGACCGCGGCACACGCCGAGGCGGGCCAGAAGTTCGTCGCCGCACCGGTGTTCGGCAGGCCCGAGGCCGCGCAGGCGGCCAAGCTGTTCGTCGTCGCCGCGGGCGAACCCGCCACGATCGAGGCGTTGTCGCCCGCGTTCGACGCCATCGGCCAGCGCACATTCGTCGTGTCGGAGGAGCCGAAGACGGCGAACCTGGTGAAGCTGAGCGGCAACTTCCTGATCACATCGGTCATCGAGTCACTCGGCGAGGCGATGGCGCTGGTCGGCAAGGCGGGCGTCGACAAGCACGTATACCTCGACCTCATCACCTCGACGCTGTTCGGCGCCCCGATCTACAAGACCTACGGCGAGCTGATCGCAGGCGAACGCTTCGAGCCTGCGGGCTTCGCAGCGTCGCTCGGGCAGAAGGACATCCGCCTCGTACTCGCCGCCGCCGAGGAACTGCAGGTGCCGATGCCGGTGGCCAGCCTGGTCCGAGATCGCTTCCTCACGCTGCTCGCCCGCGGCGGCGCAGACCTCGACTGGTCGGCGGTCGGCGCGCTGGCGGCATGGGAGGCCGGTGGAACCGACCCGACCGATCGCTAGCTCGACACCACCCCGCGCAGCCCGTCGGCACCGAAGAGCGGCTCCAGCATCGCCGAGTAGTCCGGGCCGCGCCGCACCAGAACGCCGCCGTCGACGTTGATGACCTGACCCGTGATGTAACTGGCGGCATCGCTGAGCAGGAAGGTCGTCGCGTTCGCGATGTCGGTGACCTCGCCCGCTCGCGGTAGCGGCGTGATGGCCGCATAGTCGGCGCTCAGCTCCGGCGAATCCAGCACCGGCGCAACGAGTTCGGTGCGAATCAGACCGGGCCGGATGCAGTTGACGCGCACCCAGGACGGCCCGAGCTCGTCGGCGGCAAGCTGCATCAGGTGGTCGATGCCCGCCTTCGACACCCCGTACGCGCCGAACCACCGGTGAGTGTTGCTTGCCGCGATCGACGAGATCCCGATGAAGGATCCGCCACCGCCGCGGACCATCTCCCGCGCCGCGTGCTTGAGCACGTACATGGTGCCGTTGATATTCAGGTCGACTGTGCGACGCCACGCCTCGGAGTCGATCTGCGTGACCGGGCCGATCGTCTCGCTGCCGCCTGCGCAGTGCACGACGCCGTGCAGTGTGCCCGTCCACGCGGTGGCCGCCTCGACGGCGCGGCTGACCTCGTCTTCGTTGGTGACGTCGGCGGGCTCGTAGAGGACCGCGCCCCCGTCGCGTGCGAGGGGACCGATCTCGTCTGCGGCTGCGGCCAGCTTGTCGGCATTGCGACCGACAAGCATCACCTTCGCGCCTGAAGCCGCCGCCGCGGTGGCGACTCCCTTGCCGATGCCGCTGCCACCGCCGGTGACCAGGACCGTCTTATCCGCCAACGAGAGCTGCACCGCTACTCCTCACAGAAAACTGGAACAGGTTCTCGTTATGGAACCACGCACGTCAAGGGGTGTCACGACGCGACGGCGTCGGTGCCCCCAGCGTGCGCCAGTCCGGGACGTCGGGCGGCAGACCGACCGGATAGCGGTTCTCGTTGGCGGCCGCCCAGTGCGCGTGGCCGAGCTCGTGGATGTGGAAGGCGTGGCGCAGCGCCTCGGTGAACCCCATCGCGTCGGCGGCCGCGTTCACCGAGTCCTTCACAAGCAGGGCGGCCATCGTCGGCCGCTCCGCGATTCGACGCGCGAAGTCCAGCGTCTTGTCTTCCAGCTCGGCGCGGGGAAAGACCTTCGACACCATCCCAAGCCGGTAGGCCTCATCCGCATCGATCGAATCTCCGGTCAGCAGAAGTTCTTTCGCCTTGCGTGCGCCGAATTCCCATGGGTGCGCGTAATACTCGACACCGGGCATTCCCATCCGCACCGCCACGACGTCACTGAACTTCGCGTCGTCGGCGGCCACGATCAGATCGCACGCCCAGATCAGCATCAGGCCGGCCGAGATGGCGTTTCCCTGCACCTGCGCGATGGTGATCTTGCGCAAATCGCGCCACCTGCGCGTGTTTTCGAAGAAGAAGTGCCACTCCTGCAGATACGTCCGCTCGGCGATGCTGCTCATGTTCGAGCCGTGTGTCCGGAACGTGGGGTGCTGCGTTGGCCCCGGTTTGCGTTCGAGCAGCGCCTGCTCCGAGCCGAGGTCGTGGCCCGCGGAGAAATTCTTCCCGCGGCCTGCCAGGATCACCACCCGCACGGTGTCGTCGGCCTCGGCCCTGCCGAAGGCCTCGTCCAGCTGGACGAGCAGCGTGCGCGATTGCGCGTTCTGGGCCTCGGGCCGGTTGAGCCAGATCCGGGCGATGCGCCCTTCGTCCAAGGTCTCGTAGGTCACCTGCGGGGCCGGCTCCTCTGGAACCGATTCGGCGCTGGTCAGGTCCGGGCTAGCCACCGTGCACACCTCGTTACGTTCGACGCGTCAGATGTAATGCACACTACTTCTTCAGCCGCGACACCCGTCCGGCGGGATCTCCGACCAGACGGCGTGGCATGGCCCGGTAGCTTCCAGGCGTGGCACAGCAATCTGACAGACACCTCACAGATTTGGCACGAGCGAACCAAATTGGCCGGCTATCGGCCGGTGAGTTCCAACCGACGAGAGTACGATTCCGCTAGCAGATGCCAACTCCTACTACAACTTCGGACGAGGCATAGGCAGGGAACCGGAGGACTGCGGTCAGGTGGCTGGCAGCGTTCAACCGCTTCTCGGACGACACGGCCAGCAAACTAGAGAAAGCGTGATGATGGCGACCTTCCACCTTCCAACACGACGACTGATCCTTGCGGGGGGATTCGCTGTCGCGATCGCTGCTGCTCCAGCGGTCGCACTGTTCGCAGTTCCGACCTCGGGCAGCTCGGCACCCTCGATCTCCGCCTGCGCAGGCGGTGAAACCGAGGACCAGTTCACCAACATCTGCGTGCCCGACATCGTGCCGAACTCACCCTCGTTCACCAGCACATCCCCGGTCGGCGGGCTTCCCGAGATCAGCGGCATCCCGTGCACGGGCCGTAACTCCGGTGAGTGCATCGGCCTCGGCGAAGAGCAGGAAGCCGCGGGCCCGATCGCGGTGCCGCACTCGGAGGTCAGCTCCAGCCCCTAGAGGCGACGATCATCTGAAACACCAAACGGCAGGGCCGGACACGTTTTTTCGTGTCCGGCCCTGTCTTTGACAGCCTTACTTTGTCCGCTTGGCCTGCAGAAACCGTCGTCGCAATATTGACAGGAAACTTTGCGAATGCATGCAGACTGCGTCCAGGTTCCATACAATCGCCACGACGAGACCTTTCAGGGAAACTACAGAAAGCGTGACGATGGCGACCATGAAGTTCCCAGCACGACGAATGATCATTGCCGGTGGATTCGCCGTCGCGGTGGCTGCGGCACCGGCGATCGCCTTCGTCGCGATGCCCACTCCCGCGGCCACCCCGCTCGCCCAGTGCCCCGGTGGCGAGGAGCACGACCTCTACACCTCCCTGTGCGTTCCGCACCTGGTGCCCAACGCAGGTGCGACGTATTCGTCGATCGCCGGGAACCCCGACCTCGCGGCGGTCAACCTGCCCGGCGGTGGCGGATCGATTCCCTGCACCGGACATAACTCCGGACAGTGCATCGGTCTGGCAGAGGAACAGCAGGTGCCCATGGTGACACCGGAGTCGTCGGTCGGCAGCAGCCCGACGGTGACCGGTTCCACCGGCAGCATCGGCTGATCGCCGTCGCGGCGCCTGCGCATATATGGTGGTGTGATGCCCGCAAAATCTGATCCCGCCGAGCTCGGCGACGTCGAGCCCCTAGCCGATAGCACCGCACGCCAGGCCAGGCGCGTCGTCGCCGCATACGCGACCGACGCGGACGAATGCCGCGTCTTCCTGTCGATGCTCGGCATTGGACCGGCGAAACAAGAGGCTTAAGTGAGTCCGGAGGTCGGCTCCGGCTCCTCTGACTTCGTCGTCGTGGCCAACCGGCTGCCGATCGACATGGAACGGCTGCCCGACGGCACGACTCAGTGGAAGCGCAGTCCCGGCGGCCTCGTCACGGCGCTGGAGCCGCTGCTGCGCAAGCGCAAGGGCGCGTGGATCGGCTGGCCGGGCATCCCGGACGCCGACGAGGAACCGATCGTCGAGGACGATCTGACACTCGTCCCGGTCAGCCTGTCCGCCGAGGACGTGGCGATGTACTACGAGGGATTCTCCAACGCCACGCTGTGGCCGCTCTACCACGACGTCATCGTCAAGCCGATCTACCACCGTGAGTGGTGGGACCGATACGTCGACGTGAATCGGCGCTTCGCCGAGGCGACTGCGCGTGCGGCGGCCGACGGTGCGACGGTGTGGATTCAGGACTATCAACTGCAGCTGGTTCCGAAGATGTTGCGGATGCTGCGTCCGGATCTCACCATCGGCTTCTTCCTGCACATTCCGTTTCCCCCTGTCGAGCTGTTCATTCAGATGCCGTGGCGGACGGAGATCATCGAGGGGCTTCTCGGCGCGGACCTTGTCGGTTTCCATCTGCCCGGCGGCGCACAGAACTTCCTGATCTTGGCCCGACGGCTGGTGGGCGCCAACACATCGCGGGCATCCGTCGGCGTGCGCTCGCGCTTCGGTGAGGTTCAGGTCGGTTTCCGCACAGTCAAGGTCGGGGCGTTTCCGATCTCCATCGACTCGGGTGACCTGGACGCCAAGGCCAGGGACAGAAGCGTCCGCCAACGCGCGAAGCAGATTCGAAACGAGCTCGGCAATCCGCGCAAGGTTCTGCTCGGCGTCGACCGGCTCGACTACACCAAGGGCATCGACGTTCGGCTGAAGGCGTTTTCGGAACTTCTCGCCGAGGGCCGGGTCAAACACGACGACACCGTGCTCGTCCAACTGGCCACGCCGAGCCGCGAACGCGTCGAGAGCTACAAGGTGATGCGCGAGGACATCGAGCGGCAGGTCGGCCACATCAACGGCGAATACGGCGAAGTCGGCCACCCGCTCGTGCACTACATCCATCGGCCGGTCCCCCGCGATGAACTGATCGCCTTCTTCGTGGCGTCCGACGTCATGCTCGTCACCCCGCTGCGCGATGGGATGAACCTGGTCGCCAAGGAGTACGTCGCCAGCCGCAGCGATCTCGGCGGCGCCCTCGTGCTCAGCGAATTCACCGGTGCCGCAGCCGAACTCCGCCAGGCATACCTGACCAACCCGCATCACCTCGACGGTGTCAAGGACGCCATCGAGGAGGCGCTGAATCAGGCGCCGGAGGAGGGCAGGCGCAGGATGCGCGCGCTGCGCAGGCAGGTGCTCGCACACGACGTCGATCGCTGGGCGCGGTCGTTCCTCGACGCGCTGGCTTCGACACCGTCCGCGGGGCGGACAATTCAATCCGAGCCGGGGGACTCCATTAAATCGGGGTGATGTAGTTGATCAGCCACTGGCCGTCGACCTTGACGTAGTCCACCTTCAGGCGGCTGCCGTCATACACCGGCTTCTTGGACTTGTCGGTCACCGTCCGGTTCAGATAGACCATCACCGAGCCTGAATTCCGCTGCGCGGCCAACACTCCCACGCCGACGGTGTTGGCCTGGCTGACCAGCTGCCGCTCCCGAGCCTGCGGGATGATGTCCTTGTTCGCGCGGTCCTTGAACTCCTGGCGGTAGCTCGGCGTCAGAAGCGGATAGACGTCGTTGAGGCTCCGCTCGACCGTCTGGTAGTCGTAGCCGAACACCTTCGGAATCTGTTCTTTCGCCTTGTCGGCGAGGATGGCGCGCGCATCCTTCTCACCCTGGATCTCGACCCCGGACCAGTAGTACCAGCCGCCGACGCCCGCCAGTGCGACGAAAGCGCATGCCAGCAGGATGGACAACGCACCGATCAGCTTGGCGGTCCTCGACGTCATCAGTTGCCCCCGTCGGGGTACTTGAGGTCATAGAAGGACATGTGGCCGTTGTCGTCCTCCGCCACCGTCACCCGAAGGCGATACGGCTTGGATGGCTGATTGTTTCCGTCCAGATCGGTGACCGTAACCCGCACCGCCACAAGCACATCGGCTCGATTGCCGAGGTCGTCGAACTTCTCCAGCGCGGCGCCGTTGATGACTGCCTCCGCGCTGGCGTTCGTGTCGCGGAACAGCAGTTTGAGGTTGTCGGCGTTCTTACCCTGGCTCATCATGTCGCGCAGCGGTCCGCTGGTGCTGTTGACGAACCGGTCGACGTCGGCGTCGATCGTTTCCTGGGTGTAGCTGAACATGTTCACCACGTACTGGGAGGCGGTGTCGACGAAGAGTTGGGTCTGCGCCAGCTTGGCTTCCTCGCCGTCCTGGTGCTTCACCGTCAGAAGGACGGCCACCCCCAAGGCGGCCGACACGACGACCGCCGTCGCCAGCGACACCCATGCGACCAGCGACCGGTGCGGTTGCCGCCGCGGCGGCGGGCCGACGGGTTTGGGCAACCGGACCTTGGCGATCTTCGGTGCGTCCACCGGCACGCCGGTCGACGCGGTCACCTCGCCTGCGGGCCCGGCCGCTCTGGACGCACGACGTCTTCCCGTCGACTTCGGCGATTCCGTCGAAGCCGTCTCTTCTTCCATCTACGCCTGCCTTGGAGCCAACATCAGATCAACCCAGTTTTCCGCGGGCGCCAGTGTGTCAGTTCCACCCGCGAACACGCCAGTTCCCCCGGCTGGGTCGACGAACGTGCCGTTCTGGTCATAGGTTGCGCTGGCCATCGGTGGCGCTTCCGCGGGCAGAGGCGGCGCGTCCGCAGGCGGCGGCGCATCCGCGGGCGGCTGGCCCGGCAGCGGCAAGGGGTCACCCGCGGGAGGAGGCGGCGGCGTCCTGCCGTACGGCGGCACGACCTGATCGGGCGGCGCATAGAACGGCCATGGCGAAGGCAGCGGCCCCGGTTCGTTCGGCGGCACCGGCAGCGGGAACGGCCCGTGCGGCGCCGGGCCCGGTCCCGGCGCGACCCCCGGCGGCAACTGCACCACCGGCGCGCCCGGATCGGGATCCACCTGCGGTGGAATGAACGGGAACTTGTTCTGCGGCAAGATCATCCGCGGGTCGTTGATCGGCTCGCTGCCGTATGGGATCGGCGGCCCGCGCCACGGATTGCTGCCGAGCGGGACGTATCCCTTCGGGTCGCGGCACAACTGAATGGTGGGCGCGCGCTTACCAGGGAACTCCTGGCACGGATAGTTGCGGGCGCCGCGCACCACCGACGGATCGTTCTGCGCCGTCTTGCAGTACAACTCGGGCGGAATGTCGCGCAGCGTGGTGTCGGCGGGCGAGCGGATCTGCGTGGCCGGGATGAAGCCGGTGCTGCAGGGCGGTGGATCCTGCAGATGGATCTTGAAGTCGAGCTTGCCGCCTTCGTCGGAGGGCACGCCGCCTGCCACCGTGCCCAACGCGGCGATCAGCGCAGGGAAGATCACCAGCGCCTGTTCCAGCGACTTGCTGTAGATCACACCGATGCGACCGAAGTTCGCGAGGTTGGCGGCGAGTACGGGGAACGACGGCCGGATTCCGCTGAAGGTTTCATTGGCGGCCTCGGCGGCCCCCGGCACCGTCTGCAGGGTCGCCCTCAGTTGCGGGTCCGCATTCGCGACTTCTCCGGTGAGCCGGGCCAGCCCGTCGGCGAGCGACTTGATGTCGTCGCCGCCGCGAATCTGCGCGTCCAGGAACGGGCCCGCCTGATCGATCAACGCGGTGGTCTGCCCGTAGTTGTTGTTCGCCTCGTCGACCAGAAGCCGCGACGATTCGATCAAACGCGCCAGTTCGGGCCCGGATCCGTTGAAGGCCTTGAATGTTTCGCGCAGCAGATCCTGCAGCCGGGTATCGCCGACGCTCGCGACGAGCCTCTCCGACTCGTCGAGCAGGCCGGAGATGTCCTGGCCGATCGCCGTGCGATCCTGGCCGATGTTCGCGCCGTTCCGCAGCTTCGCCGACGACGGGTTCTCGGGCGGCACCAGGTCGATGTACTGCTCGCCGACGGCGGAGACGCTCTTCACGGTCGCGGTGACGTTGTCGGGCACCGGCGTGCCGCTGTTGAGTCGCATGTGCGCGACGACGCCGTCGTTCGTCAGGCCGACGCCCTCGACCCGCCCGACCGTCACGCCGCGGTAGGTCACGTTGGCGTTCTCGTAGATACCGCCACCCGCTTTGAAATTCGCGTCCACCTTGTAGGCGCCGATGCCGACCGCGGCAGGCAGGTGCAGATAGAAGATCGTGATGGCGCCGACGGTGAGCACCGTGACGACCGCGAAGATCATCAGCTGAATGCGAGTCAACCGGTCAAGCATCAGGGTCCCTCGTCGTGTTGTGTCGCGCTGCCCGCGGGGACCTTGAACGGATCCGCCGCCTGGCCCGACAGGTTGGCGAGGGAACCGGTGAGGAAGTCAGGCGGGTTGATGATCTCGCTCATGTGGGCCATGTTGGTGTCCAGGCCCCACGCGGTGGTGAACACCGACTCCCCGAGGCGGCGCAGCGTCAGGTCGAACGTGGTGTACACGTTCAGGTAGTCGCCCCGCACGGCACGCTTCAGATACTTGTAGTGGAACGGGAACGTCGGCAGGAACTCGAGGTCCTTGATCAGGAAGTCGACGTTGTCGTTCAACGACTTGATCACCGGGAACAGGTCCTTGAAGTCCGCGGCGAAGTCGTCCTTGGTCTGCTGCAGGACGTTCGACGCGATACTCGCGAAACGCTGAAGCGCGCCGAACGCGTCGACGATGTTGCCGCTGTTCTTGTTCAACACCTCGAGCGCCGCGGGCAATGTGTCGAGGGTGCGACCAAGGCTGTCCTTGCTGCGAGCCAGGATGTCGGCGAATCGGTTCAGCCCTTCGGCGGCCGCGATGATGTCGCCGGTCTGCTGATCCAGCGATGTCGTCAGTTCGGCCAGCCGGGGCACCAGATCGGTGAAACTGCCCTGGCGGCCCGCCACCGCGTTGTAGACCTCATCGGTGATGTCCTGCAGCGCACCGAGATTGCCCTTGTTCACCACGACGCCGAGAGACGACAGCACTTCCTCGGTGGTCGGGTACCGGCCGGTGCGGTCAAGCGGGATCTGTGAGCCGTTCTTGAGCTGACCGACGTCCTTCCCGTCGGCCGGCGGGGAAAGCTCGACGTGCTGAGAGCCCAGCAGTGAGGTCTGCGCGACCCTGGCGGTCGCGTTCTCCGGCAGTTTGACGTTCTCGTCCAACGACAGCTCGACGGCCGCGTAGAACGAACCGTCCGCACGCTGGACCGCGTTGATGCCCGACACGCTTCCGACGGTGACGTCGTCGACCATCACCGGCGAGTTCTGCGGCAGGGTGGCGACATCGGGCAGTTGAACGACGATCTTGTACGCGCCCGACCCGTGGCCCGCGGTGCCCGGCATGTCGAGTGAGTTCAGCCCGCCGAACGAGCAGCCGGCGAGCAGTGCAGCCCCGGCCGAGATCGCGACCGTCCGCACAGCGGCGCGGGATGCCTTGTCGCGCAGAAGATTGCTCATCAGCCACCTCCTCCGACCGGAGGCGCTTCGACAGGCGGCTGCGCAGGCGCATTGGGGTCGACCGGCGCGGGTGAGTTCGGGTCGGCCGGACCTGGCGCAGGCGCAGCCTCAGGGCCGCCCGCATGCGACGTCGATTGCGCAGGCGGCACCATCAACGAACTGAGATCGGTTGCGGCCGAGGGGTTCGGCGGGTTGACGCCAGGCGCGGGCTGCCACTGCAGATACGGCACCGGCGTCTGCGCCTTGGCCTCGGTCTCCGGTGTGTCGTAGATGATCTGGCCCTTGTACGCGGTGATGCTGTTGATCGGGTGGAGCATCAGCGGTGGGAAGTTCATGGTGATGCGCCGCAACACCGGACCCATTCGCTGCCTGCAGATTTCAGCCCGCTTGTAGTTGTCGGTCGAGGTACCCGCGTCGAACACGCCTCCGCAGATGAACTGCACCGGGTTGGCGAAGTTGGGCAACGTCAGCAGACCACCGACGGTGCCCTGCGCGGGGTTGTAGATGTTGTAGAAGTTCGCGAGGCCGTTGGGCGTGATGTGCAGGATCTGCTCGATGTCGTCGCTGTGCTCGGTCAGGATGGAAGTGAAGTCCGTCAGCTTGTTGACCTGCTTGATCAGGGCATCGTTGCTGTCATTGAGGAAGCCGCGAACATCGCCGAGGGCCTGATTCAAGGTGCCGAGCGTGTTGTCCAGATCCGCCGAGCTGTCGGCGAGCACCTGCGACACCGACGCGACGTGGTTGGTGAACTGCACGATCTGCTCGTTGCTGTTCGACAGCGCGTTGACGAGCACCTGCAGATTCTTCACGGTGCCGAACAGGTCAGTCCGCGAGTCGCCAAGCCTGCCCGCGGTCTGCGACAGCTCGCGAAGCGCCTGGCGGAACGAGTCGCCGTTTCCGTCGAAGGTGTCGGCGGCCTGGTTCACGAAATTGCTCAGCGGGCCCTGCAGCGATCCCTGCTGGGGCCCGAGTTCGCGGCTCAGCGCCGTCAGCTGCTCCTTGACCTCATCCCATTCGACCGGCACGGCGGTGCGGTCAAGCCCGATGCTGGCGTCGTCAGCCAGCGCCGGGCCGCCGGTGTACGCAGGCGCCAGCTGAACGAACCTGGACGACACCAGGTTCGGCGAGATGATGAGCGCCTTGGCGTCGTTGGCGACCTTCACATCGTCGTGGATGGTCATGGTGATCTTGACATCGCTTGCGCGGGGTTCGATCGAGTCGATCGTTCCGACGGGCACGCCGACGATGCGGACATCGTCACCGGGATACAGGCCGACCGCCGAGGTGAAGTAGGCGACGACCTTGTTTCCGGTCCGCGACGGCCACACAAGGTATGCGCCGACGGCCAGCATCGCGACGAGCGCGGTGGCCAGCGCAATCCGCAGCCAGCGGGTGCGGTCGGAGGACGGGTTCGCGTTGGTCATGGTGACTTCGGCCTGATGATGAGTCGTTCGGAGATATAGCCCTTGAGCATGTCGGAAAGGCTGTCGGGCAGCTTGCCCGGCTGGAAGTACGTGTCGAACAACACTTCTGCGATCGGCGCCGGGGGCAGACCGTAAAGGTTGATCTGGAAACCGGGACCCGAACCGACGACCTCGCCGAGTGCGGTGGCATACGGCGGCAGTCGCTTGAGTGCCTCGCCGATGTGCTCACGCCGCTCGAGGAGGTTGTCGAGCACCAGGTTCAGCTTCTCCAGTGCGGGCCTGAACTCCTTGCGGTTGTCGGCCACGAAACCCGAAAGCTGTTCGCTGACATCGTCGATACCCGCGATGAGATTGCTCAGCGCCTGCCTGCGCTGGTCCAGCGCGGCGAACAGCAGATTGCCGTCGAGCACCAGCTGGTTCACCTGGCCCGCTCGCGCAGCCAACGTGTCCGACACCTTCTTGGCGTGCACGAGGAGCTGTTCGAGTGCCTCGTCACGCTTGTTGATGCTCTGCGACAACGCGGTGACGCCGTCGAGCGCACCGCGCAACTGCGGCGTCGCGTCCCGCAGCGAATCGGTGAGCGTCGACAGCGCCTGCTCGAATCGCGGCTTGTCCAGCGCGCTGGTGTTCTGGCCGAGATCCTGCAGCGCGGTGTTGAGGGTGTAGGGAGTCGTTGTGCGGCCCAACGGGATAACGGTGGTCTGCCCACCGCCGCGCGGCGTCACCGCCAGCGACTTCTCACCGAGCACGGTGTCGGTCTTGATGGCGACCAGTGACTGATCGCCGACCTTGACATCCCTGTTCACGGTGAACGTCACCTTCGCCGAGTCACCCGCGAGCGCCACCCCGGTGACCTTGCCGACGTTGATCCCTGACACGTTGACGTCGCTGCCGGGTGAGATGCCGCCCGCGTCGGTGAAATAGGCCTCGTACGGTTTACCCTGCGGCCAGAACGGCAGGCTGGTGTAGCCGAACGACACCAGGACAAGGCATGCGACAAGGACGATGCCGAATATGCCCGTGCGTAGCGGATTTCCCTCGCCCGGCCTAGCCATCGTCGCTGCACCTGCCCTTGGACGGATCCGGCGGCCCGCCGAATGGAACGAGAATGTCGCTGCCCGCGGGTCCGTTGAGCTTGATCCGCGTCGAGCAGTAGAAGATGTTGAAGAACGAGCCGTACGCACCGAGTGCGTTGAGCCGCAGGTAGTTCTCCGCGAGTGGTTCGATGACCTTGTTGATATCCGACTTGCGCACATCCATTCGTTGCGCCATCGGACGGACGTTCTCGATCACGCCCTGTACCGGTCGACGCGACTGCTGCAGCATGTCGGTCAGGTCGCTCGAGGCTGACGCCAACGGCGGGATGGCACCGGCGATCGGGTCGCGGCCCTTGGCCAGACTGGTGAGCAGCTTCTGAAGCTGGTCCACGCTGGCGTCGAACTGGGCGCCCTTGTCGTCGACCGTGCCGAGCACCGTGTTCAGGTTGTTGATCACGTCGCCGATCAGTTGGTCGCGGGCCGCCAGGTTCTGGGTGAATGCGCTCGTGGTCGACAGCAGGGTGGACAGCGCGCCGCCCTGCCCCTGCAGCAACTCCATGACCGCGCTGCTGACCTCGTTGATCTTGGCGCCGTCGAGGCCCTTGAGCACCGGCTTGAGTCCACCGAGCAGCGCATCGAGGTCGAGCGCGGGCTGCGTGTTCTCCCGGGGGATGGTGCTGCCGACCGGGATCTTGCGCAATTCCCCTGGGCCCGCGGTGATCTCGAGGTACCGGTCGCCGACGAGGTTCTCGTACCGGACGGCCGCGCGCGTTGACGTGTAGAGCTGGTAGCGCTTGTCGACGTCGAATGCGACATCGACCGTGTTGTCGGGATTCAGCGTGACCGCGCCGACGGATCCGACCGGAACGCCTGCGATGCGGACATCTTGGCCGGCCTTGAGCCGCGAAGCGTCGAGGAACGTCGCGTGGTACTTACTCTCCGACGCGAACCGGAACTCGCCGAACACCACCACCAGCATGGCGGCCACCAGCAGCATCGCCACGGTGAAGATGCCGACGTTCAGCAGGGTCCGATCACCCTTCATCAGTACTCGTCCCTCTCCGCGAAGGCACCGTTGAAGAGGAACTGCGCCGTCGACGGTGCGTCGAACTGCAACTCGGTGTTGGGCTGGTAGGGAATATAGGCGTTGTCGGTGACCAGGAACGGCGACCTGTACCAGGAACCACCGAGCTGCTTCGTCGGAATATCAGGCAGGCCACGGCAATTCGGGCCACCGGACGCGTTCACCATCGGCAGGCTCTCTGGGTAGGTGTACGCGGGAGAGCCCGGAAGGAAGTTCGACGAGACGAAAAGACCCGGCCGAGTACCACCGATGATCGGGGCGAAGAAGTCCACCGCCTTGCCCGTGCCCTCGAGGATGCAACCGAATTCCGGAGAGTACTCGCCGGCCACCTTCAGCGGTGCGCGTAGGCGGTTCACCGCGGCGATGTAGTCGTTCTCCGCGGGCGCGAGCGTCTCGGTTCCGTTGTTGGCCAGTCCCGTTGCCGCCAACAGCGTCCGGTTCAGGTTGTCCTGCTCGTCGACGATGGTGTCGCTGAGCGCGGGCGCGTTGTCGAAGATCTTGGCGAAGTCCGGTCCGGCGTCCGCGTAGATGTTGGCCACCACCGCGGTCTTCTGGAGATCCTGCTGAAGCGTCGGAAGCTTCGGGTTCAGTTGCTGCAGATAGTAGTTCAGGCCTGCCATCAGGGCGCCGAGGTCATCGCCGTGACCGCGAAGGCCCTCGGCGAGCGCGCTCAACGTTGCGTTCAGATGCACCGGGTCGACCTTGTGCAGTACGTCTGTCAACGTCTGGAAAAGCGTATTGACCTCGAGCTGCACCGAGGCGGCCTGCACCTGCGCACCGGGCCGTAGCGAGGAGCCCGATGGCTCGTCGGGCGGGACGAACTCGACGGACTTGGCGCCGAAAACCGTTGTGCTGGCGATGCGGACGACGGCGTTTGACGGGATGAACCGCATCTCGTTGCTGTTGATCGCGAGCGTCAGCTTGGCTTGGTCGCCCGCGTACTCGATCGAGTCGACCTCGCCGATCTGGATGCCGCGGTATTTCACCTTGGCGTCGCGGTCCATCACGAGACCGGCGCGCGGCGAGGTGACGGTGACCTTGTCGGTCGATGTGAACGCGGCCGTGTAGGCCAGATAGGTGAACACGACGGCGGCGACAAGCAGCGCCGCGAGGATCGCCGCGGCGATCCTCACGTGACTGCGCTTGGCGCGTTCGTCAGACAATGGTCCCCCGCCTATCCGGAAAGGTTGAAGTTACCGGACGCGCCGTAGACGGCGAGTGAGATGAACAGGGTGATGGTGACGACCACGATCAGCGAGGTGCGGACGGCCTGACCGACCGCGATACCGACACCGACCGGGCCGCCGGACGCGTTGTAGCCGTAATAGGTATGCACCAACATCACCGCGATCGACATGACGATGGCCTGCAGGAACGACCACAACAGGTCGGTGGGTACCAGGAACGTATTGAAGTAGTGGTCATACAGGCCCGACGACTGGTTGTTGATGAAAACCGTCGTGAAGCGGGCGGCGAAGAAGGCCGCGAGCACCGAAAGCGAGTACAGCGGGATGATGGCCACCATCCCTGCTATCAGCCGGGTGGACACCAGGTATGAGACGGAGTGCACGGCCATCGCTTCGACGGCGTCGATCTCCTCGGCGACCCGCATTGCGCCCAACTGTGCCGTGGTACCCGCACCGATGGTCGCAGCCAGTGCGATGCCCGCGATCACGGGCGCGACGATGCGGACGTTGAGGAACGCGGAAAGGAAGCCGGTCAGCGCCTCGATGCCGATGTTGCCCAGCGACGAGTAACCCTGCACGGCGATGACGCCACCCGAGGCGAGCGTCAGGAACGCCGCAACACCGACGGTGCCGCCGATCATCACCAGCGCGCCGGTGCCCATCGTCATCTCGGCGATGTTGCGGATCGTTTCCTTGCGGTACCGGGTGAGAGCGTTCGGGATGTAGCGGATCGTCTCGCCGTAGAACAGCGCCTGCTCACCGACGTTGTCGACGAGCTTCGGCACACCGCGGAAGGCGCGCCGGAAACGAACGGTCAGGTCGTAGCTCATCGCTCACCGGACCAACACCCGCACGCCGACCGCCGTCATGATCACGTTGATGACGAACAGACAGATGAAGGCGTAGACGACGGTTTCGTTCACGGCGGTGCCGACGCCCTTCGGTCCGCCCTGCACCGTGAGGCCCCGGTAGCACCCGACCAACCCGGCCACGACACCGAACAGCAAAGCCTTGATCTCCGCGAGCACCAACTCGCCGAGACCGGTGAGCACGGTCAGACCATTGATGAACGCGCCGGGATTGACGCCCTGAAGGAAGACGGAGAAGACGTAGCCGCCTGCGAGCCCGATCGCGCACACCAGACCGTTCAGCAGGAGCGCCACGACGGTGGATGCGAGCACACGCGGGACGACGAGCCGCTGGATCGGGTCGATGCCGAGCACCCGCATCGCGTCGATCTCCTCGCGGATGGTGCGGGCGCCGAGGTCGGCGCAGATCGCGGTCGCGCCTGCCCCAGCCACCACCAACACCGTCACGACGGGACCGAGCTGGGTGATGGTGCCGAACGCGGTGCCCGCCCCCGACAGGTCGGCCGCGCCGATCTCACGCAGCAGGATGTTGAGGGTGAAGGCCACAAGGACCGTGAACGGAATGGCGACAAGCAGCGTCGGGACCAGCGAGACGCGCGCAATCATCCACGTTTGTTCCAGGAATTCGCGGAACTGAAAGGGCCTGCGGAAGATCTTGACGAAGGTGTCGATGGACATTTCGACGAACCCGCCCACGGCCCGCGCCGGGACCGCAAGCTGTTCGATCAACCTCGGCTCCGTTCTCGGGGCGGGGGTTTCGTGAGTTTGTCCACCATGGCGAAGCTTCCGAAATCGCTTGCCCTGACGACTTTCCCACCCCTGCGTCGCACTCAACTCTTAGTGAGCCGGATCATACTAACTAGAACGTGTTCGCAGTGTCAAAGCCCTCGAATTGAGACAATAATGCCGCTTATGTCCAGGTCAGAACGGGTGTGACTCAGGTCATTCTAGAACGTGTTCTAGCTAAGAAAGTTACCCGACCTTCAGCAGCCTCTTAGGAATTTCCCATCAGGTTGATGCCGGAGATTCCGCGCGTCGAGGTCACAGCCAGCAAACAATTATTTGGCGGCATCAAGCTAGCACAGCCAGGCGCCGTCCGGTCAGACGGACACCAGCGCATTGTTCACCAGGGGGATGACCTCGGTCGCCATGAGTTCCTGTGAACGCCGCCCCAGTGCCGGGTCGACCCAGTCCATCCCGGCATAGACGAGCTCACCGAAGTCACCGATCCGTTCGCGCAGCGACAGGATCTCGTCGGCCACCTTGTCCGGTGTGCCACAGATGACCAGTTGATCGAGCACCGTTTCGATGTTCACCGACGCGTCGGGCGCCGACTGATCCTCCTTGAAGAGGTTGAGCCGCCCCGCCATCGCCATCTTCTTCAACATCTGTGAGTAGTAGAACCGGTACGGGCTTCCCGCCGATGCGCGTCCGTACTCGACGGCCACCTTGTCGTCGTCGGCGACGAAGACGGTTCGCGCAACCCGCCAGTCGGCGGGATCGGCGATGCCACCTCGATTGCCCACTCCTTCTGAGTAGTTGACCCAGTGGCTGTTCAACCAGGCAGGCAACAAGAAGTTCGCCGACAACGGATGGAAGTCCTTCTCCCCCATCGCAATGACACCCTTCGAGAATGGAGCGACCACTGTGCCGACAATCTCCGGGTGCGGTCTCTGCAGCGGTCCGCGCACGGAACCGAGGCCGAGTTCGGCACTGAAGGTCCGCGTCGTGCCAGCCTGCCATTGCTCACCGCCGATGTCGTAGGGGCCGGCTCCGGACCACAACTCGAGGATGGTGTCGATGGCCTCGACGAACATCGCGTTGCGGTCCCGGTCGAAGATGCCGAGCAGCTCGGCGTCCGAGGGAAGTGCACCCGGCGAGATACCGAGGATCAGCCTGCCGTTGCTCATGTGGTCGAGCATCGCGGCGTTGGCGGCCACAAGACCGGGATGCATCTGGGACAGGTTGGCGGTACCGGTGCCGAGCTTGATGCGTTCAGTGTCGTGAATCAGCGATGCCAGGAACACCATGCTGTTGGTGATGTTCTCGTAGCGGTCGGTGAGGTGCTCACCGATGAATGCATCGTGGAACCCGAGTTGATCGGCGAGGATGACGGCCTGCCGGTCCTCGTCCAGGGTGGCGGTCCATGGACGGTTCGGTGGGTGCATCGGCATCGCGAAATATCCGAGACGCATGTCGGGAAACTCCTGGTACTCGGTTGACCGGTTGCTACCAGTGAACGTTGCGTAACGGCTGCTGCGCGCAGTGGTGAGAAGCGTCATTGTCGGCCGGACGGTTCGCGTCAAACGTGAATTTCTACTCCGGCGGGCTGCGGATTGACGGATTCCGTATGCCCCGAACTCAGGATTGACGGGACTCACCAATGCGGCTTTAGCTTCAACAGTGTCTACTATATTTAATATCAGGTGACGTGCGTCACGCCGGGTCGCCCGAGTGACCGGCGTCTCTCGCGAAGGGAACTGTATGACCTCGATCAACGGTGAGACCAGCGGGTTCATCGACGTGCACGCGCATTACGCCGACCCCGACGCCGTCAACGAGATGCATGCCCTCGCACCCGACGACGCACCCCGCGCCGAGTACAACGAGGCCGAGAATCGCTGGGAGGTGACACCGGCGGGCCGAACATCGGCCGGTGCCCATCGAAGTCGGCATCTTCGATCTGCCGTCGCGGCTTCACGATATGGACGACATGGGCATCCAGTACCACGCCCTTGCCGCCTGGACGTCGCTGTATTTCGACCAGGTCGACGGGGCGCTGGCCGCTGAGCTGCTCGCGATCCACAACGACTCGACAGTGAAGACAGTGCGAGCACATCCGGACCGCTTCGTCGCGATGGGCGGTCTGCCGATGCAGGACCCGAAGCGCGCGGTCGACGAAGTGCGTCGACTCGGCGCAGCTTCCCGAAGTCGTCGGCGTCCAGCTACCCACCAATGTCGCGGGCCACAACCTCGACGATCCGATGTTCGAGCCGGTCTGGGAGGCGTTGGCCGAAAACGACCTGCCCGTCTTGCTCCATCCCTACGGGCCGGGGAACGCGAAAATGGCGCGGCTCGGCAAGTACCACCTTTCCAACACCATCGGTAACCCGCTTGAATCGGCAATCGCTCTGGGCAGCATGGTGTTTGGCGGCGTACTCGAGCGCAACCCCGGGTTGCGGGTCGGGCTTGTGCACGGCGGCGGTCACGTTCCTTTCCAACTCGGTCGGTGGGACCACGGCTGGCGCGTGCGCAGCGAGGCCAAGGAGGTCATCTCCAGACCGCCAAGCGAGTACGTCGAACGGTGTTACTTCGAGCAACTCACCCACGACCCAAGGGCAGTGACATTCCTTGCTGCGCGGTTCGGCTGGGACCACGTCCTCATCGGGACCGACTACCCGTGGGACATGTCGTCGACGACTCCGCTCGAGGAGTTGATCGCCGCGGGCCTGCCCGAGAACGAACTCGATCGAGTCGGCACCACCAATGCCAAACGCTTCCTGCGTTGGCCACGAGAAGGGCAGCACCAATGAAGCATTCACGATTGACAGCGATGGCTGTGACTGGTGACCGCTGTCCTCGCGGGCGCAATGGGCTGCTCGCCGGCCAAGGATGCAGCGGGCAACGAGAGCACGGAATCGGTCGCCGACTGGAAGCCGGAATACAAAGACGGTGTGCTGCAGCCACTTCCGGACGGCTTTCCGAGCTCAGGACATCATGATCATCAATCCCGACGAGGCGGGATCGCGAGACGGGCTCTACGCCAGGCACTGGGCGCAGGCGATGAAGAAGTTCTCTCCGGTGAAGTTGACAGTGACCGACCGGCCGGATTTCGGCTCGCTCTTCGGAACGTGGTCGGCGCTCGACGACATGGAGCGCGACAAGGCGGGCAAAGAGGGCTACATGGTGGTCGTCGCCCAGATCGTCGGCGCGGCACAGGATCTGCTCTCCACCGATGTGACGGCGACGCTGGGCTCGCAGCTGGACGACTACAACTTCGTCATCGGCACCGAGCAGGTGCCCCACGTGCTGGCGCAGCGGAAGAACCCGCCGTGGGGCAGCACCAACTTCATGGACATGGTCAACTACGTCAAGGCGCATCCCGGCGAGGTCACCTATGTCTGCCGCGGCCCCGGCGACGGGCTCGACCTGACCTGGAAGGCCTACAGCGAGGCGCTCGGCGGCCTGAAGTTCCGAGAGGTGTGCGGTGAGGACCGTCAGCAGATGACGTCGATCGTCGGCGCGGGCGAGGGCGACATCACCTACAACACGCCCGGCGAGGTCCTGGTCGGCGTTCAGGCGGGGAAGATGGACGTCATCTTCGTCGGCGGTGCGGCGCCGGTGGCCAAGGACGTGCCGTGGGCGGGTGTGCCGAACGGCGCGACCATCCTCGGGCCGGATGACCCGTGGAAATTTCCGGCAGGCTTCGCGGTCGCCAAGGACGTGTCCTGACCTGCACCGCCAATGGCTCTACGAGCTGTTCCAGAACGGCATCAAGGATCCCGAGCTGATCAAGGCAAGAAGCACCGTCCCCGGCATCCTGCTCTTCGACAAGCCACTCGACCATGACCAGTCCCGCGCCGCTGCGGAGGCGAACCTCGAAGCGATCAAGCCGATGCTCCAGGACCTCGACATGTGTCCTGGCTGCGGCCAATGAGTGTGCGCGACAAGGACGTCGACGAATCGGGTGGTCCCGACGCCGACACGGTCGCGAAGGCGCCGACGACCGACGACGACGTGCCGCTGATCGACGCCGAGACAGCGCTCGAACTCGCCGAGGAGCCACCTCCGCCGGTCGGCCGGGGCGAGTTGGTCTTCTCGATCATCCTCGCCCTGTGCGGCATCGCCATCGTGGTCGTCGGCGAGATGACCATCGGTTACGGCTCAGCGGTCGGCGATGTCCTCGGACCGCGCGCCTTCCCCCGAATGGTCGGCACGGCCCTCTTCCTGACCGCGGGCGCCGCGGCGGTCATGTCGATCCGCAGCCGCCTCAAGGGCAGCCCGCCGTCCAATTTCGGTGCCACAGAGGACGAGCCGGGAATTCCCGCGTCCGCGATCACCGCGTTCATCGTCATCGGCATGACGTTCCTCTACGCCGCGACGTTCAGCTCCCTCGGCTACCTGCTGGCAACCCCGCTGTATCTCTTCGTGACCCTGTGGGTGCTGCGGGTTCGCAAAGTGGTCTCACTGCTCATCGTCTGCGTGGCCATGCCGATCCTCCTTTACTACGTCTTCGCCGAGCTGTTGGGCGTCCTGCTACCGGCGGGGCTGCTCCGACCACTTCTCGTCCCGATCGGCTGGGCAATCGAATGACCGGAAAGGTGTACTGCGATGGGCGTTGGTGACATCCTCTCCGGCACAGCCGGATTGCTGTCCGACCCGGTCATCTGGATCGTCCTGATCGTCGGTGTGATCTACGGGATCGTCGCGGGCGCCATGCCCGGTATCGGACAGACCCTGGCCTACGGGCTGATCCTGCCGTTCACATTCGCGCTCCACCCGACGGAGGGCGTCACCCTGCTGCTTGCCACCGCGGTGGGCGTCGCATACGGCAACAGCCTTCCCGCCGTCCTCATCGGCGTGCCTGGCACACCGTCGGCGGTGCTGTCCGCCCTTGACGGCTACACGATGTCGAAACGCGGAGAGCGCGGGGTGGCCTTGGCGACCCAGTACATCGCGGCACTCGGCGGTCAGTTCGTCAGCGCCATCATCTTCGTGTTCGCGGTGATCCCACTGTCGGGCCTTGCGTTCATCTTCCTTCCGCCGGAACTCTTCGGGCTGTACCTGCTCGGGATGGTCGCGATCATCAGCCTGACCGGCAAGAGCGTCCTACGCGGCATCGCAGCGGCGTGCGTCGGTATCTTCATCGGCCTGGTCGGCATGGACCCGCTGACCAACCTGCCCCGGTTCGCACCGACGCCGGATTTCCGAACCGGGCCTCGACGAGACCGCGATCGTGATCGGCATTCTCGCCGTCAGCGAGCTGTTCCGACAGATGCGGCAGGTCTACCAGTACAAGGTCGACGCGACGGGCAAGGTGCCGAAGTTTCCGCCGCTGTCCAAACTCCGCCGAATCTGGCGCCCGATGGCGATCGGCACCGTGATCGGCACCTTCGTCGGCGCGATTCCCGGTGCGGGCGGGGGCGGCGCGTCCCTGCTGTCCTACCAACAGGCGAAGATGTTCTCGAAGACACCGGAGGAGTTCGGCAACGGGTCGATCGAGGGTCTTGTCCGCCAACGAGGCCGCGCAGAGCGCAGCCAACTCCGGAGAGATCATCCCCGCGCTCGGTCTCGGCATCCCGACGTCAGGCTCCACGGTGCTACTGCTCACCGCGCTGATGATGCAGGGTGTGGTGCCCGGGCCCCAAATGCTCCGCGAAACACCGAACTTGCTCTTCTCCGCCGTGCTCGGCCTGATCGGCGCCACGCTGCTGTTGGTGATCATCGGTTGGAAGACCGCAATGCTGATGGTCCGCGTCATCAGCATCGACCGGCAGATCGTGAACATCGTGGCGCTTGCACTCGTGGTGATCGGCGTCTACTCGATTCGTGCGCGGGTATTCGACGTGTTCGTCTGCCTGTTCGCCGGCCTGGTCGGTTACTTCATGCTCCGGTACGGATACTCCACTGCCGCACTGGCATTGGCTGTGATCGTCGCACCACGACTCGAATCCAGCCTGCGCACCGGCCTGCGCATGGAGGACTACGATGTGGTGCGATTTTTCGGCAGGCCGATCACGTTGACGCTCGTCATCATCTCGGCGGCGATGCTCGGTTACGGCGTCTGGTCGGAGATATCCACCCGCCGGAAACTCCGCGAACGCGAGACGGAGAAGGTCGGCGCGTGACGCTTATCGACTCCAAGGCCGACGTCGACGCGCGAATCGCGGCGTATGTGGCCGACGTCGTCGCGCCCGACTGGGAGATCGGCGAGGTTTTCGAACCGCTGATGAACGCCGATATCGAGGCAGCCTTTCCGGACCGTCTCGGCGAAGACGGATTTCGGCAGATGCTTCGCGGCAGCGTCACCGAGAACCTCACAGTGTTGCGGGACCACCTGGCCGGGCTGGTCGAGCTGAGAGACGGCCTGCTCGTCCGGCCGGTCGAATTCGCCAGGAGCCAGGCCGAGCTCGGGATTCCGCAGGCGGCGCTGCAACGCTCCTACCGGGTGGGCCTGCAGGTGCTGTACTCCCATTGGGCGAACTGGCTCACCACATGTATCGGGCGTGATCGCCTTGACCCCACCGACGGTGTTGTGGCGCTGCGAATTTCGACATCGCAGATCTTGAATTGGTTCGACTTCGTGATGGCCACCGTCGACGACGCGTACGCCAGACAGGACGATATGCTTCAGCGCTCCGGCGCCAAGGCACGCGATGCACTTGTCCGGGAAATCCTCGGCGGGGAGCTGCCGTCGACGCCCGACGACCTCTACTACACGCTGCGCTACGACCTGACTGGTGCGCACGTCGCCGTCCGGTTGGGCCGAGTGTCGGACAACGACGCCAGGAAGTTCGGCTCCGCACTGCTCGCGACGACAGCTGCGCAGAGCATTCTGATCAGCCGGCTGGGCATCGGCGAAGTGATGATGTGGCTCGGCAAGCGGGACCCGTGGACATCGGCACAGCTCGATGTGGTCGCCGCGGAGCTCCGCACGGTCGGTGCCCGCGCCGCGATCGCCGAACCCGCAAGCGGCGTAGAGGGATTCCGCACGGGATACCGGGACGTGGCCAGCGTGGAGGAGGTCCGGCGATACTGGGGAACCGCCCCCGATGTGCTGCGATTCTCCGACGTGCGGCTTGAGGCGCTACTGCTCAACGACATCGAGGCCGCGAAGCGATTCGTGCTCGACGAGCTCGGGCCGCTCGCGGACAGCACCGGAGCCAGCGCCCGTTTGCGTGAGACGCTGTTGGCGTCCTTCGCGTCGCGCAGTCACATCGATGCCGCCGAGGCGCTTCGGCTACACGAACACACGGTGCGCAACCGGTTGCGCCAGGCCGAGACGCTGCTTGGCGGGAGGCTGGCCGAACGCCGCGTCGAGCTACAGATGGCACTGCGACTGCATCGACTGGTGCTCTGAACCATGGAGCCCCCCGCCGATCACTTCCTGCTGCGCGCGGTTCTTGCCCGATTCGCCTGCGGTGTCACGGTGACGACGACGAGGAGCGCGAACGGAATGCCCATCGGTATCACAGCGAGCTCGTTCACGTCGCTCTCGCTCGACCCGCCCCTTGTGCTGGTCTGCGTCGCCCGGTCGGCCCGCAGCTTCGTCCACCTGTCGGAATGCGAATCCTTCGGCATCTCGATACTGGCCGCACACCAAGCCGACGTCGCACGGCGCTATGCCACCGCAGGCGCCTTGAAGTTCGCCGACCAGGATTACTTCAATGGCGCCGCGTCAGGAGTTCCGTTGATCAGAGACGCGATCTCACATCTGGAATGCACTCGTCACCAATCGATCCCGGGTGGTGACCACGCGATCCTGGTAGGTCAGGTCATCCACTCGGCTACGCGGCCGGGTGAGCCTCTTGTCTCCTATGACCGCGCACTCGGCGCGTTCGCACCCGAAACCCGCTCCGCGACACCAGAGAGGGCGACACGTTGACCGGGGCCGGGCGGATGCCGATGCCGCCCTCAGACGATCTGAGCTCGGCCCAGCGCGAGGTCGCCGATGAGATCCGCCAAGGTCCCCGCGGCGAGATCACCGGCCCGTTCGTCGCCCTGCTGCGCAGTCCCGAACTACTACGCAAGGTTCAGGCCGTCGGCACGCATCTGCGGTTCACCGAGTTGGCGATCAGCCCGGCGGTGCGTGAGCTGACGGTGCTTGCCGTCGCACGGTTCTGGGAGCAGGCCTTCGAGTGGACACACCACCTGCCCTTGGCGGTCGCCGCTGGGGTGCCAGAGGCTGCATGCGCGGATCTGCTGGCGGGCGAACGGCCGCGCGGGCTCCCCGACGACCTCGACGTCGCCCTGCGCGTCGTCGTGGAACTCCAGACCCATCATCGAGTAACCGATGACACCTACCGCAGTGCCGTCGGCGCCTTCGGGGAGGCGGGCGTCGTCGAAATCACCACCACCGTCGGCTATTACACGACGCTGGCGATGGTCATGAACGTGGCCAAGGCTCCGTCGCCGTCCGCGGTGGAGTTCGGCGCCTCAGCCATCTGGCTGACGCACGGCAGCGACTCAGCGCCGTAACAGGAGCGAAGAAGAAGAAGAAGGAGCACGGTATGTCAGACAAGAAGCCGGACACCGCGGGTGTCGTTGTCGTCAAGGGCAGCGACGTCAAGGCCGAATCCGGCTACGAGGCAACGATGCCGCATGGCTTCGGCATCGGCACCCAGACCGGCTCGAAGACGCTCAATGTCCACACCGCGTATCTGGAACCGGGCCAGGCGACGCGAGCACACTTCCACCTGTATTCCGACGGTGCCTGCTACGTCCTCGAGGGCGAGATCCTGCTCGTCACCTACAACGAGGACTACGAAAAGCTCGAACAGGTGGTGCGGGCAGGCGATTTCATCTACATCCCGCGTGGCGTCATCCACAAGTTCATCAACCGCAGCGAAACCGAGCGCTTCGCGAACATCGGGATATACAACGACGGCATATACGCAGACGACGGCACGCCGCTGCACAAGTACTACGTCGAGCCGCCGCTCGATTGAAACGACTGAGGATCAGTCGGCCATCAGCCCGGTGGCAGAAAAACCGTCCTGCAAATCGCGGCCGTCGAAGTACCCGCGAAGCGCGCCACTGAGCTCATCGGGTGCCCATGCGTTGCCGTCGGCAGTGAACCTCTGCGCCACGGACGGCGCCGCCACCAGCGTCACCGTCGGTCCGTACACGATGAACACCTGCCCGCTCACCCCGTCGGATGCCGGAGACGCGAGGAATCGGACCAGCGAGACGACGTGCTCCGGCGAAAGGCCGTCGATCTCGCCATCGGCGAGCTCGGGAGCGTCACCGAAAACGTCGGCCGTCATCGCCGTCCTGGCGCGGGGGCAGATGGCGTTGGCGCGCACGCCGTAGCGCTCGAGGGCGCGTGCGGCAGTCAGCGTCAGCGCGGTGATACCCGCCTTCGCCGCACCGTAGTTGGCCTGGCCCACCGGACCGACAAGGCCGGCTTCCGACGAGGTGTTGATGATCCGGCCGTAGACCGAGCCGTCGCCCTCCTTGGCCTTGGCGCGCCAGTAGGTCGCCGCGTTCCTCGTCAACAGGAAGTGCCCGCGCAGGTGCACGGCGATGACTGCGTCCCAGTCCTCGTCGGACATGTTGAACAGCATCTTGTCGCGGGTGATGCCCGCGTTGTTGACGACGATGTGGAGCCCGCCAAGACCCTCGGCGGTGGCCACGAGTTCGTCGGCGGTGCTGCGCGCACTGATGTCACCCTCGACCGCCACGGCCTTGGAACCGGCCGCCGCGATCTCGTCGAAGACGTCGGAGGAGTCCAGGGCAGCGGCCATGTCGTTGACGACGATCGTGGCACCCGAGCGGGCGAGGCCGATCGCCTCTGCCCTACCGAGGCCCGCGGCCGCTCCCGTCACCACTGCCACCCGGCCCGACAGATCGGTCAGGTCATCCTGTTGTGCGCTCACTTATGAATACCTCTAGTCCTTGCGAAGCAACGCGGCGCGCGGGCATTCTGCGATGGACTGCTCGGCCAGATCCTCCTGGTCGGCCTCCACCGGGTCCTGCTTCACCACCGCGTAATCCTCGTCGTCGAGATCGAATAGGTCTGGTGCGATTCCCACGCAGACGGCGTTACCTTCACACCGATCGCGATCGACTTCAACTCGCACGACAACCTCCTTGCGTAGCGGGACGGGCTGTTCCCCAGCGGCAAGACCCACAATACGACCAGGTCGACAGGCTACCGGTGAGAACCGTCGCTGGACCCCAAGACTAGAACGTGTTACAACCAGGGTGGCAGACTGGGTCTGCTTCTCAGGAGTCGGCGACGTGAAGGACGAGGCGATGCGGATCGGCTACACCCCCGAGCAAGAGGAGTTGCGCCGCGAGTTGCGGGCGTACTTCACCAAGCTCATGACCCCCGAGCGCGCCGAGGCGCTTGCCTCGAACGACGGCGAGATGGGGCGCGGCAGCGTGTACCGCGACACCGTCGCCCAGATGGGCAAGGACGGCTGGCTGACCCTGTCGTGGCCGAAGGAGTTCGGTGGTCAGGCGCGTCCGCCGATGGACGGCCTGATCTTCAACGACGAGGCTTCCATCGCCAACGTCCCCGTGCCGTTCCTGACGATCAACAGCGTCGCGCCGACGATCATGGGTTTCGGTACCGACGAGCAGAAGAAGTTCTTCCTGCCCAAGATCGCCGCGGGCGAACTCCACTTCTCGATCGGCTACTCCGAACCAGGTGCGGGCACCGACCTTGCCGCCCTGCGCACCACCGCGGTGCACGACGGCGACGACTACGTCGTCAACGGCCAGAAGATGTGGACAAGCCTGATCGCCTACGCGGACTACGTGTGGCTGGCCGTGCGCACCAACCCCGAGGCCAAGAAGCACCGTGGCATCTCGATGTTGATCGTGCCGACCACGGCCGAGGGCTTCTCGTGGACGCCCGTGCACACGATGTCGGGTGTCGACACCAGCGCCACCTATTACCAGGATGTCCGGGTTCCGAAGACGGCACTGGTCGGCGAGGAGAACGGCGGCTGGAAGCTCGTCACAAACCAGCTCAACCACGAGCGCGTCGCGCTTGTGTCCGCGCAGCCCATCTTCTCGGCACTCGACGGGGTCCGCGAATGGGCGCAGAACACCAAGGACGCGCACGGCAGGCGGCTGATCGACTCCGAGTGGGTGCAGCTCAACCTCGCCCGCGTGCACGCCAAGGCCGAGGTGCTCAAGCTGATCAACTGGGAGCTGGCCTCCACCACCGACGCCGCACCTTCGCCCGCGGATGCATCGGCGGCGAAGGTGTACGGCACCGAGCTGGCCACCGAGGCCTACCGGCTGCTCATGGAGGTGCTCGGCACCGCAGCGACGGTGCGCACCGACTCCCCCGGCGCCCTGCTGCGCGGCCGCATCGAGAGGATGCACCGGTCGTGCCTGATCCTCACGTTCGGCGGCGGCACCAACGAGATCCAGCGCGACATCATCGGCATGGTCGCGCTCGGCCTGCCCCGGGTCAACAGGTAGAGACGGAGAATTCAGCCATGGATTTCACGACGACTGAAGCCGCCGACGACCTGGGCGGTCTGGTGCGCACCATCACCGAGTCGGTGTGCACACCCGAGCGGCAGCGTGAGCTCGACGGGCTCGACGAACGCTTCGACAGCGAGCTGTGGACCAAGCTGCGCGACGCCGACATCCTGTCCACCACCGCACCTGAGTCGTTGGGCGGCGGCGGATTCGGCGGTCTGGAGCAGGTGGCCGTGCTGGTCGCGCTCGGCAGACAGATGGCAGCGGTGCCCTATCTCGAATCGGCCGTACTCGCCGCAGGCGCGCTCGCCGAGTTCGGCTCCGAAGACCTGCAAAAGGCGTGGGCGGCGCCTGCGATCAACGGTGACAAGATCGTCGCGGTCGCACTCGACGGGGATATGGGCGAAGGTCCGGTACAAGCGACCGCCAACGGCTCCGCATACCGGCTGACCGGCGCGCGGACGCAGGTGTTCTACGGACCCGTCGCCGATGCATTCCTGGTGCCGGCCGAAACCGATTCCGGCACCACGGTGTTCGTGGTCGCCAAGGATGATGCCGGCGTGACTGTCACATCTCTGGACACCACCGGCCACGGCAGCGTCGGACATCTCGAACTGCATGGAGTCGAACTCGGAGCCGACCGCGTCGTCGGCGGCAACGACGTCGTCACCTGGTTGACGACCCACAGCGCGTTGGGTCGCAGCGCGTTTCAGCTCGGCGTTCTCGAGCGGGCACTCGAGCTCACCGCCGAGTACGCGCGCGAACGTGAGCAGTTCGACCGTCCGATCGGCAGCTTCCAGGCCGTCTCGTCGCGGCTGGCCGACGGCTACATCGACATCAAGGCGCTGCGCCTGACCGTCACCCAGGCGGCGTGGAAACTGTCCGAGGGTCTGCCCGCCGAGGTCGACGTCAACACGGCCGCGTTCTGGGCCGCAGAGGCGGGACACCGCGTCGCGCACACCACGGTGCACGTGCATGGCGGCGTCGGCATCGACACCGACCATCCGGTGCACCGCTACTTCCTTGCGGCCAAGCAGGCGGAGTTCGCGGTCGGCGGTGCCACAGGAGCGCTGCTGCACATCGGCCGGGACCTGGCTGACACACCGGCTTGAATCCCCTTGCCGGGAGCCGGCTTCCCACCGTAACCTCGCTGATCACACCGCTGGTCGAGGTCGACGACCGCGGTGTGCACTTCGAGGATTCGTTCACGTCGTGGCGCGACCACATCGGACAGGGTGCCGCGATCGCCGCGGCCCTTCGGGCGCGAATGGATCCCGATAAGCCGCCACACGTGGGCGTGCTGCTGCAGAACACGCCCTTCTTCTCGGCGCTTCTCATCGCCGCGGGACTGACGGGGATCGTTCCTGTCGGCCTCAACCCCATCCGTCGCGGTGCCGCACTGGAGCGCGATATCCGACACGCGGATTGCCAAGTCGTTCTTGCCGATTCGGCGTCTGCCGCGGTGGTCGGCGACATCGACCACATCGACGTGGACTCGCCGGAGTGGGCCGCCGAAGTCGCGGCGCACCGCGGTGCGCCGGTGACACCGCAAGCGGCCGAACCCACCGATACGTTCATGCTGATCTACACGTCGGGTACGAGCGGCGACCCCAAGGCGGTGATCTGCAGCCACGGCAAGGTCGCGATCGCAGGCGTGATGATGAGCGAGCGGTTCGGGCTCGGAGCGGACGACGTCTGCTATGTGTCGATGCCGCTCTTCCATTCGAATGCGGTGCTGGTCGGCTGGGCGGTGTCACTGGCCTGCCGCGGCTCGATGGTGTTGCGGCGCAAGTTCTCCGCATCGCAGTTCCTTCCCGATGTCCGGCGCTACCGAGCGACGTACGCCAACTACGTCGGCAAGCCGCTGTCGTATGTGTTGGCGACACCGGAACGTCCCGACGACGCCGACAATCCGCTGCGGGCGGTGTACGGGAACGAGGGTGCACCCGCCGACGTCGACCGGTTCGCGCGCCGATTCGACACCGTCGTCGTCGACGGATTCGGTTCCACCGAAGGTGGAGTCGCGATTGGGCGGACACCGGACACTCCGCCGGGAGCCCTTGGCCCGCTGCCCGAGGGCACCGAGATCGTCGACGTGGAGACCGGCGAACCGTGCCCACCCGGCGTCACCGGTGAGATCGTCAACACCGCGGGAGCCGGACGGTTCGAGGGCTACTACAACGATCCCGGCGCCGACGCGGAGCGCATGCGCGGCGGCGTCTACCACAGCGGCGACCTCGGGTACCGCGACGAGGACGGCTACGCGTACTTCGCAGGCCGGCTCGGCGACTGGATGCGCGTCGACGGGGAGAACCTCGGCGCGGCACCGATCGAACGCGTCCTGCTGCGCCACCCCGACGTCATCGAAGTAGCCGTGTACGGAATACCGGCCCCCGATGTCGGCGACCAGGTGATGGCGGCGCTGTTGCTGGCCGAGGGCGCCACGTTCGACGCCGACGCATTTCGACGGTTCCTTGCCGAGCAGCCCGACCTCGGCGGAAAACAGTGGCCGTCATTCGTCCGAATCGCCGCCGAACTGCCACGGACCGAGTCGTTCAAGGTGATCAAACGCCAGCTGGCGGCCCAGGGCACCGACTGCGCGGACGCGGTGCACCCGATTCGGCGGTAACGTCGGCCGGGTGGGCTACCGCGATTTCCCACCACCGCCTCACCTGCGCGAGCTCGTCGAATGCACGTGGGTGGTCGACGGACCGCCAGAACCGGTGCGCGTTCTTCCCGACGGCTGCATGGACCTCATCGCGATGTCGGGCCGCATCATGGTGGCCGGTCCGGACACCGCCGCATCGGTGAATCAGCGCGGTCGAGAACCGTTCGTGGGCTTGAGGTTTCGGCCGGGCGCGCTGCCGCGGCTGCTGGGCGTCCCCGCTTCGGAGCTACGCGAGCGCCGCGTCCCGTTGACCGATCTCGGCGTCAAGTGTGCGCACGACCGAACGCTGATCGAGTTGGCCACCACGCTCGCCTCCGACGAGCCTGCCAACGAGACGGCGCCGTGGTCGCTCGATGCGCTTCGGCACATCACACAGCGACTCGACGACGGTGCTGCCGTGGCCGAGGTGGCCCGCGACAGCGGCTGGTCCAGCCGCACGTTGCAGCGACAGTGTCGGGCCGTCTACGGCTACGGGCCCGCGACCCTGCGACGCATCCTCCGGTTCCGCCGCGCTTTGCGACTGCTCGACGAGGGCGTCGGCACGGCGGACGCGGCCGCCACGGCAGGCTTCTCCGATCAGCCGCATCTGCACCGCGAGGTCCGCGACTTCACCGGGATGTCGCTCGCCACGCTGCGTCAGGACAGCGGGCAGAACAGGTCGACCGACGTGCCGTCGGGATCGGTGACGGTGGCATAGCGCTGACCCCACGGCGCGTCGAACGGCTTGAGTGCACCGGGATGCCCTGCCCCCGTGATGATTTCGTATAACGCATCGACCTCCGAGGGATCGCTCACCTTGAATGCCAGCGCCACCCTGCCCTGCTGCGTCGGCGGGGTCCAGCCGGGGTGCATACCCGCGATGATCTGTTCGTCGTCGAAGGCCAGCGTGTTGCCGCCGGGCAGTTCGACCTCGACATGCGGGCCGTCCGGGTCGGGGATGTCCAGGCCGAAGAGCCGATAGAAGTCGAGCGCCCGCGCCATGTCACTGGTCGCGATCTCGACGACGGTTGATGTCACATGAATGTCCATACCCGCACGCTATGGCGGCCGGCCCGGCCGCGTCGTGAACAAATCGGACATGATGACGCGCGCGAGCAGGGCAAACATATCCGAACCGCGGCCCAAGCTTGCGGCTGTCACGCCCTGCCGAATTGGGTACTACTACTTATGGGGCATGACTGGGCTTTTGGGCTAAAGTTCCTACGAACCGACATCCAGGTGATGTTTGCCGTCGGTCTCAAATCTCATCAACAGACCGACAGGAGTTAACTTATGAAGTCCAGAGCCATCGTCGGCATCGCCGCCGTTGCCGCCGCGTTGGGCCTGGTGTTGTCCGGGTGCGGTTCGGAGACCACCAAGACCGAGACCGCGTCGTCGGAGAAGTCCACCACGAGCAAGGCGACGTCCAGCGCGAAGGCCGAGCCGAAGTCGGAGTTGGTCGCACCGCGCGATGAGGATGCCGAGGGCCCCAACCCGAGCATCCAGAGCTACATCCGCGAGAACAACATCCAGGAGGTCCAGGTGAACCGCGGCGATCCCGGTTCGCCCACCATCGACCTTCCGATCCCCGACGGCTGGGAGCCCGCGGGTGAGAACACCCCCGAATGGGCCTACGGCGCGATCGTCTACACAGGCCCCGAGGCCGGCGACTACTCCCCCAGCATCGTCGCCCTGCTGTCCAAGCTGACCGGCAATGTGGACCCGCAGAAGATCATCGATCTGGCTCCCGGCGAAATGAACAACCTGGAGGGCTTCCAGGCATGGAACGAGGGCGTTGTCAGCACGCTGGGTGACTACCCGGCCTTCCAGCTCGGCGGCACATGGCAGAACGAGGGCCTGACGAAGATCACCGCCCAGAAGACTGTCGTCATCCCTGGCCCGGACGGGCTCTACGTCCTGCAGCTGAATGCCGACGGACTCGAGGAACAGTCCGACATCATCACGTCCGCAACGGATGTCATCGACTCCCAGACGACCATCACGTTCTGACATCCGACGCCACGCCGCCAAAGTGCACCCGCGCTTTGGCGGCGTTCGGCGTTACAGGGGCCGCGAGAGTGCGGTTGTTGACGGATTACCGTCGATTTTCATCATCTTCCGCAGTCTCGCGAACGTCTGCGGCGTCAGCCCTTCCGGATCTCGTCGAGCCGGGTCGTCGCTTCCTCGAAGCCAGAAACCAGCTCGGCGATGATGTCGGCGACCGGGCGGATCTCGTTCATCCGGCCGACGATCTGGCCGACCGGCATGGCGACCGCCGACGGATCGGTGGACTCGTTCATCCGCTGATGCGCCTCGCTCACCAGGATGTTCTGCAGCGGCATCGGCAATGGGTCCGGCGCGTCAGGAGCGTCCCAGGCATCCGTCCAGCGGCTCTTCAGCAGTCGCGCGGGCTTGCCCGTGTAGATGCGCCGACGCACGGTGTCCGCCGACGTCGCCGCAAGCAGCGCATCCTGGATGGTCGACCGGCCGCTGTCGTTGCGATGACCGAGGTCGTACTCGGCAGCGGTCAGGAACGCCGAGCCCATCCACACGCCCTGCGCACCGAGTGCCAGCGCCGCGGCGACCTGCCTGCCGGTTCCGATGCCTCCAGCCGCGAGCACGGGCGCCCGACCATCAAGGGCGTCAACGATTTCCGGCCACAGCACCATCGAGCCGATCTCACCGGTGTGCCCGCCTGCCTCGTGGCCCTGCGCGACGACGATGTCCACGCCGTTGTCGACGTGGCGCTGCGCGTGCTTGGGGCTGCCTGCAAGCGCAGCGATCGGAACACCCGCAGCGTGGACCTGGTCGATGACATCCTTCGGCGGCGAGCCGAGCGCGTTGGCGATCAACTTGATCGGATGCTTGAGCGCAACCTCGACGTGTGAGCGGGCGACCGAATGCAGCCAGCCGAGTACTCCCGCCGAGCGTTCCTCGTCCTCGGGCAGCGGCGGGACACCGAGGTCGGCGAGCGTCTTGTCGACGAAGACGCGATGCGCCTCCGGGATCAGCTTGTCGATGTCTGCCGACGTGCCCTCGGTCGGGATCTTGGCGGGCATGACGACGTCGACGCCGTAGGGCTTGCCGTCGGTGTTCTCGTCCATCCAGCGCAGGACGCCCTCGAGGTCGTCGGGGTCGTTGAACCGCACGCAGCCGAGCACGCCGAGGCCGCCTGCCTTGCTGACCGCGGCGGCCACCTTCTCCGACGGGGTGAAGACGAAGATCGGGTAGGTGATGCCGAAGCGGTCACAAAGCTCGGTGTGCATCTACGTGCTCGCCCCCGCATGCTTGGCGTGGACGTCGTCCGCGGGCCGTTCCTCGGTGGTGTCCTTCGCCCAGCGGTAGTCGGGCTTGCCCGCAGGCGAGCGCTTCACCTCGTCGACGAGCCAAAGACTGCGCGGCACTTTGTATCCCGCTATCTCGCTGCGGACGAACGCGTCGAGATCGGCCAGCGTAGGACGGGTGCCATCACGCGGGTGGACGACAGCGGCCACGTGCTGTCCGAACCGGGGATCGGGAACGCCGACCACCAGTGCGTCGAACACGTCGGGATGCCCCTTGAGCGCGGCCTCCACCTCTTCGGGGTAGATCTTCTCGCCGCCGCTGTTGATCGACACCGAGCCGCGGCCGAGCATCGTCACGGAGCCGTCCGCCTCGACCTCCGCGTAGTCGCCGGGGATCGCATAGCGCACACCGTTGAACGTCTTGAACGTCTCGGCGGTCTTCTTCTCGTCCTTGAAGTACCCGACGGGGATGTGGCCGCGCTTGGCGATGACACCGCGAACCCCCGAGCCGGGCACGACCTCGTTACCGTCGTCGTCGAGCACGACGGTGTTCTTGTCGATGGTGACGCGCGGGCCGCCGGTGTGCGATTGGCCCTTGGCCACGACACTGGTGCCGCCGAACCCGGTCTCCGACGAACCGATCGAGTCGGTGATGATGCGGTTGGGCAGCAGTTCGAGGAACTTCTCCTTGATGCTGGTGGAGAAGAGTGCGGCGGTGCTCGCGAGCAGGAACAGGCTCGACAGGTCGTATTCGTTGCCCGCATCCTGATGGGCCAGCAGCGCGTCGAGCAGCGGCCTTGCCATCGCGTCGCCGGTGAAGAACAGCAGATTCACCTTGTGCTGGTGGATCATTCGCCAGATCTCGTCGGCGTCGAATTCGGGCGTGAGCACCACGGTGTGCCCGGAGAACAACGCCATCCAGGTCGCCGACTGGGTGGCGCCGTGGATCATCGGCGGGATCGGCAGCCGGATCATCGGGGCGTTCTCGGCGGCGCCCTTCGCCAGGTCGTACTCGTCGGCGACAGGCTCACCCGTCGCGAAGTCGGTGCCGCCGAACAACACTCGGTAGATGTCTTCGTGACGCCACATGACGCCCTTGGGGAAGCCGGTGGTGCCGCCGGTGTACAGCAGGTAGATGTCGTCGGCGCTGCGGGGGCCGAAATCGCGCTCGGGCGAGCCCTGCTCGAGTGCGGAGTAGAACTCGACGCCGCCGTAGCGCGCGAAGTCATCGTCCGATCCGTCCTCGACCACCAGGATGGTCTTGACCTTCGGCGTCTCGGGCAGCACGTTGGCGACCCGGTCGGCATAGCGACGCTCGTGCACAAGCGCGACCATGTCCGAGTTGTCGAACAGGTACTTGAGCTCGCCCTCGACGTAGCGGAAGTTGACGTTCACCAGGATCGCGCCTGCCTTGACGATGCCGAGCATCGCGATGACGATCTCGATGCGATTGCGGCAGTACAGGCCGACCTTGTCGTCCTTCTTGACGCCCCGGTCGATGAGGTAGTGGGCGAGGCGGTTCGCCTTCTCCTCCAACTGGGCATAGGTCAGCTGTTCGTCGCCGCTGATGAGGGCGACACGGTCAGGCACGGCATCGATGGCGTGCTCGGCAAGATCGGCGATATTCAGAGCCACAGGACCTAAACTAGAACGTGTTACATTTCGAGACAAGTCTGTGGCATCGATGCAGGAAGGCGGACACCCGTGAGCGACGCAGGTTCTAATGGCGAAAAGGGCCCCGACGCCCTCATTGAGCAGCGCGGACACACCCTGATCCTGACGCTCAACCGTCCAGAGGCACGCAATGCGCTCTCCACCGAGATGCTCTCGATCATGGTCGAGGCATGGGACCGCGTCGACAATGATCCCGAGATCAGGACCTGCATCCTGACCGGGGCAGGCGGCTACTTCTGCGCAGGCATGGACCTCAAGACCGCCACCAAGGCCCCGCCCGGCGACTCGTTCAAGAGCGGTGCGTTCGACCCGACGAAGATCGAGGGACTGCTGAAGGGCCGCAGGCTGACCAAGCCGCTGATCGCCGCTGTCGAGGGTCCTGCCATCGCAGGCGGCACCGAGATCCTGCAGGGCACCGATATCCGCGTCGCGGGCGAGAGCGCGAAGTTCGGTATCTCCGAGGCCAAGTGGAGCCTCTACCCGATGGGCGGCTCAGCGGTCCGGTTACCGCGCCAGATCCCGTACACGATCGCGTGCGACCTGCTTCTGACCGGCAGGCACATCACCGCCGCCGAGGCGCTGTCCTACGGGCTGATCGGTTACGTGGTACCCGACGGCACCGCACTGGAGAAGGCGCTCGAGATCGCCGACGTCATCAACAACAACGGCCCACTCGCGGTGCAGGCGATCCTCAAGACGATCCGCGAGGCCGAGGGCATGCACGAGCTCGACGCGTTCAAGCCCGACACCGCCAACGGCATCCCGGTATTCCTCTCCGATGACGCCAAGGAAGGCCCGAGGGCGTTCAAGGAGAAGCGCGCCCCCAACTTCCAGATGAAGTAGCCGCCGCACGGTAGGGACAGCCCTACCAGCAAGACGCAGGCACACCGGATCGGTGCGACAGCGGTCAGGTCTTAGCGTCTAAGGCGTGACCACCGCCGCTACGACATCGCCCGAACGCATCGGCTTTCTTCGCCAGCTCGGCATCGACACCGGCTACACGCTGCTCGGCTTCCCGCTTGCCATCGCGAGTTTCGTCGTCGTCGTCGCCGGTCTGTCTGCGGGCCTCGGGACGTTGGTCGTCGTCGTCGGCCTGCCCATCCTCGTCGCGACCGTGTTGCTCGCCCGGCTCTTCGCCGACGTCGAACGGCTGCGCATCGGTCCCGTGCTGCGCAGGCCAACGACCCGCCCCGTCTACCGGACCTCCGAGCCGGGCGACGGGGTGTGGAAGCGGATCATCACCCCGCTCACCCAGACCCAGAGCCTGGCTCGATGTGGCGCACGCTGTCCTGCACTTCCCGATCGCCGTCTTCACCTTCTGCGTCGTCGTCACGTGGTGGGCGACGGCGATCGGGGGCACGCTGACGATCTTGTGGGACTGGAGCATTCCGCGCGGCCCGGAGAATCATTCGCTCGCCGAGCTGATCGGTCTCGGCGACAGCGCCTTCGCGCGGATCGGCTTCCAGACCGCGATCGGCCTGATCTGCCTTGTCACCCTTCCGTTGGTGGTCCGAGGCGCGGCACTGCTCTCGGCCGGTTTCAGCCGCGTTCTGTTGATCGGCCTCGCCGAGATGCGCCAGACGATCACCGTGCTGACCGAACAGAAGGCGGCCGCGGTCTCCGCCGAGGCGACGGCGCTTCGCCGCCTCGAGCGCGACATCCATGACGGTCCGCAGCAACGGTTGATCCGGTTGGCGATGGACCTGGGCCGGGCCCGGCAGCAGCTGGACACCGACCCGGACTCGCTGGCGCACTCGCTTGACGAGGCGATCGGCCAGACACGGGAGACCCTGGACGAACTGCGGGCGCTGTCGCGAGGCATCGCCCCGCCCGTGCTCGCCGACCGCGGCCTGCCGAGCGCACTGGCCGCGCTGGCAGGCAGATGCACCGTGCCGGTCGAGCTCGCGGTCGACGCGCAGCTCGGCACACCGCAGGGACGGCTCGACCCCGCGGTCGAGAACACCGCCTACTTCTCGGTGGCCGAGGCGCTGACCAACGTCGCCAAGCACAGCGGCGCGGCCAGCTGCCGGGTGACCGTCGCGAACGGACCTGACTCGCTCGGTATCGAGATCGTCGACGACGGAGGCGGCGGCGCCCACGTTGCCAAGGGTCACGGATTGGCCGGCCTTTCCGACCGCGTCCGCGCGACGGGTGGCACGCTGACCGTGACGAGCCCGGACGGCGGACCGACCGAGATCAGGGTGGAGGTGCCGTGTTGAAAGTCGTGGTGGCCGACGACTCGGTGCTCCTGCGGGAAGGTCTGGTCCGGCTCCTGAATGAGAACGGACACAACGTGATCGCCGCAGTCGGCGACGGCCCGTCACTCGTTCGGGCGATCGAGGAGCACCGGCCCGACGTCTCCGTGGTGGACGTCCGAATGCCGCCCTCGCATACCGACGAGGGACTGCGGGCCGCTGTCGAGGCGCGCAGGCTGGTGCCACGCTCGCCGGTGCTTGTGCTCTCCCAGTACGTCGAGGTGTCCTATGCCGACGACCTGCTCGCCGACGGGGCAGGCGCAATCGGTTACCTCCTCAAGGACCGCGTCGCCGCGATCGACGAATTCCTCGACGCCGTGAACCGCGTTGCCGTCGGCGGTACCGTGCTCGACCCCGACGTCGTCGCCCAATTGCTGGTGCGCCGCCGCCGCGACGACCTGTTGCACGAACTGACTCCACGCGAGCGAGAGGTTCTCGCGCTGATGGCCGAGGGCCGCTCGAATGCGAACATCGCGCGCACCCTCGTCGTCAGCGACGGTGCGGTGGAAAAGCACGTGCGCAACATCTTCGCGAAGTTGATGCTGCCGCCCGACGACGAGCAGCACCGCCGAGTGCTTGCCGTGCTGGCCTACCTGCGCGCCTAGCCACCCTTCCCCGGCGAGAGTGCGTGTCTGAAGCCAACACGCCGTCTAATTTCCGAAGTCTGCGCACGCTCGCGCCGTCAGCACCAGGAATTAAACGACTGTTGAAATCGTTGCGCCTGGTAAGCACAGCTAGTCAGGAGGTCGCCATGTACGACTTGGAACGGGCGATCACGGATCGCCGGTCGGTAAGAATGTTTCTTCGCGACAAGCCCGTACCCATGGGCCTTGTCACTGAGGCACTCGATCTTGCGATGCGAGCGCCGTCGAACTCGAACATCCAGCCGTGGCATGTCGTCCTCGCGTCGGGTCCGGCCAAGGACCGGCTCGTTCACGCGCTGCTGGCGGAGGCTGCGGCGGCGGCGCCGAAGGTGCCGGTGTTACCGGAGGCCTTCGCACATATGCGGCGCGACCTCGGAGGGCTGGTGTATGGGTCGATGGGCATCGCCCGCGACGATACGGAGGCCAGACGGATTGCCGTCCTTCGTAATTGGGAGTTCTTCGGAGCGCCACTGGCGGGAATCGTCTGCATGCACCGCGATCTCGACTTCGTCGACGCGATGGGCGTCGGCATGTTCCTGCAGACCCTGCTGCTTTCGTTGACGGCCCGTGGGCTGGGAACCTGTGTGCAGGTGTCGATCGCCGGCTATCCGGAAATCGTGCGGGAACAGTTGAACATCAGTGAGGACATGCGCGTTCTGTGCGGGCTCGCCATCGGGTACCCGGATCCGGCTTTCGCAGGCAACTCGCTGTGGGTGCCGAGAAACCCCGTCGAAAGCAACGTGACGCTCGTCGACAGCTGAGAAATCAGATGTTGAGCGGCTTGGTCGGGCTGAACGTCACCGGCATCTGCTCGAGACCGCTCACGAAATTGGCTGGGCGAAGCGGCAATTGCGCATCCGAGGCCAGCCCCAGATCAGGCAGCCGCTTGAGCAGTCTCTCCTGCATCAGCGAGAGCTCGAGGCGGGCCAACTGGTTGCCGAGGCAGAAGTGCGTGCCGAAGCCGAACGCCAGGTGGTTGTTCGGGTAGCGGGTGATGTCGAACTGCTCGGGGTCGGTGAACACCGCCTCATCGAAGTTGGCGGACTCGAAGAGCAGGATCATCTTCTCGCCCTCCCTCAGCGCCGTGCCGTGGAACTCGGTGTCGGCGGTGATGGTGCGGGCCATGTTCTTCACCGGGGCGGTCCAGCGCAACATCTCTTCAATTGCGTTGGGCAGCAGACCCAAATCGTTCTTCAGGCTCTCATGCTGGTCGGGATGGCTCAGCAGCTGCCGTGTGCCTCCCGACAACGTGTGGCGGGTGGTCTCGTCGCCGCCGATCAGCAGCAGCAGCACCTCGGTGACGATCTGGTGGTCCTCGAGCTTGGAGCCCTCCACCTCGGCGTGCACAAGGACACTGACGAGATCGTCGGTCGGCTCGGCCTTGCGGGCGGCGATCATGCCCATCATGTACTCGGTGTACGCCGCGAACGCGTCCATCGTGACCTGCATCTTCTCGGGGTCCGCGGTGCTGCTCAAGGCGCCGACCAGGTCGTCGGACCACCGCAGGAACATCTCGCGCTCGTCGGGCCGCACGCCGAGCATGTCGCCGATGACCGCCATCGGCAGCGGTGCGGCGAGGTCCCAGACGAAGTCGCACTCCCCCCGCTCGCACACCGCGTCGATCAACGTGTCGCACAGGGAAATAATCGATCCCTCAAGGTCTTTCACGCGTTTACGGGTGAACCCTGAGTTGACGAGCTTGCGCCGCAGCAGGTGTTGCGGGTCGTCCATCTCGATCATCATCTCGACGCCGGGCTGGTCGGGCCGGATGCCACCCGCATTGGAGAACAGCTCGGGGTTGCGCTCGGCCTCGATCACCGCCGCGTAGCTGGCGGCGGCCGCAAGCCCGTTGCGATCGCGGAACACCGGCTCGTTCTCGCGCATCCACGTGTAAATGGAACGGGAGTCGCCGGCATAGAAGTCGCCGTCGGTCAGGTCAACGTCGGGTCTGGTGAGGGTCATGGCTGCCTCCATCGGTTGATAAGCGAATCTAGACGACTCGTCAACCACTCGATCTGCACTACCGTGATCGAGCATGACCGCCAGCAGAACCACATCGGTATTCGTCGTGTTCGCGGCGGCTCTCACGCTTGCCGGATGCGGCGGCGACAAGCCTGCGGCATCGGAGTCCCAAACGCAGTCCAGCGGTCCGCCTGCGGCAGGTACGCCGATCGACGCGTGCAAGCTGATCAACCCCGCCGACATCTCGAAACTGCTTGGCAAGCCGATCGAGGGCAAGTCGATCGGCGGCGGCCCCGACACCCCCGCATGTACCTGGGAAAACCGCGAGACCTACGAGTCGATCACGGTGGAGATCGGCAACCCCGGCACGGCGGTCAACGGCACACTCCCGCCCCCGGAACCGGGCTTCCCCGAGGTCGGCACGCCGGGCCCGGACGGTATGCGGTTCCTCGCCAGCGGCATGGTCGAGTTCCCGGCGGCCGGACGCTCCAACACCGTCCAGGTCGCGGTGCTGGCGCTGATGGGACACGACGCCGACAACGCGGCCGTCGACCTCGCCCGCAAGATCGGTCCCCAGCTGCCGCAGTAGCCGAACTACAGTGACGGGCATGTCCGAGTCCCAACACACGGTCGCAGGCACCGTGCTCACGATGCCGATCAGGGTGCACAAGGCCGACGTGCACAGCGCGATGTTCACCGTCGACGCCGACGCCGCGCAGCGCCTCATCGACTACAGCGGGCTGCGGGTCTTTCCGCTCCGGGCGGGCCGTGCCGTCGTCAACCTTCTGCTGACCCGGTTCATCGAGTGCGATCTCGGGCAGTACAACGAATTCTCGTTCTGCGTGATGGTGCAGCCGCCAGGATCGGACGTTCACGGGCTGCGGTCGTTCGGCGATGCGGGCACCTTCGTGCACCGGATGGCTGTCGACGGCGCATTCACGCTGGAGGCGGGCAGGCAGATCTGGGGCTACCCGAAGATCATGGCGGACTTCACCGTTCGGGACGGCAACCCGTTCGGGTTCGACGTCAGCGTCGACGGGTCGAGAGTCGTCGAGATGTCGGTCGGACGCGGGGTGCCTGTGCCCTTGCCGTCGCGTCCGCAGTCGCTGCTCACCTACACCAACCTCGATGGCACGACCCGTGAGACCGCGGCCGAACAGCTCACCTCCGGCATGCACGCCCGCATCGGCGGCGCGACCGTCGAGCTGGGCGACCACCCGTACGCCAAGGAACTCGCGTCGCTCGGACTGCCGAAGAAGGCCTTCGCCTGTATGTCGATCGCCAACGCGGACATGACGTTCGGCGACGCCCGGACCCTCGCCTAGACCAGCCCCGCGAGGTCGCGAATCTGCTCGGGCGATCGGGCTCCGACCACCATCATCGTGACGCCTGCGGCCTCCCACGCCTTGACCTGCTCCTGAACGTAGGCGAGGTCGCCCACGATCGCCGAGTCGTCGACCAGCTCGTCGGGAATGATCGCGGCGGCCTCGTCCTTGCGGTCGGCCCGGAAGAGCTTGGTCACATCGTCGACCACGTCGGCGTAGCCCATCCTGCGGTAGACGTCGGCGTGAAAGTTGGTGTCCTCGGCGCCCATCCCGCCCATGTAGAGCGCCAGATGCGGCTTCATCAACTCCATGATCTCGGGGCGATCGTCGGTGACGACCACCTGCGCCGTCGCGCAGATCTCGAAGTCTTCACGGCTGCGACGCGCACCCGGCCGGGCGAATCCCTCGTCGAGCCACTCGTTGTACATGCCCGCGATACGGGGCGAGTAAAAGATCGGCAACCAGCCATCGCAGATCTCTGCCGCCAGCGCGACGTTCTTCGGGCCTTCCGCACCGAGCATCACAGGGATGTCCGCGCGCAGCGGATGGGTGATCGGCTTGAGATTCTTGCCGAGCCCTGTGGTGCCCTCACCCGATACGGGCAACGGGTAGTGCGGACCGTCGCTGTGCACAGGCGCCTCACGCGCCCAGACCTGTCGCAGGATGTCGATGTACTCGCGAGTGCGGGCCAACGGCTTGGGGAACTTCGCGCCGTACCACCCCTCCACCACCTGCGGCCCCGACACCCCGAGGCCCAGGATGTGCCGACCGCCGGAGAGGTGGTCGAGCGTCAGGGCAGCCATCGCGCACGCCGTCGGGGTCCTCGCAGACAGTTGGACGACCGACGTACCGAGCCGCATCCGCTTGGTTTCGCGGCCCCACCATGCCAACGGCGTGTAGGCGTCCGACCCCCATGCCTCGGCGGTGAACACGGTGTCGAAGTCGGCATCTTCTGCCGCCGCGACCAGTTCAGGCGCGTTCTCCGGCGGCTGCGCGCCCCAATAACCCAGCTGCAAACCCAGCTTCATTTAGACCGCCTTCCGACCCGTCCTTGAAACCATTCTTAGAACCTGTTCTACTCGATGCCGTGACCACCAGCCAAAGCAGCCCGGTGCAGATCGACAGCCATCAGCCGCCTCTGTCGGCGCCTCTGAGGCTCTCATTCGACTACACCCGTTCAGTGGGACCGCTCCTGAGTCAGTTCTTCACCGCCCTGCGCGGGCGACGCGTCGTCGGCGTGCGCGGTTCGGACGGGCGGGTGCTTGTGCCGCCCGCTGAGTATGACCCCGTGACCTACGAGCCGTTGACCGAGGTCGTGCCGGTGTCCGCGGTCGGAACGGTGCAGTCATGGACATGGCAACCGGAGCCACTCGAAGGCCAGCCGCTGGACCGGCCGTTCGCGTGGGCGCTGATCAAACTCGACGGTGCCGACACCCCGCTGCTGCACGCCGTCGACGCGGGTTCCTCCGACGCCATCAGCACCGGCGCACGCGTGCATGTGCATTGGCTCGACGAACCGGTCGGCGCGATCACCGATATCGCCTACTTCTCCCTCGGGGACGAAGAAGAGCCGACAGCCGAGACCTCCGACGACCTCGAACCGGTGACCATCCAGGTGACACCGTCGAGCATCGAGATCCAGCACACCGCATCGCTTCCCGAGACCGCCTACCTCAAGGCGCTCAAGGAGGGCAAGCTGCTCGGCGCCCGCACGGGAGCCACCGGCAAGCTGTACTTCCCCGCAAGGGAGGCCGACCCGGCGACGGGCAAGGTCCTCGACGAGTTCGTCGAGCTGCCGGACAAGGGCACCGTCACGACGTTCGCGATCATCAACATCCCGTTCGCGGGTCAGCGGATCAAGCCGCCCTACGTCGCCGCATACGTGCTCCTCGACGGCGCGGATATCCCGTTCCTGCATCTGGTCTCGGACATCGAGGCGGCCGACGTGCGTATGGGCATGCGGGTCGAAGCGGTCTGGCGGCCAAGCGAGGAATGGGATTTCGGTATCGACAACATCGAGTACTTCCGCCCTACCGGCGAACCCGACGCTGAGTACGACACCTACAAGCACCACCTCTGAGAGGCAATGACCGTGACTGACGTTGCTGTGGTGGGCTTCGCCCACGCCCCGCACGTGCGCCGCACAGAAGGCACCACCAACGGCGTCGAGATGCTGATGCCGTGCTTCGCGTCGATCTATCAAGAGCTGGGCCTGAAGCAGACGGATATCGGCTTCTGGTGCTCCGGTTCGTCGGATTATCTTGCCGGACGCGCATTTTCGTTCATCTCGGCAATCGACTCGATCGGTGCCGTACCGCCGATCAACGAGTCGCATGTCGAGATGGACGCCGCGTGGGCCCTCTACGAGGCCTACATCAAGATCCTGACCGGCCAGGTCGAGACCGCGCTGGTGTACGGGTTCGGCAAGTCGTCGGCAGGCACGTTGCGCCGCGTTCTCGCACTGCAGACCGACCCGTACACGGTCGCTCCGCTGTGGCCCGATTCGGTGTCGATGGCCGGGCTGCAGGCCCGCTTCGGCCTCGATGCGGGTAAGTGGACGGCCGAACAGATGGCCCAGGTGGCGCTCGACTCGTTCGCCGCCGCAGACCGCACCGACTCGGAGAAGCCCGCCAAGTCCATCGACGAGCTGCTGGCTCGGCCGTTCTTCGCCGATCCACTGCGACGCCACGACATCGCCCCGATCACCGACGGCGCATCGGCGATCGTGCTGGCCTCCGGTGACAAGGCTCGTGAGCTGCGCGAGAACCCCGCGTGGATAACCGGTATCGAGCACCGCATCGAAACGCCTGTGCTCGGTGCGAGGGACCTGACCACCTCGCCGTCGACGGCAGCGTCGGCCAAGGTTGCGACGGGCGGTGACGCCGGGTCGATCGAGGTGGCCGAGATCTACGCGCCCTTCACCCATCAGCAGCTGATCCTGACCGAGGCGATCGGCCTTCCGTCGTCGACGACGGTGAATCCGTCGGGCGGAACCCTTGCGGCCAACCCGATGTTCTCGGCAGGCCTCGAGCGGATCGGCTTCGCCGCCCAGCACATCTGGAACGGCTCAGCGGGCCGAGTATTGGCCCACGCGACCAGCGGCCCTGTGCTGCAACAGAATCTGGTGGCTGTCATGGAAGGAAAGAACTGACATGGCCAAGCAACTAGCTGCGGTCCTCGGCACAGGCCAGACCAAGTACGTCGCCAAACGCAAGGACGTCTCGATGAACGGCCTTGTGCGAGAGGCCATCGACAGGGCGCTGGCCGACTCAGGGTCGACGTTCGACGACATCGAAGCAGTTGTGGTCGGCAAGGCGCCCGATTTCTTCGAGGGCGTCATGATGCCCGAGCTGTTCATGGCCGACGCGGTCGGCGCTACGGGTAAGCCGCTGATCCGAGTCCACACCGCAGGATCGGTCGGCGGGTCGACCGCCATCGTGGCGGCAAGCCTGGTGCAGTCCGGCAAGTACAAGCGGGTGCTCACGATGGCGTGGGAGAAGCAGTCGGAGTCGAACGCCATGTGGGCGTTGAGCATTCCGGTGCCGTTCACCAAACCGGTCGGCGCGGGCGCGGGCGGATACTTCGCCCCGCATATCCGCGCGTACATCCGGCGTTCGGGTGCACCGAATCACATCGGCGCGATGGTCGCGGTCAAGGACCGGCTCAACGGCGCGAAGAACCCCCTTGCGCACCTGCATCAGCCGGACATCACGCTGGAAAAGGTGATGGCGTCACCGATGCTGTGGGATCCGGTCCGCTACGACGAGACATGCCCGTCGTCAGATGGCGCGGCGGCCATGGTGATCGGCAACGAGGAGATCGCCGACTCCCGGGTCGCAGAAGGCCATCCGGTGGCATGGATCCATGCCACGGCTCTGCGGACCGAACCGCTGGCCTTCTCCGGGCGTGATCAGGTCAACCCGCAGGCCAGCCGCGACGCCGCCGCGGCGCTGTGGAAGGACGCAGGCATCACGAGCCCGATCGACGAGATCGACGTCGCCGAGATATACGTGCCGTTCTCCTGGTACGAGCCGATGTGGCTGGAGAGCCTTGGCTTCGCACCCGAGGGAGAGGGCTGGAAGCTGACCGAGGCGGGTGAGACCGCGATCGGTGGCCGGATTCCGCTGAACGCCTCCGGAGGCGTGCTGTCGTCCAACCCGATCGGCGCATCCGGCATGATCCGGTTCGCCGAGTCCGCGATTCAGGTGATGGGCAAGGCGGGCGACCATCAGGTCAAAGGCGCGCGCAAAGCGCTTGGTCACGCGTATGGCGGTGGCGCACAGTATTACTCGATGTGGGTGGTGGGAGCGGCAATCCGTGACAAGCTTGCGGGAGGAACGAGAGCATGACGAAAATGCAGTACACCTGCGCGGTGCCGATGTGCCCGATCGACCAGCTCGTCGAGCTGTCGAAAACGATCGAGGAGGCGGGCTTCGACAACATCGCCCTGCCCGACTCGATCTTCTACATGGAGAAGCAGGCGGCGGATTACCCGTACACCCCCGACGGCTCACGCATGTGGGACGAGAACACGCCATGGGTCGACCCGCTGATCGCCGCGGGTGCAATGGGCGCGGTGACGTCGACGGTGCGGTTCTACACCAACGTGATGAAGCTCGGGTCGCGCAATCCCGTGCTGATGGCGCGCCAGGTGGGCTCGGTGGCGAACCTGACCAACAACCGATTCGGGTTCGGTGTCGGGATCGGCTGGGCACCTGAGGAATTCGAGTGGTGCGGCCAGCCGTACGCCAAGCGGGGCAAGCGCGTCGACGAGATGATCGAGGTGATCAAGCTTCTCCTCGGCGGCGGCATGGTCGAATTCCACGGCGAGTTCTACGATTTCGACAAGCTGCAGATGAGCCCCGCCCCCAGCGAGCCGGTGCCGTTTTACGTCGGCGGGCACACCGAGGTGGCGCTGAAGCGGGCGGCCCGGGTCGGCGACGGCTGGACCAGCGCGATGCTGACCGGCGACCGAGCTGGCCGAGATCATCGACAAGCTCAAGAAGCTGCTTGCCGAAAACGGCCGCGCCGACGACCCGTTCGAGTACCAGGCGGTCTGCATCGACAAGTTCGGCGTCGACGGCCACCGCGAGCTCGCCGCGGCAGGCGTCACCGACAACATCGTGATGCCGTGGGTGTTCGACGGTCTGGGCTTCGACGCCCCGCTGGAGGCGAAGCAGGACTCGGTGAAGCGGTTCGCCGACACCTACATCCACTCCGGCTGGCAGGACTGATGAGCGACTCACCCGTTCACCTCGCGGGCAAGCGCTCCCGCGAGGCGGCGGTGGCCCGCGACAAAGAGGCGTGGCTCGCCGTTTTCGCCGACGACGCCGATCGTCGAGGATCCGATCGGACCGTCGCACTTCGATCCCGAGGGCAAGGGGCCACCGGGGCAAGGAGGCGATCGCGAAGTTCTACGACATGGCGATCGCCCCGAGCGAGCTGACGTTCAACTTCACCAAGACCTACCAATGCGGCGACGAGGAAGCCAACGTCGGCAACATCGTCATCCGGTCGAGCGGCTACGAGGTCGTCGCCGAAGGCGTGTTCACCTACCGAGTGAACGACGAGGGCCAGATGGTCGCGCTGCGCGCCTACTGGGAACTCGATGCCGCTACCAAGAGCGCCCGCAAGATCTGATGCACGAGTGGGACACCTTCGCAGTCGTTCTCGGCGGCTCGGCCGGTGCGCTCGTCGGCCTGTTGTTCGTGGCGATGTCAATTCATGCAGGGCGCATCTCCGGCTCGGCCGACCTTCGTAGCAGGGCGGCTCAGACGCTGGTGGTCTTTGCGACTCTTCTGCTGGTCGCTTTGCTTCTTTCGATTCCCCTGCAACCGGATTGGCTGCTTGGAGCCGAGTTGTTGGTGCTCGCCGTGACTGTCGGCATCGTGTTGATCGTTCTCGATCGGCGTGCAGGACAGAGTAGTTCGCGCAGTCCGATTGCCCGCACCCTCCAAACCGTGAACCCGTCCACCCTGACCGCGGTCGGTGTCGCCCTGACGGGCGTGCTGATGCTGTGCGGGCTCGACTGGGCGGACTTCGTCCTTGTGCCCACAGCGTGTGCGGCGATGGTGGGAGGACTGGCCAGCGCCTTCCTTCTGCTGACCAAGTTGACCGACTGATATCTAGGGCTGACCGGGTTCGGTGATCTCGCGTAGCCCGCTCGCGTAACGGCGCGCCAGGTCCTGGTAGGCGCCGGGGTTGGTCTCCACCCACATCTGCGCTCCTGTGCCCGCGACCGGTCCCCTGATCTTGGCCGGTGCGCCTGCGGCGACGACTTCGTCGGGGATCTTCGTTCCGCCGACCACCAGCGAATGCGCCGCGATCAGGCTGCGTGAGCCGATGACCGCGCCGTCGAGGACCGTCGAGTGGTTCGCGATCACGGCCTCCGCGCCGATGTGCGCGCCGTGGATCACGCAGCCGTGAGCGACCGTGGCTCCCGGTCCGATATCGACCGGAATGCCAGGCGGAGCGTGCAGTATGCAGCAGTCCTGTACGTTGGCGCCCTCCCGAACGATGATGGGGGCGAAGTCGGCACGCAGCACCGCGTTGAACCACACCGACGCGCCTGCCTCGACATGGACGTCGCCGACCAGCGTGGCCGTCGGCGCGATGAAAGCACCCGGATCGACCGTTGGGGAGCGACCCTCGAACGTGAACAGCGGCATTGTCTAGATATACCGCAGGTAGATCGCGTTTACCTTGCGCGCCGACAGGGAAAAACTGTAACGTGTTCTAGTTAGAGAGCAAGGACAGGAGGCGCGAAGTGACGACTGATACAGCCCACAGCGGCATTCGCGAAATCGACACCGGCGCGCTGCCGGACAGATTCGCACGCGGTTGGCACTGCCTCGGCCCGGTCAAGGACTACCTGGACGGCAAGCCACACGGGGTCGAGATCTTCGGCACCATGCTGGTGGTATTCGCCGATTCGCAGGGCGAGCTCAAGGTTCTCGACGGCTACTGCCGCCACATGGGCGGAAACCTGTCGCAGGGCACCATCAAGGGCGACGAGGTGGCCTGCCCGTTCCACGACTGGCGCTGGGGCGGCGACGGCAAGTGCAAGCTGGTGCCCTACGCCAAGCGCACGCCCCGGCTGGCCCGCACCCGCGCATGGACCACCGACGTCCGCGGCGGGCTGCTGTTCGTCTGGCACGACCACGAGGGCAACCCGCCGCCGGAAGAGGTGCGGATTCCCGACATCGCGGAATTCGCCAGCGACGAGTGGACCGACTGGAAGTGGAACTCGATCCTCATCGAGGGCGCCAACTGCCGCGAGATCATCGACAACGTCACCGACATGGCGCACTTCTTCTACATCCACTTCGGGCTGCCGACGTACTTCAAGAACGTCTTCGAGGGCCATATCGCGTCGCAGTACCTGCACAACGTCGGTCAGGCCCGACGTGAACGATCTCGGCACCTCCTACGGCGAGGCGCACCTCGACTCCGAGGCGTCCTACTTCGGGCCGTCGTTCATGATCAACTGGCTGCACAACAACTACGGCGGCTTCAAGGCCGAGTCGATCCTGATCAACTGCCACTACCCGGTCAGCCAGGACTCGTTCATGCTGCAGTGGGGCGTCATCGTCGAGAAGCCCAAGGGCCTGGATGAGAAGACGACCGAGAAGTTGGCGACGACGTTCACCGACGGGGTCAGCAAGGGTTTCCTGCAGGACGTCGAGATCTGGAAGCACAAGACCCGCATCGACAATCCGCTGCTGGTCGAAGAGGACGGCGCGGTCTATCAGATGCGACGTTGGTATCAGCAGTTCTACGTCGACGTCGCTGACGTGTCACCCGATATGACCGACCGCTTCGAGATCGAGGTCGACACGACCGCCGCGAACGAGAAGTGGAACGTCGAGGTGGAAGAGAACCTCAAGGTGCAGGCCGAAGACAAGGCTCAGGCCGAAGACAAAGAAAAGGCCGAACAGCCGTCATCATGAGCCCGCGGGACAGGCAGCAGACGCCGGATGTCGACGATCTGGCCCGGTCGATGCTGGCGCTGCACGGCGCGCACGACGACGATGACCACGCCCATGCCAATGGCACGGGTGGCGGATCATGGTCCAAGGCACCCGATTTCGCATCCGACCCGGACCGGGCGGCCGCCGTGCGCGAAGCCACCCAGCGCGATCGCGATCGCTACCTGAACGCAGGGCTGGTGTCCGTCGACTGCCGGTTCTGCCATGTATCGGTCTGTGTCAAGAAGCTCGGGCCCGCCCACACGTCGGTGCAGTGGAGTTCCGAGGCGACACGGCGCTGCGCGTTCTTCACCGAGGTGCGTGAGTCCGGCGGCGAGCCCGCCCGCGCCAGGTCGTGCCCGAAGCTGGCCGACAGCATCAAACACGCGGTTGCCGAAGGCGTTCTGGAGGAAATGTCCAGCGCCCCGTCGCCCGGCGACGGCTGAGTCATCCCGATATCCGGAACACGGCTCCAATTTCGGGGATAATCGCCGTATGCCCGACACTGTGTCCGGCGCGAAGACGCTGGAACGTGGCCTCGGCCTGCTCGACCACGTGGCCAACAACGTCACGCGGCTGGACGACATCGCGCGGGCGGCGGGACTCTCCCGCTCCTCGACCCACCGCATGCTGACGTCGCTCGTCAACTCCGGCTTTCTCGCCGTTGACGTCGAACACCGCTATCGCCTGGGAATCAAGCTGCTTCAGCTCGGCAGCCAGGCTCAGGCGAGCATCGATGTCTCCCGCGAGATTCAGCTTGCGCTTGACGAGGTTTCCGCGCTGACGCACGACGCGACCCATCTCGGCGTTCTGATCGACACGGATATCCTCTACCTCGCCAAGGCACGCGGCAGCCGCGGGATAGAGATGATGTCGCGGCCCGGCATCCGGTTACGTGCGCAGAACACCGCGATGGGCAAGGTGCTGTTGTCGACGCTGTCGGATGACGAAGCCGCCCGCCGGTTCGACCCCGAGGCGGTGCCGACACCCAACTCCGCACGTTCGGTGGGAGATTTCCTGGCTGGGCTGGCTCGTACGCGGAAGCGAGGCTTCGCGGTCGAGAATCAGGAGAATGAGCTCGGGGTCACCTGCGTGGCGATCGGCGTTCCCGACCGCGAAAACCGTGTCGTCGCAGCGATATCGGTCTCAGCGCCGAGCGTGCACCTACCTGCACGGCGGTATTCCGAGGTGGTCGAGTACCTGCGGCGTATCGCGCCTGCGCTTTCCCCGCTGTTGCCTATCGCGTGACCGGCTCGCGCGAGTCGAGCATTTTCAGCTCGTCGCGGCGGGGCATACCTTCCCAGTCGCCAGGCACCAGGCACGCGAAAGCGCCAACACGCACCGCGGTATCGAGGCGGCCGTCGGGGGGAACCCCTGCCAGCAGCTCGGACACGTAGCCCGCCACAAACCCATCGCCGGCTCCGACTGTATCGAGCACATCGACTCCGAAGGCATCCGTGCGGTGGGCGGTGCCATCGATGATCGCCACACATCCGCGTTCGCCGAGTTTGATGATCACCTGCGCGGGGCCAAGGGCTTCGATCCTGCCTGCGAGCTCGAGCGGGTCGTCGGCAGGCCCGACGAACAGCGCGGCCTCGTCGTCGCCGGCGAATACGACATCGGCGGCACCGGCCATCGTGCGGAACACCTGTGCTGCGACCTCAGGGGCCCAGAGCGCCGACCGGTAGTTCACGTCGAATGACACGATCGTGTCTGCGTCCTTGGCGATTTCGATCGCACGATCGATCGCCTCCGCCGCGGATCCGGACAGCGCAGGCGTGATACCGGTGATGTGCAGCAGACGCGCATTCCGGATCTTCTCCACCGGCAGGTCGTCCGGGCAAAGCCGTGACCCCGCGCTCGACGTGCGGTAGTACCAGACCTTCTGGGTTATCGCCGTGCGCCGCTCCTTGATCATCAGGCCGGTCGGCGCACCGGGATCGGCCACGACCTCGGCATCGATGTGTTCGGCGGCGAGCTCACGCCGGATGTAGTCGCCAAGACTGTCGGCTCCGACTCGGCCGACCCAGGTGACGGGCGTTCCGAGGCGCCGCAGCGCGATGGCGAAGTTGGACTCCGACCCACCCATCGCGAGATTCAGGCCGTGCGCGTGCTGCAGAGGCCCAGGGCCCCTCGACTGGATGAGCGCCATCGTCTCACCGAGCGTGACGACATCTGCCCACGAATTATCAGTCATCCCAGCGCCTTTCGATCGACCGCGTCGCGCACGATCGTCGTCAGCCTGCGTGCCCGTCCAGTCAGCGCCGCGATGTCGCCGCCTGCGAATGCGTCACCGACGAGCGGGCCGCCGAGGCTGACGGCAACCGCTCCGGCATCGATCCACTCCGCCGCATCCTCGATGCCGACGCCGCCGCTCGGTATGACTTTCAGATCCGGGAATGGGCCGAGCAGTTGGCCTATGTAGCCAGGACCGACCGACGACGCGGGGAACAACTTCACCGCCGACGCACCGGAGGACCAGCTGCGGTACAGCTCCGTCGGGGTCAGGCCACCGGGAAACACCGGCACACCAGCGTCAACCGCCACCTTGATCACGTCGGGTTCTGCGGTCGGGGTCACGACGAACTCGGCACCACCGTCGAGCGATGACTGTGCTTGCTCGCGGGTGGTGACGGTGCCGATGCCGATCGATGCGTCACTGCCGAATTCGGCACGGAGACTACCGAGTTCGTCGAATACCGCCTCGGTGCTCAGCGTCAGCTCGATCAGTCGCACCCCGCCTGCGACGAGCGCACCGATCACCGGCGGATACTCGCGTGCGTGCCCCGCGCGCAGCACCGCGATCACCGGGTTGTCCGCGAACAGTGTCGACGGGTCGGCTCTGTTCATCGAGCCATCCATCCGCCGTCCACGGGCATGACGACGCCGTGCACGTAATCGGCGGCGCTCGACGCCAGAAACACGACGGGGCCGACGATGTCGTCCGGCCTTCCCCATCGGCCCGCCGGGATACGCACCGAGATCTGCTCGTTGCGAACAGGATCGACGAACAACGCCTCCGTCATCTCCGTTTCCAGATACCCGGGCGCAATCGCGTTCACATTCACGCCGTAAGACGCCCACTCGTTGCACAACGCCTTGGTCAGCTGGGCCACCGCGCCTTTGGACGCCGCGTAACCCGCGACCTGAACACCACCTTGGAAGCTCAGCAGGGAAGCAAGGTTGATGACCTTGCCCCGACCGCGGTCCAGCATCGGCGCACCGAATCCCTGACAGAGCTGGAAAACCGCTCGCACATTCACGTCGAGCAACATATCGAGATCGGACATCGCGAAATCGACTGAGTCGCCCCGGATCTGCGCTCCGGCGTTGTTGACGAGTATGTCGACGGACTGGCGCTCGAGCACCTGCTCGACGGCATCCGAAATCGACTCCGGCGACGCCAGGTCGACGCTGTGATGGGTTAGCCGCCTGCCGTGCGCCTCGGCGACATCGGCGAGTTCCGGCGCGGGGTTTCCGCGCTGCAGGGTGACGACATCCGCGCCTGCGCGCAGCAGGCCCGCTGCGACGGCCCCGCCGATCCCGCGCGAGGCGCCGGTGACGGCGGCGGTCAACCCGGTCAGGTCGAACATGGTCACTATGCCGCGTCTTGCTCGGTGAGCAGATCCCGGTCGAGGGTCTCCGGCGCCATGATGGTGGCAACCACGGTGATCGCCATGATCGCGGTCATGTAAACAGCGACGGGCCACCAGGATCCGGTCGCCCATGTGACCAGCGACGAGCAGATCAACGGCGCGATACCCCCGCCGAACACCGACGAGAACTCACGACCGATCGCGACGCCCGCGTAGCGGTAGCGCGCTCCGAACAACTCGGGGAAGTATGCGGCCTGCACACCTACCGTGCCGTACCCGGCGAAGACGAACCCGAGGACGATCACCAGCCCGATCAACAGCAGGTTCCGCGTTTCGAGAAGCAGGAACGCAGGCACGGGGAAGATCAGCAGGAATCCGGTTGCGATGAGGTACATCCGGCGTCGTCCGAACCGGTCTGACAGCGTGCCGAAGACGTAGGCCGAAACACAGGCGAACAGTGCGCCGACGAGCAGCACCTTGGGAATGAACTCCTTGTCGACATCGAGCTGGCTGATCAGGTAGCTGCCGAGGAAGACCTGGAAGACGTAGGAGTGGGCGTTGGCGCCGAGGTTCATGAAGAACACCCGGGCAACGCCGAGCCTGTCCGTGCTTGAGGACGTCGGAGATCGGCGCGCGTTGGCGCTCGATCACACCTTCCGTCTTGAGCGCTTTGAACACCGGCGACTCGGACATCCGGCGCCGGATGACGAAGGCCGCGATGGTCACGACCACAGATGAGAAGAACACGATTCGCCAGCCCCAGCTCATCACGTCCTCTTCTGGCCACAACTGGACCAGAATCCAGATCACTGCCCCGAGGGCCGTGCCTGCGGCGGCACCGACGAACACCAGTGATGAGAGGCGGCCCCGTCTGCCCTTCGCCGCGGTCTCGGCGAGAAGGACGATGCCGCCCGCCTGTTCGGCACCCGCCCCGAGGCCCTGGAGGATGCGCAGCACCACGAGCAGGATCGGCGCCAGCAGCCCCACCTGGCCATAGGTGGGCAGGAGGCCGATCGCGAAGGTGGAGATGCCCATCAGGAACAGCGTTGCCACCAGCACCCATTTGCGTCCAAGCCGATCGCCGAAGTGGGAGAAGATCAGACCACCCACCGGCCGCGCGGCGAAGCCCACCGCATACGTGCTGAAGGAGGCGATGAATCCGACGGCAGGAGACACGTCGGGGAAGAAGAGGTCGTTGAACACCAGCGCGGCGGCCGTGCCATAGATCACGAAGTCGTACTGCTCGAGAGCCGTCCCGATCAGTCCCGCCCATGCGGCTCGCCGCACAGTCTGCTGATCTGCCGGTGGTTGGTCGGCACGCGTGTCACCCGGAGTCACGTCATCATTGATGTCTTTGTCGGTCATGCGGTCACCCGTTGTCCCGATTTTAGGGATGCTATCCCTGTTTATGATTCGCAGCCGAGCCTAACGCACATGAGACGTGGATAACAGCCCTCGGGACGGCGCAGCCGCGTCAGAGGCCCTTGAAGCGCTCCTTGACGGCGTCTGCCGTCAGCCCGTAGTCCTCGAGCGAGTAGGTGTGCTTCGGCGCGCGCGGACCCTGCTTGCTCTCTTCGTCGCTCGCCTCCATGGCAGCGCGCGCTTCGTCGGTCAACTCGATTCCGAAGTGGCGGTAGATGCCCTCGACGGTGCCGATCGGATCCTTGATCAACGCGAAGTAGTCCATGTCGTAGAACTGAGCCGGATCATGTCTGGCCCGTTCGGTGGTGAACAACTCCAGCCCACGTGCCCATGTCTCCATCGCGTCCTGCCCGATCAAGTCTCCGGTGAAGCTGTTCGACCAGCCTTCCGTGGTGTGCTGGGCCAGCGAGCACATCGACGCCATGATGGTCTCAACCGGCCGGTGGCACTGCACGACAAGCGCATCCGGATAGGCCGCCATCAATGCGTTGAGCGCGAACAGGTGGCTGGGGTTCTTCAGCACCCAGCGCTTCTCGGGCTCGTCGAGGCCGATCAGCTGAAGGTTCTTGCGGTGTCGCTCGTACGGCTTGATCCAGTCCCGCCCCGCCAGCCACTGCGAGTAGGTCGGCAGGTGCGCGAGCGTCTCATAGGACACCGAGTGCAGCGACTGCCGCAGCAGCTGCCAGCATTCCTCCACCTCGTCGGCGGTCATGAAATGTAGCCCGGTGTAATCGGGATTCTCGTTGTGCGCCTGGGTGAACCGAGCATCGAGCTCACGGAAAACCGGGTTCTCCGACCAGGTTTCGCGCGGCGGGCGAGGTTGCGGGAACTCAGCCAGCCACAGCTCGAGACCCTGGTGTCGCGGGTCGGCAGTCATCAGCCGGTGCAGCACCGTGGTTCCGGTGCGCGGCAGACCGGTGACGAAGATCGGCCGCTCGATGGCCACATCGGCATGCTGCGGGTACTGCTTCCACGCCGCTTCCGACATCAACCGCGCTACCAGCGCATTGCGCACGAAGAAGCGGTTCATCTTGCTACCGATCTCCGTGAGGTCCGCGTCGCGCCGATACGAATCGAGCAGCACGCCGAGCGCCTCGCGATAGTCGTCGTCGTCCGAACCGAAGTCGTCGAGGCCACAAGCCTTGGTCGCCGAGGCGTGCAGGTCCTCGACGGTCCCGGGGTCCGTCCTTGCGGAAGACATCAGGCCTTGTACTCCCCGCAGTTCACGTCGAGTGCCTGACCGGTGATGCCGCTGGACAGATCGCTGGCCATGAAGAGGATCGCAGAGGCCACTTCGTCCTCGGTCGGCAGCCGCTTGAGGTCGCTGTTGACCGCGGCCGCCTGGTAGATGTCGTCGACGGTGGTGCCGTACTTGCCTGCCTGGTGCTCGAAGTAGCCCTTCAGCGTGCCGCCCCAGATATAGCCGGGCAGAACGGAGTTCACCCGAATTCCTTGTTCGCCGAGCTCAGTGGCCAGCGACTGGGACATGGCCAGCAGGGCCGACTTCGCCATCTTGTACGCGCCGTACTTGGCCTGCGAGTGGCGCACGACCATCGAGTTGACGTTGACGATCGAACCATTGGCCTCCGCGAGCGCCGGGGTGAAGCCCTGGATCATCCGCAGTGCACCGAATGCGGTCAGCTCGATCGCATCGCGCATGTGGTCGAAGGAGGTGTTGGCCAACGGCCTCATCGACGGCACCCGAAACGCGTTGTTGATGAGCACGTCCACCTTGCCGTACGCCTTGAGCGTCTCATCGACGAGATTGGTCACCTGCGCGTCGTCGGTGATGTCGGTGCCCACCGTGACCGCGCGGCGCCCGATGTCGGTGATCTGCTTGGCGACATCCTCGAGCCGTTCGACGGTTCTGGCCGCAAGCACCAGATCAGCACCCGCCTCCGCGCATCGCCTCGCCAGCGTCGTGCCAAGAGCGGGACCGACACCGCTGATGACGACGACTCGGTCCGCCAAAAGTCCTGTAGCCATCTACGCAACCATCCTGTCCCCAATTTGCTTCTGACGAAGCGCGATCCGCTCGCGCCACGCCTCTTCGGAAATCTTGTTCGACTCGTAGAACGGCAGCGCGTCGGCGACCTTGTCGACGTCGAGCAGTTCGACGGAGGGGCCGTCGGCCTCGGTGAGCTCACGCGCCAGTCGCTGCCAGCGGAACTGCAGATACCCCTTGCGGTGACCGAGCGTCTCGACCCAGTTCGTCACGCCAGGGTTGGCGTCGGACACCACATACCGGATCTTGCCGTCCGGATCTGCCTGCGCCTGAGTGCCGTTCAGCGACGTCTGATGGTTGATGTAGTCCAGCGAGATGTACCAGAGGCTGCCGAGTTGGAAGCCGAGATACGGCGCATCGGTGACCGGCAACGTGATGACCAGCGCCTGCTCGGGCGTCAGGTCGAAATGACCGACCGACGAATACTGCGTCGCAAGCCCGCCGGGGGTGAGTCGCGGCGCCACCATCGTGTTCACCGGCAGCGTGTTGTAGAACCACTGCGGAAACTGCAGCCAGGTCTTCACCCGCTGGACGAGTTGCTTTCCCGCTACCGCGTAACGCTTTTCGATCTGCGCACGGGTCAGGGGCGGTGGCGCGGTGCCCGCGGTGTCGGTCCTTGCGATGCTGATGAACCCCCGCTGCGCGGACCAGTCGTTGTACACCTCGCGCACGACCAATTGCGATGTGGTCTTCGGAGTGACTCGCCACTCGTAGTTGCCGTCCGAGTCGATCTCGAGTTCGCGGTCGTCGAACGCCGCCTGACTCTCCGGCACGTTGTCGTCGGTGTACTCGCCGCCGAGCATTTGAAAGCACAGGTCCGTGGTGGTCCCCCGCTTGCCGGTGACGACGTACTCGTGGCCGGGCTGCACGCGGGTGCCGAAGTACATCGCATCGGGGTTGTCCAGACCCATCTTGGTGAACGGGCCGGTGCCGGACTGCATCAGCGGATGGTCGCGGTCGTAGTCGAAGGCCAAGTGCGTGCAGCCGGCGATGCATCCGGCCAGATACTGCAGGCCCTCGAGCAGATCGGCTTCGGATTCGATGAATTCGGCGGCGGCGACCAATCGCTCCGCCTCGGCGATCGCCTCGGTCAGTGGCTGGGTGTACACGCATCGAAACTAGAACGCGTTCTAATGAGAGTCAATATATCGACCGATGCGTTCCAAATATGGAACGATTGTGTAGTCTGCGCGGGTGCCTTCCGATACCGCAGGCCGTGCTTCCCCACCCACCGAACGCGTGGTGGCGATCCTGGATTTCCTGGCCGACCACCCCGACGAACGCTTCGGTGTCTCCGAGTTGGCCCGCCGCCTCGGCCTGAGCAAGCCGACGTGCCTCGGCATCGTCACCGCGCTGGCCGACGCCGGCTATCTGGTGCGCGACGGCGCCGACAAGACCTACCGCCTCGGACCGTCGCTGATCACGCTGGGCCACCGAGCCCAGGAATCCATGCGGATCAGCCCGGCCGCCCGCGAAGAACTTCGCCGGCTGTCGGCGAGGTTCGGCGTCACCGCGGGTCTGTCCGCCGTGATCGACGACAGGATCACGCTGCTCGACCTGGTGTCACCCGCGGGCGCCAAACCCGGGGTCGAGGTAGGCCAGAGCTATCCGTTCGCGCCGCCGGTCGGGCTGATGTTCGTGCTGTGGGACGACGAGGCCGTACGCGACTGGTTGGCCAAGGAGCCCACCGTGCCCCTACACCCCTCGCGAACCGAGCCTGCCCGGCTGCAACGGGTCATCGAAAGATGCCGCGCCGACGGCTATCTCGTCGAACGGCTGACACCAGGCGGCCGTCGCCTCTACTCGATGATGGCGGGGATGTCGAGCACCCTGCCCGACGAACTGCGCGCGCTGCTGGGCGAGTTGGTCTCCGACATCGGAGAGCGGGTTCACCTGCGCGACGAGAACGAACGAGGCGGAAAAGGGCGCTCGACTCGATTCGATATCAGCGTGATATCCGCGCCCGTGTACGACCATTACCGCCGCCAGGTCATGGTCGCCTCGATGCACATCGGTAAGGCGTTGACGGACAACGAGATCCGTGAACGCGCCAAGGCTCTGGTGGCCACAGCCGACGCAGTCACCGAACAGCTTGGCGGCACCGCGCCACTGCGTCGTGACGCCATCTAGGAGGTGCTTGCCAGCGCGAACGGCAACACCTCGGATGCACCCGCTGCGCGCACCACGCGAGCAGCCATCGTCAGCGTCCACCCGGTATCGGCAAGATCGTCGACAAGCAGCACCGGTCCGCCGCCGCCCGGATGGCGTCCGCATCCGGCGGCGACCACGAACCGCTCAGCGCCGCAACTCGATACGCCGAGTTGGCTGCCGTGACCGGCCGCCGCTGCGGCGCGTAACGCAGCGTGCCCAGATCGGTCAGCTTGCCGAGTTCGGCCAATCTTCTGGTCAGTGACGAGATCAGCAGCGGATGTCGTTCGGAGTCCAGCCCAAGCACCGCTGTCGGCCGCACCGCCCAGTCCCATGCCGCGAGTACCTTGATGGCGGCGTCCACCACATCGGCGGGCACCTCGGCATCCCCGGCGTCCGGCCCCGTGAGCAGCGCGCGTAACCGCGAACCCCAGCCCAGATCGGTCAGCCGACCGATGACGCGACCCGGTGCCGCACCGTCGGTGATCCGCCCGCTGAGGTCCACCCCGAGTTTGGCCAGCCCGGATGGCCATTGTTTGCGTGGTGCGAGTTCCACCCCCGGCCGCATGAGCCTCACCCTGGTCTGCTCGGCCTCGGCCGCGTCGACGTCTCCACCGAACCGGGCACCGGTGCAGTTGTCGCACCGGCCGCACCTCTCGTCGACACCGAGGGAGGGGTCATCGAGCTGAACGCGCAGAAACGACATCCGGCATTGATCGGTGGCCTGATAGTCGAGCATGGCCTGCTGCTCGCGGCGGCGGGCCTCGTCCAGCGTGCGGTAGCGGGGTTCGTCGTACTCCCACGCCTCGCCGGTGGCGACCCAGCCGCCCTTGACACGCCTCACCGCACCGTCGACGTCGAGCACCTTGAGCACCATCTCCAGGCGCGACCGGCCGAGGTCGACCAGCGTCTCGAGCGCAGGCGTAGATTGCGGCCGCTCCAGATCCAGGGCGCCGATCACGTTGCGCACCATGGTTTCTGACGGGAACGCGACAGACGAGAAGTACCGCCACACCTCTTGATCCTCGCGGCCGGGCAGCAGGATCACCTCGGCGCTCTCGGTGGACCGGCCTGCGCGACCGACCTGTTGGTAATAGGCGATCGGCGAGGACGGGGCACCCAGATGCACCACGAAACCGAGGTCCGGCTTGTCGAACCCCATGCCGAGCGCCGAGGTGGCGATCAACGCCTTGACGCGGTTGGCCAGCAGATCGGCTTCGAGCTGTTCGCGTTCGGCGGCTTCGGTGGACCCGGTGTAGGCGGCCACCTCGAAGCCCCGCTCACGCAGCAGCGCCGCCACATCGCGGGCCTGCGCAACGGTCAGCGTGTAGACGATCCCCGAGCCGGGCAGCGCCTCGAGGTGGGCGGCCAGCCACGCAGCGCGCTGTGCCGGATTGCCCGCCGACACCACCGCGAGCCGCAACGACTCCCGGTCAAGCCCGCCGCGCATCACCAGCGTGTCCGTACCCTCCGACGCCCAACTGAGCGGCGACGTCGGCGACCACGCGATCGTTGGCGGTGGCCGTGGTGGCCAGCACGGGCACGTCGGCGCCGAGGTCGGCCAGCAGAGTGCGGATGCGGCGGTAGTCGGGGCGGAAGTCGTGGCCCCAGTCCGATACGCAGTGCGCTTCGTCGACGACGACGAGGCCGGCGTCGCGGGCAAGGGCGGGAAGCACCTGATCGCGAAAGTCGGGGTTGTTCAACCGTTCTGGGCTGACCAGGAGTACGTCGAGTTCGCCGCGCTGCACACGCTGATGGATGTCGTCCCAGTCGGCGACGTTGCTCGAGTTGATGGTGGCGGCATGAACCCCGGCTCGCTCGGCCGCGGCGACCTGGTTGCGCATCAGCGCCAGCAGCGGCGAAACGATGACGGTGACACCGTGTCCGTCGGCGCGCAAAGCTTCGCCGCGATGAAATACACCGCCGACTTGCCCCAGCCGGTGCGCTGCACCACCAGTGCGCGCCGCCGCTGCACCACAAGGGCCTCGATGGCCGTCCACTGGTCGTCACGCAGCGCGGCGCCGGTGACCCGCCAGTCGTTCGAGGATCGCCTGCGCCTGAGGTCGCGTTGCCATCACCCCATCGTGCCCGGCGGGGGTGACGACCGCGAACGGCGCAGCGACTTAGAGGTCCGCGAGAACGGTGAGGGCGTCGGTGGGCGAGACCTGCATGCCGCACCGATCCTTGAAGGCGCCGAGCGGCGCCTGAATCGCGCGGATGGCATCCGCCTGATCCGGGTGGGCGTCGGTGTAGGCCTCGAACTGCCCGACGGCGATGAAGGCAGGCTGCCGGGTGGCGTCGATCAGCGCCTGGTTGGCGTCGGGGTGCGCCGCGAAGTAGGTGGACAGCTCTGAGGTCACCGAGCTGACGGTGGACGCAAGGGTGGCGGCATTGCAGTCGTCGGTCGCCGCCGCAGGCGCGGGATCAGGTGTGTCGTCGGGGTCTGCATTGGCCGCGGGGATGGCGAGCGCCGCGCAGGCCGCGCCCGCCGCAAGCACTCCGAATACGGTTCGCCGAGTTCGCACTGTTGTCGGGGTCATCAGAAAAGCTCCTTTGTTCAGGCCACTGACAGTGTGTTCGTCGGCGACGCGTAGGTGTTACCAATGTTGCAGGCGTAGTGGCCTGAGTAAACACTCATCGCGCCGGCGGAGAGTGCCGGCGCGATGAGCGGTGTCTAACGGTTAAACGCCCTGCAGGGCCTCGGAGACCGGCGTAGGCCGGACCACGATGCCGCACTGGCTGACCAAGTCGGCCGCAGGCTGGTTGATGGCCTTCAGCTCCGACTCGACCTGCGGGTTATCCGCGAAGTACGCGCGGTAGGCGATCTGCGCCTCGTCGGTCGGCTGCTTCGCGATCTCCGTCAGGTCCTCGTTGGCCTCGGGATGAGCCGCAAGGTACGTGCTCATCTTCGCCGACACCGTGCTCGACGTGTTGGCGGCACTACTGAACGTGCACGTATCAGGCGTCGTCGGTGTGACGGGTTCGGCATTCGCGGCCGGAAGGATCATCGCCGCTGAAGCGACGCCCCCAAGCAGGCCGCCTGCGAATATGCCGGACAGGCCGCGTCGAACGGTCGTTGCGGACATCTTCATCAGAAAACACTCCTATCGGTCTGCGATTGTTGGTCGCACCGAAGGGCCTATCCGATAACAAACATCGCTAAACGGCTCCGATCGCACATCGACCCGCCCCCGTCGGCCGTCATGCCTGGGCAGCGGCCGATAATCGGCAGCCGAAAAAAGTTACTTAGCGGCCCTACGGGGCGGGTATCTCGCCGTCGTCGAGCAGAGACAGCAGGTAACTCCCGTAGCCGGACTTCACGAGGAGTTCGGCACGCTCCCTCAACTCGTCGTCGGAGATGTAGCCGAGTCGCCACGCGACCTCCTCGGGCACGCCGATCTTCAGCCCTTGGCGCTCCTCGATGGTGCGGACGTAATTGCCTGCGTCGAGCAGTGAATCGAAGGTGCCGGTATCGAGCCATGCGGTGCCGCGCGGGAGTACCTCGACCGCCAATCTGCCCTGCTCGAGGTATGCGCGGTTGACGTCGGTGATCTCGTACTCGCCGCGGTCCGAGCGCTGCAGACCCGCGGCGATCTCGATGACGTCGTTGTCGTAGAAGTACAGACCTGGAATCGCGTATGGCGAGCGCGGGGACTTCGGCTTCTCCTCGAGGGACACCGCCCGGAACTGGTCGTCGAACTCGACGACGCCGTAGGCCGCGGGGTTCGGCGACCCGGTAGGCGAAAATGGTTCCGCCATCGACGTCGCTGAACCGACCGAGTTGTGAGCCGAGACCCGGTCCGTAGAAGATGTTGTCGCCCAAGGCAAGTGCCGCCGAGTCTGGTCCCGATGTGGTCTCTGCCGATCACGAAGGCCTGGGCAAGTCCGTCGGGCGAAGGTTGAACGGCGTAGGTGATCGAGATGCCGAACTGGTGACCATCGCCGAGCAACCTGACGAAGGCCCCGACGTCCTCGGGTGTCGTGATCACCAGTACATCCCGGATGCCTGCGAGCATCAAGGTCGTCAACGGGTAATAGACCATCGGCTTGTCGTACACGGGCAGCAACTGCTTGCTGGTCCCCATGGTGATGGGGTGTAGCCGGGATCCCGTGCCGCCGGCGAGGATGAATTCCGCGCAAGGTGGGATTTTGCCAAGGGTGGCCCGACAAGCCACAGCGGCATGCGGTTAGCTAGCGGGCGACGGCCTCGCCGCTGTCCTGCTCGCGCTTGATCTCCAGCGCGATATCGATGAGTTGGTCCTCCTGGCCGCCGATGAGCTTGCGCTGACCGGCCCGGTGCAGCAGCTGGTGGGCGGGTACGCCGTAGCGCTCGGACTGCCGGATGGCGTGCTTGAGGAAGCTGGAGTACACCCCCGAATAACCCATGATCAGGGCGTTGCGATCGAGTAGGCATTCCTGCGGCATCGCGGGGGCCACGACCTCTTCTGCGGCGTCGGCGATGTCGAAGAAGTCGATGCCGGTCTTGACGCCGATCTTGTCGAACACGCCGATGAGCGCCTCGACGGGCGCATTGCCCGCACCCGCACCGAACCGGCGGCATGACCCGTCGATCTGCTTGGCTCCTGCGCGCACGGCCTCGATGCTGTTGGCGACGCCGAGGCCGAGATTCTCGTGACCGTGGAAGCCGACCTGTGCATCGTCACCGAGCTCGGCGACAAGGGCGGCGACGCGGTCGGCGACGCCCTCGAGCACCAAGGCGCCCGCGGAGTCGACGACGTAGACGCACTGGCAGCCGGCATCGGCCATGATGCGGGCCTGGGCGGCGAGTTTCTCCGGGCGCGATGGTGTGGCTCATCATCAGGAACCCGACGGTTTCCAGGCCCAGTTCGCGGGCCAGCCCGAAGTGCTGGATCGAGACGTCGGCCTCGGTGCAGTGGGTGGCGATCCGGCAGATGGAGCCACCGTTGTTCTGCGCGGTCTTGATGTCCTCCTTGGTGCCGACGCCCGGCAGCATCAGGAACGCGATCTTGGATTCCTTGGCGGTCTCTGCCGCGAGCTTGATGAGCTCCTGCTCGGGCGTCTTGGAGAAGCCGTAGTTGAAGCTCGACCCGCCGAGGCCGTCGCCGTGCGTGACCTCGATGACCGGAACGCCCGCGGTGTCCAGCGCCGCGACGATCGCCTGCACTTCGTCCTTGGTGAACTGGTGACGTTTGTGGTGGCTGCCGTCGCGCAGCGAGGTATCCGTCATCCGGATGTCCCACATGGGGTCGAAGTAGATGTCGTCAGATACTCATGCTTGGCCTCCTCCGGCCGTCGCGGACAGAGACTCTCTTTGGCGATCTCCTCGCCGACCTTGGTCGCTGCCGCGGTCATGATGTCCAGGTTTCCAGCGTAGGGCGGCAGATAGTCGCCCGCACCCTCCACTTCGATGAATGTGGTGACGACGTGGTTGCCGCCGTTGTACACCGTTGGCTCGTCGAACTGCGGCTCGTTGAGCAGCCGGTACCCGGGCACATAGGTCTGCACCTCGGCCACCACGTCCTTGATGGACTGGGTGATGGCGTCGTGGTCGGCGTCTTCGGGAATCGCGCAGAAGATGGTGTCGCGCATGATCATCGGCGGATCCGCCGGGTTCAGGATGATGATCGCCTTGCCCCGCTTCGCACCGCCGATGGTCTCGACGCCCGCGCTGGTGGTCTTGGTGAACTCGTCGATGTTCGCACGCGTACCCGGGCCCGCCGACGCCGACGACACCGACGCCACGATCTCGGCGTAGGGCACGTCGACGACGCGCGACACCGCGTACACCATCGGGATGGTGGCCTGGCCGCCGCAGGTGACCATGTTGACGTTCGGTGCGTCGAGGTGCGCTCGCAGGTTGGCAGGCGGAATCACGCCTGGCCCGACCGCTGCAGGCGTCAGGTCGATCGCCCTGATTCCGGCTTCCGCGTATTTGGGCGCGGCGTCGCGGTGCACGTAGGCGCTGGTGGCCTCGAACAACAGGTCCGGTTTCTCGTCGAGGCCCAACAGCCAGTCCGCACCCTCGGCGCTGGTCTCGAGACCGAGCTTGCGGGCACGGGCAAGGCCCTCGCTTTCGGGGTCGATGCCGACCATCCAGCGCGGCTCCAACCACTCCGAACGCAGCAGCTTGTACAGCAGGTCGGTACTGATGTTGCCGGATCCGACGATCGCGGCGGATTTCGCCTTCTGCGGCCATATGCACTCCTCTACTCGAACGACAGGTGGACCGCGCCGAGCCCGTCGAAGTCGGCGACGAAGGCGTCGCCCGGATTCGCGTCGAACGCCTTGGTGCACGATCCGGGCAACACGATGTCGCCCGCCTTCAACCGGACACCGAAGCTGTCCACCTTGCGGGCCAGCCACGCCACCGCGGTCACCGGATTGCCGAGCACCGCATCGCTGCGGCCCTTGGCGACGACTTCACCGTTGCGGGTCAACGTCGCGTCGATGCTCTGAATGTCGATGTCCTTCGGCGACACCCGGGCTTCGCCCAACACCCATCCCGCCGAGGAGGCGTTATCGGCGATCGTGTCGCACAGCTTGATCTTCCAGTCCCTGATGCGGGTGTCGATCAGCTCGATGGCAGGCGCGAACGCGGCGGTGGCGGCGAGCACGTCGTCCTCGGTGCAGCCCTCCCCGGGAAGATCGTCGGCAAGCACGAATCCGACCTCGACCTCGACCCGCGGATACAGATACCTGCCCGCAGGCGACCGGGCGGTCTTCGAAGACAGCCATCTCGTCGAGCAGATGCCCGTAGTCGGGCTCGTCGACGCCCATCATCTCCTGCATCGCCTTGCTCGAAAGGCCCACTTTGTGGCCGATCACGCGCGCGCCCTCGGCGACCCGCTGACGGATGTTGATCAGCTGGATCTCGTAGGCGTCGACGACGTCGATTTCGGGGTTGCCCGTGGTCAAAGGGGCGATCGGGACGCGGCTGCGTTCGGCCTCCGCCAGGTCGGCGGCCAGCTCGTCACGCACCTCGACAGTGAGCATTTTGGCGAAGTCCCCTCGTAGCTTCCCACCGGGGCAGTTGTCCCCAGGCGGGGCAATTCTATAACGTGTTCTACATGACAGGACAGGAGTTCGACGTCGTCGTGGTCGGGAGCGGCGCCGCCGGCATGGTCGCTGCCCTCACCGCCGCTCATCAGGGCCTTTCAACAGTAGTCGTAGAGAAGGCCGCACACTACGGTGGATCGACCGCTCGATCGGGCGGTGGAGTGTGGATCCCGAACAACGAGATCCTCAAGCGTGACGGCGTCACGGACACCGCCGAAGCGGCCCGGACCTACCTGTACTCGATCATCGGCGACGTCGTTCCCGCCGAGAAGATCGACGCCTATCTCGAGTCACGGCCCGGAGATGCTGTCGTTCGTGCTGAAGAACTCGCCGCTGAAGATGTGCTGGGTGCCGGGGTACTCCGACTACTACCCGGAGAGCCCGGGCGGGAAGGCCACCGGCCGTTCCGTCGAGCCGAAACCGTTCAATGCCCGCAAGCTCGGCGCCGACGAGTCCGGCCTGGAACCGCCGTACGGCAAGGTCCCACTGAACATGGTGGTGATGCAGCAGGACTACGTGCGGCTGAACCAGCTCAAGCGCCACCCGCGCGGTGCTGCTGCGCAGCCTCAAGGTTGGCATCCGCTCGGTGTGGGCCAATGCCACCGGCAAGAACCTCGTCGGCATGGGTCGGGCGCTGATCGCGCCACTGCGCATCGGATCTGCAGAAGGCCGGCGTGCCGGTGCGGCTCAATACCGCGTTGACCGAGCTGTACGTGGAGGACGGCGTGGTGCGCGGCGATCTACGTGCGCGACACGAAGCCGGGCCGGAATCCGCTGAGCCCGAACTGATCAGGGCCCGCCGCGGCGTCATCCTCGGCTGTGGCGGCTTCGACCACAACGAGCAGATGCGGGTGAAGTACCAGCGCGCGCCGATCAGCACCGAGTGGACGGTCGGCGCCAAGGCCAACACCGGCGACGGCATCATGGCAGGCGAAAAGCTCGGGGCCGCACTGGACATCATGGAGGACGCCTGGTGGGGTCCCGACTGTGCCCCTTGGCGGGGGCGCCGTGGATTCGCGCTGTCCGAGCGCAACTCGCCCGGAGCGATCATCGTCAACATGACCGCCAAGCGATTCATGAACGAGTCGATGCCCTACGTCGAGGCCTGCCACAACATGTACGGCGGTCGAGTACGGGCAGGGCTCCGGACCCGGCGAGAACATCCCGGCCTGGCTCATCTTCGACCAGCAGTATCGCGACCGCTATATCTTCGCGGGACTGCAGCCGGGCCAACGGATTCCGAAGAAGTGGATGGAATCCGGGCGTCATCGTCAAGGCGGACACTCTGGATGAGATCGCAACGCTGAGGCCGGGCTGTCCGCCGAAGCGCTCGCCGCGACGGTCGAGCGGTTCAACGGGTTCGCGCGCTCGGGTGTCGACGAGGACTTCACGCGCGGCGAGAGCGCCTACGACCGCTACTACGGTGATCCGACTAACAAGCCCAACCCCAACCTGGGCGAGGTCAGCCATGGGCCGTTCTACGCGGCGAAGTTGGTGCCCGGCGACCTCGGCACCAAGGGCGGCATTCGTACCGACGTGCACGGTCGCGCGCTGCGCGATGACGGCTCGGTGATCGAGGGTCTATACGCCTCGGGCAACGTGAGCGCTCCGGTGATGGGCCACACCTACCCGGGGCCCGGCGGCACGATCGGCCCCGCGATGGCCTTCGGTTACCTCGCGGCGCTGCACATCGCCGGGAAGGCCTGAGATGCCGATCAATCTCGACGAGGCGCTCGGCGCGGAGCTCGAACCGGCCGAGTTCTCCTGGACCAGTAGCGATATCCAGCTTTACCAACTCGGTCTCGGCGCGGGTCAGGACCCGATGGACAAACGCGAACTGCGCTATCTGGTCGACGACACCCCACAGGTGCTGCCGACGTTCGGCAACGTCGCGCAGAGCTTCCACATGACCGAGCCGCCGACGGTGCAGTTCCCAGGGATCGACATCGAGCTGAGCAAGGTGTTGCATGCCAGCGAGGCCGTGATCGTTCCCGCGCCGATCCCACCATCGGGAACCGGTCGTGCGGTCACCAGGTTCACCGACATCTGGGACAAGGGCAAGGCCGCGGTGATCTGGTCGGAGACAACCGTGACGACCCCCGAGGGAGCACCGCTGTGGACCCAGAAGCGGTCGATCTTCGCCCGCGGTGAGGGCGGATTCGGCGGCGAGCGCGGGCCGTCGACATCGTCAGAGCCGCCGGAGCGCGCGCCCGACTTCGAACTGTCGATCGCGGTGTCTCCGCAGCAGGCACTGCTCTACCGGATGTGCGGGGATCGCAACCCGCTGCACTCGGATCCCGACTTCGCGTCCGCCGCAGGCTTTTCCAGGCCCATTCTGCACGGGCTGTGCACCTACGGCATGACGTGCAAGGCCATGGTCGACGCGCTGCTCGACGGCGACACCACGCGCGTCGGTAGCTACGGCGCGCGATTCGCGGGCGTCGTCTTCCCCGGCGAGACGCTGCGGGCGAGCGTCTGGAAGGACGGCGACGGCTTCCGTGCGGTCGTCACCGCGCCGGAACGCGACGACGCCGTGGCGCTGGCAGGCGTGGAGCTTGTGCCGGCGTAACCGGCATTCCCAGCAGCGCCGAGCGCATTTTTGGGCCCAGTGACTCATCCCTGCTCAGCGGCATGCTGCAAACCGCTCTGACGTGCACTACATTGGATGTCATATCCATGGGCTAACATTTCACCGAACCGGAGAACACGGATGCAGCCGATTCCGGCAAATCGATCGTTCGAGCAATCGAACAAGCTTCAGGCCATGCTGCACGACCTCGTTCCCGGCGGCGCTCACACATACGCGCGTGGATCCGATCAGTATCCGGAATTCATGGCACCAGTGCTGACTCGCGGGCTGGGCTGCCGGGTGTGGGACGCCGACGACAACGAGTTCATCGAGTACGGGATGGGCCTGCGCTCGGTGACTCTTGGGCACGGCTTTCGTCCTGTCGTCGAAGCGGTGCATTCAGCCATCGCCGACGGGGTCAACTTCAGTCGGCCCACAACACTGGAACTTGCCGCAGCAGAGGACTTCCTGAACCTCGTCCAGGGTGCGGACATGGTCAAGTTCGCCAAGAACGGTTCCGACGTCACCACGGCAGCGATTCGTCTTGCCCGCGCGGCAACCGGCCGACTGAAGGTCGCCGCCTGCGAACAACCCTTCTTCTCCACCGACGACTGGTTCATCGGCACCACTCCGATGAACAACGGCATCCCCGCGACGTCCAGCGACACCACGGTGCGCTTCCGATACAACGATCTCGACTCGTTGTCTTCCGCGCTGGCCGCCAACGACGTCGCCTGCGTCATCCTGGAGGGCGCGACCGCAACAGCTGAACCCGAACCCGGTTTCCTCCAGGGTGTTCGGCGACTGTGCGACCAGCACGGTGCGCTGTTCATTCTCGACGAGATGATCACCGGGTTCCGCTGGTCGGTGCACGGTGCGCAGGGGCTCTACGGCGTCCGTCCTGACCTCTCGTGCTGGGGGAAGGCGATCGGCAACGGATTCCCCATATCGGCTCTGGCAGGTAAGCGAGAGGTGATGGAACTCGGTGGGTTGCAAACGGACAAGGAGCGCGTCTTCCTGCTGTCCACCACCCACGGGCCCGAGGCGGGTTCGCTCGCCGCATTCCGCGCGGTGGTGAAGGCATACGCCGATGGCGACCCCATCGGCAGGATGGAGCGTGCGGGCCGACTGCTCGCCGACGGGTTCGAAACGGCCGTTCGCGAGGAGGGGCTGAGTGACTACCTCGCCATCGCGGGCAGGCCATCGTGCCTGACATTCGCCACCCGCAGCGCCGACAAGACGCCGTCACAGAGCTATCGGACGCTGTTTCTCCAGGAGCTGCTCCTGCGGGGCGTCCTCGGCCAATCGTTCGTCACGTCGGCAGCGCACACCGACGAGGACATCGAACAGACGGTCGCGGCGGTGCGCGGTGCGCTTCCGCTGTACAGACGCGCAATCGAGCGCGGCTCGGCCGACGACCTTTTCGAGGGACGCCCTGTGGCGCTCGCGATCCGTGAGTTCGCCGACCCGCGCCGGATCTAGTTCTCGGGATGCTGTCGGCCGCCGCGGCTCACACAGATGCAGGTGTGCGTCCCTCGTAGGCCATGGCGACGTCCTCGTCTATCCGCTCGAGATCGCTCGCACGCAAGAAGTCCCGCAGCGACGTGCCCGTGCACTCGGAATCGAAGTTCGGCGCCTCTCGACGCGATCGCACATCATCGATGTTGACGGTTCGGAAGTCGATACTGAACCTGGTCCGACCCGACGTATTGGGTACGGTCGAGTGTAATTGGTTGCCGGAGAACAACATCACGCCTCCGACCTCGGGCACGATGCGCACCTGAGGGTCCAGCTGCACCGGCTCCTCCGGCTTGGGCTGGTCGCGCGTGTCTGATTTGATGTGCTGGGCAGCGGTCTGCCTGCTGGTCCGGTTCCATTCGTAGTAGTTGTACCGACGGGAGCCGTTCCGCAGCGGTTGACCCCAATACTGCGGGTGGAATGCCATCACGTTCTCGGACACCACCGGAAAGATCGGGATCCACCAATTCAGCTGGCTGAACGGTGCGGAATACCAGGTATCACGATGCGGATGAAACGCATAGGAGATACCGGACGTCAGATAGTCGTCGGATGTCGAAGTACGCATCCGCGGCACGTCGAAGTAGGTGCGGTCGGCGTCGCAGCCAAGGGATTCGAGCAACGACTTGATCAGCCGCTTCGACTCCGGGTGGTGAATGAACTTGGGTTTGAGGTCTGCCAGCACAGCCGCGAAATCCTCGACGGGCATGTCGAATTGGGCCGTCTGCGGATCCCGCGAATCGAAGGCCTCGGCGATGAGCTGGTGGGCGTGCTGGACGAGCGCCAGCGATTCGGTCGACGCCGCATACACCAGGACCTCGCCGCTGTACAGCTTCGCGCGACGTTCGTCATCGCTCAGGTCAGGGTTGAAAAGTACTGTCGTCATGCCGATTTCCGCCTTTCGTCGTTGACATCGGGCAGGGGATAGTCGCCGTCGACCTGCCATCGGCCCTTGAGCTCCGGAAACTGCGCGCTGACCTCGGGCAGCAGATCGGGCAGTGTCAACAACACCCGGTCCGGCTTCGCCGCGAGAAGTTCCTCCGGTGAGATGATGGGAATGTCGGTCCCCGGCATCCGCCTGCCTTGTTTGGACGGTGACGCGTCGGCGACCGCCATGAGCAGTTTGGTATCGATCCCTGCGCGGCTGAAGAGCGCGACCGCGCGCGACGCGGCGCCGTAAGCGAAGACCTTTCGGCCTGCGCTCGCCTCCTCTTCGAGCCAGCTCCGCATCGAGTCGTGCGTGTTCGTCTGCCCGACGCTGAAGACTGCCCACAACCAGGCGATGGGTGATGCCCAGCCCGCTCCTCTTTGGCGAGGATGCGTCGCACCGACTCGTCGGGCGCGACCCTGACCGTGAACGGCGGCGACCAGGACCGTGCCTCCGTACAGATCGAATTCCCACGCGGCGGCGACCCGCATTCCGACCGCCCCGAGCAGTCGCATCAGCGAGGTCAGCGAGTAGTAGGCGAAATGCCCGTGCCGCAGCGCATTCCACTGACCCTGCTCGACGATCGTGGCGATTGAGTGGTATTGCAGCAGCAGCACGCCGCTCGGTCTGCGGTCACCTCGGGCGCGCTGCGCGAACGCGTCGCGTTGGTTCGGTTCGTGCATGATGCCGAAGCAGTCGAGCACCACGTCCGCCCGCGACGGGGCGTGCAGTCGAACCCGCGATCGGTCAGTCAGCGGGATCCAGGTGCCACCATGTGGGCTGCCGAATTCGCAGACCGTTTCTCCCCGAAGCCAGCCGGCCGCTGCGACCCGCTCGATCGCCATCCTCGGCCTGGTCCTTCAGCGCCTGTGGCTCAACACCCCGCGGTTCGTCGGCGACGGTGTCGTCGTCCGCCAGCTGCGCCAAGCCACAGAGTCGGCAGAGGTCCATGGCAAGGCCGTGCGACGTCTCCGCTCGGCCGCACCGGTTCCCAGCGAGGTGGAAAGTGATCGGCGGCAGGCAACCTCTCCGAGATCGAGCACCCGATCGAGTTCGGATTTCCGCGCATCCTCGGCACGCCGTCATGACAGCATCTCCATGTGCGCATCGAGACGACAGACCTCGCCGACGTTCTCGTTCTGGTGCCGCAGCCGTTCCGCGACGACCGCGGCCTGTTCACCCGCACGTTCGACGCGACGATTTTCGACGACTATCTCGGCCGACCGGGAACCGCGGCATCCTTCGTCCAGGACTCTCAATCCCGTTCGGCGAAGGGAGTCATCCGCGGTATGCACGGCCGATCCGGGCGCGGCGAGGCGAAGCTGGTGCGATGCGCGCACGGCGCCGTCCACGACGTGCTGGTCGATATCCGAAGGGAATCGCCGACTTTCGGTCGGCAACAGGCGTTCCTGCTCGACGACGAACGGGTTTCGGCATCTTTACGTGCCACCCGGCTTCCTGCACGGTTTCCAGGCGCTGACCGAAGCGGCCGACGTCTGCTACCGCATCGATCGCCGTCATGATCCCGCCGAGGATTTGGCTGTCGCGTACAACGATCCGGACCTCGCGATCGACTGGCCGCTGGCCGTCATCGATGGTGTCCGAGCGCGATGCCGGCGCGGGCAGCTGGGCAGAGTTGCTCACACGCCTGTCCTGACCCTTCGCATCGACGCGTCGAGGATTCCCTGCGCGCGAAGCGCTTCCAGATGCGGCAGCCGCGTGAACTTGTTCGCGAAGTCGTCGGCGGTGAGTCCCGCAGAGGTGTATTCCTTGTAGAGTTCGGCCGCGCCATCTGCGATCGACCAGGCCGCGTCGAATCCGAGTGCATCGCGGAACGCGGAGAAGTCCACACGGTAGGACCGTGGGTCCGGCCCGGATTCACCCGTGATCAGCAAGGTCGAGCCCGGCACCACGTCAACCACTGCCTGTGCGATCTCGGCGACCGTGACGTTGTTTCGTTCGGTTCCGACGTTGTACGCACGGCAGTGCACCTTGTCCACCGGCGCCTCGAGCGCAGTGAGAAATGCTGCGGCGATGTCACGCGCGTGCACCAGCGGACGCCACGGGGTGCCGTCCGAAAGCACCAAGACGTTGCCGGTGAGAATGGCATGACCGACGAGGTTGTTCAGCACGATGTCCGCGCGCAGGCGCGGTGAGAATCCGAATGCCGTTGCATTGCGAAGAAAGACCGGCGAGAACGAATCATCGGCAATGGCGGCGACGTCGTCCTCCACCCGGACCTTGCTTTCCGCGTATGGAGTCAGGGGCCGCAACGGGGCGTCCTCTGTCACCAAGTCGTCGCCCGCCGATCCGTACACCGAGCATGTCGAGGCATAGAGGAAGCTTTGGACACCCGCCGCCTTGGCCAAGCGGGCGAGTCGCACCGAAGCATGGTGGTTGATGTCGTAGGTGATCTCGGGGGCGAGCGCTCCCAGCGGATCATTCGACAGCGCAGCGAGGTGGACAACGGCATCGAATCCGATGAGTTGTTCGATCGCCACATCCCGCAGGTCGACGCGGATCGTGTCCGGATCCTGTGGATCTGGACCGAGCACACAGTCCGCGAAGAAGCCGGAGTCGAGGCCGGTTACTTCATGTCCTGCGGCCTGCAGAATCGGCACCATCACAGTGCCGAGGTAACCCTGGTGGCCAGTCACCAATACGCGCATATCGTGTCCTTTCAGGCTGTCTTGTCGGCGCAGCGCTGGAAGCTGATGCTTGCCTTTTCCAGCACGAAGCCCTCTGCGTGTTGGCTGCGACATTGCACGCCACGAAGCCTGGAGAGGCCGAGAAACGCTTGTTCGTCGAACCAGTCGTGCGCCATCTGCGATGGGTAGTGCTTGAGCAGCAGACGGGCCTTCTCTTCGGCGACATTTGTGGTCAGCCTGTGAAAAACATTGGGCCGCATCGTATCTGCTTCCCACTTGAGGATCTCGTAGCCGAGGATGAGGTGGTCACGGAACTCAGTGGGCAGAAGCTTCGCCAGCAGTCGATGATCTTGATGGGCGTCGTCGCGCTGCGGGCCGAACACCACATGGGGATCGCACGACTGCCGGAAGTCGCTCAGATGATCCTTGATTCGGTCCCAGTTGGCCGGCGCCCTGCCGTCCGGAAATCCATGACCGTCAATGCGACGTCGGCACCGGGACAGAACGCGGAAAGCGCCTCTCGCTCCTCAGTCTCGCGCTCGGTACCACCGCCGGCCAGCACCAGGGCGCGGACGCGTCAGCCCAGGATTCGCGGTCGCAAGGCTCAGCAGCGTGCCGCCCATGCCGATCGCGATGTCGTCGCAATGTGCGCCGACTACCGCGATTTCAGTCGAGTGTCGCCGGTGAAGAGCGAGATCATCAGACTCGGACGGCGCCGACGTGCCGCGTGTGCTCCCAGACCATCCACGGTCGATCGCCATGGTTGTATCGGGCGTCGAGCTCGGCTCTCTCTTTGAAGGTGTCGGCGGGCTTCCAGAAGCCGTCGTACTTGTAACCGAACAACTTTCCCTCCCCGGCCAACGTGGCGCAGGCGTCCTCGACGAGATCACCCGCCTTCCGGGAGGTAATCGAAGACCTCCTGGGACAGCACGAAGAACCCGCCGTTCTCCCAGATCGGAAGTTTGGAGACCGCGATGATGTCCTTGACTTCACCGGCCTCGCTCGACCTCGACGCAGTGGAACGACGACTGCGGCGGAACGATCATCATCGATGCCGCGGCGCCGGACTTGTGGAATCTCTCCACGACGTCGTCCATCGGCGCGTCGGTGAGAACGTCGGCGTAGTTGGCCAGGAAGTGCTCGTCGCCGTCGAGGTGCGGTCGCACTCGCCGCAGTCGCTCGCCGATCGCCGATGTCAGGCCGGTATCGACGAACGTGATCGACCAGTCGCTGATGTCGGAATGCATCAGCTGTACTCGACCGTCGCGCATGGTGAAGTCGTTCGATGCGGCTTCTTGGTAGGTGAGGAAGAAGTTCTTGATGTGCGACGCGCCGTAGCCGAGGCACAGGATGAACTCCTTGTGGCCATAGTGGGCGTAATAGCGCATCACATGCCAGATGAGTGGCCGCGGACCCACCATCTGCATGGGCTTCGGCATACCGTCATCGACGCTGTTGCGCATGCGCATTCCATAACCGCCGCAGAACAGAGACGACCTTCATGTATTACCTCCGGTTGTCTTCGAGAGTCGGTGTGACCGCATGCAGTGTCGGCAGCGGGAAGACGAGCTGGCCGCCCCAGTCCGCGATGTAGGCGAGTTGCTCGGTGAGTTCAGCTTCGAGGTTCCACGGCAGTGCGAGCACGACATCGGGCCGGTCCCTGTCGATCTGTGCAGGCTCGTAGATCGGGATCCGCGTACCTGGCGTGAAGCGACCGTGCTTGTACGGATTGCGGTCGACGGTGTACTCGAGGAGATCACTGCGGATGCCGCAGTAGTTCAGCAGCGTGTTGCCCTTGCCTGGTGCGCCGTAGCCGACGACCCGCTTGCCCTCGGCACGGCAGTCGAGCAGGAAGCGCAGCAGCGCATGCCGAATCGCCTCGGTGCGACGACCGAGCGTCAGATATCCGGCGACGCTGTGCAGTCCGGCCTCCCGCTCGGCTCGCAGGACCTCGTCGACTCGAATGCTCGGAGGGCCTGCCACGCCTTCCGGTCGCGCCCAGACCCTGATCGATCCGCCATGTGTCGGAAGGAGCTCCACGTCGATCACCGTAAGGCCGGCGGTCGCGAGGGCCCGGGTGGCGGAAAGCAGTGTGTAGTACTGGAAATGCTCGTGATAGATCGAGTCGAACTGGCCGAGGCCGACCAGGTTCAACGCGTGGTGGACTTCGATGCTCAGCCACCCGTCATCGGCGAGCAATCCACGGAGCGACCTGGTGAAGCCGAGCAGATCCGGAATGTGGGCGTATACGTTGTTGGCGACTACGAGGTCCGCCGGCCCGTGTTCGGCCCGGATCCTGGCCGCCATCTGCTCATCCAGGAACGCGGTTTCGGTCGGGACGCCGCGGTTGCGCGCGGCGACTCCAACATTCACCGAGGGTTCGATTCCCAGACACGGAATACCCCTGGCGACCGCGTGCTGAAGCAGGTAGCCGTCGTTGCTCGCCACCTCCACCACGAACGAATCAGGCCCGAGGCCCAACATTTCAGCGGTGTCGTCGACAAATGACTTCGCGTGGCTGACCCAGCTGTCCGAGTACGACGAGAAGTACGCATACTCGGTGAAGGTCTCCTCCGGCGTGATCAGTGCCGGAATCTGCAACAGCAGGCAGTCCTCACACACGCGAAGGTGAAGCGGATAGGTCGGCTCAGGCGCGTCGAGCTCGTCGGCGGTGAGGAACTTCTCGCACGGCGGTGTGGCGCCCAAGTCCACCACACTCACCAGGCGAATCGAATTGCACAGTCTGCACCGCACTTGCTCTACCCCTATCGTTGTCAGTACTGGCGAGCGGCTCAGTACGCGCCTCGGCGCTCGAGCACCGCACGCATCGTCTTCGCGATGATCAGGACATCCCCGACCATCGACCAGTTGTCGACATATGAAAGATCGAGACGAACTGCCTTGTCCCACGGCAGATCCGATCGCCCACTTACCTGCCACAGACCGGTGACACCCGGCTTCACCAGGAGGCGTCGCTGCACGTCGTCGTCGTATGCTTCGACCTCGCGCCTCAGTGGCGGCCGCGGCCCGACGACGCTCATCTCCTGTCGCAGCACGTTGATGAATTGCGGCAGCTCGTCGATGCTGAACCGGCGCAAGATCCGACCGACAGGCGTGACGCGGGGGTCGTTCCTGATCTTGAAGAGGAGTCCATCACTCTCGTTGGCGGAGAGCAGGTTCTGAAGCTCCTTGTCGGCGTCCTCGACCATCGTGCGGAACTTGAGCATCATGAACGGCTTGCCGTCGATTCCGATGCGCTCCGCCTGATAGAAGACGGGCCCCTTACTGGTCATCTTGACCGCAACGCCCGCGACCAACAGGATCGGGAGTGAAACCGTCAGCGCCGCAAGCGCGAAGGTGAAGTCGAATGCCCGCTTCTGGAACCGCTTCGCGCCTTGGTACTGCGGCTTGTCGATGTACAGCAGCGGCAAGCCGGCGATCGGTCGCATGGCCATCCGCGACCGGGCGACGTCCATGACGCCCGGCGAGACCACGAGTTCGACACCCATCGGCTCCAGCTCCCAGATCAGCCTGCGGACGCCTTTGACGCCGAAGTGATCCGTTCCGGCGATCGCAACCTTGTCCGCCCCGAGGCGCCGAATGGCATCGAGAATGTGGCCGTCACCACCGACGATCGGAACAGACCTGCCGTTGATTGTGAGGTGCTCCCCGCACGGATCGCCGTACCCCGGAATCGCAATACCGACGACGCGGTACCCGTAATCCGAGCTACTTGTCAGCTCGACCGCGAGGTTCGCCACCGCGTCGCGGTCCCCAATCGCCAGCACTGCGGTTTGGTAATTGCCTGCCCTCCGCTGGCGAAGGACGTGACCACGCCACTGCCAGCGGCTGAGAACGAGGCCGATGATCCCTACCGGCAGAGCAACCGCGAGATAGCCGCGTGAGACCTCGAGTTTCATCAGCAGCTCGGCGATGGCCACCACTCCGAACGTCCAGAAAGAAGCCGCGATTACCCGGCGATACTCCTCGATCCCCGCGCCGATGTACTTCGGCGAGCGGGTACGCATACCGGCCAGGGTGGCCAGCCAGATGACGACGAGCACGGCCGAGTAGGCCGTTTCGTAGTGGCCGACCAAGTTGTCCGCGGCGGGAGTACTGCCGAATCGCACGGTACTGCGCCAAGAGCACCGCGACGCAGACCACGAAGGTGTCCGTTATCCGCAGGTAGGTGGTATACCGCCGCTCCCAGTTCGTATGTCCGACGGAGTGTTCGTGCGGCTCGACCGCGGAGGAGCTTACGACGGTGAGCTCGGCGCGACGTGCAATCGGCTCGACATCTCGCGGTTCGACGAACGAGCCGTGACCCTGCTGCATGACCATCGCGCTACCTCCTGGCCCTGATGTCGGCTGGCGCGTGTCCCGCGCCGACCGGGGAGCCGGCGGAGTCAGCTAGGGGTTTGCCGACTCCGCCGGCCTTCGAGACGCGCCATGGGCGGACGGCGCGGCAAGTCGAGTGGAGTGCCGTGAGTCGCGCGGCGTGGTGTGCGTTCTGGCCGGACACGGTTCTCCCCTTTGTTAGAGAGCTGCTGTCGCAGTACTTGCTAATCAACGTGTGCGCAAATTCCTGTGAGTTAGCTGCTGGTGCAGAAGCTGTGCAAACAGCCGCTGTGATTTATGCAAGCTACCACTCGCACTTTTGCACCGCAAGGCGAATCTAGCAAAGAGTTTGTGTTAACTACCGAACGATCGCCGGGTGACCTGTCCCACATCGCGGCCCAGCCTCGGAAACAATGGCCTCTAGCTGCACGTTTCTAAACCTATGGGTCCAAAACTTCAGCCACAAATAATTATCTAGAACGTCAAGATGTGCACAGATGTGCAGATCTAGCAATATCTCTAGACGCCGTAACTGACGGCCGATAGGTGCACGTCCGCAGTGCAGGGTCATGCCCAGTGGGTAGTCGCGCTGAAGGGAATGGCAAAGCAACAATGAAGTGCTGCGACCGCATCACCCTAGGCCGCGGGGTTCAGCGCACCGGAGGGCGCCGGGCTGGTCAGCCGAGGATGAGGCCCGAAGTGGGGACGCCGGTGCCCGCGGTGACGAGCACATGCTCGACATCGGGCACCGGATTCACCGACGACCCGCGGAGCTGGCGAACACCTTCGGCGATTCCGTTCATGCCGTGGATGTAGGCCTCGCCCAGCTGCCCGCCGTGCGTGTTGATGGGCAGCCTGCCGCCGACTTCGATCGCACCATCGGCAACGAAGTCTTTGGCCTCGCCCCTACCGCAGAAGCCCAGCTCCTCGAGCTGGATCAGGGTGAAGGGCGTGAAGTGGTCGTAGAGGACGGCGGTTTGGATATCGGTCGGCTTCAGCCCGGACTGGTCCCACAGCTGCCTGCCGACCAGGCCCATCTCGGGTAGCCCCAACTCGGGCCGGTAATAGCTGACCATCGAGTACTGGTCCGGGCTGGCACCCTGAGATGCGGCCTCGATGATCGCGGGCCGGTGCTTGAGGTCCTTGGCCCGCTCCGCCGAGGTGATGACGAGCGCGACGCCGCCGTCGGTCTCCTGGCAGCAGTCCAGCAGCCGCAACGGCTCGGCGATCCACCGCGAATTCTGGTGGTCCTCAATGGTTATCGGCTTCTCGTAGAAGTACGCCTTCGGGTTCTTGGCCGCATGCTTGCGGTCGGCCACCGACACGGCGCCGAAGTCCTTGCTGGTGGCTCCCGACAGATGCATGTAGCGCCGCGCGATCATCGCCACCTGCGCTGCGGGTGTGGACAGGCCGTGCGGGAACGAGAACGAGTTGTCCACGCCGGTGGAGTCCGCATTCTCGACGAGCCGCATCTGTACCTGGCCGAACCGCTGCCCCGACCGTTCGTTGAAGGCTCGGTACGCGACAACGCAATCCGCGACGCCCGTGGCGACGGCGATCGCCGCCTGCTGGACAGTCGCGCAGGCCGCACCGCCGCCGTGGTGGATCTTCGAGAAGAACTTCAGCTCACCGATACCCGTGGCACGCGCGATGGCGACCTCGGTGTTGGAGTCCATCGTGAACGTGACCATGCCGTCCACGTCGGCCGGCGTCAGCCCCGCATCGTCGAGCGCATCCAGCACCGCCTCGGAGGCGAGCCGAAGCTCGCTGCGGCCCGAGTTCTTCGAGAAGTCGGTTGCGCCGATCCCGACGATCGCGGCCTTGCCGCTCAGCCCGCTCATGCGTCTCCGATGGTCAATGTCGAGGTGGCGACCACGTGGTCGCCGAGGCTGTTGCTGCCAACGACTTTCACGGTGATGAGCCCGTCTTCCACGGCCGTCACCTCACCCTTGAACGTCACCGTGTCGTAGGCGTACCAGGGCACACCGAGGCGCAGCTTGATCGACTTGACGATCGCGGTCGGGCCCGCCCAGTCGGTGACGAAGCGCTCCACAAGTCCGGTATCGGTGAGGATGTTGACGAAGATGTCCTTCGACCCCTTGGCCTGCGCCTTGTCGCGGTCATGATGGACGTCCTGGTAGTCACGGGTGGCGATGGCCGTCGACACGATGAACGTCGGATCGCCGTACAGCGACAGCTCCGGCAGCTTCGTACCGACCTCTACCAAAGGTGTGCTCATGCGTCCGGCTCCCATGCATACAGCGTCCACGCAGGCCCGGTCTTGCCCTCCGGGAAGTCGATATAGGTTGCGCGGACAGGCATTCCGATCTCCACAGCTGTTGGGTCGACGCCGCGGAGCTCGCCGAGCATCCGAACGCCTTCCTCGAGCTCGACCAGCGCGATGACGAACGGAAGCGTACGGCCGGGCACCTTGGGCGCGTGGTGGGTGACGAAGCTGAACACCGTTCCCTTGCCGCTCGCCACCAGATACTCGACCGGCGACTCTTTGTCCTGCCACAGCGCGGGCACCGGCGGGTGCTGCAGGGTGCCGTCGGCCCGCTTCTGGATCCGCAACTCGTGGGCGTTCACACCGTCCCAGAAGAACTTGGTGTCGCGCGAGGACGCTGGCCTCATCATGGCGTCGGCGTCGAGGTCTTGCGGAACCGACGCGGTCGGCGACTGGTCGGCGTCGGCCGGCCTGAACTTCAATATCCGCCAGTCCATTTCGGCCACGTCCTCGTCGCCGACCTGCCAGGTGATCCGCTGGCTGATGAAGTAGCCCTCACCGAGTGCAGTGTTCTTGGGGCCGACGACGTCGGTCAGCTCGGCGACGACGCTGACATCCTCGCCTGGACGCAGGTAGCGGTGATACGTCTGGTCGCAGTTGGTGGCGACGACGCCGACAAAGCCTGCGCCGTCGAACAATTCCATGATCGGACCGATGGGGTCGTCGCCGGGCCGGTCACCGCCGAGGCCCATCATCGTCCACACCTGGATCATCGCGGGCGGGGCGACGACGCCGGGATGGCCTGCCGCCTTGGCCGCCGCCTCGTCGACATAGATCCGGTTGTCGTCGCCGATGGCGTCGACCCAGTGCCGGATCATCGGCTGGTTCACCGGATCTCGACCGACCCGCGCCTTGCTCGGTCCTGCGGCCTTGATGTCGTCGACGGTCTTGTGGATGTCTTCCGGCTTCACCGGGGAACCCTCGGCACCTTCAGACCCGAAGCCGCGATCATCTCGCGCATCACCTCATTCACTCCGCCCCCGAACGTGATCACCAGGTTCCGCTTGGTCTGGCTGTCCAACCACTCGAGCAGTTCGGCGGTGTCCGGGTCCGCCGGGTTGCCGTGCGCACCGACGATCTCCTCGGCCAATCGCCCGGCGTACTGAATACGTTCGGTGCCAAATACTTTCGTCGCGGCCGCATCGGCGACGTCGATCTTCTCGCCGGACGCCGCCACCTGCCAGTTGAGCAGCTCGTTGATGCGCCACATGGCCTTGAGCTCACCGAGCGAGCGCTTGACGTCATCGTGGTCGATCGGGGTGTCGCCGTTGCTTCCCGGCTTGGAGGCCCATGCATGGATGCGGTCGTACAGCGCCGCGAATCGGCCCGCCGGCCCCAACATCACCCGCTCGTTGTTGAGCTGGGTGGTGATCAGCCGCCAGCCGGCGTTCTCCTCGCCGACGAGCATGTCGGCGGGAACCCGGACGTCGTTGTAGTACGTGGCGTTGGTGTGGTGCGCACCGTCGGAAAGGATCATCGGCGTCCAGGAGTAGCCGGGGTCCGTGGTGTCCACGATGAGCATCGAAATGCCCTTGTGCTTGGCCGCTTCCGGATCGGTACGGCAGGCCAGCCACACGTAGTCGGCGTCATGACCGCCGGTGGTGAAGACCTTCTGGCCGTTCACGATGTATTCGTCACCGTGACGGACTGCGCTGGTGCGCAGCGAGGCCAGGTCGGTGCCCGCCTCCGGTTCGGTGTAGCCGATCGCGAAGTGGACCTCACCGGCGAGGATGCCGGGCAGGAACTTCTTCTTCTGCAGGTCGGTGCCGTACTGCTGCAGGGTCGGGCCGACGGTCTGCAACGTCACCGCGGGCAGCGGCACATCGGCTCGGTGCGCCTCGTTGACGAAGATCGACTGTTCGATCGGGCCGAAGCCGTGGCCACCGAACTCCTTGGGCCAGCCGACGCCGAGCTTGCCGTCGCTGCCCATCCGCTTGATGACCGCGCGATAGGCCTTGCCGTGGCGGTCCTTCTCCATCTCCGCGGCCTCTTCTGCGGAGATGAGATTCGAAAAGTACTCGCGCAGTTCGGCTTGCAGCTGTCTCTGCTCGGGGGTCAGCTCGATGTACATTGCGCTCCCACCAGGTCTAGGCGGTGTGACGGTCCGCCGAGGAGGCGGGCCAGGTCTTTGATCGTCGAGTAGTAGCGGTCCATCGGGTACGCGATGTCCATACCCATACCGCCGTGCAAGTGGTGGCAGAGCTGCATCACCGGCGGCGCCTGCGACGCGAGCCAGTAGCCGAGCACGTCAAGATCCTCGTCGGCGTCGCGCCCCTCGGCGAGCCGCCACACCACCGATGTCGCGGCCAATGTCAGTGTGCGCGAGGCGATGTACACCTCGGCCAGCTGCGCGGCCACGGTCTGGAACGTCGAAAGCGGCTTGCCGAACTGCTCACGGTTGGCGACGTAGTCGGCGGTCAAACGCAACGCGCCGGCGACAACGCCTGCGGCGAATGCGCCGGTGGTCGCGAGCGCCAGCTGGTTGACCCGCTTCGCCTTCGCATCGGCAAGCACGTCGTCATCCGCGACGGCGACATCGGTGAACGTCACCACATACTCATCGGAGTGGTTGGACGTCGGCGTCTTCGTGGCCTTCACACCGTCGGCCTTCGCCGACACCACCACCACGGCGGTATCGGCCGTCACCACCAGCCAATCAGCCTGTGCCGCATAGGGAACGCCGACCTTGGTGCCGTTGAGTTTGCCACCCGTCAGCGCCGCGGCCGGCTTATCCGGCAGGGCGGCGCCCGGCTCGTTGAGGGCGAGCGACACGATCGAGCCCTTGGCGACACCTGCCAGGTACCGGTCCTGCTGCGCATCGGACGCCAGGTCACCGAGCACCGCGGTCGCGCCGAGCACGGCCAGCGCCGGACCCGTGGTTCCATGCCTGCCGATCTCGGTGAGCGCAGTCGTCAGCTCGGGCAGACCGACGCCGTCGCCGCCGACGCGCTCCGGCGCACCGAGGGCGGTGACACCGCCCGCGACCAACGCGTCCCAGCTGTTGTCACGCTCCAATACCGAGGTGACGACGTCGGCGACAGCTTGCTGCCCCTCGTCCGGACTGAAATCCACCGGATCCTCCTTGATTCGTCAGTGAGCTTTGACGGGGCACTGTCCCGTGTAGTCAACCTGCCAGTGCTTGATGCCGTTCAGCCACCCCGACATGAGCCGCTCGGGCTCACCGGTGGACTTGAGATCCGGCATGTGATCGGCGACGGCGTTGAAGATCAGATTGATGGTCATCTTGGCCAGGTTGGCGCCGATGCAGTAGTGCGCGCCGGTACCGCCGAAACCCACGTGCGGGTTGGGGTTGCGCAGGATGTCGAAGGAGTGCGGGTCTTCGAACACCTCGTCGTCGAAATTGGCCGAGCGGTAGGACATCACCACCCGGTCGCCCTTCTTGATCTGCACGCCGCCCAGCTCGGTGTCGGAGAGCGCGGTGCGCTGGAACGCCGACACCGGCGTCGCCCAGCGGACGATCTCGTCGGCTGCGGTGTCGGGACGGTCCTTCTTGTAGAGCTCCCACTGGTCGGGGTTCTGCGAGAACGCCACCATGCCGTGGGTGATCGAGTTGCGCGTGGTCTCGTTGCCGGCCACGGCGAGCATCACCACGAAGAAGCCGAACTCGTCGTCGCTGAGCTTCTCGCCGTCGATGTCCGCCTCGATGAGCGTGGTGACGATGTCGTCGGTGGGGTTCTTGGCGCGTTCCTCGGCCATCTTCATGGCGTAGGTGATCAGCTCGAACGAGGAGATCGCGGGATCGACGTCGGCGTACTCGGGGTCTTCGCCCGCGGTCATCTCATTGGACCAGCGGAAGAGCTTGTCCCTGTCCTCCTGGGGCACCCCGAGCAGCCCGGCGATCGCCTGCAGCGGCAGCTCGCACGACACCTGCTCGACGAAGTCGCCCGTCCCCGCGGCAGCAGCGGTCTCGGCGATCTTCTGCGCGCGGGTGCGGAGTTCCTCCTCGAGCCGTCCGACGGCGCGCGGGGTGAAACCGCGGGAGATGATCTTGCGAAGCCGGGTGTGCTGCGGCGCGTCCATGTTCAGCAGGACGGCCTTCTGCAGATCGATCGCGTCGCGGGTCATCGCCTGCGGCCACGTCGGGATCGCGCCGTCCGGCGAGCTGCCGAAGATGTCGTTGCGCTTGGACACCTCTTTGACGTCGGCATGCTTGGTCACGAGCCAATAGCCTTTGTCGCCGAACCCTCCGGTACCGCCGGGCACGTCGACCCAGTGGACGGGCTCGGACTTGCGGAGCTCGGCGAGCTCCTCGACGGGCAGACGCTCGAGGTTCAGGGTCGCGTCGAGGAAGTCGAAGTCGGGTGAAATGGGGCAGGGCATGTAAAGCTCTCCTCAATTGCAACGTGTTCTAGTGCCAGTAAAACATGCCTTCTGCGCAGATCAAAGACTCGGCTGCAACGCAGCTTGTCAGATTAATGAAACGTGTTCTAGCCTGGCGGAATGGGTAACCCGGTAATCGTTGAAGCCACCCGCAGCCCGATCGGCAAGCGGAATGGATGGTTGTCAGGCCTGCATCCGACCGAACTCCTCGGCGCGGTACAGAAGGCCGTGCGTGGACAAGGCAGGCATCGACGCCGGTGAGGTCGAGCAGGTCATCGGCGGGTGCGTGACCCAGTTCGCCGCACAGTCCAACAACATCAGCCGGGTCGCATGGCTGGTCGCAGGTTTGCCCGAGCACGTCGGCGCGACCACCGTGGACTGCCAGTGCGGCAGCGGCCAACAGGCCAACCACCTGATCGCCGGGCTCATCGCGGCAGGCGCGATCGACGTCGGCGTCGCGTGCGGCATCGAGTCGATGAGCGCGATCGGCCTCGGCGCCAACGCCGGACCCGACCGCTCCGTGCTGCGGCCGTCGTCATGGGACATCGATCTTCCCGACCAGTTCACCGCCGCCGAGCGGATCGCCAAGCGCCGCGGCATCACCCGCGACGACATCGACGAGTGGGGTTTCCAGTCGCAGAGCAGGGCCAAGCAGGCGTGGGCCGAGGGCCGGTTCGACCGCGAGATCAGCCCCATCGAGGCGCCGGTGCTGGACGACCAGAAGCAGCCGACGTCCGAACGCGCCTTCGTGTCCCGCGACCAAGGGCTGCGTGACACCACGAAGGAAGGCCTCGCGAGCCTGAAGCCGGTGATCGACGGTGGCATCCACACAGCGGGCACGTCATCGCAGATCTCCGACGGCGCCGCGGCGGTGCTGTGGATGGACGAGGACAAGGCCAAGGCGCTCGGGCTGCGGCCACGGGCGCGGATCGTCAGCCAGGCGCTCGTCGGCGCGGAGCCGTACTACCACCTCGACGGCCCTGTGCAGTCGACGACCAAGGTGCTGGAGAAGGCCGGGATGAAGATGGGCGACATCGACATCACCGAGATCAACGAGGCCTTTGCATCCGTCGTGCTGTCGTGGGCCCGGGTGCACAACCCCGATATGGACAAGGTGAACGTCAACGGCGGCGCCATCGCGCTCGGCCATCCCGTCGGTAGCACCGGCAGCAGGCTGATCACCACCGCGCTGCACGAGCTGGAGCGCACGGATCAGAGCACCGCTCTTATCACCATGTGTGCGGGCGGCGCACTGTCCACCGGCACGATCCTCGAGCGTCATCTAGTGGCCGAGACCCGCGTCCACACCGAAGCCGAGCGGATCGCCGCCGCGCAGTCCTACATCGACGGCGCTGGTGAACCACGATGCCGACGACGTGCCGTTCGCTGCTGACTGCGTCCGCATCGAGTTCGGCGTCAAGACGGGGTTCTCGGGAGACCATTTGCGGCGCAGCCTCAATCGCGGCCCGCAGTACCGAGTCATCGCATCGGCGACGCGCCCCGGAGTTCAGTGTCGACGGCGACACGGTGAGGGCGCGATTCGATCTGACGACGAAGCCCTCGTTCGCCGGGCGGCGGGTGGGCGCCCACGTCGACGAGACGTTCGTGATTCCTGCCGAGGACGGGCTGATCCATCACATCAGGGCAGTCGTCCGGCCCTTTCTGATCTCGTCCTAGGAACGTGGCTGGTGGACCTGCACTTCTATTTCGACCCGGTGTGCCCATTCGCATGGATGACGAGCAAATGGGTGCGGATGGTGGCAGAACAGCGCGACTATCAGGTGGACTGGCGATTCATCTCGCTGCGAATCCTCAACGCGCACATCGACTACGACGCGCACTTCCCGCCGGAGTACGAGGCCGGGCACACCGCCGGTCTGCGGCTGCTGCGGGTCGCCGCCCGCACGCGTGCCGAACATGGCAGGGAAGCCGTCGGCCCGCTGTATGAGGCGATCGGCACCCGGATCTTCGACACCTCACGCGAGGAGGACCCGCTGTCAGGCGCCGACCAAGGTGCCCGCCGCGTGCTCGAGCCGCTGTTGCGCACTGCCGGCCTGCCCGTCGAACTGGCAGACGCGCTGGACGACACGTCGCTCGACGATGAGATCCGCGCGGAGACCGAGGAGGCGCTCGCCCTGACGGGCCGTGATGTCGGGACGCCGATCCTGCACTTCCAGCCGCCCGACGGCACGGCGTTCTTCGGCCCGGTGATCAGCCGCCTACCGAGCAGCCAGGATGCGGTGCGACTGTGGGATCACGTGGTCGGGTTGGCAGAGTTCGGCGGGTTCGCCGAACTCAAACGCAGCCTGCGCGAGCGGCCTCAGCTGGCCAGCTTCGGTGTCGATGTTGAATCGGTTGGTAAGCAGGAGGACTGGCACGGCGGCAGCAGACGTCTCAAGAAATAGTTTGCGCTATTGCGGTCATGGGCAAGACATAGGCCATGACAGAGCGGCGGCCGATCAGGAACTCACGCGCCCTCGTCGTCCTGATGAAGTACTTCGCACGCGCACATATCTGGGTCTACCAGCGCACGAACGGACTCCTCGGCGCGAAGTTGCTCCGTTTCCCCGCAGCGCTGATCACGACGACGGGCCGGAAATCCGGCGAAAAACGAACCACGCCGACGCTGTATCTGCGCGACGGAGACCGGGTGCTGCTGCCCGCGTCGTTCGGCGGACGCGACTCGAACCCCGGCTGGTACCACAATCTGCGGGACAACCCGGACGTACACATCCAGATTCGCGGCGAGCACCTCGATTTGTCTGCCCGCGACGCGACCAATGAGGAACGAAACCACTACTGGCCGCGCCTGATCGAGATGTACCCGCCCTATCGCAACTACCGCGAGGCGGCCGATCGGGTGATACCGCTGGTGATCTGCGAGCCCTAGCCCGCCGCGACCGGCTCTGGCGCCGGTTCCGAATCCGACTTCCTGCGCAGCAGCAGATTCAGTGCGATCGCGACCGCGAACAAGGCGGCACCGATAGCGATGGTCGTCGGGTGCAGATAGAGCAGCAATGCGGCGGCCGGTGCGCACAGCACCCGCTCCGGCCAGCCGGCCCGGCGGATCAACCAGCCGCCGGTGACGACCGCCAGCGCAGCGACTCCCAGCGCGGAAACCACTGCCGTCCAAGCCATGTCGCCGATCGACCGCAGGCCGAGCAGCCCCTCGCCGTTGTCGGTGAGCACGAAGGCGAACGGGACGAGGAAGGCGGGCAGCGTGTACTTCCACGTCTGCATCATCGTCGCCATCACCCGACCGCCGGTGATCGCCGAAGCGGCGACGGAGGCCAGCGCCGTCGGCGGCGTCACCTCCGAAAGCACGGCGAAGTAGAAGACGAACATGGCGACCGCGGGAGCGGCCACGCCGAGGTCCTGCAGAGCGGGGCCGACGATCACCCAGCTGATCACGAACGATGCTGTGACGGGCACGGCCAGGCCGAGCACCGCCACCGCGAGCGCGGCGAAGATAGCCGTGAAAACGAGTACAAGCGCAGGGTTTTCGGTGATACCTCGGGCAGCGTTGACCAGAATCGAGTTCAGCTGCAGGCCGAGGCCGGTTCTGGTGATCATCGCGGCGATCACGCCCGCGGCTGCGCACACCGCTGCGACAGCGAGCACTCCGCGGACGCCCGTGGCCAGCGATCGGTAGAGCCTCCTCGGCGTCAAGCGGTGTTCCTTGTCGAGGAAGGACAGCGCGATCTGAATGAAGATCGCGTAGACAACCGCCCGGATCGCCGAGATGTCCATTGCCAGGAACACCACGATCAGCACCAGCGAGATGAAGTGATAGCCGAACCGGGCGAGAATTCGCCAGCCCGACTGTTCGCTGATCTCGACCTCGCGGGTTCCGTACCGGCGGGCGTCGATCTCGACCGCGAGCAGGATGCCGAGGTAGTAGAGCAGCGTCGGCACGATGGCCCAGACCAGCACGGTGAGGTACGGCACCCCAAGGTATTCCGCGATGATGAATGCGGCTGCGCCCAACGTCGGCGGCGAGAGGATCGCGCCGATACCCGCGGCCGCGAGCATGCCGCCCGCGTTCTCCTTCGGGTAGCCGGCGCGGCGCAGGATCGGCCAGGTCACCGAACCGAGGCTGACGGTCGTCGCCGTACCTGAACCCGACACGGACCCGAGCAGAAATCCCGCCAGCGTCACGGTCCTGCCCGGAGCGGCCCGCGATCGTCGGAACGCCGCCAGCGACAGGTCGATGAAGAACTTGCTCGCACCGGATGCGTCGAGCACTGCCCCGTAGATCGTGAACAACACGATGTAGGTGGCCGCGACGTCGAGCGGTATCCCGTAGATACCGGTGGCCTGGATGAACGACGCGCTGATGATCTGGTTCCAGTCGACGCCCGCGTGCGCGATCGCCGCACCCTGTGGCAGATAGCCGCCGTAATACGCATACGCCAACGCGAGTAGACAGACGATCGGCAGTGCGAGACCGGTGGTTCGGCGGCAGGCTTCCAGAACCAAGAGCAGAACGACAGTCCCCACCAGCACGTCGATCATCGCAGGTGTGCCCTGCCTGCTCAGGAACTCGTCGAAACCTCCACCCCCGCCTGCGATTTCGACTGGCAGCACCGGATACAGGCATGCGACCAACGCGATCGCCGCCAAGAGCCAGTCGACAAACGTCGGATTGCCTTTCGGCACTTCGTGTTCGTCGCTCGCATCGGGTTCTGTTTTGTTGCGCCGCAGACGTAGCCCCGAGCGGTAGCAGAGAAGCGTCAGCGGCAACACCGCCGCCAGGAAGTAGATCAGCGAAACCTGGTTGCCCGCCGCGAGCGGAAAGAAGACCTGGTAGATCGCGAAGACGCCGATCAGGACGCACGCGGCGGCCACCGCGTGGTTCACCCAGCCGGTCAGCTCGCGGGCCGGCTTCTCTTCCTCGTAGGCGGCGGCCGGCGCCGTCGCAGTCGTCGTGCTTACTCCGGCCGCTGCGGGCCGGTCGTCGTCCTCAGCGGGCGCGGTCAGTTCTTCGCGCCGAGTTCGTCGAGCGCCTTCTTGGCACCCGGGTGCAACGGAACGGGGTCGGTCTGGCGCGCCGTGTCCAGATTGATGTCCTCAGCGGCCTTGTTCACCTTGACCAGATCGGCCTTGTTCTCGAAGAGCGCCTTGGTCACCACGCATGCGGTGTTGCCGTCCATATCGCTATTCACCAGAAGGAGATTCGGCACTACCACGGTCGGCACATCGGCAGGGGTCTTGTACGTCGCCGCCGGTATCACGCCCTCTTCGTAGATGGTGTTGATTTCCTTCAGCTTGTCCAGGGTGCCCGCGACATCGAGAAACTTGACGTTGTCGCGCTGACTCGTGAACAGGTCGGTGATGCCGCTGGTCGGCAGGCCGCCCGACCAGAACATCGCGTCGATCGACCCGTCCTTCATTCCTTCGACGGTCTTGCCGAGCTCGGTGCGCTGCGCCTGGATGTCCTTGTTCGGATCGAGGCCCGCCGCGGTCAGCATTCGGTTGGCGATCACCTCGGTGCCGGAGTTGGGCGCGCCGGTGGAGACCCGCTTGCCCCGCATGTCGGCGATCGAGTTGATGCCGGCATCGCTGCGCGCGACCACCTGGGTGTAGTTGGGATACAGCCGGGCGAGCGCCGCGATCGGCTGCGGCGAATCGAAGGACTCCTTGCCCTCGGCCGCATCGGCGGCCGTGTCGGCGAGCGAGAACGCGACCTGGTGGGTGCCCGCCACCAACTGCTGGATGTTCTGCAGGGACGCCGATGTCTCCGCCGCGGTGGCCTTCAGCTTTCCGCCGCTGCTCTTGCCGATCGCCTCGGCGAGCGCCCCGCCGAGGCTGTAGTAGACGCCGGTGGTGTTTCCGGTCGCGATGCTGAGCCGCGCATCGGATTCCACCGTGCAGGTCGTCGGCTCGGAAGCCGCCTCCCCGCCCTCGTCACCACCCCTTTGACCTCCACACCCGGCCAAAACCAACAGCATTGCGCCGGCAAGCACCGGCAATGTGATCCGCCTCACGTGATCATGATGACCTTCACAGCGACTTTTCAAACGCGGTTCAGGGAATCAGCACGACCTTTCCGGTCGCGTGGCCCCCTTCGACGAGGGCGAGGGCGGCCTGTGCATCCGAGAGCGGCCGGACGTCGGTGACATGCGGGTCGAGTTTGCCCGCCTGCACCAACTGCGCGAGTTCGGTGAGCACCGCGGTGCTTCGGTCACGCACCAGCTCGAAGCCACCCAGCTCCACCGCCAATGGCTTGTCGGCCACCGACGTGAGCCGCGACCGATCCTCGAGCAGCGCCGCGATCGCCCGAAGGGGATCGCCTCCGACCATGTCGAAGACGGCGTCGATCCCGTCGGGTGCCGCCGCGCGCACGCGATCCTCGACACCGGCGCCGTAGGCCACCGGTAATCGCACCGAAGCCGGCCACCAGTTCGTGTTTGGCCGGGCTGGCCACCCCGATCACCCGCAGTCCCCGTGCCGCCGCCAACTGCACCGCCGGTATTCCCACGCCCCCGCCTGCGCCGTTGACCAATACCGTCGAGCCAGCTTGGCAGGTCGAACCGGTTCAAGGCATCGAAGGCGGTGGCCGCTGAAACCGGAAGCGCCGCAGCCACTTCGGGTCGCACGCCGTCCGGGCGTCGGGCGGTGAACGAGGCGATGGTCAACGCCTGCTCCGCCCAGCCGCCGACCATTCCCGGACAACCGCCGAAAACCTCGTCGCCGACGGCGAATTGGGAAACCCCCGGTCCCAGCGCGACGACGGTTCCCGCCACTTCGCGACCCAGCACCGTCGGGCCACTGTGGCCGTATGCCCCCTCGCGCAGCCGCCAGTCGCCGGGATTGACGCCTGCCGCCCTGACCCGCACCAGCAGTTCGTCGCGACCGGGTTGCGGCACCGGAACATCGAGGAACGCTTGTGTGTCCGGTCCGCCGATTTCGGTAAAGCCGTATGCGCGCATCGTGTCGACGACGTTAGACGCGATGCTAGACCTCGCCCGTCAGGCGCCGTAAACCGGCACCGGCGGGCGCGCCTTCGCAAGCAGTTCGGTCACCACCGGTCCGAGATCCGCGGGATCCCAGCGGGCACCCTTGTCGGCCTCCGGCCCGCGCGCCCAACCCTCGGCGACGCGGATGATGCCGCCCTCGACCTCGAACATCTTGCCGGTCACATCGCGCGACTCGACACTGCCCAGCCAGACCACAAGGGGCGAAATGTTTTCCGGCGCCATCGCATCGAAATCGCTGTCCTGCGTCGACATCATGTCGGCGAAGACCGTCTCGGTCATCCTGGTGCGTGCGGAAGGCGCGATCGCGTTGACGGTGACGCCGTAGCGGCCCATCTCGGCTGCCGCGACCAGTGTCATGGCCGCGATACCGGCCTTGGCCGCGCTGTAGTTCGCCTGCCCGACACTGCCCTGAAGGCCGGCGCCCGAGCTGGTGTTGATGATGCGGGCGTCGGGGGTGTTTCCGGCCTTGGACTGCGCCCGCCAGTACGCCGCCGCGTGCCGCATCGTGGCGAAGTGCCCCTTGAGGTGCACCGCGATCACGGCGTCGAATTCCTCTTCGCTGGTGTTGGCGAACATCCGGTCACGGACGATGCCCGCGTTGTTCACCAGAACGTCCAATCCGCCGAAGGAGTCGACGGCGGTCTGGATCAGCCCCTCGGCCTGCGCCCAGTCGGCCACATTGGCGCCGCTCGTGACGGCTTCGCCACCGGCGGCGGTGATCTCGTCGACAACGCCCTGCGCGGCACTGCCGCCACCTGCCGGTGAACCGTCGAGGCCGACGCCTATGTCGTTCACAACGACGCGCGCCCCTTCGGCGGCGAACGCAAGCGCATGCGCGCGCCCGATGCCGCCACCGGCACCGGTCACGATGACCACGCGGCCGTCGAGCAATCCCATATCCGTTGTCTCCTTGACTATTTGATGTCTGCGGTTGTGGTTGCCAGGTAGTGCGGGGGCTCGCCGCCGCCGTGCACTTCAAGCGATGCGCCGCTGATGTAGCTCGCCGCATCGGAGGCGAGGAACGCCGCGGCCCAGCCGACGTCGGCGGGCTTCGCGAGCCTGCCGAGCGGCACGTTGCGCGAGATGGCGGCGATCGAATCCGCGTCGCCGTAGAACAATTCGGACTGTTCGGTCTCGACCATGCCGACGACGACCGAGTTCACCCGCACCTTCGGCGCCCACTCGACCGCGAGCGTGCTCGTGATGTTCTCCAGACCCGCCTTGGCCGCACCGTAAGCGACCGTGCCTGGCGTCGGCCTCCTGCCGCTCACACTCGCGATGTTGACGATCGATCCGCCTCGCTCCTGCGTCTGCATCACCGCGTTGGCGTGTGTCGAAACGGACAGCGGCCCAAGCAGGTTGAGCTCGAGGATCTTGCTGCTGAACTTGGCCGACGCGTCGGCGGCGAGCACGTACGGCGAGCCGCCCGCGTTGTTCACCACCACGTCGAGGCGGCCGTGCGCGGCGACGATCGCGTCGATGAGCGCCTTCACCGATTCGTCGTCGCGAACGTCGCACGGGTGGAACTCGTACGGCGACCCCTCGACCGGGCGCCTCGCGCACGTCACGACGGTCGCGCCCTGGCCGGCGAAGACGGCGCTGATACCAGCACCAACCCCTCGTACACCGCCGGTCACCAGGACGACCCGATCGCTCAGACGCAGGTTGATGCCCGCCAAAGGCGCACTGTCAGCCGCGTCGGTCACTGTGCTAGCGTACCAAGCAAGTGCTTGCTTAGGTAGCCGACCCCCCAGCAGGAGCATTGATGACGATCACAACCAAGTCGGTCGAACCGGGCATCGTCTCGGTCACCGTCGACTACCCGCCCGTCAACGCGATCCCGTCCCGCGGGTGGTTCGAACTCGCCGACGCCATCACGGCAGCCGGCCGCGACCAGTCCACCCACGTGGTGATCCTGCGGTCCGAGGGCCGCGGATTCAACGCGGGCGTCGACATCAAGGAGATGCAGAAGACCGAGGGGTTCACCGCGCTGATCGACGCCAACCGCGGCTGCTTCGAGGCGTTCCGCGCGGTGTACGAGTGCGCGGTGCCGGTGGTGGCGGCCGTCAACGGCTTCTGCGTTGGCGGCGGCATCGGCCTCGTCGGCAACGCCGACGTGATCGTCGCCTCCGACGACGCCACCTTCGGATTGCCCGAAGTGGAGCGCGGCGCCCTCGGCGCGGCCACCCACCTGTCTCGCCTTGTGCCGCAACACATGATGCGGCGACTGTTCTTCACGGCGGCGACAGTCGACGCCGCGACCCTGCACCACTTCGGATCCGTGCACGAGGTGGTGCCGCGCGCCGACCTCGACGAGTCGGCGCTGCGTGTCGCCAGAGACATCGCCGCCGAAGGACACCAGGGTCATCCGGGCAGCCAAGGAGGCGCTGAACCTGATCGACGTGCAGAAGGTGAACTCCAGTTACCGGATGGAGCAGGGCTTCACGTTCGAGCTCAACCTCGGCGGCGTGTCCGACGAGCACCGCGACGCGTTCGCGGGGACGGACAAGGGGTCCAAGTGAGCGACAAGAGAACAACTCTCGACGAGGCCGTCGCCTCGATCGAGAGCGGGATGACCGATCGGCATCGGCGGCTGGGGGTCGCGGCGCAAGCCGATGGCGTTCGTGCGCGCGCTACTGCGCACCGATGTCACCGACCTCACGGTGGTGACCTACGGCGGGCCCGACCTCGGGCTGCTGTGTTCGGCGGGCAAGGTCAAGCGGGTCTACTACGGGTTCGTGTCGCTGGACTCGCCGCCGTTCTACGATCCGTGGTTCTCCAAGGCGCGCACGACCGGCGCGATCGAATCACGTGAGATGGACGAGGGCATGCTGCGGTGCGGCTTGCAGGCTGCGGCGCAACGACTTCCGTTCCTGCCCATCCGCGCGGGCCTCGGCAGCGACGTGCGCGCGTTCTGGGGCGACGAGCTCAAGACCGTGACGTCGCCCTACCCGACCGACGGCGGCTATGAGGAGCTCGTCGCCATGCCCGCGCTGAACCTCGACGCGGCGTTCGTGCACATGAACATCGGCGATCAGCAGGGCAACGCGGCATACACCGGCATCGACCCGTACTTCGATGACCTGTACCTGATGGCAGCCCAGAAGCGGTTCCTTTCGGTCGAGCGAGTGGTTGCCACCGAGGAGTTGGTGAAATCGGTTCCGCCGCAAGCGCTGTTGATCAACCGGATGATGGTGGACAGCGTCGTCGAAGCGCCCAACGGCGCCCACTTCACCACCGCCGAGCCCGACTACAAACGCGACGAGCGCTTTCAGCGCCACTACGCGGAGGCCGCGGCGTCCGATGAGACGTGGCAGGAGTTCGTCGGCACCTACCTGTCTGGCAGCGAGGCCGACTATCAAGCGGCCGTTCGCGCATTCGCCGAAGCCCAGAAAGAGGCCGCCAAGTGAATTCGGTATCCCGCGCAGAGGTGTGCGCCGTGGCCTGCGCCGAGCTGTTTCGCGACGCAGGCGAGATCATGGTCAGCCCGATGGCGAACATGGTGTCGATCGGCGCGCGGCTGGCACGCCTGACCTTCTCCCCCGACATCGTGCTCAGCGACGGTGAGGCGCGCCTGCTTGCAGATACTCCTGCGCTCGGCGCAGCAGGCGCGATCGAGGGCTGGATGCCGTTCGGGCGCGTCTTCGAGACGCTGGCGTGGGGCCGTCGCCACGTCGTGATGGGCGCCAACCAGGTGGACCGGTACGGCAATCAGAACCTGTCGGCGTTCGGCCCGCTGCAACACCCGACCCGGCAGATGTTCGGTGTGCGGGGCGCGCCGGGCAACACGATCAACCACGCCACCAGCTACTGGGTCGGCAACCACTCCAAGCGGGTGTTCGGCGACAACGTCGACGTGGTGTCCGGGATCGGTTGGGACAAAGTCGATCCCGACAACCCGGCTTATCGGTTCGTCAACGTCTACCGGGTGGTGTCGAACCTCGGCGTCTTCGACTTCAACGGGCCCGACCACACCATGCGCGCGGTGTCGCTGCACCCCGGTATCGATGCGGAGCAGGTCCGTGAGAACACCTCGTTCGAGGTCCACGGTCTCGACGAGGCAGCAGGAATCGCGTCTGGCAACCGACGAAGAACTGAAGCTGATTCGCGAGGTCATCGACCCCAAATCGCTGCGGGACAAAGAAGTTCGCTCGTGAGCAGACTCCGCACGCCGCTGACGGAACTCATCGGCATCGAGCATCCGGTGGTCCAGACCGGTATGGGCTGGGTTGCCGGTGCGCGGCTGGTGGCGGCGACGTCCAACGCAGGCGGCCTCGGCATCCTCGCGTCGGCGACCATGACGCTGGACGAGCTGCAGACCGCCGTGACCAAGGTGAAGGCCGCGACCGACAAGCCGTTCGGTATCAACATCCGCGCCGACGCAGGCGATGCCATCGACCGGATCGATCTCCTCATCCGCGAAGGTGTCAAGGTGGCGTCGTTCGCGCTTGCCCCGAAGCCGGACCTGATCGCCAAGCTCAAAGAGGCAGGCGTCGTGGTGATCCCGTCGGTCGGGTTGGCCAAGCACGCCAAGAAGGTGGCCGGCTGGGGTGCCGATGCGGTGATCGTTCAGGGCGGCGAGGGCGGCGGCCATACGGGACCGATCGCCACCACGCTGCTGCTGCCGTCCGTGCTGGACGCGGTCGACATCCCGGTGGTGGCCGCGGGCGGATTCTTCGACGGGCGCGGCCTGGCGGCTGCGCTGTCCTACGGCGCCGCGGGCGTGGCGATGGGTACGCGCTTTCTGTTGACGTCGGATTCCACCGTGCCCGACGACGTCAAGCGGCGGTACCTGGAGTCGGGCCTCGACGGCACAGTGGTGTCCACTCGCGTCGACGGCATGCCGCACCGAGTGTTGCGTACCGGGCTCGTGGAGAAGCTCGAAAGCGGCTCGCGCCTGCGCGGTTTCGGTGCCGCGGTGCGCAACGCGCAGAAGTTCAAGAAGATGTCGAAGATGACGTGGCGGTCGATGATCAGCGACGGCATGGAGATGCGGCACGGCAAGGAACTCACCTGGTCGCAGGTCGTGATGGCGGCCAACACGCCGATGCTTCTGAAGGCCGGCCTCGTCGAGGGCAATACCGACGCCGGTGTGCTGGCGTCGGGACAGGTCGCGGGCATCCTCGACGACCTGCCGTCGTGCGCCGAACTGGTCGACTCGATCGTCGCCGACGCGGTCAAGCACCTGCGGGCCGCCGCAGGGCTCGTCACCGACTAGGCACGGCAGGCCTTCCGCGCTGAGCAGAACGCGCAGAAGCGGCAATTCGCCCAGTAAGCGGGTTGTGAGCGCAACCTCGACCCCGCGTGCACCGCGGACATAGCTTGAGCCGCATGACCACAACTGCGACGGCGCCGAGCACAACCCGCGGCACCTCGATGAAGCGGGTCGCGCTCGCGAGCTATGTCGGCTCGGCGATCGAGTACTACGACTTCTACATCTACGGCACCGCGGCGGCGCTGGTGTTCCCCACGGTGTTCTTTCCACACCTCGGCCCGACGATGGCCACGGTCGCGTCGATGGCCACCTTCGCTGCGGCGTTCGTCTCCCGTCCCGCGGGTGCGGCGTTCTTCGGTCACTTCGGTGACCGGTTGGGCCGCAAGACAACTCTGACCGTCACCCTGCTGATCATGGGACTGTCGACCGTCGCTGTCGGCCTGGTGCCCGGCGCAGCCAGCATCGGCGTCGCGGCGCCCGTGATCCTCTTGGTGTTGCGGCTCGCCCAGGGCTTCGCTGTCGGCGGTGAGTGGGCAGGCTCTGCCCTGCTGGCGATGGAGTACGCACCGGCGGCATCGCGCGGCCGCTACGGCATGTTCACGTCACTTGGGCGTCGGGAGCGGCCTGGTTTTCAGCAGCCTGGTCTTCCTCGTCGTCAACATCACGATCGGCGAAGCGAGTTCGGCCTTCCTGGACTGGGCGTGGCGCCTGCCGTTCCTGTTCAGCATCGCGCTGATTGCCGTCGCCCTTCACGTTCGTCGCAACATCGCGGAGACGCCGGTGTTCGCCGAGCAGCAATCGCGCGGCGCCATCTCGGGAACTCCGTTTCTCACGCTGCTCACCAATCAGCGCCGCGAGGTTCTGCTCGCGGCGGGATGCATGCTCGGATTCTTCGGCTTCATCTATACCGCGAACACGTTCATGGCCTCCTACGCCCGCACGCACGTCGGCTTTTCACCCGATGTGATCCTGTCGGTCAACGTCGTGGGCGGGGTGGTGGCGCTGGTGTTCTGCGCGGCGTCGGCGCTGGCGTGTGACCGGTTCGGGCGCAGGCGGGTCATCATGGTCGCGCTCGCGGCGGGCGTGCCGTGGGCGTTCGTGTTGATCCCGTTGGTGGACACCGGTAACGCCGGCTGCTTCGCGCTCGCGATCGCCGGAGCCTATGCCGTGGCGGGTGCGTCCTACGGGCCGCTCGGAGCGTTCGTTCCTGAGCTTTTCGCCACCCGGTACCGCTACAGCGGCGCCGGGTTGGCGCTCAATATCGCGGGCCTGGTCGGCGGCGCGATACCGCCACTGATCGCCGCCCCGCTGGCGGCGGCGTGGGGTGGCGTGGCGATCGGCGTCATGCTGGCCGGCTTCGTCGGGCTCAGCCTGGTGAGCACCCTTCTACTACCCGAAACGATGCCGTTATGAAGCTGTGAGCTTCATAGTCTGCTTATGAAGCTATTCTCTTCATATGAATCGGATGAAGCCTGAACCTTCATCGCGTGCCACGCTCATCGGTGACGTCGTGGGTTCGCGGTCCGTCGCCGACCGCGCCGGTGTCCATCGACTGATGAACCAGGCGCTGCGTGATGTCGCCGCTGCCGCGGTCGACCCACCCGCCTTCACGGTCGGCGACGAATTCCAGGGCGCGTTCTCCAGTGTCGGCCTCGCGATCGATGCTGCGCTGTCGCTACGGTTGGCCGTCGCACCGGAGATCGACGTGAGGTTCGGCGTCGGCTGGGGCGGGGTCACCATGCTCGACGAGACCGCGGGCATACAGGACGGGCCTGGCTGGTGGGCCGCCCGCGAAGCCATCGAATGGACGGCGACGACTCAGCGCCAGCCCGGCCTTGCGCTGGTCCGCACCTCGTTTCGGGTCGCCGGGGAGGCCAGGATCGACGTCGACGCGATCAACGCCGCGCTGATTTGTCGGGACCACCTGCTTGGATCGTTGGACGACCGATCGACACGGATTGTGAAGGCACTGTTGAGGAACCGGACCAAGAAGGACATCGCGGCGGCGGAAGGCATCAGCCCGTCGGCGGTGTCCCAACGTGCCGGACGCGACGGCCTCGACCTGATCGTGTTGGCGTCGGAGTACCTGAGGAGCGTGCCGTGAGCGCGCTCGCGGTGTTGCTCATCGCGATCGGTATCGCCGACGCGGTCCGGCGCGTGACTCGCTCTGCGTGGATCGCGCCGACGACGGTGCCCGTCGTGGTGGTGGCCTGTGCGGCGCTGGCCGGACTCTGGCATCTCGGCGACGTTCCCCTTCTGGTGATCGCGGCCGCCGCCGGTGTCGGCTGGGTGGTGCTCGGTGAGCGCTCGGATCGATCCGGCGACCACCAGCGTGCACCGCTGGTGATCTTCGCTCTCGCGTTCGCGGTGCTGATCCTGTTGTCCGGCTGGGCTTCTGAGGTCGGCGGCCTCGTCGCGCGGTGGGCGGAGTGGGTCGACATACCCGGCATCGGCGCTATCGGCCCGAACAGGCTTCTGCTGGTGGTCGGTGTGGTGCTGCTGCAGGTCGTCACCGGGAACCAGTTGGTGCGACTGGTGCTCGGCTCGGTCGGCGCCGTGAAACCCGAGGGCCAACCCCAGCCCTCGGATCGGCTCAAGGGCGGGCGCCTGCTCGGCCCGATGGAGCGGATCCTGATCCTCGGGCTCGGCCTCGCCGGTCAGCTCGCCGCGGCCACCGCCGTCGTCGCCGCCAAGAGCGTCATCCGGTTCCCCGAGATCAACGCCGCGAAGGCGCGCGAGAACGGGAACATCGGCATCGACGCCGTCACCGAGTACTTTCTCGTCGGCAGCTTCGCGAGCTGGATCATCGCCCTCGGCGGCCTTGCGCTCGCGCACTAGCGCATTACAACGACTCGAAGTCGAAGCAGATGTGTTCCTGCGTGACCTGGCGGTTGTACGCGACGACTTCCTTGTGGATCGGGTGCTCCTCGTAGGCGTCGAGGTCCTCCCGGCTGTCGAAGGTGATGCGCATGCAGACGTCGAAGCCCCTCGACCGCGCGCCGAAGTTCTTCCCGAGCGCGAAACCACGCACCCCGGGAACATGCTGCAGCTCACTGAGTTTCGCGAACAACGCCTTCTCTGCCTCGGGGTCGAGGTCGGGCGCCTTGAAGGCGATCACATGATCGATCACGGGACGAACACCACCTTCATCGGTTTGCCCTGCCGACTCCGCAGCATCTCGAACCCGGCCTGGATCTCCTCCAGCGGAAACCGGTGGGTGACGAGGCGTTCGCCGCTGATCAGTCCGGCGGCGGCGAGGCGCAGCGCACGGCCGACCGCCTGTCTGCCCTCGCCCCGCGATGTCACGAGGGAGATCTCCTCGCGGTTGGCGAATCCCAGGTTGAAGGAAACCGGGTCCTTGTAGAACGCCAGAATCAGCATCTTGCCGCCCCTGCGCAGCATGTCCAGCCCCTGGTTCGGAGTGGCCGGGTCGCCGGACGACTCGATCACCATGTCGGCGCCCCGGCCCCCGGTGAGCCGGCGTACTTCCTCGACGGGATCGTGCGTCGCCGAGTTGACGATGTCGGTGGCACCGAGCGCGGCGGCGAGATCGAGGCGCTCCTGACGCGTGCCGACGACGATCACGGTCGTCGCGCCGAGCGCACGAACCGTCTGGGCGGTCATGATGCCGACGGGTCCAGGGCCGATCACGACGACCGTGTCACCCGCGACGAGACCGCCTGCGCGGTCGAGTCCGTGCACCGACGTGCCCGCGGTCGAGATCAGAACCGACTCCTCCCAGCTGAGGTTGTCGGGGAGCGGGTAGACGCAGCTGACGTTGTGCACGACGTACTCGGCGAATCCGCCGTCACACGTGAATCCCGTTGCCCTGTGCCCTTTATCGGCCTCGCCATAGTTCTCGCACGCGGTGTAGGCGCCGTTGAGGCAGTTCCGGCAACGGCCGCAGCCGTGATGAACATGGATCGCGACCCGCTGGCCGATCGCTATCTCGTCGACACACTCGCCGCGAGCCACCACGGTGCCGGTCCACTCGTGGCCCGGCGTGAACGAACCGTAGGGCGGTTGGCCGGGAAAGGGGTCAGCCTGGATCGCCACATCGGTTCCGCAGGCCCCGCACATCGCGACCCGGACCAGCACCTCGTTGTGCGAAGGACGCGGCACCGGCTTGTCGACGACCCGCAGGTCATTCGGGCCGAAGAGGACGGCCGCACGCATGACGTCGGGAATGTCCACCACAGGCACCTTTCTACTTTATAAAGTGTAGAAAACACTACCGTAGCGATTCGCGCGAGCGGCGGCTCAATGCGGGTGATTGCTCCGATGCGCGGCCAGGGCATCGAAGCCGAAGTCGCTGTCGGGCCTGCGCCACACCGAATGCGCATGGTTGGCATTGCGCTGGGTGTTGTCGTACTCCACCAGCAGGTCGGGTCCCTGGATCCGGTAGTAGTGCGGAGCGCCCTCTGTCCGCGGACCCGCCCAGCCGAAGTGGACACCGTCGAGCGACTCCGGAGTTCGCGACAGCACGCCTTCCGGCGCGCGGGACTCATAGGCGTCGACGAGCGCGTACAACGTCTCACGTTGGTCGGGCGTCATATCCGCCGCGGCCAGCCCGCTGGGCGCACTTCGGATGGCGAGCCTGTCGTGATCGTCCGCCTGGTATCCGGATGCCGCTTCGGCGTTCTGGTCGATCACCTCGGCAAGCTGTCTCATCCGCGGATCGTCGAGCAGGCTGCCCCACAGCTCGGCGTCGTTCATGTGAATCATCGAAGCCGGCATGGCCATCCTGGCGCGGTTGCCGCTGATGATGTCGCTCGGTGCGGTCGGGTGCAGCAGCGCTTGGCGCAACTGCGCCTCACTCAACCCGCCGACAAGGGACCTGGCCGCGTCCTCCACCGCAAGCAGCGGGGCGAGCTCGCCGCCGCCGAGCAGCGGAGACCTCGCCGGATCCGAACCGATGAAGCACGGCGTCGCCGAAACCAGGCGACCACGGTCGATCACGTAGTTCAGCGACACATGGTGGCCCCCGAAGCGCCATCCCCACCGCGGTGCCCCCGGCCTGCCGAAGATCCTCAGCCAGTACAACCCAGGGTCGCGGCCCCGCTCCCTGCCCCAGTCCCTGGTGAAGCCCTCGACCCGGTCCAGCACGTTCTCGATCCCGATGACCGCGGCAACGGTGTTGTACGCCGCGACCGACAGCCCCTCGGCGACGAGTCGCATGGTGATCTGCTGCTGGGCGGGACGCTGTGCGCCGAGCGGAAGGCCGCCGTGGTCGGTCGGCGTGTAGAACCATTTCGTCCGGTCCTCGTCGTCCCACTCACGGAGCAGCGGAGCGCGCTGTTGGGGGCTGCACGAGTCCACCAACATTTCGGCCAGCTCGGTCATCGAGCGGCCGACGTCGCATGCCGCGGCGGAGTCTTCAGGAAGTGAGGGCACGATGCTGTATTCTATAGAAGCGCTAAAATCGCAGGTCACCCCGCGCGCCAGGGGACAAGCCCGGGGTTGAGACGAAATGAGGGGGCAATGACTGTCGCAGCACCGCGAACCGCCCATGCCTACGCGTACGAGGCGCTGCGCAACATGATCCTCGCCGGCGCGCTGGCCCCAGGTGCCCCACTCATCCAGGCCGGTCTCGCGAGGGATCTCGGAGTGAGCATGACACCGGTGCGGGAGGCGCTCCGCGACCTCGCCACCGAGGGTCTCGTGACGTTGCTTCCGCACAAGGGCGCGGCCGTCACCTCGCTGGACCTGGCGGACGCCATCGAGATCCACACCATCCGGCTCAAGCTTGAACCGGATGCCACCCGCCTGGCCGTCGACCACGTGACGCTGGACGTGCTGAACCAGGCGGAAGAGCTCTACGCCGATATGTCGGAGACTTCGGACCACCGCTGGGTCGTGTGCAACCGCGAATTCCACAAGGTGCTGTTGTCGCCGGCGCCCGCGCCCCGGTTGGTGGGCATTCTGGGCTCGCTGCTCGAGGCCGCCGCGCTGTACGTGCCGTTGGCCATCACCCACCGCGTCGGACCCGATCCGCAGACCGAGCACCGCGCCATTCTCGACGCCTACCTGAGGCGCGACGGCGAGGCCGCGGCGGCTGCCGTCGCGGCCCACATCCAGTCGAGCATTCACTCGCTCGAGTTCGACGACAGCGAGTCCGCGAACCCGGCCGTCTGAGTCGTTGACAGCGCTTGATCGAACACGTGCACCGACGGCTCATTACATACGCTATAAAATATGAAACCTAACCTGAGGGAGACCACATGACCGTCCGCTGGGGCATCATCGGCATCGGCAAGGTCGCTGACATCGCCATCGCGCCCGCCATCGAGGCCGACGGTCAGAGCAGTCTCGCCGCCGTCTGCAGTCGAAGCCTCGACCGCGCGAAGGCGTTCGCCGGCAAGCACGGTGCGGGCGCGGCTTATGACGATTACGCGCAGATGCTCGCCGATCCCAATGTGGATGTGGTCTACATCGCGTCGCCGAACGGCGTGCACGCCGAGCAGGGACTGGCTGCGCTGCGGGCGGGTAAACACGTACTCGTCGACAAGCCGCTGGCGCTGCAGCTTGCCGATGCCAGAGCCATGGTCGACGCCGCGGACGACGCGAAAGTGTTACTGGGCACCGGCTTTCACCTTCGACACAAAGCGACCGCCCGCGCGGCGCGGGACGCGATCTCCGCAGGCAGGCTCGGCGACGTCTTCTACGCGGAGATGTCGTGCGGCGCGGGCAAGGGGCTCTACCCCTACGACACCTGGCGAGCCGATCCCGAGCTGTCCGGTGGCGGCACCCTGCTGCACCAGGGCGTGCACGCCGTCGACCTCGTCGCCTACCTGTGCGGTCAGCCGGTCGTCGAAGTCACCGCCATGATCGACAAGCCGGGCGCCGAGGACGTTTTCGTCGGCAGCTGCCGGCTGACGGACGGAACCCTTGCCAACGTCTCGTCACACAGCCTCCGCATGGGCACCCGGCCCGATTGGACGGTATTCGGAACCGACGGCTGGCTCGATGCCCGCGGTGGCACGAGCCCCGCCCCCGACGACACCCTTGACCTGCACGACAACGACGGAACCAGTCGGCTGGCCACGTCGACGTCGCCGGCATATGCGACCGAGGTCGCCGACTTCTCGCAGGCCGTCGCGTCCGGGACGGCGCCGATAGCGACCGGCGTGGACGGCATGCGCGCCGTTGCCGTCGCCGACGCGCTCTACCGCGCGGCCGAAGAGGGCCGAACCGTGCGGGTCGACGTCGCCTAGAGCCGCTCGATGATCGTGACGTTGGCGGTGCCGCCGCCCTCGCACATCGTCTGAAGGCCGTAGCGACCGCCGGTGCGCTCGAGCTCGTTGAGCATGGTTGCGAAGAGCTTCGCGCCGGTCGCACCGAGCGGATGCCCGAGCGCGATCGCCCCGCCGTTCGGGTTCACCTTTTCGGGATCGGCCTTGATCTCCTTCAGCCAGGACAGCACCACCGGTGCGAAGGCTTCATTGATCTCGACGGTGTCGATGTCGTCGATCGACAGGCCCGCTTTGTCCAGGGCATACCGGGTGGCGGGAATCGGCCCGGTGAGCATGAACACCGGATCGGCGCCCCGCGCGCTGACGTGGTGGATACGGGCCCGCGGCTTCAGGTTGTGATCCTTCACGGCCTGCTCGGAGGCCAGCAGCACGGCGCTCGCACCATCGGAGATCTGGCTGGCCATCGCGGCGGTCAGCCTGCCGCCTTCGGTGAGCGGCTTGAGCCCGGCCATCTTCTCCAGCGAGGTGTCGCGCGGGCCTTCGTCGGTGACGAAGCCGTCGACCGCGATGATCTCGTTCTCGAAGTGTCCGGCGCGGATGGCCTCGGCCGCCCGCTGGTGGCTGGTCAGCGCGAACTGCTCCATCTCCTCGCGCGAGATGTTCCACTTCTCGGCGATCAGCTCGGCGCCGCGGAACTGCGAGATCTCCTGGTCGCCGTAGCGGTGCAGCCAGCTCTTCGACTCGTTCGTCGGCGAGGTGAACCCGAACTGTTCGGCGACGGTCATCGCAGAAGAGATGGGGATCTGGCTCATGTTCTGCATGCCGCCCGCCACGATGAGATCGGCGGTGCCGGACAGGATCGCCTGTGCGCCAAAGGAAATCGCCTGCTGGCTGGAACCGCACTGCCTGTCGACGGTGACTCCAGGCACTTCCTCCGGGTATCCGGCGGCAAGCCACGACAGCCTGGCGATGTTGCCCGCCTGCCCTCCGATGGCGTCGACGCAACCGGCGATCACGTCGTCGACCGCACCGGGATCGACGTCGACGCGATCGAAGAGCCCCCGCCAGCCCGCGGCGCCGAGGTCGACGGGATGCACGCCCGCAAGCGACCCGTTGCGCTTGCCGATCGCGGTGCGCACTGCGTCGATGACGTATGCCTCTGGCATTGTTCAGGCTCCTTTGACTGTGCCGGCGGTGATGCCGCCAAGAACGATGGACAGGTAATGCCGGCCGACCTGTTCGGCCGTCAGTGGTCCGCCTGGCTGATACCAGCGGACCGAAACCCATGTGGTGTCGCGGATGAACCGGTACACGAGGTCGACGTCGATGTCGGGGCGGAAGTACCCCTGTTCGACGCCCTCGTTGAGCAGGTCAAGCCACATCCTGCGCTGCTCTTTGTTGCGGTCCTCCACATAGGAGAAGCGGGGCTGACCGGACAGTCGCTTGGCCTCGTCCTGGTAGATGACGACCTGCGCATGCCGGTCCTCGATGGCCTCGAACGACGCCATGAACAGGCCCTTGAGCCGTTCGAGCGGGTTCGACTCGGTGGCGGCGATCTCCTGGTAGCGCTCGAAGAGCCAATCGAGGAAGCCGCGCAGCACCTCGTCGACCATCTCCTCTTTGGAGGAGAAGTGGTGGTACAGGCTTCCGGAAAGGATTCCCGCGGAGTCGGCGATGTCGCGCACGGTGGTGGCGCGCAGACCGCGCTCGGCGAACATCGTCGCGGCGAGGTCGAGTAGCTCGTCGCGACGGCTCAATGCGGCCTTCTCCACAACTACAGGATAGCAACCAAGCGCTTGCTAGGTATATCGGTCGGGTCTTTACCCGTCGTTTCAGACCGTTTACACATTGGAAACCGCAGAAGATCCGAATTCCCATAATTTATAAGATCTGTCGTTCTATAGTTTATCGCGGCAGCCAAAAGGCCGACGGCTGCGCGGTCTATGCAGGTCATCCGCCCGATGACACGCAGCCGCCGGCGGTAGACGCAGGAGGTCCGTCATGAACAAGCAGACAACGTCCCTATTGGCCGCGCTAGGCGCCGGCATTTTGCTGGTCTCCGGTTGCAGCGGCCCCGGGGAGGACTCGAAGTCAGCCGAAAGCGGGGAGGACGGCGTCATCCGGTTCACCTTCTCGCCCGACCCCGCCTGGGACTGGATACAGGACCAGGGGATTCTCGAGGAGATGGAGAAGGACTCCGGGTTCCGGATCCTGCAGACGGTGACGTGGGATGAGTACGGCCAGTTCGCAGGTGGCCACGCCGACGTCGTCTCCATCGGTACCTACGAGCTGCAGAACCTCGAACAGGAGACGGGCGTCGAGACCGTCACGTTCGGCAAGTTCAACAAGGCCAAGGACGTGCTGATCACGGCGAACCCGCAGTGGGAGACCGTGTCTGACATGCCGAAGGGCTGCAAGATCGCCGCGGAGTCGCCGGTCGGCAACACCCTGATCTGGACGGCGCTGCTGAAGCAGATGGACAATCGCACCCTCGCCGAGAACGGCGACGATCTCAACCTGGTCAGTGCCGACTATCAGGTGATCCCGGAACTCGTGCTGAACAACGAGGTGTGCGGCGCGTTCGCCGATCCCACCCAGTCGATCCCTGAGTTCGCCTCCGGCAAGTTGAACATCATGTACGACGGCAGGTCCGCCTCCGAACTCTTCGGCGAGACAATGGAACCCGGCCACGAGGGTGTGATGAGCAATCTGTTCACCGCGCGCAAGGAGTGGTACGACTCCCACAAGGAGGAGGCCGCGTTCTTCCTCAAGGTCTGGCAGCGCGCCATGGACGAATGGGCCAAGAACCGCGACGAGATCATCGACGAGTATCCGCAGCACTTCGCGGTGAAGAACGAAGAGGAAGCGAAGTGGATCAAGGGTTACTTCGCCAACACCTTCGACTGGTTCGTCGACTCGCCGTACCTCACCCAGGACTGGATCGACAAGGAGAAGAAGATCTTCCAGCTGCTGAAGGACGCCGGGGTGGCCCCTGCCGACCAGCCCGATCCTGAGATGGTCGTCATCGAGCCGTCCAAGTCCTGACGGCGTCTTGATGTCACTGGCGCCGTCGACCCGTCGACTCCTCGCCGCGCAGTTCTACTCGCTGGCGGGGATCGCGACCTTCATCGGGATCTGGGCTTACGCGTCCTCGCGGATGGAGCCCTACGTCCTGCCGCCGCCATGGACTGTCGGTAAGCGGATGTGGGAGCTCGCCGCGTCGGGCGCCGTGCTGACGAATTTCGCTGACAGCCTGTGGCGCACGATTCTCGGCTGGACGGTCGCGGTGGTCGCCGGAACGGCGGTCGGGGTTCTGATGGGCCGCTTCCGGTATGCAAGGGCGTTCTTCCACGACCTGATCTATCTCGCCGCCAACGTGCCGCTGATCGTCTACGCCATCGTGGCGATCATCGTGTTCGGTATCAGCGGGATGGGGCCGACCTCGGTGGTGATCCTGTTCGTGCTGCCGGGAATCGCGTTGAACGTCGCGGCGGGGATGATGTCGGTCGATCCCGACCTGGTCGGGATGAGCAAGGCGTTCAACAGAAGTCGGACCGACCTCGCCAAGCACGTGATCATCCCGACCGTCATGCCGTTCGCTTTCGCGGCGGGCAGGGTGTCGTTCGCAGACTCGTGGAAGCTCGCCGCACTGGTCGAAACATTCGGCGGCTCAAGCGGTGTGGGCTATCAGATCGGCCGGTCCTATCACATGTTCTCGGTGCGCGACGTGCTGGCGTGGATGTGCTTCTTCGTCATCTTCGTCGTGCTGCTCGAGAGGCTGGTGCTCGTCAATGCCGAACACCGGCTGTTCAGGTGGCGGGCCGACACTCCGCAGCGCGCACGACGCTGGCGCGGAGCCAGCAAGGCTGCGGCGCCCGGCGCGCCGGTCAGTACCTCTGCCGCCGAGAAGGTGGTGACCACAATGACCACCGCGGCTTCGACATCCACATCACGCGGATGGGCGAGTTGGTTGACGTCCGACCGGGCGGCCCGCTACACCGCCCGCGTGCTGATGCTGGTGCTGTGGCAGGCCATCGGCGTTCTGTCCACCCGAATTCCCACGCCGGTAGGGACATTCGAGTTCCTGGTCGACGAGGCGATGCGCGGCGAACTCTGGGTGCACCTCACCTGGACCCTGCGCCGAGCGGCGATCGCCCTTTCGGTGGTGCTGGTGCTCGGCATCGCGATCGGCTGGGCGATGGGCTGGTGGTGGCGCGTCGGCGCGTACTTCCGCGACGTCGTGACCATCATGTTGGCGCTGCCCGCCTTCATCTGGGCACTGCTGGCCGCCATGTGGTGGGGCTTCTCAGAGGTCGGCCCGATCGTCGTGCCGGTTCTGGCCGCCACCCCGATGCTCGTCGCGTCGACCTACGAAGGCGCCAAGGCGCTCCCGAAGCCGCTGATCGAGATGTCGTCGGCGTACCGCATTCCGAAGGCACGGTTCTTCGGCTGGATGGTGCTGCCCGCGATGTCGCCCTATATCTTCGCCGGGATTCCGGTACGCGGTGCTCGCAGGCTGGGGCGCGCTCTCGCTTGTCGAGTTCTTCGCGAGCAACTGGGGTGCGGGCTACAGGGCCGCATTCTGGTATGACGCAGGCAATTTCAACGGGTTGATGGGTTGGGGTCTGATCGAGATCGTCGTCATCCTCGCCGTCGACCGGCTGGTGCTCGAACGCCTCGCCAGCCGCTCTCGGCGCTGGCAGGAAGGAACCGAAAGATGGTGAGTACATGGCGACTCTGGTAGCCGACCACGTCAACAAGGTCTACGAAGCGACCAGTCCCGGGCAGAGCGCGACACACGCCCTCGACGACTTCGGGTTCGAAGCCTCAGGCCATACGTTCATCTGCCTCGTCGGGCCGTCGGGCTGCGGTAAGAGCACATTCCTCAACCTGGTCTCCGGTGTCGAGAAGCCGACGTCCGGCTCGGTGACGGTGACAGGAGAAGGTAAGAGCGCCAGGATCGGCTACGTCTTCCAGGACCCGCGGCTGCTGCCGTGGCGGACCGTGCTCGACAACATGATCTACGTCCACGACGACGGTGACCGCAAGACCAGGCGGGAACGCTGCATGCGGTTCCTCGAGATGGTCGACCTCGCCCACGCCGCCGACAAGTACCCATCACAACTGTCAGGCGGTATGCGTCAGCGCATCGGCATCGCCCGCGCGCTGTCGATCGAGCCGGACCTGCTGCTGATGGACGAACCGTTCAGCCACCTCGATGCGATCACCGCGCGCAGCCTGCGCACCGAACTCCAGCAGCTGTGGCAGGCATCGGGAGCGACGGTGCTGTTCGTCACCCACGACGTCAACGAAGCCGTCCAGCTCTCGGATCGAATCCTGATGATGAACAAGGGCGGAACGCTGTACGCCGACATCCCGATCGGCCTCCCCCGCCCGCGCCTGATGACCGATCGCGACGTGGTCACCCAGCAGGCCGACGTCCTCGCCCTTTTCGAAAACATGCGCGCCGAACCTGTCGACGCCGAGACCGAAGGAGTCAATCACTAAGATGCTGCGTCACTCCGCATTCTTCATGTTCCGCCAGGAGACCACGCTCGAGCAGGCCGTCGAGATGCTCAAAGGATTGGCCTACATGCGTTTCGCCTGCCCGAGCGTGCGCGCGCTGGACTTCGGCCTCGACGAGTTCGGCGGCTCAGCGCCGCTGCGGGAGGTCAAGCCGTGGGACCGCCAACCCCGCTGGCGCAGCAGGAAACTCGGCCCTCCCGTCAGCTACGACATCGCGCTGCACCTGGACTTCGACGACCAGGCGGGAATGGACGACTACAACGACGACGACGTGCACCACGAGGTCGCCGTGTACAACGCGTCGATCTGCCGCGGCGAGGAGACCGCCCGCGTTGACTGGTGGTACGACGGTGCGCCGCTGATCACGAAGAACCAGTACAAGCACGCCGCGATGTTCCTCTGGTCCGACGAGTCCGACGAATCGTCCCGCGAGTCCGCGCTCGCGGCCGTGAAGTCGCTCGATGACCTGCCCGAGGTGCAGCAGGTTGTCATCGGCAAGAACATCGGCACGCTGAAAACAGATTTCGACGTCATGCTCGACATCCGTTGTGCCGACCGCGCTTCCGTGGAGAAGCTCCTTGCCGGCGAGGAGTACGCGCAGGCGATGAAGCAGCTCGGCGACGTGACCCAGTACGAGTGGACGGCCAGGCTCACCCACCTCATGCACGGTCTGTGAGGCACGGCTTGCCCAGCATCATTGATGTCCATGCCCACGTGACCCCACGCTGCTTCAGCGATGTCGTGCTTGGCGGGGCCGACTGGAACGGCATGACGTCCGACGACGGTGAGCTGCACAACCCGATGAATCTGTGGGGCATCGATCAACGGATCGAGGCCATGGACGAAGACGGTATCGACGTGCAGCTCACCTCGCCGACCGATGTCTTCTATCAGTACCACCAGGATCCCGCGGTCACCGCGACGATCGCATCGACCGTGAACGACGAAGTGGCCGAGATGGTTCGGGCCCGCCCGACGCGGATCGCGGGCCTGGCGACCGTGCCGATGCAGGACACCGACCTGGCGGTCGCCGAGCTCACCCGGGCGATCCGTGAGCTCGGACTGCGCGGCGTGATGATCGACGATCACGTCAACGGCATGACCTATGACGACGCTCGCTTCGACGCGTTCTGGCAGGCCGCCGAGGAACTGGGGGCACTGATCTTCGTCCACCAGTACGCACCGACGTCTGTCGAGGCCCGCATCGACAAGTTCTTCTTCTTCAACTCGATCGGCAACCTCGTCGACCGTGCGATCACGTTCGGCGCGCTGGTGTACGGCGGGGTGATGGACCGCTACCCCGCCCTGAAGGTGTGCCTCGGACACGCAGGCGGTTACACCGCTTTCGCGCTGGACCGGATGGACCAGGGGTGGCGGGCGTTCCCGTCGATGCGGGGTGCGACCACCGGACCCCCGAGCACGTATGCGCGCCGGTTCACCTACGACGCGGTGACATACGAGCCGCGCACGCTGCGCTATCTCGTCGACGTGGTCGGCGCGGACCGAGTGGTTCTCGGCACCGACTGGCCTGCCCCGATGCGGGTTCTCGAACCGGTGACCCGGTTGACGTCGATCGGCGTGCTGACACCAGACGAGGTCGAGTCCATCCTGCGCGGCACGGCTGCCATGCTGCTGGGCGACCCACACAGCAGAGAGGCCGAATAGCGATGGCCGTCATCGACGTTCACAACCATGTCACGCCGCCCAGCTTCCGCGAGGCGGTGCTCGACGGCGGCACCTGGCACACACTGACCAGTGACATCGGCGAGCTCGAGATCCCGGAGTTCTCGATCGCGCCGAAGGACCGGATCGCGAAGATGGATGCCGCGGGCATCGACATGCACGTGCTGACCGTCAACAACGACTTCTACCGCTACGAACTCGATCCGGGGCTGACCCAGGAGATCGCGCAAGCGTGCAACGAGGAGATCGGCCAGATGATGGCCGACCATCCCGACCGGTTCACCGGACTTGCGACGGTGCCGATGCAGGACGTCGAGCGGGCGGTGGCCGAGATGGAACGTGCGATGTCGAAGCTGGGCTACCGCGGCGTCACGATCAACGACCACGTCAACGGTGTGACGTTCGACGAGCCGAGGTTCTACCCGTTCTGGGAAGCCGTGGAATCCCTTGGTGCAGTGGTGTTCTTCCACCAGTGCGGTCCGACCCTGGTCAAGGCGCGCACCACCCGCTACGCGCTGCCCAACAGCATCGGCAACCTCGTCGACCGCGCGGTGACGTTCGGAACGCTGGTGTTCGGTGGAATCATGGACCGCTACCCCGACCTGAAGATCTGCCTCGGGCACGCAGGCGGTTACGCGCCGTTCGGTGTCGCACGGATGGACAAGACCTGGCGCGCCGCCGATCCGGAGGTGCCCGAGTTCGCCGATGCCAGGCTGCCCAAGCCGCCGAGCGAGTACCTTGACCGGTTCTATTACGACTCCTGCACCTATACCGAGAGCACCCTGCGGTTTCTCATCGACGCCGTCGGCATCGACCGGGTGGTGCTCGGCACCGACTATCCGGCGCCGATGGTGCAGGAGGATCCGGTCGGGTGGCTGGAGAAGATGCCAAGCGTCAGCGACGCCGAGCGAACGGCGATCCTGGAGACGAACCCCGCGAAGTTGATGGGGCTCTAGCTCAAGCGCGCTGGCTCGATACCGAAATCACTTCTCCGGTCAGGTAACTGGAGTAGTCGCTGGCGAGGAACGCGATGGTCGCGGCGATCTCCCACGGTTCGGCGGCGCGGCCGAACGCCTCGCCCTCGGACAGCCGGTCGAGCAGGTCGGTTGAACTCGTCTTCTCGAGAAACTTGTGGCGCGCGATGCTCGGTGACACCGCGTTGATCCGCACGCCGTGCTCGACGGCCTCGATCGCACTGCAGCGGGTCAGCGCCATCACCCCCGCCTTGGCCGCCGCGTAGTGCGACTGCGAATGCTGGGCGCGCCAGCCGAGCACGCTGGCGTTGTTGACGATCACACCTCCGTGGTCGGCATCGCGGAAGTACCGCAGGGCGGCGCGGGTCGCACGCATCACCGACGTCAGCGTCACGTTGAGGACCCGGTCCCACTCCTCGTCGGTCATATCGACCACCGGGGTCTCGCCCCCGAGACCGGCGTTGTTGACGAGCACGTCGAGCCTGCCCATGCGGGCGGTCGTCGACGAGATGAGCGCATCGACCTGTGCGGTCGACGTCACGTCGCAGACAACGCTTTCCACCCGGCCGAGCCCGAGCTCCGCCAATTGGTCCCTCGTCTCGCCGAGCCGCCGCTCGTGATGGTCGGATACGACGACGTCGGCGCCCTCGGCAAGCGCGCGGCGGGCCACCGCGGACCCGATACCGGTGCCTGCGGCGGCCGTGACAACGACGACCTTGCCCGTCAGAAGTCCGTGTCCGTCAATCTCTTTCGGTGCCGCAGAGAGACTCAACCCTTCACCTCACGGGGTAGGCCGAGCACACGCTCGGCGATGATGTTGCGCTGGATTTCGTTCGACCCGCCGTAGATGGTGTCGGCGCGGGTGAACAGGAACAGGTGCTGCCACTCGTCGAACGTGCCGTTTTCGGCCACCAAGCCCGCCTTGCCGACGATGTCCATCGCCAGTTCGCCGAGATCGCGATGCCAGTTGGCCCACAACAGCTTCGACACGTTGTCCTGCCCTGGCTGTTCGACGTCCATGGTCGCCAGTGCGTAGGACCGCATCGTGCGCAGGCCGACCCACGACCGAGTCAGCCGTTCGCGGATCAACGGGTCGTCGGCGGCACCGGTCTGCTTGGCCACCTCGGCCAGGTTGGAAAGCTCGCGTGCGTATCGGATCTGCTGCCCGAGTGTCGATACCCCGCGCTCGAACGTCAACGTGCCCATCGCGACCCGCCAGCCGTCGCCGGGCTGGCCGACGACGAGGTCGGCGTCGGTGCGGGCATCGTCGAAGAAGACCTCGTTGAAGTCCGCCGTTCCTGTCAGCTGCACGATCGGGCGCACCTCGACGCCGGGCTGGTCAAGCGGCACAAGCAGATACGACAAACCCGCGTGACGCTTGGAGCCCTTCTCGCTACGGGCGACGACGAAGCACCACTGCGACAGGTGCGCCATCGACGTCCACACCTTCTGGCCGTTGATCACCCACTGGTCGCCGTCGAGTTCGGCGGTGGTGGACACGTTGGCCAGGTCGCTGCCCGCGCCAGGCTCGGAATATCCCTGGCACCAGAGCTCGGTGACGTCGAGGATGTTGGGCAGGAAACGCTTCTGCTGCTCGGGCGTGCCGTACGCGATCAGGGTCGGCCCGAGTAGTTCCTCACCGAAGTGGTTCACCTTGTCGGGCGCGTCGGCCTTTGCGTACTCCTCGTAGAACGCGACGCGGTGTGCGACCGACAGACCGCGGCCGCCGTGCTCTTCCGGCCATCCCAGACATGTCAGGCCCGCGGCGGCCAGGTGCTTGTTCCACGCAAGCCGTCCGTCGAACGCCTCGTCCTCGCGACCCGGTCCGCCGAGGCCCTTGAGCGCGGCGAATTCACCGACGAGATTGTCGGCGAGCCAGTCGCGGACCTCGGCCCTGAACTTCTGGACCTCTATCACCCCTGTAGGCTAACCTACCAAGCACTTGCTTTGTTAGAGGAGCATCGATGACAGCCGATCCGAGGACCATTCCGCAGGTCCTGGACCGGATTGCCGACCAATTCTCCGACCACGACGCCGTTGTGACCGACGACCGGCGGCTGACCTACGCGCAGTTGCGCGACGAGGTCCGCAGGGCCGCCGCCGCGATGATCGACCTCGGCGTTGCCGCCGGGGACCGTGTCGCGATCTGGTCGCCGAACACCTGGCACTGGGTCGTCGCATGCCTTGCCACCCACTACGCCGGCGGCGTGGTCGTCCCACTCAACACCCGCTACACCGCGGGCGAGGCCGCCGACGTGCTGGCGCGCACCGGCGCTCCGCTGCTCGTGGCCGCAGGCGAGTTCCTCGGCGCGGACAAGACAGCCGACCTGGATCGGGGTTCCCTGCCCGACCTCCGCCACATCGTGCGGGTCCCGATCGACAAGCCCGACGGCAACTGGGACGAGTTCGTCGCGCGCGGGGGCGGTGTTGCCGCCAGTAAAGAAGTCGATGCCCGCGCGGCCGCGGTGAAGCCCGACGACGTCTCCGACATCCTTTTCACGTCGGGGACGACCGGCCGCAGCAAGGGCGCGCTGTGCGCGCACAGGCAGTCGCTCGACGCACCCGCCGCGTGGGCGGCGTGCGGGCAACTCACCAGCGCCGACCGCTACCTCTGCATCAACCCGTTCTTCCACAACTTCGGCTACAAGGCGGGCATCCTTGCCTGCCTGCAGACCGGGGCCACGCTGATTCCCCAGCTGACGTTCGATCCCGAAAAGGCGATGGCTGCGGTGGCCGAGCACCGGATCACCGTGCTGCCGGGGCCGCCGACGATCTACCAGGTGCTGCTCGACCATCCCAAGCGCGGCGACTACGACCTGACGTCGCTGCGGTTCGCGGTCACCGGCGCCGCGACGATCCCGGTTGTGCTGATCGAGCGCATGCAGACGGAGCTGGACATCGACATCGTGCTGACCGCCTACGGCCTGACGGAGGCAAGCGGTTTCGGCACCATGTGCCGAGCCGACGACGACGCCGTCACCGTCGCCACCACGTGCGGCCGCCCGATCGCCGACTTCGAGCTGCGCATCGACAAACCCGCCGACGACGGGTCGGGCGAGGTACTGCTGCGCGGGCCGAACGTGATGCTCGGCTATCTCGACGACCCGGAGGCGACGTCGAAGACGATCGACGCCGACGGCTGGCTGCACACCGGCGACATCGGCCGCGTCGACGGCGCGGGCAACCTGACCATCACCGATCGGCTGAAGGACATGTACATCAGCGGCGGGTTCAACGTCTATCCGGCGGAAGTGGAGCAGGTGCTCGCCCGGCTCGACGGTGTCGCGGAGTCCGCTGTGATCGGCGTGCCCGACGAGCGGCTCGGCGAGGTCGGCAAGGCCTTCGTCGTGGTCAAGCCGGGAGCGACCCTGGACTCCGAGACCGTGATCGCCTACACGCGTGAGCATCTGGCGAAATTCAAGACACCGCAGTCTGTGGAGTTCCTCGACGTCCTGCCGCGTAACCCCGGCGGCAAGGTCGTCAAACCACAACTGCGAGAGAGGCAGTAATGGACCTCGCGTTCGACGACGAGACACAGGAGTTCCGGGCCGAGGTCCGCGACTTCCTCGCCGCCAACAAGGAACACTTCCCGACCAAGTCATACGACACCGCCGAGGGTTTCGAACAGCATCGCCGTTGGGACAAGGTGCTTTTCGATGCGGGCCTCTCGGTGATCGCATGGCCGAAGAAATATGGCGGCCGCGACGCCACGCTGCTGCAGTGGATCGTCTACGAGGAGGAGTACTTCCGCGCAGGCGCGCCCGGTCGCGCGAGCGCCAACGGAACCTCGATGCTCGCACCGACATTGTTCGCCCACGGCACTGAAGAACAACTCGACCGTGTACTGCCGAAGATGGCCAGCGGTGAGGAGATCTGGGCGCAGGCCTGGTCGGAGCCGGAGTCGGGCAGCGACCTGGCATCGCTGCGCTCCACCGCGACGCAGACCGACGGCGGCTGGAAGCTCAACGGCCAGAAGATCTGGAGTTCTCGGGCGCCGTTCGGCGAAAGGGCATTCGGGCTCTTCAGGTCCGACCCGGAGGCCGAGCGGCACAAGGGACTCACGTACTTCATGTTCGACCTGGGCGCCGACGGCGTGACGGTGCGCCCGATCGCACAACTCGGCGGTGACACGGGCTTCGGTGAGATCTTCCTCGACGACGTCTTCGTGCCCGACCACGACGTGATCGGGAATGTGCACGACGGCTGGCGCGCCGCGATGAGCACGTCGAGCAACGAACGCGGAATGTCACTGCGCAGTCCGGCGCGCTTCCTCGCACCCGCCGAACGTCTCGTCGAACAATGGAAGACGAATCCCGATCCGGTGTTCACCGACCGGGTGGCCGACGCGTGGATCAAGGCGCAGGCGTACCGGTTGCACACGTTCGGCACCGTGACCCGGCTCGCAGCAGGCGGTGAACTCGGCGCCGAGTCGTCGATCACCAAGGTCTTCTGGTCCGACCTTGATGTCGCGCTGCACCAGACCGCGCTCGACATGCGCGGCGCGGACGGGGAGCTGGTCGATTCGTGGACAGAAGGCCTGCTGTTCGCGCTGGGCGGCCCGATCTACGCGGGCACCAACGAGATTCAGCGCAACATCATCGCCGAACGGCTGCTCGGTCTGCCCCGCGAACCCAAGGGACAGAAATGAAATTCGACGTCGACGAACAGCAGCGCGATTTCGCCGCAAGCATCGACGCCGCACTCGGCGCAGCGGGCGTGCCCGCGGCGGTGCGCGCATGGGCGGACGGCGACACCGACCCGGGGCGCAAGGTCTGGTCGACACTGACCGACCTCGGCGTGACAGCGCTGCTCGTACCCGAGAAGTACGACGGCATCGAAGCCCATCCCGTTGACCTCGTCGTCGCCGCCGAGCGGCTCGGATACTGGGGTGTCCCGGGCCCGGTCACCGAATCCATCGCGGTGGCACCTGTTCTGCTTGCCGACGACGAGCGCTGCGGCGCGCTCGCGTCCGGCGAACTCATCGCCACCGTCGCGCTTCCCCCGCACGCGCCACGCGCCGTCGGTGCCGACTCCGCCGGACTGATACTGGTCGCCGCCGACGGCGAGGTGCGCGACGGCAGCGCGGGACAATCGCACGAGTCCGTCGACCCCGCGCGCACGCTGTTCGACGTGACGGCCTCCGGCGAGGCTCAGAGCGCCGACACCGCAAAGGCTTTCGAGTACGGTGTGCTCGCGAATGCCGCGCAGCTGGTCGGCGCGGGCCAGGCCATGCTCGACGCATCGGTGGAATACGCCAAACAGCGCAGCCAGTTCGGCAGGACCATCGGTTCGTATCAGGCGATCAAGCACAAGCTCGCCGACGTGTACATCGCGGTCGAACTGGCAAGGCCACTGGTCTACGGCGCGGCATTGTCACTGGCGGACGACTCCGACGACACCGCACGTGATGTCAGTGCCGCGCTGGTCGCCGCCGCTGACGCCGCTCTGCTGTCGGCCCGGTCGTCGCTGCAGACCCATGGCGCGATCGGCTTCACGCAGGAACACGACCTGTCGCTGCTGCTGCTGCGGGTGCAGGCGTTGCGATCGGCATGGGGCGACCCCACGTGGCATCGCAGGCGGGTATTGGAGGCTTTCAGTGAGTGAGGAACGCGAGCTGCTGCGCGAAACCGTCGCGGCGCTGGTCGACAAGCACGCGTTGCCTGCGGCGGTGCGCACGGCCATCGAGTCCGAAAAGGGCTACGACGAGTCTCTGTGGAAGCTGTTGTGCGAGCAGGTCGGAGCGGCCGCGCTTGTGGTGCCCGAGGAGCTTGGCGGCGCGGGTGGTGAGCTCGCCGACGCTGCCGTCGTGCTCGAGGAGCTCGGCAAGGCCCTTGCGCCGACGCCGCTGCTCGGCACGACGCTGGCCGAGCTCGCGCTGCTCACCGCCGACCAACCCGACACCGAAGCGCTCGAAGCGCTGGCAGAGGGCACCGCGATCGGAACGGTCGTCTTCGATCCCGGCTTCGTCATCAACGGTGCGGTCGCCGATATCGTCGTCGCCACCGACGGCGAGACGCTGCGCCGCTGGACCGAGTTCACCGCAACCCCCGTCGAGACCATGGACCCGACGCGACCGTTGGCGCGGCTGGAGCCGCAGGACACCGTCGGACATCGGCGCCGACCCCGGCCTTGCCGACACCGCGGCGATCCTGGTGGCGGCCGAACAGATCGGCGCCGCTGCGAGGTGCCTCGACCTGACCGTCGAATACGCCAAGGACCGCGTCCAGTTCGGCCGACCGATCGGAAGCTTCCAGGCTCTCAAACATCGGATGGCCGACCTCTACGTCGCTGTGCAGTCGGCGCGCGCTGTCGTCAACGAGGCCGTCACCGATCCGTCGACGACCTCGGCGGCACTGGCCCGCTTCTCGGCCAGCGAGGCGTTCTCCAAGGTCGCCGCGGAGGCCGTGCAGATCCACGGCGGTATCGCGATCACCTGGGAGCACGACATCCAGCTGTACTTCAAGCGGGCACACGGCAGCGCACAGCTGCTCGGACCGCCGCGGGAGCATCTGCGCAGGCTCGAATCCGAAGTGCTCTAACGTTGGTTTCATGAGCCGCCGCACAGGCACCGTCGCGGGATTCACTTCCGAACCGCAGGTACAGCGATGGTAGGACGAAGAGGTTCATCAGGGTCGCGGTGACGAGACCGCCGAGGATGACGATCGCCATTGGATGCTCGATCTCGTGGCCCGGGATGCTGCCGGCACCGCAAGGGGAACCAGTGCGAGGCCGGTGGCAAACGCTGTCATCATGATCGGCGCCAGCCGCTCCTGAGCACCGCGCAAAACCAGCTCTTCGCCGAATTTCTGACCCTCTTCGCGTTCGAGGTGTTGAAAGTGGCCGATCATCAGGATTCCGTTACGCGCAGCGATGCCGAAAACGGTGAGAAAGCCGACGAGTGAGCCGAGCGAAAGGATGCCGTCTCCCAGCCAGACCGCAAGCACGCCGCCCGCAAGGGCGACCGGCAGGGCAAGGGATGTGATCATCGCGAGGCGGAGGCTTCCGAACGCAGCGTGCAAGATCAGCACGATGGCAATCACGGCCGCCAGCGCCGAAGATCATGAGCCGATTGCGAGCAGCGCCGAGCTCGTCGGCTTCACCGATCACCTCGGCGTAATACCCGCGGGCGAAGCTTGACGCCGGCGACCAACTCCTCTACTTTGTCGACCACTGCACCAAGGTCCCCACCGGCGATGTTCGCGCCGACATCTATTCGCCGCGACTGGTTCTGCCGCTCGATGGCGTTGGGTGTAGCGCCCAGGGTGATCGTCGCGACGTCCTTCGAGTAGGACTCGCGACCCGTCCGGGGTGTCGAGTTGCATGTTCTCAACGTCGGTGACGCTGTCGCGGGCGGACGGGATAGCTAGTCACGTGCACGTCGTAGGCCGCGGCCGTCAGCGAAGATGTCGCTGACTTCTTCGCTCGCGATCATTGTCGAGGACTGACGCCGGATGTCTCCTGGAGTCAGCCCTACCTTCCGCGCGGCCTCGAGATCTGGCTCGACCATGATGTGCGGCACGCTTGTCTGCAGAGACGCATGTGCATCCACGACGCCGTCCACACCGCCGATGAGCTTCTCGATTTCCTTGGCCTTCTCCCGGAGAACCTCGAGGTCCGGACCGTAGATTCGTACCACGATCGCTTCACTCGAGCCGGTGAGCACCTCCTTGATTCGCTCGCGCAGATAGGTCTGGACATCCCGATACAGGTCCGGGATAGGCGTCGACCGTCTTCTGCACCGCCACCAGCGTCGACGTCGTAATCAACTTCGGGTGACACACTGATCCAGTTTTCACCGAAGTCGACGCCGTAGACCTCGTCGGCGAGGAACGCCTGACCGATGTGCGAGCCGCAGTTCCGCACCCCGGGAATGGCGCGCAGGTCCGTGCAGGCGGCAACGCTGACCCTGGTTTCCTCCGGTTGCGAGGTCCCCGGCTGCGTCGAGCCAGTGCATGAGGAAGTCGCGTTCCTTGAAGTTGGGCAGCAGCTGCGTGCCGAGCGTTGGGGCGAGGAACGCACCGATCAGCGCCAGCACCATCACGGTGCCAAACACGGGGCTCGACCTGCGCAGTAGAGGAGTCAGCGCGGCGCGGTAGCCGCGCTTGAGCACTCGCAGCAACGGCGATTCGCGGCTGCCCACCGTTCCGCGGGAGAGCATGAGCAGACACAGCGCCGGCGTGACGGTGAGCGCAACCAGCATCGACACCAGGACAGCCAGCGCGTACGAGAGCACCAGCGGCCGGAAGAAGGATCCCGACAGGCCCTCGAGAAAGAAGACCGGCACGATGGCCACCACGTTGATCACCGTGGCGTAGGTGATCGCCGACCGGACCTCGACCGAGGCGTTCAGGACGATGGCGAACATCGACGTGCCACTGCCTTCGACACGCGCCTGCCGCACCCTTCGGACGATGTTCTCCACGTCGATGATCGCGTCATCGACCACTACGCCGATCGCGACCACCAACCCGGCGAGCACCATCACGTTCACGGTGTCGCCGCGCAGGTCCAGGATGAGTAGCGCACCCAGCAGGGACAACGGGATCGCGATCAGGCTGATGAAGGCGGTTCGCCACTCGAAGAGGAAGGCAACGATGATCAGGACGACCAGCAGGATCCCGATCAGCATGGCCATGGTGAGATTGTCGATCGACTGCTCGATGAAGGTGGCGGGCCGAAAGATCGTCGTGTCGACGGTGATGCCGGGTAGGCCGGCCTGCAGCTCACTCATCGCGGCCTCGACGCCGCGGGTGACCTCGAGCGTGTTGGCGCCGCGGAAATTTCTGGACGACGAGCATGCATGCCCGGCCCGTCATTGATGACCGCGTCGCCGATCAGGGGGCCGTGGTCGATGGCGACATCGCCCATGTCCGCGAGTCGCAGAACCTTCCCGTCGCGCTCGACCACCGGCACCGCCCCGAGTTCGGCGGGTTCCGTGATCGGCTGCACATGGCGGATATTGAAGCGTTGGACGTCGTCCTCGATGAAACCGCCAGTTCCCACGACGGCACCCTCGGAGTACTTGAGAAGGCCTGCCTCGACGGCGTCGGCCGCGGCGTCCATCACCTCGGACGAGTGAGACATCGTGCTCGGCGAGCTTCGCCGGGTCAACCTGGACGTGCCGCTGCGGAAGCTGCTCACCCCAGATCGCTACCTGGGCTACGCCGGGCACCCGCAGCAGACGAGCGCGGATTTTCCAATACGCGATCGTGGACAGGTCAATCTGGTTCACCACGCTGGAATTGAGGCCGATCTTCATGATGCGGCTCGTCGACGACAGGGCCGGCATCATGAAGGGCGGGCTGGCCCATGTCGGCAGCGTCGCCGTCACCTGCCCGAGGCGTTCCGCAACGAGCTGACGGGCCCGGAGTTCGTCCGTGTCCTGCCCGAAGATCAGACGGATCGAGGAAAGCTGGGCCACCGACTTCGACCGCATATCGGTAGAGTCCCTGAATCCCGCTGAGCTGCTCCTCGAGAGGCACGGTGATGAGTTCCTCGACCTCGTTCGAGGAATTGCCGAGCGCGATCGTCTGGATCTCTACCTGCGGCGGCGCGAACTCGGGGAACACATCCACTTTGGTCTGCGGCAGTTCGGCGATCCCGAACACCATGACGGCGAGCGCCGCGAAGGCAACAAGCCACCGGAAACGCAGGCTCATTCCCACGATGTATCGCATCGCAGACCTCCCCGTGCCTCAGTGCTTGCCGCTGATTTCCATTTCAGCGCCGTATATCTCGGCCGCACCGACGGTGACCACTTGTGTACCGGGCGTCAATCCTTCAGACAGCCACACCACGTCGCCATCGATCCGCTCGACGTCGATCTCCACCCGGACGAACGTCAGATCCTCAGAGGCCGCATAGACCCAGATGTCACCTTCACCGTCATAGATGAGCGCAGCGTAGGGAACGGTCACCTGCTCGCCGTCGTCCTGTGCGGGCACCGACTTCAGTCCGATTCGACGCGCCGCGTCCTGCGTGAGGATCACCTTCTTGACGTCGCTGTCGGCGATCTCCTCCAACTCGACCGGCGAGTAGATGTCCTCATCGCGGACTGGCGTCCGAGCAGCCTGTCACCAGCAGCGCCGTCACCGCGAAGCCGACTGCCGTCAGTCGTGCCGCCCGGCGGGTCATCTGTCCGCCTCGGCCGTCGGGGCACTGACCGTCGAGGGATCAAGGTCATCGATGTCTTGCTCGTCGCCGGTGGAGAGGTGCGCCGCGGTCAGGTCGGGCGCCCAGGTGCGTGTACAGCGCAGGCAGCACGAAGAGGGTGACGAATGCCGAGGTGACGAGACCTCCGAGAATCACCACCGCCATCGGGTGGATCAGCTCGAGGCCCGGCCTCGAGCCCATGACGACAAAGGGGGTCAGCAGTAGAGCCAGGGCAGCGGACGTCATGACGACGGTCGCGAAGCGCTCCCGCGCGGCAAGCTGGATCACCGCTGGACGCGTCATCCCCGGCTGCTCACGCTCGAGGGCCTGGGCCCGGGCCACGAACAGGACGCCGGTGCGTGTCGCCAAACCAAGTACCGCGAGAAATCCGATCATCGAGCCGAGCGAGAGGACAGCACCCTCCACCGCGCCAACCACAAGGCCGCCGGCGAGGGCCAGTGGCATGGCCGTGAAGACCAGGGCGGCCAGTCGCCAGCTCGGAACGCGGCCTGCAACAGCAGGAACGCAGCCAGTGCCACGACGACGGCGAAACCGAGCACCCGGCCGGCCCCGACCTCCTGGCTGGTCGCATCCTGGCGCACCTCGGCGTGGTACTCGAGTGGGAACCCCATCTCGGCGAGGCGCACCTCGATATCGGAGGCCACCGAGTCGATACTGCGGCCGCTGGCGCCGGGGTCCACATCGACGTCGACGTCGACGAAGCGTGACACTGCGTCGCGTTCGATGACCGCGGGTGTGTCGGCGATGCGGACATCGGCGACCTCGCCAAGCCGGACGTGGCCTCCGCTGGGACGGTCGATGAGCAGGTTGCGCACGTCATCGACGTTCTCCCGGATGTTCGGGGCGCCTGCACGACGACGTCGAAGACCTTCTGCTCCTGGAACACACTGCCGACCTGGATGCCGTGCAGCAGCGTCGCGGCGGCGCGGCGCACGATTCCGGGAGAAACGCCGAAGCGCTGTGCGTTGTCGAGGTCCACCTCGATCTCGACGGTGGCTTGCTTCTCGGGCAGATTCAGGCGCGAGTCGATGACGCCCTCCACGTCGGCGATCTCATCCCTGACCCGGGCCGCCTGCTGCTGCAGCACCTCCTGGACCTGCCCGAAGAGCTCGGACCACCAGTGGCCGGTCCGAACCCGTCATGGCATCCAGACCGTCGTTGCCTTCGACCGTGTTCTCGCCCCTGGTCAGGGCCCCCACGTTGCGGATCGCGCGGGTGGTGTACGTCATGACATCGTGCCGCACGCCGTCCACCTGGTCGGCCGCCTCCTCGATATCCCGGACGGCGCCGTCATAGTCGGCGCCATCGGAGATCGTCACCCACACGTCGCTGGAACTGACGTTGGCGATCCTGTCCCCGGCGACGGCGCGACCGACGGATGCGGCGACGTTTTCGACGCCAGGCACCGACGTCAGCTTGTCAGCCAGTTCGGTGGCGACCTGCGTCATCCGGGGGTTCGATGTGCCCGGCTCTGCGTCAGCCGCACGAGCACCGACCTGTCCTGGAATCGGGGGATCAGCGACGTGCCGAAGGAAGCAAGAACAAAGCCGGCGACGAGAAAAAGCACACCAGCAGCGAGCAATGCGGTACGGGGTGTCGGCTGAACCGGTGCAGCGCCGTCGCGTAGTTGCCTCTTGCCCGCTCGAACAATGTGGACCGGTCACCCGTCGGCCGCCATCGATTGAAGACAAGGACGGTCAGCGCGGGTGTGACCAGGAGGGCGACCAGCATGGCGGCGACGACACCAAGCACATAAGCCAGGACCATGGGCGCGAAGAACGCGCCCGGCCGACCGGCGAGAACGGCGATAGGCACCACGGCCAGCAGCACGATGAGCGCCGCGTAAGTCAACGGTCCGCGGATATCTGTGACGCCTCGCGCGTCGCGGTCGTCACCGATGGAGCATCGCCACTGCCCGCATGCCGCCGCATGCGACCTATGACTTGATCGGTGAACACCACCACCTCGTCGACCACAATGGCGACCGTCGCTGCAGCCGCAGGACGACGAGCGCGTTGATGCCCTGACCGAATAGCTGCAGCAAAAGACCGCGACAGCCAACGACAGCGGCACGGTGATGCAGCGTGACCAGCAAGACCCGCAGCGGAATCGCAGCGCCGCCATGACAAGCAGCATCAGGAGGAAGCCGACACCAACGCCCATTCGAGGTTTCCATCGCGCTGTCGATGTAGTTCGCTGACGGAACAGCGAGGTGTCGGTTCTGATGTCGGACAGCCGGGCTGAAGTTCTTCGAGGGCATCCTCGACGCCCTTGGTGACAGCGAGTGTGCTGGCGCCCGGGAGCTTCTCCACGACGAGCATGAGGCCCGGTCCCCGGCGATCACCGCATCGCCGATGAGGGGATGGTGGCCGACTGTGATTGCCGCGACGTCGGTGAGGCGAAGGTTGCCGCCGGTGTCGGACACCGGGATTTTCCCGAGCGCGGCAGGGTCGGCGATCTTCTCCAGCAGGTGTCTCACTTGGAGCCGCTGCTGGGGAGTCTCGATGAAGCCCCCGGTTCCCGGCGTCGAGGCCTCCAGAAAACTCAGCGGTGAGACCACCTGTGCATTGCCGGCTGAGCGGATGACCTGACTGAGGGTGACGCCGGTATCGCGCAGGCGCTCGGATCAACCTGGACTTGAAGCTGCTGGTCACGCAGGCCCCACACCGAGACGTTGGCCACGCCGGGCACTCCCATCAGGCGCGGCTTTATCGTCCACCGTGCGATGACAGACTGCTCGATCGCCGAGATGTTGTCCGAGGCGAGTCCGATCATAAGGACCCTGTTCGACGACGACAGCGGTGCCAGCAGGGTCGGCGGCCTCGAAACGTTCGGCAGCGCGTGTGCCTGTGTCAGGCGTTCCTCGACTAGTTGACGGGCTCGGTAGATGTCGGTACCGGGCGCAAACACCAGCACAATCGATGAGATGCCCGGCAACGACTGAGAGCGGATCACGTCGACACCCTCGACGCCGTTGAGTAGGTCTGCCTCGAGCGGGACCGTGATGAGCTGCTCCACCTCATCGGCGGAGAGCCCGAGAGCCTCGGTCTGGATCTCGGCGTAGGGCGGGGTGAACTCGGGAAGGACGTCGACCGCCGCATTGCTCAACGACACGAAGCCGAGACCCAGTAGTCCGAGGGCCAGGCCGAGCACCAGTAGACGGAAGCGCAACAGGCCGCGGAGAAGTGCAACCATGAGGTTCACCTCCCCCCGTCCGACGACATACCGGGGACTAGACAGCAAACTGTAGAGAATTGCTAGCACGGATACGTCAATTTCTACACTTTGGATACGAGAAACTTTGCCGAAGCGTTCACACGGTCTCAGATGTGCCACCCGGAGGGTCGCCGACCTGTTCTAACCTGACGCAATGACCGACAACCGTATCTCGCTCCGCGCGGGCATCCCGCCGTTCTATGTGATGGACGTGTGGCTTGCCGCGGCGGAACGACAGCGCACCCACGGCGATCTGGTGAATCTGTCGGCAGGCCAGCCGAGTGCGGGCGCTCCTGCGGCGGTGCGGGCCAAGGCTGTCGAGGCGCTCGAGACAACTGTGCTCGGCTACACGGTCGCACTCGGTATCCCTGAACTGCGGACCGCGATCGCGGAGGCCTATCAGCTGCGGCACGGCCTCGTCGTCGACCCCACCGACGTGGTGGTGACCACCGGCTCGTCGGGCGGGTTCCTTCTGGCGTTCCTCGCGTGCTTCGACGTCGGCGACCGGGTGGCGATCGCGAGCCCCGGCTACCCGTGTTACCGAAACATCCTGTCGGCGCTCGGTTGTGAGGTCGTGGAGTTGCCGTGCGGGCCGCAGACCAGGTTCCAGCCCACCGCGCAGATGCTCGCCGAACTCGATCCGCCCGTGCAGGGCGTGGTCGTCGCGAGCCCCGCCAACCCGACCGGCACGGTGATCCCGCCCGAGGAGCTCGCGGCGATCGCGTCGTGGTGCGCCGACTCGGGTGTCCGGCTGATCAGCGACGAGGTGTACCACGGCCTGGTGTACGACGGCGCTCCCGATACCAGCTGCGCCTGGGAGACATCGCGGGAAGCCGTTGTGGTGAACAGCTTTTCGAAATATTTCGCGATGACGGGCTGGCGGCTCGGCTGGCTACTGGTGCCGCAGGAGCTGCAGCGCGCCGTCGACTGCCTGACCGGCAACTTCACCATCTGCCCGCCCGTGCTGTCGCAGACCGCGGCCGTCGCGGCGTTCACACCGGAGTCGATCGCCGAGTCGGACGCCCTGCTCCATCATTACGCCGCCAACCGCGAGCTGCTGCTCGACGGGCTGCCGAAGGTCGGGATCGACCGGCTGGCGCCGACCGACGGCGCGTTCTACGTCTATGCCGATGTGTCGCACCTGACGGGCGACTCGCTGTCGTTCTGCTCGAAGCTGCTGGCCGACACCGGCGTCGCGATCGCGCCGGGAATCGACTTCGATACCCAACGTGGAGGCTCGTACGTGCGACTGTCCTTCGCGGGCCCGACGGGTGATATCGAGGAAGCGCTGAGCCGCATCGGCGCCTGGCTGCGCTAGCGCGCGCTCCAGCCACCGTCCATGGTGTACGAGGCGCCGGTCACCATTGCGGAATCGGCTGACGCGAGCCAACTGACCAGTGCCGCAACCTCTTCCGGCTCGAGGAGCCGTTTGATCGCGCTCTCCTTCAGCAGGATCTCCTCCACCACCTCCTGCTCCGGAATGCCGTGGCTGCGGGCCTGGTCGGTGATCTGCTTGGTCACCAACGGCGTTCGCACATAGCCGGGATTGACGCAGTTGCTCGTCACACCGTGCGGTCCGCCCTCCAGCGCGGTCACCTTGGACAGCCCCTCCAGTGCGTGCTTGGCCGTGACGTAGGCGACCTTGAACTCCGACGCGCGTAACCCGTGTATGGACGAGATGTTGATGATGCGCCCGAAACCGCTGTCGTACATGTACGGCAGCGCGGCCCGGATCAACAGGAACGGCGCCTCCACCATGAGGGTCTGGATGAGGCGGAAGCGGTCCGGCGGGAAGTCGACGATCGGACTGACGTGCTGGATGCCCGCGTTGTTGACCAGGATGTCGGTTTCGAGCTGCAGCTGCTCCAATGAGCCGACGTCGGAAAGGTCGACCGCCCATGGCTTTCCGCCGATTTCCTCCGCGACGGTCTTCGCGCCGACGTCGTCGAGGTCGGCGACCGTCACAACGGCGCCGCGCGCAGCGAGCTCACGTGCGCAGGCCGCGCCGATCCCGCTCGCGCCGCCCGTGACGAGGGCGGTGCGACCCTCGAGCGCCGTCATGCGACCCCGGCCCTTGCGAGGTCCGCACGATCGGCCTCGTCGACGGACTCCAGGTCGAGACCCTTCGTCTCCCGCAGGTAGTACACCGCGACGAGGGTGATCGCCGCGGAGATGGCCAGGTAGATCGCGATCGGCACCCAGGAGTCGTAGATCTGCAGCAGCTTCACCGAGATGGCGGGCGCCGCCGACCCCGCGACGATCGATGTGACCTGATAGCCAAGGGACACACCGGAATACCGCATCCGGGTCGGGAACATCTCGGCCATGATCGCCGGCTGCGGCGCATACATCAGCGCGTGGATCACCAGCCCGATGACGATGGCGGCGATGATGAGCAGATAGTTCGCGCTGTCCATCATCGGGAACGCGAAGAAGCCCCAGGTCGCCGCGAGCACCGTGCCGACGGCGTACACGGGTCTGCGACCGACCCGGTCAGCCAGCCTGCCGACCAGTGGAATGACCACGAAGTGCACAGCGTGCGCGACGAGCATGTACCGCAGGATCGCATTGGTGTCCACGCCGACCTGGACCTTGAGATACGTGATGGACACGATGACGACGAGGTAGTACATGACGTTCTCGGCGAACCGGAGACCCATCGCGGTGAACACGCCGCGCGGATACCGCTTGAGCACCTCGACCACACCGTAGGAGACGGCCTTGACCCGCTCGACTTCCTGCTGTGCCTCAACGAAAATCGGTGCATCGGTGACCTTCGTCCGGACGTAGTAGCCGACCAGCACCACCACGGCAGACAGCCAGAACGCGATCCGCCAGCCCCAGGACAGGAAGTCTTCGTCCGACAGCGTCGCGGTGAGCACCCACAGCACGATGGTGGCAAGCATGTTGCCGACAGGCACCGCGGCCTGCGGCCAACTCGCCCAGAAGGCGCGCTGTTTGTTCGGGCTGTGTTCGGCCACCAGCAACACGGCGCCGCCCCACTCACCGCCGACCGCGAAGCCCTGCAGAAAACGCAGAACGACAAGCAGCACCGGTGCCCAGATGCCGATCTGGCCGTAGGTCGGCAGGCAGCCCATCAGGAATGTCACGATGCCGACGAGCAGGATCGCGAACTGCAATAGCTTCTTGCGGCCGAACTTGTCGCCGAAGTGCCCGAACACCACGCCGCCGAGGGGGCGGGCGATGAACCCGACCGCGTAGGTCAGGAACGCGGCGAAAATGGCGCCGTAGGCGCTGTCGCTCGCAGGGAAGAACACCTTGTTGAAGACCAGGGTCGCCGCGGTGCCGTAGAGGAAGAACTCGTACCACTCGACGACGGTGCCCGCCATCGACGCGACCACTACGCGCTTGAGTCCGGTCGGTACCGCTCCTGCGTCGCTCATCCGGGGCTCTCCTTCGTGTGACGCCGAACACAGACCTGTGTGAGTATTCATGCAGGTACCCAACGGCTGCAATGACCAAAACTGCAGGAAGTATCTGCAAAAATGCAGTTGTGCCGCCGTTCATGACCCAACCGTCGGGCCGCAGGCCGAGCGCCGACGACCTTCTCGTGTTGCTGGCCGTCGGCCGATCGGGCCGCTACAACATCGCCGCCGAGGAACTCGGCCTCAACCACACCACGATCTCGCGTCGCATCGCCGCACTCGAGGAGTCGATCGGTGGCCGGGTCCTGGCCCGTGTCGCGGGCGGTTGGGAGCTGACCGATCTGGGGCGCGAGGCATTGGCGGCCGCAGAGGCGGTGGAATCCGCGGTGCGGTCGATCACCACCGATTCGCAAGGCGCTCGCGGCCTCGAGGGCGTTGTGCGGATCTCGGCGACCGACGGCTTCAGCGCGTACATCGCCGCACCCGCGGCAGCGCAGGTGCAGCGCAGGCATCCGAAGGTCGCCGTGGAGATCGTCGCGGCGACCCGGCGGGCCACCCAGCAGCGGTCAGGCCTCGACATCGAGGTGGTGGTCGGCGAACCGCAGGTGCATCGCGCGGAGGCGATCCATCTCGGCGACTACTGCCTAGGGTTGTACGGGGCGCGCGAATATCTGGCTGAACACGGATCGCCGCGGAGCATCGAGGGTTTGGCGGGCTACCCCCTCGTGTACTTCATCGATTCCATGCTGCAGGTCGACGACCTCGACCTGGCACCGAATTTCGCTCCCGCCATGCGGGAGTCGGTGACGTCCACGAATGTCTTCGTCCATGTCGAGGCCACCCGCGCCGCAGCGGGCATCGGGCTGTTGCCGTGCTTCATGGCCGACCGCCACGACGATCTCGTGCGGGTACTGCCAGGGGAGGTGGCGGTCCAGTTGAGCTACTGGCTGGTGACCCGGCCCGAGACCCTGCGCAGGCCCGAGGTGGGCGCGCTTGTCGAGGCCATCCGCGCGCGCGTCGTCGACCAACGCGACGTGCTTCTTGGCCGCGGATAGCAACGAAAAAGGGGCACCCCTTGTGGGGGTGCCCCTTTTGGTCTCTTCGCGGTTAGCGACTCTGCTGGACGGTGTTGTCCACCTGCGGCACGGTCGCCGTGGGATGGATGTCGTTAACCCAGTCGTGGTGGCCGATGTCGGCCTGGGCCGGCCCCGCCAAGCCGAGCACTGCGGCGGTCAGACCGCTTGCGATGACTGTGGCAAATCCGAACTTCTTCATTTCTGTGCCTTCTTCTTTCTCATTTCGTGTGGTGCCCGATCCTTGTGGGTTCAGGCCCCGCGTTCCGGTCTTCTTGGATCGTTCGACCGGTATGACTGTCTCAACAGGCAGGTCACGGGTTTAATTCCAGAGGCAGAAATTGGTGGACGGCTGGCAGGAATCAACTACCTTCCCAACGGTTTTGCGGTGTCGTGGCCCCTCGGCGAGGGCAGCGGGTGGCGCGCGTCACAGCTAAACTCGGGCCCATGCCGTTCATCGATCACCCGAAAGGCCGGGCCTACTACCGTCACTGGGCGGCCGAGGACCCGCGCGCCGTCGTCGTCTTCCTGCACGGCTTCGGGGAGCACACCGGGGTCTACCACCGGTACGGCTTCGCGCTCAACGCCGCGGGAATCGATCTGTGGGCGGTCGACCAGTTCGGCCATGGGCTCAGTCCCGGTGACCGCGGCGACTTCGGCTCGATCGCGGACAGCTCCGACCTCGCCGACACGTTGACCGAGCTCGCCGAGGGCGAACGGCCGGGACTGCCGCTGATCGCCCAGGGCCATTCGTTCGGTGCGGTGGTGACGCTGTCGCGACTGCTCGACCAGCCCGACCGTTACCGCGCAGGCGTGATCTCCGGTGCGCCACTGGTGCCGATACCCGAACTACTGGACACCGACAGCACGTTCGACCTCGATCCGCTCTGGCTGTCCGAGGATCCGTTCTACCTCGACTCTCTCGAGAACGACCCGTTGGCGTTCGTCGACGCCGACGGCGCGCCGCTGGCCCGTGCGCTCGACACCGCATGGGACCGCTTCGGAAAGGATCTGCCCGGGCTGACGGTGCCCACCCTGGCCGTGCACGGCGTCGCCGACCCGATCGCCCAGCTGGGCGCCGTGGCGGCCTACGCCGAGCAGATAGAGCCGCTGGTTCTCAAGGAAATCGTCGGCGGGCACCACGACATCCTCAACGACACCATGCACCGCGAGGTGGCGGCCGCGATCCTCGACTTCATCGAGGCGAGCACTCTAGAGCCAGGTGTCGTCGGTGGTCGTGGTGAGGAAGGCCTCGAGGTCGTCGCGCCAGTGCGCCGGCGTGTTCTTGTCGGGCTCGATCCCCGTGTACTGGCCCTTGTAGAACAGCAGCGGCCGCGGCTTCTTGTGCGGCACATCAGACAGCGAGTGGACGGCGCCGAACACCACGAGGTGGTCTCCACCGTCATGCACGGAGTCCACCGTGCAGTCGATGTGAGCGAGCGAATCCTTGATCACCGGCGAGCCCAATTTCGATGGGCTCCAGTCGATTTCGGCGAACTTGTCTGGCTCCTTCGACCCGAACCGCGCCGAGACGTCCTTCTGCTTCTCGTGCAGCACGTTGACGCAGAACCTGCCCGTTGCTTCGATCGCCTTCCAGGACCGTGACACCTTGGTCGGGCAGAACAGGACCAGGGGCGGATCCAGCGAAAGCGCAGCGAACGACTGGCACGCGAATCCGACCGGCGCGTCTTCGTGCATCGTGGTGATCACCGTGATGCCGGTGCAGAACTGCCCGAGCACATTTCGGAATGTGCGCGGATCCATCGGTTCTGCTGACACTGCTACTTGAAGCCGACGCTGAAGTCGTGCCCCCACAGGCTGACCGCGGTACTTTCCCGTGCGACCCAGTCGTCGTTCTCGACTTGCAAGCCCTCGCAACCGAATTCGACGTCGAAGCCGCCGGGTGTCTTCATGTAGAAGGACAGCATCTTGTCGTTGACGTGGCGACCCAGTGTCGCCGACATCGGCACCTTGCGGCGCAGCGCGCGGTCGAGGCACAGGCCGACGTCGTCGGCCTCGCCGACCTCGACCATCAGATGCACGATGCCGCTGGGTGTCGAGCCAGGCATGAACGCGAGGCTGTGGTGGCGCGGATTCACGCCGAAGAACCGCAACCACGCGGGCGCGCCGTCGGCGGGCCTGCCGACGAGCTGCGGGGGCAGCTTCATCGAGTCGCGCAGGAAGAACCCGAGCACATCGCGATAGAAGTGCAGCGACTCGGCGTCGTCCTTCGTGGTCAGCACCACGTGGCCGAGGCCCTGCTCCTCGGTGACGAACTTGTGGCCGTACGGGCTGACGACGCGGCGATGTTCGAGTGCGACGCCGTGGAAAACCTCGAGGGTGTTACCCGACGGGTCGTCGAACGTGATCATCTCGTCGACGCGGCGCTCCGCGAGTTCGGCGGCCGAGGCTTCCTTGTACGGCGTGCCCTCCACGTCGAGGCGCTGGCGAATATCCTGCAGCGCTGCGGCATTGGCGGTTTCCCAACCGGATTGCAGCAGCCGGTCGTTCTCGCCGGGGATGATGACAAGACGGGCGGGGAACTCGTCCATCCGTAGGTAGAGCGCACCGTCGACCGTGCCTGAGCCCTCCACCATGCCGAGCACCTTGAGGCCGTACTCGCGCCATGCCGCGATGTCGGTCGACTCGATCCGCAGGTAGCCAAGCGATTTGATGCTCACGACCCACCTCCAAGGAAATCGATGGTCAGCTTGTTGAACTCGTCGAACTTCTCCAACTGCGCCCAGTGTCCGCACTGCCCGAAGACGTGCAACTGCACCTTCGGGATCTGTTTGAGGGCCACAAGTGCGCCGTCGAGCGGGTTGACGCGGTCCTCCCGGCCCCAGATCAGAAGCACGCGCTGGCGCAGCTTGTACACCTCGCGCCACATCATGCCGAGCTCGAAGTCGGGACCCGCGAACGACTTTCCCATCGCGCGCGCCGCGGCAAGCGACTCGGGCTGCGCTGGCGATCTCGAACCGCTCGTCGATCAGCTCCGGCGTGACGAGCTTCTGGTCGTAGACCATGATGCGCAGGAACTTCTCCATGTTCTCGCGCGTCGGCTCCGCGGTGAACTTGCCGAGCAGCTTGACACCCTCGGTGGGGTCCGGCGCGAACAGGTTGACCGAAAGCCCGCCGGGTCCCATCAGCACAAGGCGGCCCGCCCGCCGACCGTTGTCCAACGCGAACCGCACGGCGGTGCCGCCGCCGAGCGAGTTGCCAACCAGGTCGGCGCTTTCGATGCCCAGATGGTCGAAAAGGTTCAGCAACGCGGTGGCGCTGTAGAGGTTGTACTGCTCGTGCTCGGCGTGCTTGTCGGAGTGGCCGTAGCCCGGCTGGTCGACCGCGATCACATGGAAGTGCTTGGCCAGCACCCCGATGTTGCGGCCGAAGTTGGACCAGCTCGACGCACCGGGCCCGCCGCCGTGCAGAAGCACGACCGTCTTCTCGTTACCGACGCCTGCCTCGTGATAGTGCAACCGCATGTCCTCGCGGACCTGCGCGTAGCGGGAGGTCGACTCGAAAGTGATCTCTTGCTGTTGAGCGGTTTCGGCGGCGAACGACGTCATCAGACCATCGTGTCCGCCGGCGGCAGGCCGAACTCGTTGTTACCGAAGATCAGGTAGGCCCGTTCCGGATCGTTGGCCGCGTGCACACGGCCCGCATGCGCGTCGCGCCAGAACCGTTGCACGGGAGCGTCGTTGTTGAGTGCCGTGGCACCCGACGCCTCGAACAGCCGGTCGATGGAGGAGATGGCACGCCCGGTGGCGCGCACCTGGTCGCGGCGGGCGCGGGCGCGGAGCTCGAAGGGGATCTCCTGACCGTCCTTCAGCAGCGCGTACTCGTCACCGACGTTGCCGATCAACTGCCGCCATGCGGCGTCGATATCGCTGGCCGCCTCGGCGATGCGGACCTTGGCGAACGGATCGTCCTTGGCCTTCTCACCCGCGAACGCCGCGCGCACACGCTTGCCCTGATGCTCGACGTGTGCGTCGTACGCGCCGTAGGCCATCCCGACGATCGGAGCCGAGATCGTGGTGGGATGCACAGTGCCCCAAGGCATCTTGTACACCGGCGCGGTGTTGTTCTGCAGGCCGCCCGCAGTGCGGTCGTTCATCGACTTGTACGAAAGGAACCGGTGCCGCGGCACGAAGACGTCCTTGACCACCAGCGTGTTGCTGCCGGTGCCCTTGAGTCCGACGACGTGCCAGACGTCGTCGATCTTGTATTCCGGCCGCGGGATCAGGAAGCTGCCGAAGTCGACCGGCTTGCCGTCCTTGATGACCGGGCCGCCGACAAACGTCCATGTGGCGTGGTCGCAACCCGATGACCAGTTCCACGACCCGCTGACCAGGTAGCCGCCGTCGACCACATGGCCCGCACCCATCGGCGCGTAGGACGACGAGATCCGCACGGCGGGGTCGTCGCCCCACACCTCTTCCTGCGCCTGCTGGTCGAACAGGGCCAGATGCCAGTTGTGCACACCGATGATCGAGCTGACCCATCCGGTCGATCCGCAGGCGCTGGCGATGCGCCGCACCGCTTCGTAGAAGAGCGTCGGATCGCACTGCAGGCCGCCCCACTGCTCGGGCTGGAGCAGTTTGAAGAAGCCGACCTCGTCCAGTTCGGCAACCGTCTCGTCGGGTAGCCGCCGCAATTCCTCCGTCGCCTGAGCGCGCTTGGCGATCAGCGGCAACAGACCGTCGATGCCGGCTAGGACCGACTGCACGTCACGCTGTTCAATGGACGTCACTGATTTGCCTCCCGAGAGATCGGATCTGAAGAAAGATTAGAACACGTTACGATTTGTGTCGAGCAGCGCATTCCTGCGGTAGCTGGACCTGCGCACATGCATTTCTGTAACCTGTTCTAGTTATGGCCCCTGGGCCGGAGGAGAAAGGGCAACCGCGTGACGGACGAGCCGCTCGGTAGCCACGTGCTGGAACTGCAGGTGGCCGACGTCGTCGAGGAGACCGACGACGCGCGCTCGCTGGTGTTCGCCGTGCCCGATGGCGTGGACATCCCTGCCGACCGACTCCGATACGCCCCAGGGCAGTTCCTCACGCTGCGCGTGCCAAGCGACCGCACCGGTTCGGTGGCGCGCTGCTACTCCTTGTGCAGCTCGCCGTTCACCGGCGATCCGATGACCGTCACCGTCAAGCGCACCGACGGCGGATACGCCTCGGCCTGGCTGTGCGACAACGCGCACGCAGGCATGAAGATCCACGTGCTGGCGCCATCGGGCACCTTCGTGCCCAAGAACCTCGACACCGACTTCCTACTGCTGGCCGCGGGCAGCGGCATCACGCCGATGATGTCGATCTGCAAGTCGGCGCTCGCCGAGGGCAGCGGCAAGGTCGTGCTGATCTACGCCAATCGCGATGAGAAGAACGTCATCTTCGGCACCGCGCTACGGGAGCTGGCCGCCAAATATCCCGACCGGTTCACGGTCGTGCATTGGCTCGAATCGGTTCAGGGCCTGCCGAGTGCCGCGGCGCTTGCGGCGCTTGCCGGTCCGTACGTCGGCCACGACGCCTACATCTGCGGGCCAGGGCCGTTCATGGCGGCAGCCGAAGAGGCGATGAAGAGCGCAGGGGCGCCTGCCGAGAAGATCCACATCGAAGTGTTCAAATCGCTCGAGTCGGACCCGTTCGCCGCGGTGGTGATCGAGGAGGACGACAGCGACGAAGGGCCCGCAACCGCGGTCGTGACGCTCGACGGCGAGAAGCACGAAATCCGCTGGCCCCGTAACGCCAAACTGCTCGACGTACTGCTCGACAAGGGCCTCGACGCACCGTTCTCCTGCCGCGAAGGTCACTGCGGCGCGTGCGCGGTGCTGAAGAAGAGCGGCGAGGTCGCGATGGACGTCAACGACGTACTCGAACAGCAGGATCTCGACGAGGGCCTGATCCTCGGCTGCCAGGCGCGGCCGCGGTCGGATTCCGTAGAAGTCACCTACGACGAATAAGCGCCGGGCTACCATTCGCCGCACGCAGACGGGAGCACATATGAAACGGCTTGCGATGGCTGGTGCGGCGGCACTGTCAACCGCGGTGCTCGTGAGTCCGGCAGGCGCGCATGCGGCCGTCAACACTGCCGTCACCTCGATCGCCGCCGATCCGGCGACCCAGATCGAAATGCACGTGACCGCCGACTGCAGGCCCGCGGAGAACAGGTGCTTCTTCGACACCACCGCCAACCTGCTGACGCCGGACGGCCCGACCGGTTTCCCCGGCGACACGTGGGCCAGGCAGACCATCACGCTGCGCAGCTCGAGCCGCGATGCCTACCAGGAGGCGAAGTTCAGCGCTCCTTCGGGCAACCCGCGGGAGACGAAGGGCTCCAACCACGAGAACGTGCTGTCGAAGATGTACCGGGCGACCAACAACGTCGAGATCTCGATCACGTACTTCGGCGGCGGGCCGATCGAGCGCTTCAAGTCCGACGGCGACTCGGTGCCAACCGACTGGGTCACCGGGCAACCGGATACGAAGTCGGCGTTTTACGCGTGCTCGCAGATCCAGGTCGTCTACGGCGGGGTGAACCTCACAACGCCGACGGCCTGCGCGCAGACCACGTTCGGCTAGTCGCCGGGTACCAGCCGGTTGACGGCCGCGCGAGCGCGATCGAACACCGACGCGTCTCCCTGAAGGATGAACGTCGTACTCGCGGACACCAGAACCGCGTTCAGCTCGAACGCGAGCTGGGTCGGGTCGACGCCGGACTCGAGTTCGCCGACCTCCATTGCCTTGCGGGCAAGCCGCTCAAGAAGCCGGACCCAGTCGCGTTGCTGCGCGGCGACGGCATCACGAACCGCACCAGGCCGTGTGCCGACGTCGGCGGCCGCGACCGCGAAAAAACACCCGCCGGGAAACACCCTGCGCTCGATGTGAGACAGGAACGCATCGCAGGCGGCGCGCAGGCGCTCGGCACCCTGCGGAGCGTCGACCGCCGGTACGAACACCTCGGCGACGAACGTCTCCCGCGCCGACGCGATGGTCGCCAACTGCAGGTCCTCTTTCGAGCCGAAGTGCGCGTAGAGCCCGCTCTTGCTCATCCCGATCGCCGTCGCGAGGCCGCCGATGGAAAGGCCTTCGAGCCCGTCGACCGTCGCAAGGCGCGCGGCCTCCGCAAGGATCGACGACCTGGTGCGCTCGCCTTTCGCCCGTAATCGCACGCTGATCAGCGTAAAGGAACGACCGTGCTTTTTTAGCGAGGCAGGCCGAGCAGGCGTTCACCGGCCATCGTGAGCAGGATCTGCTCGGTGCCGCCTGCGATCGTCAGGCAGCGCACGTTGAGGAAGTCCTGCACCGGCGTGTTCGCGACAAGGCCCGCGCCCTCGGAGAGTTCCATCCGGAACTCAGAAAGCGCCTGCCGGTACCGCACGCCGATCAGCTTGCGGGCGCTGGCCTGCGGCCCCGGGTCGGCGCCGCCGACAGCCAACTCGGCGATGCGCTGGTCGAGCAGTGAGCCCACCTGGGCGGCGACGATCAGCCTGCCGAGGCTGTCCTGCACGGCCTGGTCGAGTTCGAGCTCGGCCACCGTGCGCAGCACCTCTTCCATCGGGTTGCCGAGCGCGGTGCCGTGGGCCATCGCGACGCGCTCGTTGGCCAGCGTTGTGCGCGCCAGCCGCCACCCGTCGTTGACCTGACCGACCACCATCTCGTCGGGCACGAACACGTCGTCGAAGAACACCTCGTTGAACAGATCGTCGCCGGTGATCTCGCGCAGCGGGCGGATGTCGATGCCCGGCGTCGACATCTCGACGAGGAAGTACGTGATGCCCTTGTGCTTCGGCGCATCGGGGTCGGTGCGCGCAAGGCAGACACCCCACTGCGCCCAGTCGGCGCGCGACGTCCACACCTTCTGCCCGGTCAGCTTCCAACCGCCGTCGGCCTTGACGGCCTTCATCCGCAACGAAGCCAGATCCGAGCCCGCACCCGGCTCGCTGAACAGCTGGCACCAGAACAGCTCACCGGTGAGCGTCGGCGGAACGAACCGCTCGATCTGTTCGGGGCTGCCGTGCTCGAGGATCGTCGGCGCGGCCCACCAGCCGATCACCAGATCGGGACGTTCGACACCGGCATCGGCCAACTCCCTGTCGATCAGCAACTGCTCGGCGGGCGATGCCTCCCTGCCGTACGGCTTCGGCCAGTGCGGCGCCTGCAGACCCGCCTCGGCGAGCGCGATCTGGCGCTTCTCGACGGGCTGGGCGGCGACATCGGCGACCTTCGCGGCGATCTCGGGTTGCAGGTGTTCCACGGACGCCAGATCGATGTGCAGTTCGCGGCGCACACCCTGCTGGGTCAACGCGGCGACGCGGCGCAGCCAGCGCGACGGGCCGCCGAGGAACTGCGAGATCCCGTACGCCCGGCGCAGATACAGATGCGCGTCGTGCTCCCAGGTGATGCCGATACCGCCGAGCACCTGGATGCAGTCCTTGGCGTTGGCCCTTGTCATTTCGGCACCCGCGGCCGCCGCGACGGCGGCGGCGATCGACAGCTGCGGATCATCGGAGCCGTTCGACGCGCGGGCGGCATCGCCTGCGGCCACCGCGACCTGTTCGGAGCGCAGAAGCATCTCGGCGCACATGTGCTTGACGGCCTGGAAGCTGCCGATCGGCTTGCCGAACTGCTCGCGCACCTTCGCGTACTCGGTTGCGGTCCGCAGCGTCCATCGCGCCACCCCCGCAGCCTCGGCGGCCTGCACCGTCGCGGCGAGGTCCTCGACGCGTCGCCTGGAGGCCGGAAGCACTTCGGCCGCGGCACCGTCCAGCACGACGCGGGCTAGCGGGCGGGAGAAGTCGGTCGGCGTCAGCGGCTCGACGGTCACCCCGTCGGCTGCGGCGTCGACGAGAACGAAAACATCGCCTGCGGGCAATAGGAGAACACCGTTTTCGTCGGCGCCCAGCACGTATTCCGCGGTGCCGGAGGCCTTGCCTTCGTCCAGTTTCACGTCGGCCGCCAGCGCGAGGCCCGCGGTGCGCTCACCGGATGCCAAGGCCTCGAGCAGGTCAGTCCGCGAACCCGGGATGACGAGGGTGGCAACCGCGGTGGTGGCGATCGGGCCAGGCACCATCGCGGCGGCGGCCTCGTCGACCATCGCGCACAGGTCGTCCACGGTGCCGCCCGCCCCGCCGAGCTCCTCCGGCAGGGCCACGCCGAAGATGCCCAACTGGGCGAGGCTCGCGTAGGGGGCGCGCCACGCGTCGGGATCGCCCTTCTCGATCTTGCGGGCCGCTTCGACGGCCGCCGACCCCGCCGCCCAGCTACGGACCAGTTCACGCGCGGCAAACTGCTCGTCGGTGACGGTCGCTGACGCCTGCGACATTTCGGTACTCCTATGCCATCGTGTGAGAAGGCCGTGCGTCTCACTAGAACGTGTTCTAATAGTGCCAGCGATCGAACGTCAAGTCGAACGCCATTACAGCAGGACACGTCGGTGCCGAACAGGCATTGAGGTGAGAAAACACGGATCGGCATGCGTATCGTTTCCTAACGACACGCATGATGAAGGAGCGTTCCGCACCGATGTCGTCGCCAGCACAGACAAACCCGTCGTCGGGGTCTGAGACCCGGCCGCCCCAGGTGATGCCGGTATCGGTCCTCGCCGAGTCAGAACTCGGCTCCGAAGCGCAGCGTGAGCGCCGTAAGCGCATTCTCGACGCCACCCTGGCCATCGCCTCCAAGGGCGGCTACGAGGCCGTCCAGATGCGTGCCGTTGCCGAACGGGCCGACGTCGCCGTCGGCACCCTGTACCGCTACTTCCCGTCCAAGGTGCACCTGCTCGTGTCGGCGCTCGGCCGGGAGTTCGAGCGCATCGACGCCAAGACCGACCGCGCGGCGCTTGCCGGTGGGACGCCGTATCAGCGGCTGAACCTCATGGTCGGCAAGTTGAACCGGGCGATGCAGCGCAACCCGCTGCTGACCGAGGCGATGACCCGCGCCTTCGTATTCGCCGATGCGTCGGCTGCCGGCGAGGTCGACCACGTCGGCAAGCTGATGGACTCGATGTTCGCGCGCGCGATGAGCGAGGGTGAGCCGACAGAGGACCAGTACCACATCGCCAGGGTCATCTCCGATGTCTGGCTGTCGAACCTGCTGGCCTGGCTGACGAGGCGGGCTTCGGCGACCGATGTCAGCAAGCGGCTCGACCTTGCCGTTCGCCTCCTCATCGGCGACGGGGAGCACCCTAAGATCTAGCAGGTGACGCAGGAGTTACCGGCTGAGTTGAAGCGCGCCCTCGCGACGGTCGCCCGCGTCCCCCGTGTCCTCATCGCCTGCGACTACGACGGCACCATGGCGCCGATCGTCAACAATCCCGACGACGCGCGTCCGCTCACCGAATCGGCGGCGGCGATGCGCGAGTTGGCGGCGCTGCCCAAGACCATCGCCGCCCTGATCTCCGGGCGGGCACTGCGCGATCTGGCCACCCTGTCCCGCATGCCCGCAGAGGTCCACCTCGTCGGCAGTCACGGCTCGGAGTTCGACACCGGCTTCGTGCACGCCATCGACGACGACGCAAAGGCGTTGCTGCGCAAGATCAAAGACGCGCTCGGCGCCATCGCCGCGGAGTACCCCGGTGTCGCGATCGAGATCAAGCCGGCAAGCATCGCACTGCACGTGCGCAATGCCGACAAGGCGGACGCCGACGAGGCGCTGAAGAAGGCGAAGGCAGCCGCTGCGGGCTGGGACGCTCAGGTCACCGCGGGTAAGGCCGTCCTCGAGTTCGCGGTGATCCAGACCGACAAGGGTCAGGCGCTCGACATCCTGCGCCACCAACAGGGCGCATCGGCCGCGGTCTTCTTCGGCGACGATGTGACCGACGAGAAGGCGTTCCGCAGGCTGCACGGTCCCGATGTCGGCGTCAAGGTCGGTGAGGGAGAAACGCTTGCCGACTACCGGGTGTCCTCTCCCGAGGACGTGGCGCTTGCCCTGAACTTTCTTCTGGAGTGCCGCCGCACCTGGCTGCTCGGCGGTCATTCCACGCCGATCGAGCGGTTGACGATGCTGTCCAACGGCAGAACGATCGCGCTGCTGACGCCGGAGGCCGATGCGGTGTGGATGTGTCACCCGCAGGCCGACTCGGCAGCCGTGTTCTCCAGGCTGCTCGGCGACGCCAACGCGGGCCACTTCGCGATCGGCCCCGAGCGGGAGGCGCTGCCGTTGAGCCAGCGCTACGTCGACGCCACCATGACGGTCGAAACCCGTTGGGCCAGCCTGCTGGTGACCGACTATCTGTCCCATGACGTCGGCGCGGGCCGCACCGACCTTGTCCGCGTGATCAGCGGGCAGGCCAAGGCGGTGGTGTCGTTCGCACCGCGGCCCGAGTTCGCGCAGGCGCCGGTGCACCTTCGCGCCGACGACGGCGGTCTTCGGGTGTTCGCGACCAACGAGCCGATGGTTCTGCGCGCCCCCGGCGTGGTCTGGGAGATCGTCGCGGACGGCGTCCACGAAACAGCCCGCGCGGTTGTCGATCCGTCGCAGGGGCCGGTGGTGCTCGAATTACGCTGCGGCACAGAGGATCTTTCCGAGAGCCCGGTCGACGATGATTCGCGTCGCGAGCGTGCCGAGAGCTACTGGCGGGACTGGGCGGCGACGTTGACGCTGCCCGAACTGAACCAGTCGCTGATGAAACGGTCGGCCTTGACGCTGCGCGGCCTTGTGCACGCCGACACCGGCGCGATCATGGCCGCGGCCACCACGTCGCTGCCCGAGGAGGTTGGCGGCGTCCGCAACTGGGATTACCGCTACTGCTGGATCCGCGATGCCGCGATGACCGCGGCCTCGCTGGTGTCCCTCGGCTCGACCGACGAGGCCGAGGGTTACCTCAACTGGCTGCACGGTGTGATCGAGACGATGCACGGCCCCGAGCGACTGCATCCGCTCTACGCGCTGTCGGGCGCCATCCTCGGCCCGGAGGCGGTCATCGACTCGCTGCCCGGCTATGCCGGATCGCGCCCGGTGCGGGTCGGCAACGCCGCGAACGCCCAAGTGCAGCTTGATGTTTTCGGCCCCGTAGTGCAGTTGATCTTCGACCTGGTGCACAAGCGGGTTGCCAACGGAAGGGCCGACGCGCTGACCGACGCCGACTGGAACCTGGTCAGCGAAATGGTGTTCGCGGTCGAGAGTCGTTGGGCCGAACCGGATCACGGCATCTGGGAGATTCGCGGTGCACCGCGTCACCACGTCTACTCGAAGGTGATGTGCTGGCTGACGGTCGATCTCGCGCTGAAGCTCGCGGCCGAATTCGGTCGCGACGCGCCACCCGGCTGGGCCACGCTGCGCGACGTGATCTCGCAGCAGGTGCAGGAGCGCGGCTGGAACGACGAGGTGCAGTCCTACACCGCCGCCTACGACGGCACCGACCTCGACGCCGCGACGCTGCACATCGGCTTGTCCGGCCTCATCGCGCCGTCCGATCCGAGGTTCGCCGCCACCGTCGTGGCGACCGAGACCGAACTACGCAGCGGGGCAACGGTTTACCGATACCGCAGCGATGACGGACTGCCGGGCACCGAGGGCGGCTTCCATCTGTGCGCGGCCTGGCTGGTCGAGGCGTACCTGCTGACCGACCAGCGCTCGCAGGCCGAAGCGCTGTTCGACCGCCTCGTCACCGCGGCGGGTCCGACCGGCCTGTTGTCGGAGGAGTACGACCCCGTCGCCGAGCGTGCGCTCGGCAACCACCCGCAGGCGTACAGCCATCTGGGGTTGTTGCGCTGCGCCCAACTTCTCGGCAGCTGAATCAGACCGGAGGGCCGGAGGTGCGGCCGCGGATCAGCTCCGTGTCGAGTACATCGATCACCGGCAGGCCCGACCGCGGCGGGTTGTGCAGCAGCTTGCCCGCCCGCAGACCCTTCTCCAGACTCGGTTGCTTGACCGTCGTCAGGCCGCGGCTGAGCGCTTCGGGCACCCCGTCGAAACCCGTCACCGTCATCTGACCGGGCACGTAGATGCCGCGGGCCCGCAGGTGGTCGATCGCCGCAAGCGCCAACACATCCGCGGTGCAGATCAACGCCGTGAGGCGCGGGTTGGCTTCGATGGCGATATCTGCGGCTTCACCGCCCGAAGTCGGTTGGTGCTCATAGCTTTCCACCGCCGTCAGCGATGCCGGGTCGAGGCCGGCGTCCATCATGGCGTCGTACACGCCTCCGATACGCTCCCGTTGCACGTGGAAGTGCGGCGTCTGCAGACGATCAGGACTTGCGACCACCGGCCTGCCGTCGCCGGGTGGGCGCTCCCTGCCCAACCGCATGGTCAGCAGGCCGATCTCGCGATGGCCGAGCTCGATCACATACCTGGCGAGCTCGGCCATTGCCGCCCGGTCGTCGATGCCCACCCGCGACGCTCCTTGGACGTCTTTCGGCTGGTCCACGACGACGACGGGAAGGTGCCGCTGCAGCACCGCCGCCAGATACGGGTCGTCATCGGACGCGGAGTACACCACGAAGCCGTCGACACCCGCCGCGAGTACCGCCGCCGACCCGTCGCTGACGCTGCGGTTCGGCCCGACCGCCACGAGCAGGAGCCCCTGGCCCTCTTCCTCGCACGACTCCGCGAGGCCCGCAACGAAGTCCAGCGCCGCGGGATCCCTGAACGAATAGTTCAGCGGCTCCGTCATCACCAGCCCGACGGCACCGGCCTTTCGGGTCCGCAGCGAGCGGGCGACCGGATCGGGGCCTGCGTACCCGAGCCGCTTGGCCGTCGCGAGCACCCGTTCGCGCAGATCCGCCGAAAGCTGGTCGGGCCGGTTGTAGGCGTTGGAGATCGTGGTGCGCGAGACCTTGAGCTCTGCCGCCAGGGAAGCCAGGGTTGCCCGACGCCTCGGCGTGGGGCTTCTGGACATGGTGTGACGTTAGCCGACATCCGCGTTCGCGCAGCGTCACCGCTTGCGATAGAGTTATTGGAAACGGTTTTCATTTGTATTAGGAGGAGTCGGTGGGCAGGACGGCGATCAAGCTGGCGGTCGGGCTGGCGGCGGCGCTCGCCGTCGCGGGCTGCACCAGCCACGGCGAATCCGCGCATGACCACGGCGCGGTCAACGTCGTCGCCACCACGGATGTCTGGGGCAGCGTCGCGAGCGCGGTCGCCGGGGAGCACGCGACGGTCACGTCGATCGAGACCGGCGCCAACGCCGACCCGCACTCCTTCGAGGCCACTCCAGGCGATGTCGCGTCGATCACCGATGCATCACTTGTCGTCTACAACGGCGGCGGCTACGACCACTGGGTGGACGACGTGCTGGCGGGCGACTCCGAGATCGACGCGGTCGACGCGTACTCGCTGCGCACCTCCGAGGCGCCCGCCAACGAGCACGTCTTCTACGACGTGCGGGTGGCCAAGGCCGTCGCAACCGAGATCGCCAAGCGGCTGGCCGAGATCGAGCCAACTCATGCAGACCTGTACCGCGCCAACGCATCCGAGTTCGGCAAGCAGGCCGATGCCATCGCCGAATCGGCGCAGGCGATCGGCAAGGCGCACCCATCGGGATCCGTCGTCGCCACCGAACCGGTGGCCTACTACCTGCTGCGCAACGCGGGCATCGCCGACCGCACCCCGCCGGGCTTCGCCAGCGCGGTGGAGGAGGGCGACGACCCGTCACCCGCAGACGTCGCCGCAATGCTCGACCTGATCGACACCCGCCAGGTGTCGGTGCTGCTGTTCAACCCGCAGACCGAAAGCCCGGCAACGAAACAGATCCGGGACGCCGCCGAGCGGGCGTCGCTTCCGGTCGTCACCGTCACGGAAACCCTCCCGCAGGGTGCCGACTATCTGACGTGGCAGCGCGACACCGTCGACGAACTCGCCCGGCAATTCGACAAAGCGCCACAGACGAATCGATAGTTGCCTGGTGGCTGCTGCTGACGTCGTCGACCTGTCGGGTGCCCGCCTCGCCTTCGGCGACCGGGTGCTCTGGGACGAACTGAACCTTGCGGTGCGGGCGGGCGAGTTCATCGCCGTTCTCGGCCCGAACGGGACGGGTAAGACCTCGCTGCTGAAGGTGCTGCTCGGCCAGCTGCCGCTGTCAGCGGGCACCGTAACCGTCGCGGGACGGCCCGTCACCGAAGGCAGCGACCTGATCGGCTACGTGCCGCAGCACCGGGCCATCGACCCCGGACTCACGCTGCGCGGCAGCGATCTCGTCGGCCTCGGGCTCGACGGGCATCGGTGGGGTGTGACAAGCCTGCGCCCCTCGGAACGGTCGCGACGAAGCGCGGCGGTGCAGACCGCGCTGCGGCAGGTGAACGCCGACCGCCTGGCCTCCGTACCTGTCGGCGTGATGTCGGGCGGCGAGCTGCAGCGAGTTCGGATCGCGCAGGCGCTCGCCAGCGACCCTGTGCTGTTGCTGTGCGACGAGCCGCTGCTGAACCTCGACCCCGCCAACGCGCGGCTGGTCTCCGCGCTCATCGACCAGCGGAGGCGAGACGCGAACACCGCGGTGCTGTTCGTCACCCACGAGGTGAATCCCGTTCTGCCCTATGTGGATCGGGTGCTCTATCTTGTCGACGGCCGATTCCAAGTCGGCACGGTCGACGAGGTGATGACCTCCGATACGCTCTCGCGGCTCTACCGCGCCGACATCCAGGTGGTGAAGGTGCACGGCCGGTACGTCGTGGTCGGGGAGCACATCGACCACTCCGGCCATACGAGCGGGCACACCCATGAATGAACGGCTCGTCGACGTTCTCGCGAACATGTTCGCCTTCGATGTGACCGCCGATCTGCTCGGCCGCGACTTCGTCCAGCAGGCGTTGATCGCGGCGGCGCTGCTGGCTCTGGTCGCCGGTCTGATCGGGCCGTTCATCGTCATGCGCCAGATGTCGTTCGCGGTCCATGGATCGAGCGAATTGTCCTTGACCGGAGCGGCTTTCGCGTTGCTGACGGGACTCAACGTCGGTGTCGGCGCGTTGGTTGGCAGTGCGCTCGCCGCCGTGCTGTTCGGCATCCTCGGGCAACGGACCCGCGAACGTGACTCGGCGATCGGCGTTGTGCTGGCGTTCGGCCTTGGCCTCGCGGTGCTGTTCATCCACCTGTACCCGGGCCGCACCGGCACAAGCTTCGCACTGCTGACGGGGCAGATCGTCGGCGTCGGCTACTCGGGGCTGGCACTGCTCGCGGTGGTCACCGTCGTCGTGACCGTGGTGCTTGCCGTCTGCTATCGGCCCCTGTTGTTCGCCACCGTCGACCCCGATGTGGCTGCGGCGCGCGGCGTGCCGGTCCGCGCGATGGGCATCGCGTTCGCCGCCATGGTGGGTGTGGTCGCCGCGCAGGGTGTGCAGATCATCGGCGCACTGCTGGTGATGTCGCTGTTGATCACGCCTGCCGCCGCGGCCGCGCGGGTGTTCGTCTCCCCCGCGGCCACCATTGCCGCCTCGGTGGTCTTCGCCGAGATATCCGCTGTCGGCGGCATCGTGTTGTCGCTGGCGCCCGGGGTGCCGGTTTCGGTGTTCGTCACCACGATCTCGTTCGCGATCTTCCTGGTCTGCTGGCTGGTCGGCAGCCGCCGCCGCACGTCGAAGTCGTATTAGCCGCGTTTCGACGGGACGCGCCGCGTCGGACGACCATTCCGACCACGATCCGGGATACAGCGCGGCCTCGATTCCGAGCGACGCGAGAGCCGCGACGACGACCGACGCGGTGACGCCGGATCCGCAGTACGCGCCGATGTCGCCAGAGGTGTCGAACTGCCGCGCGAGTTCGGTCTCCGCCAGAAACGTTCCGTCGTCGGCCAGCAGGCCGGTGCTCGGCACGTTGCGGGCTCCGGGAATGTGTCCGGCGACGGGATCGATCGGTTCGACCTCGCCACGGAACCGCTCCGGGGCACGCGCGTCGAGCAGCGCGTCGGCCGACATCGCCTGCTCAGCCGAAAGAGTGGGAAGCGCACCTGCGTAGAGGTTTTGGTGGTTCACCGTCACGTCGCCCGGTTCGGGAGTCACCGGCCCACTCTCAGCGCTCCCCCTTCCAGGCCGCCAATCCCCCGTCGAGAATGCGGACGTTCTCGATGCCTGCTGCGCTCAGCACCCACCATGCGCGGGCCGAGCCTGCCCTGTTCCAGTCGTCGTAGACGACGACCGGTACGCCCTTGCGTATTCCCCACCGACGCCCGGCGGCCTCGACCGCGCCGCCCGACGGCAACGGGTGACGCCCGCGGTCGGTGACGCGAGTGGTCGCTGAGCTCGTCCTCGAGCGATACGTACACCGCGCCGGGGATGTGGCCGCGTTCGTAGGCGTCGCGCCCGTCGGGCTCGGCCAACTGCCATCGCACGTCAAGGATCGTCACCGGCTCGCCCGCGGCCAGCAGCGCGTCCAATTCGGTCGGCGTGATCAACACCTCGTTACGCGGTCGTCGGTTCACATCTCCAGCGTGCCATCTAGGCTGGCGCCATGGTCTCCGTCGACCTCAACGCTGACCTTGGGGAAAGCTTCGGCACGTGGCAGCTCGGTGACGACGACGCAATGCTCGGCCTTGTCACCAGCGCCAACGTCGCATGTGGATTTCACGCGGGCGACCCGGCCACGCTGCGCCACAGCTGCGAGGAGGCCGCGCGCAACGGTGTGCGGATCGGCGCCCAGGTCGGCTACCGCGATCTTGCCGGGTTCGGCAGGCGGTTCATCGACATCACATCGGACGACCTCGCTGCCGACGTCATCTATCAGATCGGCGCGCTGCAGGCGCTCGCACACGTCGCCGGGTCGTCGGTGACCTACGTGAAACCCCATGGCGCGCTGTACAACACGATCGTGAACAATCATGACCAGGCCCGCGCCGTCGCCGAAGCAGTGCACGCCGTCGACCCGAAGCTGCCGGTGCTCGGGCTGGCCGGGTCGGTGTTCTTCGCCGAGGCGGAGCGGCTCGGACTGCGCACGGTGCCCGAGGCGTTCGCCGACCGGTCCTATCGGCCCGACGGGCAACTCGTCTCGCGACGGGAGCGCAACGCCGTGCTGCACGACCCCGCCGAGATCGCCGACCGGGTGGCGTCGATGGTGCAGTCGGGGCGGGTGGTCGCCGTCGACGGGTCCACGATCCCGATAACGGTCGAATCCGTTTGCGTACACGGTGATTCGCCAGGGGCCGTGCAGATCGCCACCGCGGTGCGGGACCGCCTCGTCGGCGACGGTGTCGAGTTGACGGCGTTCGTCTGATGCGCCTCAAGCCCGGCCGACCCGATCTCGAGAACTACACACGTTATTTCGATGCCCCAGAGGCCACCGCCGACGCTCCGCTGACGGTGACCTGGGCCGGTGTCACCACACTTCTCGTCGACGACGGCTCCTCGGCGCTGATGACCGACGGCTTCTTCTCCCGGCCGGGACTGGCGGCTGTCGGGCTGCGCCAGATCGCACCGTCGGCCGCGAGGATCGACGGCAGCCTCGAACGGTTGGGCGTGGACCGACTGGAGGCCGTGCTGCCGGTGCACACCCATTTCGACCATGCGATGGACTCGGCCGTGGTCGCCGAGCGCACCGGAGCGCGAATCGTCGGCGGGGTTTCGGCGGCACAGGTAGGCATCGGCGGCGGCCTTCCGGAGGAGCGGGTGGTGGTCGCAACCCCCGGTGAACCCGTCACGCTCGGCGCCTACGACGTCACGCTGGTGGAGGCCGAACACTGTCCGCCCGACCGGTTTCCAGGTGTGATCACCTCGCCCATCACGCCGCCGGTGAAAACGTCGGCGTACAAGTGCGGCGAGGCGTGGTCGACGCTGGTGCACCATCGACCGTCGGACCGTCGGCTGTTGGTCATCGGCAGCGCGGGCTTCGCGCCAGGGGCACTTGCCGAGTACCGCGCCGAGGTCGTTTATCTCGGTATCGGCCAGCTGGGTGTGCAGCCCGAGCGGTACCTCGTCGACTACTGGACGGAGACCGTTCGGGCCGTCGGCGCCCGCCGCGTCGTGCTGATCCACTGGGACGACTTCTTCCGGCCGCTGACCAAACCGTTGCGCGCGCTCCCCTATGCCGGCGACGACCTCGACGTGTCGATGCGGGTGCTCACCGCGCTCGCCGCGGACGACGGCATCCCCCTGCATCTGCCGACCCTGTGGCAGCGCGCTGACCCGTGGAGCTGACGCTCGCGCTCGTCGCGCTTGCCGTCGTGCTGGCGTTCGCGATGGTCAAGCCGCGAGGCTGGCCGGAAGCCGTCGTCGCCTTGCCCGCGGCCGGGCTGTTGATCGCCACCGGCGTCGTTCCGCTGCGGGATGCCGCCCACGAAGTCCAGCAGCTGCTTCCGGTGGTCCTGTTCCTTGCGGCCGTGCTGGTGCTGGCGCAGCTGTGCGATGACGAGGGTCTGTTCCGCGCGGCTGGTGCTGCCATGGCAAGGACAGCCGGCCAGAACACCTCGGGGCTGCTGGCCAAGGTGTTCGTCATCGGCGCCGCGACGACGGCCGTATTGAGTCTCGATGCGACCGTCGTGCTGTTGACACCCGTTGTACTCGCCACAGCGCGCGTGCTCTCGGTTCCGGCACGACCGCACGCCTACGCCACCGCGCATCTGGCCAACACCGCGTCGCTGCTCCTCCCGGTGTCGAACCTGACCAACCTGCTGGCGTTCAGTGCCGCGGGTCTGTCCTTCGTTCACTTCACTGCGGTGATGGCACCCTCTTGGCTGGCGGCGGTGGTCGTCGAGTTCTTTTTGCTGCGTTGGCTTTTCGCGCGAGACCTGGCCGTCAAGCCCGACCCTGAGCCGGCCGCCGATCCGGTGCGGGTTCCGGTTTTCGTGCTCGTGGTCCTGGCCCTGACGTTGGTCGGGTTCGCCGTGACGTCGCTGCTCGGCTTCTCACCCGCATGGGCCGCGCTCGCGGGGGTCGTCGTGCTCGGCGTGCGCGCGCTGGCCCGGCGGGATACGTCCGTGGCCCGCATCGCACGGGCTGCCGATGTGCCGTTTCTGGTGTTCGTGCTGTGCCTCGGGGTGGTGGTGGAGGGCCTGATGCTCCACGGCCTCGAATCCGTGATGCGCAATGTATTGCCCGACGGCAACACGCTTCTCGCACTGCTCGGCGTCGCGGCCGTCGCCGCAGTGCTGTCGAACGTCGTCAACAATCTGCCTGCGGTGCTCGTTCTGCTGCCTCTGGTGTCCGCATCGGGACCGGCCGCGGTGCTGGCGATGTTGCTCGGTGTCAACATCGGGCCGAACCTGACCTATGTCGGGTCGCTGGCGAATCTGCTGTGGCGCAGCGTCGTCCGCCGCGACATCCCCGCCGGGTTCCGAGAATTCAGCCGCATCGGGTTGATCACCACACCGCTGACGCTCGTCGTCGCGGTGCTCGGCCTGTGGGTCGGCATCAAGCTGTTCGGGGTCTGAGACGGCCGCGTCGAGCGTGTGGGCTATGTACGCCATCAGCCCGATCTCTCGCCATAACCCACACACTCGAGTGCTGACGGCGCCTACTGCGCCGCCAGTGCAAAGCGTCGGTTACGGCAACGCGAACAACCGTGGGACGGTTGACGTCTAGTCGCTGATAGACGGCGATGCGATTGGCGAAACACCGCTTCGTCCACTCAAGATTGGACCCGTGGCCGTCTTCACCCGCTACGTGGCTCTTGGTGACTCGTTCACAGAGGGAGTCGGCGACCCGCATCCGTCGAGCCCCAACGGCTTGCGGGGATGGGCCGATCACGTCGCCGTCGCGCTGGCGCAGACAAACCCCGATCTGCGATATGCGAACCTCGCCGTCCGTGGCCGCAGGATGGACGAGATCCTCGACGAACAGGTTCACACCGCCGCCATGTTCGAGCCCGACCTCGTCACCATCTATGCGGGGATGAACAACCTGCTTCTGCTGCGCAACGACGTCGACGCGATGATGGCCAGATACGCCGACGGCCTCAAGAAGCTGCAGCAGACGGGTGCGACGGTGCTCGCGTTCACCGCGGCCGATCTCGGCACGGTGCCGCTCTTCCGAAGGCTCAGAGGCCGGGCCGCGGTCTACAACGAACTGCTGCGCGGTATCGCCGACGATCTCGACCTGGAGTTGGTGGACTTCTGGCGATTCTCCGAGTTCCGTGATTCACGACTGTGGGACGGCGACCGCATCCATCTTTCGCCGCTCGGCCACGAGCGGTTCGCCGCCAAAGTGCTTGACACATTGGCGGTTTCCCACGGGCTCACCACCCGGTCGGCGGCACTGCTGCAGTCGGTGCCACCGGCGCGGGACTTCCGCGCCAACCTTCGATGGACTGCGGCATTCGCGGCGCCGTACGTCGCCAAGAGGATGCGACTCGCCAAGCGGTGGCGCGCGCGTCGGGCCGAAGCTCACCACCCTGACGAAGGTGCTCTAACCCCTTCGCTGGCGCGCGATCTCGGCCAACACCACACCCGCAGCCACCGAGGCGTTCAGCGATTCGGTCGGTCCGGCCATCGGTATGGACACCACCGCGTCGCAGTTCTCCCGAACCAGTCGCGACAAGCCCTTGCCCTCGGACCCGACGACGAGAACCATCGGTTCCGTTCCTTCCAGATCGTCGAGCGTGGTGTCGCTGTCGGCGTCGAGCCCGACGACCTGAAGCCCTGCGTCGTGCCAACTCTTCAGTGTCCGAGTGAGATTCGTCGCTCTTGCCACCGGAATCCGGGCCGCGGCGCCTGCGCTGGTGCGCCAGGCAACGGCGGTGACGGATGCCGAACGTCGCTGCGGGATCAGCACGCCGTGTCCGCCGAATCCGGCCACCGAACGCACGATCGCGCCGAGGTTTCGCGGATCGGAGATGTTGTCCAGCGCGACGACAAGGGCAGGCTTGCTGTCCTTGGTCGCGGTCGCGAGCAGGTCGTCGGGGTGCGCGTACTGGTACGGCGGGACCTGCAGTCCGATCCCCTGGTGCATGGCATTGGGGCTCATCCGGTCCAGGTCCTGCCGCGACACCTCGAGGATCGCGATGCCTGCATCGGCTGCGCGCCTTACCGACTCGGTCAGCCGCTCGTCCGCTTCTGTACCCAGTGCGACGTAGAGGGCGGTGGCGGGCACATCCGCGCGCAGGCATTCCAGCACCGGGTTGCGGCCGAGCACCAGCTCGGTGTCGTCGGTGCGCTTGTGTTGGCGGCGCTGATGTTGCGACTTGGCGGCGCGCTTTGCGGCCTTGGCGGCGGGATGATGGGGCCGCATGTGCGCGGGCGGGGTCGCGCCCTTGCCGTCGAGCCCGCCTCGGCGGACTCCGCCCGATCCGACCTTGGGGCCCTTCTTGGTGCCTGCCTTGCGCACCGCGCCCCTGCGTTGTGAGTTTCCGGCCATCTACGTCGAGTATCCGTCCAACAGTGTCCACTGCGGACCGTCCGCGGTGTCGGTGACCTCGACGCCGGCATTCTTCAACCGGTCCCTTATCGCGTCGGCCTCCGCCCAGTCCCTGCGCTCGCGGGCGTCCTGGCGCCGCTGAATCTCCGCGTGCACCAACACATCGACGGCGGCCAGTGCCGCTGAGGTCTCGTCGCGGGACTCCCAGCGCTCGTCGAGCGGATCGCAGCCGAGGATGCCCATCATGGCGCGCAGCGACCCCGCGCGGGCCATCGCCGTTTCATGGTCGCCCGCTTCGAGGGCCCGGTTGCCTTCTGCGCGCGCGGCGTGCACCTCCGCGAGTGCGATCGGCACCGAGAGGTCGTCGTCGAGCGCAGCCGCGAACGCGGGTGTCCACTCACCGGGCTCGACGGCGCCGACCCGGTTGCGGACCCTGTGCAGGAAGTCCTCGATGCCGGTGTAGGCCTTCGCCGCGTCCTGCAGTGCGGTCTCGGAGAACTCGAGCATCGACCGGTAGTGCGCGCTGCCGAGGTAGTAGCGCAGCTCGGCAGGCCGAACCCGTTGCAGCACAGCGGGAATGGCCAGCACATTGCCCAGCGACTTGCTCATCTTCTCGCCACCCATGGTGACCCAGCCGTTGTGCAGCCAAAACCGGGCGAACGGGTCGCCGACGGCTTCGGCCTGGGCGATCTCGTTCTCGTGGTGCGGGAAGATCAGGTCCATTCCGCCCGCGTGGATGTCGAATTCGGCGCCGAGATACGCCTCGCACATCGCGACGCATTCGGTGTGCCAGCCGGGCCTGCCGCGTCCCCACGGCGTCGGCCACGACGGCTCGCCCGGTTTCTCGCCCTTCCACAGCGTGAAGTCGCGCTGGTCGCGCTTGCCCGTCGCGACCCCCTCACCCTGATGGACGTCGTCGATCTTGTGGCCCGACAACTTCCCGTATTCGGGCAGGCTCGAGACATCGAAGTAGACGTCGCCGTCGGCGGCGTATGCGTGGTCGTCGTCGATCAGCCGATCGATCAGCTCGATGATCTGGGTGATGTGGCCGGTGGCGCGCGGCTCAGCAGACGGCGGCAGCACCCCAAGCGCGTCGTAGGCGGCCGAGAAGGCCCGCTCGAAGGTGGCGGCCCACTCCCACCACGGCCTGCCCGCGTCGGCGGCCTTGTTGAGGATCTTGTCGTCGATGTCGGTGACGTTGCGGATGAACGCCACGTCGTAGCCCTTGGCCATCAACCAGCGGCGCAACACGTCGAACGCCACGCCGCTGCGGACGTGGCCGATATGTGGCAGGCCCTGGACGGTGGCGCCGCACAGGTAGATCGACACGTGGCCGTCGCGCACCGGCACGAAGTCGCGGACAGCGCCCGCCATCGTGTCGTATAGCCGCAGATCGGTCACGACGGGCCAGCTTACCGGCCTATTCCGCGTCAACCACCAAAGCGGTGGCGATGGCGGCCAATCCTTCCCCGCGTCCGGTCAGCCCGAGGCCGTCTGTGGTCGTCGCGGACACCGAGACGGGCGCGTCAAGCAGCTCGGAGAGCACCTGTTGCGCCTCGGCGCGCCGCGGGCCGACCTTGGGCCGGTTCCCGATGACCTGAACGGCGGCGTTACCCACCCGGTAGCCCTCGGCGCGCACAAGGCCGTGCACGTGGCGCAGCATGTCCGCGCCGCTGACGCCGGCCCAGCGGGGGTCGTCGGTGCCGAACACGCCGCCGATGTCCCCGAGCCCCGCGGCGCTCAGCAGCGCGTCGCACAGGGCGTGGGCGGCCACGTCGCCGTCCGAGTGCCCGGCGCAGCCGTCGGCGCCGTCGAAGAGGAGCCCGAGCAGCCGGCACGGCCTGCCCGACTCGATCGGGTGCACGTCGGTGCCGATACCGACCCTCGGCAGGCTCACGTGGGTGCTCCGAGGAGAGCCTCGGCGAGCAGCAGGTCGTTCGGCGTGGTGATCTTGAACGCGAGCGGATCGCCCTCGACCATCTGGACGGGCGTCCCGATCGACTCGACCAGCGAGGCGTCGTCGGTGAATCCGCCGGCGGCCGCGCGTTCGTATGCGCGCCGCAGCACCTCTGTCTGAAAGCCCTGAGGCGTCTGCACGGCGCGCAGCCCGGAGCGCTCGGGGGTGCCGAGCACGACGCCGTTGGCGTCGACGGCCTTGATGGTGTCGCTGACCGGCAGCCCGGGCACGACCGCGGGATGGCCTGACTGCAGAGCAGCCACGACCCGCACGATCAGCGAGGACGGGGTGAGGGCTCTAGCGGCGTCGTGAACGAGTACGAATTCGGCGTCACCGATCGCCGCAAGGGCGAGCCGGACCGACTCTGTGCGGTCCGCTCCGCCGGCGACGATGATCGCGTCGCCACCGAATACCAGCTTGGCCTGATCGGTGCGCTTCGGCGGCACCGCCACCACCACGCTGTCGACGACGCCCGAGTTACGCAGGCCGTCGAGGGCATACTCCAGCATCGGGCGACCGCCCAAATTGACGAATGCCTTCGGCGCGCCTGCGGCTAACCGCTCCCCTGACCCTGCGGCCGGGACAACGGCGACCGTGCTCATGCGTTTAGGACGCGGCGGCCAGAACCTCGTCGAGAATGATCTCGGCCTTGGCGTCGTCGGTGTTCTCCGCGAGCGCAAGCTCGCCGACCAGGATCTGCCGTGCCTTCGCCAGCATCCGCTTCTCGCCTGCGGAGAGGCCGCGCTCCTGATCACGGCGCCACAGGTCGCGGACGACCTCGGCAACCTTGTTCACATCGCCGGAAGCCAGCTTCTCGAGGTTCGCCTTGTAGCGGCGCGACCAGTTGGTCGGCTCTTCGGTGTGGGGGGCGCGGAGCACCTGGAACACCTTGTCGAGGCCCTCTTGCCCGACCACGTCGCGGACGCCGACATACTCGGCGTTCTCAGCGGGGACTCGGACGGTGAGGTCTCCCTGGGCAACCTTCAAGACGAGATATTCTTTCGGCTCGCCTTTGATGGTCCGGGTTTCGATCGCCTCGATCAATGCGGCACCGTGGTGTGGATAGACAACGGTGTCTCCGACCTTAAAATTCATCTGTTTCGAGCCCCTTTCGATACCCCATCCTAACACGACGCCCAGACAGGTGCCGCCCAACGGTGCAGGTCAGGGGCACCGCAGGTGAAGACTAGGGGTTGACACAATGACGAATACGTGCAGGGCACGGGTGCTTCAGCGACCACTATTTAGCCCCTCTCACGTGCCTGTGGATGGTTCGGGGCAAACCCGAATCGACGAGCTGGAACACCTCAGCTACCGCCGACAACCGCCACCTACTACTGTGCATAGTCGAACAGGTCGGCCGAGCAGGAGGCTTCCGGGTGAACCGCTTCAAATTCCGCAGTTCCGCCCTCACCGTGGCATTGGCGGCGTGCGGGCTGACCGCCGCTGCCACCCTGTCCGGCTGCAGTGCAGGCCAGGTCGCCCAGACCGCCATGCAGCAGGCGGCGGTCAACGGCACCGCAGCAACGGCAGGCAACGTCACGCTCCGCAACGTCCACCTGAGGGCGCCGCAGACCGGTGACTACGTGCAGCCTGGCGGCGAGGTGGAGTTGCTGTTCGTGGCGTCCAACGAGTCGCCGGACACCGCCGACAAGCTGACCTCGATCACCTCCGAGTTCGGCACGGTGTCGTTGTCGGGCGACACGGCGCTGCCCGGCAGGCGACGTGCTCATCGTCGGCGAGCCCGACGGGCAGGTCGCCGCGCTGGAGCAGGCCGAGGTGGCCGACGCGGCCAAGGCCATGGTCGACATCAGCAAGCCGATAAGCAACGGCCTGACGTACGACTTCACCTTCAATTTCGAGAAGGCGGGCCAGATCGCTGTGCCGGTGCCGATCTCCGCGGGTGAGTCACCGCGCCGCGATGAGGGGGCGGCGCGTCGCATGAAGCCGACGACACGGGCGGCCACCAGTAAGGATTGTCGGCGACGGGGGCTACCGTCACATCGTGGCCAAGGTGCGTTCGCAGTACCGATGTTCTGAGTGCCACCACGTCGCCGCGAAATGGGTCGGGCGCTGCCCGGACTGCGGCACATGGGGAACCGTCGACGAGGTTGCTGCGCTGGCCACGGTGAACGGCTCGGCGGTGCGGCGGGCGGTGGCCCCGGCAACGCCCGCAGTGCCGATCAGCTCCATCGATCCGGGCACTACCAGGCACTATCACACCGGCGTCAGCGAGCTCGACCGTGTGCTCGGCGGTGGCATCGTGCCCGGCTCGGTGACGCTGCTCGCGGGCGATCCCGGTGTCGGCAAGTCGACGCTGCTGCTCGAGGTCGCGCACCGCTGGGCCGAGTCGGGGCGCCGGACGCTGTATCTGTCCGGCGAAGAGTCCGCGGGCCAGATCCGGATGCGGGCCGAGCGCACCGGCTGCACCCACGACGAGGTCTTCCTCGCCGCCGAGTCCGATCTACAGACGGCACTCGGCCACATCGACGAGGTGAGGCCGACGCTGGTCATCATCGACTCCGTGCAGACCATGTCGACGACGGAGGCCGACGGGGTGACCGGCGGCGTCACCCAGGTGCGGGCCGTCACGACCGCGCTGACGATGACCGCGAAGACCACGGGCGTCGCGATCATCCTCGTCGGCCACGTCACCAAGGACGGCGCGATCGCGGGACCGCGGTCGCTGGAGCACCTCGTCGACGTGGTGCTGCACTTCGAGGGCGACAAGACGTCGGCGCTCCGCATGGTGCGCGGCGTCAAGAACCGGTTCGGCGCGGCCGACGAGGTCGGCTGTTTCATGTTGCACGACAACGGAATCGAGTGTGTCGCAGATCCATCCGGACTCTTCCTCGATCAGCGGCCCGCTCCCGTATCCGGCACTGCGGTCACCGTGACGCTGGACGGCAAGCGCCCGCTCATCGGCGAGGTGCAGGCCTTGATCGCGCAGCCCACAACGGCGTCGCCGCGCCGTGCGGTCAGCGGCATCGACTCCGCGCGGGCGGCGATGATCGTCGCGGTGCTCGAGAAGCGGGCCCACCTGCGGGTCGCGCAATGCGACGTCTACCTGTCCACCGTCGGCGGAATGCGGCTCACCGATCCCGTCCTCTGACCTCGCCGTCGCGATGGCCATCGCGTCGGCCTACGCCGATCTTCCGCTTCCGACGACAGCCATCGCGATCGGTGAGGTCGGCCTCGCGGGCGACCTGCGCCGGGTGAGCGGTATGGAGCGGCGCCTCGAGGAGGCCGCCCGGCTCGGATTCACGTGTGCGGTAGTTCCGCCCGGGGTGAAATCAGTGCCGATAGGCTTACGCGCGATAGCGGCCGACAACATCACCGCTGCAATGAAGGTGCTCAAGGAGATCGCGGTGAAGGGTGGTCGCTCCGAGGAGGGGCAATGGCCGTGAAGACCAGGCGCCGAAACGTGGTGCAGCTGGCCCGCCCGACCCTGCGGGAAACCATCGGAAGACTCGCTCCCGGCACCGCGCTGCGGGACGGCCTCGAGCGCATCCTGCGCGGCCGCACCGGTGCGTTGATCCTGCTCGGCTACGACGACAGCGTCGAGTCGATCTGCGACGGCGGCTTCTCGCTCGACGTCGCATATGCGCCCACCCGGCTGCGTGAGCTCTCGAAAATGGACGGCGCGGTGGTGCTGTCCACCGACGGCACCCGGATCCTGCGGGCCAACGTGCAGCTTGTGCCCGATCCCTCGATCCCCACCGACGAGTCGGGCACCCGGCACAGGTCCGCAGAGCGCACTGCGGTTCAGACCGGCTACCCCGTTGTGTCCGTGAGCCATTCGATGAGCATCGTGACGGTCTACGTCGCCGGCGAGCGGCACGTGGTGCCCGACTCCGCGACGATTCTCTCGCGCGCCAACCAGACCATCGACACGCTGGAGCGGTACAAGTCGCGCCTCGACGAGGTGAGCAGGCAGCTGTCGACCGCGGAGATCGAGGACTTCGTCACGCTGCGCGACGTGATGACGGTGGTGCAGCGGCTGGAGATGGTCCGCCGGATCAGCCTCGAAATCGACTCCGATGTCGTCGAACTCGGCACCGACGGGCGCCAGCTCAAACTCCAGCTCGAGGAGTTGGTCGGCGACAACGACGTCGCCCGCGAGCTGATCGTGCGCGACTATCACGCCAACCCCGACCCGCCGACCCCTGCGCAGGTGACCGCGACGCTCGAGGAGCTCGACGGGCTTTCCGACACCGAGCTCCTCGACTTCACCACATTGGCAAGGGTTTTCGGTTACCCATCGACTGCCGAGGCGCAGGATTCGGCGATGAGCTCACGCGGTTACCGCGCGATGGCAGGCATTCCGCGTCTGCAGTTCGCCCACGTCGACCTGCTGGTGCGCTCGTTCGGATCGCTGCAGGGTCTACTCGCCGCAAGTGCGAACGACCTGCAGAACGTCGAGGGCATCGGCTCGATGTGGGCGCGCCACATCCGCGAGGGTTTGTCGCAGCTCGCCGAGTCGACGATCGCCGACCGGCTCGCCTAACCGGTCCCTGCGGGCGCCTGATCGGGTGCGGGCGCGCCGTCAGCCGGTGCAGGGGCTTCTGCCTCCGGTGCGGGCTGCGCGAGGACGAACGGCACCGTCGCGGATCTCAGATTGCCCAGTTGGACGAGCAGGTTGTAGGTGCCCGGTCCGATCGGCTGGCGCGGCAGCGGGCAGCCGGGACCCGAGCCCATCCCCGTCCAGGTCACCTCGGTGGTCACCTGCTCACCGGGGTTGAACGTCTTGACCAGCGTCTCGTTGGACGGCGCGCAGTCGAGGTTCGACCACAGCCGCGTGTTGTCGAGGCCGTACACATAAGCGGCGAGCACGGCGGCACCGACGTCGCGCTTGCACGCGACAAGCCCGATGTTGGTGACGACCATCGTGAACTTCGGCTGGTCGCCGACCACGTACTCGGGCTGGCTGGAGATGCCCTTCACGGCCAGCGTCGAGTCCGGGCAGTCGTCGCCCTCCTGTAGTACGGGCGGCGGGGTTACGGCGGCGGTCGGCGTCGGTGTCGGGGCGGGCGCGGCCGCGGGTGGCGGCACGACAGGCGACTTGACCTCGGGATTCTCCCCGGGCAGCGGGGTCGGCGCCGCAGCGGGCGTCGGTCCCGGCTTGCCGGCGTTCTTCGTCTCACCGCCCGACATGTTCATCACGACGATGACAACGACCGCGGCGATCACCCCCACGACGAGCACCGCGATGCCTATCGCGAGTGCCCTGCGGCGCCAGTAGATCTGGGTGGGAAGCGGGCCATGCGGCTCTAGATCCAACACAGATTCACGATAAGGCCAGGTCACGCACAATCGTCCGAGGTGGACCGGCGTGTCGGCCTTAGCGTTCGCCGATGTCGCCCAGGTGTTCGCGCAGCACGACGCGCCCGTCGGCCAGGTGATACGTCGCGCCGGCGATCGCCAGCGTGCCCGAGACCAGCCTCTGGGCGATCGTCGCCGAGCGGACGCGAAGCTGCGAAACGGTCTCGGCGACGTGCCGTGCTTCGAACTCGTCGATTCGCGTCAGCCCGGCAGCACGGCCGAACAGGATCGACGGCGTGACCCGCTCGACGATGTCGCGCACGTAGCCGCCGGGCACGTCGCCGTCTTCGAGCGCCGCAAGGGTGGCCTTGACCGCGCCGCAGCTGTCGTGGCCGAGCACCACGATCAGCGGCACGTCGAGCACCGTGACGGCGTACTCGATGGAGCCGAGCACCGCCGAGTCGACGACGTGGCCCGCGGTGCGGACGACGAACATGTCGCCGAGGCCCTGGTCGAAGATGATCTCCGCGGCCACCCTGCTGTCCGCACACCCGAACAGCACGGCCGTCGGCTTCTGACCCTTCGCCAGCGCGGACCGGCGCTCGATGCTCTGGCTGGGATGCTCCGGCGTTCCCGCGACGAATCGCTCGTTACCCTCCTTGAGTGCTTTCCATGCGGTCACCGGACTCGTGTTGGGCATGGCCGACATTGTGCCCGAGGACGATCTAGATGATCGACGCGACCGAGCTTCTGCGGTGGTACGAGCGCGAGCAGCGCGACCTGCCGTGGCGAAGGCCGGGCGTCACGCCATGGCAGATTCTGGTCAGCGAGTTCATGCTGCAGCAGACACCCGTTGCGAGGGTCGAGCCGATCTGGGTGGACTGGGTTGCGCGGTGGCCGACCCCGTCGGCGACGGCGGCCGCAAGCGCTGCCGACGTGCTGCGGGCATGGGGCAAGCTCGGCTACCCGCGAAGGGCCAAGCGCCTGCACGAATGCGCGATCGTGATCGCCGCCGAGCACGATGACGCGGTGCCTTCTGACGTGGAAACCCTCTTGTCGCTTCCTGGAATCGGCGCCTACACCGCGCGTGCGATCGCGTGCTTCGCGTATCGCCAGCGGGTGCCCGTTGTGGACACCAATGTGCGCCGCGTGGTGGCGCGGGCGGTGCACGGCAGGGCCGATGCGGCGGCGGCGTCGTCGCCGCGCGACCTCGCTGACGTCGACGCGCTGCTGCCGAACGACCCTGATGCACCGGGTTTTTCGGTGGCGCTGATGGAACTCGGAGCGACGGTGTGTACCGCGCGATCGCCGCGCTGCGGCATCTGCCCGCTGAGTGTGTGCGCGTGGCGCTCGGCAGGCTTTCCCGCCGCCACCGGTCCAGCGCGCAAGGTCCAACGCTATGCCGGAACGGACCGCCAGGCGCGCGGGCGGCTGTTGGATGTATTGCGTGGCAACGACTCTCCCGTCACCCGTGCCGAACTCGACGTCGCCTGGGTCACCGACACGGCTCAGCGGGACCGCGCGCTGGATTCACTGCTCGTCGACGGGCTGGTCGAGCAGACGGGCGACGGTCGTTTCGCCCTTGCAGGCGAAGGGGACTAGCGGACCGGAACGAACCGCCGGGCAAGCCGCGCGAGCCTCGACGGCTTGAAGTCCCAGACATCGGCGTCGCCTTCCGAATCCCATGCATAGGTCGGAGTACTGCCGTCCACCAAGCGTTGGAGGCCCGGCAGCGCAAGAACTTCCGACGACCATCGGTAGAGGCGGTCGAACCTCGGCGCGATGATGCCGATGTCCAGCACGTGACCGAAACCGTGCTCGATCGCCACGTAGGTCTCGACGTCGTCGCCGAGCGGATATTCGTCGGGAAGCACCCGCGACAGTGACAGGAAGATGCCGGTCATGCCGATGCGTGGATCACCCGCCACACGGCCGACCGGCGCCAGCCGACCCAACGCAAGACGGGGTGCGGCCACCAGTGCGTGCGCGAACAGCACACGTACCAGAACGACGTTGATGAAGAAGCGCTCCACCCGGCCTTCGTCGGCGGCGAGCGGTTCGTTGTCCAGATATCCGGCGGCGATGCTGGCGTTGTGTGCGTGATACCAGTTGCGCGCGGTCGGTCGGCGGATGAAGTCGAGGTGCGCGGTCACCGCAGGTCGGCTCGGCTCACCGCGGTAACCGAACGCCAACGCTCGCGCTTCTGCGGTGTCGCGCAGCAACGTTTCGTTCAGCGCGCGCCACCACGGGCTGCCCGGGCTGGGATCGCCAGGTGGGCTCAGAAGTCCTCGCCGCATCTGCCAATTCATGAAGGCGGTCGCCGCGCGCCGATACGGGAGATACCCACGGTCGACATCGCGCGGGACCTCGTACAGTCTGCGCATCAGCGAGAACCGCGCCGCCGGGTCGTCCCGAACCGTCTCAACGGCCGAACGAGCATAGGCCGCAGCAGAATTGCCCGCCACGGCGGATTGTTCCACGTAGCCCCCAGTTGATTTCGGCTAGGCCGTCTGAGCAGCACTCCGGATCACTGTTGCACGCGAAGCTGCGGCGGTAATCCGACGGCGTCACGCCGATGATCCGGCGGAAGTGGTGACGCAACAACGTCGCGGTGCCGAAACCTGACCGGTCGGCGATCTGGTCGATGTCGATGTCGCTCTCTTCCAGCATCCGCCTCGCGTAGAGCACGCGCTGGTCGGTGACCCACTGCATCGGGGTTGTGCCGGTCTCGTCGACGAAGCGTCGCGCGAAGGTGCGCGCCGACATGTTCGCGCGCCGCGAAAGCGTAGTCACGGTGTGCGGTTTATCGAGGTTGGCGAGGATCCAATCGAGATGCGGCGCAAAGCGTTCCGAACAGCGCACCGGGATCGGCTGGTCGATGTACTGCCGCTGGCCACCGTCGCGCTGCGGCGGAACCACCATCCGGCGGGCGATCTTGTTGGTGACTCTCGCTGCCGAGCTCACGGCGGACGAGATGCAGGCAGGCATCGATCCCCGCCGCGGTGCCCGCGCTGGTGATCAGGTTGCCGTCGTCGACGAACAGCACATTGCGGTCGACCTTCGCGGTCGGGAACCGGCGGGCCAGCTCGTCGGCGTGCATCCAGTGGGTGGTGCACGGCCGACCGTCGAGCAGCCCGGCCTCGCCCGCGACGAATGCACCGGAGCACACGGTCAGGATGATCGCGCCCGCGTCCGAGGCGGCCTTGACCGCCGCCAGCGCCTCGGGCAGATACTCGGTCCCGGCGATTGCAGGGATCGCGACCAGGTCCGCACCGATGAGCCCGTCGAACCCGTGATCAGGCGTGAGTGAGGCACCCACAGACGTCCGGACGGGCTTCCCCGGCTCCGGCCCGCAGACCTTGAAATCGAAGTTCGGCACGCCGTCGGCGGAGCGGTCGATTCCGAAGACCTCGCAGATCACGCCGAACTCGAAGACTGCCAAACGGTCCAGCACCAGCGCCGACACCTTTTCGATTGCCATGGCAGTATCTTATCGCACGCTGTCACTGCTGCCACTGTTGGCGGGATATATACCAGCGGAGCATTACTGCCATGACTACAGCAATGACCCTCCTGATCGTGATCGCCCCGTTCGCGGTGGCCGCGGCGCTGAGCTGGGCCGCACACCGCTCCGACTCGCTTCGCATCCGTTACAACCAGTTCCGTTGGTCCGCCCCGATGATGGGCAGGCTGTTCGAGGACGACCGCGACGGGTTCCGAGTCGCACACGACGTCGACGCCATCCGGACGCGCTTCGAGAGGCAGCCGAGCTGGCCCGCTTCAGGCGCGACCGGCGAGCGTCGATAGAAACGACTCCACCGCGTCGCGGTAGACCTGCGGCGCATCGTCGTGGACCAGATGGCCGGCGCCGGGCACGTGCACATACGTTGTCCGGTCGCCGGTCTCGTTCATTTCACGCATCTGCCCTGGCGGCGTGACGGAGTTCCCCGCCTCGATGAGAAGGGTCGGCACCCGTACCTCGCGCCACTGCGCCCAGTAGTCGCGGGTGCCCCACTGCGCGGCGATGTCGATCCAGACCTTGGTGTGCCCGTGCAGACGCCACCCCGTCTCCGTGCGGTCGAACGCTTCGAGGAAGTACTGGCCCGCCACCGGCCCGAACTCGTCGTAAACCTGCTCGGCGGAGGCGAATTCGGCGGGCAGGGCGCGCAACCACGGCTCCCACGGCCCGGTGGTGCGGCCCTTGAAGTCAGGCGCCATGTCCTCGACGACGAGTGCGTCGACCAAATCGGGTCTGGCCGCCGCGAGACACCAGGAGTGCAGGCCGCCCATCGAGTGGCCGATCAGCGTCGCCGGCTCGTCCAGCGCCGCCACCGCGTCTGAAAGGTCGTCGACGAACCGCTCGGTGCTGATCGGATAGGGATCGGCGACGTCGCGGCCGCGGTGCCACGGGGCGTCGTAGGTGTAGACCCGACCCCGCCGGGTCAGCCACGGCAGCTGGCGCGACCACGTCGATCCCCGGCCCATCAGGCCGTGCACGAGCACGATCGGCTTGCCGTCACCGCCCCTGTGCGTGAGGAGCTCGTCGCTCACCGATCAGATCCCGATCAGTGATTCGATCCAGTCGCGCCCGAAGTAGACCAGGAAGCCGGCGGCGGTGATCCAGAGCAGAGGACTGATCTCCCGCGCCTTCCCCGCGGCCGAACGGACGACAACCCATGCGATGAAACCGATTCCGATTCCGTTGGCGATCGAGAACGACAGCGGCATGACCGCGACCGTCAAGACGACCGGGACGGCTACGGAGAACTCCGAAAGGTCGACGTCGCGAAGATGCGAGAACATCATCACGCCGACGACGACCAGTGCCGCCGCGGCGACCTCGGTAGGCACGATCGACGCAAGTGGCGTCACGAACATCGCCGCGAAGAACAGCAGCCCCGTGACGATGTTCGCCAAACCGGTGCGGGCGCCTTCCTGGATGCCCGCCGCCGACTCGAGGAAGACGGTGTTCGACGACGACGACGTGGCCCCGCCGACGACCGCGCCCGCGCCCTCGACGATCAGGGCGGGACGCAGTCGCGGAAACGTCCCGCGTTCGTCGGCGACGTCCACTTCGCGCGAAAGCCCGGTGAAGGTGCCCATGGCGTCGAAGAAGTTCGCGAACACCAGCGTGAACACCAGCATGACGGCGGCGAGCACTCCGATGCGGCCGAAGCTGTCCAGGCTGAACGCGCCGACCAGCGACAGGTCCGGTAACGCGAACGGCGAGCCGGACAGTGCGGGCACCGAAAGGCTCCACCCGCCGGGACGCTCGACCGCCGACCCGAGATGCCAGATGGCCTCGATGACGACCGCGACGACGGTGCCTGTCACCAGCCCGATGAAGATCGCACCTCGCACCTGCCGGACGACGAGGACGCATGTGAGCAGCAGCGTGAACACGAACACCAGCGTCGGCACCGTGCCGATCGAGCCGGTGCCGCCCGCGCCGAGACCGACCGGCGGCGACGGCACCCCTGTCGAGCCGATGAAGCCTGCGTCGACCAGACCGATGAACAGGATGAAGGCGCCGATTCCCGCGGTGATCGCCAACTTCAGTTGCATGGGCACGGCGTCGAAGATCAGCGTGCGAAGGCCGGTGGCCGCGAGCACCACGATGATGATGCCGTTGATGACCACGAGGCCCATCGCCTCGGGCCAGGTGAGTGAGCCGACGACGGTCGTCGCGAGAAAGGAGTTGATGCCAAGCCCTGCCGCGAACGCGAAAGGAAGCCGGGCGATCAGGCCGAACAGGATCGTCATGACCCCTGCGGCAAGAGATGTCGCGGCGGACACCTGCGCGAAGCCGAGGCTGTTGCCGTCGACGTCCTGCGCATCCGAAAGGATGATGGGGTTGAGCACGACGATGTAGGCCATCGCGATGAACGTGACGACACCGCCGCGTATCTCCGAAGTCAGCGTCGACCCCCGCGTCGACAGCTCGAAGAATCTGTCCAAGCGGCCCACATCGGTTCCTGTGCCGTCCGAGGTCATGCACAGAACCCTATGGGCGTAGGACGGTAATTCGCAGGCGGTAACCTTGGCCGCATGCCCGTGGTGAAGATCAACGCAATCGAGGTTCCGCCGGACGCCGGTCCTGAGCTGGAGAAGCGGTTCGCGAATCGTGCACACGCCGTCGACAATCAGCCCGGCTTCCTGGGCTTTCAGCTGTTGAGGCCGGTCAAGGGGGAAGATCGCTACTTCGTCGTGACGCAGTGGGAGTCCGAGGAGGCGTTTCAGGCGTGGGCGAGCGGCCCTGCCGTTGAGGCGCACGCGGGTCAGCGCGCCAATCCCGTCGCCACCGGCGCATCCCTGCTCGAGTTCGAGGTTGTGCTGAACGTTGCGGGGACAGACGCCAACGCCTGACGCGAGCAGGGCGCGTCGCTGGGTGACCTCGATGACGGTCGCCGTCACTCTGGTCGCCGCCCTTGCTTGCGGTTGTGCGGATGCCGGACCGGCCGGGCCTGCAGGAGCCGCGCAGAGCATCCACATCGACACCAACACACCCCAGGGTCTGCGGGCCAGGCAGATCATGGACATGCTCAACTCCGACTGGCCGATCGGTCCCAACGGAATCCGCACGCTGGCAGCGCCGAAGATCATGGACGACGTCGGCACCACGATGGACAAGATCTGGTGGGACCGCCCGTTCACGCTGACCGATCTCGATATCGGCGCCGGGCATGCCACGCTGCACACCCTGACCTCGTATGCGCTACCGCAGACCATCGAGCTGCGCACCGACGAGGCAGGTCTCGTCGATCGATTCAAGGTGTCGCTGGTCGAGCCGGTGATCAAGGCGTGGAAGGACATCGACGCCGAGATCTCCAAGACGGGGGCGCGCTACTCATATCAGGTGTCGAGGGTCGAGGGGGGCAAGTGCTCCAAGGTCGCCGGAACCAACACCGACCTCCCGCTGCCACTGGCGTCGATCTTCAAACTGTATGTGCTGCTTGCGGTTTCAGAAGCCGTCAAGGCCGGCACCGTGAGCTGGGACGATCAGCTGACGGTGACCAAGGAAGGCAAGCTCGTCGGGGCCGCGGGCCTGGATGACGTACCCAACGGGACCACCGTGTCGGTGCGCACCGCGGCTCAGCAGATGATCTCGGCCAGCGACAACATGGCCACCGATCTACTCATCAACCGCGTGGGCCATCAGGCGGTCGAACGTGCACTGGTCACCGCCGGACACCACGATCCCTCGAGCATGACCCCGTTCCCGACGACACATGAGATGTTTTCGATCGGTTGGGGCATACCGAATCTGCGCGACAGGTGGCAGGAGACCTCGTCGACGTCCACGGGCCGCGCACAGTTGTTCCGCGAGACCGATTCCCGGCCCTACGACCCGGATCCGCAACGCACCCACACACCTGCGTCGGACATCGGCGCCGAGTGGTACGGGTCCGCGGACGACATCTGTCGCGTGCACGCGGCGCTGCAGGCGTCGGCGGTCGGCGCGGCCGCACCGGTGAAGCAGATTCTGTCCGCCATCCCCGGTATCGACATCGATCGCGCGAAGTGGCCGTACATCGGCGCCAAGGGTGGCAACCTGCCCGGTGACCTGACGTTCAGCTGGTACGCCGTCGACCGCACCGGACAGCCGTATGTCGTGAGCTTCCAATTGAACTGGCCCGAGTTCCGCAGCCAGACCGCGGCTGCGTGGCTGTTGTCGATCGCCCACCAGACGTTCGACCTGGTGCCCGTGCCCTAGTCAGTGCGTGGTGCGCAGACTCCATGCGTGACCGCGGAAATGCATGACCGTCCGACTCACCGGCGCGATGTCTATGCGCCAGAACGACTTCGGGGGCGCATCGAGGGCCACCAGGATCGCGGCACGGATCACCGCGGGGTGGGTGACCGCGACCAGGCGGCTGCGCCTGCTGGTCAGGGTCTCCATCCAGTCGCGGACACGGTCGACCAGATCGACGACGGACTCGCCGCCATGCGGCGCGCGCGTCGGATCGGTCAGCCAGATGGCCAGGTCAGCGGAGTCCACCCCGCCGAGCACGTCGCCGCGCCATCGGCCGCAGTCCAGATCGGCCAGCCGCGGCTCGATACTGACTTGCAGCCCAAGGAGTTCCGCGGTCTGCCTGGTGCGTTTCTCGGGTCCGCAGTACGCGGTGTCGGTGACGCCGAGTTCGATCGAGGCGTCGACCTGGCGGTGGCCGACGGAGTTCAGCGGCTCGTCGGTGGGGAATCGTCCGGCCGACATCGCGTCGGTCATGGCGTGCGACACAAGCGTCAGCCGGACGACCTCACTCACGTAGCGATGGCCTCCACCTGACGCTTGCTCTCACCCAACAGCTTCGCCGCCATCGCACCGAAGGCCAGACCGATCGTCGCGTAGATGATCAGCTGGTTGCCGAGCGAGAACAACCGGAAGTCGTAGAGAACGTCGGCCGGGAAACCCTCGTAGACGATGTTGCCCGCGTCGTCGCGCAGCGGTGCGGGCGTCTCGTCGATGGTCGGCAGCACGAGCATCACGATCGCCGATGCCACGACGTAGGCGCCCGCCGCGGCAAGCGCCGCATTCCAGGTACCGAGTTTCTCGTTGAGACGCCTGCCCAGATACACCGCGGCGACAAGCAGCGCGGCGGAAAGGACGACCATCAGCAGGTAGAGCATCGTGCGCTGGGTGATGGTCTCGTCGAGGCTGAGCGCAGGCGGGCTCGGCGGATACTTCAGCGCAGGCACGATGAACAGGCTGACCAGCATTCCGCCGGCCACATACAGCGACGTCAGCCGCGCGGAGATGGCGCCGACGCGGCCGTAGGTCACCGCGAACACCACCGCGAACAGCGCGCCGATGGCGACGCTGAAGGCCAGCACTCCGAGGCCCATGCCGATGTTCATCTGCACGGCCCGTGGTGAAGCCCTCGAATCCGCCCGCCTCGCCGTGGCTGTGGGCGGCCACGCCTGCAGCGCTCTCCATCGCCTCGTGTGCGGCGCCGATTCCGTCTTCATATCCGATCGCGAGATCGATCACCGGCTCGAGAAAAATGCGCGAGAAGATGAACGAGAGCACGCCGGCAAGGGCGCCGGCCAGCAGGCCGCGCCAAATGATCTGCTTTTCCATTGTGTGGTTTATCCGCCCTGGCTCAGTGGCAGGGGAACCCGAGCAGGTGCCGGGCGTCGTGGACGAACTCGTGGATCATCGTGTTGTTGCCGAACACCGATGTGGCGCCCTGGTCCATTCCGATGAAGTAGATGACCAGGAGGGCGAAGAACGCGGTGAGCGTCAGCCACAGGGCCGCCTTGGTGGCGGAGAAGTCGATAGGGGTCGCAATGGTCTTGCGAGCCTCAGGAGAGGTCATTGGGTGATTCCTTTCCGGGATGTCGCGTCCCAGTCCGAAGTGACGGCGGCCGTCGGGTCTGACTGTCACAGTGGCGCGACCGTTCTGGATTCTCACCAGATTCCTTCGCCCGCCTGATTACATCAGCATCCTAAACAACGCGTCCAGCAAATGGGGGGTGGCATAGCAAAAGCCCCCGAATCTTTTTGATCCGGGGGCTTTTGCGCGTACGCCGTTAATTTATTCGGTGGCTGTCGCCGTCGTCGTGGTGCCTGCGGCGGCCACATCGGCGAGGTCGGCTTCCTCGACCGGCGTGGCCGGTTTCTTGGCCCCGGCGAACGTGAACACCGCATCCTCACCGGCACCCTCGCCGTCCCAGTTGTCGACGTCGACCGTGATGAGCTGGCCCGGCTTGATCTCGTCGAACAAGATCTTCTCCGACAGCGCGTCCTCGATCTCGCGCTGGATGGTGCGCCGCAGCGGCCTGGCGCCGAGCACGGGGTCGAACCCGCGCTTGGCGAGCAGTGCCTTGGCCTTTGGCGTCAGCTCCATGGTCATGTCCTTGGCCTTGAGCTGCTTCTCCACCCGCCCGATCATCAGGTCCACCATCTGCACGATCTGATCCGTCGTGAGCTGGTGGAACACGATCACATCGTCGATGCGGTTGAGGAACTCCGGGCGGAAGTGCTTCTTCAGCTCGTCGTTGACCTTCTGCTTCATCCGCTCGTAGTTGTTCTCGCCACCACCCTGGGTGAAGCCGAGACCGACCGCCTTGGAGATGTCGGACGTTCCGAGGTTGGACGTGAAGATCAGCACGGTGTTCTTGAAGTCGACCGTGCGACCCTGACCGTCGGTCAGGCGACCATCCTCGAGGACCTGCAACAGGCTGTTGTAGATCTCCTGGTGCGCCTTCTCGATCTCGTCGAAGAGAACGACCGAGAACGGCTTGCGCCGCACCTTCTCGGTGAGCTGGCCGCCCTCCTCGTAGCCGACGTAGCCCGGAGGGGCACCGAACAGCCGCGAGGCGGTGAAGCGGTCGTGGAACTCGCCCATGTCGATCTGGATGAGCGCGTCGTCGTCGCCGAACAGGAAGTTGGCCAGCGCCTTGGACAGCTCGGTCTTACCGACACCGGACGGGCCGGCGAAGATGAACGAGCCCGACGGGCGCTTGGGGTCCTTCAGGCCTGCGCGGGTGCGGCGGATCGCCTTCGAGACCGCCTTGACGGCGTCCTCCTGGCCGATGATCCGCTTGTGCACCTCGTCCTCCATGCGCAGCAGCCGAGTGGTCTCCTCCTCGGTCAGCTTGAACACGGGGATACCGGTCCAGTTGCCGAGAACCTCGGCGATCTGCTCGTCGTCGACCTCTGCGACGACATCGAGATCGCCTGAGCGCCACTGCTTCTCACGCTCGGTGCGCTGCGCGACCAGTTGCTTCTCGCGGTCCCGCAGGCTTGCCGCCTTCTCGAAGTCCTGCGCGTCGATCGCGGACTCCTTCTCCCTGCGCGCGTCGGCGATCTTCTCGTCGAACTCGCGAAGGTCCGGCGGCGCGGTCATCCGGCGGATGCGCATCCTGGCGCCCGCCTCGTCGATCAGGTCGATCGCCTTGTCGGGCAGGAACCGGTCGTTGATGTAGCGGTCGGCCAGCGTCGCGGCGGCCACCATCGCGCTGTCGGTGATCGAGACGCGGTGGTGCGCCTCGTACCGGTCGCGCAGACCCTTGAGGATCTCGATGGTGTGCTCGACGGTCGGCTCGCCCACCTGGACCGGCTGGAAGCGGCGCTCCAGGGCGGCGTCCTTCTCGATGTACTTGCGGTACTCGTCGAGGGTGGTGGCGCCGATGGTCTGCAGCTCGCCGCGGGCCAGCTTCGGCTTCAGGATCGAAGCGGCGTCGATGGCGCCCTCGGCGGCACCCGCACCGACCAGCGTGTGCAGCTCGTCGATGAACAGGATGATGTCGCCGCGGGTGTTGATCTCCTTGAGCACCTTCTTCAGGCGCTCCTCGAAATCACCGCGGTAGCGGCTGCCCGCCACCAGTGAACCGAGGTCGAGGGTGTAGAGCTGCTTGTCCTTCAGCGTCTCGGGCACCTCGCCGTGCACGATGGCCTGCGCCAGGCCCTCCACGACGGCGGTCTTGCCGACGCCGGGCTCGCCGATCAGCACCGGGTTGTTCTTGGTGCGCCTGCTCAGCACCTGCATCACCCGCTCGATTTCCTTCTCGCGGCCGATGACGGGATCGAGCTTGCCTTCCATCGCGGCGGCGGTCAGGTTGCGACCGAACTGGTCGAGCACCAGCGAGGTGGACGGGTTGCCCGCCTCGCCGCCGCGGCCACCGGTTCCGGCCTCCGCGGTCTCCTTGCCCTGATATCCGGACAGCAGCTGGATCACCTGCTGACGCACGCGGGTCAGCTCGGCGCCCAGCTTGACGAGGACCTGGGCGGCCACGCCCTCGCCCTCACGAATCAGGCCGAGAAGAATGTGCTCGGTGCCGATGTAGTTGTGGCCGAGCTGCAGCGCCTCGCGAAGGCTCAGCTCGAGAACCTTCTTCGCGCGCGGGGTGAACGGGATGTGGCCGGACGGCGCCTGCTGACCCTGGCCGATGATCTCCTCGACCTGGCTGCGCACGCCTTCGAGCGAGATGCCCAGCGACTCCAGCGACTTGGCGGCTACGCCTTCACCCTCGTGAATAAGTCCCAACAGGATGTGCTCGGTGCCGATGTAGTTGTGGTTGAGCATCCGGGCTTCTTCTTGAGCCAGGACGACGACCCTGCGGGCGCGGTCGGTGAATCTCTCAAACATCGGTGGTTACCTGCTCTCCGTAATAGTCGGTACGTAACGCGACTGCACTCCGCGTGGCGTACCTGCCGTCCACTGTAATGGGCGGTGGTCCCCGGTGCCCTGCTTGCCTGCGCTTAGCCGACAAAGGTTCCGAATGCCCGATCAAACGGACATCGGCCCAGTACCAGGGCTCCGTAGGTGAGCAACGCCCGGTTCGGAGAAATCGTTTCCCTTGCGTTGCCCCACATAGTTCGCCACTAGCGAAAGCACGATCGGTGCGGAAACGCCGTGGTCGTGCTCTGGCAACGACGAATTATGTTGCCAAATCAGCTTGCAGCGTGAAAGGCGTCGATGACGTCGGCGGGGATGCGACCGCGGGTGGAGACGTTGTGGCCGTTGCGCCTCGCCCAGTCTCGGATAGCGGCGCTCTGCTCCCGATCGATCGCCGCGCGGCCCCGTCCTGTGCCTGCGGAACGGCCACGGCGGCGGCCGCCGACGCGGCGACCGGCGTCGACCCACTGCTTCAGATCCGACCGCAGTTTCGCCGCATTCTTGGAAGAAAGGTCGATCTCGTAGCTCACGCCGTCGAGTCCGAATTCAACGGTTTCATCGGCAGAGCCCTCACCGTCGAAATCGTCGACCAGGGTGACGGTCACTTTCTTTGCCATTTGCCCACACAAACCCTTCTGGCGGGCACATAGTGCCCGGCGCATTTTTTGAACCCTGCACTAATGTGCCATATAGCGGCAGGCCATTCAACAAGGGGGGCGGTGAGGCCGGATCAGTTGGGGATCAGTTGGGATGCCTGCGAACAATCGGGAACAAAACGGTCTCCCGAATTGACAGACCGGTCAGCGCCATCAACAGCCTGTCGACGCCCATTCCGGTGCCGGTCGTCGGCGGCATCCCATACTCGAGAGCGGCCAGGAAATCCTCGTCGAGCACCATTGCCTCATCGTCTCCTGCGGCCGCGGCGCGGGCTTGCGCGGCAAACCTTTCCCGCTGTATCACCGGATCGATGAGTTCGGAATAACCGGTCGCCAATTCGATACCGCGGATGTACAGGTCCCACTTCTCGGTGACGCCAGGAATGCTGCGGTGAGCACGGGTAAGCGGGGCCGTCTCGACTGGGAAGTCACGGACGAACGTCGGTGCGAAGAGCTTGTCGCCGACGGTGTGTTCCCAGAGCTCCTCGACCAGCTTTCCGTGGCCGTAGCCCCGGTCCTGCGGTATCTCGACACCTAGCCGGTCAGCGAATTCCATTAGGCGCGCCACCGGCGTCTCCGGGGTCACTTCTTCGCCGAGCCCTTCAGACAACGACGGATACATTTGAATCGATGCCCATTCGCCATCGAGATCGTAGGTTGTGCCATCGGGCAATGGCACTGACCTGGTACCAATCGCCTCATCGGCAACTTCTTGAATAACCTCGCGGGTCATCCTCGCAGAATCGTCATACGTCCCGTAGGCCTCGTATGTCTCGAGCATCGCGAATTCCGGTGAATGCGTTGAATCGGCTCCTTCGTTTCGGAACACGCGATTCAGCTCGAAAACCTTCTCCAATCCACCGACCAAGCATCGCTTGAGGAAGAGTTCCGGTGCGATACGGAGGTAGAGGTCGGCGTCGAGGGCATTGGAATGCGTGACAAACGGGCGGGCGGCGGCACCGCCTGCAAGCGTTTGCAGCATGGGCGTTTCGACCTCGAGGAAGCCTCGCCGCTCGAGCGCGGAGCGCACCGCGCGCACCACGGCCACCCGCTGGCGGGCGATCGTCCTGGCCTCCGGTCGAACGATCAGGTCGACGTAGCGTTGCCGGACGCGCGACTCCTCGCTCATCTCTTTGTGCGCGACCGGCAACGGCCGAAGAGCCTTGGAGATTATTTGCCAGGATTCCGCAAGCACAGATAATTCGCCGCGCCGGGAGCTGATCACCTCACCCCGGACGAAGACGATGTCACCCAGATCGACATCCGACTTCCATCGGTCGAGGGATTCCTGTCCGACCTTGGCCAGGCTGATCATCGCCTGAAGCTGAGTGCCGTCGCCCTCCTGGAGGGTGGCGAAACAGAGCTTGCCGGAGTTACGCGCGAACACCACGCGCCCTGTGACGCCGACGATGTCGCCGGTCTCGGTGTCGACAGGCAGGTCGGGGTACGCGGCGCGGATCTCGGCGAGGGTGTGGGTGCGCCCCACCTCGGCCGGATACGGCTCGCGGCCCTCGGCGAGGAGCCGCTCGCGCTTGGCCTGACGAATCCGGAACTGCTCGGGAATGTCGGCTTCGTGGTTGGATGTCGCCGCCGGTACGGCTCCGGGGGCATCGGGCTGCTCAGGTGACGTCACGACGTGCCAGCTTAAATGAACAAATGACCGAAGCGATCGACGCAGCCGGCGTCGCCGCCCTTGCGGACCTGCCGCTGGACTGGCGATTCAAGGGTCTGCCGACCTCCTGGTGGGGTCGCACCCCCGCGCAGGTCTGCGCGTCTGCCCCGAACCTGCGCGACGCGGGCGTGCTCGGTCCGGTGTGCGTGCTGCGTGACGAGGCACTTTCGCGCAACGCGAGAGACGATGGCCCGCTGGTGCCGCGACCGAGGGGTCGAACTCGCACCCCACGGCAAGACCCATATGTCCCCGCAGTTGTTGGCCCGCCAGTTCGCATCGGGCGCCTGTGCGGTCACCGTCGCCACCGTCAGCCAGGCCCGCGCCTACCGCGCGTTCGGTGTGCGCGATTTCATAGTCGCCAACGAGGTGGTCGACGGCTGGGCCCTGCGCTGGATCGACGCGGAGTCGACTGCCGATCCCGACTTCACGTTGGTCTGCTGGGTGGACTCGGTCGAAGGCGTCGAGCAGATGGCGTCTCACCTGGGTGGCTCGAGTCGACCCGTCGACGTGTGTGTCGAGATCGGCCTCGCCGGTGGTCGCACGGGATGCCGCGGCGCGGCTGCCGTCGATGCGGTCGCGCGGGCCGTCGTCGGCTGCCCGGCGCTGAGGCTGGTCGGTGTGGCCGGATACGAGGCGGCTCTCGACCACGACATCACACCCGACGCGCTCGCCCGTGTCACCGCTTATCTGGCGGAGTTGCGGTCGGCCACCGAGCGACTGGCCGACCTGTTCGAGACGGACACCGTCGTCGTCACGGCGGGCGGCAGCACCTATTTCGACGCCGTCGCCGACGAGCTGGCCATCGGGTCGGTCGCGGGACGCACCGTTCGCACCATCGTGCGCAGCGGCTGCTATCTCACCCACGACCACGGGCTGTACGCGAGGACATCGCCGCTTCGCGACGGGCTGCGGCCCGCCATGGAGGTGTGGGCGCAGGTGATGTCGCGGCCCGAGCCGGATCTGGCGCTGCTGACGATGGGCCGTCGCGACGTCTCATTCGACCAGGGCATGCCGGTGCCGCTCGGCGTCGACGGAACGGTCACGAAGCTCAACGATCAGCACGCCTACCTGAAGCTGGGGCCCGACGGACAGTCGGCCGTCGGGGTGGGCAGCTGGCTGCGGTTCGGCATCTCGCATCCGTGCACCACGTTCGACAAATGGCAGATGATCCCGGTGCTGGACGACGACGACCGCGTCGTCGACCTGATCCGCACATTCTTCTGACGGCCCTGCGTAAGCGGGCCCTTCGCTTTCAGCGCTGCTTCGCCGCGCTGGCTGTCGCGGTTGCGCTCGTAGACCAGCCGCAGTCCGTCGAGCGTCAGATGGCGGTCGTAGTCGTGCACCGTGTGAAGGTCGGGCAGCAACAACGGGGCGGTGTGTCCGGTGGCCACCACAGCGACATCGTCACCGGCGAACCCGTCGACATCCTCGCGGACCCGCGACACCAGTCCGTCGACCAACCCGGCGAATCCGAACACCGCACCGGCCTGCATGCATTCCACGGTGTTCTTGCCGACGACCGACCGCGGCCGCGTCAGCTCGACGCGCCGCAGAGCCGCCGACCGTGCCGCCGCCGCATCGGAGGAAACCTGCACACCCGGTGCGATCGCACCGCCGAGGAACTCGCCCTTGGCCGAGACGACGTCGACGCAGATCGACGATCCGAAGTCGACGACGATCGCGGCCTTGCCGTATTTGTGGAACGCCGAAAGGCAGTTCACGATCCGGTCGGCCCCGACCTCTTTGGGATTGTCGACCAGCAGCGGGATCCCCGTGCGCACACCCGGTTCGATCAGCACGTGCGGTACCGACGGCCAGTACTGCTCGAGCATCTCCCGCACTTCGTGCAGCACAGACGGAACAGTCGACAGCCCGGCCGCACCGGTCAGCCGTTCGGAGTCGTCGCCGATCAGACCGTCGATGGTCAGCGCCAGTTCGTCGGACGTCACCTCGGTCTCGGTGCGGATCCGCCAGTGCTGCACAACCTTTGCGTGATCGCCCGAACCCGAGAACGAGGCCGACGACGGTGTGGGTGTTGCGAACGTCGATTGCTAACAGCACGAGGTCACCGCGGCGACATCAGTTCGGCCGCGTCGGCGGGAACGTGGGCGGGGTCGTGGCCGAGGTCGATCTGCGTGTTGTCCGCGTCGACGAACACGATGCGCGGCGCATACGAACGGGCCTCGGCGTCTTCCATCGTCCCGTACGCGATCACGATGACCAGGTCGCCTGGATGTACCAGATGCGCTGCCGCTCCGTTGATCCCGATCACACCGCTGCCGCGTTCACCGGTGATGGCGTAGGTGACCAGCCTGGCGCCGTTGTCGATGTCGACGATGGTGACCTGTTCACCCTCGAGTAGATCCGCGGCATCCATCAGGTCGGCGTCGATCGTCACCGACCCGACATAGTGCAGGTCCGCTTGGGTCACTCTGGCGCGGTGGATCTTCGACTTGAGCATTGTCCGTAACATCAGTTCCTCCAGGGCAATTCGTGGTTTCCGTCAGATCCGACGGATAGTGATCCGTCGGTACCCGCGGTCGCTCCGATGTCTATCGCGATGTTGTCCAGCAGTCGGGTGGCGCCCAGCCGGGCAGCCAGCAGCATGCGGGCCGCGCCCTCAGCGGGTGCAGGTCCCGAGGCCGGTGTCACGCACTTCCAGATAGTCCACGTCGAAGGCGGGCACCTCGTCGAGCACCGCACGCGCGGCATCAAGGGCTGCGGGCGTGCCACCCGACGCGGCGTACATGCCTGCCAACAGGGCGGCCGACAGCGCGCCGGCCTGCTCGCGTTCGACGTCGCTGAGGTAGCGGTTACGCGATGACATCGCCAGCCCGTCGGGTTCGCGCACGATCGGCACGCCGACGATGGCCGTCTCGACGTTGAGGTCGGCGACCATCTGCCGGATCAGCACGAGTTGCTGGTAGTCCTTCTCCCCGAAGAACGCCCTGTCCGGTCGCACGATTTGCAGGAGCTTGAGCACCACGGTCAGCACGCCCGCGAAATGCGTTGGCCGCGAAGCGCCTTCCAGGTCCGCGCTCAGCGGGCCCGGCTGCACGGAGGTACGTGGTCCGTCCGGATACATCTGCGCCGCGGTCGGGGTGAATGCGATCTCGACCCCTTCGGCGCGCAGTTGTGCGAGGTCGTCGTCGAGGGTCTTCGGGTACTTGTCGAGATCCTCGTTCGCGCCGAACTGCAACGGGTTGACGAAGATCGACACCACCACGACAGCGCCCTGCACGCGCTTGGCATGCCGCACGAGCGTCATGTGCCCTTCGTGAAGGGCGCCCATGGTGGGCACAAGCATCACCCGACGCCCGGTCTGCCGCAGCGCCCGTGTCACGTCGGAGACATCGCGGGGCGAGCCGAGAGACGTTCAGCTCCCCCGGCGAGAACTTCGGCGGCTTGCGGACGGTCACGCCTGACCCGCTTCCTCTAGCGCGGCGAAGACCTCGGCAGGAGCATGCGCGCGCTGCGCGGTGCGCAAAGAGTTCGTCCGATATGCCTGCGCCAGTTGGGGATCCACCTCCGCCAACGCCCGCAGATGGTCTGCGACAGCCGCCGCGTCGCCTCGGGCGACAGGTCCGGTCAACGCCGCCTGACCGCGCTGCAGCGCGTTCTCGAGCGAGGCCCGCGCCAGCGGACCGACCACGCGTTCGGCGATTCCGCCGGGGTCGTCGCCGACCAGCTCCTGGCCGAGCAGCTCCTGGCCCCACAGCGCAGCCCGCAACGCCTCGACGGCGTCGAGCACCACGGTCACGATGTGGTTGCTCGCGTGGGCGAGCGCGGCGTGGTAGAGCATGCGAGCGTCCTCGCGAACCCGGAACGGTTCGCCGCCGATCTCGAGCACCAGCGACTGCGCGACGGCGTAGCCGACGTCGTCGGCCGCGGTGATGCCGAAGCAGGTGTCAGACAACCGGGAGATGTCCTCGTCGGCCCCGGTGAACGTCATCGCCGGGTGGATCGCCAACGGGATGCAGTCCTGTTCGGTCAGCGGGCTGAGCACCGCTACGCCATTGGCGCCAGAGGTGTGCGCAACGATGGTTCCCGGCCGGACCGCGCGCGTGGCGGCGAGGCCGGAGACCACAGACGCCAGCTCGGAGTCGGGAACGGCGAGCAGGAGCAGCTCCGCGCGGGCTGCGACCTCGTGCACGGGCAGCACCGCGGTATCGGGCAGCCTCCGCTCGGCGCGCTGCCTGGACGCGTCGGAAATCGCACTGCACGCGGCCACCACGTGCTCGGCCCGCTCCAGAGCCACGCCGAGCGCGGTGCCGACGCGGCCAGCGGAGATGATTCCGACAGACAGCCGGGCGGGGCGCATCGGTCCGTCATGGGGACCCCACGCCGGCGTAGGTCGGGGACCCCACGAAGTAGGGGACTGCTCCATCGCAGAGGGCCTCGCAGGATCTTCGGTGTCGTTCCGGTCCTGCTGTGCGGGTACCGGACGGTCGCTAAGAGATTAACTCAATCCTCACGGCGTCGACGACCGCCGCCGCCTGACGAGCGAGTTTCGAGCCGCGCCAGCAGCTCGGCGACGGAGTGCCCGCCGGTCGACTCGTCCTCGTCGGCGCCGCGGTGACGGGGACGAGGCGCATCGTCTGCATCGGGGGCGGCGGGCTCCGCCGCGGGCTCCGTCGGCGGCGGCTGCGGCGGCTGCGGCGGTTGCGATGACGGTGCCGCGAGCGTCGGCGGTTGCGGCCGCCCCGGGTCGGCCGCGTGTGGCCCGGCGGAGTGACGCCCCTTGTGCCGATCCGCATGCGGCGTCGTCATCGCGGGCTCGGGTGCGCGTCGCCTGCCGACGTACTCGCCGGAGGTGCCGTTCTCCGCCTTCGCGGGCGACCAGTTGCTGCCCGGCATCCCGGCGGGTATCCATTCGCCTTCGGCGGGCGCGGGTTGCCAATTGGCCGCGTCGGCCGCCTGCCTGGCTGCTTCCTCCTCAGCGGCGCGCTGCGCGGCCGCGCGCTGCTCGGCGATGGCACGGTCTTCGGCCGCACGCTGCTCTGCCGCTCGCTGTTCCTCCGCCGCGCGCTCCTCGGCGGCGCGCTGTTCGGCTGCCCGGCGCTCCTCGGCCGCCCGTTCCTCTGCGGCATGCTGCTCGGCCGCACGCCGCTCCTCTGCAGCCCGCTCGATCGCCGCGCGTTGTTCTGCTGCCCGCAGTTCGGCGGCACGCTGCTCTGCCGCCCTGCGCTCCTCGGCCGCGCGCTCCAGGGCCGCTCGCTCTTCGGCCGCGTGCTGCTCTGCTGCTCTGCCGCGCTGTTCCGCTTCCCGCTTTGCGCCCGCTGCTCTGCTTCCCGTTGTTCGGCCGCACGCTTCTCGGCCGCGGCTCGTTGTTCGGCGGCTCGCTGTTCTGCTGCGGCACGCTGTTCCGCGGCGGCACGTTCCTCGGCGGCGCGATGTTCTGCCGCCCGCAGCTCGGCCGCCCACGCGAGCCGTTCCTCAGCGGTCGGCTCGGCCTCCGACTCTCTGCGATGGGCGCCGCCGAACAGCGGCGTCGGCGACCATTCATGTTCTGGCGCATGAGGTTCGGCGGAGACGTCGATGATCGGGTTCTCTTCGGTCCGCAGCGTCGGACCCTCGTCCGTGTCGAGCCTGCTGCTGGCGACACGGCCGGGCCGGCGCGGGCCTTGTTCGGTCTCGATCGCCGGGCGGTGACTCAGGTCGGCATCGAAGAGGTATTCGAGGTTGGCGCGAAGGGCGGCGAGTTCGGCACGCAACGCGGCCATCTCGTCGGCGGCCTGTGCGCGGATCTCGGTGGACAGCTCGCGTCGCAACTCCGACTCGACCGTCAGCTCGTATTCGCGTCGCGCAGAGATCTCGCGGTCGAGTTGCAAGTCGTAGACGAGCTTCAGGTCGCGCGCCTTGGCCGAATCGACGTCGCTCTGCCGCCGATAGATGACCGACACGAAAGCGGCGACCACCGCGGCCCACAACGCGAGGATGACCGCCAGCTTCAGCAATTCCACCCGGTTGGTGAACACCAGTGCCGAACTCGCCATGATTGCGAGTACCAGCAACACCGTTAACAGCAGCCAACCCGGCCTGCGACCGCTGCGCCGCGGCCGCGCACCACGGGTCAGCACGGTCATGGGCCGACTGTACCCGTCACAGGTCACTGCGCGTGTCGTGCTCCCCGGCGATTCGCGGTCCGCTACTGTCGATCAGCTACTCCGCGGCTCCCTCGCCGTTCTCGGGCGGCTCCTGCGGCGACTTGCAGCAATGTTGCAGCCACAGTGCGGCGGCCAACAGGGCAAGCGCGCTTACCGCCGCCACCACAGCGCCCGCGGTGTCTTCGCCCGCGACCCGCAGCGCGCCCCGCCGTGGCAAAAGATAGATCAGCACCCCGACCCACCAACCCAGCACAAGCGCACCGACCCACGCCGACGCCTTGGCGATGGTCACCGAACGGGCGACGGCCAGCGGATGCAGCCAGCCCGGCCCGTCGCCGATCCGGCCGTCGTTGATCTTCGACCGCACGTAGAAGGCCCACCCGCCCTCGGCGACGGCCACCGCAAGCAGTGAAAGCCCGGTCCACACCGTGATCGGCGGGAACCAGCGATAGAGCACCGTCACCAGCACATAGCCGAGGACGGCGGCGATCACCGTCGCCGCCGTCAGGTCCCGATTGCGGGTCGGACCCATCAGATCAACACCATGCCGGTCAGGCGCACCCCGTCGCGTTCGGCCGCGTCGAGTCCGGTGAGCAGCTTCTCGACGCGCCGCGGCTCGCCGTCCAGGGTCAGCGCGGCGTCCGGATCGACGTCCAGCCACGGAACGAGCACGAAGGCGCGCTGGTGGGCGTAGGGGTGCGGCAGCGTCAGATCCGAATCGTGGATGACCACTTCGGCGTCGCCGTCATGGCATGCGATCAGGTCGACGTCGAGGGTGCGCGGACCCCAGCGCTCCTCCCTCACCCGTTGCGCGGCGTCTTCGAAGTCGTGTGCACGGCTCAGCCATGCGTGGGCGTCGCACTGCGGGTCGTCGGCGATCACGACCGCGTTGAGGAACGGACCCTGCTCGACACCGCCCCACGCGTCTGTCTCGTAGACGGGAGACACCGCGCGCAAGGCGGACCCGAGCCCGTCGACGACCGACTGCAGATGGGCCTGCCGGTCGCCGAGGTTGGACCCGATCGACAGCACGACTGAAGTCACGCCGGCGCCCCACCGGCTTCCGCGCCGGGACCGCCGCGCAACCACGGCCACATCGGCGAACCGCTGCGGAATCGGGGCGGCGGGCTTGTGTACGACGACCTCGACGGCGTGCACCCGCTCGTCGGTCATCACGTCCTCGGCGATCTCGCCTGCCACCGTCTCGATCAGGTTTCGTGCCGGTCCCCCGACGATGTCGGCGGCCCGGTTGGCCAGCGTGCCGTAGTCGAACGTGTCGGCGAGGTCGTCGCTGGCAGCAGCGGCCGCGAGATCGATCCACACCGTGATGTCGACGACGAAGTCCTGCCCGTCGCGCCGCTCATGTTCGAAGACCCCGTGGTTACCGCGAACGATCAAGCCGCGCAACTCTATTCGATCAGTCATCGCGTTCCGGACCCGTCCACGCCTCGACGACCTTCAGCGCGTCGACCGATGCCCGCACATCGTGCACACGAACACCCCACGCGCCGTGCTTGGCGGCCAGCGCGGAGATCACCGCGGTGGCGGTTTCGCGACCGTCCGGCTGACGGGGTTCGCCGTCGGCGTCGGCGAGCAGCGTTCCGAGAAAACGCTTACGCGAAGCGCCGACGAGCACCGGGATTCCCGTGTCGACCAGTTCGGGCAGGGCGCGCAGCAGCGCCCAGTTGTGCTCGCCGGTCTTCGCGAACCCCAGTCCGGGATCGATGATCAGGTTGGCCGGATCGACTCCTGCGCGCACCGCGGCGTCGACGGCGGCGAGCAGTTCGGCCCGCACCTCGGCGACCACGTCGCGATACGGCGGCACCTCGTGCGGATGTCTCGGCGCTCACCGAACGCCAGTGCATGAGCACCCACGGCACCTTGGCGTCGGCCACCACATTCGCCATATTCGCGTCGGCGCGGCCACCCGACACGTCGTTGACAATCTGCGCCCCGCTCTCGAGTGCCGCCCGCGCCACGTCCGCGTGCATCGTATCGATGCTGACGGTGAGACCTTGTCCCGCAAGCTCTTTGATCACCGGCACGACACGAGCCGATTCCACACCGGCATCGATGCGGGTGGCGCCGGGTCGCGTCGACTCGCCGCCGACGTCGATGATCGCGGCGCCCTCTGCGGCAAGGGCCATGCCGTGTTCGACGGCCCGGTCACGATCGAGGAACAGCCCCCCGTCGGAAAAGGAGTCGTCGGTGACGTTGACGACTCCCATCACCCGCACGTGCGTCACGTGTGTCGGACTCACTTTCGCAGGATCAGATCCAGCGCCTCGGACCGTGATGCCGCATCGACCTTGAACTGACCGCGCACGGCGGAGGTGGTGGTGGTGGCACCGGGCTTGCGCACCCCGCGCATCGACATGCACAGATGCTCGGCCTCGACGATCACGATGACGCCGCGGGGATCGAGCTTGCGCATCAACGCATCCGCGATCTGCGCGGTCAGCCGCTCCTGTACCTGCGGGCGCTTCGCATAGAGGTCGACAAGGCGGGCGATCTTCGACAGCCCGGTCACCCTGCCGTCCTGACCGGGGATGTAGCCGACGTGGGCCACCCCGTGGAATGCCACAAGGTGATGCTCGCAGGTGGAATACATCGGGATCTGCTTCACCAACACGAGTTCGTCGTGTTGTTCGTCGAATGTGGTGTTCAACACCGTATCCGGATCGGTGTAGAGCCCGGCGAACATCTCCTTGTACGCGCGGGCGACCCGCGCGGGGGTGTCCTCGAGCCCGTGCCGAGTGGGGTCCTCGCCGACCGCGATCAACAGCTCGCGAATCGCCGCCTCGGCGCGATCCTGGTCGAATGCCTGGGGGGTGAAGGTCGCAGAGTTGTTGTGCGGCCGCGTCATCGAAGCCTCCGTTGAGTGTCAGCCGTGGGACGGCGGGTCAGGCCGGTTGGATTCCTGGCCGGCGTCCTCGTTGTTGGGCGCGGGTGCACCACGTTGCCCGCCGTGCGGCCGCTGCTGCTGGCCCGGGTACGGTGCGGGTACGGCTGATACGGCGGGTAGGGCGGCTGCCAGCCGGGCGGCGGCGGAGGGCGGCGGATACCAGCCCTGCGGCTGATACGGTCCCTGCGGGTTCTGCGGCGGCCAGCCGGGAGCGTGCCAGCCTGCGGGTGCGCCGTAGTCGGGTTGCGTCGGCCCTGCGGGAGTTCCGTTGGTACCCGAGCCGTTTGAGCCGTTCGACCCCGACGCTTCTGCTGCGGCCTTCGACGCCTGCGCGATCGCAGCCTTGAATGCGGGCTCCGGCACCGGCTTCGGCCATTCCTCGCCGCGTTCGATCGCCAACTCGCCCGGCGTCTTGATCGGCGGCTTGTCGGACGGGATACGCCCGCCGAAGTCGTCGAACATCGTCAACCGCGGGCGCTTCTTCACGTCGGAGAAGATCGCCTCGAGTTCGGCGCGGTGCAGCGTCTCCTTCTCGAGCAGCTCACCGGCCAATGTGTCGAGCACGTCGCGGTACTCGGTGAGCACCTCCCACGCCTCGGTGTGCGCGGCCTCGATGAGCTTGCGCACCTCGTCGTCGATGATCTGGGCGACCTCGTGGGAGTAGTCGGCCTGCGTGCCCATCGTGCGGCCGAGGAACGGGTCGCCGTGCTCGGTGCCGTACCGGACTGCGCCGAGCTTGGAGCTCATGCCGTATTCGGTGACCATCGCGCGGGCGATCTTGGTGGCCTGCTCGATATCGGAGACCGCACCCGTCGTCGGCTCCCGGAACACGAGTTCCTCCGCGGCGCGTCCGCCCATGGCGAACACCAGCCTTGCGATCATCTCCGAGCGGGTCATCAGGCCCTTGTCGTCCTCGGGGACCGCGACGGCATGGCCGCCGGTGCGCCCGCGGGCAAGGATCGTCACCTTGTAGATCGGCTCGATGTCGGGCATCGCCCACGCCGCCAGCGTGTGACCGCCCTCGTGGTAGGCGGTGATCTTCTTCTCGTGCTCGCTGATGATCCGGCCCTTGCGACGCGGCCCGCCGACGACCCGGTCGACGGCCTCCTCGAGCGCAGCGCCGGTGATGACGGTCCCGTTCTCGCGGGCGGTCAGCAGCGCGGCCTCGTTGATCACGTTGGCCAGGTCGGCACCCGACATACCGACGGTGCGTTTGGCCAGCCCGTCGAGGTCGGCGCCCTCGGCGATCGGCTTGCCCTGCGAGTGCACCTTGAGCACCGCACGACGGCCCGCGATATCGGGGTTGGACACCGGGATCTGCCGGTCGAAGCGGCCGGGCCGCAGCAGGGCCGGGTCGAGGATGTCGGGCCGGTTGGTGGCGGCGATGAGGATCACGCCCGCGCGTTCGCCGAATCCGTCCATCTCGACAAGCAGCTGGTTGAGCGTCTGCTCGCGTTCATCGTGGCCGCCGCCCATGCCCGCGCCGCGCTGGCGGCCGACCGCGTCGATCTCGTCGACGAAGATGATGCACGGGCTGTTCTGTTTGGCCTGCTCGAACATGTCGCGCACCCGGGAGGCGCCGACACCGACGAACATCTCGACGAAGTCGGATCCGGAGATCGTGAAGAAGGGCACCCCGGCCTCGCCTGCGACGGCGCGCGCCAGCAGCGTCTTGCCGGTGCCCGGCGGGCCGTAGAGCAGCACGCCCTTGGGGATCTTTGCGCCAAGCGCCTGATACCTCGAGGGATTCTGCAGGAAGTCCTTGATCTCGTAGAGCTCCTCGACCGCTTCGTCGACACCGGCGACGTCGGCGAAGGTGGTCGAGGGCATGTCCTTGCCGAGCTGCTTGGCCTTCGACTTGCCGAACCCGAAGCCCATCCGGCCGCCGGACTGCATGCGCGAGAACATGACGAACAGGCCGACGAGCAACAGCAGCGGCAGCATGTAGATGAGTAGCGACCCGAGGACGTTGCCCTGGTTCACCACGGTGTTGACCTTGGCGTTCTTCGCGCTCAGCGCATTGAACAGGTCGACGCCGTACCCGGTCGGGTACTTGGTGATGATCTTGTCGCTGTCTTCGGTGTCGCCGTTGCCGCTCTTCAGGTCGAGACGCACCTGCTGCTCGCGGTCGTCGATCTGGGCGCTCTTGACGTTGTCGCTGTTGATCTGGGCCATCGCCACCGAGGTGTCGACGGGCTTGTAGCCGCGGGTGTTGTCACTGAAGTAGAAGAACGACCAGCCCAACAACAGCACCACCGCGATCACGGTGAGCGTGCGGATCACATTTTTGCGGTTCATTCAGTATCGGCCCTAGTGGGCCACGTCCTTCCATACGTGCAGCTGGAATAGTCAAGGCTACCGCTAGACCAACGAACTACGGTTCCCGACGGTTCGCCGAACGTTCCTTACCGGTCGATATTCCGGCGAATTTTCGCCTGGTACGGAACGTTCGCGAGCACTTTCCCGCGTGCGGCCGCTGTGCTTGGCTGGCTTCGTGGTCACCTCCGCCGAGCGGTCAGTCGAGACCAACGGTGTGCGACTGCGGGTGATCGAGGCAGGCGAACGCGGAGCACCCGTGGTCGTGCTGGCCCACGGTTTCCCCGAGTTGGCCTACTCCTGGCGCCACCAGATCCCGGTACTGGCCGAGGCCGGCTACCACGTGCTTGCGCCCGACCAGCGCGGCTACGGCGGCTCGAGCCGACCCGATGCGGTCGAGGACTACGACATCCACGCGCTGGCCGCCGACCTCGTCGCGCTGCTCGACGACGTCGGCGTCGACCAGGCCATATTCATCGGCCACGACTGGGGCGCGATGGTGGTCTGGCACACCGCACTTCTGCATCCGGACCGGGTCCGCGCCGTCGCGGGGCTCTCCGTTCCGCCGATTCCACGGGCCCGCTCGCGCCCTACCGAACGCTGGCGCGAGAAGTTCGGCGAGGACTTCTACATGCTGCGCTTCCAGGAACCCGGCGTCGCCGACGCCGAGATGGCCGCCGACGTGGCCGCGACCATGCGCGGCATGTTCGCCGGGCTGATCGATGGCGACGCGCCGTTGCCCGACTGGATCAGCGCCGACGAGTTCGACCACTACGTGACCGAGTTCGGCAGGACCGGATTCACCGGAGCGCTGAACTGGTACCGCAACTACGACCACAACTGGGAGTCGACGCCGCAGCTGACGGGCGCACAGACCACCGTGCCCGCGCTGTTCGTCGGAGGTACCGCCGACCCGATCGGGCCGACGATGAACCCGGCACGCGCGCGCGAGGTGGCGGCGGGGCCGTACACCGAGGAGTGGGTCGAGGGTGCGGGGCACTGGGTGCAGCAGGAGCGCCCCGAGGAGGTCAACCGGATCCTGCTGGCGTTCCTGCGCCAGGTCGAGGGAGCCTGCATCGCAGCCACTCAGACGACGCCGTCGCGGCGTAGCCCCGCCAGCCGCTCCGGTGAGTAGTCGAGCAAGCCGGTCAGAATGTCGTCGGTGTCGGCGCCCAGCTGCGGCCCCGGCGTCGTGACACGGCCGGGCGTGCGGTTGAACTTGGGCACGACCCCGGGCTGCGGCAGGGGTCCGACGCCGGGGACGTCGACGCGCACGACGCTCTCCCGCCCGATCAGCTGGTCGTCTGCGACCACCTCGTCGATCTCACGCACGGGCCCGACTGGGACGTCTGCAGTCCTCGAGCAGGCGCACGGCATCATCGCGATCGCGGGCTGAAAACCACTCCTGCACAATGTCGTTCACCTCGTCGACGCGCTCGATGCGGGCGGCGTTGGTGGCATACCTCGGGTCGGTGAGCAGATCGGGTCGACCGATCGCCGTCGCCAGCCGGGCGAAGACGGTCTGCGTCGCCGAACTGTGGAAGACGTGACCGCCGTCGCGTGTGGTGAACACATCCGATGGCGCGATGTTCGCGTAGCGATTGCCTTGCCTGCGGGGTGGTCGGCCGTGAATGTGGTCCGACGAGATCAACGCGTCGAGCAGTCGCACCATGGTCTCGTAGAGCGACAGATCGATCCATTGACCTTTCCCGCTCGCCGCCATGCCGTCGCGCTCGACGAGCGCCATCGAGACGGCCATCGCACCGACGGTTCCCGCGATGTAGTCCACGAGCGGAACGCCGATCTGCGTAGGAGGCCCGTCGGATTCGCCTGTGCTGTTCATCAGGCCGCAGGCGGCCTCGATGACCCGGCCGAAGCCTGGCTTGTGCCGGTCCGGGCCGGTTTGGCCGTAGCCGCTGAGACTGAGCAGGATGACCCGTGGGTTCAACTCCTGCAACGCATCCCAGCCGAGACCCCACCGGTCAAGCGTCCCAGGACGGAAGTTCTCGGCCACCACGTCCGAATGCCTGACGAGGTCGCGGATGACGTCGCGCCCGGCCTCACTGTGCATGTCGACCGATATGGACCGCTTGCCTCGGCCGACGACGGCCCACCGCAACGATCGGCCGTCGCTGTATGGCCCGAGGCCGCGCAGGGAGTCACCTCGACCGGGCATCTCGACGGCGACACTTCGGCACCGAAGTCGCTCAGGAGGGCGGTCGCGTGCCCAAGGCCGAGCATGGTGCCAAGGCTGAGCACTCTCACCCCCGAGAGTGGACCGTGTCGATGGTTCACCGCTGGCTCGGACATCGACAATAGTATATATAGTATAGGTGAGCAGCCGCAATGAATTGTCGTCCACGCGGATGGTCGTCATCATCTCGACTGCCATCCACACCGTCGGCGCTGCAGTCGTCGCGAGCATTGCCGTGCTCGGTCCCGTCCTTGTTGCCGAAACCGCGCTCTCGGCCGGTGACATCGGAATCCTCATCGGCGCCGCGAACATCGGGTCGCTGCCAGGGCTGCTCTCGACCCCCACCCTCGTCCGAAGGTGGGGCACCGGACGTGCGTTGGCTGCCGGCAGCCTGATGATGGCCGCCTCGACGGCGGCGTTCGCCCTCGATCTGAGCCTCGTGGCGGCGGGCGCGGTGCTGTCCCTGTTCGGAGTGGGCTGGGGCATCTCATCCGCGTCCGGCGGAGGTGCCGTCGTCGACAGCGCACCGATGCGGCGCCGTGTCCTTCTGACCAGCATCCGCCAGATCGGGCTGCCCGCAGGCGGTGTCATCGCCGGGGCGCTGGTGCCGCTTCTGGCCTGGACGAGTTGGCGCGGCCTGTTCGCCGCGCTCGCAATCGTGCTGTGCGGGTTGGCCGTTGGTGCAGCCGGGCTACATGTCGACGACATGTCCGCACCCGACAAACAGCGGTGGTGGCGCGACCCGCCATGGCCTGCGCTCAAGCTGGGCGTGCTGATCCTGCCGTTGATCACCGCCCAGTGGGCCTTCACCGCGTACCTGACACTGGAACTCACCGACCGCCTCGACCGCGGCGTCGCCGTCGCGGCCACGTTGTTCTTCTGCTCGCAGGTCGCCGGCGCGACGGCTCGGGTCGGCTTCGGTGCGTTGAGCGACCGACTTGGTCCGCCTCGTGGCCCGCTTCTGGCCGCGCTCGCGGTCGCGTGCGCGGCCAGCCTTGCGGTGTTCGGAGTGCTGACACCGACTGTCGGGGACCTGCCGCTGTTCGCATGCATCGTCGTCGTCTCGGTGGTCGCACTGAGTTTCAACGGGATCATCGTCGTCGCATTCGCCGAGGCCGACCCACAGGGGCGAACCACCGTGGACATCGCGGCGGGCCTGACGGTGATGCGGATCGCCAACATCGTCGGGCCCCCCGGGTTCGGGTTGGCGCTGCTGTATTTCGGGGCAAGCGCGTCCTGGCTGGGACTAGCGGGACTGGTCCTGCTGAGCGCCTACCCGCTGTGGGCGACCGCCCGAAAAGCCATGTCCGACTGAAGTTTCCGAAGCTCAGTCTCGGGCGTCGCCCCGAAACACGGGTTCGCTCAAATCGAGCTTGCCCAGATCCTTCATCAATGCCCGGTAGTGCTTCATCGCCACCACCATCCGGGGAATACCGCCGTAGATCGCGGACTGCAGAATGACCTCGAGGCATTCCTTTTCGGTGGCGCCCGCACGCATTGCGCTGCGGATGTGGTTGGGGATCTGCATCTCTGCGCCCAGCACACAGCACTCACCGAGGATGACAAGGATTCTGGTCTTGTCATCGAGAATGTTGCGGTTGTACAGGTGGTCGTAGATCCAGGTCAGCCAGGCGTCGGTCCATTCAGGGTCGAGTTCGGCGAACTCCTCGACCCGGTGCAGGAAGTGCTCACCCTGTAGGCGGACACCGGTGTCCAACCCCGTGTTGTTGTATCTCGCATACAGCTCCGCGCGCTTGTCTTCCTTGGTGGTCTCGTTGCCCGCTTCCGACATTCTTCAGCCCTCTCCAATTGTCCGATTCTCGGTGTGCATGAAGCGACGGACGGTTTCGGCCATCGCGATGTCGACCATGTTTCCGTCCACCACGGCGACGGCTCGCCCTTCGCGCTCCGCGAGATCCATGGCTTCAAGGACACGTTCGAAGTAGTCGAGCTCTTGCGTTGTCGGGCTGAAGATCTCGTTGGCGACGTCCACCTGGCGCGGGTGGATCACCTTCTTGCCCCGGTAGCCGATCTGGCGGGCGCGCCTGCATGAGTCGGCGAATCCGTCGAGGTCGCCGACGTCGGCGTAGACCCCGTCGATCGGATACGGCACACCCGCCGCCCTTGCCGCGACCAGCACCGCCGACCGCACATACAGGAGTTCTTCCTCGGACTTGGTGCTGATGAAGCCGAGGTCGCCGTGCAGATCACCGTGCTTGGCAGCCGCCACCATTGCGCAGCCCACTCGGGGCGCCGCGGACAGGATGTCGTATGCGAAGTGGATTGCCAGCGCGGATTCGAGGCTGACGAGAAGCTCGACATACCCTGTGGCCAAGCCCTTTTCCCGCTCCAGCTGCGACAGCGCGAAGTCCAGCGCCACGATGTCGGCTGACGAGTTCGCTTTCGGCACTTGCACACCGATGAGCGACGGGCCGACCACCGCAGCCAGGTCATCGTCCAACAGGCCGCTGTCAAGCCCGTTCACCCGCACCAGAACCGGGCTGAGTCGCGCAAGCCTTTCGACATAGTCGTTGGCGATGATGCGCGCTTCGGCCTTGCGTGCCGCCGGGACGGCATCCTCGAGGTCGATGATCACCGCATCGGCGCCGTAGCCGGCCGCCTTGTCAAGCATGTCCGGCCGGGTGGCGGGGACGTTGAGCAGCGACCGAAGCAATCTCACGGACTGACAACCACTTTCACGATCCCGTCGAGCCGGCGATCCAAGAGGTCGAATGCCGTTGCGGCCTGCTCGAGCGCCAGGCGATGTGTCACCAACGCGCCGACGTCCAGCTGCCCGTCGGCGAGCAGTTCGAGCACCGGCGCAAAGGTCCGCGGATGGCCGTGGCTGCCCATCAGCGTCTGCTCTCTGTTCTTGAGATCGCCGATCGCGAACGGGAACGTCTTGTCCGCGAACGCCCCCATCACCACGATCCTGCCGCGAGGTGCTGTCACCCGCTGTGCGACCGCCATGCTGTCGGTCTGTGTGCCGCCAACGGCCTCCACGGCGACGTCGACCCCGTCCCCATAGGTCCAGTCGAACACCGCGGAGTCCACATCATCGTGGGCCATCAACGTCACCTCGGCTCCCAGTTTTCGCGCAAGCCTGAGCCTTTCCGGGACGATGTCGGTGACCATCACTGATGCGCCGCGCAGCTTCGCGAACATCAGCGCCGCGAGGCCGATCGGCCCGGCGCCGACCACGAGCACCCGCTCGCCCTCCGTGACCGCCGCGCGCTCGATGACACCCTCATACGAGATCGCCAACGGTTGGACAAGGCAGCCCATCGCGGCAGAGATCCCCTTGGGTAGCCGGTAGATCTGCGCCGCGGGTACCGTCACGAACTCAGCGAATCCCCCAGGGAGGTCGAGGCTTTCGCCGAGGAGCCGGTATGAGGGGCAGACGTTGGGCAGGCCCGCGCGACAGTACCGGCAGTGTCCACAACAGATGTTCGGCTCGACGCATACCGCCTCGCCAACCAGTGACTGGTCCACTCCGGGCCCCACAGCGGTGACGGTGCCTGCCAGCTCGTGGCCGAGCACCGACGGCGGCTTGATTCGCGGATGGACCCCGCGATAGATGTTGATGTCGGTGCCGCAGATCGACACGGCCTCAACCTGTAACAGCGCTTCGCCAGGACCAGGCGTCGGCTGCTCGTGAGAAACCATGTCGATCACAAACGGGGCGGACAGTAGTGCGGCTCGCACGGAACCTTCCTTGTGTGTACCTTCAGCGGGACGGGTTGTTCGATCACCCGCCGTCGGGTGGCCGCGCTCCTTGCTCGGCGGTTTCGGCTTCGGAGGGCGCGGTCACCCGGTTCCACGGTTGCGACGGCATCGGCGGCCGCCAGCTCCTCATGCTCGAGCTTGCGCAGCGCTCGTCGGGTTTTGCGTTCACCGCGTATGCCGAGGATCAGCAGCGCGAGGGCAAGGACGAGCAACACCGCGGTCATCGGGCGCGAGACGAACGACCACACGTTGTTGTCGTAGAGGGCCAACCCTGACCGCAGATTCTTCTCGAACCCCTCGGCCAGCACCACCGCAAGCGCCGCTGCCGCGACCGAATAGCCGTACCGGCGCATGTAATAGCCGATGATGCCGAAGACCACGGCGGTGAGGACGTCGAAGATCCGACCGCTCAGCGAGAACGTGCCGATGACCACCAACGCGATCGCGACGATGATGACCACCGACCTGTTGATGGTCACGGCTTTGAGCATCGCCCTTGCGAGCACCCAACCGGTGAGGATCAACAGCACCGTCGACGCCAGCATCCCGCCGACCGCCGCCTCCACCAGATCCGGCGACTCCACCGTCATCCGCGGACCCGGCACGAGACCCTGGATCGTCAGGGCACTGAGCAACAGCACCATGGAACCGCTGCCGGGGATGCCGAGGCCGAGCGTCGGGATGAGCTCGCCGGAGTTCGCCGCGTTCTGCGCCGACTCGTTGGCCGCGATTCCTTCGACGGATCCCTTGCCGAATTGCTCGGGCGTCTTGGAGGTCAGTTTGGCTTGCTGGTACGAAATCATCGAGGCCGCAGTGCCACTCGCGCCGGGGATGGCGCCGATAGCGGTCCCCAGCACCGTGCCGAGCAGGATCGGCCGCACCGTCGGCCTCAATGCCTTGGCTCCAGGGAACTTCATCTTGAAGTCGGCGACGATCGCGTCCCACTGGAAGACCTGACGGGCAGAGCGGAAGAGCTCGCTGAGCGCCAGCAGCCCGATGACCACGGCCGCCGTGTCGAATCCGTTGCGCAGGATGGAGATATCGAAGTCGAACCGCGGCTGGAACTGGATGGGGTCGAGGCCGACGAGCCCGACGCACAGTCCGAGCGCCGCGGCCATCAGCCCCTTGACGACGTTCTTGCCCGTGAGGCTCACCACAGCGACAACGCCGAGCAGGTACAGGCCGAACATCTCCGGTGCCAGGAAGACATACGCGAGCCCGGACAGTGGGACCAACGCGAGCACGAACATCGGGATGCTGATGAGCTGTCCGACGATCGCGGCCACGTACGCGACGCCGATCGGCGAGCCCCGTCTCACCACGTTTGTGGAGGGTGAAGCCGTCCAGCACGGTCAGGATCGCCGCGGGAGTGCCGGGAACACCGACCATGATCGCCGGAATGCTGTTGCCGTAGGCGACGCCGACGGAGATGGACATCAACAGCGCGACGGCCTGGACAGGGGTGAGGGCGAACGTGACGGGCAGGACGAGCCCGAAGGCCAACGTCGCCCCGATGCCCGGCATGGCGCCCGCGATGATGCCGTAGGCGGTTCCCAACAGCACCAGGAACCAGATCATCGGGTTCAGCAGCAGCGCCGCGCCGCCCGACATCAGAGTGACGAAATTTTCCATTCAGCGCCCTCCTCTCAACGCGCCCAGCCGAGGGCACGCAGCGGTTCGGTGAGCACGCCGGAAGGCAGTGGCACCATCAGGATTTCGGCGAACACGTAATAGCAGAATGCGGTCAGCAGCACAGGCACCCCGATGAGCGCGATCTTCGATCGAATCGACAGCACGTAGAGCCCGGCAGCGACGTATAACGGTGTGGCGACCAGATATCCGAGGGGACCAAGGACCAGCGTGTAGAGCAGGGTCAGGCCCATGACGACGAACGCCCGGACGACCGATGAGGGTACGTCCGGTTCGTCCTCATCGCCGTCCGACTCGAGTGCCGCCGCCACCTGACTGGCAGGCACGCGCCACGCGCGGTAAGCGACATACAGTCCGCCGAGGAACAGGCTTGCCCCCAGAAGTCGGGGGAAAGCCTTGGGCCCCAACAAGTCACCCTGGATGTCCTCGTGCAGCGTCAACTCGCCGATCACCACGAGGGCCAGCCCGAACGCCGCGAAGGCCAGTCCCCCAACGAGGTCGACCCACCTGTCACCCGCGCGGCTCGACTCGATTTCGGTCTTCTCGTCAGCCACCATTGTAGAGGCCGGCTTCTTTCAGGATCGGCTCCGCGTACTCCAGTGCAGATTCCGCCTTCGCACGCGCCTCGTCGTGGTTGAGAGTGAACAAGGTGGTTCCGGCAAGAGAGAGCCTGGCCTTCTTGAATTCCTCGTCTTCGCTTGCCTTCTTGAACAATTCGAAGAGCCACTGGCGATGGTCCGCAGGAGTCTCCTTGGTGACCGCCCAGCCACGCGTGACGCCCCACGGGTCGTCCTTGATGCCTGCCGCGTCTGCGCCGTTCGGGATGTCGGGCCACGGGTCGGTCGACTTCTCGGTGCCCGTCACCATGATGCTGTCGGTGCGGCCCGCGTCGTATCCGATCCGCGCCTGGTTGGGGTCGTTGAGGCCGAGGTCACCCTCGCCCGCGCCGATGATCGCGGCGATGCCCTGGCTGCCGTCGCCGCATGCCCACGGCTCCTTGAACTTCAGGTCAAGAGTTTTCGAGTAGTGAATCCACGAGATGTCGCGGCCGCTGCCCGGGCTGTAGCAGATGTAGTTGACCTCGCCCGGATGGGCATGGACGTAGTCGACCATGTCCTTGAAATTCGTGCTCTTCCATGGCGGATCCTTGCGCTGGGTGAGGATGAACGGCGTCAGCTCCGTCGCGATCACGAAGTTGAAGTCGTCGAGCGTCACCCCGAGGTCCTTCTTCACCGGGGTGGCGATGAGGTCGAGGGAGCCGCCGACGACGGAGGCGACCACGACGATGTTGCCCTCGTTGCCGCCGGGCTGCTTCTGACATCCACTGCAGGGCTTCCCACGTGCCGTACGTTCCGAAGTCGGAACGGTCGAGGATCTCGATCTTGACCGGGGACACCTTGCGGATCGCCTCAACCGCGGTACGGGTGTACAGACCGTCGGGTGAGCCGGCCTCGTCGGGATTCAGCAGGGTGATCGGACTGTTCGGCCAGCCGCTCGGGAGTGGCTGTAGGACACCGTCTTTGAACTCCGGTTTCCACGTGGCCAGATCGACCGACTCGGACGGCTCCGACGAGGAGGTGTCACTACCCCCTGAACATGCTGCCAACGGCAGCATCGCGACCGCCAGAACGGCGATCAGTCTCTTGATGCGCATCAATATTCCTCTCTGGACGGTGCGGTGGACGAAGTTGATTGATTCGCTGTCGGCTCGGGCATTCGCAGGAACCTGCCCGCGTTGGCGGCGGAGACCAGATGGCGCTGCTGCTCGTTGGTTCCGGCCGCGTCGAGGTCCTCGAGCGGCGTGGTCGTCGACATGTCCCACGGGTAGTCGGTGCCGAGCATCACCTGTTCCCACCCGACCTGCTGCCCGAGGAATCCCAGCGCGGTCGCGTCATGGGTGAGGCTGTCGAAGAAGCAGCGGCGCAGGTAATCCGTCGGGTGCGACGCGATGTGCTCCCGCGCTTCTGAGCGCACTTCCCACCCGTGGTCCCAGCGGCCCGCTTGGTAGGGAGCGAACCCGCCCCCGTGCACGAAGCAGAACCGCAGGTTGCGATAGCGGTCGAGCATGCCCGAAAACACAACCGAGGCAATGGCAATCGTGCTGTCGACCGGGTTTCCGATGAGGTTGATCAGGTGGTAGCGCCGCATCCGGTCCGCGCCCGCGATGAGGCCGGGCGGATGGACGAGGACGGGAAGGTCGTAGTTGTCCAGAGCCTCCCAGACGGGCTCGAAACGCGGATCGTCAAGATCCACGCCGTCGATGTTGGTCCCGATGCCGACGGCGACGACCGACGGGTCAGGCGCCAGGCGTTCGACCTCGGCCACGCTTCGTTGCGGGTCCTGCATGGGCAGGCTCGGGATGGCGAGGAGGCGGTCGGGGTTTTCGTGGACGGTCCGAAGCATGCCGTCGTTGTGCACCCGGTGGAGCTCGGCGGCGACGTCACCGGGCAGCGCATAGAAGTTCGTCCATGTGTATCCGCTGATGGCCTGGACGTCGATGCCTTGGGCGTCCATATCGTCGAGGCGGATCTGCGGCTCGACGAGGCCACTCGGCAGGGCACGGGTCACGCCGTTCGGGAAGCTCCTGACACTGCCCGGCGGCAGGTCGATGAACCATGCGCCGTCTCGGTTGTGGACGCTGGGCGCCACTCCGGGAGCGATCGACGCCATCGAATCAATCGCGGCGGTGTCGACGAAGTGCGCGTGGATGTCTATCGAACGGTCCGAAGCGGCGAGCGGCAATGCCATCCTCCTCGACGACGTTTGCATCTTGTGCATTTTATATAGCATTTTCAGCAGACTGTCTACGATTTCGCGGGAACTGCACAGCATTCCGCCGCGCGCACCACGACCTGCTATTTGTCTGCCGGAACCGGCACTTGTTTGCTGGCCGGGCCTATCGGCCGTCGCCCTCGCTGAGCGCCTGGCCGAATCGCCACCGGCTCACCAGGGTCCGTCGCGTCCCCCACGCTCCACCGTTCGACGTCAGACGCGAGGACCGCCTCGGCGTCCCGCGGCCGACGGTCTCCACGATGAACAGCCCGCCGATCAACTGGGCGCCCTCGTCGGAGAGCAGCGCGCCGCCCTCCAACATCCGAGTCGATGCGTCCGCCTCGGGGATGCTCGGCGGGCGGCGGTAGGTCTGTCCCGTTTCCGTCAGCCACCGACATACGTAGAGCTGCCGTCGCGCGTCTGGTTCCAGCTCGGCCTGTCGCAAACCGACCGCGCTTTCGAAGCGGACGATCTCGATGCTGTCGAACATTCCGGCGCGGCAGAACGCCTCGCGGGCGATGTAGTCCTCGGCGTCAGCGCGGCTGCCTTCGACGATCGCGAGCGAACCGGACGCCGTCCGAATGTCGTTGTCGAGCAACGGTCCTGCGAAGCGCAGCCGGTGGCGATTGCTCCGCAGATAGGACAGGTGCTCGTCCATGGCCGCGTCGCGCAGCGACAGTGCATCGCGGCCATAGGTACACAGCACCACAAACGTGCGGGCGTCTGCTGACATCTGTCCCTCGGCGATAGACGGTGAGAATATAGACTATAGAAAGATTCTCAACGGTAATGTTCCAGGCATGCCGATCGCAGCGCGAGCGAAACTCGCGAACCGAATGATCGCCCTTGCCGCCGCGGGAATGGTCGTCGCCGGCCTGACGGCATGCGACACGTCGCCCAAGTCGTCGGGACCGTCGGTGGTTCCGACGGCTGACTCCGATACCCGCCAGGTCACGGTCGTCGGGACCGGCGAGGTGCAGGGCAGGCCCGACTCGTTGAACGCACAGGTCTCGATCGAGGCCACCGCGCCCGACGTCACCGCCGCGATGAATCAGACGAGCGACAAGATGCAGGCCGTGATCAACGCGCTTGTGGGCTCCGGTATCGACAAGAACGACATCAGCACCACCAACGTCACCCTGCAACCGCAGTACGGCGGCGGCGACACCCCGTCGATCATCGCCTACCAGGCGAGCAACTCGATCAACGTCAAGATCCGCAGCCTGAACACCGCGTCGCAGACGTTGGGCCTCATCGGCACCACCGGCGGCGACGCCACCCGCATCAACTCGGTCAGCTATGCGATCGACGACGATTCGCAGCTGGTGAAGGACGCGCGGACGCGGGCCTTCGACGACGCCAAGGACCGCGCCGAGCAGTTCGCGCAGCTGGCCGGACTCACTCTGGGCGACGTCATCTCGATCTCCGAGTCGGCGGGTGCGACGCCGCCGACGCCGAGCCGGTTCCGATGCCGCGCGCAGCCATGGAGGCGGTGCCACTCGAGCCCGGTCAGCAGACCGTCAGCTTCTCGGTGACGGTGATCTGGGAGCTGACGTAGTCAGTCTGCGGGAGCGATATCGACCGGGATGCCGTTGAGCACAGCGGTTCCCGAGAGCGGGTCGAGCTGACTGCCGTCGTTGAGCTGGTTCACGTTGACGCCGGGCTGGCCGGCAGCCACCCCGAGGCGCGTCCCGCCGCGGTCGTGACCCCAACCGTGCGGTAGCGACACCACGCCGCGCCGCATGCCCGGCATCGGCTCCACAGGAGCGAGCACCTCCCCGCCCGGCCCCTTGACCTTCGCGGTGTCGGCAAGGCCGAGTTCGGCGACGTCATCGGGGTGCATCTGCAGCGTGCATCGGTTCGTGCCGCCCGCCAATGCGGGGACGTTGTGCATCCAGCTGTTGTTGGAGCGCAGGTGACGTCGGCCGATCAGGACAAACCGGTCGATGTCTCGGTCCAGCGCATCGCGGAGCCGCGCGGCGTCGGCGATCAACGGCTCGGGCGCGAGTTCGATTCGGCCGCTTGGTGTTCGGAGCACTTCGGGAAGCCGGGGCCGCAGCGGGCCGAGGTCGATGCCGTGCGGTGCCGCCTTGAGCAGTTCCAGGGTCAGGCCATCGGGCTTCGTCCCGAACGCGTCGCCGTAGGGCCCGAGCCGAAGCATCATGTCGAGGCGGCGTTCGTAGCCGGGGCCTGCCGCAAGCATCGCGGTCAACTCGTCGACCGGACGCCCCGCCACCGGCGAGTTGGGATCCGCGGTCTCCTTGGCCAGCGTCGTCGCGATGACCTGTTCGTCGACGAGCGAGGGATCGCCGTCGACGCCCGACGCCGTAGAGGATCAACGCGATGCGGGACAGGATCTCGGCCTCGCTCGGCCTGCCGTCGAGCGGAAGCACCGGCGGCGAGTAGCGGACGTTGTTGCGCACCGCGAGGTTGTTGAGGGCGAAGTCGAAGTGCGGACTCTGCGACGGCGGCGGCGGCGGAAGGATCACGTCCGCATGCCGCGTGGTCTCGTTGAGGTAAGGGTCGATAGAAACCATGAACCCGACACCGTCGAGTGCGCGGTCGAGCCTGTCCCCGTCGGGCGCAGAAAGCACGGGATTCCCGGCGATCGTGATCATCGCCTTGATCTGCCCCTCGCCTGCCGTGTCGATCTCCTCGGCCAGTGCGGCAGTGGGCAATTCGGACAACGCCTCCGGATGGCCCGACACCCTGCTGTGCCAGCGGCCGGTCTTGAAGCCGCGGCCCGGTTTCGGTGGACGGGGCGCGGGCGCCGCGGGCCCAAGCGGGAACATCGCCCCTCCTGGCCGGTCGAGATTGCCCGTCAGGACGTTGATGACATCGACGAGCCAGCTCACCAGGGTGCCGAATTCGACTGTGGACGTGCCGATTCGGCCGTACACCGCCGCCGTCGGCGCCGCCGCGAGCTCACGGGCCAGTGCCCGGATCTCGTCGGCGGGCACCCCGCAGTGCTCGCTGACGGCATCAGGCGAGAACTCTTCTGCGAGACGCCGCACATCGTCGAGTCCGTTGACGTGATCAGCGATTCCGCCGAGATCCGTTGCGACAAGGCCCTCTTCGAACAGCACGTGCACGACGGCGAAGAGCAGAGCGCCGTCGGTGCCTGGTCGCGGTGCGACGTGCCGGTCGGCCATTTCAGCTGTGCGGGTGCGGGCCGGGTCGATCACGGTCAGCCTGCCGCCGCGCTTGCGCAGTGCCCGTAGCTTGCCGGGGAAGTCGGCGGCGGTCGCCAGGCTGCCGTTGGAGACAAGCGGGTTGGCGCCGATGATCACCAGATAGTCGGTGCGGTCGAGATCTGGCACGGTGAATGCGACGGGGCTGCCGAACATATAGCCCAGCGCAACGTGTTTGGGCATCTGGTCCAGGGTGCTGGCGGAGTAAACCTGATGGGTGCCGAGCCCGCGAAGGATCAGCGGCGGATACAGGCTGCCTGCGACGGTGTGCGCGTTCGGGTTGCCGAGATACACGCCGACCGACGCTCCGCCGTGCTCGCGAACGACGCCGCCGAGGCGGTCGGCGACGAATGCGAACGCCTCATCCCACGTCGCCTCGGTGAGCGCGCCGTCGCGCCTGATCATCGGCCGCTCGAGGCGGTCGGGATCGTTGTCCAATTCGGCGAAGCTCGCACCCTTCGGGCAGATGAACCCGGCGCTGAACACGTCTTCGCGGTCGCCGCGCGCCCCGGTCACCCGGCCGTCCTCGATCGTCAGCGTCAGGCCGCAGGTGGCCTCGCACAATGGGCAGATCCGCAGGGCTGTACGGCTCATGTCCCTCCTAGAACTCCTCGTACACCTTCGGGTCGAGCGTGCCGATGTAGGGCAGGTCGCGGTAGCGCTCCGCGTAGTCGAGGCCGTAGCCGACGACGAATTCATTGGGGATGTCGAAGCCGACGTAGGAGATGTCGACGTCGTCGCGGACGGCGTCCGGTTTGCGCATCAGCGTGCACACCTTCAGCGACCGCGGGTGCCGCGTCGCGAGGTTGCGCAGCAGCCAGGACAGCGTCAGCCCGGAGTCGACGATGTCCTCGACGATCAGCACGTCGCGGTCATTGATGTCGCGGTCGAGGTCTTTGAGGATTCGCACCACACCAGAAGACGACGTCGACGAGCCGTACGAGCTGACCGCCATGAACTCCAGCTGCGTGGGCACGGGGATCGCGCGGGCCAGGTCGGTGACGAAGAAGACCGCGCCCTTGAGCACCGTGATCAGCAGCAGATCCTGGCCGTTGGCGGCGATGGCATCCCGGTAGTCGGCGCCCAGCTGAGCGCCCAGTTCGGCGACCCGTGTCTGGATCTGATCCTCGGAGAGCAACACCGATTTGATGTCGCCCGGATACAGCTCCTCTGATGGCACGTCCACAGCGTGCCACGTGTGCCTGTGCTCGACCAACGTGAGCTCGCCCTAACTGTCCTCAGACCGGTTCGCGGTACAGGGTCAGCATGCCGTCGCGGCGGCCCGCGAACAGCCGTTCGCGGCGCAACGGAGAGCTCACCGCCACCCCGCCTTGACCCCGCCAGCCCGTGACGAGACCGTCGACCCCGCGGATCTGTTTGTCCGTCAGTTCGATCGCGCCGCCTGCCAGCAGCCAGCGGCGGATCACCCTGCGGCGGACGGCCTCAGGCAGGACGGTGAGCCGTCCGGTGTCGAGGTCGTCGCCCGCCGTTGCCACGGACAGCGCCGTATTCGCCAGCTCGTCGAGCGTCTCGTTGTCCTCGCGCAGTGCGGTGGCGGTGCGGGCGAGTGCCTCCGCGACTCCGCCGCCGAGCACATCCTCGAGCAGCGGCATCACCTCGGTGCGCAACCGTGTGCGGGTGTAGCGGCGATCGACGTTGTGCGGGTCGTGCCACGGCTCGATGTTCAGCTCGTCGCACGCCTTGTGGGTGATCGCGCGCCTGACGTCGAGCAGCGGTCGGCACCACGGCGGGTCATGCGGTCGCATCCCCGCGATCGAGCGCGCGCCCGATCCGCGGCCGAGGCCCAACAGCACCGTCTCGGCCTGATCGTCGAGTGTGTGGCCGAGCAGTACCGGTTTGTCGACCCTGGCCGCGTCCAACGCGCGGTAGCGTGCCGTGCGCGCGGCGGCCTCTGGCCCGCCTTCCGTGCCGACGTCTACGCAAATCACCTGTGCGTCAATGCATCCCAGCGACATCGCCTGTTCCCTGGCAGTCGCCGCGACGCGATGCGAGTCCTGTTGCAGCCGGTGGTCGACGATCAGCGCCGTCGTCGGCTTCAGTGTGGCGGCCACCGCCGTCAGCGCCAACGAATCCGGGCCACCCGACAGAGCGACGCACCATTGGTCGTGCGCGGCGGCGTATCGCGCGTCGAACGCCGACACCGCGGTCCGCAGCGCGCCTAGAGCACCCTGTCGATCCATCGCTGCGGCTTCTCGATCTCGTCTGGCAGCGGCAACGTTTCCGGCCCCGTCCAGATGGTGTTGAACCGCGCCATTCCGACGCGTCCGACGACGTCGTCCACGAACGCCTTGCCGCGGGTGTACTGGCTCATCTTCGCGTCGATACCCAGTAGTGCGCGCATCACCCGTTGCAGCGGCGGTTGCTTGCGCTTGCGTCGCTCCTCGAACCGCCGCCGGATGGTGACGACGGACGGCACGACGGCGGGGCCGACGGCGTCCATCACGTGATCGGCGTGGCCCTCCAACAACGTCCCGAGCACGAGCAACTGGTCGAGCGCGCGTTGTTGCGGCTCGGACTGGACGGCGCGCAATACGCCGAGCACACCGGTCGAATTCGGGTCGGCCGGAACACCATCGCGGCGATCGCGGACGAACCCCGCCAGTCTTCCGATCACCTCGGTGACGTCTTCGCCGGTCTCCTCCGTCAGCACCGCCAGCGAGTTGGACATGTGGTCGGCCAGCCACGGGTTGGCGCGGAACTGCACCCGGTGCGTCACCTCGTGCAGGCAGACCCACAGCCGGAAGTCGGCAGGCACGACCCGCAGCTGCCGCTCGACCGCAATCACGTTGGGATACACCAGAAGCAGCTCGCCGCCGTTGTCGGCGAACGGGTCGTACTGGCCGAGGATGCCCGAGGAGATGAACGCGAGCACCGCACCCGTCTGGGCGCCGGTGACGCGGCCGGTGATGAAGTTCGGCTTGTCGTCGTTCTCGCTGCCACCGGTCATCGCCCGCATGGATTGCGATGCGGCCCTTACCCATTCGGAGCGATCGATGATGCGGGCGTCGGACACATCGGCGCCCTCGTTGAGCCCGGTCACTTCCCGCACCGGTATCTCGGCGCGCATCGCGGAGCTTGCCAGCTGTTCGATCGCCTGCCGGCGGGTGTAGTCGGTGGTCGCCGGAGCGGGCCGGACGAGTTTGGCGCCGAACGCGGCGGCGAATCCCCAGTCGACGGTGCGGCCGACGGTCACCTTGCCTGCCGGGCTCACGGGCTGCACCCACATGACCGCAGCACCGCGGCGAACGCGTCGAGGGAGGTGCGCCCGGTCGGCCCCGCCTCGTTGGACAGCAGCGCGAAGGTCAGCACCCGACCGCTGGAGTCGGTGACGATGCCGACCAGCGAGTTGGTGGCCGTCAGCGATCCGGTCTTGGCCCTCAGCCAGCCGGCCGACGCACGTCCGGCGTCGGTGTCGAGGAAGCGGTTCGACAGTGTGCCGCTACCGCCTGCGATGGGCAGCAGGTCCACCAGCGGCCTCAGCGTCGGGTTGTCGGGCCCCGCCGCCGCACTGACCGTCTCGTCCAGCGTCTCCGCGGTCAGCCGATCATCGATCGACAGGCCGCTGCAGTCGACCAGATATGAACCGCCGGTGTCGATCTTGGCGGAGTCCAGCTCACCGAGGACCGCGCGCACAGAACCATCGAAGCTTTGCGGCTTCCCTTGTGCGGCAGCCACTTCCCGGCCGATCGATTCGGCCATCACGTTGTCGGAGTTGTTCATCATCTCCCGCAAGCCGCTCGATCAGTGGCGGCGACTGCACCGATGCGATCTCGTCGCCGTCGAACGCCGATGGCAGCACTTTCACGGTGGCCGGATCGACACGCAGCGCCACGGCGAGCGCGCGACCGGCGTCGAGCGCCGGGGTGGTGGAACGGCGCGACTCGACGCTGACCGGCTGGGTGCGTCCGCCGTCGAGCATCACCGCTTCCATCGGGGCGATGTCGCCGCCGTCGATGTCGAGGGGATCCCAGCCCGGCGCCATCGTCGGCCCGCTGTAGGCGCTGACGTCGACGGCCACCGTGGTCACCTTGGCACCGCTGCGGCGCACCTGGTCGGCGAGGTCGCTGATGCGAGCCGCGTCGCGGTACCAGGTGTCGGTTCCCTTCGGCGCGGCCGACAACGTCGGGTCGCCGCCGCCCTTGAGCACGACGAGGCCGGGGCGCTGGTCCGACGCCACCACGGTGGTGGTGAGACGGTGGTCGCGGTCAAGCGCGAGCAGTGCCGCCGCGGTGGTCAGCACCTTGGTCACCGAGGCGGGTTGCATCGGCAGGTCGGCGCCTTGGGCCCAAAGTTGTTCTCCTGTGGCGGCATCGGCGATCCGGCCGGTGAACGCGCCGAGGTTCGGATCGGCGAGCGCCAACGCAAGCGTTGCGGCCAACTTGTCCGGTGTGGGCTTGTCCGCCGAATCGGACACCGGCTTGATTCCCGGATCCGCCGCCGCGGGCGCCGGTGCCGCAGGGATCGCGTCGACATCGCTGGAGTTGCCTCGCAGCAGCGCCGCGGCCACCACGACAGCGGCAACCACCAACACCACGGCCACCCCTATGACGATGTGGGTGGACCGTCGCCACGTGGTGGGACGCATATTTCCGATTCGCTCCTCGCGTGCGCGGGTTCTCCTGACGGCAGCCTGCCCAAGCAGGGTATCCGTTGGCCGGAACTGCCAGGTCAGCGGCGGCGGGTGGACTCGGCGCGCCGTCCCTCTATTAGGGTGACGTCGTCACCGAAGACAGAGCACAGGGCAAGGAGTCGCGACCGTGGAGTTTGACGTTGTCATCGAGATCCCGAAGGGCTCGCGCAACAAATACGAGGTCGATCACGACTCAGGCCGGGTGAAGCTCGACCGCTACCTCTACACGGCGTTCGGGTATCCGGCCGACTACGGCTTCATCGAGAACACCCTCGGCGAGGACGGCGACCCGCTGGACGCGCTGGTGCTGCTGCCCGAGTCGGTGTTCCCCGGCTGCATCGTCGAGGCCAGGCCGGTGGCCATGTTCCAGATGACCGACGAGGCGGGCGGCGACGACAAGGTGCTGTGCGTGCCCGCGGGCGACGGGCGCTGGGATCACATCCAGGACATGGCCGACGTGCCGTCATATGAGCTCGAGGCGATCAAGCACTTCTTCGTCCACTACAAGGACCTGGAGCCGGGCAAATACGTGAAGGCCGCCGACTGGGCGGGCCGGGCGGAAGCCGAGGCCGAGGTCAACAGGTCGATCGAGCGGTTCAAGACAGACGGCCACTGAGGCTGTCTGCTGAGGAGTTTTCCTCGCTGTAACACGGCGTAACGCCGACGTGGTCTGTTGCTCGGATCATGACGGTGTGTTCATGCATCAGGGCATGGGGCTCGACGTCTTCAACGAGATGCCGATGCGCCGTGCCGTGCACGCCCTCTACGAGTGCTGCTACAGCGTGCCGTTGGCAGCCGATCTTGCGCGTGTACGTCCCTACGCCGATCACGACGCGCTGTTCCGGCAGGCCGACCGGTTGCTGTTCGCCCTCGCCGAGCCGTCCATCGACTCGATACTGCAGGCCTACCCCGACGTGGGCCGCAGGCCGGGCAGCGAGAAATCCGCCGCAGAGCAGTGCGCCATCTGCGATGAGCGGCGCCGAGGTGATGGAGCAGCTGGCCGCGGCGTCGACGCGATATCTGGAGCAGTTCGGCTTCGGCTTCGTCATGTTCGTCAACGGCTTCAGCGCGCAGGATGTGTTGGCGACGGCGGCCGACCGCATGCACAACGACGTCGAGACCGAGCGCAAAGTGGTCCGCAACGAGTTGGCCCGGATCAACCGCACGCGCCTGGAGCGCATGCTGGGGCCTGAGGGCGGCTACGACAACTGGTGACGCCCCGACACGGGGCGGGCGTAGTTTGCACGCATGACTTCCGCCGTGCACGGACATGTGGACACCCGATTCGACAAGGTCGCCGACGCGCTGGCCGAGGAGATCGCGAGTGGCGCGGAGGTCGGAGCCGCGATCGCTGTCGACATCGACGGCGAATCGGTCCTCGACGTCTGGGGCGGCCATGCCGACGCCGCGAAAACCGTTCCGTGGCGCGAGGACACGATCGTCAACGTCTGGTCGTCCACCAAGACCGTGACGAGCCTTGCCGGCCTGATGCTTGCCGACCGGGGGCTGCTGGACCTCGACGCGTCCGTCGCCACCTACTGGCCGGAGTTCGCCGCCAACGGCAAGCAGGACGTCAAGGTGCGGCACCTGCTGTCGCACACCTCCGGAGTGGCCGGATGGCAGGAACCGATGACCACCGACGACCTCTTCGACTGGGAGAAGGCCACGTCGATGCTCGCCGCGCAGGCGCCGTGGTGGGAACCGGGCACGGCGTCGGGATATCAGGCGCTCAACTACGGCTTCCTGATCGGCGAGCTGGTTCGCCGCACGGCGGGGATTTCGCTGAAGGACTTCGTCGCCGACGAGATCGCCCGCCCGCTCGGCGCGGACTTCCAGATCGGCGCCAAGCCCGAGGACGCGGGCCGAATCGCCGAGCTGATTCCTCCGCCGCCCTTCGACATCCCGTTCGACGCGCTGCCAGAAGACAACCCGATGCGCAAGACGCTCACCAATCCCGCACCGGAAGCCACCATCGCGCACACAACCGCGTGGCGAGAGGCTGACCTCGGCGCCGTCAACGGGCACGGCAACGCGCGCTCACTGGCCCGCATGCTGTCACCGATATCGTTGGGAGGCACGGCGAATGGCGTTGAGCTGCTCTCGGGTTCGACTATCGAGCGGGTCTTCGACGTGCAGTCGCACGGACCCGATCTGGTGCTTTTGGCTCCCCTCAAGATGGGCATCGGCTACGGCCTCGTCCACCCCCGAGGTGCTGCCCTTCGTGCCTGCCACGGAGCGGGTCTGCTTCTGGGGCGGTTGGGGTGGCTCGATGGTGCTGATCAACCCGGACCGGCGAGCCACCGCCACCTACGTGATGAACAAGATGGGTCAGGGCACCCTCGGCAACGAGCGCACCGCGAGGTACGCCAAGCTGATCTACGAGGCTCTTTCCTGACGATGGCATGCTGGGACGGGTGGATATTCTTCGGAATGTCTCCCACTTCTGGTGGCTGATCTTCCCGTTCGCCGGCATGGTGGGCGGCGCAGTGCGGGCAGTCGACGGCGGCCAATGAGCGGCGCGCCGAACGCAGGCTGGAGCGCTACCGGATCAAGCAGCAGACGAAGATCGCCGTCGCGGAGGCAGCCGGCCGGACACGCACCAACGAGGTCAAGTACCGACGCGAGCTGAACAAGGTCATCGACCGGCACGGGCAGACCGACGCGCGGTGGCTCGACTACGAGATCGACATCGCCAAGCTTCTCGACTTCCCGCTGATGACCGATATGCACAACCCGCTGACCATGGAGTTCCACAAGACGCGGCGGCGGGCGGATCTGCTGCGACCCGACAACGCCGATGATCTCGTCGGCGACCGCGACGCGCAGCTGGAGTACCGCGACGCCGTCCACGACTACGTGAGCGCGTTCGACATGGCCGAGGCCGAGGCGATCCGGCTGCGCCGCAGCACCTTCTCAGCCGAGGACCAGCAGCGCATCGCGCGGGCCCAGAGCCTGCTCAGGCTTGCCGAGGACGAGGGCGCAACACCTCAGGAACGGCAGAGCGCGTACACCAGAGCCAAGGTCGAACTCGACGGGATCATCGCGCTGCCCGCCGTCACAAGGGCGAGCATCGAGCGCAAGCTCGCAGGTGAGCTGGAGGCGTAGACGTCGTAGTTCAGGCCGCGCCAGCGAGCGGCAGGCGGCGCGCGATGCGATCCAACGCCGCATCGGCCAGCGCTCGCATGTCCTGCTCCGGCGTGGCAGGGATGAAGGTGACGCCGTCGGCGACGTCGGCCATGAAGATGTCGGCGACCAGACCGGCCAGCCCGTCGATCGTCCCCGCGTAGTGGAGGGTGTCGCCGTCGATCCCGGGCATCGCATTGCGCGCGGACCGAAAGTCAGCGGCGACGGCGACGGTGATGTCGAGGATCACCGCCACATCGTCGGTGATCCGACCGCGCACGCGGCGAGCCTGTTGCAGGTCGGGGGCCGCGATGCGCACCGCGGCGGTTTCACCGGCGGTGAGCTCACTCCAGTTGTCGCCTGCGGCGTCGGCCACGAACAGCCGCAGTCCCCTGTCGTGTTCGGTTGCCACGCCGAAACGGTAGGCGCGCAACCGGTGCACGACAACGGTTGCGCTCACCACGAATCCAAGCGAGTCCGCGTCGGGTGCGGACGCGCCGCCACAGGCGCTTAGTACGTTGTAGGCGTGGCGATGCCGGAGATCGGAGAGCAATACCTGCTTTCGCCGTTCGCACCGGAGCCCCGCACGCTCGTCGACATCCTCTATGACACCGCGACGCGCTACCCCGATGCACCCGCGATCGACGACGGCTCGGTCCAGCTGACCTACAGCGAGCTGATCACCGACATCGAGGACAGCGTCACCTGGCTGGCCGCCCGCGGCATCGGCCGCGGCGACCGCATCGGTATCCGCATGCCGTCGGGCAGCTACGCGCTCTACGTCGCGATCCTCGCGACGCTCGCAACCGGGGCGGCCTATGTGCCGGTGGACGCCGACGATCCCGACGAGCGGGCCGCGCTGGTATTCGGCGAGGCGGGTGTGGTCGGCGTCATCACCGACCAGGGCCTCATCCGTGGTGCAGGCGACTCCCGCGGCTGGCGCGCCGCGTCGCCGTTGGGCCGCGACGACGCGTGGATCATCTTCACGTCCGGGTCGACGGGGACCCCGAAGGGGGTGGCGGTCACACATCGCAGCGCCGCCGCGTTCGTCGACGCCGAGGCGCAGATGTTCTTGCAGGACAGTCCGATTGGGCCCGGCGACCGGGTGCTGGCGGGGTTGTCCGTCGCATTCGACGCGTCATGCGAGGAGATGTGGCTGGCCTGGCGCAACGGCGCCTGCCTGGTCCCCGCACCGCGTTCGCTGGTGCGCAGCGGGATGGATCTGGGGCCGTGGCTGGTGTCGAAGGACATCACGGTGGTGTCGACGGTGCCGACGCTGGCGGCGCTGTGGCCCGCAGAGGCGTTGGAGGCCGTGCGGCTGCTGATCTTCGGCGGCGAAGCCTGCCCACCGGATCTCGCGGAGCGGTTGGCCGCGGGACCCGACGCCGCGGGCCGCGAGGTGTGGAACACGTACGGCCCGACCGAAGCGACCGTCGTCGCGTGCGCGTCCAGGCTCGACGGCATCGGACCGGTCAGCATCGGGTTGCCGCTGCCGGGCTGGGACCTGGCCGTCGTCGACAAGGACGGGGCGCCCGTCGAGGTCGGTGGGACCGGTGAGCTGGTGATCGGCGGCGTCGGGCTGGCCCGCTACCTCGACCCCGAGAAGGACGCGGAGAAGTACGCACCGATGCCGACACTGGATTGGAGCCGCGCATACCGCAGCGGCGATCTGGTGCGGTTGGAGCCCGACGGCCTGATGTTCGTGGGGCGCGCCGACGACCAGGTCAAGGTGGGCGGACGTCGCATCGAACTCGGCGAGGTCGATTCAGCCCTTGTGAACCTGCCCGGGGTGAGCGGAGGTGCGGCAGCGGTGCGCAGGACCGCCAGCGGCACCCCCCTGCTGGTCGGCTACATCGCCAGCGCCGATCCGTCCTTCGACCTCGCGGCGGCGCGCACGTCGCTGTCGGAATCGCTGCCCGCTGCGCTGGTGCCACGGCTCGTGCTCGTCGACGAACTGCCCACCCGCACCTCGGGCAAGGTGGACCGCGACGCCCTTCCATGGCCGCCGCCAGGTGAGCCCGAGGAGATGAGGCCCCCGACCTCGGCGGCACGATGGGCTGGCTGGCCGGATTGTGGCGCGACGTGCTGGCCGCGCCCGTGGACGGTCCGGAGGCAGACTTCTTCGCGCTCGGCGGCGGCTCATTGTCGGCCGCGCAACTCGTCGCCGCGCTACGCCAGCGCTATCCGCAGGTGACGGTCGCCGACCTCTACGACCATCCGCGGCTCGGCTCGCTGGCCGGATTCCTCGACGAGCTCGCCCCGCCGCCGAAGGTCGAGACTCGGGCGGTGCGGCCGATGCCGTTGCTCTCGCAGGCATTTCAGGTCGCGATGTCGCTGCCGCTGGCCACGCTGACCGGCCTGCAGTGGGTGGTGTGGCTGGCGCTGATCAACAACGTCGCCGCCACGGTGAGCGCGGCGCCGTGGCTGGTCACCGTCAACTGGTGGTGGGTGCTCGGCGGTTTCGCGCTGTTCGTCACGCCGCTCGGCCGGATGGGGATCGCGGTGCTCAGCGCCCGCATGCTGATCGGCTTCCTCAAACCGGGCACATACCGTCGAGGTGGTTCGGCGCACCTGCGGGTCTGGCTCGCCGAGCGGTTGGCCGAGGCCAGCGGTGCCGAGAACCTGGCAGGCGCACCGTGGATGGTGTACTACGCGCGGGCGCTGGGTAACAAGGTCGGCAAGGGCGTCGACCTGCATTCGGCACCTCCGGTGACCGGCATGCTCACCCTTGGCCATCGCAGTTCGATCGAGCCGGAGGTGGATCTGACCGGGCATTGGATCGACGGCGACCACTTCCATGTCGGCACGATCACCATCGGTAACGACTCCACCATCGGTGCGCGAACGACACTGCTGCCCGGTGCGACGGTCGGGAAGAACGCCGATGTCGCCGCGGGCTCGGGGGTGGTCGGCCGGGTGAAGAAGGGGCAGTACTGGAAGGGCTCGCCCGCAGCGAAGTCCGGAAAGGCCCGTCATCCGTGGCCGGAGGAGCGGCCGGGCCGCGCGCCGTTCTGGGTGCTGGTGTACGGAATCACGTCAATGCTGTTGGGCGCCTTGCCTCTTACCGCGCTGGGGTGCGGGCTTGGCGGTCATCGGCTGGGCGATAAGGGATTCCACATCGTTAGCCGACGGCATCGTGCCTGCCCTGATCTGGACTCCGGTCGCGACGCTGGTTGCGCTGGTCGTCTACGCGACGCTGACGGTCGTCGGGGTCCGCCTGATGTCGCTGTGGCTGCGCGAGGGGTATCACCCGGTCCGCAGCCGCGCGGGTTGGCAGATATGGTCCACCGAGCGACTCATGGACGCCGCGCGCCATTATCTGTTCCCTTTGTACGCAAGCCTTCTCACGCCGACGTGGCTGCGCGTGCTCGGGGCGAAGGTCGGTCGCGGCACCGAGATCTCCACGGCTCTGCTGACGCCTAAGTTCACCGTCATCGAGGACAGCGCATTCCTGGCAGACGACACCATGGTCGCGTCCTACGAACTGGGCGGCGGCTGGATTCACGTCGCCAAGGCGACCATCGGGAAGCGGGCCTTCCTCGGCAATTCCGGCATAACACAGCCTGGGCGGAAGGTGCCCGACGACGGGCTGGTGGCGGTGCTGTCGGCGGCCCCGCGCAAGTCGAAGGCAGGCTCGTCGTGGCTCGGCAGCCCGCCGATCCGCCTGCGCCGCCAGCCGACTGCCGCCGACGCTCTGCGCACGTTTCATCCGCCCACTCGCCTCAAGGTCATGCGCGGCTTCGTCGAAACCTGCAGGCTCGTGCCGGTTGTCGTCACATTCGCTATCGGGGTGAGCGTCCTCTTCGCGCTTCAGTTCGCGATCGTCGAGTTCGGCTACCTGCGGGCAGCGCTGGGTAGCGGCGTTGTGCTGCTGGCCGCTGGAGCCGTCGCAGGCGCTATCGCGGTGATCGCGAAATGGATTGTGGTTGGCCGTATCCGCGCCGTCGAGCACCCGCTGTGGTCCGCGTTCGTCTGGCGCAACGAAGTCTCCGACACGTTCGTCGAGACCGTAGCCGGGCCGTGGTTCGCACGAGCCGCCACCGGTACGCCTGTGATGAACATGTGGCTGCGGGCGCTCGGCGCCAAAATCGGCAGGGGCGTCTGGTGCGAGTCCTACTGGCTCCCCGAGGCCGACCTCGTCACGCTGGAGAAGGGCGCCACCGTCAACCGGGGCTGCGTGGTGCAGACGCACCTGTTCCACGACCGCGTGATGCGAATGGACACCGTTGTGCTCGAACAGGGTTCGACATTGGGCCCGCATTGTGTCGCGCTGCCCGCGGCGCGCCTTGGTGCGGGTGCCACCGTCGGGCCCGCCTCGTTGGTGATGCGCGGCGACGAGGTGCCGCCGTCGACCCGTTGGCAGGGCAATCCGATCGCTCCGTGGAATGCGTTCCGCAAGAAGCGCGATGACACTCCGGCCGAGGACACAGCAGAGGAATCCGCCGCGTGACCCGGTCGAAGAAAGCGGCCAAGAAGGTCCCGGTCATCGATCCGTACCTGCCGCATGCGGGCAATTTCGGCTACCGGGTTTCGCGCTACGAACTCGATCTGGAGTACAAGGTCGCAGCCAACCGGCTCGCCGGAACGGCCACCATCACCGCCGCCACGCTTGCGGCATTGCGAACTTTTTCGCTGGACCTGTCCGATGCGCTCACGGTGACCAAGGTGTCGGTGAACGGACGGCGCCCTGCGGGGTTCAGGTGTTCCGGCGGCAAGCTGCACATCGCGCTGTCGTCGTCGCTGCCTGCGGGTGCGGCGATGACGATCGTCGTCCGGTACGGCGGAACGCCGCGACCGGTCCGGTCGATCTGGGGTGAGGTCGGTTTCGAGGAGCTGACCGAAGGCGTGTTGGTGGCGGGGCAGCCCAACGGTGCGCCCTCGTGGTTTCCCTGCGACGACCATCCGAGCTCGAAGGCCAGCTACCACATCCAGATCGCCACCGAGAACCCGTACCGCGCGATCGCCAACGGCGAGTTGACGTCTCGGCGAACCCGCGCGGCGATGACGACGTGGACATACGAACTGGCGGAGCCGACGTCGACATATCTGATCACCCTTCAGATCGGCATGTACGAGTCGCACCGGATGCAGAAGGGACCGGTGCCGATCCATGCGGCGCTGCCTGCCCGACTGAAGCGCAACTTCGATCACGACTTCGGCAGGCAGCCGGAGATGATGAAACTGTTCGTCAAGCGGTTCGGGCCGTATCCGCTGTCGACGGGATACACGGTCGTCGTCACCGACGACGAGTTGGAGATACCACTTGAGGCACAGGGTATTTCGATCTTCGGAGCCAATCACTGCGACGGCGACCGCGGATCGGAGAGGCTGATCGCGCACGAACTGGCGCACCAGTGGTTCGGCAATTCCGTCACGGCGCGGCGCTGGCGCGACATCTGGCTGCACGAGGGCTTCGCCTGCTACGCGGAATGGCTGTGGTCGGAGGAGTCGGGCGGTCAGACGGCCGACGAGTGGGCGCGTCACTTCCATCAGCGCCTCTCGCATTCACCGCAGGACCTGCTGCTGTCCGACCCTGGCCCGCGCGACATGTTCGACGACAGGGTGTACAAACGCGGAGCACTGACACTTCATGCGCTGCGGGGCGTCATCGGCGACGACAACTTCTTTGCGCTGCTGCGGGATTGGACTACCAGGCACCGCCACTCCACCGCCGTGACCGACGACTTCACCGGGCTTGCGGCCAACTATGCGGATGTGTCACTGCGTCCGCTGTGGGATGCGTGGCTGTACTCCACGGACGTGCCACCGCTGTGACCGACGCGGCCACTCCCACCGGCCCGATCACCCGCGGCAGCGTCGCACGCGTCGGCACTGCGACCGTGCTGACGGCGCTGTGCGGGTACGCCGTGCTGTACCTGGCGGCGCGAAACCTCGAACCGGCAGGCTTCTCGGTGTTCGGCGTCTTCTGGGGCGCGTTCGGGCTGGTGACCGGCGCGGCCAACGGCCTGCTCCAGGAGGCGACGCGGGAGGTGCGGTCGACCGGCCACGCCGGGGCGGTGTCGGGCCCGCGCACGCACCCGATGCGGGTGGCGGCCGTGGTCGGTGTCGTCGCGGCAGCGGTCATCGCGGCGAGTTCGCCGCTGTGGTCGGGACACGTCTTCGTCGAGTCGCAGTGGCTCAGCGTCGCACTGCTGAGCGTCGGACTGGCCGGCTTCTGCCTGCACGCGACCCTGCTGGGGATGTTGGCGGGTGTCGGCAGGTGGACGCAGTACGGCGCGCTGATGGTGACCGACGCGGGCATCCGGGTGGCGGTGGCGGCGACGACGTTCGTCATCGGCTGGGGACTCGTCGGCTATCTGTGGGCGACCGTCGCCGGCGCACTGGCATGGCTGATCCTCTTGATCGCCTCCCCATCGACGCGCGCGGCAGCGGCGCTGATGACTCCAGGAGGGACGGCGACGTTCCTGCGCGGCGCCGCGCACTCGATCGCCGCAGCGGGCGCGAGCGCGATTCTGGTGATGGGCTTTCCGGTGCTGTTGAAGGCGACCTCGGGTGACCTCGGCGCGGCGGGCGGCGTGGTGATCCTCGCGGTCACGCTGACCCGCGCGCCACTGCTGGTGCCGCTGACGGCGATGCAGGGCAACCTGATCGCACATTTCGTCGACCAGCGCACAGAGCGGCTACGCGCCCTGGTTGCGCCTGCCGTGACCGTCGTGGCGTTGGGGGCGGTCGGCGTCGCGGCCGCCGGGCTCCTCGGGCCCTGGTTGTTGAGGGTGGCGTTCGGCGAGGAATACCGCGCAGGCGGCGCATTGCTCGCCTGGCTGACGACGGCGGCCATCGCCATCGCCCTGTTGACGCTGACGGGCGCTGCGGCGGTGGCGGCAGCGCTGCACCGCGCATACGCGGCGGGCTGGATCAGCGCGACGGTGGCGTCGATGCTGTTGTTGCTGCTGCCGGTGGGCCTCGAGACCCGCACGGTTATCGCGCTGCTCTGCGGGCCGATGGTGGGAATCGCCGTGCATCTGGGGGCTCTTGCCAGGGGATCGGCACAGTGAGCGTGTATTTTGGGGGCCATCGACATGCGCTACCAGGACGTTTGGATCGTCGTACCCGCCTATAACGAGGCGAGCGTCATCGGCGACGTCATCACCGATATCCGCACCGTTTTCGACCACGTCGTCTGCGTCGACGACGGCAGCAAGGACGGCACAGGCGATCTCGCGCTGCGGGCGGGCGCCCACGTCGTATCGCATCCGGTGAATCTCGGACAGGGTGCGGCGATTCAGACCGGCATCGAGTACGCCCGCAGCAGGCCGGGCGCGCAGGTGTTCGCGACGTTCGACGCGGACGGGCAGCACCGGTTGAAGGACGCCGTCGCGATGATCGACCGACTCTCGACCGATGACCTCGACATGGTCGTCGGAACCCGATTCGCCGAGCCGAGCGCGAGCAAGCCGCCGCTGCTGAAACGGATCATCCTGCGGACCGCGGCGGTGCTGAGCCCGAGCAGCCGCCAGCTGAAGCTGACCGACGCGCACAACGGGCTTCGCGTGTTCAACAAGAAGGTCGCCGACGAGCTGAACATCACCATGAACGGGATGAGCCATGCGAGTGAGTTCATCGCGCTCGCGGTCGAAAACCATTGGCGGGTGGCCGAAGAGCCGGTCGAGATCCTCTACACCGATTACTCGAAGTCCAAGGGCCAGCCGTTGCTCAACGGAGTGAACATCGTGTTCGACGGGCTGCTGCGAGGGAGGTTGTCTCGATGAACTGGATTCAGGCGCTGCTGATCATGTCGATCGTCGCGCTGCTGGTTTTTCTGTTGCGGTCGCGCACGAGCGCGCGCACGAAGGCGTGGGTGAAGGTCGGTGGCGTGTTGTTCGTCATCGCGGCGATCTATGCGGTGCTGCGGCCCGACGACACCACCGTCGTCGCGAATTGGGTTGGGGTGGACCGCGGTGCGGACCTGATCGGATACGTGTTGATCATCGCGTTCGTGTTCACCACGCTCAGTACGTACATGCGTTTCAAGGACCTGGAGTTGCGGTATGCGCGGCTGGCTCGGGCTGTTGCGCTACAGGGCGCTCGCGCGCCCGAGGACGCTCGTTGACACTGCGCTGAGGGCGATGGCTACTCGCACTTTGTCGCCACCAGTGCAGTCTCAACGAGCGAGAATTGGTGCGGGGGCGGTCGTTAGCCGCCCATACGCTTGATCAATGACGGTGGACGTCGATTCCGACACGTTCTATGCGGTCGGTGGTCGGCTGTTCGAGTTGGCCGGCGAGGTCTACGACGCGTTCGCGGTCAATGTGGGGATCCTCGGCGGTACCGGTGCGATGGCAGGCACCGACGATGCGGGCACCGCGTGGGCGACGTCGTATGACGCACGGGCGCGCGAAGTGCTCGGCGCGGTCAACGACCTGACCCTGGCGATGCAGAACTACGGCGGCGTGGTGATCCAGGCCGGCTACAACCACAGCGTCGCCGAATACAACGCCACGGCAGGCCAGCGGGGTGAGCCGCCGCAGCGCCCACCCGAACCCGCCAGCACCGCGGGCGTGCTCACGGCGCCCCCGTCGGCGGGCGGCCCAGGGCGGGGTCTGTTCGACAACGCGCTGGGGTTGGCCGAACAGGTCGGAGTGCCGGTGCCCGACGGAGACACCGTCAAAGTCGACACAGCCGCCCAGGCCTGGAATCGGCTGGCGACGGTGTATCAAACGACCACCGTTGTCGAGGCGCTCGACGTCAATGCCCGAGCGTTCAGCGACACGCACTCCCCCGAGGTCGAGTTCATCGTCAGGGACCTCCGAGAGCTGAGCGATGCCACATCGGCGATCCTGGCCGGCTGCAGAGAACTGGCGCAGTCGTGCAAGGACTACCGCGCGGCGCTCGATGACCTGCGTGACCAACTCGAAGGCATTCTGACCGATCTGGCGATCGAGCTGGCGGTTGGCGCGACGATCACGATCTTCGCCGCATGCGTCAGCTTCGGCGTCGGCGCGGTGGCCGGAGCCGCCAAGACCGCACACACGATCAGCAAGTTCGCCACGACCATCAGGTCGGCCATCAGCGCATGGAAGATGTCCAAGCGAATCAGCCAAGGCGTCAAGAAAGCCCACGACATCGCCGGAGTGCGTAAGCGGTTGGAGCGCATCAAGGGCTTGGGCCGGAGAGGTCGGGAGCCCGAGACAACAGCAAGTCGCACGATCGCGATACCCAACGGGGCTCCGCGAGCCATCAACGGGTACACCAGGCATGCCGAGGAGCAGATCGCCGGCCGTGACGGAGGTGTCGGGGTCAGTCGAGAAGCTCTGGAAGACGCCTTCCGCAACCCCATTCGCGACGTGGAGAAACGCGTCGATTCGCAGGGCAGGGTCAGCTACCGTTACACCGGCGAGAATGCGGTAGTTGCGGTCAATCCGAAAGGTGAAGTAATCACCGGATGGGGCGGCAACAGCTTGGGCACAGGGGTGGCAGGTGGATAGCAGCTTCGACTTTCTCTCGAGCGAACAGACAGACATGCTCAGAGACATCTTGGTCCGACAGAACCCTGCACTTGGCGACAGACTGCGTCAGAGTCGAACCATCTCCCGTTCCGACGCCGAAAAGCTGATGTATACGCTCGGAGACGAGCTGACGGACAACCTCGATGATGACTGGGAGCCAACAGATTACGGCCAAGAGGTCAGCCGGATACTTGCGCTGGTAAACGCCGCTCGAGTGCGAGAATGGCCCGATTAGGTGGTCCAAACTCGAAGTTACTTGACGCGCCACGGAATATCGAACTACGAGCAGTCGTGATAGGCGAGATACCCGTCTGTACGGGAAGCTGTAGCTTTAGGCGTTCTGCTCGTCGCGGAAGAACTCGACGGTCCTTGCGACGCCGTCGTTGAGGGTGACCTTGGGCGTCCAGCCCAGTACCTGCTCGGCGCGGCTGATGTCGAGGCACGAGCGTCGCAGGTCGCCGAGCCTCGGCGGATGTAGTTCGGGCTCATCGGGCTTATCGGCGGCCTCGGCGATCGCCGAATGCAGTTGCCGGGTAGACGTTTCCACGCCGGTGCCGATGTTGAACCGTTGTCCGCCGCCCTGTTTCCCGGAGGCACGCACGAAGGCGTCGACGACGTCGTCGACGAAAACATAGTCCCGGGTGTCGGTGCCGTCGCCGAATATTTTCGTCGGCCTCCCGGCAAGAAGCGCACGGGAGAAGATCGCGACCACACCGGCTTCACCGTGCGGATCTTGGCGCGGGCCATACACATTCGCCGGTGCGATGTGTGAGCACTCGAGGCCGTAGAGGTTGCGGAAGGTGTTCAGATAGACCTCGCCCGCCACCTTGCTCGCGGCGTATGGCGAGGCGGGATTGGTCGGCGCATCCTCGTTCGTCGGGTAGCTGGGCGGGGTGCCATACACCGATCCGCCCGACGAGGTGTGCACGATTTTGCGCACCTCGGCACGGCGAGCGGCCTCGGCGAGCCGCACGGTGCCGACGACATTCACCGAGGCGTCGAACGAGGGGTCCTGGACCGAGTGGCTCACGGAGATCTGCGCGGCGAGGTGAAAGATCACCTCAGGCCGAACATCTGCGAGAAGGCCGTTGAGGTCAGCCTCGACGATGTCGGCCTTGACGAATTCGAAGTCCGAGGAGCGATCTGCCTTACCGAGATTGAGATTGTTGCCCGAGCTGAGGTCGTCGACGCCGATCACGGCGTGTCCATCAGCGAGGAGGCGATCAACCAGCGTGGATCCGATGAATCCCGCTGCCCCCGTCACCAGTGTGCGCATCGGCTCACCATACCGACGGCTGATGTGGGACTAGATCGTGGTGAGGCCCGCCTGCGGCACCTGGCTCTGGATCTCGGTGATCTGGGAAGTGTTCGTTTCTTCCTGCGTCTGCATGGACTCGTACGGCCTTGACGGATGTGGTGTTGTGCTCGGTCCCACGCTTTGCGAGCACACTCGACGACATCTCGGACTTCTCCATCGCCGCGAGTTGCACGGTGACCAATGCCGCGTCGATCGGGCTACCGCCGGGCCCCGGCGGCGGAACCGGGCCCTGGTACCGACACTTCGGCCATCGTCCCGGCGATCTTGCCGACCTGACCGAGTACCTCCTCGGCATTCAGCTTTATATTCTGACCGGCCACAGTTGCCCCTCCTTCGTGACCTGCTCCGTGGCATAGACGATATCGGCATGGTCGGGGTTGTCGCCACGCCATAGCGAAAGCGCCTCCACGGCACGGTCCAGGTTGTGATGCGCGCGGTAGAGCACGGTGGTGTTGGGGTCGGCAGACGGTTCGACCTCGATGAAGCCCGGCCGCATGAACAACGACTTGCCGTACAGACGCACTTCTTCGAGCGCCGACCACTGGTCGTCGGAGATCGGTGAGCCGCTGGCGAGGCCGCCGAGGATCTCGCGGATGACGGGTGCGACCTCGATGTGGAGGGGCTCGGCGCCGGCCAGAGCGGTCGCGACGGCACCGGCGGTCGCGTCCCATGCGGCGGTCTGTCGTTCGGTGGGCGGCAGGCTGTCGTCGTTGAGTTGCTCGAAGCTCTGCGGAGACATCACGGCGAGGCGATGCAGCCTGCTCTCGTCGAGTTCCGGGGCGGGCGTCGTGGCGGCGATGGGTGAGCGGGTCGAGTCGCAGTCCTGGTAGTGCAGCACGCCTGCGCGGCGGGCGGGCAGTACAGTCGAGCCGCCGGGGTCGGTGGTCGCGGCGACTGCGTGGAGCACGACGTTCGGATCGTGAACGGCGCGTTCGGCGGCGTAGGCCACCATGGTGGCGGCCGGGTTGACCCAGCCGAAGTACTTGGCCTGGAAGCCGGTACCGAGCTCGGGATCGGCGAAAAGCACTCGTACAGAACGAGGTACGTAGACACCGGGCGGGATGTAGCTCGCGCCGTCATTACTGACGATGACGGTCTCGGTTCCGGTGGCCACCTTGAAAATGCCTACGCACCAATGCAAGCCGGGATACATGCGAGAGGCGTGCAAGAGTTCGAAGGCGAGTTGGATGGCATCGTCGAGATGCTGATCCTGGGTTTCAGAGCTGACGATCGCGGCGCCGGTGCCGGTCGCGGCAATGCCGGATGCGGCGAGGACGCTCGGCGGCACACCGGTCGTGGAGATGCCTGCCGTACGCAGCGGGAGGCGCAAACGATGCGGCGCCGCCGGAGCCACTGGCGGAGACGGTCGGCGTCGCCGAGCCCCTGGGTATGTCGGAGCCGTATGCGGCAAGGCTTCCGGGCGGAGGAGCGCCGCCGATCATCGGCGCCGGGGTGCCTGCGGGTGCGGCGGGGGCCGGTGCTGGTGCGGCGTGACTGGCCATTGGGGTGGTCGCGGCGGCAGGCGGTGGCGCAGACGCTGCCGCGGGAGTGACGTTCGTGGCCGCTTGGGGCGGCGCCGGGGCCTGAGGGGGCGGGACAGCGGGCGGAAGCGCGCCGCCGGAGGACAGACCTTTGGCGAAACCCTGCGATAGATCGTTGGCCGCGGTGGTGGGTGTCGGGAGGCCACCCGGTGTCGCAGGAGTGCTTGGCATGCTCGGCGTGCTGGGCATCGACGGTGTGCTGGGCATGGAAGGCATCGACGGCGGCTTCATCCCGCCGCCCCCACCCATGCCGGACATGCCGGACATCGGGCTCATCGGCGGAATCATCCCGGCGCCTGATTGCGCTTGTTGCGCGGCGGGAGCAGCTGCCGGCAGGCTGGACAATCGTCGGTCGTCGGCACGAGCTTCGACTCGACGAGGCGCCGTCCATCCGGCACTGCTTGATGTCTCCGACTGGTCGTGTGGACGTCACGCACGGTCCGCTCCGGGCTGGCGTCCGAGGACTGTGCGGCTTCGTCGGGCGTTTGTGCGCCTGTCTGGGCTGATTCAGCACGTCCGGCTCGTTCGGCATACGGTCCGGGCGCCTGCGGGATCGTTCTCGTTGCCCGCCGTGAAGAACTGGGCCTGCCCATTCGTGCGATGTGGCTCGCGCCTGCGCTGGCGGACCTGCCGCTCCGCCCGGCGACGGCACGGTCGCCGCTTCGATCTTCCCTGCCTGCGATGCAATGTCGCTCGCAGCGGCGGCAGAGACCGCTTCTGCCGCCGCCCTCGCCTGCGTAAGAATCGCCCAGATCATCGACATCATCGCCAAGGCGCCAAACCAGCCACCCTTGCTATCCATGATTTTCTGAATCGCATCGTGCGCCTGTTGATCTATGGCGTCCATTTGCGTTCGCGCATCATCCACAATGCGAGCACATTCGTCGATTGCGTCAGCCATCGAGGTGAACAAATCAGCTTGTGCCTCAACCGCTTTGCTGTCGCCTTGATAGACGACGTGCATCCCTTCGATCATGCGCCCATCGTTGTCGCTGAGGATCGCGGAAGCCGATGCGCCGATGTCGCTGGCGCCCGCACGAGAGGTCTGAGCGAACGTGCGCTGTGCAGCGGCCGCAGTCGTCCACGAACCTGTAGAAGTTATTGGCCAGACACCGCCGAGAATGAAGGCCGAGAACTGTCGCTTCGGCCCAGCAACGCCAGCGCCGACAGCTACCACCTAACGCCCACCTTGTAGCAAGTCCCAAGCGGACCGCCGTACGCGACGACCGCCGATTCGTATGTTGTGTTGTCGAAAGGGATCAGGCGCGCGGTCGTCGTACATAGTTCTCGCTGTACAGCAGCATGCCGTCGATGTACTGCTGCAAGAGTGCGAGTCAGATACCGCGGAGGTTCGGCGTGGTCGTTCAGAACAGCTTGAGCCCGTTTCGCCCAATCCAAAGTGTCGGCCTTGAATTTCGGAATCGCTGCTTTGCGCTCGGGTGAATCTGGTTCTCCGGATGCCAAGAAGGCATTTGTTCTGTCGGTTTCTTCCCTCATAAGCGGGCCGATCGCCTCGCAAAGAGCCTTGTCGGCGTCATCGACGAAGAGCTCTTGCTGGCGCTGCTTGGGGCGGTGCGGTGGCGGCGGACTGAGCTCGGGGCTGCCGAGTCAGCCCGATGATCGACAGCACCAATGCGGCGACTCCAAGCAGCACCGCCAGCACGACCCCGCTCGCCAGCAAGCCAGTTCGGCGACTCCGCGCGGGTGCGAGCAGGCGGCCGAAGTTCGCCGGCGGCTGCGGAACGTAGCCAGGTCCGCCCTGCGGCGGAGGTCCACTTCCAGGCGGCGGGGCTCCGTAACCCAGGTGGATAGGGCGAGTTTCCGTCCATTCCCCCAGCTTAAGGGCTAGCCAACTGATGCCCCTGCGTCAGTTGCGAACTGTCAGGTCATCGTTACCGCTACACGGCGAGCTCACCAGCGGACGCCGACCTTGTAGCAGGTCGCAAGCGGCCCCCCATCGCGACAATCGCTGAGTCGTAAGTGGTGTTGTCGAAGGGGTCCGGACCGCGATCCTTGTACATATTTTCGCTGTACAGCAACAATCCATCGATGTATCGCTGCAGCGTGCGCGTCAGATACCGCGGCGGCTCTGCGTGGTCGTTGAGCACCGCTTGAATTCGATCGGCCCACTCCAGGGTCTCGGCCTTGAATTTCGCTATTGCATCCAGACGCTCCGGAGACTCAGGAGACCCCGTACCTCAGGAAGGCGTTCGTCCTATCGCTTGCCTCTCTCATTAGCGGTGAAATCGCCTCACAAAGCGGCTTGTCGGCGCTATCTACCAATACCGCTGCGGAAACGACGTCACGTGCCTCGCGGCGGTGGTGCGGCTACATGCTCGCGTTGCGCAGTCACGAGCGCGACGACACCCACCACCAGCGCAGCCGCCGCCAGCACGCAGGCGATCGAACCCAGCCACACTCCTGCCCGACTCGGCTTCGGCGGCGGCGGCGGATAAACCGGGCCGTAAGACGGCGGGACAGGACCCCCAACGGGAAAGTTTCCAGTCATCCGCCGAGCCTAAAGCCGGCAACGGGCGCTGCGAATTCAGCGAAGTTCAACGGTTCAAATCGACCAGTCAGAGCGCTGTCGAACGTCGCCCTCGCAGCCAAGTCACCACTTGATGCCTAGCTTGTAGCAGGTGGCAAGTGGTCCGCCGTAGTCGACGGCTTTCGCATCCCAGACGTGCGTTGTCATAGGAATCGGGAGCGCGGTCCTGGATAGCATGTTCTCGCTATACAGCAGCATCGCCGTCGATGTAGTGCCTGCAGTGTCCGAGTCAGATACCGAGCAGGTTCCGCGTGCTCGTTGAGAACTGCCTGCATGCGTGATGCCCAGTCCAAGCGTGTCTGTCTTGTAATTCGGGAATCGCGCCGGATCGCGCGCAGGGCGAGTCTGGCTTCTCCGGCACTCGTGAGGGCATGCGTTTCTGTCATCGCTTTCTTTCATCAGCGGTGCGATCGCCTCACATAGCGAGCTGGTCCGCGGCATTCGTCGAACACCTCGGCTGCAGCGGTTGCCGCGGTTTCCGGCTGTGGCAACTGACGCCGGCTCACGTTGCGCAGTCACCAACGCGACGACACCCACCACCAGAGCGGCCGCCGCCAGCACACAGGCGACCGAACCCAGCCACACTCCTGCCCGACTCGGCTTCGGCGGCGGCGGTGGATAAACCGGGCCGTAAGACGGCGGGATGGGACCCCCAACGGGAAAGTTTCCAGTCATCCGCCGAGCCTAAAACGGCGATCCACGTGCCTGACGCAGCTATTAACAACCCCCAACCAGCAGACCCGTACAGTCGAAGGGTCCCGCCGACCAGCAGAAAGGACGTATGGCTGTCCGGCTGACCCGCACCAACTGGGTTGCTCTGACCGCCATCGCCCTGATCGCGGTCCAACTCGTCATCCGAGCGGTCCTGGCGTTCAAGGGCTACTTCTACTGGGACGACCTGATCCTCATCGGCCGCGCCGGCACCCAGAACATCTTCTCGCCGACCTACCTCTTCGACGACCACGACGGTCACGTCATGCCCGCGGCATTCCTCGTCGCCGGCGTCATCACCCACCTCGCCCCGCTCAACTGGGTCGTCCCCGCCATCAGCCTCGTCGTTCTGCAGCTGCTCGCCTCCCTGGCACTGCTGCGCGCACTCCACGTCATCCTCGGCTGGCGGCCCGTCCTCCTCATCCCCCTGGTCTTCGCCCTCTTCACCCCGCTTGGCATCCCCGGGTTCGCCTGGTGGGCAGCCGCATTGAACTCGCTGCCGATGCTCGCCGCAATGGCCTGGGTATGCGCCGACGCGATCCTGCTCGTGCGCACCGGCAACCAGCGCTACGCCGTCACCGGCATCCTCGTCTTCTTCGGCGGCCTGCTCTTCTTCGAGAAGGCCGCCGTCATTCCGTTCGTCGCCTTCACCATCACCGCACTCCTCGCCTACGTCACCGGCGACGCCGCCGCCCTGAAAACCGTGTGGCAAAAAGGCCAAAAGCTGTGGATCGGATCGCTTGCCCTGACCGCCGCCTGGATCGTGCTCTACCTCGTCGTCGTCGACCAGGAACGCTGGAGCCGCGACCTCCCGATGACGCGAGACCTGTTGAGCCGCTCCATCACTCACGGCATCGTGCCCGGCCTTGCCGGCGGACCGTGGGACTGGCAGCGCTGGGCACCCGCCTCGCCATGGGCCACACCGTCCGTCACCATCATGGTGCTCGGCTGGCTCGCCCTCGCGGCCGCCGTCGCCGTGTCCTTCCTCCGCAAGCAACGCATCGGTCTGCTGTGGGTCGTCGCCGTCGGCTACGCCATCGCCTGCCAGATCCCCATCTACCTGATGCGCTCCTCGAAGTTCACGGCCTTGGAACTCGCGCAGACGCTGCGCTACTTTCCCGACCTCGTCGTCGTCCTCGCCCTGCTGGCGGCCGTCGGCTTCTGCGCGCCCAACCGCGACCGGTTCCGGTGGCTCGACGCCTCCCCCGCTCGCACCGCTGTAACCGTCTCCGCAGCAATCGCTTTCATGGCCAGCAGCCTCTACTCAACCGCCACGTTCACCACGATCTGGCAGGACAACCCGGCACAGCCCTACCTGCAGAACGCCGCGGCCGGACTCGCTGAAGCGCACCAGACGTCGAGCGCCCCGATGCTCGACCAAGAAGTCGACCCGTTCGTCCTTCAGCGCGTCGCCGCACCCGAGAACCTCGCCAGCCACATGTTCGCGATGCTGCGTGACCGGCCCGAATTCGCGGACACCACAACCGAACTCCGCATGCTCGACAACCTCGGCAACGTGAAAGACGCCCACGTCACCTGGGTCCGCACCATCGTCAGAGGTCCCGACCCGAAGTGCGGCTACCTCGTCCAACCCGACTTCCCGGTGCGCATGCCCCTGGACGGGCCGCTGCTGCCAGCCGATTGGACCACCGAGATCAACTACCTCGCCAACAGCGAAGGCTCGATGATGCTCTCGCTCAGCGACGGTCGCGAAACCAAGGTTCCTGTGCACCCGGGACTCAATCGTGTCTTCGTGCGGCTGCCCGGCGCGGGCGACGCCATCAACGTCCGCGCCAACACCGCCGCGCTGTCCGTCTGCATCGCCTCCGGGCCTGTCGGAAACATCGCGCCGTTCTGACCGGGTCCCCCGTGCGAAGGTGGGTTCATGACTGATGCGCGCGAAACAGGGTTGAACGTCTTCCGCGAGCTGCTGCCGGGCCTCATCCCCGACGACGACAAAGAGATTCCCCGCGGCGGGTTCGCCGACGAACTCCTCGAGATCGGCCTCGAGAACGTATTCGGTCGCTTATGGGGCCGGGACGGCCTGAGCCGACGCGATCGCAGCCTCGTCACGTTGGGCATCCTGATCGCGCTGCGGGCCACCGACGAATTGGCCATCCACTTCAAGATCGCGCGCACCAACGGCCTGACCGACGAGGAGATCGCGGAGGTCATCTACCACGCCAGCGGCTACGCCGGATTCCCCGCCGCTGCGACGGCGAACCGGATCGCCGGGGAGGCCCTCGGCGGGTAGACACACGCTTGCGGGCACGTGGAGCCACCTGGGGGAGTCGAACCCCCGACCTATTCATTACGAGTGAATCGCTCTACCGACTGAGCTAAGGTGGCGCGCCCAGCGCTAGCCGGGCGGGACGAGTCTACGGCAGGCCAAGGCGACCACCCAAGTCAGTTGCGCAGCGCCGTGCCCACCGTCGCGACCATCGCATCGACCGCGAACTTGGGCTTCACATTGATCGCGAGCGCCTCACGACACTGCAGCACCGCCTCGATGCACCGCAACAGCCGATCCGGCGGCACGACGGCCGCCATCGCCGCCACCTTGTCCGACATGTCCGGATGATTCGGCTGAATCTCACCCGCCTGCGCCGACACCAAGAAGCGCATCCCGGAAATACGTCGCAAGGTCGATCAGCGCCCGGTCCAACGCATCGCGCGACGCCCGTGTGTGACGCGACTTCTGCCTCTTCTCAAGGTCTTTGATGGCGCCCGCCGCACCGCGCATCGTGCCCGCCGTGCCCTTGCCGGTGCCGCCCGCACCCAGCGCCGTGCGCAGCTCGTCGGATTCGGTCTCGTTGCGGTCGACCGTCTGCGCCAACGCCTCCGCCTCCGCGGCGGCCACCAACTCCTCGGCCGCGCCGTAGGCCCGCGACGGTGTCGCCGCGTCCCGCGCAAGGCTCAGCGCCCGCTCGCGTCGGCGTCGCGCCTCCTCGTCGGTGGCCAACCGTCGCGCGCGTCCGACATGCCCGCCGCTGACCGACGCCGCCCACTCGGCGTCCTCGGCAGGCAGACCGTCGGAATCGATCAGCACCCGGGCGATCGCGTCCACCTGCGGCGTCACCAGCGCCACGTGCCGACAGCGCGACCGCAGCGTGATCGCGATGTCCTCCGGATCCACCGACGGTGCGCACAGCAGGAACACCGTCGACGGCGGCGGCTCCTCGACCACTTTGAGCAGCGCATTCGCCGCGCCCTCCGTGAGCCGGTCGGCGTCCTCGACCAACACGATCTGCCATCGGCCCGTGCTGGGACGACGCGACGCGATCTGGACGATGTTGCGCATCTCGGAAACGCCGATCGACAGCCCCTCGGGAATGATCCTGCGCACATCGGCGTGCGTGCCCGCCATCGCCGTCGTGCAGGCCCGGCACACCCCGCACCCGGGAACACCGTCGGATTCGCACTGAAGCGCCGCAGCAAAGCACAGAGCGGCCACAGAACGGCCTGATCCCGGCGGTCCCGTGATCAGCCAGGCATGAGTCATGGTCCCGATGGCGTTGCCATTGTGAGCGGAGTCACCGCGCGCAGCCCGCGCCGCGGCCACCAGCTCCGCCTCAACGGCACCTTGACCCACCAGACGCGAGAAAACACCAGCCATCACAGGTAACAGTAATGCTGCGAACCGACACGTCCGTCCCAGAGCACCCGTTCCGGTCTCACGGGACCGATACGGTAAACGGGTGACCACGCGGGCCGAACCGATCGGGCGAATCAGCGCATTCGTCCGCTGGGTGGCGCGTACGCCCTGGCCGGTGTTCACGCTGGGCATGCTGCAGTCCGACATCATCGGCGCTCTTTTCGTCCTGGGCTTTCTCCGGTTCGGCCTGCCGCCGGAGGACCGCATTCAGCTGCAGGACCTGCCCGCGTTCAACCTGGCCGTGTTCCTCGGCTTCCTGTTCCTGTCGTTCACCGTCGGCGCCTACGTCAGCCTTCGACTGCTGATCCCCGTGATGCGCTGGCAACGCCGCGACAGCCTGCTCGCCGACACCGACCCCGCCGCCACCGAGCTCGCCCGCACCCGCGCGCTGAAGATGCCGTTCTACCGATCGGTGATCAGCGTCATGAACTGGTGCCTGGGCTCAGTTGTCTTCATCGTCGCCAGTTGGCCGGTCGCCAGCCACGCTGCGCCCGTTGTGGCCGTCGCGACGGCCCTCGGCGCCACCGCCACCGCGATCATCGGCTACCTGCAATCTGAGCGCGTGCTGCGCCCTGTCGCCGTGGCCGCCCTCCGCGGCGGTGTCCCGGAGAACTACCGCGCCGCAGGCGTCATCCTGCGGATGATCCTGACGTGGGTGCTGTCCACCGGCGTTCCCGTCCTGGCGATCGTGCTGGCACTGGTGGCCAGCAAGTTCCAGTTCCTCACCGCATCCGCAGACAAGCTGACGACACCCATCCTGATCATGGCCATCGCCGCATTGTTCGTCGGCCTGGCGGGCACGGTCCTTGTCGCGATGGCCATCGCCGATCCGCTTCGCCAATTGCGTTGGGCGCTCGGCGAAGTCCAGCGTGGTAACTACAACGCGCATATGCAGATCTACGACGCCAGCGAATTGGGCCTGCTGCAAGCCGGATTCAACGACATGGTTCGCGACCTCGCCGAGCGGCAAAGGCTGCGTGATCTTTTCGGTCGCTACGTCGGCGAGGACGTCGCCCGCCGCGCCCTGGAACGCGGCACCGAGCTCGGCGGCCAGGAACGCGACGTAGCCGTCCTTTTCGTCGACCTGGTCGGTTCCACACAGCTGGCGTCCACCCGGCCCGCCTCCGAGGTCGTCAGCCTGCTCAACGAGTTCTTCCGCGTCGTCGTCGACACCGTCAACCGCCACGGCGGCTTCGTCAACAAGTTCCAGGGTGACGCCGCCCTGGCCATCTTCGGCGCCCCGATCGAGCACCCCGACGCCTCAGGCGCCGCGCTTGCGGCCTCCCGCGAGCTTCACGACGAGCTGCTCAACGTGCTGGGCTTCGACATGGAGTTCGGCATCGGCGTGTCCGCGGGACGCGCCATCGCAGGCCACATCGGCGCCCAGGCACGCTTCGAGTACACGGTGATCGGCGACCCGGTCAACGAGGCCGCCCGGCTGACCGAGCTCGCCAAGCTCGAGGAAGGCCACGTGCTGGCGTCCGCCATCTCGGTCAGCGGGGCACTGGACGCCGAGGCGCTGTGCTGGGACGTCGGCGAGATCGTCGAACTGCGCGGCCGAAACGCTCCGACGCAGCTCGCGCGCCCGCTGAACCTCATCGAGATGAGCGCAGAACAGGCCGAAGAGGCCAGCGAGGTTTCGCGCTAGGCCTTTTTGGCGGCCTTCTTGGCCGGAGCCTTTTTCGCGGCCTTCTTTGCGGCCTTCTTCGCGGGCCGCTTCGCAGGCCCACGCGCCCGCCGGTCGGCCAGCAGCTCGGCGGCCCGCTCATCGGTGATCGACAGCACGTCGTCGCCCTTGCGCAGGCTGGCGTTGGACTCGCCGTCGGTCACATAGGGGCCGAAGCGGCCATCCTTGATGACCATCGGCTTGCCCGTCGCCGGATCCTCCCCAAGCTCGCGCAGCGGCGGCGCCGAAGCACCCTGTCCTGCACGACGTTTCGGTTCGGAGTAGATTTTGAGCGCCTCGTCGAGCGTGATGTCGAACATCTGCTCTTCGGTCGTCAACGATCGAGAATCGGTGCCGCGCTTGAGATACGGACCGTAGCGACCGTTCTGCGCGGTGATCTCCTCGTTGGTGGTCGGGTCGACGCCGACGACGCGAGGCAGCGACAGCAGTCGCAGCGCATCCTCGAGCGTCACCGTCTCCAGATCCATCGACCGCAGCAGTGAACCGGTGCGCGGCTTGGGTCCGGTCGGCTTCTTGCTCTTCTTCGCGGGCGCACCGTCTTCTGGTTCGTCCGGTTCGGGAAGTACCTCGGTGACATACGGCCCGTAACGTCCATCCTTGGCGACGACCGGGTGCCCGGTCTGCGGGTCCACGCCGAGCTGCCGGCCCTCTTGCGGTGTGGCGAAAGCCTTTTCGGCCAACTCGAGCGTCAGCTCATCGGGCGTCAGCTCATCCTTGAGATTCGCCCGCTGCGGCTTGGGCTCGCCGTCCTCACCGATGACGGTGCGCTCGAGATAGGGACCGTTCTTGCCGACGCGCACGTAGATCGCGCGGCCTTCTTCGTCGTCGAACAGCTTGATGGAGTTGACCTCTCGGGCGTCGATGCCTTCGAGATTCACGCCGACGAGCTTCTTGAGGCCACCGGAGCGGGCGATCGACTCCGGCACGCCGTGGTCGCCGCCGAAGTAGAAGTTGGTCAGCCACACTGTGCGCTGCTCATGGCCGGATGCGATCTCGTCGAGCTCGTCCTCCATGGCCGCGGTGAAGTCGTAATCCACCAACCGCCCGAAGTGCTGTTCGAGCAGGCCGGTAACGGCGAACGCCACCCACGACGGCACAAGGGCGCTGCCCTTCTTGTGGACGTAGCCGCGGTCCTGAATGGTCTTGATGATCGAGCTGTACGTCGACGGCCTGACCGATGCCCAGTTCCTCGAGCGCCTTGATCAGCGACGCCTCCGTGTAGCGGGCAGGCGGCGAGGTGTTGTGACCGTCGGGTGTCAGGTCCTTGGCGTCGACACGCTGGCCCTCTGTCAGGTTGGGCAACCTGCTCTCGGCGTCGTCGGCCTCACCGCCGGCCTGCTCGTCGAGGCTCTCGACGTAGGCCTTGAGGAACCCGGCGAACGTGATGGTGCGGCCACTGGCGCTGAAAACCACCTGCTCGCCAGAGCGTGCGGCGCCCGAGATCCGCAACGACAGGGTCGTGCCGCGCGCATCGTTCATCTGCGAGGCCACCGTGCGCTGCCAGATCAGCTCGTAGAGCCGGAACTCGTCGGTGTCCAGCTGACTGTGCAGTTGGCCCGGCGTCTGGAACACATCGCCCGCAGGGCGGATCGCCTCGTGGGCCTCCTGCGCGTTCTTCACCTTGCGGGTGTACTGGCGCGCCGTCGGGTGCACGTACTCCTCGCCGTACAACTGACGAGCCTGGTTGCGCGCGGCGTTGATGGCCGACTCCGACAGCGTCGTCGAGTCGGTACGCATATAGGTGATGTAGCCGTTCTCGTACAACCGCTGCGCGATGCTCATCGTGCGCTCGGACGAGAAGCGCAGCTTGCGGCCGGCCTCCTGCTGCAGCGTCGACGTCATGAACGGCGCGTAAGGCTTACGGGTGTAAGGCTTTTGCTCAACGGAAGAGACCTCGAGCTGCGCACCGCGCAATCCCGCGGCCAGCGCACCCGCGTTGGCTTCGTCCAGGACGAGAACCTCGTCGGGCTTCTTCAGCGCACCAAGAGAGTCGAAGTCGCGACCGGTGGCCACCCGCTTGCCGTCGACGTTGTTGAGCTTCGCGGTGAAGGTCGGCGGCGACGCCTGGGCGTCTGAGACGCTGGCGTCGAGTTCGGCCGTCACATCCCAGTAGCCGGCGCTGCGGAACGCCATCCGCTCGCGCTCGCGCGACACGATGATGCGAGTCGCCACCGACTGGACCCGGCCCGCCGACAGCTTCGGCGCGACCTTCTTCCACAGCACGGGGCTGACCTCATAGCCGTAGAGACGGTCGAGGATGCGGCGGGTCTCCTGGGCGTCGACCAGGTCGTTGTCCAGGTCACGCGGGTCCTCGGCGGCGGCGCGGATCGCCGACTCGGTGATCTCGTGGAACACCATCCGCTTGACCGGGATGCGCGGCTTGAGCGTCTCGAGGAGATGCCAGGCGATTGCCTCGCCCTCCCGGTCGCCGTCCGTCGCCAGATAGAGCTCGTCGACGTCTTTGAGCAGGCCTTTCAGCTCGGTGACGGTGCTCTTCTTATCGGGGCTGACGATGTAGAGCGGTTCGAAGTCCTCATCTACATTGACGCCGAGCCGCGCCCAAGGCTCTGATTTGTACTTGGCGGGCACGTCCGCTGCCGCCCGGGGCAAATCCCTGATGTGGCCCCGGGAGGACTCGACAATGTAGTTGGAGCCCAGATAACCGGCAATTTTGCGCGCCTTGGTAGGCGACTCGACTATGACGAGTCGCCGCACACCACCGTTGCGACCGCTGCCGCGGTCCTCGTCAGCCACCTATGTTTACGCTCCACTCCTATGTTGCCGTGCGGCGCCGGATTCATGCGTTCTTCACTATCCGTCGCCGTTGGCAACTGACAATTTCGCACCCCGGACGAGCCGACGCAAACTGACTCTCCGACCCGGGGGCCTCAAATCCGGGGCCAGAGCGAGAACGCCTCGACATCACCCGGAGGTTCCCCCACGTTCTCTACCAGGCGCGATAGCCGTCGGCGACCGCTGATCCGGAGCGCCGGATGCGTGCCCCTCGTCCCGATGAGAGTCGGTGCTATCCCGACCCTCATCAAGGCCGAGGCGAGCGCCGAATGAGTATCAGGGGCGTGCGGGTCGAGGCCTAATAGATAGCGGTCCGACTCGGGCGTTCCCGCCGCCAGCGTCCACGCCCGCAGCTCGCGCGGCCCTGGCAGCCAATGCGGCGGGACCGTCTTGACCGCGCCGCGGGTCCAGTCGGCGGCGATCCTGACCAACCGGGCGTCCACCGACGTCCGCACGAGGGGGTTGTTCTCATCCGTGCGGGCGATCTCTGGTTCGAGGCCGGCGTCGACGATCATGTCGGCCAAGGCCACCGCGCGCCACAGGCGATCCACCACCACAGACAGCCGCGCGCCCTCGCCGACCACGACCACCTGGCCGGGCGCGGCGAGTAGTCCCGTCAGGTCGGCGACCGCGGGCGGCACCGACTCTGCCGAGAAAAACGACAGCTGACTCACGCAGACGACAGTAGGCCAGTACCGCGGTCGTCCGCTGTCGGCGGGCCGGAGTTCGGCCCAGAAACGAAGACCCCCCGCCGGTCCTCACGGACGTGCGGGGGGAAATTCGTCAGTTCGTTTGCTCAGATGGACCGAACGCCGGTTGCCTGCGGGCCCTTGGGGCTCTGACCGACCTCGAACTCGACTTTCTGGTTCTCCTCGAGAGTCCGGAAGCCGGATCCCTGAATTTCCGTGTAGTGGACAAACACGTCGGCGGAGCCGTCCTCGGGAGCGATAAAGCCGAAGCCCTTCTCCGCGTTGAACCACTTCACAGTTCCCTGTGGCATCTTTCGATCTTCCTTCTCTTCTTACCGGGTGCGGTCCACCGACTTCCGGCGTCCCGGGCCCGTTCCGACCGCCATACCAACGCGTGTGTCGCCGGAACTTGACCCGACCTACAACCCTCGCAGGGACCGCGACCGCAACGTCGATCCTGCGAGTGCATATACACGAACACAGAAGCTGCGACCGCCCATAGTCAATCATGGTCCAAGCTCCAGCGACAGTCTTGTCAGGGCAACTAGGGAACAATTCATTCGCAGGAGGGCAGACGATGTCGGATTTCGGCCGCGAGCTGCTCGCCTGCGCGGTCAACGGCACCGATCCGGAGGAGAAACCGCTACGCCATGTCGCCGACCTCCCACCGCGACAGGCGCGGCCCCAGGCGTGGCCACATTGGGCCGACCCGGATGTGGTGCGGGCGTTCAATGATCGCGGAATCACCGCGCCGTGGTCGCATCAGTTCCAGGCCGCCGATCTCGCACACGACGGCCGTCACGTCGTGCTCAGCACCGGCACCGCGTCGGGCAAGTCGCTGGCTTACCAGTTACCGATCCTCACCGCATGCGCGACCGACCCCCGCGCGCGTGCGCTGTATCTGTCTCCGACGAAGGCGCTCGGTCACGACCAGCTGCGTACCGCACAGGCACTCTGACCGACGCGGTGAGCGCGTTGGGCACCGTCGCGCCGAGCGCCTACGACGGCGACAGCCCGAGCGAGGTAAGGCGATTCGCCCGCGAGCGGTCGCGCTGGATCTTCTCCAACCCCGACATGATCCACCTGTCGCTATTGCGGAACCACGCCAGGTGGGCGGTGTTCCTGCGCAACCTTCGCTACATCGTCGTCGACGAATGTCATTACTACCGAGGCGTTTTCGGATCCAATGTGGCGATGGTGTTGCGTCGCCTTCTGCGCTTGTGCGCACGCTATTCCGCTTCGCCGACGGTGATATTCGCCAGCGCGACGACCGCCTCACCAGCGGCCACTGCCTCCGAGCTGATCGGCCAGACCGTGCTCGAGGTGACCGAGGACGGCTCGCCGCATGGAGCGCGCACCGTCGCACTGTGGGAGCCCGCGTTGCGCACCGATCTGGTCGGCGAGAACGGCGCGCCGGTGCGGCGTTCCGCGGGAGCCGAGGCGGCCAGGGTGATGGCTGATCTGATCGCCGAAGGTGCGCGCACGCTGACCTTCGTCCGGTCGCGCCGTGGCGCCGAACTCACCGCGCTGGGTGCCCGCGCCCGACTGGAGGACGTCGCACCCGATCTGGCGGGCCGAGTCGCGTCGTACCGCGCCGGCTATCTCGCCGAAGACCGTCGTGAACTGGAACGCGCACTCGCCGAAGGCGATCTACGGGGTCTCGCCAGCACCAACGCCCTCGAACTCGGCGTCGACATCGCAGGACTCGACGCCGTCGTGCTTGCCGGCTTCCCCGGGACCGTGACGTCGTTCTGGCAGCAGGCCGGACGATCCGGCCGACGCGGGCAGGGCGCACTGATCGTGCTGATCGCCCGCGACGACCCATTGGACACCTATCTCGTGCACCATCCGGAAGCGTTGCTGGACAAGCCGATCGAGCGGGTCGTCATCGACCCCGCGAACCCCTATGTGCTCGGCCCGCAGCTGCTGTGCGCCGCAACGGAGCTGCCTCTGACCGACGCGGAGGTGCGCGCGTGGAACGCAGAGGCGGTCGCGGAAACACTCGTCGACGACGGGCTGCTGCGGCGCAGACCGAGCGGGTACTTCCCAAGCCCCGGCGTCGACCCGCATCCCGCCGTCGACATCCGCGGGTCGTCGGGCGGACAGATCGCGATCCTGGAGACCGAGACCGGTCGGCTGCTCGGCAGCGCCGACGTGGGTCGCGCGCCGGCGACCGTTCATCCCGGTGCGGTCTATCTGCACCAGGGCGAGTCGTTCATGGTGGACTCTCTGGACTTCGAGGACGGCGTGGCATTCGTGCACGCCGACGACCCCGGCTATACGACGTTCGCGCGTGAGCTCACCGACATCGCGGTGACCGGACCGGGCGAGCGGAACACGTACGGGCCGATCACCGTCGGCCTGGTTCCGGTTTCGGTGAGCAACACGGTGATCGGCTATCTGCGCCGTGAGCGGAGCCGGCGAGGTGATCGATTTCGTCGAACTCGACATGCCGACACGCACGCTGGAGACCAAGGCGGTCATGTGCACGATCACCCCGGAAGCGTTGCAGGACAGCGGCGTCGAAGCGCTGCGGATTCCGGGTTCGCTGCATGCCGCCGAGCATGCGGCGATCGGACTACTGCCGTTGATCGCCAGTTGCGATCGCGGCGACATCGGCGGCTTGTCGACTGCGGTGGGGCCGGTGGACGGTCTGCCGACGATATTCGTCTACGACGGTTTCCCTGGCGGTGCCGGATTCGCCGACCGCGGTTTCGAGCAGATCGCGACGTGGTGGGGCGCGACTGCCGACGCGATCGAGGCGTGCGAGTGTCCGCTCGGCTGTCCATCGTGTGTGCAATCGCCGAAATGCGGAAACGGGAATGACCCACTCGACAAGGTCGGCGCCGTTCGCGTGCTGCGACTGGTGCTGCGCGAATTGGGGCGTCAGAAGATGTGAAACCACGGCGACGGCCGACCCCTCGACGGCCGCCCCCGTGGACGAGCAATCGACGGTGCCGGTCCTGGGCACGCCGAGCGCCAGGCGGTTGAGACGACGCGGAGTACAACGTAATCCGTATGTTGCCTCGACCTGTTAGGCGCAGACGTAAATTACCTCGTCGGAGCACTATTGGCAACTTCCGTATTCATTTGCGGGACCGTCAAATTAGTGGTCTATACCACGAACCTGCGGATTTCGTAGCTTCACTTCACCTAGACTTCCGTAAACCGCAGGCCGGTAAGATCTTGCGCAATGAGCCACGACTGGCTGCTCGTGGAGACGCTTGGCAGCGAGCCGGCTGTGGTCGCCGACGGGCGTCAGACCAAGAATCTCATCCCGATCAGCGTATTTCTTCGACGAAGTCCTGACCTGATGGCGATTCAGACCGCGATATCCGAGGCTGTGCGGGCAACAGAAGCGATGAGCACCATCACGCCGAGGAACGACCGCGTAATCCGTACCGAACCCGTGGTGATGTCGGATGGGCGAGTGCACGGTGTGCACATATGGATCGGCCCACTCGACATGGAGCCGCCGGAGCGATTGATCCCTGGGCCGCTGAAATGGGACCTCACCGCGGGGGTCGCCACCGACACACCCGAGTCGATCTACAACAGCGGCCGCGATCCGTCGACCGAGGCGACGCACGGCCGGACATTCGCCGAAGACCTACCGATGCGCGCCCTCAACGCCAGCGAGACCAAGGTGCTCTCGATGGCGATCAAGGCGGAGCGCGGCATGAAGATGTGCAGCACGTGGTCGGTCACCGACCACAACGGCGAAACGATAACCGTCGGTTTCGTCGCCCGCGCAAACCCGGAGACGGACGACGACGGCAGCGAGAGGCTCATCTGTCGCGCGATGAACTGGCGGGCCGAGCCGGACGGTCCGTCGCTGCCGCCCGACCACCTCGCGCAACGCATCCTCGACGGGCTGGCGAGTCCTGGCGTTCACCGTGCGATCGTCGATCCGGTCAACTGGAGACTGCTGAAGTGGCTCGACCCGCCTGCGCCCTTCTTCGACTGGCACGCGCGGGAGAAGGGCGAGCAGTCGGTCAACCCCGCCGACGCCATCCACATGGCTCGAATGACACTGGAGTTCTCCAACGGGTCCACCAGCGCTGTGCTGCGATTGCGCGCGAACGACGGTGGCTGGACGCCGGTGCACATGACGATCAACCGCTTCGAGCTGGAGCCGGGCACCTTCGCCGCGCTGCTGGCGCTGCGCCTTCCGACCGAAACCGAGTTGGAGCTGGTGCATTTCGCCGATGACGACGAAGACGGCGACGAAGAGCCGTCGACGGAGAAGAAGTCGCGAAAAGGCAAGAAGCGCAAGAAGGACAAGCGCAAGAAGGACAGGGGCGACTAGCCCCGGTCGTCAGCGTCGCAGTGGAACTGCGGCTTCGAACCCCGCCGCCTTCCCTGCGGATTGCCACTTCAACCAGGCGTCCCACCGCCGGACGTTGGCCTGCTGCCAACGACGGTCCACACCTGGCGACGCGCGCCGGATCAACTCCATCACAACGATGAGTGGAGATCGCAACAGCAGCAACGTGATTCCCGGCAGCGCGGACGGCAGTCGGTACCTCCGGCGATTCCACGGCAACATGTACAGGCCCAGATAGCCGGCTTGGACGCGATAGTGATACTCGGCGCGAAGCCGTGCCATGCCGCTTTGCGACGCCGCAGGCGCGAAGGCGGGCACGAAGGATTCCACGAGTTCGGTGCCGCTTTCGCCGCTGTCGTAGCTGCGCGCCGCGTCGGCCATGAACAGAATGCGCCAGGCGTCACCGATCGTCTCGGGAAAGTAGCCGTCACAGCGCACGCCGACGAGGTGGCCGCAGTAGCGGTTGAAATGCAGCACGGCCCGCATCTCGCGCGGTGAGGTGAGATGCCCGAGAAGGAACAGCCCGAACGCCGGAGCGACGCTGCCGCCGAGCAGGGTCAGCAGCATGGCGGACTGGCTGATCGGCAGACCCCAGCGCTCGGCGTCCCACTCCGCGTGCTGCCGCACCCGGTCGCGCACGCTGACGTGCATGACGCGTACATGTAGAGAGATGTTGCGGCCAGGAGATCCTGGCGTGAGGATGGCGCCAGGTCGACAGACTTCTATCCACCACCGCGACGTTTCGAGGTAGCGGTGCAGTGCCCGCTGACCCGCGTAGCCACCCGACAGTGAAAGCGGCACAGCGAGCCAGCCTTCTGTGTAGGTGTCATTGGTGCCTGCGTTGCCGAGTGCGCCAAGCGCATACGCCCAGCGGCGCCAGACGGCGGCGCCCTCTTCCACCAGATCAGGGTCGACCCAGTCGGGCAGTTGCTCGAACTCGTCGAAGAGCACACGCATGGATTCCGGCGCCTCGGGCACATTGTCGATGCCCTCGCGCTGCGCCTTCTCGACGAGGTCCCGAGCTTGACGGGCGCCGAGTTCTCCGTGGTAGGTCTCGGCGACGAAGCGTTCCGCGACCGGGTCGCCCACGTTGAGCCCGTCGACGAATGCCCTCGCGACGGCGTCGGACGGGAACAGATCCGCGCGGGTGAGCCGTTTCACCAGCCGCCGCAGCCGGGTGCGCCGACCGTTTGCGTTCGGGAACCGGAACGCAGTGGGTGGAGCGGCTGAACTGGCCATGGCTCAGTCATATCGCACCGCCCCCGGCGACGACGCGGTTTCAGGCCGGCCCTGCACGAGCGGCGGCGCGCGCCTTCCCGACCTGGATCGTGATGACGACGTCGAGGCCGTCGACCGTGCATTCGGCGACGGCCACGTTCATCGAGCTTGCGATCGCCGCCGCCTGGCTACACGCCGCCTCGACACCGTGGGCCAGGCTCGCCGCCGCCGCCAACGCGGAGAGGTCGGCGGCTGACTGCGCGCGATGACGACTGACCACGGCCGACGCCAGGTAGAACCCGCCGACAGTGAAGGCCACCAGCACCGCCATCATCGCGACGGCGATCAGCGTCGCCGAGCCCGTGTCGTCACGCAGTCGGCTCGACCGCCGCGACTGCACTCGCTCGTATATCGATGCCCGGCAGGAGAATCGAGCGAGCCGTGACAGTCGCCACGACGAGACCGCCGTCCCTGCGAATGTCGAGACCCGCATCGACGGGAGCGATGTCGCGGCCCGTCCGCGCAGCGGCCGTGTCGTCGCCGCGCGCCGCGAGGCGGGCCGCCTCCCTGGCGGCGTCGATACACCGCACCTGCATCGACATCGCGGTGAGACCCGCGACGCACAACACCAGAACCGCCACCAGTGCGGCGATGCCGAACGCGGCCTCGACCGTGACAGCGCCGCGATCACCGGTCAGGCGTTGGTGTTGAGCGCCCGGTTGATGATGTTCGTCAGCGCGCTGACGATCGAATCCCCTGTGACGACCGTATAGAGAATCGCACCGAATGCCGCGGCGGCGATCGTGCCGATCGCGTACTCCACGGTCGACATGCCGCTGTCGTCGACCAACAACAGCATCATCCGCGCCTTTGTCTCGCGAATCTTCGCTCTCCAGCATGGGTTTTCCTTTCCATCGGTTTATCGGACAGTCTGCGGGCCTTCACGCGAGGCCCGATCGCAGCACGTCGCCTGCCAGGCCGGCGACGATCGGGACGATGCCGAGGCACACGAACGCGGGCAGGTAGCACAACCCGAGCGGGCCTGCGATCAGCACCGAGGCGCGCTGCGCCTTTGCATCTGCCGCCGATGCCGCATCATGGCGCGACTGGTCGGCCAGGTCCGCGACGCCTCGGGCGAGCGCGGCTCCTGACATCGCCGACCGGCGCGCGAGCCGGAGAAGAGCCTCGCCGTGCCCGTCGAGCGACAGGCCCGTATTCGACCATGCCGCAGCGGGATCCGCGCCGAGCGCCAACATGTCGGCGGCACGTTCGAGCACCCTCGCAAGCTGGACGGGTGCCGACGGTGCGGCCGCTGCGGCCGCCGACGACACCGCCATGCCCGACGTCAGGCACGCAGCGAACACATCGAAGGTGGACGCGACGGCGAGCGCGTCCGAGTCCCTGCGCGGCGCAGCAGATGTCGTGCGACCGCCGACTGCCGTGCGCCCGCGAACCCGCACCGGTGCGCCGGCAACTAGCAGCGCGACAGCCAACAGACAGGATGGAATCACGTCAGCGCCCGCCCCGTGATGAGGTCCGACCACAGCAGCCCGCAGCAGGCGAGCATCACGCCGGCGACCAGCAGCCAGCCGCCCGCACCGCCGGACAGCAGGAATCGCAACGGGTCTGCGCCGATGAGCTGCCCGAGACCGATGCCGAGCACGGGCAGCCCGGCAAGCACGGCGGCGGTGGCGCGGGCGCCCGCCATTCCGGCGTCGACGCGTGCCGAGAACCGTTCTCGCTCGACGATGTCGCGGTGCGCGGCACGCATCAATGTCGCGATCGCGAGCCCGTGGGCCTGCGCGAGTCGCCAGAACAGCGCCAACCGCTCCCAATGCCCTGGCATCAGCGACGACTCGGCGAAGCTTCGAAGCCCTGCTGCGACGTCGGCACCCAACCGGGCGCGTGCGGCGACGGCTCGCAGACTTCCCGCGACGGGTCCGTCGACCTCACCGGCCGCGACTTCGAACGCGGCTACCGGATGTGCGCCTATCCGCAGTTCGCCGACCAACACGTCCAACGCACTCTGCAGTGCGGATGCTTCGACGGCGCGGGCGCGTCGAGAGGTGGACCGTCGGCGGCGCAGGAGCAGCGTCCCGAGAAGGATGGCGGCCGGCGACCGCGGCCGTGATCGGCAGCATCACCCCCACCGCAGTTACCAGTGCCACCAGGACCACCGCGGCGGGCAACCGGCGCACGAGATGCCTTCACTCCTGCCATCCGATGTCGGGACGGTGCGACAACGATCGCCAACGCCAACGCGAGGCTCGCCACCGTCACGCCGCGCTCCGTCCGTCCAGCATCGCGTTCAGTTCCTCTGCGCCGCTGCGTAACCCGTGATCCGCATGCCAGGCCGTCGCCACCCGAACCAGACCGCCCTCATCCCGCCTCAGCACCGCGATCTCGCTGAGCCGTCGATTACCATCGCGGTCCCGGCCGACGTGCAGTAGCACCTGCACCGCGGCGGCGAGTTGGCTGTGCAACGCGAAGCGGTCAAGGCCACCGAGCGCAGCGAGCGCCTCGAGGCGGGCGGGCACCTCGGCAGGGTTGTTCGCGTGCACGGTCCCCGCACCGCCGTCGTGGCCGGTGTTGAGAGCGGCCAGCAGATCGACGACCTCGGCGCCGCGCACTTCGCCGACGACGATGCGGTCGGGTCGCATCCGCAACGCCTGCCGCACCAGGTCTCGCACGGTGATCTCGCCTACCCCTTCGACATTCGCGCACCGCGCGACGAGCTTCACCAGGTGTGGATGTTGCGGCTCCAACTCGGCGGCATCCTCCACGCAGATGATGCGCTCGCCGGGCGAGACCGCACCGAGCGCGGCGGACAGCAGCGTCGTCTTTCCCGCGCCGGTACCACCGGAGACCAGAAACGCCAGCCGCGCGGCGATGATCTTGTCGAGTAGCGCAACGGCGTCCGCGGCTATGGCCCCGGACCGGGTGAGCATCGCGAGGTCCTGTGTCGCCGGTCGCAGTACCCGAAGCGACAGACAGGTGCCCCCCGACGCGATCGGCGCGAGCACCGCATGCAACCGAACAGTGGACTGGTCCGCCGTCACGCCGGTCAGCTGGCCGTCGACCCACGGTTGCGCCTCGTCCAGCCTGCGCCCCACGCTCAACGCGAGCCGCTGGGCCAGCCGCCGCACCGCATCCTCGTCGGCAAACCGGATAGAAGTGCGCCGCAACCCGTTTCCGTCGTCGACCCACACGGCGTCGGGCGCCGTGACCAAGACGTCCGTAGTGCCTTCCGCGCGCAGCAGCGGCTCGAGGATGCCGACGCCCGTGAGCTCGGTCTGCAGCATCCGCAGGTTGCTCAGCACCTCGGTATCGCCGAGCACTCCTCCCGACTCGGCGCGGATCGCCGCGGCGACGACGGTCGGCCGAAGCGGCGCCGATTCGGCCGCGAGCCGCTCGCGGACCCGGTCGATCAACGACTCGCTCATGCGCTTACCGCCGACGGATGCGCCGCCAACACCGACAGAACCTGTCGCGCGGCGGTGGCGAGCGGCGAGCGATGGCCGATCCGCAGACCGCCACGTTCCAGCATTCCTGCGAGATTGGCCTGCGCCCGCATCGTGCGCCAACAGGGGCAGGTCGACGATGCGCGCCACGTCCACCGAGCGCAGTCCGGCGGGCGACGGCCCACGCACCACGAGACCGACGTTCGGGTTGATCGCGACGAGCTGCGCTGCGACGGCCGGCGTCGCGGCGCAGCTCCCGACATCGGCCGTCGCGACGATGATCACCAGATCCGCTGCATCGACAGCTAATTCGGCCGACCGCGTCAGTCGGCGCGGCAGATCGCAGATCAGGGTGGCACCCCCACGTCGCCCCGCGTCGATCACCGCGGCCAGCGGCCCGGCCTCGACATCGTTGCCCGCGCGCACACTCGACAACACGCTTATCCCGTTCAGCCGGGGCAGCGCCTGCCGCAACGCCGCGAAGTCCAACCGGCCGTGCTCCAACGCAAGGTCGGGCCACCGCAACCCCGGTTTGTCCTCGGTGCCGAGCACCAGGTCGATTCCGCCGCTCCACGGATCCGCGTCGACAAGGAGCGCATCGCGTGCCGAAAGCGCGAGTGCGACGGCGAATACCGACGCCCCGGCACCACCGCGTCCTCCCATCACCGCGACGACCGCGCCACCACGCTCGGCATCACTGCCGGACGCGGCGGCGTCTGACAAGCGCTGCGACAAGTTTTGCCTCGTCGGCGGGCAGCGTCATCACGTGCGCAGCGCCGACGGCGACCGCGGTCTGCCAGTCGGCCGCGCCCGGCTCACCCGCGCCGAGCATCACTACGTGAGCGCGCCGAGGCAGTCGGTTGTCCGAACAGCAGGCCGCCCCCGCACCGTCGAGCAGCACCGCCGATGCGCCGGTCCAGGCCTGCCGATTGGGCGGCTGCGCAACGTGCACGACGGCTACCCCGACCGCCGCGGCAACACGGTCGACCGCGTCGCGCATCGCCGTTTCAGCGACCATTGCGAGGACGCCGTTGCCTGCCTTCATCAGCCCAGAGTGCGGGTGCGATCCGACCGGCGGCCAGAGCCATTTCGCAATCTGTGGACGGCGCCACAACTGTGGATAGAACGTGTTCCAACCCACGCATCGAAAATAGGATTCCGCAACTTAGCGGGACTTCCCCACTTATCCGGCCAACGAAAAGGCTCCGAAAAAGGGACGACCCCCGCCAGGGGGGAGGAGGCGGAGGTCGTCGTGTATCAGCCCCGGGGGGTCGGGCTGATGCACACCCGGCATAAGCCGAGTAATCCTCACTATACACACGCAAAGCCCGAGAGGCGCAAGTACTGCTTGCCCCGGAAAGCACCCGGTGTCGTCGCGGAAGTGCGGGCATCGGCACCTGTCGTGAACTGCCATTTTGGTCGCTTGGTCGGTTACGGCCGTTAGTTGCGCCCTATGCTGGGCGTCGTGACCGCAACCGACCCGGCGGCGGCGGCGGGTGACGTAGGAGAATCGATGCCGAAACCCGGGCAGCCAGTTCGCACGGCGGCCTTCTTCGACCTCGATAAGACGGTAATTGCGAAGTCCAGCACGCTGGCTTTCAGCAAACCCTTCTTCGACCAAGGGCTAATTAACAGACGCGCCGTACTCAAGTCCACCTACGCCCAGTTCTTCTTCCTGATGTCGGGTGCCGACCACGACCAGATGGACCGCATGCGCAATTACGTCACCAATATGTGCGCAGGGTGGGACGTCGAACAGGTCAAGTCGATCGTCGGCGAGACGCTGCACGACATCGTCGACCCACTGGTCTTCGCCGAGGCGGCCAATCTGATCGCCGATCACAAGCTGTGCGGACGCGACGTCGTCGTCGTCTCGGCCTCCGGCGAGGAGGTCGTCGGCCCGATCGCCAAGGCACTCGGCGCCACCCACGCGATGGCCACCCGGATGGTCGTCGAGGACGGCAAGTACACCGGCGAGGTGGCCTACTACTGCTTCGGTGAGGGCAAGGCCGAGGCAATCCGCGAACTCGCCGCCACCGAGGGGTATGCGCTCGAGCACTGTTACGCCTATTCCGACTCGGTCACCGATCTGCCGATGCTCGAAGCGGTCGGTCACCCGACCGTGGTGAACCCCGACCGCGGGTTGCGCAAAGAGGCCGTCGCGCGCGGCTGGCCGGTGCTGACGTTCTCGCGGCCGGTGCCGCTTCGCGACCGTCTTCCGACCCCGTCCGGCGCCGCCGTCGCCACCACTGCGGCCGTCGGCCTCACCGCTTTGTTGGCCGGCGCGCTGACGTACTCACTGCTGCGCCGGTTCGCATTCTGAGTCCGACTTCTTGTAGTAGCTGACGCGTCGTCGGTAACGATCGAATTTCACGGGCGATTCGCTCTTGCTGTGACCGGGGTCACGGAGTACAAAGGAACCACGGAAGCCTGCAAGGCCAAGCTCGAGCCGGAAGAGAAGGCTCGATCTCCCGCGACAGGCTACCCAGCACGGATCCCGGCACCCACGCGGAGCTAAAGCCGCGATATAGGCAAAAGTGTTGCGGGCCTGCGTAATTGCGAAGAGCGGACGACCACGACGGCCCCTTGGGTGGGGTTGCAGCCGTAGCGCATCGTCAAGACGCCGAGGCCACCCACGCACACCTGACCAGCACGCTTGGTAACCGGAGTCCGTGCTAGCGGGCGGCGAGCCGAACGAGTTTCGGAACGTCGCCCGCTTTCGCTTTGCTGGAACTACTTCGATGCGCCTTCGGCGATCGAGAGCGCCTCCCTCGCTCCTGCGCGAAGCGCCTCGCCGCTGAACACCAGCCACGCGGCAAGACCGTCGGGCGTCCCGGATGCGAATCCGCGGGCAGCGGCACGGTAATCACCGGAACGCCGCATCCAGAACACCTCTGGAACGCCGAGACCGTGCGGATCCAACCCGCTGGCGATCGTCACCAGTCGCGAAACCCCCCGAGCGACGACCCCGTCGGCAGTGCCGAACGGGGCCAGCGTCAGCAGCTCTCCGTGGGCGACGGCGGCCAGCACCGTTGCGGGCACGTCGGATTTGCCGGTGATCAGTTCGATCAGCATCGCCAGCCGTGGCACGACGCCTGCGTCGGCGCGCGGGCGCCCGAGCCGGTCGTCGGCGACAAGGTCAGCTGCGGCAAGAGCATGCAGCCGCGCCAGCGCCTGACTGGGTGCCTTCTGCCACACCCCGACGAGCGCCGTCGCGCCGCCCTCGAGCGCCTCCGACACTCGAAGTGCTCCCGCGAGCACCGGATCGGGCTCACCGCTGTCGGGCACCTGCATCGAGCCTCCGTCGAGGACGGCGGACGCTCTGGCCGCGCGCAGCGCGGCCTCCGCCGCCGTGGCAGGCCAGCCCCGCAGGTTGGTGCGGTGGCGGTGCGCCTTGCCGAGCGCCTCGCGGGCCTCGTCGCCTGCTGCCGCGACACCGGGCAGCTCGACCAGCGGTGCCAAGGGGTGCGACGTCATTCGGGCAAGGCTAGTGGCGCGCGAGTGGGTACCCCTTTGGGATGCGTAAACAAGGCAACGTCGATGCAACCATCGGGTGACTAGGCTCACAGATATGCCGCAATCCCACGCCGAAGGCCCATCAACGTATCCACCAGCCGACGACTTCGCAGCGCAGGCCAACGCGACCGCCGAGCTGTACGCCGAGGCCGAAAAAGACCGCCTGACATTCTGGGCGAAACAAGCCAACCGACTGTCCTGGGACACACCGTTCGACGATGTCCTCGACTGGTCGGAAGCCCCCGTTGCGAAATGGTTCGTCGGCGGCAAGCTCAACGTCGCCTACAACTGCGTCGACCGACACGTCGAGGCGGGCAACGGGGACCGGGTAGCGATCCGCTGGGAGGGCGAGCCCAAGGACGACAGCCGTGAGATCACCTACTCCGAACTGCTCGCGGAGGTGTCCAAGGCGGCCAACGCGCTGACCGACCTCGGCCTGGTCGCCGGCGATCGGGTGGCGATCTACATGCCGATGCTGCCCGAGGCCATCGTGGCGATGCTGGCATGCGCACGCCTCGGCGTGCTGCACTCGGTCGTCTTCGCCGGCTTCTCGTCGTCGGCGCTCTCGGCCCGCATCGAGGATGCCGAGGCCAAGTTGGTGATCACCGCCGACGGCCAGTACCGGCGCGGGAAAGCGGCGTCGCTCAAGGAGGCCGTCGATGAGGCGGTCGACGGGCAGAAGTCCGTGGAGCACGTTCTCGTGGTGCGCCGCACCGGGATCGACACGCCGTGGACCGAGGGCCGCGACCTGTGGTGGCACGACACCGTCGACAGCGCGTCACCCGAGCACACCCCTGAGGCGTTCGACTCCGAGCACCCGCTGTTTCTGCTCTACACCTCGGGCACCACGGGAAAGCCCAAGGGCATCATGCACACCTCGGGCGGCTATCTGACGCAGGCGTCCTATACCCACCATTACGTGTTCGACGTCAAACCAGAGACCGACGTCTATTGGTGCACAGCGGATATCGGCTGGGTCACCGGTCACACCTACATCGTCTACGGGCCGCTGTCCAACGGCGTCACCCAGGTGGTCTACGAGGGCACGCCGAACTCGCCCAACGAGCACCGTCATTTCGAGGTCATCGAAAAGTACGGTGTGACAATCTATTACACCGCGCCAACGCTGATCCGGATGTTCATGAAGTGGGGTCGCGAGATTCCCGACGCCCATGACCTGTCCAGCTTGCGCCTACTGGGATCCGTCGGCGAGCCGATCAACCCCGAGGCATGGCGCTGGTACCGGGATGCCTTCGGCGGCAATCGAACTCCGATCGTCGACACCTGGTGGCAGACGGAGACCGGCGCAATCATGATCTCACCGCTGCCCGGCGTGACGGCGACGAAGCCCGGTTCCGCGATGGCACCGTTGCCGGGTATCTCGGCGAAGATCGTCGACGAGGACGGCAAGGAGCTGGTGCCGGGCGCCGACGAAGCCGAGCACGTGACGGGCTATCTGGTGCTCGATGAGCCGTGGCCGTCGATGCTTCGCGGCATCTGGGGTGATCCCGAGCGCTACAAGGAGACGTACTGGTCGCGCTACGGCAAGCAGGGCTGGTACTTCGCGGGCGATGGCGCGCGCGTCGACTCCGACGGCGACATCTGGGTGCTCGGCCGCATCGATGACGTGATGAACGTTTCTGGCCACCGGATCTCGACCGCGGAAGTCGAGTCGGCTCTGGTCGGCCACTCCGGGGTGGCGGAGGCTGCCGTCGTCGGCGCGAACGACGAGGCCACCGGCCAGGGCATCTGCGCGTTCGTCATCTTGCGGGCGAACACACCTGACAACGAGAGCATGGTTGATGAGCTGCGCGAGCAGGTGGCCAAGGAAATCGGAAAGATCGCGCGGCCGCGCGAGATTCACGTCGTTCCTGAGCTTCCGAAGACACGCAGCGGCAAGATCATGCGGCGGCTGCTGCGCGACGTCGCCGAGGGACGCGAACTCGGTGACACCTCGACGCTGGTGGATCCCTCCGTGTTCGAGGCGATCAAAGCGAGCAAGTAGCGCGCTACACCGCTGGCGCCGCCCCGACGGGTACGAATCCCGAACCGGGCCTGCTCTTGGCGACGATGTCGGCGAGCTGCGTGTTGATCGACATCGCGACGGCCGGGGTGTGCAACGGGATGAACTTGACGACGCAGGTCGGCAGGTCTTCGGCGAACGCGCCGTGGATCATGCCCACCAGGCGGTTGTTGACCGTCACCGGCGCCCCGGAGTCGCCTGGCTGACCACAGACCTGGCTGACGATCGTGCCCGGCTCCTGGCCGGGGCCCCACACGACGCCACACGAGTAACCGGTGGTGCGCCCGAGCTTGCACGCGACGTCTCCGGTCACGGGGTCGGGGCCGAGGCCGTCGATCTGGAAGTTGTCGACGTTGTTCGTCGGCGCGACCTTCTGCGGGTCGAACTGGATCACCGCGTAGTCGAGCGCGTCGTTGCCTGCCACCATGGTGCCGAGCACACCGCTGCCCTCTGCCCCCTCAGCGCCCACCTGAGCGCCCGGTCCGCCGCAGTGAGCGGACGTGAAGCCGATCAGGTTGCCGCGCTCGTCGTTGCCGATGGAGGTCAGCGTGCACAGTGTGTCGCCGTTGACGACCAGGCCGGACCCGCCGCCAAGCGGCACCGGATCATCGGCATTTGCCATTGGTGTGACGACTGCCAGTACGGCGACCACCGCCACCATCGCAGCGGCCAAACGCAGGAGCCAGCGGTGTCCGGTCCTCAAAAACCCATCCCCCATAAACGTCCCGACCACCTACTCGACTCCTGCGCCCAGTCTATCGTTGCGGCGGAATCGTCTACCCACGCGCTACGTGGCAACATGATTTCGAAGTGACAACGAAATCGGGAGGACCGTCCGTGAGCAGTGGCGACCGGAAGAATGGCGTACCGACCACCGTGACCTCGATACCGCTTGTCGATCCGCACGCCCCCAAGCCCGACCCGTCGATCGGTGACCTCGTAAAAGACGCGACGTCACAGGTGTCGACGCTGGTGCGCGCCGAGGTGGAACTGGCGAAGGCGGAGATCACCCGCGACGTCAAGAAGGGCCTCACCGGCAGCGTCTTCTTCATCCTCGCGCTCGTCGTGCTCTTCTACTCGACGTTCTTTTTCTTCTTCTTCCTCGCCGAGCTCCTCGACACGTGGCTGTGGCGGTGGGTGGCGTTCCTCATCGTCTTCGGCCTCATGGTCGTCGTCACCGCCGCGCTCGCATTGTTCGGCTACCTCAAGGTGCGGCGCATCCGAGGACCGCAGAAGACCATCGAATCGGTCAAGGAGATTCCCGAGGCGCTGACCCCTGGTCACGACAAGACCAAGGCGGTCCAGTGCGTCCGACGGAAAGACCGCGGCGAACCCGACCGCGGACCCGTCCGGCTGGTAATGGCACGGAGGGCCGGCGGGACACCGGAGGAGCCACGTCGGTCGTCCGCATCGACGGTCCGTGGCGCCACCTCGAGGTGCACGCCAATGGCATCCGGTTCCACGTGGTGGAGGCCGAACCCAAAGCCGACGAATCCGCCGAGCAGCCGACGGAGCGGCCGCTGGTGATCCTGCTCCACGGGTTCGGCTCGTTCTGGTGGTCGTGGCGCCATCAGCTGCGCGGCCTTCGCAACGCCCGCGTCGTCGCGGTGGACCTGCGCGGGTACGGCGGCAGCGACAAACCGCCGCGCGGTTACGACGGCTGGACGCTGGCCGGCGACACCGCAGGCCTGGTCCGCGCGCTCGGCCATTCGTCGGCGACGCTGATCGGCCACGCCGATGGCGGCCTCGTCTGCTGGGCGACATCGGTGCTGCACCCCCGCGTGGTCCGCGCGATCGCGGTCGTCAGCTCACCGCACCCCGCCGCACTGCGCGCGTCGGCGCTCACGCAGCGCGACCAGCGCCGCGCGCTGCTGCCGTGGATGCTGCGCTATCAGGTGCCGATGTGGCCCGAGCGGTCTCATGACGCGGCACAACGCGGCCGAGCTGGAACGCCTGGTCCGAAGTCGGGCGGGCGCGAAATGGATTGCCTCGGAAGACTTTTCCGATACCATCGCGTGGATGCGGCAGGCGATCCAGATTCCGTCCGCGGCTCACTCAGCGCTGGAGTACCAGCGCTGGGCGGTGCGCAGCCAGCTGAAAAGCGAGGGCAGGCGCTTCATGCGGTCGATGAAACGACCCCTGACCGTGCCGATGCTGCACCTGCGCGGCGATGCGGACCCCTACGTGCTCGCCGACCCCGTGAATCGCACGCGGCAATACGCCCCGCACGGCCGATACGTATCCATCGCAGGGGCGGGGCACTTCGCCCACGAGGAAGCGCCCGATGCGGTCAACGACCAGCTGGCACGCTTCCTGGATCCGCGCTAGCTCAGGCGGCGGCGTTCACACAGGCGCCCGTGGCGACCTGTGCGGTGTTACCGATTCTTCCGAGCTGGTGGCCGACCTCGCGGGTGGTCAGCACGAAACCGGTCTCCGCATCGTCCACCGCCGCGCCGAACACCACCCCGAGCACCTGTCCTTGCCGGTCGATCATCGGGCCACCCGAATTGCCTTGCCGCACAGTGCCCCTGATCGTGTAGACCTCACGGTCGACCGTCTTGGTCTTGTAGATGTCGGGTCCCTTGAGCTCGATCGTCTCGCGCACGCGGGCCGGAGTGGCCTGGAAATCGCCGCCGCCGGGATAGCCGAGCACCAGCGCGTCGGTGCCGCTCTTCGCGGGCTCCTGCGCGAAGGGCAGCGGGGCCGACGGCAGGCCCGGCACGTCGAGAATCGAGATGTCGGCGTCCGGGTCGTAGGACACCACGGTGGCGTCGTAGGTCTGGCCGTCGGCCTCGACCGTCACGGTCTCCGCGCCGGCGACGACGTGTGCGTTGGACATCACCCGGTTCGGTGCGACGACGAAACCCGTTCCCTCCAAGACCTTTTGGCAGCCAGGTGCGACGCCGCGGATCTTGGTGATACTCGGCCGCACATTCGCGACGACGGGATCGTTGGCCAGCGCGGCATCGGGCGCGTCCACGTTGGCGATGGGGGTGCGACCGAACGGCTGAAGCACATCGGGCAGACCTGAGGTGTCCAGCAGCGCCTTGAGACGGTTGGGCACCGCCTTCAACCACGGCGGCGCCACCGAGTCGACCTGGCTCAGCACCTTCGATCCGCGCACCGCGGCTGCCAGGTTCGGCTGGTTGGTCGATGTCAGCGGCGTCGCAAGCAGATACGCCACAACCGCGACGGCCAACACCATCACGCCCACACCGATCACCGAGTCGAACGCGCGCAGCGTGCGGTTGCGGATCGCGCCGCGCACCGCCCTGCCGAGCACGACGCCCGCGATCTCGCCGATCACCACAAGCCCGAGGATCAGGAACAGGGTGATGAACAACTGCGTCCGCGTGCCGGTGAAGTGGGTGACGATGTGCGGCGCGAGCAGCACTCCGGCGACGGCGCCGAGCACCACGCCGATGAACGACAGCAACGAGCCGAGCGCCCCCGACCGCCATCCCGAGATCGCCGCGACGAACGCGACCCCCAGCACGGCCATGTCGAGCCACTGCGACGACGTCATAGTTGTCCTTCCCCGTCGGTCCCATCATGACCGACAAGGGCCATCGCTTCGTCCAACTCCCGCACGTCTTCGGTGTTCCACGGCTGCGCCCATCCCGCCACGTCGAGCATCGCCGAAATCACCTGGCCAGTGAACCCCCAGACCAGCATCTGGTTCAGCAGGAAGGCAGGCCCGGCGAGGCGCCGCGTGTTCTCCTTGCGGTAAACCATCAGCCGATTCTCCGGGTTGATGAACGCCCGCACAGGGACCCGCGCCACGATCGCCGTCTCGGATTCGTCGACGACGGCCACCGGGCCCGGGTCCGGTGAGTAGGCGAGCACCGGCACGACATGGAATCCCGACGGCGGGATGAACATCTTCTCCAGCGTTGCCAGCGGACTGCAGCCGGCCGGTGTCGATGCCGGTCTCCTCGTTGGCCTCGCGCAGCGCTGTGTATATCGGGCCCTCGTCACCCGGATCGGCCGCTCCACCGGGAAACGCCGCCTGGCCCGCGTGGTGGCGCAGCGTCGACGCCCGAACGGTCACCAGCAGATCGGCGTCATCGGGCAGTCCGCCCGACGGCGAGTCCTGCGGCCCCGAGAAGAGCACGAGCACCGCGGCGTCACGGCCCGAGCCGGTCAATGCGGCCTTCGCGTTGGCGGCGGTCACCATCGCCAGCAGTTCGGCGGGCACCCGGCGGCGATAGGCCTTCTTCACTGCTCCGGCGTTGTCGACCAGCGGTTTCAGCCAGGCGGGAGCGGCGGCGGGAGTCAGCGGACTCCGGTCGCTCTCCGAGCTCACCCAGGCACTCCAATCTGTGGATCGACGGCAGCGGCGATCTCGTCGGCAGTGGCGAACGAACGCGGCAGGATTTCGGCAACGCTACCGTCCGGCCGTAGCACCACGGTCGCGGGCATCACGTTGGGCACCTGCAAAGCGGCGGCGATCAAACGCCTGCCGTCCTGCAGCGTCGGCAGGTGTACGCCCAGCTCGGCGAGCCGCAGCAGCGCGGCCGTCTCGTTCTCGTCCTGGTGCACCGTCACCACCGAAACGGCCGGACCGACCCGTCGCTGATACTCCGCCATCGCGGGCAGCTCCTCGGCGCACGGCGCACACCAGTACGCCCACAGGTTGAGCACCACCGTCCGCCCGGCCAGCGCCTTGGCGACATCGACGTCGGCGCCGTCACCCGCGCATCCGACCGTTATGTCCCGCAGCTTCTGCGGCCCGTCCCCACGGCCGTCGCCCGGGCACGGCGCAAGATCGGCGCGCCTGCGCGGTTCGGCAAGCGCCTCGGGGGTGTCGGCGTCGCGCTGCTCCCTGGCCTGCGCGCGGTCAGACCCGCCAGCCGACGAGTCGCGATCCAACTGCAGCCACAGCCCCGCGCCGAGCGCGACGACGACGGCCAGCACCACCACGGTCCATCGGGTCGACGTGCTCATCAGGCGGGTGGGCCGGCTACAGCCCGGCCAGCGCCAGCAGGTGCTCGGTCTCTGGACCCTTGACCAGCGGTGCGGCGATCAGCGGATCCGTCGGCCCCGCCCCGAAGGACGGGCAGTCCTTGGCCAGCACGCACACGCCGCAGGCCGGCTTGCGGGCGTGGCAGACGCGGCGGCCGTGGAAGATCACCCGGTGGCTCAGAAGGGTCCACTCCTTGCGCTCGATCAGCTCGCCGACCGCGTGCTCGACCTTGACCGGGTCCTCCAGTTCGGTCCACCGCCAGCGACGCACCAGCCTGCCGAAGTGGGTGTCGACGGTGATGCCGGGAATGTCGAACGCGTTGCCGAGGATCACGTTGGCGGTCTTGCGCCCGACGCCGGGCAGCGTGACGAGTTCCTCCATGGTGGCGGGCACAACGCCGTCGAAGCGTTCGACGAGTTCCTGGCCGAGCCGCATCAATGAGTTGGCCTTGTTGCGGTAGAAGCCCGTCGGCCGAACCATTTCTTCGAGTTCGGTGCGATCTGCCTGTGCATAGTCCTCGGCGGTGCGGTACTTCGCGAACAAAGCGGGGGTGGTGAGGTTGACACCCTTGTCGGTGCTCTGCGCCGACAGGATGGTGGCCACCGTGAGCTCCAGCGGATTGGTGAAGTCCAATTCGCAGTACACGTGCGGAAACGCATGCGCCAGTTCGCGATTCATCCGACGCGCCCGCCGAACCAGGCCAGTGTGGGTCTCCGAGTCCCACTTTCGCGCAGAGGGCCGCCTCTGCGGCTTGACCCCCGTCGTTTTCCCGGTCGAAGGCTCACTAACGGTCACGGCTGCAAGCGTACTGAGACCGCCGACAATTGATACTGCGGACCGGTGACAATTCGTGATCCCACCGAGACCTTCGGCGTGTTAACTACCTGCTTGTGTCGTGGTTGCTCGTCGTATTCATCCCGGGGTTGCTGATGCTGGCAACCTTCGGGCTGCAGCGCATCGAATCGGGGCTTGACCGCGACACCGTCTCAGCCACCGACGTAGCCGAGTTTCTGGAGCAGGCTCAGGCCGACGACGTCCACACGCTGGCCCGAGACGGTATGCCGGAAGCATTGGACGGTATGCATCGCCGGCTTTCCGACCGGGTTCCCGACGCCGAGGTAGCCAAGGCATACATCACCGATGACGAGTGGTCGGATTTGCCAACGCCGCTGTATGCATACAACCGCGCCAATCCTGAATTTCAGCCGTCTCGGCATGCAAATCCTGTGTAGCGTGGCTAGGCACGAAATGGTCAGCCACTAGACTGATCTCGCAAACCGGTTAGAGGTCGGCGCGCGCATGTCACATCACTCAACAGCTTAAGAGGGGCAACGTGGACGAGATCCTGGCCAGGGCAGGAATCTTCCAGGGAGTCGAGCCGAGCGCCGTATCCGCGCTGACGAAGCAACTTCAGCCTGTCGACTTCCCGCGGGGGCACACCGTGTTCGCCGAAGGCGAGCCAGGCGATCGGCTGTTCATCATCATCTCGGGCAAGGTGAAGATCGGCCGCCGGTCCCCGGACGGACGCGAGAACCTGCTCACCATCATGGGCCCGTCGGACATGTTCGGCGAGCTGTCGATCTTCGACCCCGGCCCACGGACCTCGAGCGCGACCACGATCACCGAGGTGCGGGCGGTCTCGATGGACCGCGACGCACTGCGGGCCTGGATCGCCGACCGCCCCGAGATCGCCGAACAGCTGCTGCGGGTGCTGGCCCGCCGCCTGCGTCGCACCAACAACAATCTCGCCGACCTGATCTTCACCGATGTGCCAGGCCGCGTGGCCAAGCAGCTGCTGCAGTTGGCGCAGCGATTCGGCACGCAGGAGGGCGGCGCGCTTCGGGTGACCCACGACCTCACCCAGGAGGAGATCGCCCAGCTGGTCGGTGCGTCACGCGAGACGGTCAACAAGGCGCTCGCCGATTTCGCCCACCGCGGCTGGATCCGGCTGGAGGGCAAGAGCGTGTTGATCTCCGACAGCGAGCGGCTGGCCCGCCGGCGCCCGCTAGCGCAGGTAGTCCAGCTGGGCCTGAACGCTCCATTCCGCGTAGTCCCAAAGCTTTTCGTCGACGTCGGTGTAGACGTGTTCGACGATCTGGCGTGCGGTGGCGTCGTCGCCGAGTACCCGTAACGCGCCGCGGACCTGCTCGAGTCGCTCCTCGCGGTGCGCCAAATACATCGCGGTGACGGCCTCGAGGTCGTCGAGGTCGGGACCGTGTCCCGGTAGCACCGTCCTGCGGCCGAGACCCTGCAGTCGTTGCAGCGAGTCCAGGTACTCGCCGAGCGCGCCGTCCTCGGCGTCGATCACCGTGGTGCCCTGACCGAGCACGGTGTCGGCGGTGAGCACGGCGTCGTCGAGGACGAACGAGAGCGAGTCGGCGGTGTGCCCCGGGGTCGCCATCACCGTGATCCGCAGCCCGGCGGCGTCGATCACCTCGCCGTCGGTCAACGGACCGCCGAGGCCGCGCAGAAATCCGCTGCCGACCGCGCGGACGACTGCGCCGGTGCGGTCGACGATCTTGTCGATGGCACCGGTGTGGTCTTCATGTTTGTGGCTGATCAGCACCAGCGGGATCTTGCCGAGGCCGGCGATGTTGGCGATGTGCTCGTCGTCCTCGGGTCCGGGGTCGACGATCACCATCTCGTCGCTGCCCTCGCCCCGCAGCACCCAGGTGTTGGTGCCGTCCAGCGTCAACAGCCCCGGGTTGTTGCACAGCAGCACCGATGCCGTGTCGGTCACCGGGCGTAACAACCCGTAGGCGGGATGCTGGACGGTCGAGGTCACTTCACCTCGACAATCAACTCCACCTCAACCGGGGCGTTCAGCGGCAGCTCGGACACTCCGACCGCCGACCGCGCGTGTGCGCCCGATTCGCCGAACACGTCACCGAGAAGAAGGGACGCGCCGTTGACGACGCCTGGCTGGCCGCCGAACCCCGGCGCGGAGGCGACGAAGCCGACGACCTTGACGATGCGGACGATGGCGTCGATGCCGACGAGCGAGTCGACGGCGGCAAGCGCGTTGAGGGCGCAGATCCGCGCCAGCTCCCTGCCCTGCTCCGGGGTGATCTCGGCGCCGACCTTGCCCGTTCCCGCCATCTCACCCGCGACTACCGGCACCTGTCCCGCCGTGTAGACGAGGTTGCCGGTTTGGACCGCGGGCACGTACGCCGCGACGGGTTTGACCACCGGCGGCAACTCGATGCCCAGCTCAGCGAGCCGGGCAGACCAGCCGCCGCCGCTCATTTCGGTCGCTTCAGGTAGGCGACGTGTTGCTCGCCGGTCGGTCCGGGCAGCACCGAGACCAGCTCCCAGCCGTCCTCACCCCACTGATCGAGAATCTGCTTGGTGGCATGGGTAAGCAGCGGGACGGTGGCGTACTCCCAGCGGGATCGGTTCGCTCATGTGGCTGAGCTTATCGGGCGGCAGGGAGGGCATGGTTAGCATGCAGGGGTGGCTACCGAAGCGAACGACCGCAAACCGGTCGGCTGGCCGTCTCGCCTGAACAAGGCGCGGCTGCACTTCGTCACCGGCAAAGGCGGTACAGGCAAGTCGACCATCGCCGCCTCGCTGGCACTGGCGTTGGCCGCAGGCGGCCGTAAGGTCCTGTTGGTCGAAGTCGAAGGGCGCCAAGGCATTGCACAGCTCTTCGACGTTCCGCCACTGCCCTACGAGGAAGTGAAGATCGCGACCGCCGACGGCGGAGGCACGGTCAACGCGCTGGCGATCGACATCGAGGCGGCGTTTCTCGAGTACCTGGAGATGTTCTACAACCTGGGGCTGGCCGGCCGCGCCATGCGGCGCATCGGCGCCGTCGAGTTCGCGACGACGATCGCGCCGGGCCTGCGAGACGTGCTGCTCACCGGCAAGATCAGGGAGATCGTCACCCGCGCGGAGAAGGGTAAGCAGCCTGTCTACGACGCCATCGTGGTGGATTCACCGCCGACCGGACGTATCGCCCGCTTCCTCGACGTCACCAAGGCGGTGTCGGATCTGGCCAAGGGCGGTCCCGTGCACTCACAGGCCGAAAGCGTCGTCAAGGTGCTGCACTCCGATCTGACCGCGATCCACCTGGTGACCCTCCTGGAGGCGCTGCCGATGCAGGAGACGCTGGAGGCGATCGACGAACTGCAGAACCTCGGGCTGCCGATCGGCAGTGTGATCGTCAACCGCAACATCCCGTCCTACCTGACGCCCGACGCCCTCGCCAAGGCTGCGGAAGGCGACATCGACGCCGACACGGTGCGCGCCGACCTGACCAAGACGGGAATCACACTGTCCGACAGTGACTTTGCGGGCCTCCTGACCGAGGCGATTCAACACGCCACGCGGATCGCCGCGCGGGCGGAGAGCGCCGAGCAACTCGACGAGATCAAGGTGCCGAGGCTGGAGTTGCCCGCCATACCCGACGGGGTCGATCTCGGCAGCCTCTACGAGCTTGCAGAAGCGCTCAACAATCAAGGCGTCCGATGAATGTAGTGAATCGGACCAAAGGAGCAGGTCGATGAGCACCACACCGCCGGTCCTGGATCTGGCGTCGATCCTGTCCGATACCTCCAATCGCGTCGTAGTGTGTTGCGGCGCAGGCGGTGTCGGCAAGACCACCACCGCCGCGGCGATGGCGCTGCGCGCCGCGGAGTACGGCCGCACGGTCGTCGTGCTGACCATCGACCCGGCCAAGAGGCTGGCTCAGGCGTTGGGCATCAAGGACCTCGGCAACACCCCGCAGCGGGTTCCGCTGGCCCCCGAAGTGTCCGGCGAGCTGCACGCGATGATGCTCGACATGCGTCGCACGTTCGACGAGATGGTGATCCAGTACTCGGGAAACGAACGCGCACAAGCGATCTTGGACAACCAGTTCTATCAGACCGTCGCCACCTCTCTCGCGGGCACGCAGGAGTACATGGCGATGGAGAAGCTCGGCCAGCTGCTGGCCGAGGACCGGTGGGACCTGGTGGTCGTCGACACTCCACCGTCGCGCAACGCGCTGGACTTCCTTGACGCGCCGAAACGGTTGGGCGGCTTCATGGACAGCAGGCTGTGGAAGCTGCTGCTGGGCCCCGGCCGCGGGATCGGCAAACTGGTGTCTGGGGCGATGGGTCTGGCCATGCGGGCGCTTGTCAACGGTGCTCGGCTCGCAAATGCTCTCCGACGCCGCGGCTTTCGTGCAGTCGCTGGATGCAACCTTCGGCGGGTTCCGCGAGAAGGCCGACCGCACCTATGAGCTGTTGAAGCGGCGCGGCACTCAGTTCGTCGTGGTCTCTGCGGCGGAGCCCGATGCGCTGCGCGAGGCGTCGTTCTTCGTCGACCGGCTCTCTCAGGAGCACATGCCCCTGGCTGGGCTGATCCTCAACCGGACCCACCCGACGTTGTCGTCGCTGCACGCCGACAAGGCCACAGAGGCCGCCGACACGCTGGCCGCCGAGGATCCCGAATCGCTGACCGCCGCGGTGCTGCGGATTCACGCCGCGCGGGCGGGGACGGCCAAACGCGAGGTTCGGCTGCTGTCGCGGTTCACCGGGGCCAATCCGCACGTGTCGATCGTCGGCGTGCCGTCACTGCCGTTCGATGTGTCGGACCTGGAGGCGCTTCGCGTCATCGCCGACCAGATCACCGGCGAGGCTGAAGCGGCGTAAGAAGCGTTAAACCGCGCTGCGGTGTTTGCGCTGGGCGGCGAAGAAGTCGGCCCAGGAAACGACCTCGGGGTGCTGCTTGAGCAGTGCGCGGCGCTGACGCTCCGTCATACCGCCCCAGACGCCGAACTCGACGCGGTTGTCGAGGGCATCGGCGCCGCATTCGAGGATCACCGGGCAGTGCCTGCAGATCACAGCGGCTTTGCGCTGGGCCGCGCCGCGTACGAACAATTCGTCGGGGTCGGCTTGCCTGCAACGAGCTTGGGAAACCCACGCGATTCGGGCCTCGGCCTCCGCGCCTTGCACCAAACTGGTGGGAAGAGAGGTAGTAGTTGTCCTGCGCGCAACTGGCCGTGTGCTCGACACCAGCGTTTCCCCTTAAGTCCAGCCGCCTTTACTTGACGGCTCAGTCCCTCGGTGTAGAACGCTGATGCGATCTACGCCACATTGCGCAGGTCTTTGTTACCTGAATCGCACTGTAGGTACAAGCTAGGTGGTCAAAGGGTATTTACGCAACAGTTTGTTTGCCCCTTTTTTGGCACAACCGTCCAGACTCGCCGCAGGCCCGTTTCGTAATATGGACCGTAAGCCCCTTTATGCTGGCAATCTTGCCGCGGCAGCGAAGACTGCGCGCCGACCTGGCTAGTCTGTAGGGCATGCCGGAACGCCCGCCGAATCGACCGCCGGCGACGGTCACGGTTATCAAGCTGGCGTGGTGTTGCCTGTTGGCCAGCGTGGTGGCCGCCGGACTGATGTTTCCCGTCGTGGGCGGCTTCGGGCTGATGTCGAACCGGGCCTCGGATGTGGTTGCTAACGGTTCGGCCCAACTCGTCGAGGGCGAGGTGCCCGGGGTGTCGACGATGGTCGACGCCAAGGGCAATGTCATCGCCTGGCTCTATTCGCAGCGCCGGTTCGAGGTGCCCGGTGACCAAATTGCGAACACGATGAAGCTGGCCATCGTCTCGATCGAGGACAAACGGTTTGCCGAGCACAACGGTGTGGACTGGAAGGGCACCCTGACGGGTCTGTCGGGCTATATGTCCGGAAACGCCGACACCCGTGGCGGCTCCACCATCGAACAGCAGTACGTGAAGAACTACCAGCTGCTGGTGATCGCGCAGACCGATGCGGAGAAGCGTGCCGCCGTCGAGACCACGCCTGCCCGCAAGCTGCGCGAGATCCGGATGGCGCTGACGCTGGACAAGACGTTCACCAAGCCGGACATCCTCACCCGCTATTTGAACCTGGTCTCGTTCGGCAACAACGCATTCGGCATTCAGGACGCCGCGCAGACCTACTTCGGCATCAACGCATCCGAGTTGAACTGGCAGCAGGCCGCGCTGCTGGCGGGCATGGTGCAGTCCACAAGCACGCTGAACCCCTACACCAACCCCGATGGCGCGCTGGAACGCCGCAACACCGTTCTCGACACCATGATCGAGAACATCCCGCAGGAGGCCGAGGCGCTGCGCGCTGCGAAGGAGGAGCCGCTCGGCATCCTGCCGCAGCCGCAGGAAATACCCCGCGGCTGCATCGCGGCAGGCGATCGGGCGTTCTTCTGCGACTACGTGCTCGACTACCTGGCCAAGGCAGGCATCAGCAAGGATCAGGTCTCCAGGGGCGGCTACCTGATCAAGACGACACTCGACCCCGATGTGCAGGCGCCGGTCGAAGTCCGCGGTCAACGACATCGCCAGTCCCGACATTCGACGGCATCGCCAGCGTGATGAGCGTGATCAAACCGGGCAAGGAGTCCCATCCGGTGTTGGCGATGGCCAGCAACCGAACCTACGGCCTGAACCTCGACGCGGGCGAAACCATGCAGCCGCAACCGTTTTCACTCGTCGGCGACGGTGCGGGCTCGGTCTTCAAGGTGTTCACCGTCGCCGCGGCCTCGATATGGGCATGGGCATCAGCGCCCAACTGGACGCGCCGAGGCCGCTTCGAGGCGAAGGGTCTCGGCAGCGGCGGGGCCAAGGGCTGCCCGCCTGCGACATGGTGCGTGCAGAACGCGGCGAAACTATCGCGGCACGATGAACGTCACCGACGCCCTGGCCACCTCGCCGAACACCGCGTTCGCGAAACTCATTTCGCAGGTCGGCGTGCAGCGCACCGTCGACATGGCGATCAAGTTGGGCCTGCGGTCCTATGCGCTGCCCGGCACTGCCCGCGACTACGACCCGGAGAGCAACGAGAGCCTCGCCGACTTCGTCAAACGGCAGAACCTCGGCTCGTTCACCCTCGGCCCGATCGAGGTCAACGCGCTCGAACTGTCGAACGTCGCCGCGACCCTGGCTCCGGCGGCATGTGGTGCCCGCCGAATCCGATCGACAAGGTCTTCGACCGCACGCGGTCAGGAAGTTTCGGTCACCACCGAGACCTGTGAACAGGTGGTTCCCGAGGGGCTGGCGAACACGCTGGCCAACGCGATGAGCAAGGACGACACCGGCTCAGGCACAGCCGCCGGGTCGCCGCCGGCTCCGTCGGCTGGGAGTCTCCCGATGTCCGGCAAGACCGGCACGACCGAGGCCAGCCGCTCCGCGGGCTTCCTCGGGTTCACCAACAGTATGCCGCCGCCAACTACATCTACGACGACTCCACGGCGCCGGGCGCGCTGTGCTCGTTCCCGTTGCGCCAATGCGGCGGCAACGGGTAATCTGTTCGGTGGAAACGAGCCCGCGCGGACGTGGTTCACCGCAATGAAGCCGATCGCGAAGAACTTCGGCGAGTCTCGCTATGCCTCCGACCGATCCCCGGTACGTGGACGGTGCGCCGGGCTCGAAGGTGCCGAGCGTCTCGGGCATGAGCTCAGGATCTGGCCCGTATCCGGATCCGGGAGGCTGGCTTCCAGGTCGCCGATCAGGCCAACTCGGTCAACAGCGCCTCGTCCTCCGGCACGGTCGTCGGCACGTCACCCGCGGGTCAGACGGTGCCGGGGTCGATCATCACGCTGCAGGTCAGCAACGGCATTCCGCCGCCACCGCCACCGCCGCCGGAGGGCCAGATTCCTGGTCTTCCGCCAATCGCCGGCTCGACCGTCGTCGAGATCCCCGGCCTGCCGCCGATCACGGTTCCGATCCTGGGGCCGCCGCCACCGGCCCCGCCGCCACCTCCGTAACCGGGTGTGGTCTGGGTAACGCGCGGCGGGTGAGAAGCGGTGCGGGCACGTGCTTGGCAGTAGGCTGCCAAGCATGCCCGCCGCTTCGACCCTGAAGACGTCCGCAGCAGTGGCCGCCGGCACGCTCGCCGCCGGTATCGGCTACGCGTCGATCATCGAACGCAATGCGTTTGTGACGCGCGAGGTCACCATGCCGGTGCTGACGCCGGGCTCGACGCCGCTGCGGGTTCTGCACATCAGCGATATCCACATGCGACCCAACCAGCGGCGCAAGCAGGCCTGGCTGCGGGAGCTGGCCGGCCTGCGGCCGGATTTCGTGGTCAACACCGGCGACAACCTCGCTCACGCGAAGGCGGTGCCTGCCGTCGTGCAGTCGCTGGGTGACCTGCTTTCGGTGCCGGGCGTTTTCGTGTTCGGAAGCAATGACTACTTCGGGCCGCGGTTGAAGAACCCGGCCAACTATCTGACCAACACCGTCGCACCGGTCGTTCGGGCAGCCGCTGCCGTGGCAGGACCTGCGGGCGGCATTCACCGAGCGCGGGTGGCTCGACATGACCCACACCCGGCGCGATGTCGACGTCGCCGGGCTGCGGATCGCGGCCGCGGGAGTGGACGACCCGCACCTCAAGCGCGACCGCTACGAGACCATCGCGGGGGCGGCCGATCCGACCGCGAACCTGCGGCTGGGCATCACGCACTCTCCCGAGCCCCGGGTTCTCGATCGCTTCGCCACCGACGGCTATCAGCTGGTGATGGCGGGCCATACCCACGGCGGCCAGCTGTGCCTGCCGTTCTACGGCGCCATCGTCACCAACTGCGACCTGGACCGCTCGCGGGCCAAGGGGGCTTCGCGCTGGGGCGCGAACATGGCGCTGCACGTCTCGGCGGGCATCGGCACGTCACCGTTCGCGCCGCTGCGGTTCTGCTGCAGGCCCGAGGCGACGCTGTTGACCTTGGTGGCGGCGCCGACCGGTGGTCGTGACGTCGGGACGCGGGTGGGGCAATCCCATCCGACCGCTTCGGTGCGGTGACCGACGCGCCGTCGAGCGCGACTCGCAGCCAGCCACGCGAGTGGGTGGACAACGCCGTTCGGCTGATCGAGGCCGACACCCGGCGCAGCGCCGACACTCATCTGTTGCGCTATCCGCTTCCGTCGGCCTGGTGCGACGGCGTCGACGTCGCGCTGTACCTCAAGGACGAGTCCACCCACATCACCGGCAGCCTCAAACACCGGTTGGCTCGCTCGCTGTTCCTGTACGCGTTGTGCAACGGATGGATCGGAGAGACGACCACCGTCATCGAAGCGTCGTCGGGTTCGACTGCGGTGTCGGAGGCGTACTTCGCGGCGCTGATCGGGGTTCCGTTCATCGCGGTGATGCCGGCGTCGACGAGTGCATCGAAGATCAAGCTCATCGAATCGCAGGGCGGCCGTTGCCATTTCGTGGCGGAGTCCTCTCAGGTGTACGCCGAGGCGGAGCGGCTGGCCGAGGAGACCGGCGGGCACTACCTGGATCAGTTCACCAACGCCGAGCGGGCCACCGACTGGCGAGGCAACAACAACATCGCCGAGTCGATCTATGTCCAGATGGGCCAGGAGGCTCATCCGATTCCGGAGTGGATCGTCGTCGGCGCGGGCACCGGCGGAACCAGCGCGACCATCGGCCGCTTCATCCGGTACCGCCGCTACCCCACCCGCCTGTGCGTCGTCGACCCGGAGAACTCGGCGTTCTTCCCTGGATACGCGCAGGGACGCGACGACGTCGTCACCGGGATGTCGTCGCGGATCGAGGGGATCGGCCGACCACGTGTCGAGCCGTCGTTCCTGCCCGATGTGGTCGATCGCATGTTGACGGTGCCCGATCGCCGCCTCGATAGCGGCGTCACGTCATGTCAGCAAGGTACTGGGACGCCGCGTGGGGCCGTCGACGGGCACCAATTTCTGGGGATCGTTCTACCTGTTGGCCGAGATGGTGGCAGAAGGGCGCAGCGGATCGATCGTCACCCTGATCGCCGACAGCGGCGATCGCTACACCGACACCTATTTCAGTGACGAGTGGCTGGACAGTGCCGGGCTTGATCCGTCAGCGGCCGCCGATGTGCTCGTGGAGTTCGAGCGGTCAGGCCGCTGGCCCTGAGCGTCGCCGTCCCTGGTGAGAGGTCCGTCCGAGGTCAGGAACAGCCACAGCGCAGCCAGGGCGAAGAATCCCACGTAGATGGACGCTCCCAACCCAGTCATTTCGCGCCTCGCTTCAACCGATCTGCCGATAAGCGGCTAGTGCCGTCATTGTGCATAACGACTCCGACAATCAAGATCCATCCCGCGGCGTGGCGTGACCTACGTCGCTCAAGCGTGGTCGTTCTGCCACCGCTTCGTGCCGCTCGGGCCGCCGGTTAACGATTTGGCAGCAGACCTGGCCGGTGCGATACGCTGTCGTGGCTTCACGCGGGGTGTGGCGCAGCTTGGTAGCGTGCTTCGTTCGGGACGAAGAGGTCGTGGGTTCGAATCCCGCCACCCCGACTCGCGTCGCAGATCACAGGCCCTGACCAGTAAGTTCTGGTCGGGGTCCTTTTTCTGTCTCAGCCGCAGTGCTGCTAGGCGAGCATGTCGCGCGACGAACGGTCGCCCGCCTGCCCACACTACGATCGCGATTCATGACCCAAGGAGACCTGGACCGGCGTCGGCGCGAGCACAGGCCGGCGAGGTTCCCCCGCTCGACGTTGCGGGCTCCGGAGTCCTTCCGCCGGTTACTGACCGAGTGCGCCGGCTTTTTTGGCTGCTCGAGCGGCTGGCGCCCTCTCTGGGATCGCGGTGGGCAGTCGAGTTGTGGTGCACCCCACCCGTTCTCGAGTCGAGTCTGCGCATGCCGCCGGGTGTGTCCCCGGGAAGGCCAATAGAAGCGTATTGGGATGGGCATCGGGTCGCTGGTGAGGAATGGGGCGAGGGGCCGCCGATATACCTGGTACACGGTTGGGGTGGGCAGCGCCCGCATCTGGCAGTGTTCGTCAAACCGCTGGTGGAGGCGGGGTATCGGGTCGTTGCGTTCGACTTGCCCAGCCACAACGAATCCGATCCTGGTGAGCTCGCGCCCGGGCGTACTACCTCCGCCGAGTGCGCCGACGCGATAGTGGCCATGATCGAGACCCACGGGCCCGCCCACGCGGTCGTAGCTCACTCACTCGGCGCGAACGCGACTGCCCTGGCGGCTGCACAGGGCGCACCCGTCGGGCGCTTGGTCTTCCTAGCGCCCATGGGCGATTTCCCCCTCTATCTCGACTGGTTCGCCGCACGCCACGGCTTCGGCCGCCGGATCCGCGCGGGCCTGCACCGTCGTCTGGAAAAACGAATCGCCATGCCGCTGGTGGAGACGAACATGGCGCGGGTCGGTCGACGAGCGAACTACCCGCCGTTGCTTCTGATCCATGACCCCGACGACCCGGACAGTCCCTATGCCGCCACTGAGCGCCTGGCCGGGGCATGGCAGGGCGCCGAATTACTGACCACGCGCGGGCTCGGCCGACTGGCTCACTATCGAATACTGCGCCACCGCCCCGCTATTAACGCCGGGGTGGAGTTCATCGGCAACCCTCAAGCGGCCGGCGATGAGCGGGATACGCATGGATCATCACCGTGCTGAGTTTGGGCACGGCGTGGATCAGGTCGTGCTCGGCGTCGTGTGCGATGCGGTGCGCCTCGGCCAGGGTCAGCCCGGCGTCGATGTCGAGTTCGGCGTCGGCATGCAGACGGTGCCCGATCCAGCGCATCCGCACATTGTGCACAGAACAGACGTCCGCACGGGCGTCCAGCGTTGTTTCGGCGATGTCGACGTACGCAGGGTCGACGCCGTCCATCAGCCGGCGGAACACGTCACGCACGGCGGTGCGTAATACCGCAAGGATGGCCACCGTGATGACGAGGCCGATGATCGGGTCGGCGAGCGGAAACCCAAGTGCCACACCGCCTGCGCCGAACAACACCGCGAGGGAGGTGAAGCCGTCGGTGCGGGCGTGCAGCCCGTCGGCGACAAGCGCCGCCGAGCCGATCCGGCGACCGACCCGGATGCGGTACAGCGCAACCCATTCGTTGCCGATGAACCCGAACAGTCCGGCCAGTGCGACCCAGCCGACGTGCTCGATGGGCTGCGGGTGGATCAGCCGGTTGACCGCTTCGTATCCGGCGATGATCGCCGACAACAGGATCATGCCGACGACGAACAGTCCGGCGATGTCTTCTGCGCGACCGAACCCGTAGGTGTACCGGCGGGTGGCCGCCCTGGTGCCGATCGCGAATGCGATCCACAGCGGTACCGCGGTCAGCGCGTCGGAGAAGTTGTGAATCGTGTCGGCCGCCAACGCAATCGATCCCGAGAGGATGACGATGACGACTTGGGCGAGTGCGGTTACGCCAAGCACCAGCAGGCTGATCTTGACCGCGCGGATACCGGCGGCACTGGACTCGAGCGCGCTGTCGACGCTGTCGGATGCATCGTGCGAGTGAGGGGCCAGGTGGCCGAGGTGGCTCATCGTCTGACCGGCCTTCCGCGACGGTTGGCCATCGGAGATGTCCCGCACATCCGGATCGTCACGATGATGCGATGGCACATCGGGGCCTGCGTGCTCGGCGTTGAAGACCGCGTCCACGACCAGTTGGCGCACGTGCTCGTTCTCCAGGCTGTAGTAGATGGTCGTGCCCGAGCGGCGGGTCCGCACAAGGCGTGCCATCCGCAGTTTGGCGAGGTGTTGCGACACCGACGGCGCAGGCTTGCCCACCCGCTCCGCGAGCTCGTTGACCGACGACTCTCCCCCGGTCAGGGCGAAGAGAACCCGGATACGGGTCGGATCGGCGAGCATCCGGAACACCTCGGCGATCAGGTTCGCCTGATCCTCGGGGAGCGCCGCCGGTAAGCCACTATCTGCGTTCATACGTAGATAGTAAGGGATGCAGCAAGATGCTCGCACGACGTGCGGGTTTGCCCCCTACGCCGCCGGGAATGACAGCTGCGTGACTCTGGCATCACCCAAGCTCGAACCCGCTCTGCCCCAGGCAACAGGCCCACTTTCGTCGACCGTTCTGGACCTGTTGGCCTGCCGGCCTCCACAGCGGTCGTTCAACCCCGTTGCGGTACCGATCAGCGAGGCCGATCCATACGGGCTCGATCTCCAGTTGGCGCTCTACGTCTGCTACGAACTGCACTACCGCGGCTTCGCGCGCGTCGACCCACGCTGGGAGTGGAACCCAGAGCTCTTGGCGGTGCGCAGCCAACTCGAGGATGCGTTTCTCGAAGCGGTGCGCCGCGACGTCGGCGACATCGGAGCCGACGAGAGCGCCGCCGCCGAGATGGACACGCTGTGCATCGAACCGGTGGACGGCAAGGGCCCGTCGTACTACCTGCGCGACGAGGGCACATGGGAGCAGATGCGGGAGTACTTCGTGCACCGCTCGATCTATCACCTCAAGGAAGGCGATCCGCACGCCTTTGTCATTCCCCGGCTGACGGGACAGGCGAAGGCCTCCTTCGTCGCCATCGAGTACGACGAGTTCGGCGGTGGGCGTGGTGATCTCGTGCACCAGCAGCTGTTCGCCGACCTGATGGATGCCGCCGAGCTTGGACTCTTCGTACCTCGGGTACCTCGACGCAGTGCCCGCCGAGTCGCTCGCGGTGGTCAACCTGATGTCGTTGTTCGGCCTGCACCGCGAACTTCGCGGCGCCGCGATCGGTGACTTCGCGTCGACCGAGATCACCTCCCCGCCGGGGTCACGGCGGCTGGTCGATGCTCTGCGTCGAATGGATGCACCGCAGGCCGTGCATCCGGTTCTACTCCGAACACGTGGAAGCCGATGCCGTGCACGAGCAGGTCGTGCGAACCGACGTCGTCGGTGACATGGTGGCGAATGAGCCGCACCTGGACCGCGACGTCGTATTCGGGATCAGGGCAAAGGATGTGGTCGAGGAACGCCTCGCCGCACACCTGATGGACTGCTGGACGGCGGGCCGGTCGTCGCTACGCGGGTCGCTGGGCTGACTGCGTTTCTGGGATTCTCGCGCTGTGCGCGTTTGCGATGGCTGGTGTCGCACAGCGGATAGTTCTTCGAGCGCCTGCACGCGCAGATCGCCACCATGAAGCGATCGGATTCGACAACGCCGCCGTCGGGCATCTCGATGCGCACCGGCCCCTGCACCATCACCGGACCTGCTGGAACCACCCGCACCATGCGAGCATCACCATCGCTCATGCCCTGTCCGCTCTGATCACGACGAGTTCTTCTTCTCGCGTGCCGGGTTCGAGCCTGCCGGTGTCTTCCAGCCACTGCGCTCGGGCAGACAGCACCGGGCCGAACGGAATCCACTGCCAAGCAACGATTTCAGCGTCGAGGCCGCAGCTCGCCAGCGCCGCCAGCGTCTTCCGCGGCTCGGCGAACTCGGACTGCACGAGCAGCAACGTGCCGCCATCGGCGAGCAGGCTCCGCATCGACGCGCACAGCGGATCGAGCACGAGTCGGCCGTCGTAGCCGGCGTCCCACGCGCACGGCGGTCCGATATGCGACGGCACGTCGAGACCGTCCACGGCTCGGGTCGTGCGGCACGTAGGGCGGGTTGCAGACCACCAGGTCGAAGGGCCCGAATTCGGCTGCACGTGCCCACGAGCCGAGATGAACGTCGACGTCGACTCCGGCGACGACAGCCTGCTTACGCGCGAAATGGACTGCGCGCGGGCAGATGTCGAACGCAGCTGACCTGCGACGGCGCCTTGCTCGGCCGCCGCGATCGCGGCGACACCGCTGCCGGTGCACAGGTCGGCAACTCGGCTTCCGCGCGCCAGCCCCGTCTTGTCCATGACGTCGATCAGCAGTTGCGAGTCTTCCTGCGGGGGGTAGACGCCTTCGGCGACGACCGGTCGATCCCAGTCGGTGTAGGCAGTGGTCAACGTCGGCCTTTCGACGCAGAAGCGGGCTATCGGGCCCTGGATTAATGCCCCGAATCGGGACCGCTAAACCCAAGAAATGTGTTTGCTCCCGCGACCGGTGTCGAGTTCCTGATCGAGCAGGCGGCGGGCACCGGCGGCTTTCTCCCGTTGGCGCGGCTCACGCTGCATCGTCCTCACGGAGAAGACATCTCGTTCGATCCGATATTGCACACCGACCCAGCCGTGCGCCCACTGCCACAGTGGCTGGCCGACTTCCGTCGCGCTGCCTACCGTCGCAGGGGAGGGCCGCGAGGGAAGTCAGGCGGTGGGCTCGTCGTCCGTCTCGGCGACGTCAGGTGTGTTCTCCCGCGTCGCCATGCCACCCTCGCGGCCTTCGTCCTTCGGGCCCGGCCGACCGCCCTTCGGCTCATCGGCCTTCTCGTCGTCGTAGATGCCTTTTCCGCGAGTCATGCCACTCTCCTCACTTCGATGCGTCACGCAGTTGCTGCAGCAGCGGCTCGGCCGCCTCCTTCAAGAAGATCTCCTGCGCCTCCCCGCCGACCTGAACCAGTGCGATATCGGTGAAGCCTGCTTCCCAGTACTTGCTGACGGCCTCGACGATCGCATCCAGGTCTGGGCCGCACGGGATGGATTCGGCGACGTCCTCCGGCTTGACGAACTGCGTCGCGCCCTCGAATCCGGCGGTGGTCGGCAGGTCGGCGTTCACCGCCCATCCGCCTGCGAACCAACGGAATTGGTCGTGTGCGCGGGCGATCGCCACATCGCGATCGGGATCCCAGCAGATCGGTATCTGACCGATCACCCTGACATCGCCCGGCAGACCGGTGCCACGGCGCGCTTCGTGCCAGGAGTCCACGAGCTCCTTCTTCGGCTCGACCGCGATCAGGTGGTCGGCGAGCGGTGCGAACACCTCGACCGACCTGTCTCCTGACACGGCCGCCGCGATGGGCACCGGTGTCTCCGGAACGTCCCAGATGCGGGCCGAGTCGACTTCGAAATACTCGCCCTTCCAGTCGACGAGTTCACCCGTCCACAGCTCGCGAATGATCTGGATCGCTTCTCGGAGCATCTCCTGGCGACGCGCAACGGTCGGCCAGCGTTGCCCGACCACGTGCTCGTTGAGGTTCTCGCCGCTGCCGACACCGAGGGTGAACCTGCCGTCGGCCAGTATTTGCAGCGTGGCGGCCTTTTGGGCGACGACGGCGGGGTGATACCGAATCGTCGGGCAGGTGACGTAGGTCATCAGCTCGACCTGCTCGGTGGCGTGCGCGACGGCACCGAGCACCGTCCACGCGTACGGCGCGTGACCCTGCGCAGACAGCCACGGGAAGTAGTGGTCGCTGGACACTTCGAAGTCGAATCCAGCCCGTTCTGCCGAAACGGCATAGCGGACAAGCTCTTTGGGTCCGCTTTGCTCAGTCATCAGGGTGTAGCCAAAACGCGTCATTGCACCCGGTTACCCGGGTATTCGACGCCGAAACGGCTACAGCCTGGCTTTGACCGCCGCCGAGAGTCGCGCACCGTCGGCCTTGCCGCCTGCGATCGCGGTCGCGGCCTTCATCACCTGGCCCATCTGCCTCATGCCAGGGGCCTCACCGTTCTCCTCGGCGACGGCCGCGATGGCGGTGTCGACGACGTCGACAAGTTCTGCTTCGGTCAGCGGAGTGGGCAGATACTCGTCGATGATGCGGGCCTCGGCGTGCTCATTGGCCGCCAGCTCGCCACGGCCGTTCTGCGTGTAGATCTCCGCCGATTCCGCGCGCTTCTTCGCCTCCCTGGCCAACACCTTGAGCACGTCGGCGTCGGACAGTTCGCGCGACTCCTTGCCGGATACCTCCTCGGCCTGGATCGCCGACAAGAGCATCCGCAGCGTCGCGGTGCGCAACTTGTCCTGCGCCTTCATCGATGCGGTGAGGTCTGACCGCAGCCGGTCCTTGAATTCCGCCATGGGCGCAAACCTACGCCGTCTGCTGGGTGTCCTCGCCGACGAACCGCGCATCGACCGCGGACGACACCTCGATGTCCTCCGGTAGCAGTTCGATCTCCGGAGCGCCTCCCATCGGCGCCGCCATGCGCAGATTTGCGGGGCTCACATCACGTTCCGGGTGCAGGTTCGCGCCCAACATCCCGGCGTCGGCGATGGCGATCGGGCGGATCGTGCCGAGCCCGAGCGCCTCCGCGTACTCCCGCGCCTTGACGACCGCGTCCTCGACCGCCCTGATGCGCGCCTGGCGCTGCAGCTCCTTGTGACGTTTCGACGTCAACGCCCACTCGATGGAAGCAACGCGGAATCCGTCGGTGTTCGCGACGTGGTTGCCGACCCATCGCGACAGCGAGGCGAAGTCGCGGAACTTCACCTCGATCCCGACGCTCGCGTGGTGGACCAGCGGCATCTGGATGCCGTCCTTGTTCCACGGACGGTTCGACCATGTCCGCAGCTGTTGGGCCGACCACCACGTCACGGGGCCGTGGTCACCGGTCTTCAACGGCGTGACGGACGCCTTGACAGCATCGAGGTCGCGCGCGACCCGGTCATAGACGGGTTCCATCGCAGGCCCCTCGAAAGCGATGGTGGCGTGGACGGTCGCGCGCTCGGGCGCCTGGAACGTGCTGAACGTCCCTCGCACGGTGATCTCGGTCGGCATGCGGCCACCGTAGCGTCGGCCGTGCGCCGTCGGTCACGTTGTCAATTTTCCCGGTGATCGACAGGATGGATGCCATGGGCAACCCTGGATACCCGCCCCCCGGCTACCCGCCGCCCGGCTATCAGGGCTATCCGCCGCCCGGATATCAGCCGTACCCTCCCCCCGGCTACCAGGGCTATCCGCCGCCGGGCTATCCCGGCTATCCGCCTCCCGGCTATCCCCCGCCGGGCTACGGCGCGTTTCCGCCGATGCCGCCCGCAATCAAGCCGGGCGTCATCCCGCTGCGTCCGCTGACCCTGACCGACATCCTCAACGGGGCGTTCTCCTACATCAGGACCAACCCGAAGGCGACACTTGGGCTGACCACCGTCGTGGTGGTGATCGCCCAGCTCATCGGCCTGGCGCTGCAGATCGGGCCGTTGGCCGCGATGGGCGAACTCGGCGTGTTGCGTGGCGAGGAAGCGTCGATGGCGGCGGAGCTCGGCTCGTCGGCCTCAGGGCTCGCAAGCGCGCTGACAACGCTGCTGTCGTCGATCGTGTTGAGCGGCATGCTCACCGTCATCGTCGGCCGGGCGGTATTCGGAGCGAGCATCACGATCGGCGAGGCGTGGCAGCGGGTGCGGGGGCGGATTCTGCCGTTGCTCGGCTACTCGCTGCTGTGGCTCCTCATCGTGGCAGTCCCTGTCTTCGTCGTCGCGGTCGTCATCGCAATCGTCGCTCAGTTCAGCGGTGCCGCGGCGTTCATCATCGGCATCCCGCTGGTGCTCGGGTTGGTCGCGCTGCTGGTCTATCTGTGGACGGTGCTGAGTTTCGCCGCCCCGCTGATCGTGCTGGAGCGCCTCGGCGTATTCGTGTCGATCAAGCGGTCCGTCAGGCTGGTGAAGGGCGACTTCTGGCGCGTGCTCGGGATCCGCCTGCTGGCCACCCTCGTCGCGGGGGTCGTGGCGGCGGCGGTGTCGATACCGTTCAGCCTCGGCGGCCAAATCATGCTGATGGGTTCGGAATCCAGCACGACGATCCTGATCGCCCTCGTGCTCGTCGCGATCGGAGGAGCGGTCGGGCAGATCATCACGGCGCCGTTCAGCGCGGGCGCGGTCGTGCTTCTCTACACCGACCGTCGCATGCGTGCCGAGGCGTTCGACCTGGTGCTGCAGACCGGTGCGGCATACGCCGCACCGGGGGCGGCGCCCGACTCGACCGATCACCTGTGGCTCACCCGGCAGCACTGACGTGTCCGCACTCGACATCGACCGCGATGCTGCCCACGAAGCGGCGCAGCGTGAGCTCGCAAAACCCATCTACCCCAAGGCCTCACTGACCGAACGCTTCACCGACTGGCTTCAGGATCTGCTCTACCGAATCGCCCAGGAGGGTTCCCAGCTGCCCGGCGGTTGGTTCACCATCTCCGTGCTGATCATCATTCTCGCGGTGGCGATCGTGATCGCCGTGCGGATCGCGCGGCGGACCATGCGCACCAATCGCGGTGGCGAAAGCGCGTTGTTCGATTCCCACGAGCTCACCGCCGCGCAGCATCGCGCTACCGCCGAACAATGCTTGCGGCACAGGGTGATTGGACCGCCGCCATCCGGCATCGCGTCAGAGCGATCGCTCGTCAGCTCGAAGAGGACGGCGTGCTCGATCCGGTGCCGGGCCGCACGGCGACCGAGCTCGCCAAGGACGCCGGAGCCGCGGTCCCGGATCTGTCCGGCGAGTTGTCGCAGGTCGCAATCACTTTCAACGACGTCACCTATGGCGATCGTCCGGGCACGGAGGCCGCATACCGCATGATCGCCGACCTCGACGGCCATCTGCGGTCCCGTGGACCGGCCAAGGCTGTCGCATCCGTGGTATCCGCACCGCCGGAGAATTGGACGTCGGTGCGATGACGAACACCGCAACGTCGATCGCGCCGACGGCAGGCCAGCGCTGGCGGGGCGGCCGCTGGGTCGCGCTGGCGATCATCGTGGTCGGCGTCGTCGCCACGGTCAGCACCCTGCTGACGGCGCCGCGGCCCGGCGGCCGAATGGATCCCGCCGCAACGTCTTCCGAGGGTGCTCACGCACTCGTCGCTCTGCTGCGCGACCACGGGGTCGACGTGATCGTCGCCGACGACATCTCCGCGGTGGAACGCGCGGCGAGGCCCGACTCCCTCGTGCTGACCGTGCAGACGCGTCACCTCGTCGACGACGACGTTCTGCGGCGGCTGGCTGCGGTGCCCGGCGACCGTCTCGTGGTGGAGCCGATATCGCGGACCAGGGAAGTCCTCGCCCCGGAGGTGCGTCGATCGGCGGGGGGCACGCCGGGCGGCGGTCCCGATTGCGATCTGCGGGAAGCCGAGCGCGCGGGCGATGTGCAGTTCGGCGCTAGCGACACCTTCGAGGAATCCGGCGACGTGCCGGTGACGAAGTGCTACGAGGGCGCGGTGGTCCGATACACCGATGCGGGCCGCACCGTCACGGTTGTCGGCAGCGCCGACTTCATGTCCAACGCAGGCCTGTTGAAGCAGGGCAATGCCGCGCTGGCGATGAACCTCGCAGGCACACAGCCGCGGGTGATCTGGTACGCGCCGCAACACACCGAGGGCGAATCATCCGGCGCGGCATCGCTTTCCGACCTCATTCCCGCCAACGTCACGTGGATGGTCTTGCAGCTGTGCCTTGTCGTGCTGTTGCTCGCCGTGTGGAAGGGCCGACGCCTCGGGCCGCTGGTCGCCGAGCGCCTCCCCGTCGTGGTGCGCGCATCGGAGACCGTCGAGGGCCGCGGACGGCTCTACCGGTCGCAGCGGGCCGGTGATCGTGCCGCGGATGCGCTGCGCACCGCGACCCTGCAGCGGCTGACGCCTCGCCTCGGGCTCGGGCCCAATGCCGACCGCGCCGCCATCGTCGCGACCATCGCGCAGCGATGCGGCCAAGACGCAGGCGCGGTGGGGCACATACTGTTCGGGCCTCCACCGGCGTCCGACACCGACCTGGTAAACCTTGCCAACGCGCTCGACGACATCGAAAGGCAGGTCGCACAGTCGTGACTCAGCCCGTGACGGAACCCCAGCCCATCGGCCAGACCGCCGGAGCCGCAACGGCGGCGACATCAGAGTCAGCGCGCAACGCGCTGCTGGCCCTGCGGAACGAGATCGCCAAGGTGGTGGTCGGTCAGGACGCCGTCGTCAGCGGCCTGGTGATCGCGCTGTTGTGCCGCGGCCATGTCCTGCTCGAGGGGGTGCCGGGCGTCGCCAAGACGCTGCTGGTCCGAACGCTCGCTGCCGCACTGCAACTGGAGTTCAAGCGCGTGCAGTTCACCCCCGACCTGATGCCCGGTGACGTCACGGGTTCGTTGGTGTACGACGCCCGCACCGCCGAGTTCGAATTCCATCCGGGTCCCGTCTTCACCAACCTGCTGCTCGCCGACGAGATCAACCGGACACCGCCCAAGACACAGGCGGCACTGCTCGAGGCGATGGAGGAACGTCAGGTCAGCGTCGAGGGTGACCCACGCCCGCTGCCCGACCCGTTCATCGTCGCCGCAACCCAGAACCCGATCGAGTACGAGGGCACTTACCAACTGCCGGAAGCCCAACTGGACCGATTCCTTTTGAAGCTGAACGTGCCTCTGCCGCCGCGGGATCAGGAGATCGCGATCCTCGACCGGCATGCGCGCGGCTTCGACCCGCGTGACCTCTCCGCCGTGCAACCCGTCGCGGGTGCGGCCGAACTGGCGGCGGGACGGGCGGCCGTCCGCAGCGTCATGGTCGCCGACGAAGTGCTTGGCTACATCGTCGACATCGCAGGCGCCACAAGGCATTCACCGTCCCTGCAGCTCGGTGTCTCTCCCCGCGGTGCGACGGCACTGCTGGCCACCGCGCGGTCGTGGGCCTGGCTGTCCGGCCGCAACTACGTCACTCCCGACGACGTCAAGGCGATGGCGCGACCGACGCTGCGACACCGGATCGCGCTGCGGCCGGAAGCCGAGTTGGAGGGCGCCAACCCCGACGGTGTGCTCGACGGCATTCTGGCTGCCGTTCCGGTGCCTCGATAGTGGTCCTCACCGGCCGTGCAGGCCTGGTGGCGCTGATCTGCGTCCTGCCGATCGTGGTGTCACCGTGGCCTGCAACGGTGTTCATCGCGCTGCTCGCCCTTCTGGCGTTGGCGGTGGCGGTGGACGTGGCCCTTGCCGCCAGCACCCGTCGTCTGACGTTCGTCCGGTTCGGGGAGACCGCGTCGCGGCTGGGCCAGCCGGTGGCCGCAGGCTTGACGATCGAGAATGTCGGCAACCGCAGATTCCGCGGTCAGGTCCGCGACGCGTGGCCGCCGAGTGGCCGGGCGCAGCCTCGTACCCATTCGGTGAACCTGTTGTCAGGCCAGCGAATTGGAGTCGAGACGCTGCTGCGGCCTGTGCGCAGGGGCGACCAGAACTCGTCCTTGATCACTGCGCGCGCGATCGGGCCGCTCGGGCTCGCGGGCAGGCAGAGCTCACATCGGGTGCCGTGGCAGATCCGCATCCTGCCCCCGTTCTTGTCCCGCAAGCATCTGCCGTCGCGGCTGGCGAAGCTGCGGGAGCTCGACGGCGCGGTCCCCGTGCTGATCCGCGGTCAGGGAACCGAGTTCGACTCGCTGCGCGAATACGTCATCGGTGACGATGTGCGGTCCATCGACTGGCGGGCCACTGCCCGGCGCGCCGACGTCGTCGTGCGCACGTGGCGACCAGAACGCGACCGCCGGGTGGTGATCGTGCTTGACACCGGCCGCACGTCGGCGGGTCGTGTCGGAGTCGACCCAACGCAGGCCGATCCGGGTGGGTGGCCGCGACTGGACTGGTCGATGGACGCGGCTCTGCTGTTGGCGGCGCTGGCATCGCGCGCGGGCGACCACGTCGACTTCCTCGCCCACGACCGGGTCAGCAGGGCGGGTGTGTTCAACGCCAACCGCACCGAACTGCTCGCCCAGCTGGTCAACGCGATGGCACCACTGGAGCCCGCGCTGGTCGAATCGGATGCCACCGCGATCGTCTCCGCCGTGCAGCGCCGCGTTCGGCGACGCGCGCTCGTGGTCCTGATGACGGACCTCAACGCGTCAGCACTCGACGAGGGGTTGATGTCGGTGCTGCCGCAGCTGTCGGCCAAGCATCACGTGTTGTTGGCCGCGGTGGCCGATCCGCGGGTCGATCGACTCGCCGCGGGCCGGGCCGATGCGGCTGCGGTGTACGACGCGGCGGCCGCCGAGCGGGCCCGCAACGACCGCCGCACGATCGCATCGCGGCTTCGACACCACGGGGTCGACGTCGTCGACGCACCGCCGGAAGAGCTTGCTCCCGCGCTGGCCGACCATTATCTGGCGATGAAGGCCAGCGGCAGGCTCTAACCCGTCGGAACCACGTCCGGCGCATCCTCCACATCGCCGGTCTCGCCCGCGGCAACGGCCTTGCGGCCGAAGTGAATCACGTAGTACAGAAATCCGATTTCGGCGATGACCCCGATCGCGATGCGCATGAACGTCGGCAACGGCGATGGCGTGACGAGCGCCTCGATCAGTCCGGAGACGAGCAGCACGACGACCAGTCCGACCGCGACGGACACCACCGCCCTGCCCTTCTCGGCGAGCGCCTGTCCGCGGGGCCTGTTGCCGGGCGAGATCGCCGTCCACCCCAACTGCATGCCCACCGCCCCGGCCAGGAAGACCGCGGTCAACTCCAGCAGCCCGTGCGGCGTGAGGAGGCCGAGCATGATGTCGCCCTTCCCGGCGTTGAACATCAGTCCCGCGATGAGGCCGAGGTTGGCCGCGTTTTGAAAGAGTATGTAAGGAATCGGAATCCCGAGCAGTAGCGCGAACGCGATGCACTGGGCGGCCACCAACGAATTGTTGGTCCACACCTGAAGTGCGAACGACGCCGCGGGGTTCTCGCTGTAATAGTCGGCGACCTCGTGGTTGACGAGATGTTCGATCTCTGCGGGTGTTCCGATCGTTGCCTGCACCTCGGGGTTGCCCGCCACCCACATCGCGATGACCACGGTGACAGCGAAGAACACGACCGCGGTCGCCGCCCACCACCGCCAGGACCGGTACGCGGCGACCGGGAACGACACCGTCCAGAACCGGACGAACTCGCTCCACAGCGGCGCGTGCGCGCTGGTGACCGCCGACCGGGCGCGCGCCACCAGCGACGACAACCGGCCAACCAACACCGAATCGCCGGATGCCGATCGCACCATCGACAGATGGGTCGAGACCCGCTGGTACAGGTCGACGAGCTCGTCGACCTCGGCGCCGGTCAGCCGGCGACGCCGCTTGACCAGCTCCTCGAGCCGGTTCCACGTCGGTCGATGCGCGAGCACGAACGCATCGACATCCACTTCTGCGAATCCTAGTAGCGTTGAGATCTATGGTCGGCCAGGCGGAACAGGTGGTGACGGGTGACGCCGTCGTCCTCGATGTGCAGATCGCGCAGCTTCCGGTGCGGGCGCTGTCGGCCCTGATCGATGTGTCCGTGATCTTCGTCGGCTATCTCGCAGGCGTGATGCTGTGGGCGATCACCTTGAGCGAGTTCGACCCCGCGCTGTCGGGCTCGGTGCTCATCATCTTCACGGTGTTGACGATCATCGGCTACCCGGTGATCTTCGAGAGCGCCACCCGCGGCAAGACGCTGGGCAAGATGGCGCTCGGACTGCGGGTGGTTTCCGACGACGGCGGCCCGGAACGATTCCGGCAGGCGCTCTTTCGCGGGCTGGCGTCCTTCATCGAGATCTGGATGTTCTTCGGTGGGCCCGCGGTGATCTGCAGCCTGCTTTCGCCGAAGGGTAAGCGGCTCGGAGATGTGTTCGCGGGCACCGTGGTGATCAGCGAGCGGGGCCCCAAGCTGCCGCCGCCCCCGGTGATGCCGCCGTCGCTGGCATGGTGGGCGTCGTCGCTGCAGCTGTCGGGGCTCGGCCCGGAACAGGCCGAGCTGGCACGCCAGTTCCTCTCTCGCGCATCGCAATTGAATCCCACAGACCCGCGAACAGATGGCGTACCGCATCGCCGGGGAGGTGGTCGCGCGCATCTCGCCACCGCCACCGCCTGGTGTTCCTCCGCAGTACGTGCTCGCCGCGGTTCTGGCGGAGAGGCACCGGCGCGAGCTGGAGCGGCTGCGACCCCAGCCTGTGCAACCGCAGTCGCCGCCACCGCCTTCGTGGGGTGCCGCGCCGGCGCAGTGGGGTCCGCCGCCAGGACCGCCGATGCAGCAGCCTGTGCCGATGGCCCCGCCCGCCTCGCAGGACAGTGGCGGCTTCGCGCCCCCGAGCTAGCGGTACCGCACGCCGATCAGCATCAGCACGGGAGCGATCGATCGCTGTGACGGTGCGGACGTGGTTCCAGGCCGTCCACGTAGCGAAGTACGCCTGCCATTCACTTGCCGCATCGGCGACGGACAGTCCGGCCGGATCAACGGTGTCGAGATGGTTGTTGAGCGGCACGTTGAACGCGATCGTGATGATCGCGCCGAGCACCCCGAAGATCGCGCCGGCCAGCAGCCATCCGCTGCCGGGCCTGCCGATCTGGACGACGGCCACCACACCGACCGCGACCGCGAGCACCGACGCGCCGAGATAGGCCAGCAGGAATGCCCCGTTGGAGTTCGCGGCCACGTTGATACCGCGCATCGCGGTGATCGCGTTGATCGGTCCGGTGTGGTCGAGGCCGCGCATCACAAAGGTGGAGAAGACGTACATCATGCCTGCGGCGGCGGCGCTGGCGATCGCGGCGATGGTGGTCAGGATGACGACTGGGCTCATGTTCATATCCAGGATTCAACCGCCCGCTGGCGAGACGATCCATCGTTGATAGTCCGGAGTTCATACGTGTGCGTCTCAGCCGCGTTAGGCTCGCGGCGTGGACGCCGTTGTCGGACTGCTCGACGGAGTTCGGGCGCGCGGCGCGTTCGTGCTGCGGATGGTGCTGGACGCGCCGTGGTCGATGCGAATCCAGGACGACGCCCCGCTCACCCTGATCTGCCAGACCCACGGCAGGGCGGCCATTGTCGGTGACGACAGCGGGACCGTCTGGCTCGAGGCCGGCGATGTCGCGGTCGCGCGCGGCACCCAGCACTACCTGTTCGCCGACGATCCGGGCACCCGACCCATGGTCGTCATCCATCCCGGACAGCGCTGCACCACGCTGGCCGGCGACGACCTTCGCTTCGAGATGTCGCTCGGCGTACGGACGTGGGGCAACAGCCCCAGCGGCGCCGATAGGTCGATCATCTGTGCGTACGAAGGCCACAGCGAGGTCAGCGCCCGCCTGCTCGACGCGCTTCCTGCCGTGCTTGTACTACGCGGAAACGATTGGGACACACCGCTGATCGAACTGTTGGCCGAAGAAGCGGGTCGCGACGGGCCTGGTCAGGAGGCCTACCTCGACCGGCTCCTCGACGTGTTGCTCATCGCGGTGTTGCGCACCTGGTTCGACCGCGAGGAGAACGCACCGCCGTGGTGGCATGCCGAACAGGATCCCGTGGTCGGTCAGGCCCTTCGACTGATCTACAACAACCCGGCACATCCGTGGACGGTGGCGAATCTGGCTGCAGCCGTTGGCTCCTCGCGGGCGGTATTCGCGCGGCGGTTCACCGAGCTGGTCGGCGAGCCACCGATCGCGTTCCTGACGGGTTGGCGCCTCGCGCTGGCTGCCGACCTGCTGCGGTCAAGCAAGGCGACCATCGCCGCGGTCGCCAAGCAGGTCGGTTACGGCACCCCGTTCGCGTTGAGCAGTGCCTTCAAACGGGCTTACGGCGTCAGCCCCAACACGCACCGCGCCACGGCCAGGACGGCTTGACTAGCCGGTGATCCAGTTGCCGTGGAAGCCGTGCGGAACACGCTGCGGCAGCTTGATTCTGGCCACCGGATCTCCCGAGAAGTCCGACGCGTCGATGATCACCAGGTCGCTGCCGTCGCGTGCCGGGTCGTACACGTAGCCCAGGTACCAGCCGCTGCTCTCGTCGGCGGATCCGGCCGTCGATGGCACGAACACCGCTTCACCGGGCTGGACGGGTGACCCCTCGGTACCGAACCGGTGCTCGACGGCGTTGCCGGTGTCGAGGTCATATCGAACGAGACCGCTGTCACCGACCGAGACGGAGTACCGCGCGCGCATTCCCGCAAGCCGGTCGTCGATTCGCGGGAATTCCACCGCGCGGTCGTCGAGCTGACGCTCGGTGACGCGTCCGGTCTTCATGTCGATGGTCCAGCTCCACAGCACGCCGTCTGTTTCGAACCCGCTTGTGCCGCGCCACAGTTCCGGATACCGGATCGCCTGCAGCACAATGGAATCACCGTCGTCGTAGGCGTTGGCGACGTGGAACACATAGCACGGGTCGATATCGAACCAGCGCACCTCACCGAACGGATCGTCGCGACGCAGCACACCCAGGCGGGCGCCGTAGTTGTCGTCCCAGCGGTAGGGCATGTCGCGGCCGGCCGTCATCGCGACCTCGAGGTCGAACACGACCGGTAGGTCCATGAAGATCACGTGCTCGGCGGTCATGGCGAAGTCGTGCATCATCGTCAACGCGGGAACGTCGAGAGGTCTGTTGATCGTCAGTTCGCCGTTGGCGTCGGCACGGTGGTAGGTCACGTGCGGTTCGAAGATGTTGCCGTAGCCGAAGAAGTGCAGTTCGCCTGTCGTCGGACAGATCTTTGGATGCGCGGTCATCGAATCGGCCAGCTTGCCGCCGAAGTCATAGGCGCCAACGGTCTTCAGATCGTTGGTGATCTCGTAGGGCAGCGACGACTCGACCAGTGCCAGCGTCTTGCCCGCGTGGTTGACCACATGGGTGTTGGCGACGCTGGAGTGCAGGTTGCGAGTGCCGTCGGCGTTGTAGATCGGGAAGGCCTTCTCGAAGCTTTCGGTGCGCACCCACCGGTTGCGGTACCAGGCCGCGCGGCCCGCTTCGATCCGCACGCCGTGAAGCATCCCGTCGCCGCTGAACCAGTGGCCGGTGGCCTGCGCGCGGATTCGGCCCGTTGCGCAGGTACCAGCCGTCGAGCTCGGCGGGGATCGCTCCCTCGACGGTGAGATCGAACTCGGTGAGCTCGTCGGCGACCGGCGCGTAGTTGTCGCGTCGGAAGAAGTCATCGGTGCCGAAGATGGCTGACACGTTCGACGTGGTCTCGGTCATTGAAGTCTCCTGTTCCTTGACCTGTCTAATCTGACATGTCATTAGTGACATGTCAAGAGTGGGATGTACGATTTTGCTCGTGAGTCTTCGAATGGCCGCGCTCGGGCTCCTGGCCCAGCAGCCCGGCAGCGGCTATGACCTGCTGAAGACGTTCGAGAAGTCGATGGCCAACGTCTGGCCTGCCACCCAGAGCCAGCTCTACGGCGAGCTCAACAAACTCTCCGATGCCGGGCTCATCGAGGTGACCGACATCGGGCCCCGCGGGCGCAAGGAATATCGCATCACGCCCGACGGACGCACAGAGCTGAAGCGGTGGCTGACGAGCCCGCAGGACGACCCGCCATTACGTGATGCTTCGCTGCTGCGCGTCTTCATGCTCGGCGAGCTCGAACCCGATGAGGCCCGCAGGCACATGACCGCGGTCGCTGAGCACGCCGACTCCGAGGTCAAGCGACTCGAGGCGCTCAGCGACTCCATCGACTGGACCGACGGCGACGACCTGTTCTTCGGTCGCACCGCACTGGAATACGGCCTGCGGCTAGGTGCGATGGAGGCCGAGTGGGCGCGTCGGGTGGTCGACGAACTCGACCGCAGAAAGATCGTGAAGAAAAAACTGTAAGGCGCGGCGGACGCCACGGCTCCTACCTGTAGAGCGGCCCAACCAGGGCCGCGACAACACAACAGGAGCACACCATGAACATCAAGACCGCGATCGCCGCAGCCGCCATAGCCGCACCCGCCCTTCTTCTCTCAGGCACGGGGGTCGCGCAGGCGCGGCAAGTCCGTCAATCCGTCGGCGACGCCCTCGGCGTACGGTGGACGATGCAGTCCGTTGGCGGAATGAAGCGAGCCACGGCTGGTCGCCTATACGCCCGCCAGCCGTGGTCCCGGCGGGCGGCTGCCGCCGCTGCCGGTCTACAACGTGCCGTTCTACCTGGAGGAAACCAGAACTACCGGCTGTGGTTCCCCGGTATCCAGACGGGCACCAAGTAGGGAAGTGAATGCTGCATTGGCGGCGTGAACGGCAACGGACAGCTGGTACCGCTCACCCTGTCTACTGACCGAGCAGGCCGAACGCCATCCTAACGTTGCATCACGATAGTTTCCGATATATCGTTGACTATCGGAAGCGCACACGGTGCTTCCTGACGAAGGTAAGGACTTTCACCAATGAACGACCCATTCACACCAACACCAGGCGGGTTCGGCTTCGGCTTCGATCCGGAGCAGCGCCGCGCGCTTCATGAACACCGTCGGCAGGCTCGTCGCGATTTCCGCGGCCACGTGCGTGAGCACGGCACCGACCGGCACGGCCCGTTCGGCCCAGGCTTCCAAGCCGGGTTCGGCGGGTTCGGACCCGGTCGCGGCGGATTCGGTTTCGACCCGCGCGGAGGCTTCGGATTCGGCGGTCCACGCGGCCGTCGCGGCGGAGGCCGTCGCGGTAAGCGCGGCGACGTCCGCGCCGCCATTTTGGTTCTGCTCGCCGACCGTGCGATGCACGGCTACGAGATGATCCAGGAGATCTCCGACCGCAGCGGCGGCCTGTGGCGTCCCAGCCCCGGCTCGGTTTATCCGACGCTGCAACTGCTTGTCGACGAGGGCCTCATCGTGGGCACCGAAAGCGAAGGCAGCAAGCGGCTTTTCGAGCTGACCGACGAAGGCCGCGCCGCGGCTGAGAAGGTCGAGACGCCGCCGTGGCAGGAGATCGCCGAAGGCGCCGACCCCGGTGCCGTCAACCTGCACACCGCGGTCACCCAGTTGATGGGTGCCGTCGCGCAGTCCGCGTACGCCGCCTCTGAAGAACAGCAGCAGCGCATCGTCGACATCGTCAACAATGCGCGCCGCGAGATCTACAACATCCTCGGCGAAACCGACGAATCGGAGTAACCGGGACACGATCGGAATAAGCCCGGCGGGAATGGTGTACGCACTAACTATGCAAACCTTCCCGCTGGGCTCTTTCCATGTCGGCCGCGTCGGCTACGGCGCCATGCAGCTACCCGGCCCTGGTGTACTCGGCCCTCCCCGCGACCATGACGAAGCGCTCGCCGTCCTGCGCCGGGCCGTCGAGCTTGGCATCAACCACATCGACACCGCGCAGTTCTACGGGCCGAATGTGGCCAACGAACTCATCCGCGAGGCACTCCACCCGTATCCGGACAACCTGGCGCTGGTCAGCAAGGTCGGTGCCCGGCGTGACGAGGCGGGCAACTGGAACGCCGCACAGGAACCCGACGAACTGCGCGCCGACATCGAGGAGAACCTGCAGACCCTTGGCACCGACAGGTTGGCCGCAGTCAACCTGCGGATCCACGCGGGCGATCCCAGCGCAGTCGGCGACGTCGACCGCGAACTGTTCGAGCGTCAGCTCGACGCCATGATCACCGCCCGCGACGAAGGGTTGATCGGCGGCATCGGCCTGTCCAGCATCGGCCTCGACCACCTGCGAATCGCGTTGGATCGCACCGAGATCGTCACGGTCCAGAACGCGTACAACCTCGTCGACCGCACGTCACAGCCGGTGCTGGACGCATGCCTCGAGCACGACATCGCGTTCGTGCCGTTCTTCCCGCTCGGCTCGGCCTTCACCGCCGACAATCCCGTGCTCGGCCATCCCGCCGTCAAGCGGGAAGCGGAGAAACTCGGCCGCACCCCGGCGCAGATCGCGTTGGCGTGGACGCTGTCGATCGCGCCCAATGTGCTGCTGATCCCCGGGACCTCGTCGGTGTCGCATCTCGAGGAGAACACCGCGGTCGCCGACATCGAGTTGGACGACGACGTCAAGCGCGAACTCGACGACGCCGCCGCCGCCTGATTGCGAATTCGGCGCGCTTTTCGACGCTGAAGCGTGGGTTAGCGCGCCGAATTCACTCGACGTCGACCCAGTCCAACGTGCGCTCCACCGCCTTCTTCCAGCCTGCGTAACCGGAGGAGCGCTGGTCATCACTCCAGTTCGGGGTCCACCGCTTGTCTTCCTGCCAGTTCGACCGCAGGTCGTCGAGGTTCTCCCAGAAGCCGACGGCAAGGCCTGCCGCATACGCCGCGCCGAGCGCTGTGGTCTCGGCGACGACCGGCTTGACGACGTCGACGCCGAGGACATCGGCCTGGATCTGCATGCACAGATCGTTGGCGGTGATGCCGCCGTCGACCTTGAGCACCTCCATGTGCACGCCCGAGTCGGCCTCCATCGCGTCGACGACGTCGCGGCTCTGGTAGCAGATCGCCTCCAGCGTCGCGCGCGCCACATGGGCGTTGGTGTTGAACCGCGATAGCCCGACGATCGCGCCGCGGGCATCGGAGCGCCAGTACGGTGCGAACAGCCCCGAGAAGGCGGGCACGAAGTACACCCCGCCGTTGTCCTCGACCTGTCGGGCCAGCGATTCGCTCTGCGCGGCGCCGCTGATGATGCCCAGCTGATCGCGCAGCCACTGCACGGCCGAACCGGTGACCGCGATCGAACCCTCAAGCGCGTAAACGGGTTTCGCATCGCCGAACTGGTAGCAGACCGTGGTCAGCAACCCGTTCTCCGACCGGACGATCTTCTCGCCCGTGTTGAGCAGCAGGAAGTTGCCGGTGCCGTAGGTGTTCTTGGCCTCGCCCGCATCCAGGCACACCTGGCCGACCATGGCGGCCTGCTGGTCGCCGACGATCCCCGTCAACGGAACCTGCCCGCCGAGCGGCCCGTCGTCGAGGGTGACGCCGTAGGACTCCGGATACGACGACGGCTTGATCTCGGGCAGCATCTGACGAGGGATGTCGAAGAACGACAGCAGTTCGTCGTCCCAGTCGAGCGTCTCGAGGTCCATCAGCATGGTCCGGCTGGCGTTGGTGACGTCGGTCGCGTGCACACCCCCTCGGGGTCCGCCGGTCAGGTTCCACAGCACCCAGGAGTCGGCGGTGCCGAAGATCGCGTCGCCCTTCTCGGCGTCGGCCCGCACACCGTCGACGTTCTCGAGGATCCACTGCACCTTGCCGCCCGCGAAGTACGTCGCAGGAGGTAGGCCCGCCTTGCGCCTGATGACATCGCCCCGGCCGTCGCGGTCGAGCGCCGACGCGATGCGATCGGTGCGGGTGTCCTGCCAGACGATGGCGTTGTAGTACGGGCGCCCGGTCTTGCGGTTCCACACAAGCGATGTCTCGCGCTGGTTGGTAATGCCAAGTGCCACAAGGTCGCCTGCGGACAGCTTCGTCTTGTTCAGCGCCGATGTCAGCACCGATGCGGTGCGTTCGGTGATCTCGACCGGATTGTGCTCGACCCAGCCCGCCTGAGGCAGGATCTGCTCGTGTTCGAGCTGGTGGCGGCCGACCTCGGCGCCGTCGTGGTCGAAGATCATGCAACGGGTGCTTGTGGTGCCCTGATCGATCGCCGCTACGAACTCTGCCAAGTCCCGCTCCCCTCCTGATGGCTGCCGGGGTCCATCATGGACTACATGCCGAGTGAGATCGTCGACATTGACCGCATGCCAAGGGGCGGGCCGAACGCATCGTGCATCGACCGGCTGCTGCAGACCGATCGCCTGGAGTACCTCGACCGCGACGACGTCGACGAGGACAAGAAGCGCAGCGTGATCCGGGCGCTGGAATGGACCGGCGAGGCATTCGGCCAGACCGAGAAGTTCGCGCGCATCGCGCTCGACGTAGTGGCTGACGTGCCCGATCCAAGGATCCTCGAGCTCGGCGCGGGCCATGGCGCGCTGTCGCGCAAGCTGCTGGAATGGCATCCCACCGCCGAGGTCACCGTCACCGATATCGAGCTGCCATCGGTACAGAACATGGCCGACGGCGAGCTCGGCGGGCATCCCCGCGCAACGGTGCGCGAGATGGATGCGACGGCGATCGACGTTGCCGATCGGCACTTCGACCTCGCGGTGTTCGCCCTGGCGTTTCACCACCTGCCGCCGTCGCTGGCATCGGAAGTGATCGCCGAAGGCACCCGGGTGGCCGACAAGCTGCTGATCATCGACCTGCCGCGGCCGCCGTGGCCGCTGCACCTCGTCCGGTTGGCGACCATGCTGCCGTTTGCGCCGTGGATCCCGATGGTTCACGACGGCGTGATCAGCTCGCTTCGCACCTACAGCCCGTCAGCGCTGCGCGCCCTCGCCGAACACGCCGACCCGTCGATCGGCATCGAGCTGCGCGGCGGCCTGGTCAGTGCCCAGGTCGCGATCGCCAGCCGTCGACCTCAGTCCATGTAGCGGCGGTGGTGCCCCCAGTCGCCGCCGTGGGAGATCAGCACCATCAAGAAGATCGCGTAGAAGATGACGAAGAGCAACAGAAGGCCGCCTGCTATCCACAGCGAGAGCTGACCGAGTCGGCGGGCGCGATCGGACGCGTACTGCGCCCCGGCGTAGTTCCCTGCCGCCCATAACGGATACACGTTGAACGAGTGAGTGAACGCCGAGAACGCCAGCGGCCAGAAGAACAGCACGGCGGCGACGGCCCAACCGACGTTGTGCGGCGGAGGGCCGAGCGGCACAGGAGCGGCCGGTGCCTGCGGTGCGGTGGTGGGTTCGGATTCAGTCATTTCAGACTCCCCAGTCGATGGTTGGCGACAGTTCCGAAGGTACTGGCATCGATGAAACCCGTCAGATGCTCACCGATGCCCCCCGCTCGAGTTCGATGATCCGGTCGGCGATTCCGCGCTGCTTCATCTCGGCGACGAAGTCCGAAAGGGGCGACGCGAAAACGCCGTAGTCGTCGAAGTGCACAGGGATCATCCTGGGCAGTTTCAGCGACTCGACGGCGGCGGCGCCCTGCGCTGCGTCCATTGTCACGGTGAGCCCGAACGGCAGCCGCCTGCCTGCCGGCAGCCGCGTGCCGCCCAGATGCAGCACGCCGACATCGATGGATTCGAATCGCACCGGAATTTCGCTGAGTTCCTCGACCAGCAGCGTGTCTCCGGAGACGTACAGCCGTCGGGTCTGCCCGTCGGATGTGAATTCCAGCATGCTGCCCATCACCGGCGGCAGCATGCGGTGGATCGGTCCGGGAGCGTGCCTGCCGGGCAGCGACGTCACGTTCACCACGGTGTCACCCTTGACGATGTTGTGGGTCTGCCATGTGGACAGACCGAACGCGGACCCGAATCCCCGGCGGGCGAGGCGCTTTGCCGCGTGAGGGGTGGTGAGCACCGGCAACTCGTGGTCGAGTTCGGTGGTGGCCCGCCGGTCCCAGTGATCGCCGTGCATATGCGACAGCACCACGGCTTCCAGCGGCGGCAGCTCGTCGATGTCGATCGCCGGTTCCCGCAGGCGTTTGGACACCAGGCCGTAGCCAAGGTAGGCGTGCTGACCCCGATGAAGGAAATTGGGGTCAGTGAGAAGGGTGACTCCACCACCGGAGATCAGCGTGGTGGCGTTGCCGATGAAGGTGACGGTGACTTCCATCGCCCGGGGCTACCCGCCAAACGGCGATTTATGCACCATTTCCTTGCGCCTGCGTCATCGAGCCTGTTGCATCGCCTTGTGGGCGAAGAAGTGAAGCAGACCGACTTCAGTCGCGCGCACCGCCGCGAATATCGACGCAAGGTCCAGTTGTGCCTTGACGTGTTCGAGACGATGCTGACCCGGTCCAGCTTCGAGTTCGAGCGCCCGTTGACGGGCATGGAAATCGAATGCAACCTCGTCGACGCCGGCTACCAACCTGCGATGAGCAACTCCGAGGTGCTGGCCTCCATCGCGGATCCGGCGTACCAAACGGAATTGGGCGCATACAACATCGAATTCAACGTTCCACCCCGGCCGCTGCCGGGACGGGCGGCACTCGAGCTGGAATCCGAGGTGCGCGCCAGCCTCAACGCAGCAGAATCGAAGGCGAACTCGAGTGGCTCCCACATCGTGATGATCGGCATCCTGCCGACGCTGATGCCGGAGCATCTCTCCGGCGACTGGATGAGTGAGTCGACGCGCTACCAGGCCCTCAACGATTCGATCTTCTACGCACGCGGCGAGGACATCCAGATCGACATCGCGGGCCCGGAGCGGCTCAGCCTGCAGGCCGCCACGATCGCACCCGAATCCGCTTGTACGAGTATGCAATTGCACCTGCAAGTGTCACCGGAGGACTTCGCGAAGAATTGGAACGCGGCGCAGGTGATCGCGGGCCCGCAGCTGGCGCTCGGCGCCAACTCGCCGTACTTCTTCGGGCATGAGCTGTGGTCGGAGACGCGGATCGAATTGTTCGCACAGGCCACCGACACCAGGCCCGACGAGCTGAAGGCCCAGGGCGTACGTCCACGCGTCTGGTTCGGCGAGCGGTGGATCACGTCGATATTCGATCTGTTCGAGGAGAACGTCCGCTACTTCCCGTCGCTGCTTCCTGAACTCTCCGATGAGGATCCCGTCGCCGAACTGGCGCAAGGGCGCACCCCGAACCTGCCGGAGTTGCGGCTGCACAACGGCACGATCTACCGGTGGAACCGCCCGGTGTACGACGTCGTCGGCGGGCGCCCGCACCTGCGGGTGGAGAACCGGGTGCTGCCCGCGGGTCCCACCGTCGTCGACATGATGGCGAACTCGGCGTTCTACTACGGATTGCTGCGCAGCCTGTCGGAGGAGGACCGCCCGCTGTGGACCAAGATGAGTTTCGCTGCGGCACACCAGAACTTCCTCGAATCGGCCCAGCACGGGATGGACGCCCGGCTGTACTGGCCCGGCCTCGGCGAGGTGACGCCGGATGAACTGGTGTTGCGTCAGCTGTTGCCGATGGCTCGCGACGGTCTCCGCAGCTGGGGTGTCTCCGATCACGTGACCGACCGCTACCTCGGCGTTATCGAGGGTCGCGCCAAGACGGGCCGCAACGGTTCGGTGTGGCAGGTGGAGACGGTGCGGGCGCTGCAGGAACGCGGTATGGCACGCCCCGAGGCGCTGGCCGAGATGCTTCATCTGTACTGCGAGCAGATGCACAGCAACGAGCCGGTGCACACGTGGGAGAGCGTGCGGTGAGGACCGTGTTCCGGCGGGCGCTTCTCGTCGCTGCGCTGGCCCTCGCGCTTGTTGGTTGTCAGATGAGCCGCGAAGCCGATGCCGATCCGGTCCAGCCCTCGCTCGGCCAGGAGTTCGTCCTCGGAGGTGGGCAGGAAGCGGTGTTCAGCGGCAACGATCTGAGTGTGCGGTTCAGCGAACTGCTCGAGGACTCACGGTGCCCGACCGAGGTCGAGTGCTTCTGGACGGGGCAGGCGCGCATCGCCGTCATTGTGCAGCCCACCGGACGTCCCTCTACGACAGCGTATTTCAACACCAACCCCGCTCCCGGCGAGAACGTGCAGACCGTCCGTGCCGGCGACTACTCCGTCGAGTTGCGCAAGCTCGAGCCATATCCGCGCACACCCGACGATCCGACCTCCTTCGAGGACTACCGGGCGACGCTGCTCGTGGGTCGCTGACGGCAACTTCGAGGTCACGTCCGAAGCCTGGCCGCGCCGAGAGGTCGTCGGGCCGCAGATCCTGCACCGACGAATGTCCGAGACCCGGTCCGGTGCGTGTTCAGGCGTCGCCGTCGTCCTCGGGTGCGTGACGCACCACCCACGACGACGTGTCAAGCATGTACGTGCCTTCGGTGGTGGTCTGATAGATGGTTCCGTCCGCGCTAACGACGACGCCTGCCAACGCGCGCCCGGCAATCGGGTCACCGATCCGGATACCGCCGTCCGACTGAACGATCGCAACGTAGGTCTCGCCTCCCACACCGCCGGGACCCTGATTGGACGACGTCATGAAGATCGTGCCGTCGGGTGCTTTGACCAAAGACTGATAGGCCGGGTAGTCGCCGGACAGCGGTGTTCCGGAATGGACAGTGCCATCAGGATTCATCGTGGTCGCGTAGTTCTGCAGTGCTCCGCCGTCGACAGTGACCTGATACAGCGTGCCGTCCTGGCCCACTACGAGTGACTGACCTTCGCGACCGACGTCGGCGGCCCGCGGAACCGAGGCGGTCTTTACCTGTCCGTCAGCACCGATGATCGTCATGTGCGTGGTGTACCGGGTCTGGTTGTTGATGTCGACGTGGCTGACGCTCACCAGATACGTGGTGCCATCCGCCGCGACATATCGCCCAAGCCCTGACAAATCGCCGGGGAACGGACCCACTTTCTCGGTCAGACCATTCGCCGTCACGGTGTACACGGACGTCTCGTCTGCGTCCAGTCCCGGCCGAATCAGCTGATACGCAACACCATCCTGGCCTAGTTGCACGCCGCCGCCCGGCAGCCCTGCCATCGGATCGCTCAGATGCTGGGTACCGCCGCTGTCGATCACGAGTGTGTATGTCGTGAATGCGTCTGCGTCCGCGTCATACGTCGCATAGGTCTGGTAGACCTCGCCGGCGCCGCCGAGAACCGGGGCTTCAAAACCTATGCCTTCGATATCCGCAAGCTCCGTGGCTGTGCCAGCGGGACTGATGGCGTACAGGTGTGCCCTGTCGTCATCGAGTTCGTCGGTGTTGTTGGTGTCCCACGTCGATACGTAGGCAGTGCCATCGGCATCGACAATTGCCGATCCGGTCGGTCTGCCAGGGAGCCCAGACGCGCCAACACGGCGCATCGTGCCGTCGCTGTCGATGATGGTCACGAAGGTCGAATTCTCACCGCTGGTGGTGAGGTATGCAGGTCCGACCGCACCGACCACGACGCCGTCGCCCACCACATCTTCACCGCCGAGCGAATCCCCCGACCGTCGTGTGCCGTCTGGGGCGATGACGACGATTGAAGTGCCACTGCTGGCCAGGCTTTCGGCGGTCGCTTGGTAGAGAGTCCCGTCGGGACCTATGACCACGTTGTTTCGCGGGACTCCGACAATGGGGTCAGCATCGTGAGGGTGACCCGTCGCATCGAAGACCGTCACGTACGTCTCGAACGGCCCGTCCTCATATGTGTAGCGCCCGTTGAGGGACACGTACGATGTCGCCGCGACCGTGCCATCGGTCCCGAGAACCAGGCCGCCGCCGCGTCCGCGAAGCGTCGTCGTAATGACCTCGCCGTCGGGCCCGATCGCGTTGACATACACGTGCTCCGAACCGCTTTCGATAGTGGTCAGATACGTGATGCCGCCCTTTCCCACCTTCGGCTCGCCGAAGGCCTTTCCTGGCATCGGTCCGCTGGTCACCGCTGAACCGCCATCGATCACCGTCAGGTAGGACGTGTTGGCGCCTTCGACGTAGCTCGCTTGATATGCAGTGCCGTCCTCGTCGACGAAGATTGACGTGGCCGGCTTGGCACCCGCCGGCAGCACGAGCGAGGTGGGGCCGGCTGGATCAATCGGTGCCACAACCGAAATCGGCGTCCGGTACTTTCCGTCGGTGGCGATGACAGTGAACGTGACTTCGCTCGGGCCGGTTCCGTCGGACGCGGCGGCACGTTGTTCGTCGGTCGGGGTGAACGTCCAGGAGCCGTCCTGCTGTACTTCGACTCCCGGTTCGCCTCCATCGAATTCATATGTCAACGTGTCGTTGTCGAGATCGGTCGCGTGTATCGATCCGGTGACGATTCCGTCGGCGCCGATCGGGTCCACGCTGTAGCTGTTGCCGTCGTCCTCTGGCGCGTGCCGCACCGTCCACGATGACGTGTCGAGCACGTACGTGCCCTGATCGGTTGTCTGGTACAGCTTTCCGCCCGGCCCCACGACAACCCCCGAGAGAGCAGTCCCGGACAGCGGGGCACCGAACTTGACGCCGCCGTCCGGCTGCACGATCGCGACATAGGTCTGGCCGCCGGGGTCCTGGCTCGAGGTCGTCAGGTAGACGGTGCCGTCGGGCGCCTTCACGAGGGACTGAATCGACGTGTCCTCGGCCGAGCACGGGTGTGCCGAGATGGCTGGTGCCGTCCGGACGGATCGAAAGCACGTAATTCTGGGGTTCGGTGTAGTCGATTGTCTGTAAATAGGCTGTGCCATCAGGTCCCACGACGAACCGCTCGCCCGAGCTGTTGGAATCAGGCGGCCGCGGAGCCGACACGGTGTGCGTCTCCCCGTCGGGGCTCGACACGGTCAGATACGTGACGCTTCCATCGCGCGAAACCATATAAACGGTGCCGTCCGTGGCGAAATACTGGGCACGCCTGACATTGTCTCCGGGCGCCTGGCCGGCCGTGCGGGTAGTTCCATCGCTGGCAACGGTGTTGACAAAGGTCTGGTCATCGAATTCGATTACCTGGTAAGCCAATCCGTTCTGATTGACCAGAACACCACTGCCATCCGGCGTCCCAGGCATTCCATCGCTGGTTCGGAAGCTGCCGTCAGGCCTGACGACGAGCACGAAGGTCGTGAATGCGTCGCTAGTCGGCGTCGTACGTCGCGAACGTCTGATAGACCGCACCATCGCGGCCGACAGCAGGCGCTTCGTAGCCGATCCCCGCCTTGTCCGCCAGCTCCACAACTGTGCCGTCGGGGTTGACCTTGAAGACATGGAATCGATCGTCGTCGTAGTTCGGCGACGTCCCGTTTCTGTCCCATGTCGATACGTAGGCGCCATCGGGTCCCACCGTGAAGCCCTCTGGTTGACCCTGCAGCGCGCGGGTCACGGTGTCCCGTTCCGTCTGGATTGAGTACGGTCACGAATGTCTCGTCGTTACTGCTGCGGGTGATCATGAAGGCCGAGCCGGTCGGGCCGATCGCGACACCGTCCCTGATTAATTCCTCGCCACCCGCCTGGTCGACCAGACGGACGGAGCCATCGGCACCGATAACAGCGAAGTTGGTGTTGTACCCGCCGTCAGAGTCCTGCTGCTTGACTGTGACTGCGTAGGTGGTTCCGTCGGGCCCGACGACCAAATTGTTCCGCAAGGATCCGGGCAACGCCTCGACTTCTTCGTCAGTGCCCGCGAAAAATACGACTTCGTGCGCCGCACCCTGGGCATCGAAGACTGTCACATACGTTCCGTCAACTCCGGACGAAGACGCCACCGCAGTGCCGTCAGCACCTACGACTAAATTGCCGTCCCCCCCACGAAGGGTGGTGGAGATGACGTCGCCGTTCGGTGCAACGGCATTGACCGTATTTCCCGCCGTGATCTGATAGACGATTCCACCCTTGCCGAATTTCAGGTCGCCGACGGCCATTCCAGGCATGGCCTCGCTGTGGTGCGGGACACCGTCGGCGCCGATGACCGTCACATAGCTCTGGATTTGTCGACTCGGTCGTAGCTGGCGAGGTAGAGGTTGCCGTTCGAAACTACCGGCGCCGTAACCGGTTTGGCGTTTGCGGGCAATCCGATCTGCGCTGCCGGAGGCGCGTAGACGTCCCACGTCGACGGATTCAGTGCGACCGTACCGTTGGCCGTGGGTTGGAAGACCTTGCCGTCCGGACCGAAAGTCACGCCGCTGCCGGTAGGCGCGTTGATCGGGTCACTGATCCGAACGACGCCGTTGCTTCCGATGACCGAAACGTACGTATTGCCTTCTGTAAAGGAATACGACGTCTGATAGACCGTGCCATCCGGCCCGACGACCAGCGGAGTGAACACCTGCCCCGGTATCCCCGCTGTTTCCTGCACGGTGCCGTCGGCATGAACCACCGCGACGTAGGTGTTACCGGTGTCCTGGTCGTAAGTCGGTTGATAAACGACACCATTCGGATCCATCACCGCTTTGCGGTCGGGGGCCGCCCCACGCAGCGGAACGGTGTGCACGTCGTCGCCGCCCGGCTCGACGACGTTCGCGAAGAATTGGGTATCACCGTCAGGCGACCACACGAAGGTCGTCACGAAGACGGTGCCGTCCACGCCAACCAGTGCGTGTTCCTGCGTCGATCCCGACAACGAGGCGACTTCGTCGAAAGTCCCGTCCTGGTTTATCGCGTTGACCTTAACGGTGGCACCGTCACTCGTCGTGATGTACGTCTTTCCGTCCCTCCCGACGAACACGCCGTCGCGGGGCGTACCCAGAAGGGCTACGGCGTCGTTCGGACCAGGAATATCACCGCCGGGAGCGATGACGGTGACATACGTGTGTTCGCCGTACGCTCCGGTGTCATCCGTATTCTCGTAACTTGCCAGATACGCGTAGCCGTCGTCATCCAAGATGATCTGGCGATAATCGTAATCGCCTGGCATTTCAGCAGTTTGAACGACGCCACCCGGGTCGAGGGTCATGATGTACGAGCGCCGCGACCCATCCAGCAATGTCGCGCTCGTCGTCAGGTACACCCGGCCGTTGCCGTCGGCGACAATGTCGCTCGCGATCGTATCGCCCGCGATCTCGTACTGGGTGATGCTCGCCTCGTGCGAAATCGCGTTGACCGTCGTCTTGTCGGCAACGTCGTTGATTCCGTCCCCGTCAGTGTCTACGCCGTCTTGGTGAACGAGTTGGTATACCGCGTCTGACGCGACGATGAGCTGGCGCGGCTCGCCATCCACAGGGTTTGTCGTTTCTGAAGTCTGGGTGTCCTTGTCGATGACGGTGACATACGTTTCGTAGACACCGGCATGACTGCGGTACGTCGTCTGGTACGCATACCCGTCATCGGCGATGACGACGTCACCTGATTTCACGCCCGGCACATCTGTGACCGCGAACCAGGTCCCGTCGACGCCAAGCACGGTCACGTTGGAGGTCGCGCCACCGGTGTCGGGGTTGAGCGGTCCTATCGCCATGGTCTGCATGGCAAAGGCCATGCGCGCGAACCCTTGTCGAGCAACCTGGGTCGCGGGCGGTGTGACCGTGCTGGTGATGTACGCCTCACCGTCTTGCCCAACCACGATCGTGCCCGTGGTCTGCCCCTGCACGACAGCGGTCTTCACCGAGCCGTCGGGCAGCACGATGTTGACATGGGTGTTCGTGCCGTCGTAGGTCGCTTGGTAGGCATTGCCGCGCGCGGCCACCACGTCGCCGACCGGTGCACCTGCGAGGGGCTGACTGATATGCGCGATTCCGTTTCGATCGATCACCGTGATGTAGGTGTTGTCGCCGTCTGTGCTGGCCTGCACGATGGATCCGTCCGAGCCCGTTGCCACGTTGCCCGTTGGCGAGGTGCCTGGTTGCACGGGAATCGACGTATCGGTTGCGGGTGCTATTGGCGCGGAGACCCTGATCGGTGTCTGATGCTCACCATCGCGAGCGACGAGCGTGAATGAAACCAATTGGGCGCCACCGTTTGCCGCGTTGTAGCGCGCGGCGGCTGTCGGGCTGAACGTCCATGTGCCGTCGTCGTGCACCTCGACAGTGCCGACCGCGGAGGACAGGTCACCTCCGGTGGTGTATTTCAGCGTCGTGTTGTCGGCGGGTACCCGGCCAGAGACGGTGCCGTCCGTGGCGACGTCCGGAGCAGTGACCGGCTTGAGCGTGATCGACACCGTCTGTGTCGTGGTGTGTCCGACGCTGGGGGCGAACAACCCTCGGAGACCGTGGATGTGCGGACCACTTTGAGCGTCACTTGTGGTGATCGTGACGGTGTCTGTCCACGGGACGGTCTCGTCTCGTGGCACATCCGGGGCGGTGTAGGTGAACTTGCCGGGGGTGGTCTGATCGAAGGTGACGGTGCCGCCCTTGATGGTGGCGGCGGTGTACGTGAGGCGGTCCCTGTCGGGGTCGACCGGGTCGAGATATCCGACCGCACGGTCGGCATCGAGCTGGACGGTCTGCTTGGAATTGAAGTCGGTAATCGGTGTCTTGTTGTCGAACGTCCGGTCCAGTCGCCGCACAAAGCCGAGAACGGCTGCCAAGAAGGGGTTCTCGCGTGGTCGACCGTCGTCGCCACCCGGGACCGCGCCGAGCCCGAGAAGTGAAAGCAGCCGAGGAAGCGGCCGCGCGACGGTGACAGTTGCGCGCTCCGACGGCTGCTCGTTGGTAACGCGCAGCCCAGCGTTGGGCGAGGGTGCCGATGGATCGGTGACGACGACGTTCGCGACCGGCAGGCGGTGAGTCGACAGAGAAGGCAGGCTGCCGACCGATGGGCTGACGACCCTTGGTGACGCGCCCTCGTGGATCTTCTTCTTCGTGTCGTCGACGACCGTCTTGATGTCCTCGATCGCGCGCTCGACCCGCGGGGCGGGATCTTGTCGCGGCGGGTCCGACTGCCTGCGCGATGAGTCACGGCGCACCACGACAGGCCTCGATGACACACCGCCCTCTGCATCGGCGTTGTCGCCGTCCTGCTGATGCGTCGAGGACGATGTGCCGGGCAGATGCCCGACTGCACCCGCAAGATTCTCCAGTGCCTCACGCATTTCGGCGATCGCATCTCGGACACCCGAGACGACTGCACGCGGCGGGTCTGGCTTCGTGTCGTTCGGCGCCCCGTTGTGATTTACCGCCCCCGTGTCGGGGGGATCCGCGGGCGCGGGCGACTCGATGCCTGGTTCGTCTGACTCTGGTCCCGCCAGCGCGATACCGGTTCCATTCGCCACAGCTCCGCCGATGCCCAGTGCGACGGCAAGCGCGCCGACCCGGCCGATGTAACCCGCATAACTCATCGCTGACCCCTTAACCCGGTTCAAGACGCGGACGATTGCACGCTAGCTTCGGGCAAATGGAGGATGCATGAGTAATTCGCTACCCCTATTACAGGCACGCCCGGTCGCCTGTTGCTGATCATGCAGATTCCCCCTGGCCGATCCCGTCGGATCAGGCACGCAAAGCGTAGCTGGCAAAATTTTTCCGCGCGTCAAAGCGCAAGTGAACCTCTCAGGATTCGTGCCTTTGCAAACAAATGGGGGACTCTGCCGGAAATCGCTTGGTGTGTTTGCGGAGGTCAGCACCCTGGCTCAGCGCGACGCACATGTATGCATAGCCGGCAAACTCACGAGCAATCGGCTGTGGATCGGTTACTGGTTCCGCTTGTCGTTGCTATCCGACGGGCGAAACGTCGTCGGGGAGTGCGGAGCTGTCGGTTCGGAGAGGTTGCGTTACCGCATTGCGGCGAGCGCGGCGGCGAGCACGTCGAGATCGTCGGTCGTGACGTCGACGTGTGGCGACACCCGCAGCGCCGGGCGGGTCATCTCGTTGGGCGCCCGTTCGACACCCAGGTAGGTGGTGACGATGCGGTGCTCCTCGATCAGCCGGGCGCGCACCTGCGCAGGGTCGGCGCCGTCGGGCGGCTCGAGCGTGGTGATGGCGCTGGGTTCGTCGACCGGTTCGATGACCCGCCACCCCGGCACGTCGGCGAGCGCGGTGCGGGTCTGCGCCCCGACCTCGGCGAGGCGGGAGCGCACGCGCTCCGGCCCGGCGGCGACGTGCTCGCCGAGCGCCACCGAAAGGCCGACCTGGGCGGCGACGCTGACCTCACCGTGCGCGAGCCGCAGCAGCGTCTGCTCTGAGAGCCATCCGGGCCGGGTGGCCAGCCAGCCGACCCCGCGCGGACCCGCGGTCCACTTCCGCGAGGTCGAGTAGACGACGTCGGCACCGATGCCCGCGCAGTCGAGGTGGGCGAACGCCTGCGCGGCGTCGACGATCAGCGGGACGCCGGCCGAGCGGCATATCGCGGCGGTCTCCATCGCGGGCTGCACCGTTCCGCGGTGGCTGCCGAGCGCGGTGAGATGAAGCAGCGCAGGCGGATTCGTTGCCAGGTAGGATGCGGCGGCATCGATGTCGAGCCGACCCGCGGCGTCGACGGGTAGATACCGCACGTCGAAACCGCTGCGTGCCATGGTCAGCAGGCTTGGCCCGAATTCGCCGGGGAGGCAGGCGATGGTGCGTTCGCCGCCCCAGTCCCGCCAACACGATGTCCAGTCCGTTGTTGGCGCCGGTCGTGTAGACGACGTCCGTGCGCGGCGAACCCCGTCAGCGCACCCACTGCCGCGCGGCCCGCGTCGACGACGGGCCGTGCGGCCTCCGCGGCGACGTACCCGCCGACCTCGGCCTCGTGCCGTGCGTGGGCGGCCGTCGCGTCGATCACCGCAAAGCTCTGTCGCGAGCAGGCGGCACTGTCGACGTGCACGCCCGCGGGCGCGGGCCTGGCCGCGCGCCAGTCGTCGGCGAGCATCACCGGACCGAGAGCGACAGGCCGAAGTCGCCTGCCTCGTCGGTCCACCAGTGCGTGCGGCGCAGCCCCGCGGCGGCCAGTTCCGCGTCGACGCCGTCGGGCCGGAACTTGCACGACACCTCGGTGAGCATCTCCTCGCCTGCGGCGAAGTCGACGGTGAGGTCGAGCGCGTCCACCCGGACATGCTGTGGACTGCTTGCGCGCAGCCACATCTCGATGCGTTCCTCGTCGGCGTTCCAGCGAGCGACGTGGTCGAAGGCGTCGAGATCGAAGTTCGCCGACAGTTCCCGGTTGACCACCGCAAGCACGTTCTTGTTGAACCGGGCCGTCACGCCTGCGGCGTCGTCGTAGGCCCGCACCAGCCTTGCGGTGTCCTTGACCAGATCGGTGCCGAGCAGCAGGGTGTCACCCGGCTGCATGGTGTCGGACAGTGCGGCGAGAAAGGCGGCCCGCGGCTCAGTGGTGAGATTGCCGATGGTCGAACCCAGGAACACGATGAGCCGCCTGCCGACCTTCGGGATCTCACCGAGGTGCTCCTCGAAATCACCACAGACGGCGTCGATCTCGATGCCCGGGTACTCGTCGAAGATCGCAGAGCTTGCGGCCTGCAGCATTCCCGCGTCGACGTCGAAGGGGATGAAGCGGCGCAGCGATGCGCGGTCGCGCAGTGCGCTGAGCAGCAGCCGGGTCTTCTCCGACGTCCCGCTGCCGAGCTCGACGAGCGTGTCCGCACCCGATGCCGCGGCGATCTCGGTCGCGCGGTCGCGCAGGATCTCCGCCTCGGCCCTTGTCGGGTAGTACTCGGGCAGCCTGGTGATCTGATCGAAGAGATCGCTACCCGCCGAGTCATAGAACCACTTGGGCGGCAATGACTTCGGTGTCTGGGTGAGGCCGTCGTAGACGTCGCGGCGCAGCGCCCGCGCTGCGGAGTCCGCGGCCAGGTGGTTGGACAGCGACAGCGTCATGCAGATCCTTTCAGCGCGAACATCTCAACCCGAGCCCCGCGCACCGTGACGAGGTGGCGGTCGGGGATCTCCTGCCAATCCTCGTCGTCGTCGAACGGTTCGCTGGCAAGCACGACGCCCTCGTCTCGCCACAGCACGAACAGCGTGTCCCCCCATGTGGTGGCGCGCAGTTCGGATCCGTTGCCCGCCACTATGTTCAGCCTGGCATTCGGATCGGCCGCGGCAACCTCGGCGATCGTGTCGCCAAGCGCGTCCATCCCGCGTTCGAAGATCAACGCGGCCAGAAGGGCACTGTCGTTGGTGGATTCAGCCACGGACGAGGCCGGTAGCACCGCGCGATCGACAAGACCGTTGTGCGACAGCAGCCACTGTCCCGTCGGTGAACGGCGCCGACGCCGACGCCTCGATGGGCATTCCGACACTGGCCGATCGCACCGCGGCCACCACACAACCGCCGCGCAGGATCGGCGCCATCGACGCGAACGACGCATCACCCCACAGCGGAGCGGCGCTGCGCCACCGCCGTGGGACACCGTCGTCATCGAAGAACCCGATGCCCCATCCGTCGGCGTTCATCAGGCCGTGCTTCTGCCGACGCGGTGAATACGACTGCACCAGAAGGCCGTACGGGGGTTCGAGCATCAGCGATGCCACCGACCGTGGCTCACCGAGCCAGCCGAGATGCCGACACATCAGGCGTCCCAGGCAAGTCGGAGGCCACTGAAGATCTGCCTGCGGATCGGATGGTCCCAGTTCCGGAAGCTCGGCCGGAGGATGTCGGCGGCGACGGCCCACGACCCGCCGCGCAGCACTTGAAAGTCGCCGTCGAAGAACGGCTGGCTGTAGAGGTCGTAGATCATCGGTGTGAAGCCGGGCCACGGCCGCAGCGGCGACGACGTCCACTCCCACACATCGCCGAGCATCTGCTCGGCGCCGTAGGCCGACGCACTCGCCGGATAGGCGCCGACCGGCGCGGGTCGCAGTGCGTCGCCGCCGAGATTGGCCAGCGCGGCGGTGGGTTCGGATGCCCCCCAAGGGAATCGGCGCCGGGCACCGGCTTGCGGATCCCACGCACAGGCCTTCTCCCATTCGATTTCGGTCGGGAGTCGCGCGCCCGCCCACGCCGCGTACGCCTCCGCCTCGAAATACGTGATGTGCTGCACGGGCTCGTCGGCGGGAATGTCCTCCACGTGTCCGAACCTCGTTCGGGTTCCGGCCAGCTCGCCGGCGTTCCAGAACTGCGGCGACGTCAGGCCCGCCTTTTCGCAGTGCGACCACCCGCGCTCCGACCACCACCGCGACTCCCGGTAACCGCCGTCATCGACGAACCGGCGCCATTCGCCGTTGGTGACGGGCACCCGGCCGATGCGGAACGCGGGCACGTCGACGACGTGAGCGGACCGTTCGTTGTCGAGTGACTGCGGTTCGGTGACCGCGTCGACGCCGAGCACGAACGGGCCGCCCGGCACCGACACCGATGTGCCCGCCACGTCTGCTCTCCCCGCGGGGAGCGGCGCACCTCGGTCAAGCAGCGGCGGCCCGGATCGAAGGTTGAGCGCCTGCAGCATCGTTTCGTTGTGCTGGTTCTCGTGGCTGATCACCAGCCCGAAGTTGAATGCGGCGGCGCTGTCGCCGTCGGTCAGCCCGTCAAGCGCGTCGAGCGCCTTGTCGCGCACGGTCGCGCAGTAGGTGCGCGCATCGGTCGGCGGCATGAGCGGCAGGTCGACGCGGCTCGCCCGCGGGTTCCGGAACGCGTCGTAGAGCCGCTCGACGTCGTGAGCCAGCATGCCCGGCTGTTGCGGGTTGTTGTCGCGAAGCAGCCACAGCTCTTCCTGCCAGCCGATGTGCGCGAGGTCCCACACCAGCGGGCTCATCAGCGGGTCGTACTGCCGATGCAGTTCGGCGTCGTCGAACTCGACGAGCGCAAGGGTACGGTCGCGCGCCTTGGTCAGCCGCTGCGCCAGCAATTCGCGTGCGGTCACTGCTCCCCTTGCGCCAGTTCGGTGACCGCGGTCGCGATCCCGTTTCGCACCACCCGGTCGGAGAAGTCGTCAGCCGGGGAGCGCCCTTGTTCGACCGAACGCACAAGGCGCTGCATGGATTCCCCGATTTCGGCGGGGGCCCGCTCGGCGGCGGCCCGCACGCAGCGGGTGGCCGCCTCATGCAGCGCCCGGTCGCCGAGGCCGATCTGCGCCGCGCGATCCCACGCCATCGCCACCGGTTCGGTGGCCTCGGTGGCGATCTCGGCGGCGACCGGGTCGTCGAGCAGTGTGGTGAGGGTGTAGACGAGCGCGGGCCAATCCGCATCGGGCACGCTGTCGAGGTAGCGGATCTCCAGGAACCGTCGCGGCCGCACCGGCGGGAACAGCGTCGTCAGGTGATAGTCGAGATCGCCGACAGTCGGTTGGCGGTCGCCGAGCAGCACCCGGCCGTCGGCCCAATCCGCGAACGGCACCCAGTCGGTGATCGGCACGGCGTCCATCTCCGGTGTCGGGTGCACGAGCATCACCGGCGCCTTCATCGCATAGCGCGACCAGTCGCTGGCCGGGTCTTCGCCGTCGGCTCCGAGGATCGGACCACACCTCGCCGAGTCGAGCTGGCTCCACACCCACTGCCGCGAACTGCGCCAGCCGGTGAACTTCCCGCTGAGCAGCGGCGAGTTGGCGGCGATGGCGACCATCGTCGGGCCGAGCGCGTGGGCGAGCCGAACCCGTGCCGCCCAGTCCGCCTGCGGTCCGGCCTCGAGGTTCACCTGCACCGACGCCGTCGACGTCATCATCGCCGCCCCTGCGGCGCCGGTCTGGCTGGCCTCGAAGAACTGCTCCATTGCGCGGTAGCGGTCGCCCGGGTTGATTCGCTTGGCGGGCCGCAGCGGGTCGGCGCCCAGCAGAACGAGACCAAGTCCTGCCTCGGCGAACGCCGAGCACAGCACGGCCCGGTCGGCCGCCATGCCGGTGATCGCCGGAATCACGTCGTCGGCCGGTGGACCGGACAGCTCGACGGCACCGCCCGGTTCGACGGTGATCAGGCTCTTGCCGGGAAGATCGCCGATGTCCGCGATGATCGCGCTGAGCTCATCCCATTCGGGGCGGCGGGCCGGATCTGCGAGATCGAAGCAGTGCGCCTCGATCTCCAGGCCGACGCGGCCGACCGGACCATCGGTCAGGCATGTCTGCACCGATCAGCTGCGCGGCACTGTCGGCGCTGGTCAGCACGGCTTCGGCGGCGTCGATTGGGTGCCCTTCGTCCCGGTCGGTCGTGATGGTGTTGGTCATCCCAACCATCCCTTCCGGGTTCGGAACGATCGCGGCCTTGTTCCATCTTCCAGAGAAGACTGACAAAATCCCGCGATTTTTCCCTGACGAGTCGGTGTCGGGTACCCGAACGGCGGGCGGTTACTGCCCCAATGTGTTCTGCATCGCGCCTGCCAGCACGTTCGCCGCGGGGCCGCCGTTGCCGGCTTGGCAGACTTTCGCCTGTAGCAGAACGTTCTCCCGCAGCCGTGTGGTGGTGAAGCAGCGCCGGTCGGTTCCCGCCTCCTGCTTCACCCAGTCGGCGTCGGTGGCCGACGCCGCACCGCCGGTGAACGTCCAAACCTCGGTCGTCATGTTGTCCAGGTGCATGGCCGTCGTCTGGCCCGAACAGCCGACGGTTCTGTCGACGACCCGGTGGAAGGCCCGGTCAGCGGCCTCGTTGGTGGCGAAAACGCCGACGGCCTGCTTGACGCGGTGGGTGTCGTCGGTCGCCGATTCCTGCGTCGTCGTGCCGTTGAACGACGCCAGGTCGGGATCGGCGTACACCTCGGGCAGCCCGATGTCGGCCCAGTTGTTGCACGCCGGGTTGTCGACCCAGTACGACTGGAACGGGCCGGTGAACGGCGCGTCGAAGCGCAGCGTCGCACCGACGATGTTGCCGACCGACCCCTTCCCGAGGACGGCGTAGTTCACCACCCCGGGATCGGACGGCCGCGCGTCGGCGGGCGCGGCCACCGCAAGACCGACCGCCAGACCGACGCCGGCCAGAGCGGCCGTACGCATGTCTAGACCTTCGCCGACAGCTTGACGTCGATGTTGCCGCGCGTCGCCTTGGAGTACGGGCAGACGCCGTGGGCCTTCTCCATCAGTTCCTCGGCGGCGCTCTGCTCGAGCCCGGGCAGATAGCCGATCAGGTGCGCGTTGATGCCGAACCCGCCCTCGGGGTCCTTGCCGAAGCCGACCTGCGCGGTGATTCCGCTTGCGTCGTCGAGGTCGATCTTCTCGTTTCGCGCGACCAGTCGCAGCGCGCCGAGGAAACACGCGGCGTAGCCGGCTGAGAACAGCTCCTCGGGGTTGGTGCCCTCGCCGTTGCCGCCCATCTCCTTCGGCGGACGGGTGTCAAGGTCGATCCTGCCGGTCGTCGACTTCACGTGACCGTCGCGGCCACCCCCGGTTGCGGTTGACTCTGCGGTGAAAACGACTTCGATGCTCATGGGCTCGATCATGCCAGCCCGCCATCAGACGGCAAGAGCGCCCGTTGTGGCTAGCCGCCGTTGGCCGCGGACCCCCTCCTCGACCTTCTTGCCGAGATCGGGGTCGACATTGCGCCAGTACTCGAACACCTTCGACAGCACCGGTTCGCGCACGCCATCAGACACATGCCCGATGATGTTGTCAGCCAGCCGGTCCCGCGCAGCGTCGTCGAGCACCTCGCGGACCAGCGTGCCCGCCTGGCCCCAGTCGTCGTCGTCCTGACGCAGTGCGTAGGCCGTTCGAACCATGTCGCCGTCGGAGGCCCAGTGCACTTCGGCCGCACGCTTGGCGTCCACCTCTGGTCCGCCCATCGAGTTCGGCGAATACACCGGATCGGTGGCGTTGCGGATCCGCATCGCACCGTCCTTGGAGTACGCGTTCACCTCGACGTGCGGCTCGTTGACCGGGATCTGCTTGTAGTTGACCCCCAGCCGGGCGCGGTGCGCGTCGGAGTAGGAGAACCCGCGGGCCAGCAGCATCTTGTCCGGGCTCAAGCCGGTGCCGGGCACGATGTTGTTCGGCTCGAACGCGGCCTGCTCGATCTGCGCGTGGTAGTCCTCGACGTTGCGGTTCAGCGTCATCTTGCCGACCTCGTGCAGCGGGTAGTCGCCGTGCGGCCACACCTTGGTCAGGTCGAACGGGTTGAACCGATAGGTCTTGGCATCCTCGAACGGCATGATCTGCACGTGCAGCGTCCAGCTCGGGAAGTTGCCGTCCTCGATCGAGGTGAACAGGTCGCGCTGGTGGTAGTCGCCGTCCTCACCGGCCAGCCGATCGGCGTCCTCCTGGGTCAGGAAGTCGATGCCCTGGTCGGTCTTGAAATGGTATTTGACCCAGAACAGTTCGCCTGCGGCGTTGAGCCAGCTGTAGGTGTGGCTGGAGTAGCCGTTCATGTTCCGCCACGTCTTCGGGATGCCGCGATCGCCCATCAGATAGGTGACCTGGTGCGCCGACTCCGGTGAGAGCGTCCAGAAGTCCCACTGCATGTGGTGGTCGCGAAGGTTGTTGGCGGCCATCCGCTTCTGGCTGCGGATGAAGTTCTGGAACTTCATCGGGTCGCGGACGAAGAACACCGGCGTGTTGTTGCCGACCATGTCGAAGTTGCCCTCGCTGGTGTAGAACTTCAGCGCGAAGCCGCGCGGGTCCCGCCAGGTGTCGGGGCTGCCGCGCTCGCCGGCCACCGTCGAGAACCTGGCCACCATCTCCGTCTTGGCGCCGGGCTGCAGGAACGCGGCACGGGTGTACTCGCTGAGGTCCTGGGTCACCTCGAACTGGCCGAATGCGCCGCCGCCTTTGGCGTGCGGTTGGCGCTCCGGGATCCGCTCCCGGTTGAAGTTGGCCATCTGCTCGATGAGGTAGTGGTCCTGCAGCAGAATCGGGCCGTCGGGCCCCACGGTCAGCGAATGCTCGACGCTTGGCGCGGGAGCCCCTGAATCGGTCGTCGTGAACTTGTCAGCCATCGACTCGTCTCCTCACTGTGGTTTGGCGGCCGCAGTGGGCTGGGCCGCAGTCAGCGAGTACCCAAAAGACGACAACGAAAAGCGCCGAGTGTGCGGCCTCGTACGCGAAACGCTGTTCGCGCGCGCAGAACCGCACACTCGGCGGGGTGTTACGGGCGCGACGGCGCCGTCGTGGGCGGCTGCGGGGGCTCAGGCCGCTCTTCGGCGGGTCCGCCGGGTCCACCGGGTCCGCCGGGTCCGAAGGGAGGCCGCTCGAAGCGTGGCCCCTGGCCCATCGGCCCCATCGGGAACATCGGCGGCGGACCGCCGCGGTGCAGCATCGCGAAATCGCGATCCCCGCCGCCATGGTGACCACCACGGTGGCCGCCGGAATGCGAGCCGAGGATGAAGCCGCTGAAGAAGACGACCGCGACGATGAAGACGACGCCGGCCACGATGCCGACCCATGCGGCCACGGCGGTCAGCCGTGAACGGCGCGGCTCACGTTCGACATAGGCGGGCTCGGGCGGCGTGGTGGTCGCCACGGGTGTCGTCGCCGGTTCAGGTGTTGACGTTGATTCGCTCATGACATCGAGCATGCAAACGCTAGCGATGTGCCCGTCTTGATTTACTTATGAATCTGCTGTGAATGGCACCACCGTTTAGAATGGGGTAGCAGTCTGCGGGCTGGTTGAGAAATGAGCCAGGACACTGCCGTCGCGCACGCTCTGGCCGGCGGCGCGACGGCCCGAGTTGCCACTTGCCGGACGGATAGGGAAGTCTTGCCCTCTGTCAGCCGAAAGTTCCTCTGCGGCTATTAGCCCCAGACAGCGTAATCACGACGATTACTCCATGAACGACGAAGGAACCGACGACTACGGCGAATGGTTTCGCCTGGCCGAAGAGGCCTTCGGCGCGATGGCCAGGACACCCGCGTCCTGGTCGACTCGCTTCGTTGGCGCTAGGCGCGGTCAGCCGACCGGTAGCAGCTCACCCGGCTTCAGCGGATTCACCGCGAATCCATTTCAGGGCGTTTGGCAACGTTGACAGTCGTTGACGGTGAAAGTCTGTACAGGTTAGGGGCGTTGATGACATTAGTAGCAACTGACAGTCGGTGAACCTGCGCGGACGCTGCGGACGGAATCGTTTCGGCGGTCATGCGCGGAGAGAGAGCGGGCGCTGGCCGTGCGAGGCGAGTCATGCTTTTCGGTAGAGGGCTACCCCCCACCGTGCTTGCAAGTATTGGCGGAAGCACCTTGAAGGATCGCGTCCAGGAGTCCGTCGTATCGCGTTGCGCGTGTGGCACTTGTCGCCGTGCGCGTTAACACCTCCAAAAGCAAGGTGCCGATTAGCGCCTTGGCGATTGCGTCGAGGTCGGCCTCGGGGCGTAGCTCCCCTTTCTGGGCAGCGTGGCGTAGGCGTGTCGTCAGTCCGGTGTGCTGCGGGGCACTTAGTCGTTCATAGAGGGCGTCGTTATCCGACGGATTCGACGCTGCCGCAGCAATGAGTGCGCGGATCAACGCCGCGTTCGATGGGTCCGCGATGAACTCGGCGTGCTCGATTAGCCACGATTGCAGGTCGGCACGGATGTCTGTCGTGTTTGGAACGCCGAACGAACCGCCACGTCCATAGGCGTCCAGCACCGCATCAGCCACCAAAGGCGCTTTGGACGGCCACCGCCGGTACAGGGTCTTCTTTCCCACCTGTGCGCGTGCGGCGACGCTTTCCATGGACAGTTGTGCGTAGCTATCGACAGCTAGGAGTTCTCGGGTGGCCTCAAGGATCGCGTGGTCCAACTGGGAGTCTCGCGGCCTACCGCCGCGCTCGTCGGGCATCCGGCGAGCTTAGGCGGTGTGCAGCCCTGCCTGGCCGCGAAGACATCAGGCCGGGTTGCTGCCGACTCGATATTCGCGCCCAAGCGGCTTCACGAGGTAACTTGATGGAGTTACGACACGTATCGTGTCGTAACCTTTACGACAAGCGCCCCACGAAGAGAAGGACCCGTCGATGGCCACGCTCTCATTGCAGGTGCCCAAGAGTTGGGACGAGATCACACCGGACTGGATGTCCACGGCGCTATCGGAGCGCCATCCCGGTGCCACGGTTGACGACGTAACGAGTCCTTCTGCGTGATGACGGCACGAATCGGCGTGCCCGGTTGGGGTTGACGTATTCGGCGGGCAGCGGTCCGGCAACAGTCTTCGTGAAAGCCGCCGACCCTGCCCATAAGGAACTCATCCGCATGACCAGCGGCATGTTCCATGAGCCACGGCTATTCACTTCGGGTGTGGACCTGCCGCTCGAACACCCGATGGTCTACGCCGCCCTGATCGATGAAGACGCTTACGACTTCTTTCTGGTCATGGAGGACCTCGACGCACGGCAAGCCGACCCGCGCGACTCCACCAGACCCTTGTCGGTGGAGCAAGCCGCTGCGGGTGTGCGCGGGCTAGGTCGTATGCACGGCCACTATTGGGGTGAGCGAGTGCTCAACCATCGCGCGCTCGGCTGGCTTGAGCCGTTTGTTCCCTGGGACGGCATGCAGTACGCGCCGCTTCCGTCGGCCCTTGAACGGCTCGGCGACAACGCTCCTGACGAAGTCATGGCGCTCAGCATCGATGACCTCATTGAGTCAACCTGGAAGCCCTACATCGCGACGCTGACCGCATCTCCACAGACACTGCTGCACGGCGACCCCCACATCGGCAACACCTACGTCTTGCCGGGCGGCGAAGTCGGTTTCCTCGACTGGCAGGTGGCTCGGCGCGGCAACTTCTCGCTCGACATCGGCTATTTCTTGCAGGGAGCCTTAACGATTGCGGATCGCCGCGACCACGAACGCGAGCTGCTTGCAGAGTATCGCGACGCCCTCGCATTACCGGCTGGCGAGATGCCGACGATGGATGAGGTGTGGTTGCGCTACCGCGCCTCGGTCGCTCACGGCCTGACACTGTGGCTGTGTACGGCCAGCGCCGACGGCGGCCTATGGCAACGCGCCGAGGTAGCAGTCACGTTAGCTCAACGATACGCAGCCGCCTACGCCGACCTGGACACCCGATCCGCGCTCGCCGACATCGCGCCCTAGACAACTCATCTCGTATTGGAAGGATGGTTGATGAGTTCAGACGTGCTCGTCGTAATTGGTGTCGGCGGAATGGGCCGTGCTATCGCCCGACGCCTCGGAGTTGGCAAAACCGTGATACTGGCCGACTTCGACGAGTCGATCGTTGCATGCGAGCGCCGCTGCACTTTCCGATGACGGCTACGACGTGCATGCCCACACCGTCGACGTGGCCTCACCGGAGTCGGTGGCGAGCCTTGTCCACGCGGCGCAATCGCGTGGAACGGTGCAACAACTCGCTCACACCGCTGGCCTGTCCCCATCGCAAGCGAGTACCGAAAAGATTCTGGCCGTCGACCTTCTCGGAGTCGCGCTGATAGTCGATGCGTTCGGCCAAGTGATCGGCTCTGGCGGTGCTGGGGTAGTTGTCGCGAGCATGGCGGGGCACATGGTCCCACCGTTGCCCGCCGAGCACGCGCACGCTCTCGCCACCGCTGCGCCGAAAGACTTGTTGGCGCTGCCGTTCATCGACACCATCGACGACCCAGGCTGGGCCTACGTTATTGCCAAGCAAGCCAACCTTCTTCGCGTCCAGGCCGCTAGCAATTTGTGGGGACAACGCAACGCCCGCATCAACTCCATCAGCCCCGGCGTCATCTCCACCCCGATGGGCCGCTCAGAGCTGGACTCTCCGTTGGGCGAAGGCATGCGGGCCATGGTTACCGCTTCGCCAGCCAAACGCCTGGGAACACCGGAGGACATCGCTTCGGCTGCGGGCTTCCTGCTGGGAGCTGAGGCATCGTTCATTACCGGAACCGACCTGCTCGTCGACGGCGGAGTCGTGGCCGCGACACGAAACGCCTCCGAGGAGTGAAGGCCCGAACCACACCGCAGCGGAACCCGATTAGTCGGTGCGAACACCAGCAGATAGAACGCGATACACCGTTGCTCGGCTGACGCCGAGAGCGCTGACTAGGGCTTCAACGGATTCACCGCGAACTGGATGACGCGGTAGGGCGCCTGCGCACGCGGCAGCGTGTTCCATTGGCTGATGAACACCCGAACTTCGTCGAGCGTGGATCCCGGCGAGATGTAGCCGCCGTAGGGCTGCGCCAGCCGATTGACCTCGGGCGGCGGGAGATCCTCTGCGGGGCTTGGCCATTCGCCCGCGAAAACCGTCGTCGTCACCGGCGCGGCGCCCAGCTTGGTCGGGTCGTCCGCGACGCGAACCTCCATGTTTCCGTTACTGGCGTTGAAGTACGAGAGCACCGTCTTGCCGTCGATCTGCCGAACGCTCATCTCGCCGACGCGGTCGGGCCACAGCGGTGTCGGTGGCTTACCCCAGCCGCCGTCGGCTGACCAGCCCTGCCAGCTCGCCCTGTCGGCGAAGGTCTCCCGCTTCGCGCGGTAGAGAACCACCGGGCCGGTGCGGTCGAAGTTGTTCGCGACGATGTACACCCATCCGGTCTGTGAGTCCGCCGTCGGGATCGGGTCGTAGTAGCCGCTGATCTGGCTCTGCCTGCCGCCTTGGTATCCGGCGTCTCTCTCCGAGCCCGGCAGAGTCGGCCAATTCCCCCGCGCCGGATCGGCTTTCACCAACCGCGAGGACTGCGGCCGCAGATCCTTCGCGGTGGTCACCATCATGTAGTTGTCGCGGTTGATCTGCACGACGCCCGCGGGCAATTGCGACTCGCCGGGCTTCGTCCGCTTCCGCCAGCAGCGGCTTGTCGGTGCCGGTGACGCCGTCGTACCGCACCCCGGTGGGGTCACCGATCGAGTCGGTCTCCACGTGCAGCGCGATCGGCGAGTACCAACCGCCGAAGCCGACGCCTTGGCCGGCGAAGCTGTCCCCGCACACCTGCAGGATGCCGCTCGGGAACTCCATGAACTCGCACAGGTCGGTGGCGCCGATGCCGTAATCGCTTGTCGGCGTGCCGGTTCCCGCGGTCGGCCCGATGCGCAACACCTGGCCTGGCGCCAGCGGAGGCAGCACCGGTTCCGGTATCGGCGCCGCCGGGTCGGCGTGCGCGGCCGGCGAGGTCAAGAGAGCCGTTGCCGCCGCGACAATCGCCGAAAAGGAATTCAGGCAGCGGAAGTACGAGTAACCGCCTGCTGGAATTCCGTTTCGCGGCAAGGTGGCGGGGTCAGAGCTCGGCGGCCAGCAGTTCGGCGATCTGAATTGTGTTCAGCGCAGCGCCTTTTCGCAGGTTGTCGCCGGACACGAAGAGAGCCAGCCCTCGGCCGTCGGGCACGCCTTCATCGCGGCGGATCCGGCCGACGAGCGACTCGTCGACACCTGCGGCCGCGAGCGGCGTCGGCACGTCGACCAGCTTCACGCCTGCAGCCGCCGCGAGCAGTTCGCGCGCACGCTCAGGCGAGATCGGCTCGGCGAACTCGGCGTTGATCGACAGCGAGTGCCCGGTGTACACCGGCACGCGCACACAGGTTCCGCTGACCAACAGGTCGGGGATGCCGAGGATCTTGCGGCTCTCGTTGCGCAGCTTCTGGTCCTCGTCGGTCTCGCCGGAGCCGTCGTCGACGATCGAACCCGCCAGCGGGACGATGTTGAACGCGATCGGCGCGACGTACTTCTTCGGCGCGGGGAATTGCAGCGCGCCACCATCGTGCACCAGCTGCTTCGCTGTCGTCGACGACCGCGCGGGCCTGCTCGAAGAGCTCCTGCACGCCTGCAAGCCCGCTGCCCGAGACCGCCTGATACGTCGACGCGATCATCCGCACCAGCCCCGCCTCGTCGTGCAGCGGCTTCAGCACGGGCATCGCGGCCATCGTGGTGCAGTTCGGGTTGGCGATGATGCCCTTGGGCCGGTTACCCGCATCGCGGGTGAAGTTGACCTCGCTGACGACCAGCGGCACGTCGGGGTCCTTGCGGAAGGCCGACGAGTTGTCGATGACGACGGCACCCGCAGAAGCGAACCGCGGCGCCTGCACCCGCGACATCGTCGCGCCCGCGGAGAACAGCGCGATGTCGATACCGCTCGGGTCGGCGGTCTCGGCGTCCTCGACCTCGATCTGCTGACCGCGGAATTCCAGCTTCTTGCCCTGCGAGCGCGCGGACGCGAAGAACCGCACCGAGGTGGCGGGGAAGTCACGCTCGTCGAGCAGCGTGCGCATGACCTGGCCGACCTGTCCGGTCGCGCCGACTACACCGATACTGACCACGTCTTTATCCCGTCGCTTCGCTCGCCTGAGGGCTCAACGCCCTGTCCCTGCGTACACCACTGCCTCCTCGTCGCCGCCGAGGCCGAACTCCTCGTGCAGTGCAACGACAGCCTTGTCGAGTTCGGTGTCCTTGACGAGCACCGAGATCCTGATCTCGGACGTGGAGATGAGATCGATGTTCACGCCGACCCCCGCAAGCGCCTCACAGAACCTCGCCGTGACGCCGGGGTGGCTGCGCATGCCCGCGCCGATCAGCGACACCTTGCCGATGTGGTCGTCGTAGAGCACCTTGGTGAAGCCGATCTCGCCCTGCAGCGAGGTGAGCTTCTCCACCGCGGTGGGTCCGTTGTCGCGGGCGCACGTGAAGGTGACGTCGGTCTTGCCGTCCTCCACCTTGGAGATGTTCTGCAGCACCATGTCGATGTTCACGTCGGCGTCGGCCACCGCGCGGAAAACCTTGGCCGCATACCCCGGAACGTCGGGCAGGCCGACGACGGTGACCTTGGCCTCGCTGCGGTCGTGCGCGACCCCTGTCAGGATGGCGTCTTCCATGGGGATGTCCTCCATCGATCCTTTGACCACGGTGCCCGGCTTGTCGGTGTACGACGACCGGACGTGAATGGGAACGTCGTATCTGCGGGCGTACTCCACACAGCGCAGCATGAGCACCTTCGCTCCCGCCGCCGCCATCTCGAGCATCTCCTCGAAGGAGACGGTGTCGAGGTGCCTCGCGTTCGGCACGATCCGCGGATCGGCCGTGAAAATGCCGTCCACGTCGGTGTAGATCTCGCAGACGTCGGCCTTCAGCGCTGCCGCGAGCGCGACGGCGGTGGTGTCCGATCCGCCCCTGCCGAGGGTGGTGACGTCCTTGCTGTCCTGGCTGACGCCCTGGAAGCCGGCGACGAGCACGATCAGGCCCTCGTCGAGCGCCGACCGGAGTCTGCCCGGGGTGACATCGATGATCTTGGCGTTGCCGTGGGTCCCCGTGGTGATCACGCCCGCCTGCGATCCGGTGAAGGACCTGGCCTGCGCGCCGAGCGATTCGATGGCCATCGCGACAAGGGCGTTGGAGATTCGCTCACCAGCGGTGAGCAGCATGTCCATCTCCCGCGCGGGCGGGGCCGGGGAGACCTGCCTGGCCAGGTCGAGCAGGTCGTCGGTGGTGTCGCCCATGGCCGAAACCACCACGACGACGTCGTTGCCCTGCTTCTTCGTCTCGACGATGCGCTCGGCGACGCGGCGGATCCGCTCGGCGTCAGAAACCGATGATCCGCCGTACTTCTGCACGACGAGCGCCACTGTCAGCACCTTTCGGATGTTTGGAAGATCCCACCAAGGATAAGGGGTTGGCGCACCCCATTTACTCCGCCGGTAGCGTCAGGATGTGGTCAAGAAGCACGCGGATACCGCCGTGCCCCTTCATCCGCCCATCGACGAGCGATGGAGCCCGCGAATGTTCGACGGCGAGGCGGTCCTGGATGCCGAGCAGGTGGTGGCCGTCCTCGAGGCGGCTCGGTGGGCCGCCACATGGGGCCACCGCCAGCCGGTCCGGCTCATCGTCGGACTGCGCGGAGACGACACCTTCGGCGCGATCGCCGAGTTGCTCAAGCGCGGCAACCGCTACGCGCACGCCGCAGGCGCACTGATCATGGTGTGCGTCGACGAGGGAGAGGACGACCGGACGGCCCGCTACGCGGCGGTCGACGCGGGCGCCGCGATCGCGCAGCTGACCATCGAGGCGGTGTCGCGCGGACTGATCGCCCATCCGATGGCCGGCTTCGATGTCGACGGTGCGCGCGAGGTGTTCGGTATCCCGACGGGCGTGCAACCGATCGCGGTGGTGGCGGTCGGGTCGCTCGGCGACTACGACAACGCGCCGCAGGCGATCGTCGAACGCGACGCGCAGGGCCGGCAACGCCTACCGCTGGAGGACATCGCGTTCGCAGGCAGCTGGGGTCGGCCGCTGTCGTTATGACGCGGGCGCACCGAGAAAGGTGAACGGTTCCGCACTCTCGAACTGCGCGCTCGCATCGCCCGCGTAGACCGTCTTCTCGCCCTCGCCAAGAGTCAGCCGTTTCGTCTGCGCACCCTCGGTGAAGTCGAGGTTGGCCAGCTCCACCCAGAATGTGTTGGGCGACAAGGCTGATTCGAAGAAATAGCGCTTCGCCGTGTGGTCGATGACAGTGCGCCAACGGGTCGTGGAGATGTTCGGCTCATCCGATGTGGCGATGCCGTACGGGGTCGATGCATTGCGCACGACACTGAACACGGCCGCAACCGCCACCAACGGGTCAGCGGTCTTGGGCACGGCGTTGATGTAGAACGATGCGCGCACGAAGCGGTCCGCGGCGCGGTTGGTGCCTGGCAGCATCACGCCTCCGCCGATCTCCTCCCAGTACTCGGTGATCGCGAGCTGCTTTTCGAAGATCGGCGAGTTCGTCATCACCTGGTAGTCGCGCGAGTGGTGGATCACCTGCTCGCCCGCGATGTACTCGACGATCGCGCTGTCTCCGCTCGCATCGGACATCGCAAGGTGCACGGTGGCCAGACGTTCTTCGCCGGGCACCTGCGCCGTGACCACCCGCAGCGGCGTCGCCGTCAGCGCGGCCACCGCGTCGGCCACCGTCGCGAAGTTGTCCAGCACGTACTGCGCCCACAACGCCAGCGACATCGCGGGGCGGTCTCCGGTGTTGGCCGGGTACTCGGATTCGGCCAGCCACAGCAGGTTTGCCGCAAGACCCGCCTCGTTGAGCCCGTCTGTGGTGCTGACGTCATAACCGGAGGCAATCACGCTGCCGTATTTCGACGTCCATTCCACCGAGTCCGGACCCGCCTCACCGGTGCGGCTCACACCGCGTGGGAAGGCCCAGAGGTTGGTTCCGATCTCGGACTTCCAGTCCATCGAGCGGCCGGTGACGATTCGCTCACCGGTGCCCAGGTATACGACGCGTGTGCACACGGAACGTGACCCTACGGCCGCCCGCGTCAGCCGCAGGCGTCGGACAGTTTCTTGAGCGTGTCGGCGATCTGGCTGTTCAACACGTCCATCTGGAATACCGCAGGCGGCGCGGGCGCACCTGGCGCCCGCGAATTGGCTTCGGTGCGGACCTCGCCGAACTTTCCGACGAACTCTGTCGCGAGGCTGGCGAGCTGTGTGGCGTCGCGGGCCAGCTCGGGCTCATGGACGTTCTGGGCGCGCTCGGCCAGACCGTCGGCCCATGCCTGGTAGGCGCCCTCCTCGGCCACCGTCGGGATTCCCTTGGAGTCAGCGGTCTTCGACGCGATCTGCTCGGCCTGCGATTTGTTGAACGCGAGCAGATCCTTGACCGGTCGGCATTCTTCCGAGGAGGCGCCGAACAGGCCGAGCTGGGACACCGCCAGCGCGACCACCGCGATCACCACGGCGCCGATAGTGAACATCCACCGGCGAGCGAGTTTCATTGCAGCAACTTTAACGGGCGTTCGATCCTTGCTCCTTGCCTGCGCAGCCGACTATTAACACCCACGCAACAAGACGAACCCGTCCACGTAACAGAAACATCGGTTACTGCCAGTGATCGGCCATTGGAAGGCCGCAATCACTCAGGAGACATATATGGACGTGGATACAGGAACCACAGCATTCATGCTGTGTTGCATCATCGGCCTCACGCTGATGATCCCCGGGCTCGCGCTGTTCTACGGCGGCATGGTGTCCGTCAAGAGCTCGACCAACATGATGATGATGACGTTCGGCGCCGTCGCGATCGTCGGCGTGCTGTGGGTGCTGTTCGGTTTCTCGATGACCTTCGGCACTTCCTACGGCGGATTCGTCGGCGACATCTTCGAATTCGCCGGGATGAAAGACCTTCTGGAATCGAACACGACGATCAGTGGGTTACCGATAACACTGTTCGCCTTGTTCCAGGCGTTGTTCGCGGCGATCACCGTCGCGCTGATCTCGGGTGCGGTCGCCGACCGGATGAAGTTCGGCGCGTGGATGGTCTTCGCGGCCGTCTGGGCGGTTCTGGTGTATTTCCCTGTCGCGCACTGGGTTTTCGCGTTCGACGGCGTGGTGACCGAGGACTCCGTCGGCGGCTGGATCGCCAACAAGCTGGCTGCCATCGACTTCGCAGGTGGCACCGCGGTGCACATCAACGCCGGTGCGGCCGCGCTGGCCGTCGCGATCGTGCTCGGCAAGTCCGCGGGTTGGGGCAAGCTGCGCAAGCCGCACAACGTGCCGCTGACGCTGCTCGGCGCGGGTCTGCTGTGGGCCGGCTGGTACGCCTTCAACGGCGGATCGGCGCTGGCCGCCGGTAACTCCGCCGCCATCGTGATGGTCACCACGTTCGTCGCCACCTGCGCGGCCACGCTTGGCCTGGATCGCGGTCGAGAAGGTCAAGGACGGCCACGTCACCGGCGTCGGTGCGGCGTCGGGTGCCATCACCGGGCTCGTCGCGATCACACCCGCCTGCGGTGCGGTCACACCGGTCGGTGCGATCATCCTCGGTGCGATCGCCGGCGCCATCTGCGTCTACGCCGTCGGGCTCAAGGAGCGGTTCGGCTATGACGACTCGCTCGACGTGGTCGGCGTCCACCTCGTCGGCGGCGTCGTCGGCACGATCCTGATCGGCTTCCTCGCCAGCGAGAGCATGCCGAACGGCGTCAACGGACTGTTCTACGGCGGCGGTTTCGACCAGCTGTGGCGGCAGGCCGTCGCGGCCGGTGCGGTGATGGTCTACTCGTTCGTCGTCGCGGGCATCATCGCGTTCGCCATCAAGAAGACGATGGGCATCCGCATCTCGCCCGACGAGGAAGAGGCGGGCATCGATACGGCCTTCCACCGCGAAGCGTCGTACGAACTGCAAACGCAGCCAGTCTGACCCAAGCCCCGGCCGGCGCGGCCCACTCGCCCGCGCCGGCCGGTTTGGTCGGCAGTGAGTTTCTTCTCGTGATACTTTGATTCCTAACAAGAGACAAGGCTCAGACATGTCCACCGACCTCGCCGCACTGGCCAAGGAGTCAGGAACGAAGTTCATCCTCGCTTTGTTCGTCGACCTGCGCGGAAAGCCATGTGCGAAGCTCGTCCCCGTCGAGGCCGTGGACCTGCTGGCCACCGAGGGCGTCGGCTTCGCCGGCTACGCCGTCGGTGCGATCGGTCAGGAGCCGAAAGACCCTGACCTGATGGCGATTCCAGACCCGGCGTCGTTCACGTCGATCCCGTTCATCAAGGACGGCCTCGCCATCGTTCACTGCGATCCGCACGTCAACGGTGAGCCGTGGCCCTACGCGCCGCGCGTCATCCTCAAGTCGCTCATCGCACGAACCGCCGACGCGGGTTTCGAACCGTGGGTCGGCGCCGAGGTCGAGTACTTCCTGCTGCACCGCAATGCCGACGGCAGTCTGTCGGTCGCCGACGCCGCCGATACCGCAGCCCAGCCCTGTTACGACGCCCGCGGCGTCACCCGGATGTATGACCACCTCACCTCGATCTCAACCGCGATGAACGGGCTCGGCTGGTTCAACTACGCCAACGACCACGAGGACGGCAACGGCCAGTTCGAGCAGAACTTCGAATACTCCGATGCGCTGACGACCGCGGATCGCGTTGTGACGCTGCGCTATCTGCTTTCGGTGATGGCGGCCGAGCGGGGCATGGTCGCAACGTTCATGCCCAAACCCTTCGCCGACAAGACCGGCAGCGGATTGCACCTGCACCTGTCGCTCACCAGCGCGGGCACCCCAGTCTTCCCCGCCGACGACGACGCTCGGGGGCTCGGCCTTTCCGAAACCGCATACGCATTCGTCGGCGGCATCCTCGACCACGCCTGCGCACTGCAGGCCGTGGTGGCCCCAACGGTCAACTCCTACAAGCGAACCGGTGCGATGACCACCTCGTCGGGTGCGTCGTGGGCACCGAAGACGCCGACATACGGCGGCAATGACCGCACCCACTACATCCGGGTGCCCGATTCCTCGCGTGTCGAACTGCGCGGTGGCGACGGTTCGGCGAACCCGTACCTGGCGATAGCGGCGGCGCTTGGGGCAGGCATCGACGGGATCAAACGCAGCACAGACCCAGGGGACATCGGGGACGGCAGCACGGGACGGCCACTGCCACCGACGCTGCTGCACGCCGTCGACGAGTTCGAGGCCGACCCGGTGATCACCGGGGTCCTCGACGCCGCCGGCGACGGCGTCGCCTCGTATTTCGCCAAGGTCAAGCGCGACGAGTTCTTCTCCTACCACAGCGCCGTAGCACCCTGGGAGATCGACAACTACCTGACCGCCTTCTGATAGTCGAAACACAAAGGGAGCCAAGTCATGTGCGGGATCGTCGGGCTGCATCTCCGTAACCCTGACCTCTACCCGCGGTTGGGGGAACTGCTCACCGGGATGCTGTGTGAGATGGGCAACCGCGGCAGCGACTCGACCGGTGTCGCCGTCTACGGCGATCCGACCTGGTCGCCTCCCGGGCGCGGTGGCGTCTCGTTGGTCGACGTCTCCGATGCCGCCGACGCCGTCGCCTCGGCACTGACCGAACGCCTCGGCGCCGAGGTCGACGTGGTGACCGTCGGCACCAGCTACCTGTTGACCGCCGACATGACCTCGGCGGCCCTGCTCGACGCCGTCAGGACCGAATACCCCAGGGCGCTGATCGCCGGGTTCGGGGCCGACATGGCCGTCCTCAAGGGAGTCGGAGACCCGCGAACACTGACCGACGCATGGGGTCTTGCCACGGCGCAGGGCTGGCAGGGAGTCGGTCACACGAGGATGGCGACCGAATCCGCCGTGACCCCTGCCGGTTGCCATCCCTACACCGTGGGGCCCGAGCAGTGCATGGTGCACAACGGCTCATTCGCCAACCACGCCACCATCCGGCGCCAACTGCGTTCCGCGGGAATCGAATTCGACAGCGAGAACGACACCGAAGTGGGCGCTCGCTTCATCGCCAAGCAGCTTGCCGACGGCCGCGACGTCGAGTCGGCGCTCAAGGAACTCTGCGCGACGTTCGACGGCTTCTACACGCTGCTGGTGTCCAACCGGGACTCGTTCGCCGTGGTTCGCGACGCCATCGCGTGCAAGCCCGCCGTGATCGCCGAAACCGACGACTGGGTGGCGGTCGGCAGCGAATATCGCGCTCTCGCAGGCCTTCCCGGCGTCGAGAAGGCCACCATCTGGGAGCCGGAGCCGGAGGTGATCTACGCATGGACGAGATGACAGCCGCGGTGTCGTCACGACTTCTCGACCTGCGCGCCACGCCGTTGCGCGAGGTGAACTCTGCGCTGCACGCTCCAGGGCTGTCCGGCGAGTTCGTCGTCACCCATCCCGACGGTGCCCACAATGTCGCCGTCGGTGTCGACGCACCGGTCCAGATCACCGTCGAAGGCCACGTCGGGTACTACGCCGCGGGGATGAACCAGCAGGCCGAGATCACGATCAACGGCAACGCGGGCACGGGTGTCGCCGAGAACATGATGAGCGGCTCTGTGTGGGTGAAGGGCGACGCGTCACAATCCGCGGGCGCGAGCGCGCACGGCGGGCTGCTGGTCGTCGAGGGCAACGCCGCGGCGCGCTGCGGGATCTCGATGAAGGGCGTCGACGTCGTGGTCGGCGGGAACGTCGGCCACATGAGCGCATTCATGGCGCAGGCGGGTCGGCTGGTGATCCGGGGTGACGCGGGCGAGGCGCTCGGCGACTCGATCTACGAGGCCCGAATCTACGTTCGCGGCGACGTCGCCTCGCTCGGCGCGGACTGCGTCGCCAAGCAGATGGGCGACGAGCACCATCAAGAGCTCGAATACCTGCTCAAGGCAGCCGGTTTCGAAGGCGACGACACCAGCGCATACACCCGATACGGCTCGGCGCGCTCCCTGTATCACTTCCACGTCGACAACGCTGCGAGCTACTGATGAGCTACACAGGCGACGATCGGGCCCGCCTCGGCCTTCGCGAGTCCGCGACCTTCGACCGCCAGACGATCGCCGCCATCCACCGCGCGGCTGAAACCGGTATCTACGACATCCGCGGCTGGGGCGCCAAACGACCGCTACCGCACTTCGACGACCTACTCTTCCTCGGCGCGTCGATGTCGCGCTACCCGTTGGAGGGCTACCGCGAACGCTGCGACACCGACGTCGTCCTCGGCGATCGGCACGCCAAACACCCACTGCACCTGGATATCCCGGTCACCATCGCGGGGATGTCGTTCGGCGCGCTTTCCGGACCGGCCAAGGAGGCGCTCGGACGCGGAGCCAGTGCGGTCGGCACGTCGACCACCACGGGCGACGGCGGCATGACGCCCGAGGAGCGCGGGCAGAGCAAGTACCTGGTGTACCAGTACCTTCCGTCGCGCTACGGGATGAACCCCGACGATCTCCGCAAGGCCGACGCGATCGAGGTGGTGCTCGGCCAGGGCGCCAAACCCGGCGGCGGCGGAATGCTGTTGGGCCAGAAGATCTCCGCCCGCGTGGCGGGAATGCGCACCCTGCCGGAGGGCATCGACCAGCGGTCGGCGTGCAGGCACCCGGACTGGACGGGCCCCGACGACCTGACCATCAAGATCAACGAGCTGCGGGAGATCACCGACTGGGAGAAGCCGATCTACGTCAAGGTCGGCGCCACCCGCACCTACTACGACGTGAAGCTGGCCGTGCATGCGGGCGCCGACGTCGTCGTGGTCGACGGTATGCAGGGCGGCACCGCAGCCACCCAGGAGGTGTTCATCGAACACGTCGGCGTCCCGACGTTGGCCGCCGTTCCCGAGGCGGTACAGGCTCTGCAGGAACTCGACGTGCACCGCAAGGTCCAGCTCATCGTCTCCGGCGGCATCCGTAGCGGCGCCGATGTCGCCAAAGCGCTGGCGCTGGGCGCTGACGCCGTCGCGATCGGCACCGCCGCGCTGATCGCACTGGGCGACAACCATCCTCGCCACGAGGCCGAGTACGAGAAACTCGGCAGCGGCGCAGGGTTTTTCGACGACTTCCAGGACGGCACCGATCCCGCGGGCATCAGCACCCAGGATCCCGAACTGGCGGCGCGGTTCGACCCGGTCGAGGGCGGCCGCAGGCTGGCCAACTATCTGCGCGTGCTGACGATGGAGGCGCAGACCATCGCGCGCGCCTGCGGCAAGGCCCACGTCTGTCACCTCGAACCGGAGGATCTCGTCGCGATCACCATCGAGGCGGCGGCGATGGCGCGGGTTCCGCTGGCGGGGACGAACTGGATACCTGGCCGATGAGCGAGTCGGCCGACGTCGTCATCGTCGGCGGCGGCATCGAAGGCGCGGCGGCCGCGTGGGCATTGAGCCAGCGCGGTGTGACCGATGTGTTTGTCGCAGAGCGCAATACCGTTGGATCCGGCATGACAGGCAAGTCGAGCGGGATCGTCCGGTGCCATTACGGGGTCAGCTCACTCGCCGCGATGGCCGCGGTCGGGCTCGAGGTGTTCGAGAAGGCCGACGAGATATTCGGCACCGATATCGGCTTCCGCCAGACGGGATACGTGGTCGGCGTCGGCGAGCCGAACGTCGACTCGCTGCGCAAGAGCCTCGCCGCGCAACGTGCGGTCGGCGTGCAGACCGAGGAGATCGATCACTGCGACGTCGCCGCGATGTGGCCGTTCGCCGACCTGACCCCGTTCGCCGCGTTCGGCTGGGAGTCGCGCGGCGGCTACGGCGATGCCTACCTGACCGCGCAGGCCTTCGCGGCCTCGGCGCGGGCGGCCGGTGTCCGGATCCGCCAGGGCGCGACGGTGACGGAGCTTCTGGTCGACGGGGACGCCGTGACCGGTGTCCGACTGGCCGACGGTGGCACGGTCTCGACGGGCACCGTCGTCGTCGCCACCGGTGTCTGGACCAAACCGTTCCTGGCGCCATACGGCGTCGACGTGCCCATCAGGGTCGTGCGAGAGCAGATCGTCACCATCGACCCCGGCGTCGAAACGGGAAGCGTGCCGGTGTTCTCCGATCTCGTCTCGCTGCAGTACGTCCGCCCAGAAGTCGGCGGCGACATCCTGTTCGGCAACAGCGACCTTTCCGACGTCGAGGAGGCCGACCCGGACAACTACCTCAACCGCGCCACCGAGGCGTTCGTCGACCTCACCGTCGACAAGGTCGGCAGCAGATTCCCCGGATTCGGCGGCGCTGCGATCCGCGCGAGCTACGCAGGCTGCTACGACGTCACACCGGACTGGAATCCGGTGATCGGCACGACCGCGATCGACGGCCTTTTCGTCGCGGCGGGCTTCAGCGGTCACGGCTTCAAGATCTCGCCCGCGGTCGGCCGACTGATCGCCGACCTCGTCGTCGACGGCCGCAGCGCCGACCCGCGCATACCGGAGTCCGACTTCAGGCTCTCCCGGTTCGCCGAGAACGATCTGCTCAAGACGCCGTATCCGTACGTCGGCGCCGGACAGATGCGCTAGACAGGACCCCCATGAGTGACCTCCCGCTGCTGAGGAACAAGTCCGGCACCGCCCGTGACCGGGATCCCAACGCGCCGGTCGACGACCTCGAGTTCGAGGCCGCGATCGGGCGCAACGTGCGGCAGCTGCGCCTTCAGCAGGGCCTCACCGTTGCGGAAATGGCTGCGCGGGTGGGTATTTCGAAGGCAATGCTGAGCAAGATCGAGAACGCCCAGACCTCGTGCAGCCTGTCGACGCTCGCGCTGCTCGCCAAGGGCTGCGACGTGCCCGTCACCACCCTGTTCCGCGGTGCCGAAGTCGAGCGGCCTGCGGCGTTCGTGAAGGCGGGCACGGGAGCGCGGATCGTGCGCAACGGCACCAAGGAGGGCCACGACTACGAACTGCTCGGGTCGCTGCGCGGCGAACACAAACGGCTGGAGTGCCTGCACGTCACGTTGTCGGCGAAAAGCAGGACTTATCCGCTGTTCCAGCATCCAGGCACCGAATTCATCTTCATGCTCGAAGGCGTCATGGACTACAGCCACAGCCGCTCGGTGTACCGGTTGGAGCCGGGCGACTCGTTGCAGATCGACGGCGAGGGCGCCCACGGTCCGGTGGACCTGATCGAGGTGCCTATCCGCTTCCTGTCGGTCATCGCCTTCCCCGATTCACAGGTCTGACCGCGCCGGTAAGGAGTCGGCCCAGTCGGCAAGCCAACAGGCGACATGGAGCTGACGGAAGCCTTCGATTGGAACGGCCGCAGCATCGCGTGCGGTCGTCGGGCACCGGCCCGGCCGTGGTGTTCTGCCACGGCACGCCCTTCTCCTCAAGGGTCTGGTCGCGCTACGCGGACGCACTCAGCGACGAATTCACAGTTCACCTGTGGGATATGCCGGGATATGGCCAGTCCTCGAAGGATGCGCAGCATGCCGGTCGATTTCGCGGCGCAGCCGCAGACTTTCGCGGCACTCCTCGAACACTGGGATCCTCGACCGACCGCACGTCGTCGCCCATGATTTTGGCGGCGCAGTGCCGTTCCGGGCCAACCTGTTTCTCGCACACGTCGGTACGTCATCGCTGATGCTGGCCGACGTCGTACCCGCTCCGAGGCCGAGCCGCGCGGCTTTGCATCAACCGTCGGGTCGAGGAGCTCGCTGTCGTGGACGGTGATCGTCGACTCCTCGGCATTCTCACAGAGGACCAGGCCGTCGGCATCATCCAGGAGGAGAACACCGAGGACGCCGAAAAGCAGGGTGGCTCAGAGCCTCTGGAGGTGCCGTATCTTCGTGCGTCGCCGTGGCTGCTGTGGCGCAAGCGCATCATCTGGCTGCTTGTGCTGTTCGTCGCCGAGGCCTACACGGGCACCGTGCTGCGCGCTTCGAGGACGAGATGGAGGCCGTCGTCGCGCTGGCCTTCTTCATCCCCCTGCTGATCGGCACCGGAGGCAACACGGGCACCCAGATCACCACGACGCTGGTGCGCGCGATGGGCACCGGTCAGGTCAGGTTCCGCGACCTGCCCGCCGTCGTGGCGAAGGAGATGTCGACGGGCACGCTGATCGCCGTGGCGATGGCGGCCGCGGCGATGATCCGCGCGTGGACGCTCGGCGTCGGTCCGCAGATCGCGCTGACGGTGACCCTGACCGTCGCGGCACATCGTGTTGTGGTCGGCGTTGGTTCGTCGATCCTGCCGCTTGTGCTGAAGAAGATCCGGATCGACCCGGCTGTGGTCTCGGCACCGATGATCGCCACCATCGTCGACGGCACCGGCCTGATGATCTACTTCGTGATCGCCCACGCCACGTTGCCGCAATTGGCAGGCCTGTGACAGGGGGTTTTGGCATGCCAGCCGGGTGGGTTACAGTGGTCGACGTGCAGCGGGTGCTCCTTCTCGGCAGCCGCGACGGGGTCTAACCAGACTGGCTTCCCGTCGCGGGTAGTCGCGATGCGCCGGTCGAGTCCCTTTTACTCCCGGAGCAACCACCGTGACCACCTTCTCGAAATCCACACCAGATTCTCCTGACGCCTTCGCGTCGGTACGACAGATCACCAAGCCGGCCGGCGAGCCCAACGCGGGCCAACCGGCATGGAACACACAGCGCGGATCGGCGATGCCGGTCGGCCGATACCGCAGCTTCGCCGACGAAGTCGAGTCGGTCGCAGTGGCCGACCGCACCTGGCCCGACAAGATCATCGACCGCTCCCCCATGTGGTGCGCGGTCGACCTGCGCGACGGCAACCAGGCGCTGATCGATCCGATGAGCCCGCAGCGCAAACGACGCATGTTCGATCTCCTGGTCCGCATGGGCTACAAGGAGATCGAGGTCGGCTTCCCGGCAGCCAGCCAGACCGACTTCGACTTCGTCCGCGAAATCATCACCGAAGGCGCCATTCCCGACGACGTCACCATCCAGGTGCTGACGCAGTGTCGGCCCGAGCTGATCGAACGCACGTTCCTGGCGTGTGAAGGCGCGCCGCGCGCGATCGTGCACTTCTACAACTCGACGTCGATCCTGCAGCGCCGCGTGGTATTCCGCGCCGATCGGGAAGCGGTGAAGGCCATCGCCACCGACGGAGCGCGTAAGTGCGTCGAGGAAGCCAAGAAGTACCCGGGCACGCTGTGGCGCTACGAGTACAGCCCGGAGTCCTACACCGGCACCGAGCTGGAGTACGCCGTCGACGTCTGCAACTCCGTCGCCGACATCGTCAAGCCGACCCCCGATGTGCCGCTGATCGTGAACCTGCCCGCCACCGTCGAGATGGCGACGCCGAACGTCTACGCCGACTCGATCGAGTGGATGCACCGGCATCTGAATCCGCGCGATTCGATCATCTTGAGCCTGCACCCGCACAACGACCGCGGAACAGCCGTTGCGGCAGCCGAATTGGGCTACCAGGCCGGCGCTGACCGGATCGAGGGCTGCCTGTTCGGCAACGGTGAGCGCACCGGCAACGTCTGCATCGTCACGCTGGGGCTGAACCTGTTCTCCCGCGGCATCGACCCGCAGATCGACTTCTCCAACATCGACGAGATCCGGCGCACGGTCGAGTACTGCAATCAGCTGCCGGTTCCCGAACGTCATCCGTACGGCGGCGATCTCGTCTACACCGCGTTCTCGGGCAGCCACCAGGACGCGATCAACAAGGGCCTTGACGCGATGAAGGTGTCGGCCGACGAGCAGGACGCCGATGTCGACGACATCGCATGGCAGGTGCCGTATCTGCCGATCGACCCGCGCGACGTCGGGCGCACGTACGAGGCCGTCATCCGGGTGAACTCGCAGTCCGGCAAGGGCGGCGTCGCCTACATCATGAAGGCCGACCACGGCCTGGCGCTGCCGCGCCGTCTGCAGATCGAGTTCAGCCAGGCGATCCAGAAGATCACCGACGGCGAGGGCGGCGAGGTTTCTCCCAAGGAGATGTGGGATGTCTTCGCCGAGGAGTACCTCGCACCCGTGCGACCGCTGGAACGCATCCGGCAGCACGTCGACGGATCCGAGGTCGACGGCGGAACCGACACCATCCAGGCGGTGGTCAAGATCGACGGCGTCGAGACGGAGATCGTTGGCTCGGGCAACGGCCCGCTCGCCGCGTTCGTCGACGCGCTGTCCGGCGTCGGCATCCACGTCAACGTGCTCGACTACTCCGAGCATGCGATGTCGGCGGGCGAAGAGGCTCAGGCCGCCGCATACGTTGAGGCGTCCGTCGGCGGCAAGACCGTCTGGGGCGTCGGGATCGCGACGTCGATCACCACCGCGTCACTTCGCGCCGTGGTGTCGGCCGTGAACCGCGCCAGCCGATAGGCACATGGCCACCAGGCCTGTGCTTAACTGACGCTCGCGTAAATACCTGCGCGCTCATCCGTCAACAAAGGAGCGGACATGAACTGGGGCTCAACATGGGATTTTCTCTGGCACTTCTTGATCATCTTCGCGTGGATCGCGTACCTGCTTGTGCTCTTCCAAATCCTCACCGACCTTCTCTGGCGCGACCACAAGACGTCGGGTTTGGCGAAGGCGATCTGGGTGATCTTCCTGCTCGTCCTACCCTGGTTCACCGCGCTGGTGTACCTCGTCGTCCGCGGCAGGGACATGACCGCGCGGGCACGCGAGGCGTCGGCAGCAGCGAAGCAGCAGACCGACGACTACATCAAGCAAGCGGCGGGACGATCACCCGCCCAGGAGATCGCTGACGCGAAGGGTCTGCTCGAGTCCGGGACGATCACCCAGGCCGAGTTCGACGCACTCAAGACGAAGGCACTCGCCTAATCGAGGAAGGCGCTAAGCAGTCGGTCCACAAGACCGGCGGCATCCTGTGTGCCCGGTTCGGGCGCGAGGGTGAGGTTGCTGAACACAAAGCCGTTGAGCACCCTGCTGAGTTCGTCCATCCTCTCCGGCGCCGGGGTGAAGCCGGCGGCCTCGAATATGAGTGTCGCCGACTTCACCGCGGCCGCCTGGAGTTCTTTCATCAGCGGCTGTAACTCCGCGCGCCGGGTGCTCTCCATGAACAGCTCGAACCGCGCCAGCGTCCAGCGACGAAATTGCTCGTCGGGATCGAGCATCCGAATCAGCAACGCCTTCAGCGCATCCCGTGACATCGGCCCGACCGCGGACTGGAGCGCCTCCACCCGCTGCCAATGCAGGTCGACCGTACGGGAGGCGGTCGCTTCGAGCAGCGCCTGCCTGGTGCGGAAGTAGTTCGACGTGGTGCCCGCGGGGAGACCGGCGCGACTGTCGGCCTGCCGATGGGTGAGACCCCCGACGCCGTCATCACACAGGATGTCGATTGCGGCGTCGAGGATCTGGTTACGACGTTCCGGGTTGGGCGGCATCAGTTCCTATAGTGCAGCTTCGAGAACATCGTGAGAAGCGCTGCGTAGAACGGAAACAACAGATAGCTGAACCACACCGGGAAGAAGTTGACATAGAAGTCGACGTTGTCCCGCACCACCCCGAAATAGATGTGCATCGGCACACTGAGCCCGATATAGACGAGTGACCACGTGAAGAACACCTTGTGCGGCTTGTTCGCGAATTCGACGCGACGCCACAGCAGAATGCCCGTGACTGCCGCGTAGGTCATCGGCACCAGCAACAACTTGTCCGTCGTGGGCGTCATCACGTGCTGCAGCGTCGCTTCGTCACCGAAGATCACGCGGTAGAGGTGCAGACAGAAGCCCATCGCGATGGTCAGCATCGCCGCTTCGCGGAAGTAATAGCCATGCCTGCGATAGCTGTCCCACCGCGAGCTCTTGTTTTGTACTACGTCTGTAGTGGTTGTCATGGCGAACGGTACCACTACGGATGTAGTGATTGTCAAGACCGACTTACGGCTTCGGCGGAAGGTTGGCCAGCCAGGTGTCGGGCAGCAGCTCGATCAGCTGTCCGTCCGGGTCGCGGATCATCGCGAAATGCGCGCTCGTGGCTTCCCTGATGACGGCTCCCCCGAGGGCTCTCCACCTGCGCCAACACGCCCGGCAAGATCGGATACCGACAACGACATGTGGGTCAGTCCGACCTCGTCCATCACCCGCTGCGGACCCGCCGTCGCTTCACGCTTCGAGTAGTCGATGAGCTCCAACACGAAGCCGTCGCGGACGAGGTACGTCGCACGGACTCCGATCGGGCCGTCGAGCTGCAGGAGTGCGGCGGTGCCCTCGTCGGGCAGATCGAGGTCCCACCAGAAGTGGAATCCGAGCAGTTCTTCGTAGAAGCGGCGCGACCGGTCGCGGTCGGTGACGCACAGCCCGACATGGTTGAAAACCGTTCGGTGATTGGGCACAGCTCCGCCTCCCTAAAGATGCAAAGATAGCGCAATGGGCCGACCGGACGTCAGCACCGATGCAATCGTCGACTTCGACCATCATTCCGACGATTACCACCGCAACGAACTCGGGATCAACGCCGACCTGCGCAGCCGATGCCCGGTCGCCTGGAACGAGAACTACGGCGGATTCTGGTTCGTCTCCGGCTACGACGCCGTCGCGGAGGTCGCGCGCGACGGCGAGACCTTCGCGCACAAATACGAGCCAGACGCCTCCGACGGTGTGAGCTATCAGGGCGAGATGGGCGTCCCGCGTCCGGAAGGCCAACCGCCACTTGGCATCGGCGAGGTCGACGGGCCCTATCACCGCGCCTTGCGGCGTGCCCTCACCCCGTTCTTCTCCACCGGCGCCGTCGAGAAGATGCGCCCGTTCATGGAGCAGTCGGTGCACTGGTTTCTCGACCAGCGGATCGCCGACGGGCAGATGGATCTGGTACTCGACTACGCCAGCCCGGTGCCCGCGATCCTCACGATGCGGTTGATGGGCCTGCCGTACGACAACTGGCAGCGCTACGCCAACCTCTTCCACTCGGTGATGGCCGCAGCAGGCGGCGCCGATTACAAGAAGGCGATCGCAGAGGTGCCCGCGATGCTCGACGGGCTGCTGACCTTCATCGCGGCCCGCCGAGCCGAACCGCGCGACGACCTGACGAGCTTCCTCGTGCGTTCGACATCGACGGGCAGCGGTTGACCGACACGCAGCTGCTCGACATCCTCTGGAACCTCATCGGCGGCGGGGTCGACACCACGACGTCGTTGACGGCGCTGAGCCTGCTGCATCTCGGCACGCACCAGGAGCTGCGTGCCCAGCTGATAGACCGGCCAGAGCTGTATCGCAGTGCGGCAGAAGAGTTTCTGCGGTTCTTCTCCGTCAACAAGCAACTGAGTCGCACCGTCAGCCGCGACACCGTGCTCGGGGGCCAACCTCTGCGGCGAAACGACCGGCTGCTGGTCAGCTGGATCGGCGCCAACCACGACGAAGCCGAGTTCCAGTGTCCCGGCGACGTGGTGCTCGACCGCTCACCCAATCGCCACGTCGCGTTCGGGCTCGGACCGCACCGGTGCATCGGCGCACCGCTGGCGCGCGTCATGTTCGAGGTGATCGTCAAGGCCGTGCTGGACCGCCTGCCCGACTACGAGATCGACCTCGACGGCGTCGAGCGCTACAAGGGCAACCCGACGATGGACGGAGTGGGCAGGCTGCCCGTGACGTTCACGCCTGGACCTTCGTTGGGCACGCCACGCCCCGAGTGAGCCTGCCTAGAAGAGCGCGAACTGGCCGCCGTCGAGGGTGTGGTCGGTGAACTCCTCGATATCGGTCCCGCCGATCACGCCGTCGAGGCAGGCCATGAAGTCGGCGTCGGATACCAGCGGAACTCCGAGCTCGTCCTGGCCTGGTAGCCCTTGCCCTGTTCGGGCGCGACTCGTTGCAGATCACGAACGACGTTTCCGGGTCGATGGCGTCGGTGTAGGCCAACCCGGCGTGCAGAATGCGCTCGACGAGTTCCTCGTGGGTGCGCGACACCTCCGCAGAAAGGGCGACGCGCATGCCCTGGACAAGCGGTCGGCCAGGCACGAAGCGGCCAGGGTTGAGGTACGGGGACGGCATCCGCGACGCGATCATCTTGAGCGGGCGCAGCTCCTCGTGGGTGACCAGCCCGCTGGGCCACCGCCGCCTCTCCACCGGTCGGAGCGGCAACCACACCTTGCGCTCACGGGCCCGCACCAGCGCCGGCTTGAGGATCTGGGCCAGCACCAGCGCGTCGTCGAGGGCGTCGTGCGGTTTCATCTGGCTGATGCCCCAGTGCGGCGCGATCGTCTCCAACCGCATGTTGTCGCAGTCGAGGTCGAGCCGACGGGCCAGCTCGACGGTGCACATCACGGTGTCGATGGGCAGCTCCACCGAGGCCAGTTCGGCCTCTGCGGCCAGGAAGGAGTAGTCGAAGCCGACGTTGTGTGCCACAAGGGTGCGACCGCGCAGCACCTCGACCAGGTCGGGGGCCACGTCTGCGAAGCACGGCTGGCCGGCGAGCATCTCGGCTGTCAGGCCGTGCACATGCGTGGGCCCGGGGTCCACACCGGGATTCAGCAGGCTGGAGACGCTGCGCTCGACGTTGCCGTCGTCGCCGACCGCGAGTGCGGCGACGCTGACGATCCTGGCCTGCCCTGGTCGGAAGCCGGACGTTTCGACATCGACGACCGCCCAGCCCGCCCCGGGCTCGGCCGCCGGCCGGCCCCAGGTGTGGCTCATAACGTCAGGATGGCACGGCCTCCCGACAAGCCTCGGCCGGTGATCCCGCGTGTCGGGCACATAAAATGCCGGGAATGGTCACCGCTCGTGGACGAATCGCGCTTGCGGCCGGATCCGCCGCACGCTGGTCGTCGCGGGTGTCCGGCCGGGGTGCAGGCGCGATGATCGGCGGCCTCGTCTCGATGACCCTGGACAAGTCGATCCTCCGCCAGCTCGGCGCGGGCCGCTCCACGGTCATCGTGACCGGCACCAACGGCAAGTCCACGACCACCCGGATGACGGCCGCCGCGCTCGGCACGCGCGGTCCCGTCGCCACCAACGCCGAGGGCGCCAACATGGACGCGGGCCTCGTCGCCGCGCTCGCCGGGGCCCGCGATGCCGACCTGGCGGCCCTCGAAGTCGACGAGATGCACGTGCCGCACGTCGCCGACGCGGTGAACCCGAAGGTGATCGTGCTGCTGAACCTGTCCCGCGATCAGCTCGACAGGGTTGGTGAGATCAACCACATCGAGCGCACACTGCGGGGCGGGCTCGCACGCCACCCCGACACCGTCGTCGTCGCCAACTGTGACGACGTGCTGATGACGTCGGCGGCCTACGACAGCCCGAACGTCGTGTGGGTCGCCGCGGGCGGCGGCTGGGCCAACGATTCGGTGAGCTGTCCGAGAAGCGGCGAGATCATCGTCCGCGACGGCGCCCACTGGTACTCAACGGGAACGGATTTCAAACGGCCGACGCCGCAGTGGTGGTACGACGACACCACCATCTACGGTCCCGACGGGTTCTCGGTTCCGATGCAGCTCGCTCTGCCGGGAACGGTCAACCGCGGCAACGCAACTCAGGCAGTCGCCGCCGCCGTTGCGATCGGTGCGGACCCGGCGGCCGCGGTGAAGGCGGCATCGGGTGTCGACGAGGTCGCAGGCCGCTACAGCACGGTGCAGCTCGGCGCGCACACCGTGCGGATGCTGCTCGCGAAGAACCCCGCAGGCTGGCAGGAGGCGCTGTCGATGGTCGACACCGATGCAGGCTCGGTGGTGATCTCGGTCAACGGCCAGGTGCCCGACGGCGAGGACCTGTCGTGGCTGTGGGAGCCAGGTGTCGGGCAGCAGCTCGATCAGCTGTCCGTCCGGGTCGCGGATCATCGCGAAGTGCTCGCTCGTCGCCTCCCTGATGACAGCGCCTCCCGAAACTCTCGACCTGAGCCAGTACGCCGGCAAGATCGGACACCGACAGCGACATATGGGTCAGCCCGACCTCGTCCATCACCCGCCGCGGACCTGCCGTCGCTTCACGCTTCGAGTAGTCGATGAGCTCCAGCACGAAGCCGTCGCGGACGAGGTACGTCGCACGGACGCCGATCGGGCCGTCGAGCTGCAGGAGTGTGGCGGTGCCCTCGTCGGGCAGATCGAGATCCCACCAGAATTGGAACCCGAGCAGTTCTTCGTAGAACCGGCGCGACCGGTCGCGGTCGGTGACGCACAGCCCCACATGGTTGAAAACCGTTCGGTGATTGGGCACAGCCCCGCCTCCCTAAAGATGCAAAGATAGCGCAATGGGCCGACCGGACGTCAGCACCGATGCAATCGTCGACTTCGACCATCACTCCGACGATTACCACCGCAACGAACTCGGGATCAACGCCGACCTGCGCAGCCGATGCCCGGTCGCCTGGAACGAGAACTACGGCGGATTCTGGTACGTCTCCGGCTACGACGCCGTCGCGGAGGTCGCGCGCGACGGCGAGACCTTCGCGCACAAATACGAGCCAGACGCCTCCGACGGTGTGAGCTATCAGGGCGAGATGGGTGTCCCGCGTCCACAAGGCCAACCGCCACTCGGCATCGGCGAGGTCGACGGGCCCTACCACCGCGCCTTGCGGCGTGCCCTCACCCCGTTCTTCTCCACCCGCGCCGTCGAGAAGATGCGCCCGTTCATGGAGCAGTCGGTGCACTGGTTTCTCGACCAGCGGATCGCCGACGGACGGATGGATCTGGTACTCGACTACGCCAGCCCGGTGCCCGCGATCCTCACGATGCGGTTGATGGGCCTGCCCTACGACAACTGGCAGCGCTACGCCAACCTGTTCCACTCGGTGATGGCTGCGGCAGGTGGCGCCGATTACAAGAAGGCGATCGCAGAGGTGCCCGCGATGCTCGACGGGCTGCTGACCTTCATCGCGGCCCGCCGTGCCGAACCGCGCGACGACCTGACGAGCTTCCTCGTTGCGTTCGACATCGACGGGCAGCGGTTGACCGACACGCAGCTGCTCGACATCCTCTGGAACCTCATCGGCGGCGGGGTGGACACCACGACGTCCTTGACGGCGCTGAGCCTGCTGCATCTCGGCACACATCAGGAGCTGCGTTCTACGCTCATCGATCGACCAGAGCTGTATCGCAGTGCGGCAGAAGAGTTTCTGCGGTTCTTCTCCGTCAACAAGCAACTGAGCCGCACCGTCAGCCGCGACACCGTGCTCGGGGGCCAGCCTCTGCGGCGCAACGACCGGCTGCTGATCAGCTGGATCGGCGCCAACCACGACGAAGCCGAGTTCCAGTGCCCCGGCGACGTCGTGCTCGACCGCTCACCCAACCGCCATGTCGCGTTCGGGCTCGGACCGCACCGGTGCATCGGCGCACCGCTGGCGCACGTGATGTTCGAGGTGATCGTCAAGGCCGTGCTGGACCGGCTGCCCGACTACGAGATCGACCTCGACGGCGTCGAGCGGTACAGGGGCAACCCGACGATGGACGGATTGGGCAGGCTGCCCGTGACGTTCACGCCTGGAACCTCGTTGGGCACGCCACGCCCGGAGTGAGCCTGACTAGAAGAGCGCGAACTGGCCGCCGTCGAGGGTGTGGTCGGTGAACTCCTCGATGTCGGTCCCGCCGATCACACCGTCGAGGCAGTCCATGAAGTCCTCGTCGGATACCAGGGGAACTCCGAGTTCTCCTGCCTGGTAGCCCTTGCCCTGTTCGGGCGCGGACTCGTTGCAGATGACGAACGACGTCTCAGGGTCGATGGCGTCGGAGTAGGCCAACCCGGCATGCAGAATGCGCTCGACGAGTTCCTCGTGGGTGCGCGACACCTCCGCAGAAAGGGCCACGCGCATGCCCTGGACAAGCGGTCGGCCACGCACGAAGCGGCCCGGGTTGAGGTACGGGCACGGCATCCGCGACGCGATCATCTTGAGCGGCCGCAGTTCCTCGTGGGTGACCATCCCGCTGGGCCACTGCCGCCTCTGTACCGGTCGAAGCGGCAGCCACACCTTGCGCTCGCGGGCCCGCACCAGCGCCGGCTTGAGGATCTGGGCCAGCACCAGCGCGTCGTCGAGGGCGTCGTGCGGTTTCATCTGGCTGATGCCCCAGTGCGACGCGAGCGTCTCCAACCGCATGTTGGCGCAGTCGAGGCCGAGCCGACGGGCCAGCTCGACGGTGCACATCGCGGAGTCGATGGGCAGCTCCACTGAGGCCAGTTCGGCCTCTGCGGCCAGGAAGGAGTAGTCAAAGCCGACGTTGTGTGCCACAAGGGTGCGACCGCGCAGCACCTCGACCAGATCGGGGGCCACGTCCGCGAAGCACGGCTGGCCGGCGAGCATCTCGGCCGTCAGGCCGTGCACATGCGTGGGTCCGGGGTCCACACCGGGATTCAGCAGGCTGGAGACGCTGCGCTCGACGTTGCCGTCGTCGCCGACCGCGAGTGCGGCGACGCTGACGACCCTGGCCTGCCCTGGTCGGAAGCCGGACGTTTCGACATCGACGACCGCCCAGCCCGCCCCGGGCTCGGCCGCCGGCCGGCCCCAGGTGTGGCTCATAACGTCAGGATGGCACGGCCTCCCGACAAGCCTCGGCCGGTGATCCCGCGTGTCGGGCACCTAAAATGCCGGGAATGGTTACCGCTCGTGGACGAATCGCGCTTGCGGCCGGATCCGCCGCACGCTGGTCGTCGCGGGTGTCCGGCCGGGGTGCAGGCGCGATGATCGGCGGCCTCGTCTCGATGACCCTGGACAAGTCGATCCTCCGCCAGCTCGGCGCTGGCCGCTCCACGGTCATCGTGACCGGCACCAACGGCAAGTCCACGACCACTCGGATGACGGCCGCCGCGCTCGGCACGCGCGGTCCCGTCGCCACCAACGCCGAAGGCGCCAACATGGACGCGGGCCTCGTCGCCGCGCTCGCCGCCGCCCGCGATGCCGACCTGGCGGCCCTCGAAGTCGACGAGATGCACGTGCCGCACGTCGCCGACGCGGTGAACCCGAAGGTGATCGTGCTGCTTAACCTGTCCCGCGATCAGCTCGACAGGGTCGGTGAGATCAACCACATCGAGCGCACACTGCGCGGCGGGCTCGCACGCCATCCCGACACCGTCGTCGTCGCCAACTGTGACGACGTGCTGATGACGTCGGCGGCATACGACAGCCCGAACGTCGTGTGGGTCGCCGCGGGCGGCGGCTGGGCCAACGATTCGGTGAGCTGTCCGAGAAGCGGTGAGATCATCGTCCGCGACGGCGCCCACTGGTACTCAACGGGAACGGACTTCAAACGACCGACGCCGCAGTGGTGGTACGACGACACCGCCATCTACGGTCCCGACGGCTTCTCTGTTCCGATGCAGCTCGCCCTGCCGGGAACAGTCAACCGCGGCAACGCAACTCAGGCGGTCGCCGCCGCGGTTGCGATCGGTGCGGACCCGGCGGCCGCGGTGAAGGCGGCATCGGGTGTCGACGAGGTCGCGGGCCGCTACAGCACGGTGCAGATGGGCGCGCACACCGTGCGGATGCTGCTGGCCAAGAACCCCGCAGGCTGGCAGGAGGCGCTGTCGATGGTCGACACCGATGCGGGCTCGGTGGTGATCTCGGTGAACGGCCAGGTGCCCGACGGCGAAGACCTTTCATGGCTGTGGGACGTCAACTTCGAGCACTTCGTCGATCACCCGGTTGTCGCGGCGGGCGAGCGCGGCACGGATCTGGCGGTGCGGCTGGGCTATGCGGGCGTCGAGCACACGTTGGTGCACAACGCCGTTGAGGCCATCGCGTCCTGTCCGCCCGGCCACGTCGAGGTCGTCGCGAACTACACCGCATTCCTCCAACTCAGTCGGGCGATCAACCGTGGCTGACTCGACGGTGCGGATCGGGCTTGTGCTGCCCGATGTGATGGGCACGTACGGCGACGGCGGCAACTCGGTGGTGATGCTGCAGCGGTTGCGGCACAGGGGTTTCGACGCCGAGGTCGTCAACATCACGCTGGACGACCCGGTGCCGTCGAGCCTGGATTTCTACACCCTCGGCGGCGCGGAGGACTACGCGCAGCGGCTCGCGACCCGGCATCTGATCCGGTATCCGGGTCTGCAGGAGGCCGCGGCGAAAGGCGCGCCGGTGCTGGCGATCTGCGCGGCGATCCAGGTGCTCGGCCACTGGTACGAGACGTCGGCGGGTGAGCGGGTCGACGGCGTCGGGCTGCTCGACCTGACGACGTCGCCACAGCCGAAGCGGACCATCGGCGAGGTGGTCAGCCAGCCGCTGCTGCCGGGGCTCACCGACCGGCTGACCGGCTTCGAGAACCACCGCGGCGGAACGGTTCTGGGCTCGGACGCGCAACCGTTGGCCAGAGTGATCTCGGGTGCGGGCAACCGTGAGGGCGACGGTGTCGACGGCGCTGTGCAGGGCAGCGTCGTCGCCACGTATCTGCACGGCCCGTGCCTTGCCCGTAATCCGCAGCTCGCGGACCATCTGTTGGCACAAGTGGTCGGCGACCTCGCGCCGCTGGAGCTGCCCGAGGTGGACCTGCTACGCCGCGAACGCCTCGCCGCACCCCGCCGCGTGTAGAGCCGTCGCGACTCTGGCCAGCCAGTCGTGCGGGTCTGTCTTCGGCTGATCACCCGAATAATCTTCCACCCCAAGGCTTCCAACATCCGCAACCGCGCGATGTCCTTGACGTACTGCCTGCGATCCTTGCGGTGATGATCGCCGTCGTATTCGACCGCGACCATGAAGTCGCGCCAACCCATGTCGAGCCACGCCACAGGTTGGGTGGTTCGCGCCAACACGGGGATCTGCGTTTCAGGACGCGGAAAGCCCGCGTCGTGCAGCCATAGCCGAGTCGTGCTCTCGCGCGGTGACTCGGCGCCGCCGTCGACGAGTGGGAGCAGCTCACGGAGCTGCCGATTCCCGCGTGCACGCGGATACCGATCGGCAAGTGCGAGCACCGCTTCGACCGAGAATTTCTGGTTCCACATCAGCGCGTCCAGCCGTGCCAACGCTTGCGGTCGTCGAGGTGGCGACCGACGTCGAATGCCGTACGCACCCGCGTCGTCACCGGCAGCCCGGACAGTCGCGTGATTTCGTCGTCGGCGATTCGCTCAGTTCGCGGCACGAGTCCGTCCTGCGGACGGATCTTCACCCCGACGAGCTCGATCGGCACGTCGGGATCGACCCACGGGGCGCCGTGGAGCGCTGACGCCGCGACGCCCGCGACGACGCCTTTGCGCTTCGATGCCAGCCACGCGGCGATCGCTCGATCACGCAGCGACAGGTCCGCATCCTTCGGTGCTCGCACACCCCGAAAGACGGGCGCGTACCAGCGCTCGAGCTCGTGCCGAGTTACCACACCCGCCGCGACGGCTTCACCGCTGAGAATGACCTGTGCCATGTACGTATCGTGCGCGCTGCCACCGACATCCCCGTGAAATCAACGTTCTGCGGACGAAGTGCGAGAAGACGTCTGCAAAACGTCGATTTCGCGGCCTAGGTCAGCGCGCGGCGGCCCGACAGCGCGCGGCCAAGGGTGATCTCGTCGGCGAACTCAAGGTCGCCGCCCATCGGCAGGCCGGACGCGATTCGCGTGACGGCAAGGCCCGGGATGTCGCGCAGCATCCGGACCAGATAGGTCGCGGTCGCCTCGCCCTCGGTATTGGGATCGGTCGCGATGATCACCTCGGCGACATCCACCCCGTCGACGCGCTCGCCAATCCTGTTGAGCAGCTCGCGAATCCGCAGCTGCTCGGGACCGACGCCCGACAACGGGTCCAGCGCACCGCCCAGTACGTGGTAGCGGCCACGGAACTCGCGGGTGCGTTCGACGGCCGCCACATCCTTCGGCTCCTCGACGACGCACACCAGCGACGCGTCGCGGCGCGAGTCCGAGCAGATCCGGCAGCGGTCTTCGTCGGAGACGTTTCCGCACACCTCGCAGAACTTGACCCCGTCGCGCACCTTGCCGAGCACCGCGGTCAGCCGGTCGATATCCGGCGGCTCGACCGACAGCAGGTGGAAGGCGATGCGCTGCGCGCTCTTCGGGCCGATGCCCGGCAGCTTGCCCAGCTCGTCGATGAGGTCCTGAACCGGTCCCTCAAACATGGCAGGTCAATCTAGAGCCCTGGTAGGCCCAGATCGCCCATGCCGCCTGCCAGCGGTCCGAGCCGCTCCTGGGCCAGCAGGGTGACCTGCCTGGCCGCGTCGGCGTGCGCACCGACGAGCAGATCCTGCAGAGTTTCGATGTCGTTCGGGTCGACGACCTTCGGATCGATCGACACGCCGACGACCTCGCCGCTGCCCTTCATGGTGACCTGGACAAGGCCGCCACCGGCCTGGCCGTGCACCTCGGTGTTGGCGAGCTGCTCCTGGGCCTCCATCAGCTGCTGTTGAACCTGTTGCGCCTGCGCGAGGAGCGCCGACATGTCGGGCTGGCCTCCGGGTTGCATGACAGTCCCCTTGCGTATTGGTCTCGACTTGGTTTCGCTCGCTGGCACGCAGCGTTTTGGCCTTTCAAGCCTAGACGCCGACGGGCTACCTTGACGCCGTGCTCGTGTCAGCGTTCCTGCGTGTCGGCGCGACCGCGGCTGCCTGCCTGGTCGTCGCGGCGTCGACGCTTGCCAGCCCCGCGTCCGCCGCGCCCGCCAACATCGCGGGCATGATCGTGTTTCTCGACCCCGGCCACAACGGCGCCAACGACAGCTCGATCAGTCGCCAGGTGCCCACCGGCCGCGGCGGCACGAAGAACTGCCAGGAAAGCGGCACGTCGGCGGGCGACGGCTATCCAGAACACACCTTCACCTGGGAAACCACGCTGCGGATCCGCCAGGCGCTGTCGGCGCTCGGCGTGCGGACCGCGATGTCGCGCGGCAACGACACCGGCCTCGGACCGTGCGTCGACGAGCGCGCCGCGATGGCCAACTCGCTGAAACCCAACGCCATCGTCAGCATCCACGCCGACGGCGGCCCACCGACGGGCCGCGGGTTCCACGTGCTGTACTCGTCGCCGCCGCTCAACCAGGCGCAGGCGGGGCCGTCGGTGCAGTTCGCCCAGACGATGCGCGACCAGCTGCGGGCATCCGGGCTGGTGCCGTCGACCTACATCGGCACCGACGGGCTCAATCCGCGCTCGGACATCGCGGGCTTGAACCTCGCGCAGTATCCGTCGATCCTCGTCGAGCTGGGCAATATGAAGAACCCGGCCGACGCAGGCCTGATCACCACCCCCGAGGGCCGACAGAAGTACGCCGACGCCGTCGTTCGCGGTATCGCGGGCTTCCTCGGCGCGCAGCCCCGCGTTTAGCTGCTCTCGACGGTCTTCTTGAGATTGTCCAGCACCTCGGCCTGAATCTTCTTCAGCCCCAACGGCGCAAACGTCTTCTCGAAGAAGCCGCCGACGCCCCCCGCGCCCTGCCAGGACGTCTTGACCGTGACCGAAGAGCCGGGCCCCGCCGGTGCGACGGTCCAGTTGGTGACCATCGAGCTGTTGGCGTCCTTCTCGATGACGGTGTGTCCGGCGACGTCCACATCGGCCTTCACGTCGCGAACCCGCGACTTGGTCGCCTGCAACTTCCAGGTCGCGACGGTGCCGGCACCCTGACCGCCTTCGAGCACGGCGTAGTCGCGGTAGTGCGCCGACAGGATCTTCGGGCGGACCGTTGTGTAATCCGACACAGCCGCCAACACCTTGTCCGGCGCGACGTCGATCAAGACGCTGCTCGACGCGCTGACCTGTCCCATCTCCTATGACTCCCCTCGTCGTGGTGCGGTCGCATCCGCCGCAACCGCGGACTAGCGTATATGCGTGTCTGTTCCGGCAACCGACGCACGTGCTGCTCACGCCGCGGGCGTGCAGCGACTCCTCGCCAGCTACCGTGCCATCCCTGACATCGGCGACGGTTCGGCTGGCCAAACCGACGTCGAACCTGTTCCGCGCCCGCGCCGAGAGCGACGCCAAGGGTCTGGACACATCGGGGTTGACGGGTGTGGTGTCGGTGGACCCCGACGCCCGCACCGCCGATGTCGCAGGCATGTGCACCTACGAGGAACTGGTCGCCGCGACGCTGCCGTACGGGCTGTCACCGCTGGTCGTCCCGCAGCTGAAGACCATCACGCTCGGCGGCGCGGTCACCGGACTGGGCATCGAGTCGTCGTCGTTCCGCAACGGCCTGCCCCACGAGTCGGTGCTCGAGATGGACATCCTCACCGGCACCGGCGACGTCGTCACCGCATCGCCTGAGCAGAACTCCGATTTGTACCGCGCCTTCCCCAATTCGTATGGCACGTTGGGCTATTCGGTCCGGCTGAAGATCGAGCTGGAACCCGTGAAGCCGTTCGTCGCGCTGAGACACCTGCGCTTTTTCTCACTGCAGGACCTGATCTCGGCGATGGACCGCATCATCGAGACGGGTGGCCTCGACGGCACTCCGGTCGACTATCTCGACGGCGTGGTGTTCAGCGCCGACGAGAGCTATCTGTGTGTCGGCTTTGCGACGTCGACGCCGGGACCCGTCAGCGACTACACCGGGCGGCACATCTATTACCGCTCGATCCAGCACGCCGACGGGGAGAAGCACGACCGGCTCACCATCCACGACTACCTGTGGCGGTGGGACACCGACTGGTTCTGGTGTTCACGCGCATTCGGCGCGCAGAACCCGACGCTTCGACGGTTCTGGCCGCGGCGCTACCGGCGCAGCAGCTTCTACTGGAAGCTGATCGGCTATGACCGGCGCTTCGACATCGCCGACCGCATCGAGAAGCGCAACGGCAGGCCGCCGCTCGAGCGGGTCGTCCAGGACATCGAGGTGCCGATCGAACGCTGTGTCGATTTCCTCGACTGGTTCATCGACAACGTGCCGATCGAGCCGATCTGGCTGTGTCCGCTGCGATTGCGCGGCGAGGCGCAGTGGCCGCTGTACCCGATCCGGCCGCACCACACCTACGTCAACGTGGGCTTTTGGTCGTCGGTGCCGGCCGGACCGGAGGACGGCTACACCAACAAGCTGATAGAAAACCAGGTCAGCAAGCTCGAAGGGCACAAGTCGCTGTACTCCGACGCTTTTTATTCACAGGAAGAGTTCAACGAACTCTACGGCGGGGACGCCTACAAAACCGTAAAGAAGACATACGATCCCGATTCACGTCTCCTCGACCTATATGCGAAGGCGGTGCAACGAAAATGACGACGTACAAAGAGAATGCGACAAGCGCGCCGCCGAGGAAGCTGACGCTGGCCGAGATCCTGGAGATCTTCGCGGCGGGCGGCCGGATTCCGCTGAAGTTCAGCGCATACGACGGAAGCACGGCGGGCCCCGAGGACGCAGGCATCGGTCTGGATCTGCTGACACCGCGCGGCACAACATATCTCGCGACGGCGCCGGGTGAGCTCGGGCTGGCGAGGGCCTACGTCTCAGGCGATGTCGACCTGCACGGTGTGCATCCCGGCGATCCGTATGACCTGCTGCGGGCGCTCGCCGACAAGATGGACTTCAAGCGGCCGCCTGCGCGGGTGCTGGCCAACATCGTCCGGTCCATAGGTTTCGAGCACCTCAAGCCGATCGCCCCGCCGCCGCAGGAGGCCCTTCCCCGCTGGCGGCGCATCGCAGAAGGGCTGCGGCACAGCAAGTCCCGTGACGCCGAGGCCATCCACCACCACTACGACGTTTCGAACAAGTTCTACGAAATGGTGCTCGGCCCCTCGATGACGTACACCTGCGCGTGCTACGCCGATTCCGACGACACCCTCGAGGAGGCGCAGGAGAACAAGTACCGGCTGGTGTTCGAGAAGCTGCGGCTGAAGCCGGGCGACAGACTGCTGGACGTCGGCTGCGGCTGGGGCGGCATGGTCCGCTACGCGGCGAAGCACGGCGTCAAGGCAATCGGTGTGACGCTGTCCAAGGAGCAGGCGGCCTGGGCGCAGAATGCCATCGCCGAGCAGGGTCTCACCGACCTCGCCGAGGTGCGCCACGACGACTACCGCAACATCGCCGAAACCGGTTTCGACGCGGTGTCGTCGATCGGGCTGACCGAGCACATCGGTGTGCAGAACTACCCGGCGTACTTCAGCTTCCTCCAGTCGAAGATGCGCAACGGCGCGCTGCTGCTGAATCACTGCATCACCCGGCCGGACAACGTGACCACCGCGTCGGCGGACGCGTTCATCGACCGCTACGTGTTCCCCGACGGGGAGCTGACCGGGTCGGGCCGCATCATCAGCGAGGCGCAGAACGTGGGCCTCGAGGTCGTGCACGAGGAGAACCTGCGCCACCACTACGCATTGACGCTGCGCGACTGGTGCCGCAACCTCGTCGAGCGCTGGGACGAGGCCGTCGAGGAGGTCGGGCTGCCGACAGCGAAGATCTGGGGCATGTACATGGCGGGCTCGCGGCTGGGCTTCGATACCAATGTCGTTCAGCTGCACCAGGTCCTGGCGGTCAAGCTCGACGACGACGGCAATGACGGCGGCCTTCCGCTGCGGCAGTGGTGGACTGCCTGAGGTCCTAGCCGCCGTCGATTCGGCGCGCTCCGAGTTCGTTCTGCAGTAGTTCCAGCGCGGCCTCTTCCGGGTCGCGGCGCTCGGTCGGGGTGTCGCTGCCGGCCTCGGCCAGCATGCTGTCCTCTTCGTCGCGCGCCACGTCGGCGTTGCCCGCAGCGGGAGTGTCCGCAGAACCGGCGTTGGACGGCGATCCGACTTCGTAGCGCACCTTGAGCCCGATGCCGAGCGCATCCTTCAACGCTTCCTCGACGACGTCCGTGTTGCGCTGTTCGTTGAGCCGCTTCGCCAGCGGCGCCGACTCGTGGCTGAGAAGCAGCGTGCCGCCGTCGACGGCGCGAACAACCGCACCTGCCAACATGACCGCAAGCGAACGGCTCCGCTCGCGCACCTTGTCCCCCACGGTGGACCACTGCCTGCGAATCGAGGCGGCGTCGGGTTCGCCGGCGACGGGGGCCACTGGTGCGGTGGGTGCCTCCACCACCGGATCGGCTGGCGGCAGTACGGGCGGCGGCGACGGCGGGGCAGGCTCTGATGCTTCCGGCGCGGCCGGTTCGGGCGCAACGGGTTCCGGCACGGGCTGGGGAGTCGGCACCGGTGCGGGCGCCTGCTCCTCGGGTGGCGGTGCGGCGGCCTTGGTCTTGCGGACAAATTGTTTCGACGGCTTGGCCGGCGGGCCACCCGCGGTCGACACCGAGCTCGCGCTGTCCGAGGGAATCGACATGTCGATGCGCGTCTCGATGCGCTCGATCCGTTGCAGCAGAGCAGATTCCGTATCGCTGGCCGACGGCAGCAGCAGCCGCGCGCACACCACTTCCAGCAGCAGGCGCGGCGCCGTCGCGCCCCGCATCTCGCCGAGACCGGCGTGCACGACTTCTGCGTAGCGGGTCAGCGTGCCCGAACCGATGCGCGCGGCCTGATCGCGCATCCGCTCCAGCACGTCGCCCGGTGCGTCGACCACGCCCCGCGCGGCGGCATCGGGCACCGCCTGCAGCACGATCAGATCGCGGAAGCGCTCGAGCAGATCGGTGGCGAACCGGCGCGGGTCGTGGCCCGCGTCGATGACACCCTCGACCGCCCCGAACAGCGCTGCGGCATCTCCTGCGGCCAGCGCGTCGATCGCGTCGTCGATCAGCGCGACGTCGGTGGCGCCAAGCAGTGCCAGCGCCCGCGGATAGAGGACCCTGTTGCCGTCCGCGCCTGCCAACAACTGGTCGAGCACCGAAAGCGTGTCGCGGGGCGATCCGCCGCCTGCGCGGATCACCAGCGGGTAGACGGTCTCGTCGACCGCCACACCCTCCTGTTCGCAGATCCGCTCCAGCAGCGACCGCATGGTTCGTGGCGCAAGCAGCCGGAACGGGTAGTGGTGTGTGCGCGAGCGGATGGTCGGCAGCACCTTCTCCGGTTCGGTCGTCGCAAATACGAAGATCAAGTGGTCGGGCGGCTCCTCGACGATCTTCAACAGCGCGTTGAAGCCCGCCGTTGTGACCATGTGCGCTTCGTCGACGATGAAGATGCGGTAGCGCGACTGCGCGGGGGCGTAGAACGCGCGATCGCGAAGCTCGCGGGTGTCGTCGACGCCGCCGTGGCTGGCCGCGTCGAGTTCGGTGACGTCGACGCTGCCAGACCCGTTCGGCGCAAGCGCGACGCACGAGTCGCAGACCCCGCACGGCGTCGCCGTCGGGCCCTGTTCGCAGTTCAGCGAGCGGGCAAGGATCCGTGCCGACGACGTCTTACCGCAGCCCCGCGGGCCCGAGAACAGATACGCGTGGTTGATGCGACCCGCCGTCAGCGCGGTGGACAGCGGTTCGGTGACGTGCTCCTGCCCGACAACGTCGGCGAAGGTCGAAGGACGGTACTTGCGGTAGAGCGCCACGCTCAGCAGGCTACCGACGCGGTCTGACGGTTGGACACCTCAGCCCTTCAGCAGGGCTTCGGTCGCTGCCAGCAGCGCGCAGGTGGCGAGGCCGTGGATGGCCTCCCGCAGGTCCGGCAGCGACGGGAACGTCGGCGCGATCCGAATGTTCTTGTCCTCGGGGTCTTTTCGATACGGAAAAGACGCACCCGCCTCGGTGACGGCGATGCCCGCGTCCTTCGCAAGCGATACGGTGCGCTTGGCGGTACCCGGCCAGACATCGAAGTTGACGAAGTAGCCGCCCTTCGGGTCCGTCCACGAGGCGATCTTCGACTCGCCGAGCCGGTCTTCGAGGATCTCCTGGACCAACGCGAACTTCGGGGCCAGCTGCTGCTGATGGCGCTGCATCTGCAGCCGCACGCCGTCGGCGTCCTTGAAGAACCGCAGATGGCGCAGGTGATTGACCTTGTCGGGCCCGATCGACTTCTTGCCCGCGTGCTGCAAGTACCAGGCGATGTTGGCCAACGATCCGCCGAAGAAGCTCACCCCTGCACCCGCGAAGGTGATCTTGGAGGTGGAGGCGAACACCAACGGCCGGTTCTGGTTGCCCGCGGCGGCGGCCAGACCCAGCACGTCGATCTGCTGGACCGTGTCGTGAGTCAGCGTGTGCACCGCGTACGCGTTGTCCCAGAACAACCGGAAATCCGATGCCGCCGTGCGCATCTGCACGAGCCGCCGCACCTTCTCCCAGGAGATGGTGACGCCCGTCGGGTTGGAGAACACCGGTACACACCACATCCCCTTGATGGCGGGGTCGGCGGCGACGAGCTCCTCGATCAGGTCGAGGTCGGGGCCGTCCTCGAGCATCGGGATGTTGATCATCTCGACGCCGAGGCTCTCGGTTATCGCGAAGTGCCGGTCGTAGCCGGGCACAGGACACAGGAACTTGATTGCCGGCTCGTCTTTCCACGGCCGCGGCGAATCCACCCCGCCGTGCAGCAGCGAGAAGACGACGACGTCGTGCATCAGCTCGAGGCTGGCGTTGTTGCCCGCGATCAGGTTCTGCACCGGGATGCCGAGCAGCTCACCGAAGATGGCCCGAAGCTCGGGCAGCCCGTGCAGGCCGCCGTAGTTGCGGGTGTCGGTGCCGTCCCCGTCGCGGTAGTCGTCGCCGGGCAGGCTCAGCAGCGCGTTGGACAGGTCGAGCTGGGCCGGCGACGGCTTACCGCGGGTCAGGTCCAGTTTGAGCGCCTTGGCCTTGAGGTCGGCATAGCCGGCCTTCTGCTTCTCGTGCTGAGCCTGCAGGTCCTCACGGCCGAGCGAGTGAAACGACACGATGCGTCCTCAATGTCGGAAACATAAGGGGACCCCGCGCACCCGACAGAGCCCATTGACCCTTGCTGCCTTCCGGCCCTGGGGGAGTTCACAGGATAGACGCCGCGCGGGGTCCACGGCGAGTGTAATACCTCGTCGACACTGGGCTGGACGGACCTGCTAGGCAGGTCGGTTACCATGGCCCGCGGAGGATTCGCCTAGTGGCCTATGGCGCTCGCCTGGAACGCGGGTTGGGTTAATAGCCCTCAGGGGTTCAAATCCCCTATCCTCCGCACTCGGTCCGAGGGGCGACCAGTGGGCAGTGATGAGCTGGTCGCTCCCCGGCCCAAAATATGAGGAGGAGTATGGGCCGCAAAGTTGCGGTGGCTTGGCACGCGTCGTTCTCGATCGCGGCCGGCGTCTTGTACTTCTTTTTCGTGCTGCCTCGCTGGCCGGAGCTGACGGGCGGCACGTCGCACACGCTCGGAACGGTGCTGCGCATCGTCACGGGCGCCCTCATCGGCCTCGCCGCACTGCCTGTCGTGTTCACCCTTCTGCGGACCCGCAAGCCGGAACTGGGCACGCCCCAGTTGGCGCTGACCCTGCGGACGTCGTCGATCGGGCTGCACGTGCTGGCGGGCGTGCTGATCGTCGGGACCGCGATCAGCGAGATCTGGCTCAGCCTCGACAGCGCAGGGCGCTGGCTGTTCGGCATCTACGGCGCCGCAGCGGCGATAGCGCTCCTTGGCGTCTTCGCCTTCTATCTGTCGTTCGTCGCCGAGATGCCGCCACCGCCGCCCAAACCCCTCAAGCCGAAGGCGAAGAAGGGGAACACCGGCCGTCGCGGGCGCCGCAAAGCCACGGAAGAGCCGCGGAAGATGCGGAGTCCGACGACACGGATGCCGAGGAAACCGCCACCGCCGACGAGGCCATCGTCGACGACGACGAGCCCACTGACGAGCCCACTGAGGTCGAGCCACCCGCCGAGGCAGACGAGCAGTCTGACAAGGAGCCTGCCGAGGTCACCGCCGAGAAACCCGACGACGAAGCGGGCGCGACGGATACCGAAACCGAGCCGAAGACCGCCGACGACGGGGTCAACGGATCCGAATCGAGTAACGGCGGACTGCGAAACCGGCGCCAATCAGGCAAGATGTCCCTGCGTAGACGCAAGCGGTCTCGCGGCGGCGTTGCCGTTGACGATTAGTCTCACGTCGACACGGGAACTAGCTCATTGCCACGATGTAATGAGAACCCACCCCAAGCCGAAAGTCTCCATATGCGCTTGCACCCATTTCGCCTGCTGATCGCGCTCGTCGCCGTAATGGCACTGGTAGCGCCGATCCGCCCGGCGATAGCGTCTGCGGCGCCGCTGGACACCGCCATCGCGTCCGTCGAACCGGCCGTGGTGCAGATCGACACCACGATCGACTACCAACACGCGATCGGGGCGGGCACCGGCTTCCTGCTGAACCCCAACGGCGAGGTGCTGACGAACTTCCACGTGGTCCAGGGCGCTGACGTCGTCACCGCCCACAACGTCGGCACCGGCCAGTCCTTTGGAGCCGACCTGGTCGGCTACGACCGCACCCACGACATCGCCCTGCTGCAGCTGCGCGGCGCATCCGGCCTGCCCGTCGCCCCGCTTGGCAATTCGTCTGCAGTTGTCGCCGGTGAGCCCGCGGTGGCCATCGGCAACGCGAATCCCGGCGGCCCGCCGACGCGCGAGGCGGGAACCGTCACCCAGCTCGACCGGACCATCGAGGCCAAGGACGCGTTGACGGGTGCATCCGACGAACTGACCGGCCTCATCGAGGTCGCGGCCAACGTCCGCGCCGGTGATTCCGGAGGCCCGCTCGTGAACGGCGCGGGACAGGTCATCGGCGTGACCACGGCCGCGACCGTGAACTACCGGTTCGCGCCCGGCGGCAAGGGCTTCGCCATTCCGATCAACCAGGCGCTCGCCATCGCCGACCAGATCCGGGCGCGGGCCCCGTCCGACACCGTCCACGTCGGGCCGCCCACGCTGCTCGGCGTCGGTGTCGCCACCGGCGACCAGGGCGAAGGGGTGCCCGGCGTCGTTATCCGCGAGGCGCTGATCGGCGGACCCGCCGAGGCCGCAGGCCTCGTCAATGGGGACATCCTCACCAGCATCGACGGTTCGCCCCTCGATTCGGCGACGACGCTGACCCGGCTGCTCGATCGGCACTATCCCGGTGACGTCATCGACCTCACCTGGCTCGACAAGAGCGGTCAGCAGCGCACCGGCAAGGCGACGCTGGCGTCCTGACCGCAAGAGGTCAATTTTGTGGCCGAAAGGCACCGCTGCGGTGGCCCCGTTTTCCCTATGCTGAGCGGGTGCCAAACACCACCCCATACCGGGTCGTCCAGTGGACGACGGGAAATGTCGGAAAGAGCTCTGTAGAGGCGATCGCCAGGAACCCGAACTATGAACTCGTCGGGTGCTACGCCTGGTCGGAGGACAAGAGCGGTGTCGACGTCGGCGAGCTGGTAGGCATCGAACCGCTCGGCGTCGCGGCGACGAACGACGTCGATGCGCTGCTGGCGCTCAAACCCGACTGCGTCATCTACAACCCGATGTGGAAGGACGTCGACGAGCTGGTGCGCATCCTGTCGGCGGGTGTGAACGTCGTGTCGTCCGCCTCGTTCATCACCGGGCAAAACCTGGGTGCCGACCGCGACCGCATCGAGGAGGCGTGCAAGCAGGGCGGTTCGACGATGTTCGGTTCTGGCGTCAGCCCCGGTTTCGCAGACCTGCTGGCCATTGTCGCGGCGACCGCCTGCGACCGGGTGGACAAGGTGATCATCGCCGAGTCGGCCGACACCACGCTGTACGACTCTCCCGACACCGAGCGACCCGCCGGCTTCGGCATGCACATCGACGATCCGGACCTGCAGCCGAAAATGTCTGAAGGCACGGCGGTGTTCGCCGAAGCGGTGCAGCTCGTCGCCGATTCGCTCGGAGTCGAACTCGACGAGATCGTGTGTGAAGCCGAATACGCGCAGACGACCGAGGACCTCGAGATGGCTTCGTGGACCATCCCCGCAGGCCACGTTGCGGGCTGCTTCGCGAGCTGGCAGGGCCGCGTCAACGGCAAGACCGTCATCGAGCTCAGTGTGCGATGGCGCAAGGGTCAGACGCTGGAACCCGACTGGAAGCTCGACGCCGACGGTTGGAAGATCACCATCGAGGGGCGGCCGACCGTCAACATGCAGGTCGGTTTCCTGCCGCCGCCGGACATGATCGAGAACGCGAAGACGATCGAAGACTTCTTCGTGCTCGGCCACATCATGACGGCGATGCCGCCCGTCCATGCGATCCCAGGAGTCGTCGCCGCGGCGCCGGGAATAGCGACCTACAACGATCTTCCGCTACCGCAGGCGCGCGGCACGGTGCCGACGAGCGGCTAGATGCAGGCACCACCCTGGACATAACCGAACGGTCCCTCGAAACCGACACAGGCGTCGACCGGATCCCAGCGCTTCGGGCCATGCCCTCGGCCGTCCCACCACCAGTCGTCGTCATGCCCATGACCGTTCCCACGGCCTGGGCCGTTCTCTGCGATGTACTGCGGTCCGGACAGGGCAGGGGCCGCTGGCGCAGCGTTGGCAACGCCCGTGCTCACGCCGACCGCACCCAACGCCAAACCGGCGCTGAGGACAAGTCCTGCTGCAAGTGCTTTCACGTCAATCACGTTCGAATATCCCCTCGGCAACTTATTCACGGTGCAACGGCGCCGGATACCGTTTGGCGCGCCCCGTCGGCCAAAGAGGTTGGAAAGACACATCTTCCGGCGTCCGCGGATAACTATATCGCTCGGCACGGCAACGCGCGAAAGCAGCCTGGACGCTTACGCACGCGATGGTTTGCTCTGAACTAGCGTCTACCTGCTACGCGTGTTTTGGGTGCGTCGCTGTGCTCATCGCCGTCTCGGAACGTCGCGCCGTACCGCGGAACCGTCATCGCGCCGCTGTTGCGCGCGGCGGCGATCGCACTGCGCATCGGGCGTGCGATGCCCGCGAACGATCCCATGTCGAACACCATTGGCGTGAGCAAACGGTTGTGCACGAAACCGAACGCGCTGCCGGTCGCCGGGTCGGCCCAGCCGAGAGTTCCGCCGAGGCCGATGTGCCCAAACCCCTTCAGCAAACCGGGAATCGGGGATTCGTGGTATCCGAGGTGGAACGGCATCGGCACGCCCATGTTCATGTCGGGTCGCACCTTCGGCTTGCCGATCAGACCCTCGGCCATCGCAGGCGAGAGGAACTGCCTGCCGTCGATCATGCCTCCGTTGGCCAACGCCGCGTACATCTTGGCCAGGCCACGACCGGTGACGACGCCATTCGCTGCGGGCACCTCCCCGTCGAGGAACGGAATATCGCCCTGCACAAAGGATCTGATGCCTGGGAAGTACATCGCGCCAAACGCGCCGGAGAACGGCAGGCCCGCCACCCTCGGTGCGACGAAGTCGAACACCGGGTTGGACCGCGCTTTCTGCGGGAGCAGGATCTGCGCCACCTTGGTGGGCGAACCGGCGGGAGGGCGGCCGAGGTGCATTCCGTCGATGTTGAGCGGACGCGCCACCTCGTCGCGGATCAGTTCGCGCATGCCCTTGCCGGTGACCGCGCGGCATACCCCCGACACCAGCCACCCGTACGTCAGCGCGTGGTACGCGGGCAACCCGCGCAGGTGGTCGACCGGCGCCGCGGCCAACCGCTCCTCCATCAGGTGGTGGTCGAGCAGATCTTCCTTCTTCACGCCCTTGAGGTGCGACAGACCCGCCCGATGCCGCAGCACGTCGCGGACGGTGATGTCTTCCTTGCCGTTGGCTCCGAACTCCGGCCAGTACTCGGCGACCGGGGTGTCGTAGTCCAGCAGGCCGCGGTCGACAAGCCGATGGACCACCGTTGCCGCGACGCCCTTGGTCGCCGAAAACACCATCGCACCGGTGTTGGCCGTCCAACCCACCGCGCCGTCGCGGTCGGACCACCCCGTCCAGACGTCGACGACGGGCTTGCCGTCGATGTAGACGACGAGGGCGCCACCACCGAACCGCCGACCGGGGAACAGCCCGGCGAAGATGCGGATGACAGTCGCGAACCGCGGATCGGCGGCTCCCGCAACCCCGCGCGGCAGACCCTCCTGGGCGCGGAGAAGCGACTTCGTAGTCGACGACGGAGTCATTTCAATTCCCCTCGTCGACGCCGTCGAAGACCCCGACCGAGTGCTCAAACGGCGCGGGTGTGATCCCGACCTGGCTCCCGAACGGGTGATCGAGGCAGTAGATGACGAACAACAACAGCCCGAGCAGGACGGAGACCGCCCCGGACAGGACGATGTGGCCACGAGTGCTGGCAAGCCTCAAGAATCCTGTCAGCCCGACGAGAAGCACACCGCCGAACATCAGGCCGAACCACAGTAACGACGGGATCCGCGGCTCGGCGTCGAGAATGCGGGTGTTGCGCTCGGATGCGAGAACGGTCAGCTGGCCGAGGAACTCGCTGTTGATCGCCGACGACGCGGCGTTTGGATCCTGACCGCCCAGCACCCGGTACATGTCGGTGATGGCACCGCGTGCGACGTCGCTGATGCCTCCGCCCTCGTTCTGCTCCTGCTGTCGCCATTCGGGACCCTGCACGGCGGTCGTGTACTTGCGCAGCAGAACGCGGATCTCTCGTTGCTCCTGGACGGGCATCGCCACCGTCTGGCGATACATCGTCGCCAGGGTGGACGCTTCGCCTGCGACGTTGGCCTCGGCCGAGGAGAACTGCTCCCAGGCGACCACCACTGTGAAGCCGAGCAGCGCGCCGTAGACCAGGGCGACCGTGGTCAGAAACGGCGACAAAGTCGAGTTGTGCCCGTCCCCGACCTCGGCCGACATCACACGATTGGCAACCAGGATCGTTCCGATCGCGACGGCCACGGAGGCGAGGACGACCAGTACGAAGAGCAGCCACACGTTCACGGCGCTATCCGTCGACCTTCGTGACCGCTGCCTTCAACTGCGCACCGGGCGGACCCTCGAGCGGAACATCCTGCAGCACCCTGGCCTGGCCGCCCTGGACGGTGAAGTCGCCGGTCTGCGGCTGATGACCACCCGTCACCTGGTAGATCACCTTGATCTCATTGTCCGGCAACGGATGCAGGCCGAGGTATTTGGGCTCGACGCGATATTTGTAGACGCATCCGTTCGGCCCGGCGCAATTCTGATCGGTGACGACAATGCCGATCTGGAATTCGGCGGGCGTCGGCACCTTCGGCGTCGGGGCAGGCAGGGACGTCCTTGAGGCCGTCGGCGCAGGCGGGTCCTTTGCGGTGATCATCGCGAGGGAGACCCCGATCCCGGTCGCGGCCACCGCGAATACGGCCAGCGCGGCGATCAGTCGACGAACGTTCATCGGCCCTCCATTTGCTCAGACTGCACCACGACGACCATGCGTGTTTGCCAATTGAAGTAGTCGAATACTTACTCCGACGGCCCGCACTGCAGTCATTGTTAACGGCATGCACGAGCAGCTGGCCGGCTACATATCGGGCCCGGTCAATGCTGAGGATCTGGCGGTTGCGCCCGGCGGCGAATGGGTGCTGACGTCGGGGATGACGGGGCCGACCGCCCCTCTCGGCCGGCTGTATGCGGTGAGCGTTGCCAACGGGGCATGCAATGAGATCTTCCCGTACCGCGCCACTTCTGCCCTGGACACCGAAAGATTCGTCGCAGCAGCCAGATCTCAACCCGTTGAAGTTCCGGCCCCACGGCATCGACGTGGGCCTGCGGCCCGACGGTCGCGTCGAGCTGTATGTGGTGAATCACGGTGGCAACGAATCGGTCGAGGTTTTCGATGTCGATCTGGACGAGTCGCGTCCAGCGTTGAAATGGATTGGCGGAGTGAGACTCCCGGGCACCGCCGTCGGCAACGACGTCGCCGCGGTCGACGACGGCTTCGTCGTCAGTACCACCGGCGACCCCGATGGCCGCACCGAGGTCAGCGTCGAGGAGGCGATGGCGGGAGCCGATACGGGTGGTGTGCTGGAATGGTCCCCCGCCCAAGGCTGGGCCACGTTGCCCGGCACGCAGATCAACACGGCCAACGGCGTCGCGGTATCGCCCGACGGTCAGTGGCTGTACATCGGCGGCTGGAATTCGCGCTGCCTGCGTAAGGTTCGACGCGGCAGCGCCGATGCCGACGCCACCACCGTGTCGCTCGACATCATGGTCGACAACCTGACGTGGTCGGCATCGGGCACGACTGCTGGCGGCGGGCACCTACGGCACGAGCATGCAGGATTTCCTCGCAGGCCACTCCAGCGCGAATCCCCGACTGGGTATCCCGTCGCGGGTCATCAGCATCGACCCGGACACACTCGAGACGGAACGGCTCATCGACTACGGGCCGGACACCTTCGGCGCCGCGACGACCGCCCTTCAGGTCGGCCGCGAGATCTGGGTCGGCACAGCGCGTGACCAGGGGCTGGCCCGGTTCCGGTTCCCGACGCCGAATCGGCGCTGAGTCGCTACGAGGACATGCGCCCGGCGGCATCCATCGCTCTGCGGATCTCTGCGTCGGTGGCCAGTCGATACCGCTCGACGTAAATGCGATTCGGCTGATCGCGCTTCCGCCCTACTCAAACGTGCCCGTGTACTTGCCGTTCTTGTACTGGTCAATGTGCAGCGCGCCGCTGGAGTCTGTGTAGGTGCAATCCGAGTACCTGTTGCCATCCGGTCCTACGCCCGTCTCGTACTTGCCTCCCGCGGATTTGCATTCGGACTTGATGGTGCCCTCGGGAAGTGCGCTGGCAAGAGGGCTTGCCCCGAACGCAATGCCCGTCATGAACGCAGCTGCGGCAACGCCGAGACCGATTCGAGTCACGATGGTGGATGTCATGGGATTCTCCTTGTCTTGGCCCCAAAGGTGAGCCGGTTGCCGGAGATCGTATGAAGGCTGCAGTGTCGCCTGATATCCCTATGGAGCCACAGTTTTCAGCCCACTTGGATAGGTCAGGCTTGCCCAGAGGTAAGGGAGCCGAGGCTAGGATTCCTGGCCGTCCTTGACCGGGTTCCCGTCCTCATCCCAGTTCGCGGCGACCTTCTTGCTGGGCTGCACCCGTGGCGGCTCGCCCGGCATCTTCGGGTAACTGGGCGGATACGGCATATCGCCGAGGCCCTTGTCCTCGTCGGCCTTGACCATCTCGAGCAACGGTTCGATCGACTGCGCGTTCGCGTCGATGTCGGCCCACGGGTCGTCGCGGCCCGCAAGGAAATCGGGCACCGTCGCGATGGTGAAGTCGTCGGGGTCGGCATCGGCCAGTTCTGTCCACGACAGCGGCGTCGACACCGTGGCGATCGGTGTCTTGCGCGCCGAGTACGCCGACGCGAAGGTGCGGTCGCGTGCGTTCTGGTTGTAGTCGATGAACACCCGCTCGCCGCGCTCCTCCTTCCACCACGACGTGGTGACGGCGTCGGGTGCGCGCCGTTCGATCTCGCGGGCCAGCGCAATGCCTGCCCGACGGACCTCGATGAAATCCCAGTCCGCGGCGATGCGCACAAAGACATGGACGCCCCGACCGCCCGAGGTCTTCGGATAGCCGACCATGCCGAGCTCGTCGAGCAATGGCTTGAGCACGTCGACCGCGATGGTCCGCGCCTCGACGAACCCGGTGCCGGGCTGCGGGTCGAAGTCGATTCGGAGTTCGTCGGGGTGCTCGGTGTCCGGGCACCGCACCTGCCATGGGTGCAGTGTCACGGTGCCCATCTGCGCCGCCCACGCGATCGCCGACGGGTGCGTCACCTTCAGGGCATCGGCGGTGCGCCCCGACGGAAACGTGATGAGGCAGGTCTCCAAGTAGTCGGGATGCTTCTGCGGAACGCGCTTCTGGTAGATCTCCTCCCCCTCGATGCCGTCGGGAAAGCGTTGCAGATGAACCGGCCTGTCGCGCAGCAGCTTCACCATCCGGTCGGCAACGGAGAGGTAGTAGTCGAAGAGCGCGCCCTTGGTTCCTTTCGAGCCGAGCTTCGGGAAGTACGGCTTGTCACGGTTGGTGAGCCGAACGGCCACCCCTTCGACGTCGATCTCCTCTGCCTTGCTTGCCATTTCAGGACTCCAGTACGTCGTAGAGGTCGTAGTTGACCGGCACATCGAGCTGGTCGAACGTGCAACTCGAAGGCTCCCTGTCGGGCCGCCAGCGGCGAAACTTGACGGCATGCCGGAAACGCCTGCCGTGCACCGTGTTTCCCTCCATCTGGTCGTAGGCCACCTCGCACACCTTCTCCGGCCGGACGGGAATCCAGCGCTTGTCGGCCGCCGAGTTCCACCTGCTCGGCTCGCCGTCGACGGGCTCATCGCCTTCGCGCAGCGGTTCGAGATCTCCGAGCAGTTTCACGCGGTCCTTGGCGGTGAATGATGCTGCGCCACCGATCATCTGGAGCTCACCGTCGTCGCGGTAGAGGCCGAGCAGGATCGACCCGACACCTTCGCCGCTCTTGTGGATGCGGTAGCCGATCGCCACGCAGTCGGCGTCGCGGGCGTGCTTGACCTTGACCATCTCCCTCTTACCGGGAAGGTACGGGCCGTCGATGCGTTTGGCGATCACGCCGTCGAGGCCCGCACCCTCGAACGTGTTCAGCCATTGCGCGCCCAGCTCGGGGTCCTCGGTGGTGCGGGTGACATGGCACCACTGTTTGTGGTCGACGGCCTCGGCCAGCGCCTCGCGGCGGGCCCGGAACGGCTCCTTCATCAGTGACGTGTCCCCGAGGGCGAGCGCGTCAAACCCGATGAAGTGCGCAGGGGTCTCCTCGGAAAGCATCTTGATGCGGCTGGCGGCGGGGTGGATGCGCTGGCTGAGCGATTCCCAGTCCAGCCGCATCCGGCCGGCGATCTCGCGGGGGACGACGACTTCGCCGTCGAGCACACAACGCGGCGCCAACTCGTCGCGCAGCGCGTCGAGCAACTCCGGAAAGTACCGGCCGAGGTCTTTGCCACTGCGGGACTGCAGCACGATGTCGTCGCCGTCGCGGAAAGCCAGCGCCCGGAAGCCGTCCCACTTCGGCTCGTAGGACCACACCCCGGCCTCGTCGGGCACCTTCGCCTGGGCTTTGGCCAGCATCGGCTCGATCGGAGGCTGTACGGGGAGATCCACGCTTTCCATACTCACGTAGACCGCCGACACGCGGCAATGTCATCGGCGGTGCGTGCGCTCCGACGCGACGTCGCCGTAGTGATCGTGAAGGCGCCACCATTCATAAGGGGGACCCTGCGGCCGCCCTGGAGGCACATCCTGCCAGTCTTCCTGTCGGCCGAGTGGCGTGATATCGAGGAACGACCACGCCGGGCCGATCTCCTCGATGCCGCGTCCGTTGACGAAATAGGTTTGGTAGACGCGATCGCCGTCGCGAATGAAGACGATGAGCCCGAACATCTCCTCGACGCCGAAGTCCTGCGAGAATTCATCACCCACCAGGGTGAAGAAGGGAAGTTCTTCCCACCCCATCCGCGCCTTGAGCGCTGTGATGCGCTCCTGCGGGGCGGCCGACACGAACACCAGGCTCGTGTCGCGAGCAGCCAGATGCGCCGGATGGATCACCGTGTCAGCGAAGAACGAGCAGCCGGAGCAGGCCCCATCCGGCCAGTTCTCGACATCGGGGGCATAGAAGAAGCGGTAAACGATCAGCTGACGCCGCCCGGCGAACAAGCCGAGAAGGTCGACCTCCCCGTCAGGTCCGACGAAGCGGTAGTCGCTGCGCACGGGAGTCATCGGCAGCCGCCGACGCTTCGCGGCAAGGCGATCCCGCGCCTTCATCAACGTCTTCTCTTCGGTCAACAGCTCGTCGCGTGCTGCCTGCCATTCATCGCGCGAGACGATTTCCGGCAGCGCGATCTCCTCTGCCCCATCGATGGTGACGGGATACTCGGACCTTCCTGCTCCGCCATGGTGTCACCCACTCCCTTGACGTCCACTTGGTCTGGTCTATTCGTATAGACCGCCGCCACGCGGAGATGTCATCGGCTATTGCACCCCGTAGAGCGTCTTGGTGCTCTCGTGCAGCCGAAGGGGCAGCGCCGGTGCCGCGTACGTGTCGGTGACGACCTCGATGTAGGCGGCCTGTTGGCCTGCGGCAGCGACCTTCATGGCCTCGTCGAGTTGGTCGACGGTGGTGACCCGCGCGGTGAACCAGTCGTCACAGCCAAGGGCGTGTGGGAGCTCCGCGTAGTTCCAGTGCGCAACGTCGTTGTAGGCGATCGACGGATCCTTGCAGAGCATCCGTTCGATGAGATAGCCCGAGTTGTTCAAGACGAAGACGACCGGGCGCAGGCCGTGCCGGTGGAACTGCGAGATCTCCTGTGCGGTCAACTGGTGAGAGCCCTCGCCGGTGAACAGAACGACCCGCCGGTTCGGTGCGGCAACCGCGGCGCCGAACGCCGCAGGCGTCGCCCAGCCGATCGCACCCCACAGCGTCTGATTGAAGAACCGAGCACCCGCCGGTAGCTGCGTGAACGCCAAACCCATTGAGCAGGTTCCCGTTTCGGCGATCACGATGTCGCCTGCCTCGAGGAACTCGGCCCAGCGCGGGTACAGCGCTTCGGCGGTGATCGCATCGTCATTGGCATCGACGATCGGCCCGAGGGTCGTCGGTGCGATGTCGGCGGGCACACGAGAACGCCTCGTCACCCGCTGCGCGACCGCGCACAGGAGATCGGCCATCTCCACGTCGCGGTACACCGTTGCGCCGACCGTCGTCGAATGCATGCCGACGTCGACGGTGCGGGCCGGATCGAGATTGGCGGTGAACGCGCCGCTGTTGAAGTCGGTCATCGCGGTGCCGACAAGCATCACGACGTCGCACGACTCGACGAATTCGCGGACCGGCTCGTTCATCAACCGGCCGTCGTACATGCCGATGTAGTTCGGGTGCTGCTCGCCGAGCACCGATTTGTCGGCGAACATGGTGGCGTACGGCACGCCTGCGGCCTCGATGACGCCCCTCGCGACATACGTCAGCCCCATCCCGTCGAGCAGGAGTCCTGGCAGCACACATGCGTTGGACGCTGCGTCCAGCCTGCCGACCACCGCGGTCACCGCGGCGGCAAGGGATACGGGGTCGCTGGCGGGCGCGCCGAGCGGCCTTGCGGAGGCCAGCACGGGCTTGTCGACGACGTCGCTCGGGAACGCCATGTACACCGGCCTGCGGTTGTGGAGAGCCTCGGCGATGAGTCGCTCGGTTTCGGCGACCGCGTTGTCGGGCGTGATGACGGCACTGGCGCCGACGACCTTGTCGGCCATCGAGTGGAAGAAATCGAATTCGCCGTTGCCGAGCGTGTGATGCACGATCGCACGCTGATCCTGCGCGGACAGCGCAGGCATACCGGTCAGATGGAAAACCGGCAGGTGCTCGGCATACGAGCCCGCGATCGCGCTGATGGCGCCGAGTTCGCCGACGCCGTACGTGGTGCTGAGCGCGGCTACCCCTCGGATGCGCGCGTAGCCGTCGGCTGCATATCCGGCGTTGAGTTCGTTGCAGCAGCCGATCCAGTTGATGTCGGGATGGGCGACGATCGCGTCCTGCACGGGAAACGCGAAGTCGCCCGGCACCCCGAAGATGTCGTCGACGCCGATGTCCTTGAGGCGTCCCAGGACGTATTCGATGACGGTGGGATTGGCGTTCACGGCAGGTCCCTTCGATCGGCGTACATCGATCATGTGACGGCGAGGCAGCAGAGTCGCCCACGCCAGCACCAAGGGCCGCTACCGGTTAGCCCCCATACCTGTTCGCGGGGTCAGCCGCGGAGAAAGTGTCCGGAAAAAGGGCGACCGCTGCTCTTACGCATGAGCGCGGCATCGAGCCGCGACCAATGCGAGGAAGTCGAGGATCGATGATGGTCAATCTCATAAGCCCCACTGTCACTGTGGGACTCGCGTCCGCCGGCGTCGGACTGTGGCTTGCCACCGGTGTCGGGCAGGCGGAATCCGTCGCCGTACCGGATGTGCAGTTGGCGTCGGTCAGTTCGGTGTTGGACGCGGCGCCACTATCCCCGACGGGCACGATCTGTGGTGATGTGTGGTGCAGCGGGTTGATCGGGTCCGCATCGGCGCCCACCCCACCGACACTCGCCGCGGCGCTGAGCACCGGCGCGCCAACGGCGGCACTGACCGTCCCCGCCAACGATCCGGTTACCGCGCTGGTCCGGATATTCATCGGCGACGGGACGGCCGACAATCCGAACGCGGGCCTGCTGATCGGCAACGGCTTCGACGGGTTGGTAGGCACCGGCCAGAACGGCGGCTCCGGTGGGCTGCTGCTCGGCAGCGGTGGAGATGGCGGGTCCGGCGGAGTGCTGGGCCAGGCCGGCGGGAACGGCGGTGCTGCCGGGCTGTTCGGCGACGGCGGCGCCGGGGGTGCCGGTGCGCCAGGAGCGTCGGGACTCCCCGGCGGTGATGGCGGCGCAGGCGGAGCCGGCGGCCTGTTGTTCGGCAATGGCGGCGCGGGTGGAGCGGGCGGGGCGGGCTATACCGGGCCAAACGGAGTCAACCCGTCGGCCGTCGGAAAGGCCGCTAACGGCAGCCCGAGCTTCACACCGCCGTCCGGAACTCCCCTCACGGTCAGCAACGGCATCGTTACCGGCACCGCGGGCGGCGCAGGCTCAAACGGCGTCGGGAATCAGTCCGGCGGCGACGGCGGCAATGGACAGGGGGCGCAGACCGTCGGCTCTGACGGCTGGACACCCGTGGGACAGGCGTTCGGCGGAAGCGGCGGCGCTGGCGGCAATGGCGCGGGCGGTGGTGCAGGCGGCAAGGGTGGCCACGGCGGGTTGGCTTCGGCGACCGTGTCTCCCACCCAGGCCTTTGGCGGTACGGGCGGAGCCGGTGGCACCGGCGGTATCGGGGCCAATGGCGGCGCAGGCGGCACGGGCGGCGACACCGACACCCTGCCACCGTCGAACGCCTTCGGCGGCAAGGGCGGTGCAGGCGGACCCGGCGGGGTCGGTGCTGCAGGCAAGAGCGGCACCGACGGCGGCAGCGGCGGCCAAGGCGGCAGCGCCGGCCTGTTGGGCGGAACCGGCGGCAACGGCGGCGCAGGCGGCAAGGGCGGCAGCGGCGGCAACGGAGCCGGCGGCGGCACCGGCGGTGCCGGCGGCACCGGCGGACAGGGTGACAGCGGCGATGGAAACGGCGGCGCAGGCGGCAAGGGCGGCAAGGGCGGTGACGGCGGGGACGCAGGTACCGGCGGCGCAGGCGGCTCTGGCGGAGCGGGCGGGGTCTTTGGCGGGGCCGGTAGTAACGGCAGCACCGGATTCGACGGTGTCGGCGGCACCGGCGGCAAGGGTGGCGGCGGCGGCAAGGGTGGCGCCTCCGGCGACGGGACATCGGGGAACCCGGGCGGCTCGGGCGGCGCCGGTAGCGGCCCCGCAGGCACGAATGGTGGCACCGGTGGTGCCGGGGGCAGCAGCGGCGCGGGCGGCACGTAGGACGCTGTCCGGGCGGGTGGGGCAGAATGGGCGGGTGAAGCTGCCCGTCATGCCGCCGGTGTCGCCGATGCTGTCCAAGTCGGTCCCGTCGATTCCGCCAGGCGCCTCCTATGAGCCCAAGTGGGACGGCTTCAGGTCGATCTGCTTCCGCGACGGCGACGAGGTCGAGCTGGGCAGCCGCAACGAACGCCCGATGACCCGCTACTTCCCCGAGCTGGTGAGCGCTGCCATCGCAGAGCTGCCCGAGCGCTGCGTCATCGACGGCGAGATCGTCATCGCCGCCGACGGCGCTTTGGACTTCGAGGCGCTGCAGCTGCGGCTGCACCCTGCCGCGTCGCGGGTGCGGATGCTCGCGGAGCAGACGCCCGCATCGTTCATCGCGTTCGATCTGCTCGCGCTCGGCGACGACGACTACACGGGCCGCCCGTTCAGCGAGCGCCGCGCCGCACTCGTCGACGCCTTGGCCGGCGCGGGACCGACGTTTCACGTCACACCCGCCACGACGGATCCGGCCACGGCGCAGCGCTGGTTCTCCGAGTTCGAGGGTGCGGGTCTCGACGGAATCGTCGCCAAGCCATTGGCCATCCCGTATCAACCTGACAAGCGAATCATGTTCAAGATCAAGCACACTCGGACGGCGGACTGCGTCGTCGCCGGATACCGCCTGCACAAGTCCGGCGCCGACGCGGTCGGCTCGCTGCTACTCGGGCTCTTCAAAGACGACGGCACGCTCGCGTCGGTCGGCGTGATCGGCGCGTTCCCGATGGCGACCCGTCGGGAACTTCTCACCGAATTGCAGCCACTCGTCACCACGTTTGACGAACATCCGTGGAACTGGGCGGCCCACGTGGCTGCGCAACCCACACTGAAGCAGAGTTCTGCGGGCTCACGCTGGAATGCGGGCAAGGACCTGTCCTTCGTCCCCTTGCGGCCGGAGCGGGTCGTCGAGGTCCGCTACGACCACATGGAAGGCGAGAGATTCCGCCACACAGCGCAATTCAACCGCTGGCGCCCCGACCGCGAACCGCGATCATGCACCTATGCCCAGCTCGACCAGCCCGTCACATTCGCCCTCGGTGACATCGTCCCCGGGCTGCGCGCAGGCAACGGCTGAGCGTTATCGCTCGAGTATGCGCGTGGCAGCGTTCATACCGGTGGCTACGGCTGTTTCCTGACCAGACGTCGCCAGATAGTCGCCGGCGACTTGGACGGATTCGTGGGCTGGATAGCGGTCGAGGAATTGCTGGAGGGCGGTGTAGTACCCGACTTCGACCCTGGTGTGATGCGTACGCCCACCTCTTGAGGCGTGCGGCGCGGCGGTGGCCACGCAGTTCAGGGAAGACACGCTCGACAAGGTCGCGGACGACGCCGATCAAACACTCGTCACTCCCGCCGGCCGATTCATCATCTGAGTGCAGCGGGATGAATGCGGTTATCAGGCTGGCCCCTGCAGAGGCGTGCTCCGACGCCTTGACATGCTTGACGAACAAGGTGCCCACCTTTGGCGACGACGCTGCTGGCACCATGATCAGAAACGGCTGCGTGTCGGTGCACCTTCCATACGTGAGTTGCACAGAGACGCAGCCGGAATCTTTCGTCGCTTTGAGTAGTTCGGCTCCAAGCCCTTTCAGCGGAGGATAAATCTCGGCGGCTTCGCGGAAGGGGGTCGCGATCACACACGCGTCAGCGTGTGCCACCGCCGTTGCACGAGAGAGGTTCTGGTACTCGACCTCTACACCGTCTTCGGTTCGGCGGACGGCGGTGACTGGCGAGTTTAGGCGGACATCGAGTTGCGCAGCCAACCTGGTGGGTAAGAGCTGCAACCCGCCCTTGATGGTTTGCATCTTCCCGGACGCGAGCACAGCTCCTGCAAAGAACTCGATGACCGACGTCCTGTCTCGTGAACTGGTCGTCATTGTGCGAGCCAGTCCTTCGATCAGCAAGTCGTTTATCTCACGCCCGAATACCCGGTCGATATAGGACTCGATGGACTCGTTGTCGTACTGCACGCGATTGCTGACGTCGTACGGGTTCATACCGATGAGAGGTCTCATCAGCCGCGGCCCATTGGCCAACAACCGGAGTTTGCCCGGGCGGGCAAGAGCTTCGTGGTCAGAAAGGACCTAACCGGCTTACCGGTGTCGAGGATATGAAGTTCGTCCCCGTTCACGACGGCCATTTCCGTCGCGCAGTCGACGACCTGGTCAGAAAGGCCCACGTCCCGAACAAGTTTCATGTATTCGGTGTACTTGTCCGTGACGATGACCGGCCCGACGTCGAAGACGAAGCCGTCCTCGGACTCTGAGCAGCACCCGCCCACCGACGCGCTCCATGGACTCGAACACCGTGACCTGCCAGCCCCGCTCGCGGAGTCGGTACCCGGCACTCAACCCGGCCAGCCCGCTACCGACAATGACCGCGTGTTTCATACGCCATCTCCACCCGAGTTCGGATCCATCTGATCCCGGCGCCTACAAACTGCGCTGAGCATCACCGTCCCAGGTAGGGCTGTCAAGGCCGGCCTGCGCGCAGGCAACGGCTAGATTCGCATTGTGGGCGCTGAGACCGTCGTCGCCTGGCTGCTCGACTCCGATCCGGCGCTGCGCTGGCAGGTGGAGCGCGATCTCGTCGGCGAACCGCCCGAGGTGTGGGAGGCGACGCGCGCGCGGATCGCGACCGAAGGGTTCGGCGCGCGTCTGCTGGCGCTGCAGGACCCGGACGGGCAGTGGGCGGGCGGCGCGTTCTTCCCTGCCGACTTCGACTTCCACGGCCCCGAGGCGGCAGACGGGCGGGCAGCCGTGGACGGCGACGACGTGGACGCTGAACTCGCTGCGCGAGTGGGGACTCGACGCCGCGGTCCTGCGCGAGCGCCGCACAGCCGAGCTGCTCGCCGCGAACAGCCGCTGGGAGTACGACGACCTGCCGTACTGGGGCGGCGAGGTCGACTGCTGCATCAACGCCTGGACCGTCGCGAACGGCGTGTGGCTCGGCGCCGACGTCACCGGCATCGTCGACTGGTTCCTCGAGCACCAGCTGGCCGACGGCGGCTGGAACTGCGAGTGGGTAGAGGGCTCGACGCGATCGTCGTTTCACTCGACGCTCAACTCGCTGAAGGGACTGCTGGCCTACGACGCCGCGACGGGCGGCACCGACGGCGACGCGCGCCGCCCGACGCCGCGGCGAGGAATACCTGCTGCAGCGCAGGCTCTTTCGCCGGCTGTCGACGGGCGAGCCGGTCGGCCCGTGGGTGGACCGATTCGCCTATCCCGTTCCGCTGGGTCTACAGCGTGCTCAATGCCGCCGACTACTTCCGCGCGGCTTCGCTGCTCGACGGCGCCCCGCCGGACCCGCGGATGGCGGAGGCGATCGAGATCATCCGGCCGCCCGACAGCCCGACGGCACGTGGCTGCAGGGCACACCGGCACCCGGGACGGGTGTGGTTCGAGGTCGACGTGCCGGCGGGCGAGCCGTCGAAATGGCTCACTCTCTCGGCGACCCGAGTGCTGAACTGGTGGGACTCCGGCTAACGCGAACCGCGGTCATGCACCTATGCCCAGCTCGACGCCCAATCGTGCGACTCGGCATCGTCCGACCGGACGTTACGGCGCAGCTCGGCGAGACCGTCGTCGCGGATGCCCGGGCTCACCAGAAGAACGATTTCGTGTAGGGCGTCGCGGACGTGTACCCGCTTGGTGAGTTTGTCGACGTGTCGCTCCGTCGTGATGGCGAAAGTGGCGTCGGCGGGCAACTGCGAGATCACGCCGAGCAAGGATCGCGCGGGCATCACGATGTCGAGGTCGATCCCCGTCGGCTCGAGGGTCCGGAGGGCGAACTTGAGCATTTCACCCGAGGCGGTCATCGACCAGCGGTAGTGACTGTGCGCCATTGGGATCCGGTTCGCGCGCGGCGGGTCGAGTAGGTCGAACAGCGGCCCCGCGCCTCTATCGGCGGCGGCACGGTCATCAAGGACGATCACGAATATCGGCCATGAGCCACGATCGGCGATCGTGCCAGCCGGTTCGCCTCGGCCTCGAGGCTGTAAAAGCACCGCTCCCACGGCAACGAACGGGGCCGGTTGCATATTGTCCAGCGCCGCCGGCTGGAGGCGCTCACGTTGTGATGTCATCCCTGCGGTCTGCATTTGTGCTCCGTCGGTCGTCGAATTAACGGTTCGCGGTGGCCACGGCGCCGTGATAGTCGCTGGTTACCACTACTTCACGGTCCCTGAGGTGGGCGAACCCCGGCAAGAGCCCCACCCGGCTAACCTCGATGGCACCGGCTTGCCGTAAACCGGCAACCTGACGATGCCGGAAGGAGTGCCCGTGGCCGCGCCTGAACGCCAGGGTTTCGAGCTGTGACCATCGGTGCGCGGGCCGCAGCGGATGCAGGGGTTCAGACCCCGGCCTTCCTCACGGGCTACATAGACATGTTGGTCGCGGTGAGCGCAACCGGTCGTCGGCTCACTCGAGACGAACTCGCTACTCGGCAGGTTCTGGGGGAAGCCGCGGCCGAGCAGAACCTCCCGCTGCGCGCCTTGATCGACCTCTACCTCAGCGCGACCTGGCTGACCTGGCGCGAACTCCCCGATGTCAGCGACGCGGGCGGCGAGAAAGTGCACGCAATCGCCGAGAAAGTGCTGCGCGCAGCCGACGACGCAATAGTCGCGCTCGCCGAAGGTTACGACGGAGCGCTGCGCGTGGTGATGCGTCAAGAGGAGGCCCGGCGCCGCGAATTCATCGACGACCTCCTCAGTGGTCGCAGCGACCCCGGGCGCCTTGCCGAATCGGCAGAGCGTTTCGGGCTGCGGTCGGCGGATCGGCTCACCGTTGCCGCTGCCGGGGCCGAACGGAATTTCCTCGACGGCGACACCATGACCCGCCGGGTCGAATCCACTCTGCTGGGGCGTTTCGGCAGCCGCGATGTGCTGGTCACCACCAAAGAGGGACTCCTCATCTGTGTCGCGTCAGCCGGCACCGCTGAGGTTCTCGACGACTTCGCCCGGCTTGTGCAAGGTGCGATGGAAGACAACAACTACAAGTGGTGCATCGGGGTCGGGCGCCCACACGCCGGGCCCGGTGGGGTTGTGCGGTCCTACGAGGAGGCTCGTGGAACAGTCGAACTAGCCACATTATTGGATCTGAGCGGTCGCGTGCTCAACGCCAACGACATGCTTGTGTTCAAGGTGCTGCTGCGCGACCGGGTAGCGATCATCGACCTGGTCTCGACGGTCCTAGGTCCGCTGGAGCAAGCGAGGGGCGGTCCGAAACCCCTGTTGGACACACTCACAGCGTATTTCTCGTCCGGCGGTGTCGCCGCCGCGACCGCCCGCGAGCTCTATCTCAGCGTGCGTGCCGTCACCTACCGCCTGAACAGAATCAAGAAGCTCACCGGCAATGACGTCACCGAACCAACCCAGCGCTTCACACTCGAGGCCGCAGTGCTGGGCGCACGCCTACTGGACTGGCCGAACCGGCCTCTGCCTCCGATTGACTGAAACCCGTAACGGCTGAGCACAGCGCGAACACCGGCCTCTCGCCCTCGCACGCCGACACTTTGCCGGGATCCGGCAAGTAAGAGCATGCAACGTTGGCCTGCCGTGCGTCTTGCCCCGCCGCGGACCACCCCCGGACGATGGAGAAGCAATATCTGCGCGTCTGCGCGTTGTCGACGCCGAGGAGGTCGATGGGCCGACCTTCGCGAACCTCGGGAGATGCACATGACGACACTCACGCCGGACAAACCGCCGGACAAACCGCCGCCGTTGTTCAAGCATGCCCGCGTGCTGCTGATCGGGACGGCGGGTTTCTTTGCACTACTGCTCTTCGGGCCGCCTGTGGCGGAGGCATACGTCAATTGGTTGTGGTTCGGTGAGGTTGGCTTCCGCAGCGTGTGGGTTGCGGTGCTCGCGACCCGGGTGGCGATCTTCGTTGCGGTGGCGCTGGTCGTGGGCGGCGCCGTCTTCGTCGCGGCGATGCTCGCCTACCGTTCGCGGCCGGTGTTCGTCCCCGTGTCGGGTCCCAACGATCCCGATCGCGCCGTACCGGACTCACGGTGATGCGTCGGCCGCGCCTGTTCGGGCTGGGGCATTGCGATCGCGGTCGGAGTGCTGTGCGGTCTGATCGCCCAGTCCAACTGGGTGACGGTGCAGCTGTTTCTACAGCGGCGGTTCGTTCGGCATCGTCGATCCCGAATTCGGTCATGACGTCGGCTTCTTCGTCTTCGATCTGCCCTTCTACCGTTCGTCCTGAATTGGCTGTTCGTCGCGGCCTGTCTGGCGTTCCTGGCGAGCCTGGTGACGCACTACCTGTTCGGCGGCCTGCGGCTGAGCGGAGCCGGGGCCAAGGGCACGCTGACCGATTCGGCCCGCGTTCAGCTCGCGGTGCTCGCGGGCACGTTCAATCGCGCTGAAGGCGGTCGCATACTGGTTCGACCGTTACGAGCTGCTGTCGAGCGGCCGCAAGGAACCGACATTCACCGGTGCCGGCTACACCGACATCCACGCGGTGCTGCCGGCCAAGCTCGTCCTGCTGGCGATCGCGGTCCTGTGCGCGGTGTGCGTTCTTCGCAGCGATCTTCCTGCGCGACATGCGGATTCCGGCGATGGCCACGGCGCTGCTGGTGCTGTCCTCGATCGTGGTCGGCGGGGCGTGGCCGCTGGTGATGGAGCAGTTCTCGGTGCGCCCGAACGCCGCCGACGTCGAACGCCAGTACATCGAACGCAACATCGCCGCGACCCGGCAGGCGTATCGAATCGACCGACGACATGGTCGAGTACCGTGACTATCCCGGTGTCGGCACCAAGTCTCCGCGCGACGTCCCGGCGGACGTCACCACCATCGCCAACGCGCGGCTGCTCGACCCGAATGTCCTGTCGCGCACCTTCACCCAGCAGCAGCAGCTCAAGAACTTCTACGGCTTTCCCGGCGATACTTGGACATCGACCGGTACCGACATCGACGGCGAGCTGCGTGACTACATCGTCGCGCGCCCGCGAATTGTCACCCGAAGAGTCTGACCGGCAACCAGACCGACTGGATCAACCGGCACACCGTCTACACCCACGGCAACGGTTTCGTCGCCGCCCCGGCCAACCGGGTGAACGCTGCTGTCGCGAGATGCCGCGAACACCTCCGACAGCAACAGCGGTTACCCCATCTACACGGTCAGCGACATCGCATCGCAGGAGTCGGGTCAAACAGATCATTCCGGTCGAGCAACCGCGCATCTACTACGGCGAGGTCATCGCGCAGGCCGACCCCGACTACGCGATCGTCGGCGGACCCGCGGGCTCGGCGCCGCGCGAGTACGACACCGACACCTCGCAAGTACACCTACACCGGTCGCCGGCGGTGTGCCGATCGGCAACTGGTTCAACCGCGCGCTGTTCGCCACCAAGTACGCCGAGCGCAACATCCTGTTCTCCGGGGCCATCGGGTCGGAGTCGAAGATGATCTACAACCGGGACCCGAAGGACCGCGTGCAGAAGGTCGCGCCGTGGCTGACCACCGACACCAACGCATACCCGGCAGTGGTCGCACGGAAGGATCGTCTGGATCATCGATGCCTACACCACATTGGACAGCCTACCCGTATGCCCAGCGCAGCTCGCTCGGAGCGGCCCGTCAGTCGACCGCACACCGGCGTCACCCGATCCGCGTCAAGGAGGTGTCCTACATGCGCAACTCCGTGAAGGCCACCGTGGACGCGTACGACGGCACGGTGACGCTGTATCAGGTGGATCAGCACGATCCGGTGCTCAGACGTGGATGCGCATCTTCCCCGGAAGCGTGAAATCCGAGGACGAGATTCCCGATGAACTGCGCGCCCACTTCCGCTATCCCGAGGATCTGTTCAAGGTTCAGCGCGAGCTGCTCGCCAAATACCACGTGGACGAACCCCGAGAGTTCTTCACCACCAACGCCTTCTGGTCGGTGCCGAGCGACCCCACCGATCGACACCAACCCCGAACAGCCGCCGTTCTACGTCCTCGTCGGCGATCCCGCAGACCGCGGCAACCGTCCTTCCGTCTGGCCAGCGCAATGGTCGGCTTCAACCGCGAATTCCTGTCCGCATACATCTCGGCGCAAATCGGATCCGGACGAACTACGGCAAGATCACGGTGCTGCGGCTGCCCACGGACACCCTGACCCAAGGCCCGCAGCAGATCCAGAACTCGATGATCTCCGACACCCGCGTCGCGTCCGAGCGGACCCTGCTGGAACGGTCGAACCGGATTCAGTACGGCAACCTGCTGACCCTGCCGATCGCCGACGGCGGCAGTGCTCTACGTGGAACCGCTCTACACCGAGCGAATCTCGACAAGCCCGAACAGCTCGACGTTCCCCCAGCTGTCCCGAGTACTGGTGAGCTTCCGAGAACCCGCCGCCGGCGGGTGCGGGTCGGCTACGCCCCCACCCTGGCCGAGGCCCTCGATCAGGTCTTCGGACCCGGCGCCGGTCAGGCCGCGACAGCGCCGGGCGGTGACGCCGTCACGGCACCTCCTCCGCAGGCCGCTCCACCCAGACCCGAGGCTGCCCCGCCCGCCGGGCCAGCGACTAATGCCGAACTCAAAAGAGCGCTCGCTGAGATGCGGGCAGCACTCGACCGCCTCCAGCGATTGGTCGACTCGTCGGAGAGCACCGGCCCCTAGCGGGGCGCATCAGGCTGTCCATCAGCCGGCCAGGTCGTCGGAACGGCCCGCCGCAAGCCGCGACCACTGCGCGGTCGGTCGTCCGTCGGTGCGGAACTGATCGCCGCGGGCCGGGTCGATCGGCTGCGGCCAGCCCTGCGGCGAGTTCTCCCAGGTCTCCTGCCTGCCGTAGACGGTGAGGTCGAGCAGCTGGTAGCTGGTGCCACCCACCTCGGTGCCGCGACCCGTCGTCCAGTACGTCTCGAACACCCGGTCGCCGTCGCGCAGATAGCAGCCGTACCAGCCGGCTGGCGTCCCGCCATCAGGTCGTCGCCCGAGTCGCGCACCGAGTACCACGGCATCTCCCAGCCCATGAAGTCGCGATACCGCGCGCTCTCGTCGTACGGACCTTCGCAGAAGGTCGCATACGTGACGTCGCGGCTGTGCAGATACGACAGTTCGCGGGCGTGCCCGGTGAAGAACGTGCAGCCCTCGCACTGGTCCTCCGCGGGCTTGCCGTCGTGCCACATGTGGAAGTACGCGAGGAGCTGTCGACGCCCCTCGAACACGTCGATCAGCGGCACCGCGCCCGTGCGGGCCGACCACCGGCACGCCGGCGTTCACCTCGACCATCGGCAGCGACCGCCGCGCAGCGGCAATCGCGTCACCCTCGCGCAGGTGCGCCTTCTCCCGCACCAGCAACTCGTCCACTTTGTCCTGCCAGTCCGTCCGGTCAACGGTCTGGGGCAATGGATACGTGGTTGTTCATCGTCGATCCTCCTCATTCGGGTCTCGGAAATACAGACCGCGAGAGCGACGGCGGACTCATCGCCCCTTGACCTCAACTATTGTTTAGGTTGCACGGTGGATGACATGAGAAAAGTTCTGAGTGACCTCTGGCAGACCCGCACCGACTCGCCCTTTCCAGGGCTGACCACCCACGCATTTCTGTGGACCGGCCGCAACGCACTGTTCTACTCCACCGCAACGGATGCCGACTTCTCCGAACTGGAGGATCTCGGCGGCATCTCCGATCAGTATCTGTCGCACCGCGACGAAGCCGGACCCATGCTGGCGAAGATCGCCGACCATTTCGATTCCACGCTGCACGCCCCGGCCACAGAACTCCTCGAGATCGGGCAGCACGCGCACGTCGACGTCCCAGCTGGGCAGTCGGCACGTCGACGTCAACGGCATCGAGATCATCCCGACACCAGGGCATTCGCCGGGCAGCACCTGCTATCTGGTGAACGGCGCCGAGGGTGCTTACCTGTTCACCGGCGACACCCTTGTGTACGGCGACGCCGGAAATTGGTGGGCCGGCTACATCCCCGGCATCGCCGACGCCGACGCATTGGCAGACAGCCTGCGCTTGCTGCGGACACTCAACCCCGATGTGGTGATTTCCAGCGCATTCCAGGGTGACTCGGCTGTGCACCGCATCCAGCCCGGACGCTGGACGGACCATATCGACGAGGCGCTGAAAGGCCTGTCGACCAGTTCGCCCGGTTAGGCGTGAACGGCGTCGAGTAGCCAACCAGGATCACTGAGGTAGCGGTCGGCGAGCCGCGCCGTTCCCTCGGCGAAACCGTCGGCGAACTCGATCGCGCTGTCGGCGTTGGCATGTGACGCGACCCATGCGGTCAGCTGCAGACGGCGCAGCAAAACGAAGGTGGGGATCATGTCGAGGTGCTCGGCGGGCAGTTCGCGACTCTCGCGGTACCCCGCAAGCCAACCGGCAATCATGGCCTCGGCCGCGGGCGTGTCCTCGATGAACGACACCACTGCGCCGAGATCGGCCAGATGCCAGGACCACCCGCAGTCGTCGAAGTCGATGACGGTGATGGGACCTGACGGATCGGTAGGGTCGATCATCAGGTTGGCCATCCGTAGGTCGGCGTGTATCAGGCCGAAACGATCAGGCGTGCAACCGAACTCGGTCAGTCTGCGTTGCAGCGTCGTGGCCGCCCGTGCGATCACCGCCTCGTCGGTTTCGGTCAACGCCGGAGCGTGTCGCCAGTTGCCCCAGCGGCCGTCCGGCCCGATCATGGTGTCGGCATTCCAGGAGAACCGGGTGAAGTAGTCCGGTGCCTCCCAGCTGCGGACATGGTTGTGCATGGCGGCGGTGATGCGCCCGAGTTGATCGAAGCCGACCGCGTCGGGCATCTCCTCCGCGGTACAGCCGGCGATGAACGTCACCGCGTCCACGTTGAGTGGGAGGTCGTTGCGGACGACGGTGACCACCTCGCTGCCGTCCTCTGCCGGAACGAGTTGCGGTGTCACCACATCGGTCTGGTGTCGAAGCGCGGCCATCCAAGCCAGCTCCGAGCGGATGGCCTGCAGCGAGTGATAGTCGGCGCGGTGAACCCGCAGCACGATCGGGTCGGCGTCATCGACGAGATAGGTGGCGTTCTCGGACAGGCTGAGCAATCGCAACGGCGCATCGACGGGGCGCCCGTAGGACGGCAACGCGGCGCGAGCGTACAGATCGTGATCGGGCGGCAGTCCTGACACGTCCACAGTGTGACCCATCACCGGTGATGCAGCAGACTGGCATCACGCACCTGCAAAGCCGGAGGCACTGGCCGTGAGCTTTTCCAACATCATGGACTCCAACAGCTATACCGCCGATGGCGACGGCGACCCGCTGATCGCCAGCCGAAAACGGCTACTTGGGCCCGCCTACCGGCTCTTTTACGACCAGCCGGTACACCTGGTCCGTGGGCTGGGCGCCCACCTGTACGACGTCGACGGTGTCCGCTATCTGGACGCCTACAACAATGTGGCCAGCGTTGGGCACTGCCATCCGCACGTCGTCGCCGCGGTGTCAGAGCAGATGGCAACCCTGAACACGCATACCCGGTACCTGCACCGCGGCATCATCGAGTACTCCGAGCGACTGCTGGCCACCATGCCCGACGAGGTGGACCAGGTGATGTACGCATGCACCGGGTCAGAGGTCAACGATTTGGCGCTCCGGGTCGCGCAAATGCGAACCCAGGCAACGGGTGTGGTGATCACCCGGGATGCGTATCACGGCAACACGGCGTCGACCACAGCGATCTCGCCGTCGCTTGGCGGCGCCACCAGCCTCGGTCCCAACGTGCGCGTCGTCGACCCGCCCGACACCTATCGGGTGCCCGCAGACGAACTGGCAGCACGCTTCGCCGACGAGGTGGCGCGGGCCGCTGACGACCTGATCGACGGCGGGTACGGCATGAGCTGCCTGATCGTCGACACAATCTTCTCGTCAGACGGTATCTACGCCGAGGCGCCGATTTTGGGTGCTGCGGTGGATGCGGTGCGTAGCCGGGGCGGAGTGTTCATCGCCGACGAGGTGCAGCCCGGGTTCGCCCGCACGGGCGCGTCGATGTGGGGCTTCGACCGGCACGGCGTCGCTCCCGACATCGTGACGATGGGTAAGCCGATGGGCAACGGCATTCCGATCGCCGCGATGGCGGCCAGGGCAGATGTGCTCGAGCCGTTCGCTGTGGGCGTCCCGTACTTCAACACCTTCGGCGGCAACCCGGTGTCGATGCCGCCGCGGCGGCGGTGCTCGACGTGATCGAGAGCGATGGCCTGCTGGCCAACGCCGCGACCGTGGGTGGTGCTCTTCGCTCCGGGCTGGGCGGCGATCAACGATCCGCGTATCGGCGATGTGCGCGGAGCCGGTCTCTACGTCGGCGTCGAGGTGGTGCGCGATCCGGAAACCAAAGCCCCCGACCGGCAGGAAGCCAGACGGCTGGTCAACGCGTTGCGCGAGCGCCATGTGCTGATTTCGGTGTGCGGCCACGACGGCAACGTCTTGAAGATCCGTCCGCCGCTGGTGTTCTCGATGGCCGACGTCGACTGGTTCTGTAACGCCTTTACCGACGCGCTTGCGGGCGTGACCCCAACCGGCGCGGGCCGGTTCGCCCCGAGTCCGTCGGCCGATCTGCACATCGGCAACCTGCGAACCGCGGTGCTGGCGTGGCTGTTCGCCCGTTCCACGAACCGGCGCTTCCTGATGCGCGTCGACGACCTCGACGACCGGACGTACACCGACATCGCCGACCGCCAGCTCGCCGACCTTGCGGCGATCGGCGTTACGTGGGACGGGCCAGCCGAGTGGCAGACACACCATCCGCAGCGCTACGACGACGTCGTCGACGGGCTTGCCGCACGAGGTCTGCTGTACGAATGCTATTGCAGCAGAAAGGATATCCAGCAGGCCCCGCGCGCGCCGCATGCCCCGCAGGGCGCTTATCCCGGAACCTGCCGCGATCTGACCGAGGCCGAGCGCATGGTGAGGCGCGAGGCCAGCGGTCGCCCGCCCGCGTTGCGGTTGCGCACCGACGTCGTCACCTACACGGTCGAATGACCTTCTGCACGGCGAATACACCGGCACGGTCGACGATTTCGTGGTCCGGCGAGGCGACGGCGTTGCCGCCTACAACCTCGCGGTCGTCGTCGACGACGCCGCACAGGGTGTCGATCAGGTGGTGCGCGGCGACGACCTGCTGGCCTCCTCGCCACGCCAGGCCTATCTCGCGACGCTGCTCGGCCATCGCGAACCGACCTATGCTCACGTCGCGCTGGTACTCAACGCGGATGGGGAGCGGCTGGCCAAGCGCGACGGCGCGATCACACTGGCCGAGATCGGCGTCGCCCGCGCGCTCGAACAGATCGCGGAATCCCTTGGCTGGCAGGCGACCAGCGTCGAGGAGATGCTCACGCAGTTCGACCCGTGCCGCGCTACCGCGCGAACCGTGGGTCTACCGCCCTCGCGCTGATCCTGTCCCGCGCACTCTGCGTGGCGACACAGCGCGTGATACACCTGTCTCATCAGATGTATCAGCTAGTGTTTCGACCATGACCCGTGATCGGAAGGACACTCCCGTGAGCGCAGCGACAGTGACGATTCGTCGCACGCTCGATGCCCGCCAGATGGACGTTCGCGCGCGGATCCTGCACGCCGCACGTCAGCTGATCAACGAGCAGGGTCACGAGACAGTCGGCATGGAGGCCATCGCAGCGACCGCGGGGGTGTCCAGGGCGACCATGTACCGCTACTTCGCCTCCAAGGAGCACGTCGTCTGCGACGCCGCACTGGCTGGGGCCACGAACTCGCGGCGCGCATCCCCAGGCGATCGCCGAGGCGTCCGATTCGCGCTCCGCCATCGACGTCGCCATCGAACAGGTGGTCCGCGAAGCCGCATCGGCCTGCCGATGGTGCGAGCGACCATGACGTCGGTGCTCGCCCTCGGCCTGGTGGCCGACGAATTCCGCCTCGGCGTCCGGCAGATGTTCGACGCACTGACAGCGGGTACCGACCCACCGCGCGCCATGGATGCGGCGATGACGCTGCTGGGCCGGGTCTTCTTCGCCGATCTGGCGTTGCTCAGCGTCGGCGACATCACGGTCGAGCAGTGCATCGACGAGCTCCGCACTGCGGCACAACGGATCTACTCAGCACCGGCACATAGGAGACCTCGATGAACCAGTTCTGCACTGCAACCGATCTGGGATTGGCTGCTACGGACATTCGGCGACGGAGTTCTTCGCATTCCCGCTGTACTTCCTGCCGGTGGTCGTGCGGTGGTGCTGGTGACCGGTGTCGGCTACTCGATCCTCGACGTCGCGGTGCACAGGAGAATTTCAGCGCGTGCCGCATCGCTTCACGGACTACGGGTGATGGCCACTACATCGGATCGGCGGCGCTGCTGCTGTACCTCAACGACAGGTTTCACCCGATCTCCCTCGACGTGCCCAGTGCCGCACCCACATTGACGTCCTTCGTCGTACAGGTCGCGCTGTACATGGTGGCTGGGGAGTTCCTCACCTACTGGTGGCATCGCCTGGAGCACGGGAACAAATTCGTCTTCACAGCACGTGCACTACCTGCATCACCGCGTCGAGTCCCCGTTGACCATCTGGACCAACTTCGTCGTCCACCCCGTCGAGGGGCTGATGGTGATGCTGTGCCTGTACATCGCACCGCTGGCACTGGGTGCGCATCCATTGGTGATGGTGACGTACGCGGTGCTCAACACCACGGCGATGGTGGTGACCCACAGCGGTACGACATGCGCTTCTATCCCAGTGGTTGCTGCCGCCTGCCTCCAACCACGACTGCACCATTCCGAGAAGCGCCCGACCAATCTGTCGGTCGTCATGAGCTACGGCGACAAGGTTTCGGAACCTTCAAGCAGACAACGGGTTTCGTGAGCGCCGAGCGGGGGGAGCTCGCGTCACGTGACGGGTGAGCGGCCGTTCTACGCGCGCTCGGCGGCGGCCGCAGCTCGTCGCGGAACTGCGGATGGGCGATCTCGGCGAGCGCTTCGCCGCGCTGCCTGACGGTTCGCCCCTCCAGCTCGGCGATGCCGTACTCGGTGACGATCACGTCGACCTGATGCCGCGGCGTCGTGATCACCGCGCCCGCATCGAACGACGGCACGATCCGCGACTGCAGTTCGCCGTCCTTGGAGAACGTCGAGGGCAGACATATCAGTGAGCGGTCCGACAGTTCGAGCCCCGCGCCCGCCACGAAGTCCTCGGCGCCGCCGATCCCGCTGAACTGCTTGGCGTTGATCGTGTCGGCGACGACCTGGCCGTGAACGTCGATGGCGAGTGCGCCGTTGATCGAGATCATGTTGTCGTTGGCGCCGATCACCTCGGGCGAGTTCACGATGTCGACCGGCAGGAAGGCGACGTCGGAGTTTCCGTCCAGCCACGCGTAGAGATCCTTTGAGCCGAACGCGAACGTCGTCACGCTGACGCCGTCGTACTGCCCCTTGCGGGCGTTGCTGATCTTGCCCGCACGATGCAGCTTCATGCAGCCGTCGGTGAACATCTCGCTGTGCAGCCCGTAATTCTCGCCGTCACCCTCGGCGAGAAGCGTCGCGATCCGGTTCGGAATCGAGCCGATCCCCACCTGCAGCGTGGCGCCGGACGAGATGAACTCGACGGCGTGCCGCGCGATCGCATCGTCTGCATCGGTGGGCGGCGCGTCCCCGCCGGGCAACTCCAGCGGCGCATCGGTCGAGCGCACCAGGATGTCGATCTCGTCGATGTGCAGTGCGTGGCGGTGCTTCTCGCCGAGCCCGAACGTACGGGGGTAGGCGTCGGAAACCTCGACGACCAGCAGTCGCTCGGGATCTGCTCCCGCGCGGTGTAATTCGTCGATCGTTCCGCCCGCGTGCAGCGAAAGTGAACACCAGCCGTCGGTGTCGGGCGGTGTCGCCACGGTCGTCACCACGCGAGGCGACTGTGCCTCGAGCAGCGGACCGAAGCGGCGGAAGTCGGCGGGCGTGAACTGGATATCCGCACCGGCGCCAAGCAGCGCCCGCTCCAGCGGGCCGAAGAAGCCGGACAGGTAGTGGACGCCGGACCGCGAGAAGAGCTCCGTCCCGACGGCCAGCAGAGCGCCGTAGACGCGCAGATCCGTCCAGTCCTCGCGCTCACCCAGCGTGCGCAGGAATGCGGGCGGCTGGCCCGGACCGAGCGGTATGCCCAATGTGTCGTCCGGGTTGAGTCGCGCGGCGGCTTCCTCGGCACTCAGTTCCTCAGGCATTGCGCCGGATCATATATACCGGACGGCCTGAGCAGAACCCTTAGGTGAACCACCCAGCGACTTGCTAGCGTCCGCCGGTGCGCTTCATCAGAAAACCCCTACTGGCCCTGATGCTGCTCGTCGCTCTGCTATCGCTCGCGGCGTGCGGCGGCTCGTCCGGCAGCAGAACCAGGTCAAGTCCGTCCGGTGTGCTGCGGGTCGGCACCGAGGGCGTCTACGCCCCGTTCAGCTACCACGACGCCGACCACCGACGAGCTCGTCGGCTATGACGTCGACGTCGCCAAGGCGGTCGGCGAAAAGCTCGGCGTAAGAGTCGAATTCGTCGAGACGCCCTGGGATTCGATCTTCGCCGCACTGGAGGCCAACCGCTTCGACGTCGTCGCCAACGAGGTGACGATCAACGACGAACGCAAGGCCAAATACGATCTGTCGAAGCCGTATTCGGTCGGCGAGGGCGTCATCGTCACCCGCGCCGACGACAACTCGATCAAGACGCTGGCCGACCTCAAGGGCAAGGTGGCGGCCGAGAACGCGACCAGCAACTGGTCGGAGGTCGCGCGCAAGGCCGGGCGCCAGGGTCGAGTCGGTCGAGGGCTTCACCCAGGCGATCAAGCTGCTCAACCAGGGCCGCGTCGACGTCGTGGTCAACGACAGCATCGCGGTGTACGCATACCTCGCCGAGACCGGCGACAAGACCGTCAAGATCGCCGGGCAAGGCCGGCGAGAACCGAGCGAGCAGGGCTTCGCCGCCCGCAAGGACAGCGGCCTGCTGCCCGACCTGAACAAGGCGCTCGACGACTTGAAGGCCGACGGCACGCTCGCCGAGATCTCGCAGAAATACCTCAAGACCAACGCCTCAGGTGCACCTGCCGCGCCGACGCACAACCGGCGCCCGCGATCGACATGGCAGCTGATCCTCGACAGCCTTGGCCGCTGGCCAAGGCCGCGATCACCAAGACGATTCCGCTGACCATCATCAGCTTCGTGATCGGCATCGTCATCGCGCTGGCGGTGGCGCTGGCCCGGCTGTCGACGAACGTCGATCCTGACCAACGTCGCGCGGTTCTACATCTCGGTCATCCGAGGCACGCCCACTGCTGGTGCAGTTGTTCATCGTGTTCTACGCGCTGCCGCAGTTCGGGGTGAAGATCGACCCGTGGCCCGCGGCCATCATCGCCTTCTCGCTGAACGTCGGCGGCTACGCCGCGGAGATCATCCGGTCGGCGATCCAGAGCATCCCGAAGGGGCAGTGGGAGGCGGCCGAGACGATCGGCCTGAACTACGTCGGCGCGCTGCGACGAATCATCCTGCCGCAGGCCGCCCGGGTGGCCGTTCCGCCGCTGTCCAACACGTTGATCTCACTGGTGAAGGACACGTCGCTGGCGTCGACGATCCTGGTCACCGAACTGCTGCGGCAGGCGCAGGACATCGCGGCGCCGACGTTCGAGTTCTTCGCGTTGTACGGCACGGCCGCGGTCTACTACTGGGTGATCTGCCTGGTGCTCTCGTTCGGTCAGGGCCGAGTTGAACACCGGCTGGAAAGGTATGTGGCGCGATGACAGAGCCTCGTGAGAAGACAGGATCACAGCCGAAGGCGTGCACAAGGCCTTCGGTGACAACGAAGTGCTCAAGGGCGTTTCGTTCACCGTTCCGCGCGGGACGGCGACCGCCATCATCGGCCCGTCGGGTTCGGGCAAGACGACGCTGCTGCGCGCGCTCAACGCGCTCGACGTGCCCGACGCCGGGCGTGATCCGGGTCGGCGGCGAGGACGGCGTCGAGATCGACTTCTCCAAGCCGGTCGCCAAGGACACGCTGCGGCGGTATCGCGCGCAGAGCGGCTTTGTGTTCCAGGCGCACAACCTATTTCCGCACAAGACGGTGCTGCAGAACGTCATCGAGGGCCCGGTGGTCGTGCAGAAGCGGCCGAAGGACGAGGCGGTGTCGGAGGCAGTCGAGCTACTCGGGCAGGTCGGCCTCGCCGAGAAGCGGGACCAGTACCCGTTCCAGCTGTCGGGCGGCCAGCAGCAGCGCGTCGGCATCGCCCGTGCGCTGGCGCTCAAGCCGAAGGTGGTGCTGTTCGACGAGCCGACCTCGGCGCTGGACCCTGAACTGGTCGGCGAGGTGCTCTCGGTGATCAAGGATCTGGCCGTCGAGGGCTGGACCCTTGTCATCGTCACCCACGAGATCCAGTTCGCCAGGCAGGTTTCCGACCAGGTGCTGTTCACCGACCGGGGGGTGATCCTCGAGAAGGGCCCGCCCGCCGAGGTGATCGGCGACCCGAAGGAGGAGCGGACCCGGCAGTTCCTCGACCGAATCCTCAATCCGTTGTAGGGGTCCGTGGGAGGGTGTGCACCATGGCACACCCAACACGCCATGAAGCGGACGTCGTCATCGTCGGTGCAGGCGTCTCGGGCATGATCGCCGCCCGAAAGGTGCTCGAAGCCGGACTCACGCCGCTGGTACTCGAGGCCGCCGAGCGGGTGGGCGGACGGATCCTCACCGAGGAGGTCGTCCCAGGGGTCCCGATCGAGCTCGGGGCGCAGTGGATCGGCGACACCCACCAACGGATGTTCCGGTTGGCAGACGAACTCGGGGTGCAGACCTACCCGCAGTACGACGAGGGTGAGACGTCCTACGAGCTGGTCGGCTCCGGCGTGTTGCGCGAGAACGAGTTTCACGCCAGGTTCGCATCCGAGCTGAAGGAACTCGAGCTGGTACTGCGTCGCCTCGACGTGCTGGCCGACGGAGTCCCCGTCGAGGCGCCGTGGCAGGCGCAACGCGCAGCAGAATGGGACGCGATCACCGCGGGCGCCTGGTATGACGCTCAAGGACTTTCGGTCGTCGCCCGCACCCTGCTGGAGATCTGCACCGTCGGCATCCTCGCGGTGCCCACCGCCGAGGTGTCATTCCTGCACCTGCTCTTCACGATTCAGACGTGCGGGGTGACCGCCGAGCTGTTCGCGGAGTCCGAGGGCGGCGCCCAGACGACCCGCTTCGTCGGGGGCACCAGCGAGATCCCGAAGCGACTGGCCGCGCTCATCGCAGACCACATCGTGCTCGAGGCGCCGGTGCTCTTGATCGAGCACACCGCCGGACAGCGTCCTCGTGCACTGCCGTGGCGGCCGGGTGGCACAGGGACGGCGCGCCATCGTGGCGATCTCCCCGACGCTGGCCGGACGCATCATGTACGACCCGCCGCTTTCCGGTATCCGCGACCAGCTGACCCAGCGCCTCCCGAACGGCTCGGCGATGAAGGCGTTCTTCATCTACGACGAACCCTTCTGGCGCGCAGACGGATTCAACGGGCAGCTCATCTCGGACGTCGGTCCGGCCCGGATGTCCAACGACACCTGCATCCCCGGCGACGACCACGGCGTCATCCTGCTGTTCCTGGAGGGCGACGAGGCTCGCACCGTCGGCAGGCTGCCCCAGGAGCAGCGTCGGGAAGCGATGACTGCGGAGTTGGTGCGCCACTACGGGCAGAAGGCCGCCAAACCCGAGTACTACGTCGACGGGGAATGGTCGGACCGGCAATGGACGCGCGGCTGCTACAACGCCAACCACGGGCCGCACGTGTGGACCAAGTACGGGCCCGCGCTGACGGTGCCGATCGGCCCCATTCACTGGGCGTCCACCGACACCGCGACCTACTGGAGCGCCTACATGGAGGGTGCCGTCGACGCGGGCGAGCGCGCGGCTCGAGAGGTCATCGACGAACTGGTGACCTGATCACACCCGGCAGGAGATCTCCATGCTGTCGGAGTCGCGCACCGGGAAGTGCACGCTGACGTATCCGTTGGCCGGGTCACGCACGTAGTCGAGGTAGGACTGCAGCCCCGGCATGCTGGTGTTGTCGGCGACGACGATCGCGCCAGGAGACAACCGCGGCTCGAGGAGCTGAAGTACCTGACCGTAGAGGTCTTTCCACCCGTCGAGCAGGACGAACTGCACCGGCCCTTCGACCGATGCGAGGGTTTCCAGCGCATCGCCGTGCAGCACGGTGATCAGGTCCTCCAGCCCAGCTTCGGCGAAATTACCGGTGGCCAACTCGACCTTGTTCGCGTTGAGTTCGGTGGTCACCACCCGGCCCTCGCCGTTGTCGCGCACGGCCGACGCCAGGTGGATCGCGGAGATGCCAAGCGACATGCCGAACTCGACGACGTTCGTCGGACGCGAAGCCCGCACCAGCGTGTAGAGCAGACGGCCCGCTTCCGGGGTGACCGGCAGGTAGAACTCGCTCAACGCGTCGGCACGCTGCTGCGCACTGGCCTCGGCGGGCACGGCGTCGCGGCTCATCAGTTCGCCCAGCATCGGCATTTGCGCGTCCGCCTCGGTGAACATCCGGTTGAGAGTCGCCGCGACGCGCGAATCAAGCAAGGTGGAGGTCATGCCAACGACGGTAGTCCACACTGTTCACATGCCCGTCTTGCACATCGAGCACGAGATCAGTGAACTGGCGGTCTGGCTCGACGCGTTCAAGAAGTTCGGACCTGCCCGCGAGGCCGCGGGGGTCACGCGCACCGAGGTTTACCAGCCTGCCGACGACCCGAACTACGTCGTGATCAACCTGAGCTTCGAGAACCTCGATGCGGCAACGAGATTCCGCGAATTTCTGATCAACCAGATCTGGTCCTCGCCGGACTCGGCACCGGCACTGGTGGGCCTTCCGAAGGCCCGCGTGCTGGAAGACGTGGCGCTCTAGAAGCTCACCGGCAGAGTCGACATCCCCCGCAGCGTCACGTTCTGCTTGTACTGAGGCTCGCCGACAATCCGGGCCGACGGGAACCGCGCCGTCACGGCGGACAGCGCGATGGCCGCCTCCAGCCGCGCCAGCGGCGCGCCGAGGCAGAAATGCGGCCCCTTGCCGAACCCCAAGTGCCTGATCGACTCTCGATCCGGGTCGAATTCGTCGGGACTTTCGCATATCGCCGGATCACGCTGAGCTGCGGCCAACAGCAGCATCATGGTGTCGCCCTTGGCGATTTCGGTACCGCCAATCGTCATGTCGTCGGCGGCAATTCGGCCGTTCAACTGAACCGGCGGATCGAATCGGAGCGTCTCTTCTGCGACGGCGTGAACACGTGACGCGTCTGCTCCCAGCGCTGCCCACTGCTGCGGACGGCGCAACATCGCGAGGATGGCATTGGCGATGAGGTTGACCGTCGTTTCATGGCCCGCGACCAGCAGCAGGCTGCACGTGGCAATGATCTCCTGTTCGGTGAGCTGGTCACCGGATTCCACCACGTGGATCAGGCCGGACATCAGGTCGTCGCCCGGGTCGCGGCGACGCTTCGCGATCAGGTCGCGAAGGTATTCGTAGAGCCACAACTCGGCCTGCATCTGGCTGTCCAGGTTGTCGGGAGCCTGGCCGGTGAACGTGATGAACGGGTCAAGCGATTGGGCCGACAAGCGTCGATGCCGCGCTGAACTCGTGCTCGTCCTCCACCGGCACGCCGAGCAGACGGCATATCACCGCCACCGGCAGCGGATGGGCCAGATCGGCGATGACGTCGAAGTCGCCCTTCTCCTCGGCCGCGTCGAGCAGCCCGGAAACCAGTGCGGTGATATCGGGTTCGAGAGCCTTCACCACCTTGGGCACGAAGGCCTTGCTGACCAGCTTTCGCAGCCGCGTGTGGTCGGGGGGATCAAGGAACAGGAAGCTCGGGTCGCCGTATTCTCGTCGTCGTCGGGCGCCGGTCGCCCCTCCATCGGGGTCGCCTTCCGGAAATCGCTCGCCGACGACGGGTGGCGCAGCACGTCGTCGCAGTCCTGGTACGACGAGAACACCGTCAGGTTGAATTCGGGGATGCGAAGCGGTCCGAGTTCGCGGATCTGCGCATAGACCGGATACGGGTCGGCCCGATTGGCCGGATCGAGAAGCCGGATCAGTAGTTCCTGCGACGTCGCAGTCGTCATCAGCTTATTCTACACATGTCAAAGAGTCGGTCGAGGGATCACTTTTGGTAATAGCGACCGAGTACGTGTGCCTCCAGCTCGTCGAATTCACCTGCCCTGATCGCCATTCGGATCTGGTCGACCAGCCTGATGATGAACCGCTCGTTGTGGATCGTGCACAGCGTTGAGGCCAGCATCTCCTTGGCCTTGAACAGGTGATGAAGGTAGGCGCGGGTGTAATGCGCGCAGGTGTAGCAGTCACATTCGGCGTCGATGGGGGTGAAGTCGCGGCGGTACCGGGCCCCGGTGATGTTGTAGCGACCGGTCGCCGAGTACACCGCGGCGTTGCGCGCGACGCGTGACGGTGACACGCAGTCGAATGTGTCGGCGCCCGCGGCGATTGCGGCGAAGAGGTCGTCGGGTTCGCTGATCCCCAACATGTGCCGTGGCTTGTCGGCGGGCAGCTCGCTGCTGACCCATCCCACGATGGTGGCGAGGTTCTGCTTCTCGAGCGCACCGCCGATGCCGTAGCCGTCGAACCCCCGTCCGTCGTCGTCGACGATGGACACCAGCCCGCGGGCGGCTTCCCGACGCAGGTCCTCGTACTGGGCCCCCTGCACCACACCGAACAAGGCCTGCGCGGGGCGGTCGGGTGCGGCCGCCGTCAGCCTGCGGTGCTCGGCCAGGCAGCGCACCGCCCACCGGTGCGTTCGCGCAACGGATTCCTCCTGGTAGCCGCGGGTGTTGACCAGGGTGGTCAGTTCGTCGAACGCGAAGATGATGTCGGCGCCGAGCTGATGCTGGATCCCGATGGAGACCTCGGGTGTGAACCGGTGGCTCGAACCGTCCAGATGCGACGTGAAGGTCACACCGTCGTCGTCGACTCGGGCCAGCCGCTCCTTGCCCTCGGCGATGACGTCGTCTGCCTGAACGCGTTCGGTGTCCATCGCGAGCACCTTGCGGAAGCCCGCACCCAGCGAAAGCACCTGAAATCCGCCGCTGTCGGTGTACGTCGGCCCCTGCCAGTTCATGAAGGCGCCGAGTCCACCTGCCTCCGCGACGATGTCCGCGCCGGGCTGTAGATACAGGTGGTAGGCATTGGCCAGAAGAGCCTGGGCGCCAATCTCTTTCATCGTCTCTGGGAGCACGGCCTTCACCGTGGCCTGTGTTCCGACGGCGACGAAGGCGGGAGTGTGGATGTCGCCGTGCGGTGTTCGGATGACGCCGGCGCGGCCGAGCCGCCCAGGAAGCTCCGCTTCGATGCTGAAAGACGGCTCTGCCACGAGGTGTATTCAATCAGCAGCAGATAGCCAGGCATATTTACGGCAATCTCAAGACCCCAGGTGGGCAGCGCTCCATACTCTCTGAGACGGTCCGCCGATCTTGACGGTCCGCGACAACATGAAGGAGAACGTGGTGAAGCGTGGGTTCGTGGTCGCCGTGGGCGGCGCGGCAATAGTCATCGCCGGTCTAGCAGGCTGTTCGTCGGAGAAGAAGTCCGAGACCGGCGGAGAGACGTCTTCGGCTGCTTCAGCGGAAGGCAAGAGCACCGTCACCATCGACGGCAAGGACCAGGCCGTGCAGGGCACGGTCGTCTGCAGCACCATGGGCGAGAACGTCAACATCGCGATCGGCGACGCCACCACCGGCATCGGTGCGGTCGTCGGCACGGGCGACAGCCCCGTTGTTCACTCGGTCGGGCTCGGCAACGTCAACGGCGTCACCCTCGGCTTCCAGGAGAACGCGGGCCAGGGCGAGGCCAAGGCCGAGAAGGACGGCAGCACCTACAAGATCTCCGGCTCGGCGGTCGGCGTCGATATGGCGAACCCGCTGCAGCCGGTGAACAAGCCTTTCGAGATCGAGGTCAGCTGCCCGTAGCTGATATCCACTCCTACGACACGGCGGCGTCCCTCGGGGCGCCGCCGTTGTCTATGCGGGCAGGGTGTAGCCGCCCGCAGACTGCCGCAGCTGCCAGATCTGGGCGGGACACAGTTCGTTGACGGCCTGGTTGATCAGGTACGCGCCCTGGTAGTAGTCGGGCGTGCCGAAGTCGCGTCGACCAACTGCGCGTAGCCCATTCGCCCCGACGGTCGCAACGCTGTACCGTAGCCGAGCGCGGCGTCGGCGTTCGCGAAGTTGTACCCGGGCCGCACCGTCACGTTGACGAGATATGCACTGGTCGGCGTGCGCCAGTGCCCGCAGGTGAGCCTAGTTGCAGCCGGGTTTCACGGCGACCTGTGCAAAAGTGGGAAGGTGAGCGCACACCATCTGACATCTGCTTGGCGTTGCGGCGGTGACACCGGAGCGCTGCTCGCCACACCCATCCCTTCGCGGCCGCCGAGCCGTGTACCGACGTCGAGGTGGTCTTCGCCCGCGGCACGTTCGAACCGCCCGGTCTTGGCGGGATCGGTCAGTCATTCGTCGACGCGTTTCGTAAGCAGGCGGCAGGTAAGTCGGTCTCGGTCTATCCGGTGAACTACCCCGCCAGCACCGACTTTCCCACCGCCGTTCAGGGCATCAGGGATGCGGCTAACCACATCGAGGCGACGGCGGCCAGCTGTCCCGATACCGAAGATCGTGCTCGGTGGTTTCTCGCAAGGGCGCGGCGGTCGCCGGCTTCGTCACCTCGGAGGCCGGTGCCCAATGGTGCATTGACGCGGAGGACGTTCCCGATCCGATGCCGCCCGAGGTGGCCGACCACGTTGCTGCGGTCGTGCTGTTCGGCAAGCCGGGGCCGAAGTTCATGGAGGCGATCGATACGCCGCAGGTCGAGATCGGCGCACTCTACGCGCCGAAGACGATCGACCTGTGCATCGCCAACGACCCGATCTGCTCTGGCACCGGCGACGGCGCGAACCACAGCCTGTACAACAAGAACGGAATGACCGACCAGGCAGCGACTTTCGCGGCGGGCAAGCTCTAGCCGAATTACATCGGTGTAAGACGCGAAGGATGCCTACGTCTGCGCTGGAGCCTCTGAGGGTTTCGACACGGTCACGGAACGGTACCTATCAGCACATCACTAATCACATTAGCCCCAGCAATCACTATCGTCACATCAGCTAGTGCGGGACGTCAACTGCGACGCCCTGCTCCCTGAAAGGTGTGACATGTCGCCGTTTGCTCGAATCGCATCGATACCGGTGGCGTCGGCGGCCGTTGTCGGACTCGTCTTCGGAGTCGTCGTCGCGCCGCCTGCCGCATGCCGAACCATGCACCGGCGCAGCGGCTGAGGCCCAACCGCCCACCGCACCCAACACCGCGGCCACACCCGAACTGCCCGGCGTCAGCGGTCCGCCGATCGGGCACCGGCCCCGTAAGGCCAACGACAGTGCGCCGCTGCCGAACCTGGGCAAGCTGTCGCGATCGATCCTCAATTCGTTCATGCCGCAGTCGGCACGGGTGCAACAGCAGGCAGGCGTCGTCCCGCCTGCGCCGCCTCCCCCGGTTCCCGACGCTGCGGCGATCGCCGCCCCTGCGCCGCCTGCCGCGCCGCCAGGTCCCGCACCGATGCCCGCGCCCGCTCCCGGCCCGCCGCCGGGCACCGCGCTGGTCGGCTGGGTCACCGGCCCGCACAGCCCGAACGACACCATCAAACGTTTCGCGATCACCGGCACCGACCTCGGAATCATGTGGGACAACGGCGATCCCGCGAACAACCAGGTGCTGATGGCCTTCGGCGACACCATCGGCTATTGCAGCGTGCGCGGCAGGCAGTGGCGGTACAACACGATGTTCCGCACCTCTGACCGCTCGCTGTCCGAGACCGTCGCCATCCCGAACGGCGTTGTGAACAACCAGTATTCGGGCTCACCGCTGTGGGCTCCCGCGTTGTCCAAGCAGGTCGTCAACAGCATCAAGTTCGCACCGTCGGAGACGGGCATCATCCCGACGTCCGGTATCGCGATCGGGAAAACGCAGTACATGAGCTTCATGTCGATCAGGAGCTGGGACAGCCCAGGCCAGTGGTCGACGAACTTCTCCGCGATCGCCGTGTCGCCTGACAACGGCGAGCACTGGGGCGTCTACCCGCAGAGCGTCCGGCCCGCGTCGGGGGACGCCACGCCGCGGGTGCCGTATGTGCCCGGCGGTGAGAAGTTCCAGGTGGGTGCGTTCCTCAAATCCAACGACGGTTATCTCTATTCGTACGGAACCCCTTCCGGGCGCAGCGGTTCGGTGTTCCTGTCCCGCGTGCCGCAGAACCTCGTGCCGGAGCTGAGCAAGTACGAGTACTGGGACGGCGGGAACTGGGTGCCGCAGAACCCCGGCGCGGCGCAGCCGGTGATCCCCGGCCCCGTCGGCGAGATGTCGGTGCAGTACAACACGCACCTCAAGCAGTTCCTGGCGCTCTACTGCAACGGCAACAACGACGTGGTGGCGCGGACGGCGCCGGCTCCGCAAGGGCCGTGGGGGCCGGAGCAACTGCTCGTCGCGTCGAGTGATTTCCCCGGCGGCATCTATGCGCCGTACCTGCATCCGTGGTCGACGGGCAAGGAGATCTACTACAACCTCTCGCTGTGGTCGGACTACAACGTGATGTTGATGAAGACGGTGCTGCCGTAACCGAAGACGAGTAGTGCGTTACGCACCCCTGGGTTGCGGGGGGAGCAGGAGATCATGGACCGCCGCCACGAGGAGTGGATGGCCAACGGCTCGAACCCCGACGAGAAGCCGAACTTCTTTTCGGGACCCAGCGGCGGCTGACTCGACGCGCTAGGAACGGCTCACCAACGAGGTGACCCCGTCGCCGATGAAGTCCGCGACAATGGTTCCACCCGGTAGAAGACCGAGCCCGATCCCCAGTACGTGCTCGACCAAATCACCTGCCTCATCGGCGATGTCGGGGGAATTGTTGTTCTGCAGAGCGATGAGCATGTCGTTGAGGTCGGAAACCAGACTGATGGCACTCAACAACGAACCCCAGACCGGAATCCAACCGGTGCTCTCGATGAGCGCCTCGGATTCCCTCTCCGAAGGGCTGTTCGGGTCACCGATCGGGTGGTCGCTCGGCGTGATGAGCAGCTTGGTGATCGTCCCTGCGCCGAGGTTCGCGACGTACACATACCCGTCGGGTCCCTGGCTGAAGGCGACGGGAGCGCCTTGGCTGCTGTACAGGTATTTCACATCGCTGCGATTATTGATATCGACGACGTACACCTCGCCGTCGTTGATATCGGTGAAGAACACATCGTTCTGAAATTCCGCTGGGTATTGCGATCCCGTGTAGACCCCGTCGACACCCACGATGGCCCCGAGCTGATAGCCCGGCGCGCTCTCGCTGTGCGCGAATGCACGATAGGCCGGCGTTAGCGTTATGGTGCCGTTCGCGACCGCCGCATAGAACGCTGCGGCGCCTGGCGAGATCCTGATATCCCGGTGTCCGCAGATTGACGCCATTGTCGCCGCCTTCGAAGTACGGCCAACCGAAATTCGCTCCGGCATGGCCGCTTTCGATCTCCTCCCAGCTATTCCACCCTGTATTCGATATGAAGAGGCGCCCATCCGGAGCGAACCCGATGGAGAACGGATTTCTCAGGCCCAGCTGGTAGACCTTGGAATGGTTGGCGTTGAGGTCGTCGCCCGGCTCGACAAACGGGTTGTCCGGTAGTCCCAAGCCGGTTATCGGGTCGATGCGCAGGATCTTGCCGGACAGACTGTTGATGTTCTGAACACTGGCAGTGCGCGGGTCCGTTGTGTTGAACGACGTGCCGTCGCCGATGGACACATAGAGAGCGCCGTCGGGGCCGAACGCCAGCGATCCGCCGGCATGACTCCGCGAATCGACCTTGATGTAGTCATCGACGTATTGCCCTGTTTGGGCGTTGTATCCGGACTCGGGCTGGCCGATATTGCTGTGCTGTCGACGGCTCCGGCTCCGCTGATGTCCTGCAGCGTCTGCCCGGCGCCGCCCAGCAGAATGACTTCGCTGTCGGGGAGCGCCGTGGTGTAGTTGGTCGCCGGATCGGCCGTGTAGCGCACAAGGTAGGCAAAGCGGTTTCCGCCGCCGTCCGGTCCCGCATTCGGTCGGTGGGTTGCCTACGGTACCGGGGGGATCAACGACGTAGAACGCGTAGACATAGTTGTGCTCCGGCTGACCCGGCTCCACTGGAGTGCCGAAATCGGGATGCAGCGCGATGTCCATCAGGCCGCGATCCTGAATGTTGTTCACTTTCGAACTGATATCGATGAAGGTCGACTGCTGCACCGGTGTTGGTATCGAATACCTTGATGACGCCGCCCTTTTCAGCGATGTAGATCTTCGATGGATCGTTCGGCGCGAACTCGAACGCGATCGGTTGGTTCAGTCCCGAAACCACGACCTGCTCCGTGACGACATAGTTTGACGTCAGCGGTGGTGACGCGGGATCGCTGACAGGGTTTTCGTCATCCAGTATCTCGATGCGCGCCGTTCGCGGATAAAGAATCGTCGAAGCGCTGTCGACGTTGATGATCGAGACCACGAAGGTCTCAGTCGGCTCTGACAGGTCATCGTTGAGGATCTGCACGGGGATGTAGGCGCGCTCTTGACCTACCGCCATGGTGATCGTTCCGTTTCCGCCGACATAGTCCTGTCCTGCGGTCGCGGTATCGGAGGTGATTCCATACTCAATCGTCGACGGTCGCGTGAGATCGCCCGTGCGGACGATGGGCACCATGACGGTCCCGTTCGTCTCACTGATCCTCGGGCTGGTTCCGAAGAAGATCGACGTCGTCGTCGGCGTCTCTGCCAGCGCTGCCTGCGTGCGGCCGAGCGGCTCGCCTTGCGTTGTCTGCGTCAGGTTGGCGACATTGACGAGGGTTCGATTGGGCGCGCGCCAAGCCCACGTCAGCACCTCGAGCATTGACGGCGGGGCGGCAGGCACGACCGGGACAGACGCCGACCAATCACGTGCGGTGGAGCCGACCAAGCTTGTGACGACGCGCTTCGCGATCCCTCTGTCGAAGGGCAGCGCCGGGGCGGGCGGTGTCGGCGCTGCGAACGTGTGCACCGGATCTATCTCGTCGGTCGACTTGCTGACTGTTGGGGGCGTCGAGATCCGCGCGGGTTTGATGTCGATCTGTGGCCGGACGGTTTGAAGCGTCAGCCTTCGCGGTTTCGATGTTTCAGCGGAGGCGTTCGTAGGTTCATCAGCTTTCGCGACCACGTGTTCTTCGCCGTCATCGTCGCGCTTCGTCCGCCTTCCCGACGGGTCGTCTACGCGCCGCGACTTCGCAACCGCGGCGGGGTCGTTCGGCCCCGACCCGACGATGTTGTTGTCGCCTTTACTTGGGCTGATGCCCAGGACGGCCAGAATCCGTCGCGGCCGAAATGGCGATTGGAAGTGCTTGTTGTCGGACGGAGTCGCACCCGGTGCTGGGTCTGTTTGGCCGGTGGGCTGACCGTCGGGCTGATTCGGCTCAGATGGCGGAGCGTCGTTGGAGGTGGGGTTCGACGTTTCGCCGGTGGTTTCGGCATGAGCCATCGCCTGGCCGCCGGCTACCGCAATCCCGATACCGAGGGCTACGGCCAGGCCGCCGACTCGCCCGACATACGCCGCTGACTTCAGGGCTTTTGTCCGCTTGGCGCTGGTGTGGCAATCATTGCGATTATCGACTCTGACATCCGAATTCATTTGCCCGAACTCCCATGTCTCGAACGGATCCGTTGCAAATGTAGTAGATCTCGCGGCAGAAAGGCGACACCAAGCGCTTATTTGCACCATGTTTGTTGCAATTGCAAGTACTTTGCGGGGCCATTGAAGTTAGCTCTTGATTCGATGTTTTACATAACTGTGCAGAGTTAGCACATCTTGGAGGGTGTCTTTGACCACGTCAACGGGTTGGCGATCGTCAAGACGTTGCCAAGAGGCGCTGCTGATCGCAGATAGTGCTGCTGATGAGCCGCATGTAGCAGACTCAGATATTTGCTGTCGCCCATGTCTGTAATTAACGGACTCGCAAAATTTCTTGGCAGGGATGTGCGGCGCGATGTGGGCGGCAAGGCTCACGCTCTTGCCTGGCGGATAGGAAACCCTTCCCCGCCGACAGAGAATTCTGTCTCGACCGCCATTACCAAATAAATCGCACGCGGCCATGACCATTGCGGCATGACCACGTTCGCGACCACTGCGCTCGCCGCGGCCGCTATCGGCTTCAGCGCACTGATGACCGTCGGCACGCCTGCGGCGCATGCCAGCCAGAAGTCCGACTGCGAAAGCAAGGGCGGCACGTACTCCGAGACGAAGATCGTCGACAACGGGACCGGCAAGACCGGCACGAGCTACAGCTGCTGCGTCAAGAACACCGCGACGAACACCACCAGCTGCACGAGTACGACCGTGACCAATGCGGAGAACATCCAGCCGACGCGACCGATTCACCGCATACCCGTCGGGGTGCTGAACAGCGCCGCGCAGATCGAGCAGGCGCCATAGAGGCTAGCCGTGTTTGGCTGCCTCTTGGGCGAGCTGCACGCGTGAGGTCAGCCCTAGTTTGGTGTAGACGTGGGTGAGGTGCGCCTGCCAAGAGCTGCATCGGCCATTCCGATGTGGAATTCGAGTGACTCGGATGCACGTTCGAGGTTTTCATTCGGATGACGGGTGTCAGGAAGACAACAGGACGATCAGTGCACCCCCGGCACCCAACGCCAACAGCGCAGCCACCAGCTGATTGATGCGCACGCGGCCGCAGACGATGTCAGGCTCTTCGCGCAATGGCTCGAGAACGAATCGGCCGGCGCTGTACCAGGCCAGAACGGCCAGAGCCAGGCTTCCTGTCGGGAATTCGCATCGGCCAGAGGCCGAGAAAGGCGCGCCAGTCCGAGGAGCCACCATGCCATCTCCAGAAACTGGGCAGGGATGCGTCGTTTTCTGACCCCTCTGGTGTCGTGCAGGAGGACACCGAACGCGGAACCAGTCTCGCGGCCGACGCAGCAGCCGTTGAATACGCAGCCCAGTCGAATGCAGAAGCCACCGGCGAGCACGCCCACGGCCATGTCATCGAACAGCGCGCCGGCCGGAATGCCCGCCAGCGCCGCTGTTGCGAACGATGCCGGGATGAAGGTGAGCAGCGCACCGAAGACGCTCAACCCGCCGGCATCCCTGTTCCACAATGCGCGCGGCGAATCGGACGTGAAGTACATCGGGCGCATGTACCACGACGTGATACATGCGCGCTCCGATCACCCCGGCGAGCGCGGACACCATCGCCGCCGAACCGGCGCGCAGTGGCGACAGCCCGGACAGGTCTGCCATCAGAGCAGTCGCGAGGGTGCCCACGCAGATCCCAACGGCCAGAAAGACTTTGTACGAGTTGACGGAGTACCCGGCGATCGTGAAGAAGCGAGGGAAGCCGAGCTGCGCCGTCAGCGGTCAGCGCGGGCGCGCTCGACTCACCGCGAGAGTTCACCGACTGTCCTCAGCAGTTCGACCGCGATCCCGATCGCGCCGACGGTCAGCGCGATGTCGGCGATGTTGAAGGCCGGCCAGAAAGGCGGACGGATGTAGTCGGTTACCGAACCGCGCAGCGAGCCCTCGACGGCGTTACTCAGTGAGCCACCGACTATGAATCCGACGAAGACGCTGGACGAAGGAATCCAGGCCGTCATCGACAACCAGCGCAGCGGCAGGTACTACCCAGAGCCACAACATATTTGAGTGACGATAACTGGTGCGGCGCATCCACAACTGGCCTTCGACCACTCGCAGGCTTCCGACGCGGTGAACAAGAAGTTTGGCCGCCTGATCGACCGCAAGCACAACGGTTGCGGTCTGCGCCAGCGTCGCCCAGCTGTTCACTCCGCCGCTGCCGATTTGTCGTCGGCTCCAGAAGGCTCGTGTTCGTGCGCCGCACCCAACTGGATGTGCTCCACGCATCCGTCGGCGTCGATCTTCACCGTGGTGGGCCAGCACCGCACGCCATATCGCTGGCCTATCTGCTGCCGGGAATCCTGCACAACCGGATACGACAGACCGAGACGCTTGCGAACGACATCCACTGCCTTGGCATCGGCGCCACCGTGAAACGCGACGATGAAGGGCGCACTGACCTTCATCGTGCAGCCGCTGCAGGCGCTCCAACTCCGCGAGGCAAGGCGCCGACCATGACTGCCAGAAGTTGAGAAGTACGTCCCTGCCCTTCAGCCGGTGCAGCGCGTACCCGCGTCCACCGTCGGCGAACGCGGCATCCGGCGCCGCCTCGCCCGGTGAGACCGCCATCCGTATCGGTGAGAAGCCCAGTGGGACAGTCGGAACCACGAACTCGTCCAGGGCGGCGGCGATTGCCTTGGGATCCGGTGTGCCCTCGTGCTTCCAGACGAACTCGCGCCTCGCGTTGAGGAGATACAGCGACGGCGTCTTGGAAACCCCGAAGGTGCGTGTCCAACCACCCTCGTCGTCCTCGGTGAAGTGCAGCGGGCAGGAGGTCTCGCCCGACAACCCGAGCTTGTCTTCGACCTCGCGGCGAGACGCGTCGAAGGCACCGGCAGGCAAGACGACGACGGTCACAACCGACGACGCGTTCTTTGTTCGACTCAACGCCTCGATCACCGGACTGAGCGACTTCTCACCACCATCCACGAAGCACACCAGCGCATTTCGCTGAGCCTGACTTCGGCCAGGCGAGCCTTGCACGCCAACGTGTCCGGCGATGGCCTGCCGCAAGGTGCCGGTTTCAACGAGGCCGGGGGTGAAGAAGGGGATGGTGAGCGGACCCCACCACGAAGGAATGTCCATCGCGACTTCTGGCTCTTGCACCCGGCACGTCGTACCCCCTCGCAACACGTACCTCTTGCCCTGCCGACGCGATCATGGTGCCCTCGAGTCGGAGGCAAATCCGACCGACACTCTTGACTCCCGCCGGCTTGGGAAGGATGAAATCGTGCTCCTGCACCGAGGTCTTTTCGACGCCTTGCAGAATGCTGCCGGTGTCGGGGTACTCCACCCACGTCCAGACGAACCGATCGATGCGCCCGGCTGGAATCCAGCTCTTGAAGGCGGTGAAAGCGGCGCCCCCATGCGTTTCCGCGACCTCGATCACCGGTGCACGACGCGGAGACAGGCTGCCTATCTCACCCCGCACGATGACGCCGTTGCCGGTGATCTGGATCCTCGTGAATGAGACGATCGCGCCAGGGTCGAACTCCCGCAATCCATTTCGAAGGTCGCTTCGTGCGTCATAGAATACCCGTCTGATCGCGGTGCCGTTTCTGGCGAGCGCTTCGTCCACCTCGCGCCTGACGATGTTGACCGCCCGTTCGTGGGGGATGAACCACGACTCGTCCACATCGGGATCGCCTGCACGCCTGACGCTGATCGCCTGGGTCTGCGGATCCACGTCGAGCGTGATCAGCTGGGTGAACTGGACCCACCCGTTCGGCGCCCACGAGGTTGGGGTTTTCGCGTCGACGCGGCCCGAGATCTCTATCCCGCCATTGGTCAACGTCAGGAACGGGCCCCCGTTAGCGAAGCTCAGGTTGTATCTCACTGTGGCGGAACCCAGCCCGTAGTCGATGGTGAAGCTGGGATGCACTGCCGCGACCGACTGCCGGATCGCGTTGAGGTCGATGAGGCTGGTGACGTGCGCCTTGCTGATTGCTACGCCGAATCCACTCGAGCCGATGAACGATTGCGTGACGCCTTGAAGGCCGTTGGGAGGTGGCGCTCCGCCTGACAGTTGGAACGGTAGTGCGATGACCTGGTTCACCCCGGAACCAAGGCCCTTGAAGGAGGTGAACGCGAAGTCGTCCGGCAGGTCGACGGGAAGCATGGTCAGACCGCGGATGAACTTGCGCACCTGTACGGCGATCCTGCTCTCGTCGAACGCCGTCAATCCGCTTCCCGGTGCGGCCGACGAACTGAATCTTGGCGTCCTGCGCCGACGGCTCGATGAACAGCCGGTTTCCCTGTGGGCTCGCAACATTGGTGACGTCGAAGGTGGTGTGCACCTGGCCGTGAACCGATGCGGGCAGTGCAGTCGTACCCGGATCCGGGTAGTACCGCGCCCTGATACTCGCGTGAATGGTGACCTCGGACGATGAGCCGTTCGGCACCGAGATCGTCACGTTCGACACCTGCAGCCTGACGAGACCGCGCACGACGTCCGGGTCGTCGGGCGGATCGACCTCCCAGTTGTCGAATTGGTCGAATGCCGCGGTCAGCAGCTTCGCGGTGCCGGGAGGTGCGGTGGCAGTCAGCTGACTGCGAATGTCATCAAGCCCACGGCCGGAGCTGGCGCGCTGTTGGGCGATCACCCATTCGCCGAACGGGCCTACCTCAGGATCTTGGCGCGGAGGATCGCCGATGCGCGCACTCGTGCTGTGAAGGAGCTTGAGCGCGGCGTTCTGATCGGCATTCTGGTGGAGAGCACCCAGGAGTCCGTTCAGCTGACGCGTGGCGATCTGCACAACCGCCTCGCAGTCGCCGGTGAGGGGATTGGACATGGCTCTCCGACTTCCTCTTCGGGCTACGTGACGGGTGTGAGTCGGACAGCCAGACCGGCGTAGTCGACACCGCTGGCCCGGGTGGCGGTGAAGGAGATGGCCGCGGCCCCAGGCGCATCGCCGATCAACAAGCTGTTGGCACTGGTGAATCGGGGCGTCTGGTTGTAGGCGGTGATCGGTCCCGACGCCGTGGCGAACATCTGCACGACCATTTCGTTCATGGCCGAGTTGACCGGCTGCGTCATCGTCGTGCCCGCCTCCGTGCCGGACACCGGAGGCGCGGGGACGAAAGCGGACACCTGGGCGTAGGAAACGGAGCATGCCTCGAAACTCAGGTTCGATGCAGTTCGATCCACGGTGACCGATACCGTCTGCGCGCCCGTCGGTGGATTACGAAAGCCGAAGAATTCTTCGTATACGCCGCTGAACGCGTTGATCGCTTCGTCGTTGAGGCCACGGACGCCGAGCGATTGCATCGTGGCTGCACCGTAAGTCACTGTGCGGGTTGGCGTTCCAATGCCGCCGGTCTGCGACCACCGCACTCCCACGACGACAGCCGCTGCGTTGCCGGATGCCGTGTGAGGCCACGTCGTGTTGGCCTCGCCGATACCGGAGTCGGTATGGCCGCCGCTGACGGTATCGAAGGTCACGGAAGGCGCTACGACGACGTCGGCGGGGGTTACGACTTCGACCATCGGCGACCATTCGCCTCGTTGACCGTCACCGTAAATCTGGCGAACCTGATATTCGTAGACCGAATCCGCACTCAGCCCACCGTCGTCGGTGGTCTCCGGCGACCGCGTAGCGACAAATAGATGTGGCGCACTCGGGCGATCTGGCCCGGTTTCGGCCTCTTGTCTCGTTGAAACTCGATCTGCGTTGTGCAGCCACCCGTCCACGTCAATTTGACGGTGTTCGGGCTCGTGGCGGTGGCGCCGGTGATGACGAGGGGTGGATGTGGGCTGCCCTGCCCCTCGAAGCCGCAGCCGGCGAAACCCAACAGCAACACGACCGGCAGGACGACTGCAGGCACAAGTAGTAGCAGAAGCAACCACTCGATCATGGTGGATCGAGCATACGCTGCAGAAACGTTCCAGCCGTGGTCGTTTGACACGCAGATTCATCGACTGCAGCGTCGTGAAATTCAGCGCTGGCAACTGGCCGGTCGAAGAACTTGGCGGTGGCGGAGGGATTTGAACCCTCGGACGGGGGTTACCCGTCACACGCTTTCGAGGCGTGCTCCTTAGGCCGCTCGGACACGCCACCGTGTGGCAGCCTACCGAACACCGAAGGCTCTATCCCAATCGCTGTTGCGCGAAGAACGCCTCGAGCGGTGCCGCGCACTCATCGGCCAGCACCCCGCCGACAACGGCAGGTCGATGCGTCAGCCTTCGGTCGCGCACCACGTCCCACAGCGAGCCAACCGCGCCGGTCTTCGGTTCCCACGCCCCGAACACGAGGCGGGACACCCGCGCCATCACCAGCGCGCCCGCGCACATCGTGCACGGTTCGACGGTCACCGCGAGCGTGGTGCCCTCGAGGCGCCAACCGTCACCGAGCACCGTCGCCGCCGCGCGCATGGCAAGGATTTCGGCGTGCGCCGTCGGATCCCCCGACTCCTCGCGGGCGTTGGCCGCCCGGGCCAACTCCGTCCCGTCGGCCGCGAAGACCACCGCGCCGATCGGAACATCGCGTGGCCCGGCGCTGACCCGCGGCGTCGAGCGCAGCGCGGATGAGGTCTTCGTCGGTCACCGATCGAGGCGGTCGAGCACCGCCGACAACTCCTCGGCGAAGCCCATCTCCCGTGCGATGCGGCCGATCTGCTCGTCGGCGTAGAGGTCGTATTCGCCGATGATCACGCCGAGCACCGCCTCGGGCAGGCCCATGTCGGCGAGCAGCCCCAGATCGCCCTCCTCGAAAGGATCGGCGTCCTCCAGTTCATCCGGTTCGATGTCGTTGTCGAGCTTCTCGAGGACTTCCGCGGCGATGTCGTAGTCCAGCGCCGCAGTCGCATCCGACAACAGCAGCCGGGTCCCTGCAGGCGCGGGCCGCACGATCACGAAGAACTCGTCGTCGACGTCGAGCAACCCGAATACGGCGCCTGCGCTACGCAGTTCACGCAGCTCGGTTTCGGCCGCCGCCAAGCTGGTCAACGCGGCGGAACGCATGGCCGTGCAGCGCCACTTGCCGTCCTCGCGGACGACAGCCACGCCGAAGCCGTCAGGCGCATCGGCGTCCTTCGCAGATGCCCGCTGTGGTCCCATGGGCGCTTACGCTAGTCCCCGACCAGCACATTTGACCAGCAATCGACGGTAGCCGCGCGTCCGGCGAACAAGATCATGTGCCACCCTTGAAGCCGTGACGAAACCGCCCGTTTGCGTGCTGGGTCTTGGCCTGATCGGCGGCTCGGTCATGCGCGCGGCGGCCGGGGCGGGCCGCGAGGTGTTCGGCTACAACCGGTCCATCGAGGGCGTCCAGGCGGCCAAGGCCGACGGCTTCGACGCGACCGAGGACATCGAGAAGGCCTTGAAGCGCGCAGCGAAGGCGGGCGCCTTGATCGTCGTCGCGGTGCCCGTCCCCGCGCTGCCGATCGTGCTCGAGCATATTCGCGACCTCGCGCCGGACGCCCCGCTGACCGACGTCACGAGCGTCAAGGCCGCCGTAGGAGACCAGGTGAAGTCGTTCGGGCTGCTGGACAACTTCGTCGGCGGCCATCCGATGGCAGGCACCGCGCACTCCGGCTGGGCGGCGGGCGACGCAGGACTGTTCGCGGGCGCGCCGTGGGTGCTCAGCGTCGACGACCACGTCGACCCCGATGTGTGGGCCATGGTCATGCAGTTGGCGCTCGACTGCGGAGCCATCGTCGTCCCGGCCAGATCGGACGAACACGACGCCGCCGCCGCCGCCATCTCGCATCTGCCTCACCTGCTCGCCGAGTCCCTCGCCGCCACCGCGGGCGAGGTGCCCCTGGCCTTCGCGCTGGCCGCCGGATCCTTCCGCGACGGCACCCGGGTGGCGGCCACCGCACCGGATCTGGTGCGGGCGATGTGCGAGGCGAACGCCGAACAGCTGCTACCCGCGCTCGACCGCGCGATCGACATGCTGAAGAAGTCGCGCAAGTCGCTGGCCACCCAGGGATCGGTCGCCGACCTCGTCGAGCAAGGCCATGCCGCGCGGATGCGGTTCTCCGGTTTCCGGCGCTCTCAGATCGTCACGGTCGTCATCGGCCAGGACGGCTGGCGCGACGAACTCGCCGCCGCGGGCCGCGCGGGCGGGGTGATCAAATCCGCTCTGCCAGTCCGGGGTAGTCGAGGATGAAGCCGTCGGAGTCGACGGTCACCGTGGTGTCGGCCACCGGCGAATGCAGCTTGATGCCGTCAGATGCGCTGCTGTAGCTGATCGTCACCGGGTTGACCGTGATGTCTGGCAGCGACACGTAGACCACCGGAACAGACATCGAGTCGTTGCGCCGATACAGCCCGGTACGGCGGATCGGCAACGTATTGAAGAACGGGCTGAAGATCATGTCGACATCGAGTGCGCCGTCGTAGGACGCGCGGTTGGTCTGGCCCGAATGGTCCTGAACCAGCCACATGTTCTCTTCGTCGCGGGCGATGGACAGCTGACGTTCCCGCTCGGCGAGCGTGACCGTCAGGGAAAGCCGCTTGGTCGCGCCCGATTCGTCGGTGACGAGATCGTATGAGGCCGAAAACGCCGGGGCCGTCTGAGTCGCCGCGGCGACGATGCGGCCGTACGCCTTGATCCGGTTGTTGGACAACTGCACCCGAACGGATTCCATTCGCGGAACATCGTGTGCGCGCCAGGTCAAGATCGCGGGCCAGGCAGTGGGCTGTTCTGCACTCACCCATCTACCGTAGGCGAAGGACCGCCTCGTTCGTAGCCCGCTGAGAAACTGCTCTCCGTCCGTTTTTCCGCATGCCCGCGGGACTCCAGCGCGACTTCGTCGCCCAGCAACGGCTGAGGCATTCTGCGCAACCGTCCGCTGCCGGGCACCGACGACCACACCGCCAAAGCCAAAAGGGCGTCGAGGATCAACGCCAGTGCGGTCACCATCAGCGCACCGACCAACGCGAGGTAGAACTCGCGGACCTTGATCCCGTCGATGAGATAGCGGCCGAGGCCACCGAGGCTTGCATATGCCGCAACCGTCGCGGTCGCGACGATCTGAAGGGTCGCCGTACGCAGACCGCCGAGTATCAACGGCATCGCATTGGGGACCTCGACGCGCAGCAGCACCCTGCGCTCGGTCATGCCCATCGACCTGGCCGCGTCCACCACCGCCCTGTCGACGTTGGCGATGCCCGAATAGGTGCCCGCAAGCAGTGGCGGAATGCCGAGCAGCATGAGCGCGACGGTCGGTGGGATCAGACCGAGACCCCACAGCAGCACCCCGAGCAGCAGCACGCCAAGCGTGGGCAGCGCGCGCAACGCGTTCACGCCGGAGACGACGAGGAACGTGCCGCGCCCGGTGTGCCCGATCAACATGCCGAGCGGAATCGCGATCAGTGCTGAGAAGAAGACGGCGACCACCGTGTACTGGAGGTGCTCGAGGATCCGTGCGGTCAGACCCGCGGGCCCGCCCCAGTTGGCGGCGGTGAAGATGAAGGACAGCGCCTCGTTGAGGAAGTTCATGCGGCCGCCGCCGCCTTCGGCTTGGCAACCTTGGTTGCGCCGGTCGCCCTTGTCCACGGGGTCAGGGCCTTACCGGCGAGCATGATCAGGGTGTCGATCACGAGGGCCAGCACGAAGATCGCGATGATGCCCGCGATGATCTGGTCGCTCTTGTTGGCCTGATAACCCTCGGTGAACCAGGTGCCGAGGCCGCCGACGCCGATCACCGAGCCGACCGACACCATCGAGATGTTGGTGACGGCGACCACGCGCAGGCTCGCAATGAGTACCGGGACAGCAAGCGGCAGTTCGACTTTCAGCATCCGGGTCAGCGGTTTGTAGCCGACGGCGGTCGCCGCGTCGAGCACCGCGGGGGAAACGGCGTCCAGCGCCTCCGGCACCGCACGCACAAGCAGCGCGACGGTGTAGAGCGTCAGGGCCACGATCACGTTGGCCTCGTCCAGGATTCGCGTCGGGATGATCAGCGGCAACACGACGAACAGCGCCAGCGACGGAATCGTGAAGATGATGCTCGCGGTGATCGTCGTCAACCGCCGCAGCGCCGTCGTGCGCTGTACGAGCGCACCGAGCGGCACGGCGATCAACAGCCCGAGCACGATCGGGATGAGCGACAGCCGTAGGTGGATCACCGTGAGGACCCACAGGTCGTCGAGGTGGGTGAAGAGATAGCGCACCGGCTACCCCACCTCCGGCACTCGCCGCTGCTCGTCGAGCAGCTTGATCACGTCGTCGGCCCGCACCCCGCCGATCAGTTGACCGTCGTCGTCGACCGCCACCCCAAGGCCCGTGGGTGAGGACAGCGCCGCGTCGAGCGCCAACCTCAGCGTGCCGTCGGGCCGGAAGAAGGAGCCGCCACCGACCGTGCTGTCGTACAGCGAGCTGCCCTTGCGGTGCACGTCGACGCCCTCGGCGTTGATCCACGCGAACGGCTTGCCGTCCTTGATGACCAGCGCCCACTCCTGCGGCCCGAGTGCGAGCGCGTCGACGTCGCTCTCGGCCACCGACTTGACGTCGTGCAGCGGCAGCCCCGTCGCGTGGAAGAACTGCAGTCCGCGGTAGCCGCGGTCGGCGCCGACGAAACCCGACACCAGTTCGTTGGCCGGGTTCGACAACACGAACTGCGGGTCGGCGTACTGCTGCAGCGTCCCGCCCCTGCCGAACACCGCGACCTTGTCGCCGAGCTTGACCGCCTCGTCGATGTCATGGGTGACGAACACGATGGTCTTGCGGAGTTCGCTTTGCAGCCGCAGGATTTCGGTCTGCAGGTCCTCGCGCACCACCGGGTCGACGGCCGAGAACGGTTCGTCCATCAACAGGATCGGCGGGTCGGCGGCCAGCGCCCGTGCGACCCCGACGCGCTGCTGCTGACCGCCGGACAGTTGGGCCGGGTAGCGGTCCCCCAGCTTGGGGTCGAGCCCGACGCGCTCCATCACCCCCAGCGCGGCTTTGCGTGCGCTGCGCCGGGATTCGCCCCGCAGCACCGGGACGGTCGCGATGTTGTCGACAACGCGAAGGTGCGGCATCAGCCCGGCGCTCTGGATGACGTAGCCGATCCCCAGCCGCAGCTTGACCGGATCGACCTTGGTGACGTCCTCGCCGTTGACGGTCAACGTTCCCGAAGTCGGGTCGATCATCCGGTTGATCATCCGCATCGACGTCGTCTTGCCGCAGCCGGACGGCCCGACGAATACGGCCAAGGTCCCTTCCGGCACCTCCAGCGTCAGGTCGTCGACCGCGACGGTGCCGTCCGGATACTGCTTGGTGACGTTCTCGAAGGTGATCATGAGCTCACTTCTGCACGGGCTTGTCGAAGCCGTTGTCCTTGATCCACTTTTCCGCCGCCTCGTCCGGGTCGATGCCCTGGTTGCCCTCGACTGCTGTGTTCAGAGCGATCAACCCCTCGGTGGTCAGCTTCGCGCTGACCGCATCGAGAACCGTCTTGAGTTCGTTGGACATCTTCTGCGACGCCACCAGCGGCACGACGTTCGCGGCGAGGAAGACGTTCTTCGGATCCTCCAGCGGCACGAGCTTGTTCTGCTCGATCGACGGCGACGTGCTGAAGATGTTCGCGGCGGTGACGGTGTTGTCCGTCAACGCTTTGACGGTCGCGGGACCGCCGCCGTCGCTGATCGCGATGAAGTTGACCGGCGCGATCTCGAGGCCGTATTTGTCCTTGAGGCCCACCAGACCTGTGACACGCGTCTGGAACTCCGACGGTGCACCGACTTTCACCTGCGCGGAGTCCTTGGCCAGATCCGCGATCGACTTCAGGTTCAGCCGCTGCGCGGTCGCCTCGGTGACGGCAAGCGTGTCCTTGTCCTCGGCGGGCGACGGGTAGAGGATCGACAGGTCGCCTGGCAGCGCCTTGAGCAGCCCGAGCAGCACAGCGTCCGGAGTGGTGGCGGGGGTCTCCTCGTCGAAGTACTGCAGCAGGTTGCCGGTGTACTCCGGGATCAGATCGATCGAATGATCCTGCACCGCAGGGATGTACGTCTCCCGGCTGCCGATGCCGAACTGGCGGGTCACGGTGAAGCCGTTGGCTTCGAGCGCCTGCGCGTAGAGCTCGGCGATGATCTTCGACTCGGTGAAGTCGGCCGAACCGACCTTGATCGACTTCAGGTCGCCGGAGATCTCGCCGCCCCCGAGCGGGTTCGAACTGCCGCAGGCGGCCGTGAAAAGCACCAGGATTGCCGCGAGCGCGGCCAGATACCACCTACTCGATTTCGGCATAGCTCTCGACATACCCAATGTCCTCTCGCCGCAAGCTCCACCGGACACTATCGAGAAGTTCGCCCACGTGGCGCGCTTTACATTCACGCTGAAAATGACACCTTTGTTTCATTCGGGCCGCCGAAGGGCAAAGATGGACCTATGACCAGCGACCCGTCCATGCCGCCCGACCGGCTAGAAGGCGCGAAACCGCCGCTTCCCGGCGAGTTCCCCCCTCCGCCGCAGGCGGATCTGCCTGAGGTCGCCGACACTCCGCCTCCGCCCCCTCCGCAGGACGCCGTCAAGTTCACCCGCGCCGCCGCGTTGTGGTCATTGTTGATCTTCGGGTTCCTGATCCTGATCCTGCTGCTGGTCTTCATCATGCAGAACACGGACCCCACGACCGTCAACTTCTTCGCATGGCAGGCGAGCCTCCCCGTCGGGGTCGCGGTACTCCTGTCGGCCGTGGGCGGCGGCCTGCTCACCGTGGCGGTCGGCACGGCGCGGATGATTCAGCTCCGCCGCGCCGCGAAGAAGAACCTGAAGGCCCGCCTCTAGCGCCGGTTCACCTCGTCGCCACTCGGCGGGAATGTGATCCCGCCCGATTTGGTTGACGTGTCACGTAAGCGCAGTAGGCTCGAAACAACGTGATCAATCACGTAAAGCTGAGGAGGCTGGACGCCATGGGCGTGGTACAGGACAAGGTCGCATTGGTGACAGGCGGCACGTCGGGCATCGGGTTGGCGGCAGCGCACCGGCTGGCCGCAGAGGGTGCACACGTATTCATCACCGGACGCAGCCGACAACGACTCGACGAGGCCGTCGCTCAAATCGGTTCTGGTGCAACAGGTGTCGTGAGCGACGTCAGCAACTTCGCGGACATCGACTCGGTCGTCGAGGCAATTCAGTCGCACGGGCACGGTCTCGACGTGGTCTTCACCAACGCAGGCGGCGGCGAGTTCGCGACGATCGCGGACGTCACCGTCGACAACTACCTCGACACGTTCAACCGCAACGTCGGCGGCACCCTCTTCACCGTGCAGAAGGTGCTTCCCCTGCTCAACCGCGGCGCGTCGATCATCCTGGCCGGATCGACGGCGGCATCAAGGGGCACACCGGCGTTCGGCGTCTACGCCGCATCCAAGGCGGCTGTCCGTTCCCTCGGCCGCACCATGGCCGCCGAGCTCGCCGAGCGCGGTATCCGCGTCAACACGCTGGTTCCTGGACCGGTCGAGACGCCCGGGCTGCTCGGCCTGGCGCCATCGGGCGGTGAATCGGAGTTGTTGGCCCAGATGGCCGACGGTGTCGTCATGAAGCGGGTGGCGGTCCCCGACGAGATCGCCGCGACCGTGGCCTTCCTGGCCTCCGATGCGAGCAGCTTCATGACGGGCAGCGAACTGTTCGTCGACGGCGGCGAAGTGCAGGTCTGACCGTGGCGGCGTCAGTCGGGTCGGGGCAACGTGCCCTTGCGCAGGATCGTCTCGAAGACCTCACCGAGCAGATCGGCCAGCTTGTCGGCGGAAGCATCGTCGAGGTCGGAGAAGAACAGGGTGCGGACCCACGCGACGTGCTTGGGAGCCGCCGACTGCAGAAGCCGCCAGCCTTGCGGCGTGAGCTTGGCGTCGGTGGCGCGGCCGTCGGTTTTCGACGCGATCCGCTCGACGAGCCGTCGCGTCTCCATCCGACGAAGCTGATGCGAGAGCCTGCTGCGCTCCCAGCCGATCCGGGTGGCCAGCCGGCTCGACTGCAGTCGGCGGCCCGGCTCGCCCGACAGCGCGTTCATCACGGTGTAGTCGGCGAGCGAGACGCCGAACTCCGCCTGAAGCTGCCGGTTCATTTCGTATTCGAGCCGGTGGTAGACCTGCATGTAGTTGAGCCAGGTTCGCTGCTGGGTCGGCGGAAAGCCAGATGCGCTGGGCCATATCGCCCATCATCGCCGTTGGTTGATGTATCACGCAATGAGGAGATCGCAATGACACAGACCATTCATCAGCTCATGTTGGGCAATCTGCTGGAGGTGTTCGACGAACGCGACCCCGAACGCCGGCGCACGGCGATCGAGCGGATCTACGCACCCGACGTCCGGTGGACCGACGACGAGGGCGTCAATGTCGGACATGACGCGCTCGACGCCAAAGCAGCCGCGCTTCAGGGCGGCCTTGGGCCGCTCCGCTTCGTGCCGGACGGGGCCGTGCACCAGACCACTGGCTTCGGTTATCTGGCATGGCATCTCGTCGCCGACGGCGATCCAACGCCTCAGGTGTCGGGCTTCGACGTGGCGATCGTCCGCGACGATGTCATCGCCGAGCTGTACACCGTGTTGACGAAGCCGCCAACGGCCTAACGCCGAGCGGTGGCTATCACGGCCCAGCGCGCGCAGACCCTCGGCCATCAGCGGCCCGACGGCCTTGTCCACTTCGCCGGTGTCGGCGGCTACGCCCCCGCCCTCCCTGGCCCGGAACGCGATGCCCGCCGCGATGATCGCCACCTTGAAGTACCCGAGCGCCATGTAGAAGTCCCAGTTGTCCAAAGACTGTTCGGCCGCAAGCGAATAGCGGTTGGCGAGGTCGTCGGCCTCGGGCATCTTCTCCGAGGCCCATGCCGAGCTGGCGTGGATCACGTTGAACAGCGGATGGCGGTACACACACATCAGCGCGGCGTCGCTGATCGGGTCGCCGAGCGTGGACATCTCCCAGTCGAGGACCGCGAGCACCTTGGTGGGGTCGTCGTCGTCGAGCATCGTGTTGTCGATGCGATAGTCGCCGTGCACGATCGAGGTTCTGCTCTGCGCCGGAAGCGCCTCCGCGAGAGCCGAATGCAGTCGCCGGACGTCGGCATCGAAGGGATCGTTCTCGCGTTTGACGAGCTCCCATTGCGAACCCCAGCGGCGAACCTGGCGCTCGAGATAGCCCGTCGGCTTGCCGAAGTCGCCGAGCCCGACCGCTTGCGGGTCCACCGCGTGCAGGTCGGCGAGCACCGTGATCAGCGCATCGACGCAGTCGCTGATCGCCTCCTTGTCGCCGAGCGCCTCGAGTTCGTCGGCGTGCCGAACGACACGGCCTTCCACGTACTCGACCATCTGGAACGGCGCACCGCTGACCGAGTCGTCGTTGCGCATGGTGACCGCGCGGGCGACGGGCACCGGCGTGTCATGCAGGGCAGCCACCACCCGGTACTCGCGGGCCATATCGTGCGCCGACGGTGTCAGACCGTGCAGCGGCGGCCTGCGCAGCACCCACTTCGACTGGTCGTCGGCCACCAGGAACGTCAGGTTGGACCGGCCGCCCGAGATCAGCTCGGCGCGCAGCTCGCCGCTGCGCGGAATGCCCGCGTCTCGGAGATGGCGGTCAAGCGCGGCGAGGTCGAGCCCGTCCAGCGAAGTCGTCACCCGCCTTTCCTACCACCGCTGATTTCGCGGGAGCAGGTCCCATACGTGTTCGGTGCCGTTCACCGACGCGACGTAGAGGTCGCCCTTGCGGGAGGACAGCAGCCGGGTGATGCCCGCGTAGTCGACGTTGACGCACAGAATCCGCTCGGTGCGCAGGATGGCATGCAGCAGTCCGTTGATCACCCCGCCGTGGCTGAACACCGCGACGGTGGCCTCGTGGTCGCCCGTCGACGCGACGTCGCGGATGCCGTCGTTGATGCGGGCGAGAAACGCGTCCTCGTCGACGGTGCTGGGCAGGTGACCGCTCGCGAGCCGCGCCAGCTCCGCCGGATACTCGGCGGCGATCTGCTCGATCGGGATGTAATGCGCGAGATCCCGGTCGTACTCGGCGAGGCGGTCATCGATGTCGATGCCCAGCCCGAGCGCGTCGGCGACGGGTTGCGCGGTCTGCACCGCACGTCGCTGCGGGCTGCTCACCAGACGGGTGATCGGGAAGCGGGCCAGCGCATCGGGCAGCCTCTTGGCCTGCTCGATGCCTTCCTCGGAGAGGTCGGGGTCGGACCCCTCACCCGGCTCGCTGCGAAGCGGCAACGCATGCCGGATCAGTAGCACTTGCACCGTGACACCATATGACTCGTGCGCGACCGGGTGATCCGGGCGACCGCATCCGCGAAAGAGGAGAGCTGACATGGGCTCGAAAAAGGGCTATGCCGACGAGCTGTTCGACCTCACCGACCGGGTGGTGCTGGTCACCGGCGGCAGCCGCGGTCTCGGCAGGGAGATGGCGTTCGCCGCGGCGCAGTGCGGCGCCGACGTCGTGATCGCCAGCCGCAAGATGGAATCGTGTGAGGCCACCGCCGACGAGATCGCGGCGGCCACCGGCCGCGCCGCGCTGCCCTATCAGGTGCACGTCGGCCGCTGGGATCAGCTCGACGGCCTGGTGGACGCCGCCTACGAGCGGTTCGGCAAGGTCGACGTCCTGATCAACAACGCCGGGATGTCGCCGCTCTACGAGTCCCTGGATTCGGTGTCGGAGAAGCTGTTCGACGCCGTCGTGAACCTCAACCTCAAGGGCCCGTTCCGGTTGTCGACGCTGGTCGGCCCAGCGCATGGTGGCCGACGGCGGCGGGTCGATCATCAACGTCAGCTCCAGCGGGTCGCGGCGGCCGCAGCCTGCGCAGCTGCCCTATTCGGCGGCCAAGGCCGGGCTCAACGCGTTGACCGAAGGGCTCGCGCTTGCGTTCGGCCCGACGGTGCGGGTGAACACGTTGATGCCGGGACCGTTCCTGACCGACGTCAGCAAGGCGTGGGACATCCCGGCGACGACGAAGGGCGCGCAGCGCTTCGCGCTCAAGCGGCTCGGCAATCCTGCCGAGATCATCGGCGCCGCACTGTTTTTGGCGTCGGACGCGTCGAGCTACACCAGCGGCTCGATCATCCGGGTGGACGGCGGGATGCCCTAGCCGTCAGGGCTCGACGATGTTGAAGCCCGGGTCGGGCCTGTCCACGACCGCCAGCACCGATGGCATCGCATTCGCGTCTCCGGTGACCTCGACCCCGGGAGAGTCCGCATCGCCTGCGGCAAACGCCAAGAGCCGCATCTTGTTTGCGAACGTGATGGTCGCCTGCGCTGTCGCCGGTACGGCGGGCAGTTTCCGGTACACCAGCACGCCGTTGCGCACGGTCACGCGGTAGTTCGTCGCGGTGTCGAGGAAGGTGATGTCGACGGCGACGTCGAGATCCCACGCCCGCGGGCCGTTGAGGTTGATCGCGAACGTGTCGAACAGCTGCTCGGGCGTCAGCTGCCCCATGATCGACGGCGACGCCGTCTGGGTCGGCGTGCCGAAATTGCCCTCCCGCAACTCGGTGGCGCCGGACAGGAAGAAGTTGCGCCATACGCCGTTCTCGGATCCGTACGCCAGCTGTTCGAGTGTGTCGGCATACAACTCGCGCGCGGCGGCGTGGCTCTTGTCGGTGAAGATGGCGTGGTCGAGCAGCGTTGCGGCCCAGCGGAAGTCACCATCGCCGAATGCCTTTCGCGCTATCTCGACGACGCCGTCCATCCCACCCATGGCTTCGACGTAACGCGGTCCGATGGCTTCAGGCGGATGCGCCCACAGCCGGGCCGGGGTTGCCGTCGAACCACCCCATGTAGCGCTGGTACACGGCTTTGACGTTGTGGCTGACCGAGCCGTAGTAGCCGTGGGTGTGCCAGGCCTTCTCCAGCGCCGGAGGCATCTGGAAGGTCTCGGCGATCTCGATCCCGGTGTAGCCCTGGTTCAACTGACGCAGGGTCTGGTCGTGCAGATACGCGTACAGATCTCGTTGCAGGGAAAGGAATTCGACGATCTGGTCCTTGCCCCAGGTCGGCCAGTGGTGAGAGGCGAACACCACGTCGGCACGGTCGGCGAACGTGTCGATCGCCTCGGTGAGGTAGCCGGCCCAGCCATGCGGGTCGCGTACCAGCGCCCCGCGAAGCGTCAGCAGGTTGTGCAGGTTGTGGGTGGCGTTCTCGGCCATGCACAGCGCGCGGAACTTCGGGAAGTAGAAATGCATCTCCGCCGGAGCCTCGGTGCCCGGCGCCATCTGGAACTCGATCTCGACGCCGTCGATCGTGTGCTTTTCCCCCGTTTCGCGGATGTCGAGTGTCGGTGGGATCAGCGCCACCTCGCCGACGGACGGTGTCTGACCGAGCCCGCAGCCCACCTGTCCCTGTGGCCCGCGCGCCAGCACGGCCCCGTACATGTAGCCCGCTCGTCGTCCCATTGCGGTGCCTGCGTACACGTTCTCCTGCACGGCATGTTCGGTGAAGTGTTCCGGTGCGATGATCGCGACCTTGCCCGCGTCGACGTCGGCCAGTGTCGTCACACCGAGAACGCCGCCGAAGTGGTCGACGTGACTGTGGGTGTAGATGACGGCGACGACTGGCCGGTCGCCGCGGTGTGCGCGATACAGCCCAAGCGCGGCCGCCGCCGTCTCGGTGGACACCAACGGATCGATGACGATGATCCCGGTGTCGCCCTCGATGAAGCTGATGTTGGACAGGTCGAGCCCGCGGACCTGGTAGATGCCCTCGACCACTTCGTAGAGGCCCTGCTTGGCGACCAGTTGGCTCTGCCGCCACAGGCTCGGGTGCACCGACGGCGGCGCATCACCACTCAGGAACGAGTACACATCGTTGTCCCACACCACGCGGCCGTCGGCCGCCTTGATGACACACGGTTCGAGCGCGGCGATGAACCCCCGGTCGGCGTCGGCGAAGTCGGCGGTGTCGGAAAAGGGCAGGTTGCTCAGGTGGTCGCGGTTTGCGGCCTCGATGACGGCGGTAGGCGGCTTCTGATCCATGCCTTCGACCTTGCCACCATCGGTGATTACGCGGGTTCGGTTGGCGCGAAAACCTCGATCTGGCCGTCGTTTTCGCGCACCTCGAACTTCGGCAACGGCGGCGGTGCCATCGGCAGCTGATGGGTCAGCGTCTCCCCTTCCAGCGAGAACGACGTCGAGTGGCACGGGCATCGCAGCCGCGCATCCGGTGCGTCGAGCCACAGCTTGCAGCCCTGATGGGTGCAGATGCCCGAGACCGCCTCCAGTTGTGTGTCAGCCCTGTGCACGAATCCATTGACCGAGCCGAGGTCGAATGACAGCGCGCCACCCTTGGGTAGGTCGGCACTGGCGCCGACCGCGTGCCATGTCCCGGCGTTGGGTTCGAGCACACCCTGCGTCGGCGCCGCCTCCTTGGCCGGACCGCTGGACGGGGCAAGCAGGTTGCGGCCGATGACGATGCCTGCGGCGGCCGAAGCCGCCGCGAGGCCGGTGCCGATGACCACCTGACGCCTGGTGCCCGACGGTCCCCACGACGAACCGCCTTCGGACGCAGGGGCGTCGCCCATCTGCTCGGACAGCCTGCGGTGCAGGTCGGTGATGAACTCCTCGCGCGGCGAGTCGCTGCCGGTGCGAGCGGCGCGCAATTCGATGGCGGTCTTCATCTCGGCGGCCTCGACATCGTCTGGCCGTGCCTGCTCGGTGCGTTGGCCCCGCAGCAGGCCGTCGACGAAGCGGCGCACTGGTCGTCCGCTCACAGCGCCTCCTGGTTCATCTGCGCAGCCATCTGGATAGCTCGATGCTGCAACACCTTCGCGTTCGCGACGCTAACACCCATTTGCGCCGCGGCCTCGCGCACCGAGAATGCCTGCAGGAAACGCAGTTCCAGGATGCGACGATAATTGTCCGGCAGCTTCGCCAACACCTCTCGCACCCGGTCGGGCGCATCCGACGGCAGGATCTCGTGCTCGCCCTCGTCGGGCAGGTCATCATCGATGGTGGTGATTTCCCGGCCCATCCGGTCACGCCAGTAGGACGCCAGTACGGTGCGCGCCGTCATCTTCAGATACTTGCGCACCTCAGGCACCGTCGCTGAGACCCGAAGCGGCTTCAACGCGGTCATGAACACCTCGGCGGCGAGATCCTCTGCGTCGGGTTGGTTGCCCACCTTCGAGTACATCAGGCGGTACACCCACGTGACGTTGTCGCGGTACACCGCATCCCAATTCGGATACGTCGCACCCGTCACGGGTCGCAGTCCTCCCTCCGGGCGGGACCTTCGCGCCTGGCCGAGTCGAGGACGGCGCGCCTCATTTTGGCTCGCGATCATCGGCCACCGTCCTCGAATCGACCTTGGAGTTTGCTGTGTACCGGGTTAGACCCGGGCACCGGTGACACGGGTGGCAGATTCGACGCGGTTCATTCGACTGTCGAACGAGTGGCCGCCCGCACCGACGATGAGCAGGAAGATGCTGCCGCACAGCATCGCGATCTCCAGCCGGCCTTCGTGAAAGAAGTCCAGGAAGCCGTGTTCCTTGGGGTACAACGCCGCGCTGCCGAACAGCAGCGGAACCTTGGTGAAGGCGAGGGCGCCGATCATGTCGATGATCATCGGCAGAGTGGCCAACCGAACGAGCAGGCCGACCAGGATCGCCGCACCGCAGCCGATTTCGAACACCCCGTCGAGGTATGCCGTGAACGTCGAGAACGGAATGTCGACCTTGGCGAAGCGACCTGGGCCGAGTGCGTCGGGCCGCAGGAACTTCAGGAATCCCTCACCGATGAAGATCAGCCCCACATAGAGCCGGATCCAGACCACGGCACCCGACGCTCGGGTGGCGGTCAACGAAGTGAATGAGATGTCGCGCTGTGTCATGGGGCAATGCCTTTCTGCGTGGTTGTCCTTAAACAGATAGGCAGCGGGGTTACACGTCGCGATGTTTGACTGGCCAGATGGGTGTGCGTCGAGTGGTGACCGGGCACGACGAGTCCGGCAAGTCCGTGTTCGCAAGCGATGAGACCGTGGAGCCGGACCGGCCTGCGCTGCTCCCCTCATCGGAGTTCTACCAACTGTGGGGCGGTGACACGACGCCGCAGTTCCCCGACGACGGGTCAGCGCAGGACTGGCGCACCTACTTCCCTCCCATCGGCGGCTTCCGCTTCGGAATGTTGACGATTCCGCCTGCGACGGGCGCCGCCGAACAGGATTTCGGCAATGTCACCGAAGCGGTGGCCGACATCGAGGGGAAGCTACCCGGACTTCTGCGTTACATGGACCCGTCGGATCCGGGGATGCACGCCACCGACACCATCGACTTCGAGGTGGTTCTCGAGGGCACCGTGATCCTCGAACTCGACGACGGCGCCGAGGTGACGCTCAATCCCGGCGACACCGTCGTGCAGAACGGCACACGGCATCGGTGGAAGAACCCGGGCGACAAACCGGCCAGGATGGCGCTCTTCATCTGCGGCGCGAACCACGCCACAGTGCCCGCCGCGGACTAGACGTCGCGTTCGGCGAGCCACCGCTCGGCGCGCCGGCTCGATGCCCGGGACAGCCACGCGTCCTGGATGAGCTCGGTCAGCTCCTGCCTTCCGATCTCGCGTAATGCGCTGGCGCGCACCAACACCGACGGGTGCCCGTCGAAGCGCTCGGTGGTGAAGAACGGCGACTCCGCGTCCTGCAGGAGTGCGAGCTTGTCGCTCTCGGACTCCACCCAGATCATGATCACGTCGGCGTAGCGCTCGCCGGTTTCGGGATCCTCGGCGTCGGGTTGCGGCGTTCGGAAGAACACGAACGACTTCCCACCGACCTGATAGATCGAATTGCCCTTCGGGCCCTCGACTGTCTTGACGTGCGGCATGCCCGAGGCGACTCGTGCACGTCGCCGACCTTGGCCGGTCGGTCACGCACCGGGTCGCTCCAGGCGGTGCAGCGGTGACGTCGGAGAGCACACCGTCGTCGACGGCCGCAGTCATGAACGTGGCGAACGGTTGGCGCCTGCGATCGGTCGGCGAACCCGGATTCAGCAGCCGAAGGCCGGTCGTCGCGGTGGTGTCCCACGGAATGTGGCTGTGCCCGAACACCAGCACGTCGGTATCGGGGTACAGCTTGGCCATCCGCGCATCCCGGCCCGCAGACCCGCCCGTCTCGTGGACAACGGTGAAGCGCACGCCACCCAGCGTGGCGTCGGCCCGTTCGGGCAGACGCGACCGAAGCTCGTCGCCGTCGTTGTTGCCCCAGCACGCGATGAGCCGGCGTGCTCTCGCCTCGAGCGCATCGAGAAGTGCGGGCTCGACCCAGTCGCCCGCGTGAATGACGACGTCGGCGCCGTCGACCTCATCCCACACCCGTTCGGGCAGGTCACGGGCCCGCTTCGGGACGTGGGTGTCGGCGATGAGCAGCAGCCGCACGGTCAGCTCTGCGCGAGTAGCTCGGCCATCTTCGGCATGATCGCCTGAAGTCCCTTGAACGGACGCATCATCACCTTGAACGAGACGATCTTCCCGTCGTCGTTCCAATGGATCATGTCGATGCCGTTGACCACCTTGCCGTCGATGGTCGCGGCGAACTCCAGAATCGCCGACCGCTCGCTGTACCACTGCTCGACATAGTGAAAGTCCGTGCCGCTGAACATCTTCGACGCGGCGGTCAGATAGGCGACGGTCTTGTCGCGGCCCTCCGCAGGGGTGAACACCGCGGGCGAGTAGAACACCGCATCCTCGGCGAGCACGCCTTCGATCTCGGCTGTCCGGTCGTTCTCGATGATGTCGAGCCAGCGCGTTATCACCGGTGGAGTCATGAGTTCGACCCTATCGCCAGAAAAAGATTGTAAGCACTCACTATCTTTGGTACGGTCCTTGCCATGACCTACGACGTGATCGTTCGCAACGGCCTGTGGTTCGACGGCACCGGCGCCCGCCCTGCGCGCCGCACGCTGGGGATTCGCGACGGCATCGTCGCCGCGGTGTCCGCAGAGCCCCTCGACGAGACCGGCTGCCCGGACGTCATCGACGCCGACGGCAAGTGGATCCTGCCCGGCTTCATCGACGTGCACACCCACTACGACGCCGAGGTCCTGCTCGATCCCGGCCTGCGCGAGTCGGTGCGCCACGGTGTCACCACGCTGCTGCTCGGCAACTGCTCGCTGTCGACCGTGTACGCGGATGCCGAGGACGCCGCCGACCTGTTCAGCCGCGTCGAAGCGGTGCCGCGCAAGTTCGTGCTCGGCGCGCTCGAGGCCAAGAAGACCTGGACGCACTCCCGCCGAATACGTCCAGACGCTCGACGACCTTCCGCTCGGGCCCAATGTCGGCTCCATGCTCGGCCATTCGGACCTGCGCACGTCGGTGCTCGGACTGGAGCGCGCCACCACCGAAGGCGTCGAACCGACCGACGCCGAACTCGAGAAGATGGCCAGGCTGCTCGACGACGCGCTCGAGGCAGGTCTGCTCGGCATGTCAGGTATGGATGCGGCGATCGACAAGCTCGACGGTGATCGGTTCCGGTCCCGCGCCCTGCCATCGACCTTCGCCACCTGGCGCGAACGCCGCAGGCTGATCACGGTGCTGCGCAAGCGCGGCCGCATCCTGCAGAGCGCGCCCAACACCAAGAACCCGCTGGAGGCGCTGAACTTCTTCCTCACCAGCAGCCGGATGTTCGGCCGCAGGCGGGGTGTCCGGATGAGCCTGCTGGTGTCGGCCGATGCCAAGTCCGCAACGGGCGCGGTGCACGTATTCGGTCCCGGCGTCAGGATTCTCAACAGGATGCTCGAACTCGCTCGTGCGCTTCCAGCATCTGCCGGTGCCGTTCGAGCTCTACTCCGACGGCATCGACCTGCCGGTGTTCGAGGAGTTCGGCGCAGGCACCGCGGCGCTGCACCTGCGCGATCAGCTCGAACGCAACGAACTGCTCGCCGACCCCGAGTACCGGCGTCGATTCCGCGCCTCGTTCGACCGCAAGAAGCTCGGACCGACGCTGTGGCACCGCGATTTCCACGACGCCACCATCGTCGAATGCCCCGATGCCACCCTGATCGGTAAGAGCTTCGGGCAGATCGCCGACGAACGCGGCGTCCACCCGCTGGACGCGTTCCTCGACGTGCTCGTCGAGAACGGCGAACGCAATGTGCGCTGGACGACGATCGTCGCCAACCACCGGCCCAAGCAACTGAACGCGCTTGCGATCGACCCGTCGATCCACATGGGCTTCTCCGATGCCGGTGCACACCTGCGCAACATGGCGTTCTACAACTTCGCCGTGCAAGCTGCTCCGGCGAGTCCGCGACGCAGAGCTCGCCGGAAAGCCGTTCATGACGGTCGAGCACGCCGTGCACCGGCTCACCGCCGAGGTCGCCGAATGGTTCGGCCTCGACGCGGGCACGCTGCGCGAGGGTGACCGCGCCGACTTCGTCGTCATCGACCCGGCCGGCCTCGACGACTCGGTGGACGACTATCACGAGCAGGAGGTGCCGTTCTACGGCGGCCTGTCGCCGCATGGTGAATCGCAACGACGCCGCGATCGTGGCGACGGGCGTCAACGGCGAGGTCGTGTTCCGCGAGGGTCGAGTTCCGCGAGGGTTACGGCGAGACCGTGAAGTCCGGACGGTTCCTGAAGGCCGGCGGTGTCGCAGCGGGAACACGTCTCCGCCTGAGATGGCCAGGACCCAGCAGCAGCGCCGCGAGGACACCACCGCCCGCCTGCTCGACGCGAGCATCGAAACGATCGTCGAGATCGGGTACGCGCGGGCATCGGCGAAGGTCATCGCCCAACGGGCGGAGGTGTCCGACGGCGCACTGTTCCGGTACTTCCCGACGATGGGCGACCTGATGGCGGCGACGGCCCATGAGGCGGGCCGCAGGCAGCTCGAAGTCGCCGCGAAGCGGATCGCCGACATCCCGCCGGACAGGCCCGCCATCGAAGGCGTGCTGGCGATCATCCAAGATCTGACCAGCAACTCCACCAACACCGTGATCTACGAGTTGATGGTGGCCGCGCGCACCGACGAGAAGCTGCGGGCCACGCTGCGCGAGGTGATGGCGGCCTACGTCGCGAAGATCTACGAAGCCGCGCGGGCGGTGCCGTCCGCCGAGGAGATCGCGGCGTTCGGCGAGGAGAACTTCACCGCGCTGGTGTCCGTGCTCATCAACACCTTCGACGGCGCTGCGATGTTCCGACATGTACTCGACACACCCCGAGATCGAGTCGCGGCGGATTCCGGTGTTGATGGCGCTGCTCAACGCCGCGCGCCCGTAGCGAAGTTCTGGCAAACATCTAGTCTTGACTGCTTCAGCTGATTCGGCTAACTTCGCCACTATCCGATGGCATACTGCCTGAAGACCACAGGGGGCGTCGTGACCGGCAGCTTCATTATCGACAGTAACGATATCGGCGAGGCCGAGGCGCTGCTCTCGGCGACGTACACCAAGGCTCCGGCTGAGCGAACAATCCCACGGGGCACCCACCCGAACTCGAGTCTGGCGAACTCAGATCGGATCGCTCAATGTCGACGACTTCGAATACAGCTACGACCTGGAATACGCGGTCGAGCCGATGGACACGATCCTGCTGTGCCGGGTCCTCAAGGGCGCGATCGAAGACCACCTGCCTGGACGCCAGCCCGAGATGTTCACCACCGGCGAGGTCGCGGCGATCGGCGCACTCGACGACACCGCCTACACCGGCTACGTCCACCGGGCCGTCTTCACGGCGATATCCATCGACCGACACCTGCTGACCGAAGTCGCAGGCCCCTCGCACCGCGGACAGAAGGTGTCGCTGACATCGTCGGCGCCGATTTCGGCAGACGCGAGCCAGCATCTCGTGGACGTCATCGACCACGTCCGCCACACCGTCGTCAATTCGGATTTCACGCAGGAACCCTTCCTCGCGGGGACCGTCGCGCGCTATCTCGCGGCGACGATGCTGACCACGTTTCCCAACACCACACTGGCCGAGCCCAGCATCGAGGACTGCCACGACACCGCACCGGTCTTGTTGCGGCGCGCCATCGCGTTCGTCGACGAGAACGCGCACACCGACATCTCGTCGGCCGACATCGCGGCAGCGGTGAACGTGACACCGCAGGCGTTGCTGAATATGTTTCGCCTGCACCGCAATTGCACGCCCATGGACTACCTGCGCAGAGTCCGCCTGCACTACGCCCACCTGGAGCTTGTCGCCAGCGACCCCGAGACGACCAGCGTCACCAGATCGCCCGCCGCTGGGGTTTCCGCGAGTTCGGGCTTTTCATGCGTCGGTATGTGCAGGCCTACGGCGGCGAACCCGAAGCCCGTGAACCCCTAACCGACCACGGTGCGCGCGCGGCTGAATACGCTGGAGGAATGTCAGAACAGCGCGCGGCGAAGCCAGCCAAGCTGACTTCTGTACATCCTGACGGCGGGCCTGCTCGTGGCGGCGCTGGCGTTCCCGTTCGTCGGTGGCGCGGGTGCGATGGTCAACCGGCTATCCGACAGGACCGCCCAGGAGTCGGCGCAGCTCTTGGAGGGCGACGTCCCGGTCATCTCCACGATGGTCGACGCCGATGGCAACCCGATCGCGTGGATCTTCACGCAGCGCCGCTGGGTGGTTCCCGGCAACCGCATCGCCGACACGATGAAGCTGGCGATCGTCTCCATCGAGGACAAGAGATTCGGCGTGCACAACGGCGTCGACCTCCAGGGCTCGCTCACCGGACTGGCGGGATTCCTGCAGGGCGCGGTCGACACCCGCGGCGGTTCGACCATCGAGCAGCAGTACGTCAAGAACTACAACTTCCTGGTGAACGCCCAGAACGACGCGGAACGCAAGGCAGCCATCGAGACCACACCGATCCGCAAGCTGCGGGAGATGCGGATGGCGCTGGAGCTCGACAAGGCACTTCCCAAGGCGGAGATCCTGACCCGGTATCTGAACCTGGTGTCGTTCGGCATCGGCAGCTTCGGTGTGCAGGACGCCGCGAAGACCTACTTCGGAATCAACGCGGCGGACCTCAACTGGCAGCAGTCGGCGCTGTTGGCGGGGTTGGTGCAGTCCACGAGCACACTCAATCCGTACACCAATCCGGAGGCGGCGCTGGCACGCCGCAACCTGGTGCTCGACACCCTGATTCAGAATCTCCCCGACAAGGCCGCCGAGCTCCAGAAGGCCAGGGCGGCGCCGTTGGGCATCCTGCCGAAGCCCGCGCCGCTGCCGCAGGGCTGTATCGGGGCGGGCGACCGCGCGTTCTTCTGCGATTACGCCCTGTCCTATCTCGCCGCCGCCGGGATCACCAAGGACGATCTCGCGCGCAACGGCTACCTGATCCGCACCACGCTCGACCCGAAGGTGCAGGACTCCGTCAAGCAGGCGATCGACAAGATCGCCAGCCCCACCCTCGACGGCATCGCGAGCGTGATGAGCGTCATCAAGCCCGGCAGGGACGCCCACCACGTGCTCGCGATGGGCGACAACCGCACATACGGGCTCGACCTGCGCGCGGGGCAGACCGTTCAGCCGCAGCCGTTCACGCCGGTCGGCGACGGCGGCGGTTCGACCTTCAAGATCTTCACCACCGCCGCCGCACTCGAAATGGGGATGGGCATCAACGCTCAACTCGACGTCCCCGCGAAGTTCGAGGGAGCCGGGCTCGGCGACAGCAACACCCCCGGCTGTCCGCCGCGGACGTGGTGTGTGAAGAACGCGGGCGGAGGCGGCCGCGGCCCGATGAACGTCACCGATGCGCTGGCGCAGTCGCCGAACACGGCATTTGCCAAGCTGATTCAGCAGGTGAGTGTGCCGCGCGCGGTCGACATGGCGGTGCGGCTCGGCCTGCGTTCCTACGCCGAACCGGGCAGTGCCAAGGATTACGATCCGAACAACAAGGGCAGTCTCGCCGACTACGTCAAACAGCAGAACCTCGGTTCGTTCACACTCGGCCCGCTCGAGCTCAACGCGCTGGAAATGTCCAACGTCGCCGCGACGCTGGCCTCCGGCGGCATGTGGTGTCCACCGAGCCCGATCGACAAAGTCCTCGATCGCCGGGGCCGGGAAGTGCCTCTGCCGCAAGCGAAGTGCGAACAAGTCGTACCGGAGGGCCTGGCCAATACGCTGGCCAACGCGCTCGGTAAGGACCACACAAGCGGCACGGCGGCCAGTGCGGCCGGGTCCGTCGGATGGAGCCTGCCGATGGCGGGTAAGACCGGCACGACGGAGTCGCACCGCTCGTCGGCGTTTCTCGGGTTCACCAACCAGTACGCCGCCGCCAACTACATCTTCGACGACACCCCTGCCCCGCAGGAGTTGTGCTCATGGCCGCTGCGCAGGTGCTCCAGCGGAAATCTGTACGGCGGCAACGAACCCGCGCGCACCTGGTACAACGCCATGCAACCCATCGCCGATGAGCTTGGCCCGATATCGATGCCCCCGACCGACCCCCGCTACGTCGACGGCGCGCCGGGCGTTCCGCTGCCGAGCATCAGCGGCCTGAATTTCGACGCCGCACGTAAGAAGTTGCAGGACGCCGGATTCAAGGTGGCCGACCAACCCTCGCCGGTCGACAGCTACATGAACAAGGGGGCGATCGTCGGCACCACCCCGAAGGACAAGGCCGTCCCTGGCTTCCTCATCACGATCAACACCAGCAACGGCGTCGCGCCGTACGTGTACTACGGGCCGAGGTCTGACGCACCGCCGCCACCGCCACCCGAGGCTCCGCCCCCGCCACCGCCCCCGGAGGTCTTCAACCCCTTCGGGCTGCCGCCGTTCCTCCTGCCGCCTCCTCCGCCTCCGCCGCCACCTGGCGCGCCGCAACCGCCGCCACCGCCCGGCGCGCCACCCCCGCCGCCTCCGCCCTAGTCGGCACCGAGGATCGGCCACTCCCACATCAGCGTGAGCCACGAAAAGCGCAGCACCGTAGCGGGTTTCGGGGCGCGCACAACGACCCTTGCGCGGACGTGCGGACCGGGGGCGACGGGCGCGGCGATCGGCGCCTCCCCGTTGCCGCATTCCGGATAGGACGACAGGTTGTGCATCGTGCCGCCGGGCCCGTCGACGCTCCAGTTCTGCAGGAGCAGCGCATCCGCGGAGTCAGGGAAATCGAAGGCGTCGTCAGTCGAGAACGCGTCGATGTCGAAGCGGAGGAATTGTTCATCGGGACCCGGCAGACCTTCAGTGGCGCCGCACGGGGCGCCCTGCTGAATCGCCGTCACGTTGAAGTTCAGGTCACAGGGCCCGTCGGGCTCCTCGGAACAGTTCAACCCGGCCGGTTCGCCGATCTTCTTCTCGATGACGCCCTCGAAATGCGTCGGCCCGACCGCGGTGCTCGGTGCACTGGACCTGGTCGTGGACGTGGACGTCGCATCGGAGTCGTGACCCGAAGCCTCGGGCTGCGAAGAGCCGCCCGACCCGCACCCGGCGACTGCGATGAAGAGCGCGATCAGTGCGCACCGGAGCGGCGTCGATGTCATGCGATCAATGATGAGCGCCTCGAAGGAATTCGGACCCCTAACCTCGTGATCCGTCTTCATCCGGGTGGCTCCGCGAATAGGGTGTGACGAGGCAATGGACGGGAGCCACATCATGCCTCCACCAGACGATCCGATGGGCGCAGTGCGGCAATACGTCGATGCGTTCAACAATGGCGATGCGCAGGCGATGGCGGCGGCCTGTGCCGACCCGATGCAAATTCTTGACGGCATGGCCCCACATGTCTGGCAAGGGCCGACTGCCGCAGAAGACTGGTGGAAAGACGTGCTTGCAGAGGGCGAGCACTTAGGCGCGTCGGGCTACCGGATCACGCTCGGCGAGCCACAGCACGTCGACGTCAGCGGCGTCTCGGGCTATGTCGTTGTCCCCGCGACAATGGCATTCGAACTGCGCGGTCAGGCGGTCACACAAACCGGCTCGGTATTCACAGCCGCGCTCCGCAAGATCGACACGGAGTGGCGTTTAGCGGCCTGGGCGTGGGCCAAAGGCACATCGGGCGCATAAGAAAACGTCGCGGAGGGTTTCGCGCCGTTTCTTGAGCGCGCCTGTTCAGTGTCGGTTGATTGTTGACGTTTCTGTTTCGGTTGATCCTTGACACTCTGTGTTGTTAGTTGGGCGCTCGTCGCGGTGCGAAGGGCCCGTTTGTTTCGTACCTCGCCGGTGCTGGTGCGGGCGGCGGTTTTGACGAGTTGGTCGCCGATCCAGAACCGCAGTAGGTCACCGTCGACGTGGACATCGCAGCGTTGGCCGCGCGTAGTGGCGTCCGATGCAGACCTGCTGCCAGGACACGCAGACGATGCCGTTGGAGCAGACTCGCCGGCTCACCCAACCCGCGCCGTTGCGGTCGGCGCGGTCGATCGTTGAGTTCGATGGCGGTGATGCCGGTGCGCCGGCGGTGAACCGTTGGGCCGGGGTGGCCATCTTCAACGACTGGTGCGGGCGATCGATGGTTGTAGTCATCGACCCACTCGTCGAGGCGCTGCTGAGCGGTCTTGAGATTAGTGAACGGCGTTGTGGTGGCGAGGAACTCGGCGCGCATCGTTCGATGGAAGCGCTCCACCTTGCCGGTCGTGGTCGGCGAATACGGTGCCGCGTCAGCAAATGGTCGATCCCGTTCTGGACAACAGATCTCGATCCAACAACACTTCGGTCCCGGACCGGGACGTCGGAAGCGGGCCGTGAACACCTTGCCGTTATCGGTCAGGATCTGATCCGGCACCGCATGGATGCGGGCATCTCGGATCAGCTCAGTGCGTCGCACACCGCCGGTCGCTCGCCGGCCACCAGGGGCGCTACACGCAGAACCGGGAGTGGTCATCCATCCCGGTCACCGCCTTCGCAGCAGGTGCCGTCGACGAGCGGGAACCCGCCGACCACATCCATCTGCCACAACTCCATCGGCGCGCCGCGTTCCCAGCGTTTCCACTTGCGCGACCGCCGATCGCCGCAGATGCGGATCGATCATGCCCGCCCGCACCAACGCCCGATACGCCGCCGACTCCGACGGCACCGGCGACACCTGCCGTTTGGCCAGCTCGAACACCAGCCGCCGCGGACCCCAATACGGCCGCGACCGCCGCAGCTCCAGCAACGCCGCCTCCACCGTCGGCGGGCATCTGATGCGGACACGACCCCGGCCGATGCGACCGATCCACCAGCCCCTCCAGGCCCTCGGCCTCATAGCGGGCCAACCACGCAGTGCAGCGTCTGCCGCGACACCCCGACCTTCGATGCGCACCTGCGAGATCGACAACCCGTCGCTGATCACCGCCAACACGGCCTGATACCGCTGCTCGGCCACGCTCAACTCCCTCATCTGAGGGAGTGTCAAGGATCAACCGAAGTAGGTGTAAAGCATCAGCCGAAACACTGTCAGCCATCAACCGAAGTAGAAACGTCACGCATCAGCCGACGTCATA
>CAWHIZ010000023.1:0-90787 GCA_963829405.1 uncultured Actinomycetota bacterium
GGGAAGGACACGGCGCGGCCCTGATGTGCGAGCTAGGCCTTGTCCATGAACACGATGACCGGGCCGAGTGATCGGTGCCGGGCTACCGCACGCCGGTCCGTCGGAGGTGCTGACGATCGTGCCCCGAAGAGTTTGGGCATTGAGCGAAAACACCGATGTGCCGGCAGCTGAATACCCGTTCTTGCAGTCCACCGCGGTCGCCTTGTGCAGGCTGGCGGTCCACTGGCCGTTCTCCAGACGCGTATCCCACGTTGTCCCCTGACCATCGATGATCTGCGCGCAGTCGGTTCCGCACCCGCTTCACGGTCCACATCGTCGGCGTGTTTCCCGGCTGCGTTACGCCGCTCTGGTCCACGCCGTACATGCCGCTGGTGAGTTCCTCGGCTTCGGCCGGGCCCGCGAGGCCGACGGCGGCCGCGCCGAGAACCGCCGCCGCTGCCACCGATCGAACGATCCTCATGCTCTCCACGCGGCACATTCTGCGGCCAAGTCGGGGGGCAAGTCACGGGTTCGATTGAGATCTGAGCTGTCCCGCGGCCGGATCCGCACCGTTTGCGATTCGAGCAAAGTCGATAACTGGTCTATCTACTCCGGCGACAATCTGTTTGCCCAGTGGCCTTGGCTGTAAGTTTGCACTGGTCCTGTCGAGGTGGGTTTGCCGACCGGTTCGCTTCCCGGATAGCGAACCAGAGTGATGTCGCGAAGTAATTTACCCCGGCGTCCAGAATGGGCAAATTGCCTGTTATAGCAACCTCTTTGAACGGTGGCGGCGGCGTAAGCGCGATTATGCCTGCAACTATCAGCCAGGTGCCTTTCATAAGCAAGCGCTGCGACTGGACGGTCTTGCACGAGCAAGTGCTGGTGATTTGCGGGATCCTGGGTGGGAGGTGCTAAATTGCTGCGCGAAAGCCTGATCGGCCTTCTGGGAGGGAAGCGGCATCATGGCGAACCAGAGCGGGTACGTGACCACAGCCGACGGTGCTGCGCCGTCGGATTCCAGCGGCGCGGACAAGTCCCCGACGGGCGGCGGGGGACTCGTCGGACAACCGCGCCGTGACGCAGGCGAGGCGCCGGCGCTAACCCGTCGGCGCCTCGCCTGCCCCGCTACGCTGTGAAATCCGCCCAACAACGGCAAATTTCCGATTCCTGACAAAAGGCTGTGGAAAGTGGCGTAATTTACGGCCTGGTAGCGGGGCCGATGAACGACACGAAAAGGAATTCCTATGGGATACGCGAGGCACATCGGCCGGGTCGGAGCGCTAGCCGTCACGTTGGGCGTCGGAGCGGCGATCGCGAACACGCCGGGGATGGCGTTCGCCGAAACAGACGGGACCTCGCCTGGCGGTGACACTCGAGAAAACCAGACTACGTCGACGAACACGTCCTCGACAAAAGGTCCGGATCCATCCGACGCCGACGGCGCCAACAGCGTCGTACGCATCGGACCGCAAGTCGCAACGAAGGTCGGTTTTGCGCACAGTCGTCGGTGCCATCCGGGATATCGCCGAGGGCAACTCGTCGCGGAAATGGCGCCGGAGCGACCAGTAAGCACGTAAAGCAGGGTTCGACCAGCGGCGATTCGGCCGAGCGCAAAACATCGAGCACCTCGACAAATACCACTCGAATCCGTGCCCACGTACAATGATCTCGCTGACGCCACCGAGAACGTGCAGTCCGCGGCACCGCGTTCACTCAACGGGTGGAACATGCCGTCCAGAGAAACACCACACCCAACCCGGCCATCACACCGAACGAGGCGACCACGCCTGCGCCACAGACAATTCACGACCGCGGCCGCGGTAACTCCACAACCCGAGCCACGCCGCGGACAAGCGTCGTCCCCTCTTCACAAACGCACTAGGCTCGGTGCTACAGCCGTTGGTGAGCCCGGGACGGATTCCCGGGCTGCCGCAGTTGCCGACGCTGGCAGCGGTATTGGTCGCGGTACGGGACGAGATGGAGCGGATCCTGGTGCCCCGCCCGCCGCAGGCCGCGTACCCGCACCCACGACGTCCGGTCGGACAGTCACGACCTGCCGGACCTACGGATCAACACGTGCTGGTGATCGCCATCGACGGCACCAATATGAGCAAGGTGCTGGAGGACGACGGCACACCCAACACGAACTTCATCAAGTTGATGAACACCAGCACCAGTTCCGCGCCGAGCATCGTCGGGCACACCACCATCTCCAACCCGTCATGGACGGCCGATACTGACCGGCGCATGGGACAACAAGACCGGCGTGATCAACAACGTCTACACCCCGTCGACCTACGACAGGTGGCCGACGGTCTTCAGCCAACTCGAAACGGCCAATCCGGACATCAAGACGAAGGCCATCGCCGACTGGGACGTCATCGCCGCCATCGCCGGCATCCGGGTCGGCGCCGACGAAAGTCGTCTTCATACCGCAGGTCGTAGGAGACACCGACTGGTCGGAGACCGAGACCTTGGTCACGAAGGAGACCGTCGAGACCTCAACGGCACGACCCAGCCGGAGTCCCGAACTTCATGGTCGCCTACCTGGTCCAGGTCGACGAGGCCGGGCACATGTACGGCGGTGATTCGCCGAGTACGAGGCGGCCATGCTGGAACACCGACGAGAACCTCGGTGCGATCCTGGCGTGGCGGACCGCGAGCAGCGACATGCGCAGGGGGCCCCCTTGCGAGGACTGGACCGTCATCGTCGTCACCGACCATGGTCACCAGCCACAGCCCGGATTCGGTCACGGCTTCCAATCACCCGTGAGACGGACGACATTCGTCATCGTCGACGGCCCGCAATTCGACGCGAACTGCCGGCATGAGGCGGAAGATTCAATCCCGACTACGAGATCGTCGACGTCACGCCGACGGTCTTGAGCCTGTTCGGCGCGCCTGACCCCAGAACTGACGGCGTGCCGCTGCAATCGCTCAACGGCAGCAGCTCCGATCGTCTCACGCAGAACGAGCTGCAAAACGCGCTCGAAGGCGCAGATCGCCTCGAACGACTATCCCAACATCATCGTCAACGTGGCCCTGAGCGTCCGCACGATCGTCGCCTTCCTGCCATATTACGTACAGGGCGCGGATCTGCCTGCACCTCTAGGCGACATCCTCTATGTCGCGACCAACATGCCCGCGCAGTTGGTCGCCTTCGTCACCGGCGTCTAGGGCGCAAGGCTGTTCCAGATCTTGCCTCCGCCACCAGCGATCACGTTCATCCCGGATCAGGCGAACTCGATCGAGGCCGCGTTCCGGACGGATTGCGGAGGCCCCAGCCTCGAACGAAGCAAGCTGTATCGCCGTGTAGGCACTGCGGTCCCCTTGCAAAACCGGCGTGAGCAGAATGCGGTAAAGGCATAGATCGCCGCTTGCGCGAGTTGTGAGCACAAGCACGAACTCCTGGTCAGGCGCACGTAGCTTCGGTCTCAACCGCTACAGCAGTGACGCCAGCAAGGAGTTCGATCATGTCCGTTGAGACCGCGACCGGTATCCAGCACGATCCCCCGATGCAGGAGATGCCAACGGCCGTCCTACCGTGCGTTCAAGCGTTCATGCCGTCGACCGGCGGCCCGGCCCTCGACGTGCGGTGGCAGTCCTCGCAACGCAGATTCCAGCCGGGTCGTGACATTGTGGTCGGGCGCGACCAGCAGGCCGACATCCGCGTCGAGAGCCCGTTGATTTCCCGCGTACACCTGATCATGCGCTTCGTCGACGGTCGCTGGGTCGCGATCGACAATGGAAGTCTCAATGGCATGTTCGTCGGCGGCCGGCGCATGTCGTCCGTCGCGATCACCGACGGCAAGACCATCAACATCGGCGAACCCGACGGCCCACCAATGACATTCGGCGTGGCGCAGACCGACAGCGAGCGAACCGCCGGTCGTGCACCCGCACCGAAATCGTTACCGCCGCGCCGGCGCATGGCCATGCCTGGGGCGATGACCGTCGGCCGTACCCCCGACAACGACATCGTGGTTGCCGACGTCCTGGCCTCACGTCATCACGCAATGCTTGTGCCGACGCAGGGAGATATGCGAGATCCGCGACGCCGGAACCCTCAACGGCACGTTCGTCAACGGCGTTCGCGTCGAGGCGGCGTCGTTGCGCGAGGGTGACGTGGTGACGATCGGAAATCTCGATCTCGTCTTCACCGCGGGCACACTAGTCGGCCGCAGCAAGACCGAATCAGCGCCCCGAACCGGCGGACTGCAGGTCCAGGGTGCCACCCTGACGATCGACCAAGGCGGCGCACCCTGCTGGAGCAACATCGGCATTCTCGGCGCGGCCCGGAACGCTGACCGCGGTGATCGGACCATCGGGCGCGGGTAAGTCGACGCTGGCGAAACTGATCGCCGGGGCGACGGGTTCCGACGCAAGAGGCCGAGTGTCCTTCGAGGGCCACGACATTCACGGTGCGTATGCATCGTTGCGCAGTCGAATCGGCCTGGTACCGCAGGACGATGTGGTGCAGCAGCAGGCTCACCGTGGACCAGGCACTGAACTATGGCCGCGGAGCTCGGTTGCCCGCCGGATACCACCAAGGAAGAAGGCGCTGCGGGTCGTTGCGCAGGTGCTCGAGGGAGCTTGAACTGACCCCGCATGGCGAGACACGCGCGTCGACAAACTCTCGGGCGGTCAGCGTAAACGTGCGTCGGTGGCGATGGAACTCCTGACAGGCCCGTCGCTGCTGATCCTCGACGAGCCGACGTCCGGGGCTGGATCCCGCGCTGGACCGGCAGGTGATGGCGATGCTGCGCGCAGCTCGCCGACGCTGGCCGGGTCGTCATCGTCGTCACCCATTCCCTGACCTATCTTGAACGTGTGCGATCAGGTTGTGCTGCTGGCCCCGGGCGGCAAGAGTGCGCATTCAGCGGGCCACCCGCCGGGTGTTGAGGAGCTTCGATGGGCACGACGGATTGGGCCGACATCTTCAGCGACGTCGCCGCGAATCCCGATGCGGCGCATGGACGTTACGTCGCACGGACGGGCCATCGCCCGCCCCGGCACAGACCGAGAAGCCGGCAGATCTGGGCAAGCCCGCTCAGACCAGCTTTGTGCGGCAGTTCTGGACGATAGCGCGCCGTCAGCTGCGGCTGATCCTTTCTGATCGCGGCTACTTCGTGTTCCTGGCGTTGCTCCCATTCATTCTGGGCGCGCTGTCGTTGGCGGTTCCCGGGAATGTGGGATTCGGGATACCAACCCGATGGGTCTCTCCCCGGACGAGCCGAGCGAGATCCTGGTGTTGTTGAACATCGGCGCGGTTTTCATCGGAATCGCCCTGACGATCCGCGATCTGATCGGTGAGCGTCCGATATTTCGCCGTGAGCAGGCTGTCGGGCTGTCGCCTTCGGCGTATCTGCTGGCGAAGGTGGTGGTGTATTGCACTGCCGCGGTGATCCAGGCGATCGTCATGGTCGGGATCGTTCTCTACGGCAAGAACGGGCCGACGCGGGGCGCGGTGGTCTTGCACAACGCGCCGTTCGAGTTGTTCGTCACGGTGGCGGCCGCCTGCGTTGCGTCGGTGATCCTCGGCCTCGCATTGTCCGCGCTCGCTCGTTCCAACGAGCAGATTATGCCGCTGCTGGTGGTGGCGATCATGGCCCAGCTGGTGCTGTCTGGCGGACTGCTGCCGGTCGCCGCGCGGTTGGGGCTCGAGCAGTTGTCGTGGGTCACACCGGCACGTTGGGGCCACGCCGCCGCGGCTTCCACCGTCGACTTGCGGGTGCTGGAGCCCGCCCCGGGTCCACAGGATGTGCACTGGGCGCACGTGCCGGGCGCGTGGCTGTTCGATATGGCGATGCTTACCGTGCTGTGCCTTGTGTACGGAAGCTTCGTTCGGTGGAACCTGCGCCTGAAGGCCAGCTGACAGCCGGCGCTCGGGTCTGTCGATCACCGTCACGGCGTGACGGTGATCGAGCTCACTCTTGACCGTGCGCCCCGCTCGGGTGCGCTCATGTCCCCCGGTGCCGGGTGTGCCGTCGGCCAGCCCGTAGCGCAGGTACACGATGCCGGCAGGGCTGGCTGCCGGAGGCTCGAGGAGCGTGATGTTCGTGGGCACGGCGCCACCGTCGAACACCTTCTTCCCCACTCCGAGCACGATCGGGTGCACCCAGAGGTCGAGACGGTCGAAGAGCTTCTCGCGCAGCAGCGTCTGCGCCAGGTTGAGGCTGCCGACGACCTTGACGTGCTCGTGACGGTCGCGGATCTCGGTCACCGCGCCTGCCAGATCCGGGCCGAGCTGAGTCGACCCGGCCCACGAAAGGTCGGGCCTGCCGCGGGAGGCCACGTACTTCGGGACGCTGTTGAACAGCGTGGCGATCTCGTTGTCCTCCGCCACCCTCGTAGTGCGGCCAGAAGGCAGCGAAGATGCTTCATATGTCCGCCTGCCGAGCAGCAGGGCATCCGTACCTTCGTATGCCGCAGCGACCTGCGCACCGGAGACCTCGTCCAGAAGCGGCGCCTGCCATCCGCCGAATGAGAAGCCCACCGGGTCCTCGTCGGGACCGCCGGGTGCCTGGCCGACGAGGTCGAGGGTGGTGAACAGCTCGATGTGGACCAGGCCCATGAGGTACTCCCGATGAATTGGTTGTCTCCGCTCCACAAGATAGACCATCGGGGGGAGCCGCGCGGACTCATCGCGCGCTCGCCAGCCGCGGCAAGCGCCGATCATTTTCTCTACGGTGCTTGACATGGGGTACGGGCGTGCCCTCCTCGGCGAGGGTCTCCTCCTCGATCTTCATCGTGAGCGGTGACCGGAAGCCGCGGGGCGTGAAGAGCGGCCGGGATTATTCCGATCACGAGCCAGTTCAGGTCTGGCGATGCCCCGATCAAGCGTTCGTCGAATCGCCCGGCCCATGACGATCGGCCCGACGATCGCCGGCATGCCGCGCCACACGGCGTCCTCAGCGTCGACGGAGAACGGGCAGGCGCGCATCATCTCCACGGTCCGCCGGTTGCAGCAGCATCCGCCCGCGAAGGCACGCCACGGACGGAACAGGTAGTCCTGGCACGCCGCAAGCGACCGCGAGTTCGCGCGCACGTGTTCGACGAACAGCAGCGCCCCGTCCTGGCGGAGCACGCGTGTGATCTCGCTCAGCGTGCGTTCGGGGTCGTCGACGGTGCACAGGACGAGCGTCGAGACGACGGTGTCCACCGATCCGTCGTCCAGCGGAAGGCGTTCGGCGGGCGCGTCGACGATCCGAGGCGACCCGCCCGTTGCGCTGGGAGGCGGCGCTGGCGTCGTCGGCGCATCGAGGCATCGGGTTCGGTGAGGATGAGCTCGGCGATCCCGTCGGGGTATTGCGCAGCATTGGAGCCCGGTTCCCGCGCCGATCTCGACGACGCCGCCCGCGGGCGTCGGCCAGAAGGGTGCGTCGCCGCCTCCGCATGCCGGCGATCTCGCCGAGCCAGAGACACGAATCGTAGACAACGGCGAAGACCCGCATCCACGCCCCAGACGATGGGGTAACCCGAAGCTCGGTGCTAGCTGTGTCCGAACTGGCATGCCGCGAACGTACGGGCGGCCACATCATGTGTGCATCGCCATAACCGGCCATCTTTCCCAGATGGCCGGTTCCGGCCATCTCACAGGAGTCCGAGGCGGGCGGCCTCCGCAACGGCGGCGAAGCGCGAGGTGCGTCCCAGCTTACGGCGGATGTTCGCAACGTGTCGGTGGACGGTATGCGGGTTTCAACATGAGTTGCTCTGCGATCTCGCGGTGGCTCGAGACCCCGCGCGACGCAGGCCAGGATCTCGCGTTCCCGATCAGACAGCAGGATCGGTTCCGGCTTCGCTCGCGTCGGTGCAGCGGCGAGGACTGCGCCGGTGCCAGCGCTTCGCGGCACGCGCGGGCCACGGAATCGACATCGCCATGCCACGGGAAGTGCGCGCCGCCCGACAGCGGGACGAACGTCGCGCCGGGAATCGCGGCCGCGACCTCACGCCCGAGCCGGAACGGGATGGCGCGGTCGTCGCGACGATGCACGACCGTCGTCGGTGCCCGGACGGCGGGAAGGCGGTCCCGCACGTCGAGGCGGTACACGAGAGCCAGTAGCGCAGCGGCGGTTTCCGCCGTCGCCGCCTCCCGTTGCAACCGTACGAAGCGTTCATGCTCGAGCAGGGCGGCAGCGCCCCCAGGAAGATGTCGCTGAGCATGCGCGCGCCGAGTCCCCAGTGGGCTCGCACCGCAGCAATGATCGCGTCACCCACTCCCGGTGGCGTGATCTGCGCGCCGTCGGGGTACGAGCCGTACAGAACCAGACGCTCCACGCGCTCGGGAAACGCTGCGGCGAAGGCGATTGCGGTGCAGCTTCCCGCACGAGCCGCCGAGGAATGTCACGTGCTCCAGGCCGAGTTCGTCGAGGAGTGCGCGCAGCGTCGCCACTTCTTCGTCGATGGTCAAGTCCGACTCGTGCACCGCGCGGTCAGACATCCCGACGCCGAGACGGTCGTAGCGAATCAGGGTGTACCCGCCCGCGACGCCTTCCCAGAATCGCCGAAAGTCGGTGCTCTTCCAGTCGAGTTCGAGATGGCTCACCCACCACGCCGGTGCGACGAGCGGTGGCCCGTCGCCGCGCACCTCGTACGCCACGCGCCGGGCGCCGAGAGGACAGAAACCGGATCTCGGAATTGTCGAGCATCGAAATGAGCCTACGACCTGCGGTTCGCGAGGCGTTGAACTGGGATTCTCATGCCTAAGGATAGGGAAACACCTGATTTTCTCCGGGCGAGTTTGGCCATAGCGTTGCGCGAATCCGGGAGGAAGAGGGAACGAACGCACATGTCAGCTACAAGAACGCAGAAGACATCGACCTTCGCGCTCAGCGCGATCCTTGCGGCGGTGACGCTCGGCGGCTCTTCTTGACTCCCGTCCAAGCGCAAGCCGATGGCGGTTGCATCCCCGGCGACGCGCCGGGTTCGGTGCCGCGGAACGCCAGTCCGGCAACATGGTGCTGCATCCCACGGGCCCAGAAGTCGCCGACCTGGTCCAGCAGGAAGCCGCGACTGCGGCCGATCGCGTCGACCCGAACGGCGCGTACGGACCGCAGAGCTGTAAGTCAGGGTTCGTCTGGCGAGAGGCGTTCGACGGCGACACCGTATGTGTCACACCAGCGAGGCGCCAGGCGACGTGGCAACAGAACGCCAACGCCGGTGTGGGCGCGACGGGCGGCCTGGCGCCGCAACCCACGGCCAAGGCCTGCGAATGGAAGTTCATCGGCACCAGTGTCCTCGAGCTGGACAACGGCAACTTGGTGGAAATGCGGTTCGGCGGCCTCTGCCGCCACCGGCCCACTTCGCATGGTTGTCAAGGATCGCTTCGGTTCGCTGACCGTCTATCGCGGCGAGCTCTATAGCGGTCACAGCGACGACAAACTCGGCGAAACCTTCTTCGGAATCATCTGGCTGAACGACGACAACTCACGCGCGCGGGCGGGTACGACTTCACCGGAAAGGTCGACCCGGGATTCGGCACATTGAGCGGCACATACGAGATCCACGAGGGCGGGACAGGACGGTGGAACGCGCGCGAGCGTTGGACGTGCGGCCAATAGTGACGGTGGGGCGGGCGGGGCTCGAGCCCGCGACCAATGGATTAGCGATTGGCAAAGCGTGAGCTTACCGGCAACTTCTCAATCATGTTGAACCACAGCGTATTCAGGTGTTCAAAAACGACCTCATTACAACTTTGTTATTCCGGTCGATTCCAGGTCATTCTCGCCGAATAAACGGCGATCGATGTCCCGCTTCTGCATATTAAACGCAGCCATGCGTCGCGGTTACTTCGGGGCCACCAGAGCCCGCAGGCAGTAGGCGACGACCAACGGCACGCCGATGAACATGGCGGGGCGTGCCGCCTCAGTTTCTCGCAGCGCTATGGCCATACCGCCTCGGTCCCGCGGCCTCGGTTTCATACCGTTGCCCGGCAGTCACGGCGGAGTTTGTAGGGCGGATCGCCGTTCTGGAACCGGCGCATAATCCTGACCAAGGACCGACGTGTATGACACGATCTATCCCGCCGCGGCCGGCACCGCTCACCGGTCAGTTTCACGTCGTGCGCTGTGCCGTCGCCGTGGTTAGTTAGGCGCACCCACCCCAGCGGCATCCAATCCAGCCCAGTGAAGTTGCCCTCGTTCTTCGAGTCACACGCTCCATGTCTTCGACCAGTGCTGTCGATGAAGTCAGCCGCAGATCGGGACGCGAACCGACGAGGAATCGGTTCACGAGCACGGTCACGAACGCAGCAGCGGCACCGGAAGTCAGAACGGTGGCCCAGATCGGCAACTGAGACATGCCGGGAGCTTATCGACGCCGACAGACAGCCTCGTGCCGCCGATTCAGCGGTATCCACCCGCCTTTGGGCAAACGTCGTGGTCACGCGCCAGTGGTGATTCAGGCGGCGCGGACGTGCCGACGGCGTGGTCCGCACCCCCCGCCATCCCTGACCAAGACACCGAGCGATGGCCCCTGTTCGGAGTGGCGTCAGCGTCCGGAAGCCACTGCGCGTTTTGCCGTCTCAACTAGATTGCCCGCGGCGCGGTTCATCTTCTTGCACTTCTTGTGGCGGAGATCGGCTCGTGTGTGTAGGCGGCTTTGTTCTTCAGACCCAGCAGAGTGGCAAGGTGCCGCTCGGATCCACTGTCTGCCTTCTTCAGGAGAGTGCGAGCCTCGTTGTGGTTGCCGGTGTTCGAGTGCATGCCGAGGCGAACGCAACAGATCACGTCCGCAGCCGCGATGCCTGCGTTGACGTATAAGTCACCGGCCGCGCTGGGCCCGCCGGGGGTCTTCCAGATGCTCAGCGGCGTCGAAGAACTCGTTCGCCTTGGCCAGTCGCCCGGAGATGACCACGGAGTCGCAGTCCCGTTGTCCAGCCATCACGGTCTCCTTGTCGGGGCGGCCTTGCCGATCGGGCGCGAGCTGCTCGTTGAACCACGCCCGTGTGCCGGCGACCGTCAGGCCCTGCTTAGACACGTCGTCGAGCAGCGGCTCGCCAGCCATGGCCGCGGCACGGAGCCCATCGTCGGTGTATTCTGACGACGCGGGCGTCGTTGCCGGTCCATGCGGTTACCCGTCGGGCGAGTTCGGCGACCTGCGGCTCCCACAGGTTTGGGCGTTCTTCTTGACCATCGAGCTCGGACACGGAGGCGCGCACCAGGAACAGGTCGATGTCACTGTCCAGAGTCATCCGGCCGGTCGCAGCGGACCCGAATACCGCGGCGTACCTCAGCTCCTTGCCCCAGCCCTCCAAGTCGGCCTCGAGGCGCTCCAAGAAGATGGAGGACAGCCGTGAGAGCGCCATAATCGGCTCGGCTGCAAGATGTTCGGTGTTGAGCCGATAGGTGTTGGTTCCTGCCCACCTGATCGTGTAGCACCACGCCCTGGGCGGTGAGGCGGGTGAGGACTTTGCGGATGCCTTCACCCGACACCGTGGTGAGGATGCGCTGGATCTGAGAGATCGTGAACGTGACATCGGCGCTTGCGAGGACGCCAAGGACATCTCCGTCGAGTGTTGGCGTCACCGTAGCGAACGGCTTATTCAACTGCATCTTCGACACCTCCGTATTCCAACTAAAGTTAGAGTAACACAACTATAGTTGCAATACAGGTGTGGGTGCGCTGGGTCTTCAGGAGGCTACGACGGATAGATGCCACCATTACCGCAGTTCAAACGACCTTTTCATGCGTCGGGCTGATAGGACTTGAACCTGCGACCACTTGACCCCCAGTCGGGCATCGGTCTATTTCTCCCGTCTCGCAACGGGTTTCGATGCCCTGTGACCAGGGCTACAGGCCCGAGCGCCACGCTGTCTCCAGTCCACTCGCCCAGTTCGCCCCTACTTGTGACACCGCTGTGACAACTAAGGCCTCCGCGGCGGACGAATCACCGATTCTCGATCTGTTTGCCACCGGGCGGACTTCGATGCCACAGTTTTGGTCTCGGGTCGATTCCTAGGCCGAAACCGAAAGTCGTCCCTTCGGTGTCTGCAGCTTTCCGATGTTCGTCCGATTCGGGCGCCAATTGGCGAGCAGGGCCAGTGCGAGGAGGAGTTCGGCGATGTCGCCGCCGTAATACATCAGCGAGCCGGCGCCGCGAAGTTGTTCAGCGGTGACAGGGACTTGGGTGAATAGTCCGGCGTAGATCAGTTGGGAGATGACGGCGTGGGCGGCGATCGCGACGCCGAGTAGCACGAGGCGTGCATAGACCGAGGGGCGTTGGGGTGCGGGGTCGGGCCCGGCGATGACCCAGGCGAATAGGTAGCCGGTAAGAAGGAAGTGCAGGTGAATTAGCGCATGGAGCGCGGGGGTGCCGCTGGCGGCGGCGTAGAGCGGGGTGAAGTACAGCGCGACGAGTCCGCCGATGGTCAGGGTGAGCGTAACGATGGGGTGGGCCAGGATGTGGGCGGGCCGTGAGCGCAGGACGCGGCCGATCGTTTGGCCGCGCCGCCGCGGAATCGAACGCAGCAACAGGGTCATCGGTGCACCGAGCACCAGGGCCAGCGGTGCGTACATGCCCAACAGCAGGTGTTGGTGCATGTGCCCACGGAAATCCCCACTGGGGTACGGGGACAGGGCGGGGACGAGCCCCAAGATCAGCAGCGCCACACCGAGCAGAAAGCTAGCGGTGCGCCACAGGCTCCACGACCGCGGTTCGCGTCGCCGCTGCACAGCAAGGACGGTGTAGGTCACCGCGATGACAGCGATGACCACGACCGGGACCACGGTGTAGAGGTCCCAGCCGCTGTGGGCCATGTGGTGGTCGGCGTGGGCGAGCAGACTCATCGCGGCGTCGCCGCAGCCTCGGGGTCAGCGGTGTTGGCACTGCGGTCGCGGGTGAGCTGCCACCCCGCGAGCACCAACACGGCGCCCAGGGCCAGGAATCCGAGATCCCACCACAGCTGGTTCGGGCCGCTCCGGACGTGGTGAATGCCCAGAAGGTGGTGGTCGATGATCCCTTCGACGAGGTTGAACAGTCCCCAGCCCATCAGGATCCATCCCCACAGCACGCGGGAGGCCCATACTCTGCCGCGGGAATGGGTGACGCGTGAGTACAGCATCCCGAGGCCGACCAGAACGCATAACCAGGTGAAGGTATGGGACAGGCCGTCCCAGACGGTGTTGATTTCCAGGCCGTGAACTGTGTCGGCGGGGTAGGTGTCGATACCGATGTTGTCGGTGTCGGTGCTGGTCAGCATGTGATGCCACTGCAACAGCTGGTGCAGCAGGATCCCGTCGATGAAGCCGCCGAGCCCCACTCCCAGGACGATGCCCGGAAGGGTGATGCTCGCGCTGTTCGTCGGTACTGCGGGGGTGGAGGGGTTGCCTGCCATGCGTTTCACCTTCGCGTTGGGGAACTGTCACAAATACCCATGCCGGTATTCAACAAACACCAAAGTGGGTATATGGCACGTGACGGCAGAAATTTTCGGGTTCGTCTAAGTACCCTACGGGGTATGGTATCAATATGGGTCAGCGCTAGGTGGCGTTGCCTTCAGTACCCGTGAAGGAGTGTGCGATGGTTGCCGATGAAGCGAGTATGACGTTGGTGCTCAACCGGTTACGTCGAGCACAGGGCCAGCTGGGGAGTGATCTCGATGATTGAGCAGGGCCGCGACTGCAAGGACGTGGTGACCCAGCTGGCGGCGGTGTCCCGCGCCTTGGACCGGGCCGGATTCAAGATCGTCGCGACCGGGATGCGGCAGTGCCTGACCGGCGAGGCGCCCGAGGGAACGACACCGTTGACCGAGGCCGAGCTGGAGAAACTGTTTCTGGCGTTGGCCTGAAGCAATCAGAAGAGGAGTTCGAGATGGGAGATGCGCTGTCGACGACACTGCGCACCACCTTCGACGACGCAGTGGCGCGCACGCGTACTGCGTTGTCCGAGCAGGGTTTCGGTGTACTCACCGAAATCGACATGAAGGCCACGCTGAAGGCCAAACTCGGCGAAGACATGGAGAACTACCTGATCCTGGGTGCCTGTAATCCGCCGCTGGCGCACCGCGCCGTGAACTGCGACCGCCAGATCGGATTACTGCTGCCCTGCAATGTGGCGGTGCGCACCGACCCCGACGACGCGGACACAATCATCGTCGATGCCATGGACCCACAGGTCATGGCGCAAGTGTCTGATGCGCCTGGGCTTAGCGAGGTCGCCGACGACGCCGCCGAAAAGTTGCAGGCCGCGATCGCGTCGCTCAGCAGAACTCGGCCAGCTAGACAGCAGCGACGAACCGACACCGAGCCTCACCACAGCTATGACCATCACTCTGGCGCTCGTCTTCGGGGCGGTCATCGGGGTCCTGCTGGGTTTGCTCGGTGGTGGCGGTTCCATCATGGCCATCCCGGCCCTGGTCTATGCGCTCGGAATGGATTTTCAACAGGCCGTCTTGATCGCGCTGATCGTGATCGCGGTGGCCTCCGCGGTGGGAGCGCTACCTAAAGTGCTCGCGGGACAGGTCAACTGGCGACTTGCCGGCGTCTTCGCCGTCGCCGGTATCCCGGCCACCTTCGCCGGTTCCGCGATCGGTGACCACTTGCCTCAGCCGGTCATCATGGTGGGGTTCGCCGTGGTCATGGTCGTCGCCGGGGTCCGCATGCTCACCGACGCCGAAGACACCGGCGGGGCGTGCGAGATCGCGGACGGGGGAATCAATTGGCGCCGCTGTGCGCCGCGATCGATCCCGGCCGCTCTCGCTGTCGGGATGCTGACCGGCCTGTTCGGAGTCGGTGGCGGATTCCTCATCATTCCCGCTCTGGTGATCATGCTGGGCGTGGAAATGCCCGTCGCGGTCGGCACGTCCTTATTGATCATCACCGCCAACTCCGCCGCTGGCGTCGTCTCGCACCTCCACGATGCCAGCATCAACTGGTCGCTGACCGCGGCGTTCGTCGGCACCGCTGTAGCCGGCTCGCTGATCGCCGGTCAGCTCGGCACCAAACTGGACAACACCCGCCTTCAGCGCTGGTTTGCCTACCTCGTCTTCGTGGTCGCCGCCTATGTCCTCTCGACACCCTGCTGCTGCATTGAGTCTCTTCGACACCGCGGCAGCGACATCAAATTGGAAAAGGAGTCATCCCATGGACGTGTCCATCATCGAAACCTCCGGTCTCGGCGACCGCAGCTACCTGGTCACCGACGGTGACATCGCGGTGGTGATCGACCCGCAACGCGACATCGACCGGGTCCTTGACCTCGCCGCCGACCGCGGTGTGCAGATCACCCACGTACTCGAAACCCACATTCACAACGATTACGTCACCGGCGGTTTGGAACTGGCCCGCACCACCGGCTCGCAGTACGTCGTGCCTGCCGGTGATGATGTGGACTACGAGCGACACGCCGTCGCCGACGGCGACACCATCGACGAAGCCCCTGCGCCTCCGCGTGCTGCACACACCCGGCCACACCCACCACCACGTCAGCTATGTGCTGCAGGACGCCGACAGCACGGTGCACGGTGTGTTCACCGGCGGTTCAATGTTGCACGGCACCACCGGGCGCACCGACCTTCTCGGCAGCGACCAGACCGACACCCTGTCGCGCGCGCAATACAATTCGGTGCGCCGGCTCGCCGCTGAACTGCCCGACAGCACCGCGGTCTATCCCACCCACGGCTTCGGCAGCTTCTGCTCCTCCAGCCCGGCCAGCGGCGACTCCTCGACCATCGCCGAACAACGCGACACCAACCCTGCCCTGACCCAGGACGAACAAACCTACGTCGACGAACTCATCGCCGGCCTTTCGGAATATCCGTCCTATTACGCCCACATGGGTGTCATCAACAGCCACGGCCCGGCCCCTGTCGACCTGTCACTGCCGACACCCGTCGACGCCCAGGAGCTGCGTCGACGCATCGATACCGGTGAATGGGTCATTGATTTGCGTAGCCGCACCGCGTTCGCCGCCGGGCACCTCGCCGGCACCCTGGGCTTCGAACTGTCAGGGTCGTTTGTCGCCTATCTGGGCTGGCTCTACATCTGGGGTGCCCCACTCACCCTCATCGGCGATGACCACGACCAGATCCTCGATGCGCGAAGAGAACTCGCGCGCATTGGGATTGACAACCTCACCGGCTCCGCCGCCGGCGACATCCACACCCTGACTGACGGCACTGCGCTGCGCAGCTACCGCGTCGCCGATTTCGCCGCCCTCGCCACCGAAATCAACAAACCCGACATCACCGTCCTCGACGTCCGCCGCGCCGACGAATACGACAAAGGCCACGTGACCGACGCCATCAACATCGCGCTGCACGAACTCCCCGACCGCTTAAACGACGTTCCCACCGGAGAGGTCTGGGTGCACTGCGCATCTGGCTACCGCTCATCCATCGCTGCGTCTCTCATCGACCAACCCGACCGCACTGTTGTCCTGATCGACGATGAGTACAAGGAAGCCGAACACCTCAAGCTGACGACCTAAGAGCCGTGACGACAGCTCGCCTAGTGTGCCTCTGCTGCATCCCCGGTGATGATCAAACACCTCGGTACCCATTGCGCAACGGCGTAGATACAAGCGGCGAGTGTTCGGAACTGGTACACGGGCGGGGCTCGCCATGCCAATAGCGTTAAGAGGTGGTGATTCTGGTGCTCTTCAGGCCTACGGGAACCATCGCGAAGCAGGATATGCGCATCGATGAGTTCGCCAATGCCCATGGCTTTCAGATGGTTCCAGCCATTGTTGACAGCGATGTGTGCGTCGAGCTCGTGCCTGGTGGTGTGTGGATCGCGACCGCGCAGTACGTATAACGGGGGCCCTGAATAGGTTTATATGTCCAGGCTGTAGCCGCCTTCTCGGCTCAGGGTGACACCTCGTTCGCGATCCGCGCGGTCCCCTGCTTGTTGAGTAACTGCGGTCTGCCAGGCACGGAAGCTGTCTCGCCGAGACTCGACGGCTTCAGCGCGGCGATTCATCAGGCTCGCAACATGACTGGTAGGCAGCGGAGTCTTCCAGAGACGCGACTTGGTGAGCGGTCCGGGAAATGCTGTGGCGTGCGATCAGCGATCGTACAAACTGGGCGGCCTCGATGGAGTTTCCGCGAACGAGCGACAGAGGACCGTGGGCTGTTCGTGGGCGTCGGCGATCCGTTCGTAGAGACGGTCGGTGTTGGTGTGCCGGCCGCGAGTCAGAGCGACATACAACAGCTCTCGGCTGGTGTTCTCCCCCAGGAGGGCATGGCTGGTGTCCGCGGTGACGCCTTGGGCGGAGTGCACGGTGACCGCGTAGCCGAGATTAATGTGCTCGCGCAGATAGTCGCCGCTGAACACCGCGCCGGCGCCGTCATCGAGGCGCACCGCAGCGATTCGGTAGTTGTGCGAGTCGATCGCGGCGACCCGCCAACGGTTCCCATTGCGCACAGATGGTGCGGTCTTGGTAGCTCGCTGACTGTCTCGCACGGCGATGTTGGGATCGTTGCGGCGGCTGATGATGAGATCACCCACCCCGACCTGTTGTCCGTTCACGGCGGTGATGGTGGGGTCGTCGCGCCCGATCCGCTGGTGGTGCAGGCGAACATTGAGTGCGCGCGCCATCTCCTTGGTGTCACAGATCAACAGTGCGTCATAACCCTTCGACCGGTCGGCCTGGTAGGCGTTAAGCGCGTCGTGGGCCATGGTGACGGCGTCACCGCAATGCAGCCGGTCATGGGAGCGGTACCAGTCGATTGCTCGGGCGACTTGGGCTTTGTTGCCGTCACGCAGGGCGAGAGAAGCTATGCGCTCGTCGGAATCGCGGATACGCCATACCTCGGACAGTTCCTGCGTCCAGGGCAGGTCTGCGCACAGCTGGGCGAACATGCCACCGCGGGCCTTGACCAGCAAGCTGGTGGCGTCACCGACCAGTACCGTCTTGGTGCCCGCAGCTGTGGTGGCTCTCAGCAGTTGGTGCAGGTCGCCGGTGCCGACCATGGCCGCCTCATCAACGACGACCACGGTCGCGGAGCCCAGCGACAAGGTGCCGTCCCGCAAGGATCGCAGAGCTTTGGCGATGGTCAAGCCCTTGTCGCCGGCGCCTTCGCGCACCGCGACGTCGACGGCTTTCCCGGTCGGCGCCAGCACGAGCACGGTGGCGCGGTAACGGCGGTCGCGGCGTCGCCGATGGCGCGCATGGAGGTGGTGTTGGCCGCGCCGGCCGGCGCCGACAATGGTTGGACCAGCCATGGTGAGCGGCCGATGTTTTCGACCGCGCGCTTCTGATCTGGCGACAGGCCAGCGGTGTCTTCGTCTTTGATCCAGAGCAGGGCGCGCTCGTCGTGGGCATCGACGAGATCGAGTACCGCCTGCCCTTCGTCGAGGATGGTGTCGAGGGTGAATCGCTCGTGGCCTTCCCGTTGATGCGAAGCCCGCGGCGCGGTCAGCCGGACACCGATCGTGTCGACGGTGCCCTCGAGGATCTGCCGGGGTGATTGGTCAGAGTCCACAGGAAGCTGGGCGCCGATGATCTCGACGAGGTCGGCTCGGGTGAAGGCCGCCTTCTCGATCTTCTCGGCCGCCTGGGCCAGACGCGCCCGATCCGACAGCACGCCTGCGGCTGCGCGTCGTGGCGCCCGGGCTTCGTGGAATGCCGTGCGGTCGACGTGCAGGCCGCGCGCATCGCAGTGCCACTGCTCCAGCAGCGTCGCCCAGGCGAGCTCCTCGGGTTTGGCCGGTCTGGTTGCTTTCTGTGCGGTCGCGAGTTGCGCCGCGGATAACGGGCCGTCGGCCACGTCGAGGTTGTGGGCCGCCCACTCGCGCAACTGGGAGGAGCGCTGGGACCAGGCGGTGACGGTGTCGCGGTCCACGCCGGCCAGTTCGGCCATCCCGGTTGACGCGTCCACCGGCGCCCATTCGAAGCCCATGGATCGGTGCAGTTCGCGTCGCAGGGTGGCCTGATAGATCACTCCGGCCGCGCGCGCTTCGTGATACAGCGACGTGCCGTCGATCGACACCATCTCTCCGTCGGTGCGCGCTTGGCGGTTAGGCACGATGACGTGGGTGTGCAGATGCGGATCCCCGCACCGCGAGGTCTCATGCTGATAAGCCACGGCCACCAACCCCGGCAGCTTCACCAGGTCCTTCTCCCCCGTGACAGAGTTGTGCACCCGGGTGTAGCCAGCGTGCGCGGCCAAATACTCCATCGCCTCGGCAAGCGCGGCAGCATGAGCGTTGGCGATCGCCTTGCCCACCACATCGTCATTAAGAAGGGCGCGCACCAGCGAGACGCTCTTGGGTGCGCAAAACGTCAGATCGAACCCGTGCACACCACGCGCACCGAATGCGCGCCCGTGTGCGCCGCTGGGAGCGATGCCGTCGTCGAGCCACCGCGCCACTAGTTCGGTATCGGCGTCTCCGCCGGCGCGCTGACTGTCGGTCAAACCGACCAGCCGCGCCACCGTGCGGGTGTCGCCAGACAACAACCAAGTTGGCCTACGGGTATCGCGCTCGGAGTAGTACTCCCCCAAACTGCCACCGGCTCGGGCTTGATCCCGGGCGCTCGCGCGACGTCGGCCGCGTCGATGTAGTAGTTGATCGACCACCGCTTGAGTTCGAGACTGTCAACACGAACAACCGGCCGATGGTTACGGCACCCGCTGTGCCACAACCAGTCTCGCACCCTTGTGCAAATGTGCCAGTGCAGATAGTTGAGTGGGGAAGAAGTTGGGAAGTATGTGTAATGGTATGGGACAGAGGGGATTTGGTGGGATTAGATGAGATGGCGGGGAAGGTGATGAGAAGGATAGTGGAAGGAGGCGGTGGGCGTTGGAGGGGAGTTTGAGGGTGCCGATGGCTGATAGTTCGCGCATCGTGCTGCGTCCCGAAATAACCGGACACCTACGGCCGCCTAGTCGCCATAGTGTGGCCTATCGCCATCCTGGGCGGATCGAAGGGAAGTAACCGTTATGGGGAATTACGCCGACGACAGGTGGATCAGTCGCCAGGAACTAGCCGATCGATATGGATTGCCCGTCAAGACGCCAGCCGAGTGGGCGTCCAAGGGCACAGGGCCCCGGTACGGCAAGTTCGGCCGGCACGTGAGATACCGAATGAGCGACGTGACCGATTGGGAAAGGGCGCAACTGACCGAGGGCCGCCGCGACAGCGCCTGACTATCATGGTCCGATGACGGCTGGCACTCTCCGCAGGGGCGTTACGCCTCCAGGCTCCGCGATCGATAGCCCGATGGCTGGACAACCGGCGCTCCGAATCGGCGCTCACGGCAATATCGTTCGCGAATATCTCGGCGGAGGTGTGTGGTTAGCCCGCATACGCTTCCGTGATTCCAATGGCGTGACGCGTCGAGTCCAACGTCTTGGGCCGCCAGACGAGTTCGACAGACACGGCAAGCTGGCTGAGGATGCACTCAGCGAAGCGCTCGCGGAACGGCGTCCCCCGGTGGAAGTCGACGCGCTTGGCCCCGAGACGCTTGTAGCTCGCCTGGTGCAGCAGCACCTTGATCGTCTCGCCGAAGATGGTCGCTCCCCTGCCACATTGGCCACCTACGAGTTCGCCGCTGCGAAGCTCGAGAAGTTCATCGGCGGGTTACGGTACGGAGGCATCGACGTCCCGCCTGGACGCCGCGCTGAGGTCGATGCGTACCGCACACGGGGCGAAGATGGCCAAACAAGCCAAGACAATCCTGCGTGGTGCCCTCCAGCTGGCCGTCATGGCCAGCGCCTGAATGCCAACCCGGTGCGCGATGTGCAGCCCCTACAAGCGAAGAGTCAGCCGAAGGGCGCGTCAGCCCTCAGCGCCAACGAACTGCGCGCACTGCTCCTCAAAATCAAGGCCTCGGCGTTCTGCCATGAACACGATCTGGTGGACCCGGTCACGCTGTTGATCGCCACTGGTTTGCGGCGCTCCGAGTTACTCGCGTTGCGGTGGAAGGACTTCGACGCCGATGCGGGCACGCTAGCCGTCGAGGCAAGCTGGTCCGCGCGACGGGACAGGCTTGCCCGCGTTGAGAAACAAGACGGCGGCGGGAAAGCGGACGTTGCCGTTGCCCTCGTTCGCCGTCGTCATGCTGATGACACGCCGCACGGTGAGCTACTACGGCGAACAGCCGATGATCTTCCCTTCAACAGCCGGCACCTGGCGCGACCCTAACAATTCGGAAAGGAGTGGCGCACGGTGCGCGAGGAACTGGGCGTCCCAGAGATCACCACCCACTCGTTCCGCAAGACGGTCGCGACGCTGATCGACGACGAGGGGCTCTCGGCGCGGATGGTGCCATCATCTCGGGCACTCGAAGGTATCGATGACCCAGGATCGATATATGGCCAGAGGTCGGGTCCACGCCGAGGTTGCAACCCTGTTGGACCGCGCCATAAACAACGAATAAACGTCGACTCTAACAGGGCGTGGGCCAAAAATAGCCTCTGAAGTGGGGCGGGCGGGGCTCGAACCCGCGACCAATGGATTATGAGTCCACGGCTCTAACCAACTGAGCTACCGCCCCAGATGCACGGCTTAAGACACTAGCGCCCGGCTGGATTGTCGAGCGCTCAGGTCCTCGACCACGACAGTCTCGTCGTTGGGCCCGCGAAGCTCAGCGCATGTTCGTAGGTCGACAGATTGTCGGTCGAGATCTTCCTGTGCACCGGCCGTTCGAACAGCAGCCGAGCCACCGGGCCGTAGGCGTGATAGTCCTCGTGAAACGTCAGGTGCGTGGTGCCGTCAGGCTGTTCTTCGAGCCGGTGATACCCGTCGGCGCGTGACCACAGCGGCTTGCTGATCGCCACATACCGGGACAGCTCGTTGACGCGAGCCTCGGTCACCGCCTCCCACGATCTGGCCTTTCCACCGGAGAGCAGGTAGCGGGGCACGTCGAAGACACAGGTCCGGACCAGCCCCTGGCCGCGTCGTCGCCTTCGTTGAGAATCTCGATTCGCCCCGCCGGATAGTCGATTATTCGCGGGAGGCTCGACCCGGGTGGTGGCGGTGGGTGCAGCACGCGCCATACTTCGCGCGGCGGCGCATCGACCGCGAATGTCGCCGTGAATCATCGCATCAGTGCACGTCCCAGGTGTTCCATGAGGTGATCTCTCGACCGGCGGACGAGCTGCCGGTTCGAATTCGGTGCCGATCGTGTAGGCGACCGGCAAGAGCGCAGCCTGCGTGACGGTGTCGGGAATGCCGAGGATGTCGGCGACCTCGTCGGCCTTCATGAGGTGAAGCGTCGTCCACACCGATCCAAGACCCCGGGCTCGCAGCGCGAGCATGAAGCTCCAGGCGGCTGGGATGATCGATGCCCATTCTGACGCGGCCACGACCAACTCGGGTTGGTTCAGGCGGCCTTCGACGCACGGGATCACGTGCACGGGGACTTGTGCCAAAGTCTGACTGAGGGCATGCGCGCTTTTGTAGACCCGTTGAGTCTGCGGATCCTCGGTGGTTTTCGCGGCGTGCGCCAGATAGGCCTCGCCGCAACTGCGGTAGATGTCGGCGATGGCTGCCCGTTTATCGGCGTCGGTGACCACCATCCACCGCCAGTTCTGGCCGTTGCTGGACGTCGGCGCCTGCACCGCCAGCCGCAGGCATTCGAGGATGACGTCACGTTCGACCGGACGATTGAGGTCGAGCCGGCGCCGGACCGCCCTCGTCGTCGAGAGCACCTCGTCGATCGCCGCGATGTCCACAGCGGTCAATCCTGCCCTCTTTGCTGTGGGGTGTCACCCACGTGTTGCCGCCCAGCCGACCAGCGGAGACATACCATCAGAACGCCATGACGTCACAACCGAAGACCGAGACCGCACAGTCAGACCGCCCTGCCGCCGGGAAGTCGATCCGGCCGGTCGTCGTCCTCGCCGCCCTCGGAGTGGTGTTCGGCGACATCGGAACCAGCCCGATCTACACCGTGCAGACGGTGTTCAGCCCAAGCGATCCCCATCCAGTACCGCTCAACGCTCAGAACGTCTACGGGGTCGTGTCCCTGATCTTCTGGTCGATCATGGTCATCGTCACGCTCACCTACGTCAGCCTCGTGATGCGTGCCGACAACGACGGCGAGGGCGGCATCATGGCCCTGATCACCCTGCTTCGCCGCTGGGGATCCGAGACGCATCATCGCACCGCGCTTATCCTCGCCGCGCTCGGCGTCTTCGGCGCCTCGCTGTTCTTCGGCGACAGCATGATCACTCCAGCGATCTCGGTGCTGTCCGCCATTGAAGGCATCGAGGTCGTCGACCCGGACTTCGAGAAATGGATCGTGCCGATCACCGTCGGCATCATCGTCGTGCTGTTTTACGTCCAACGGCACGGCACCGCCATCGTCGGGCGCGCGTTCGGCCCGGTGATGATCGCGTGGTTCACCGCCATCGGCGCATGCGGACTCACCGGTATCGTCGCGCACCCGGAGATCCTCAAGGCGCTCTCCCCGACCTACGCATGACGTTCATCGTGGGGCATTTCGAGATCGCCTTCTTCGCGCTCACCGCGGTGGTGCTCGCCGTCACCGGCGCGGAGGCGCTCTACGCCGACATGGGGCACTTCGGCCGAAAGGCAATCACCCGCGCCTGGTTGTTCTCGGTGCTGCCCGCGCTTGCCCTCAACTATCTCGGTCAGGGGGCGCTGCTGATCGGCGACCCGTCCACCATGCGGGCACCCTTCTTTCTGCTGATCCCCGGTTGGGCACTCTGGCCGATGGTGCTATTGGCCACCGCCGCAACGGTTATCGCATCGCAGGCCGTGATCACCGGGGCGTTCTCGGTGGCGGCACAAGCCGCCCGAATCGGCTACCTCCCGCGGCTGCGGGTGATCCACACGTCTGCGGCGACCGAGGGCCAGATCTACGTGCCATGGATCAACGGTCTGCTCATGGTCGGGGTGATCACCCTTGTCCTCGTCTTCCGCAGCTCCGAACGGCTCGCGTACGCCTACGGCATGGCCGTGACGGGCACGATCACCATCACCCTGTTGCTCTTCCTCTACTACGCCAGGACCCGATGGGCCGCACCGCTCTGGCTGGTGGTGATCGGCGGCGGCTTATTGCTGCTGATCGATCTGCTTTTCGTCGCGGCGAATCTGACCAAGGGGGTTCACGGCGCATGGCTGCCGCTGCTGATCGGCATCGTGGCATTCACCGTGATGATCACCTGGCACCGCGGCCGCGAGATAGTCACTGTGGAACGAGAGAAAGCCGAAGGGCCGCTCGACGAATTCATCGATGAGGTTCGCGACGGCAGCCGCCGCTGGCCCGTGCCCCGGTACCGCGGTCTTCCTCAATCGCGGGAAGGAGACCGCACCCCTTGCGTTGCGGACGTGCGTCGAACACACCCACGTACTCCACAAGCACGTGATCATCATCTCGATCGAAACCTTCCGATGCCGCGCGCACCGGAAGCCGATCGCATTCAGGTGGACGCACTCGGCTTCGAGCAGGACGGAATCGTCTTCGTCACAGCGAATTACGGCTACATGGAGAAGACGCATATCTTGGATGCTCTTCGCAGCCTCACCCCGAAGCAGTCCGAAGGCAAGATCGCGATCGACGATGCGTCCTATTTCCTGTCCAAGCTCGAACTCGTCAGGGGGCGCAAGAAGTCGATGGCGCAATGGCGAAAGCGGCTATTCATCGCGACGTCCTACATCACCGCGGACGCGCCAGAACGGTTCGGCTTGCCGCGCGACCGGACGGTGATCATGGGTTCACGCATCGAGGTATGAGCAGGCTCAGCCAGCGACTGCCTGCCCGTTCTCGTCGATGTGGAAGCGCTCGACCCGCTGGCCACATTCGGCGCATCGGCTGCGAATGCGACGGCAATCTTGTTGCCCGCGTTGCGCATCACGTCGACTGTCAGCTCATAGGACTCCGCTTCGGTGAAGTGGTGCGGACGCCCGCCGCCACCTCCGACGCGATGTCAGCCGGTGTCCAGATCAGAGCGTCGACGTACCGTAGCGCCGCTTTGTGCCGATCGGTCAGCGAGTCAGACGTCTCGTACAACTCGATCTGCGCGTAGAGGGATTCCGACCCGCCCGCGTCCAACGCGCGGTCCTCACGCCGCGACTTGCACAGGCGGCAGTTGTGCTGCGTGGCGCCCGCAGCCGCACGATTTCCGTTGTCAGCGGGTCGAGTTCACCCACAGGGCGACACCGGGCTGAAACTCGTTGAACAGCAGGTCACCCAGATCGCTGTCGTGATCCCACTCGGGCACCTCGTTCCACGGCACCGGCCGGCCGAGTGCTTCGAATCCGGACCGGACTCTCGGTAGGAAGTCGGCGAAGTACGTCAACATCACCGCAGGCAACGCCGCATTGCCGAGCGCCGAGGTGAACCGGCCCCCCAGATCGTCGCTCACCGATGACACGTCGACGCTGAACTGTTCGGAGAACTCCACCGCGATGGACTCCGCCTCGTCGGTCGGCCCGTCGACATCGGCCTCGGGGGCAGCGGCGGCAGTGACAGCGCCTTCGCGCAGGTCTGCCGTACCAGCGACGAGATCCGCGCCTGTTCGGGTGGCGAAGGGCGACCAGTCGTTCCAGCTGGCCGTTCAGCAGATCCTGCACGTCCGCATTATTGCGCCTGGCTGACCGAAGACATGTGGAAGTCCGGGATCCGCAGCGACGGCATCTGCGCTCGGGTGGCCCAGTCGCCCCATTCCGGGGCAACGTGACCTCGCTGACCCCGCCTCGCTGACCCGGCGCAATAGATCCAGCGGGCTCTCGTTGAACCGGAAGTTGTTGACCGCGCCGGTGATCTGCCCGTCCTCGACCAGATATACGCCGTCCCGCGTCAACCCGGTCAGCAGCAGGACGCCGGGGTCGACGACCCGGATGTACCACAGCGTGGTGAGCAGCAGACCCCGCTCGGTAGCCGCGACCATGTCGTCCAGGCTGCTGGTCCCACCGGTCATCAGCAGGTTGTCCGCCCCGACGGCCACCGGAACGCCGAACTCGGCGGCGCCTGCCCGCGAATAGCCCAGCGCGTTGATCGATCCGTCGCGGATCCAGTCGACCCGGTCGACATCCATGCCGTTGTCGAACACCGAGACCTGATCCGAGGAACTGGCCGTTTCCACGAAAGGCGTACATTCCAGACCCGCTGCGGCTGGATCGGAATAGAGGGTCACGGCAAGATCGGTGAGTTTCTCCCCCACTCGCGTGCCGCCGCCGGGCGCCGAGAACGCACTGTGTCCCTCCTGCGCTCCGCGACCGTCCATCGACCACGACAGGTAGATCATCAGGTCGGCGACGGCCGACGGCGGCAGGATCGTCTCGTAGCGCCCCGCGGGCAGCTCAACGGTGCGCCGCGCCCACCCGAGTCGGGTCGACAACTCGTCGAGCATGGAATCGGTTGGCACATCGACGAAGTCAGGTGTGCTCGTGCCCGCCCACGCACTGGCACCGTCGCGCTTGGCGTTGATCTCCACCGAGCCCGTCGGCTGGGTGTACCTCCTGCGCAGTCCTCCCGAGGTGGCGACGAACGTCGTCGCCAGGATGTGGCGCGCGTATCCGTACAGGGTGTCAGCGAGCGGGAAGGCGCGCGTCAGCGCTTCGGCTACGCCGCCGAAGACCTCGACGCCGGTGCCCGGAATCGATGCATCCCAATCGCTTACATCACCAGTCGCGGGAAGGGGCGGTGCGCTGTCGCGGGCTTCCGGCGCCGCGAGAGCAGCCTCCTGCGACGCAGCCACCAATGCGGGGAGGGCGCCCGGATCGACCTCGGTGGATGTCAACGACCCCACGTGTCCGCGATCGCCTCGCCGGACCACCGAGATCACCGTGATTCTGCGCCGCACCGAAACACCGTTGGTGGTCATCGAATTGTTGGCCCACCGCAGCGCGGCGTCGCTGGCGTCGGTGACCGTCACGATCGTCTCGTCGGCCTTGCCCAACCGCGCCGCCTCCGCCAACGCGATGTCGACGACCTGTTGTGCAGCGATCATCGTCACCGCCCTCCTTCGACGCGGGTGTTGAGCACGTTGACGCCGCGGAACAATGCGGCCGGGCAGCCGTGGCTGACCGGTGCGACCTGTCCGGGTTGTGCCTTGCCGCAGTTGAACGCACCGCCGAGCCGCCATGTCGACGCCCCGCCGACGGCTTCCATCGCACCCCAGAAGTCGGTGGTGGTGGCCTGGTAAGCGACGTCACGCAGCTGACCGTCGAGCTTGCCGTCGGTGATCCGGAAGAATCTCTGGCCGGTGAACTGGAAGTTGTAGCGCTGCATGTCAATCGACCACGATTTGTCACCGAGGATGTAGATCCCGTCCTCGACCCGAGCGATCAGATCGTCGATAGACAGATCATCGGCGCCAGGTTGCAGGGAGACGTTGGCCATCCGCTGAATCGGCACATGGTGCGCTGAGTCGGCGTACGAGCAGCCGTTCGACCGCGCCAGCCCCAGCCGCGGCGCGAACACCCGGTCCAGTTGGTAGCCGACGAAGACGCCGTCGCGCACCAGATCCCACCGTTGTGCCTGCACACCCTCGTCGTCCCAGCCGACGCTGGCCAGGCCGAACTGTTCAGTCCGGTCGGCGGTCACGTTCATCGCCGGCGAGCCGTAGCGCATCGTGTTCAGCTTGTCCGGTGTGGCGAACGACGTGCCTGCGTACGCAGCCTCATAGCCGATCGCGCGGTCGTATTCGGTTGCATGACCGATGGATTCGTGGATGGTGAGCCACAGGTTCGACGGGTCGATGACGAGGTCGGTCGGTCTCGGAGTGACGCTCGGCGCCTTGATCTTCTCCGCAAGCAACGTGGGCAATTCGGCGAGCTCAGCCGACCAGTCCCAGACATCGTCTCCCGCGACGGCCTCCCAACCCCGCCCCGTCGGCGGCGCCAGCGTGCGCATCGTCTCAAAGGATCCTGCCGCTGAGTCGACGGCGACAGCCTCCAGCGCCGGTTGAACCCGTACCCGCTGCTGGGTGACCGAGGAACCCGCCGTATCGGCGTAGTACGTCTGCTCCTTGACCGCGTGCACATGGGCCGAAACGTGGTCGACGCCGTCGGCGGCCAGCAGCCGACCCGAGTACTCGGCCAACAGCCCGATCTTGTCGACCGCCGGGATCGTGAACGGATCGATCCGGTAGTCGGACACCCAGCTGGCGTCGACATACACCGGTTCGGGAGCCAGCGCGATCGTCTCGGCATTGAGCGGAGCCAGCGTGCGAGCGACCGCGACCGCGCGCCGGGCGGTCTCAGCCGCGACGTCGACGTCCAGTTCGGCGTGCGAGGCGAAGCCCCACGTGCCGTCCACGATCACCCGGACCGCCAAGCCGATGTCGCGGTCGAGGACCGAGGTCTCCAGTTCACCGTCGCGCAGCGCCACCTGCTCGTCGACGATGCGGTGGATGCGCAGGTCGGCGTGGTCGGCACCGGCCGCGACGGCGGCCGAAAGCGCGGCGTCGGCAAGCTCTCGGCGCGGCAGCGCGAGGAAGTCCGGATCGACCTGTCGGGATGCTGTCACGGCTAACACCGTAGTTCGACGGCGCTGCGCCCGCTTTAATGGCTCGGTGGCAGCCAAACGGATGCGGACAACGGCGGCGGGGTACGCGCTGCTGGCGCCCAGCCTGTTCGGTGTCGTCACGTTCCTGCTGCTGCCCATGCTCGTCGTGGCGTGGCTCAGCCTGCACCGATGGGATCTGCTTGGCCCCATTACCTATGTCGGACTGGACAATTGGCAATCGGTGCTCACCGACCCGTCGTTCGCCACGTCGCTACTGGTGACGGCGTTGTTCATCGCGATCGTGGTGCCTGCGCAGTCGGTGCTCGGCCTCATCGCCGCAGCGATGCTGGCCCGCGGACTGCCGGGCAGCGGCTTCTTCCGGACGCTGTACGTGCTGCCGTGGATCTGCGCGCCGCTGGCGATAGCCGTGCTGTGGCGGTGGCTCCTTGCCCCGACCGACGGCGCGGTCAGCGCGCTGCTAGGCCACCGTATCGAGTGGCTGACCGATCCCGATCTGGCCCTACCGGTGGTCTCGGCGGTGACGATCTGGACCAACGTCGGCTATGTGACGCTGTTCTTTCTCGCGGGCATCCTCGCCATTCCCGACGACATCCAGGCAGCGGCAAGCACCGACGGCGCAAACGCCTGGCAGCGATTCCGCCGCATCACGCTGCCGATGTTGCGGCCGACCCTGTTCTTCGTGCTCGTCACGGGCGTCATCAGCGCCGCGCAGGTGTTCGACACCGTCTATGCGCTCACCGCAGGCGGCCCGCAGGGCCGCACCGACCTGATCGCGCACCGCATCTACGCCGAGGCGTTCGGGTCCGCCGCGGTCGGGCGCGCGGCGGTGATGGCGGCGGTGCTCTTCGTCGCACTTGTCGGTGTGACGCTCGTCCAGCACCTCTACTTCCGTCGGCGGATCACCTATGACGTCGTTTAGCCGGGCGGCGTCCGCGCCCGTGATCTACGCCGGACTGGCCGCGGGTGCGCTGATCACGCTGGTGCCGTTCAGCCTCGGGCTGATGACCTCGTTCACGTCGGCCGAGCAGTTCAACACCGGCACGCCGCTCTCCTTGCCGAAGCCACCGACGGTGGAGAACTACACAGGATTGGCCGATGCGGGTTTCGGCCGGGCGCTGGTGGTGACCGCCCTGATGACCGCCGTCATTCTGGTGGGCCAGCTGACCTTCTCGGTGTTCGCGGCATATGCGTTCGCACGACTGGAGTTTCCCGGCCGCGACGCCTTGTTCTGGGTGTATCTCGCCACGTTGATGGTCCCCGCGACGGTGACGGTGGTGCCGCTGTACCTGATGATGGCGGAGGTGGGACTGCGTAATACGTTCTGGGCGTTGGTGTTGCCGTTCATGTTCGGCTCCCCGTATGCGATCTTCCTGTTGCGTGAGTATTTTCGCGGGATCCCCGCCGATCTCATCAAGGCAGCCCGGATCGACGGAGCGAACACCCTCGATGTACTGGTGCACGTCGTGGTGCCCGCGAGCAAGCCGATTCTGGTGACCCTGTCGCTGATCACCGTTGTCAGCCAATGGAATAGCTTCATGTGGCCGCTCGTGATCACCAGCGGCGCCAAATGGCAGGTGCTCACGGTGGCGACGGCGGGCCTACAGTCCCGCTACAACGCGCAGTGGACGTTGGTGATGGCCGCGACGACCGTCGCGATCGTTCCCCTCGTCGTGTTGTTCGTCGCGCTCGGCAGGCACATCGTCCGCTCGATCGTGGTCACGGGACTTCGATGACACTGCGCCCCAAGGTTTCCACGACGGCCGCGGCGGGTGTGGCCATCACCATGGCGTTGCTGCTCGTCGCCGCTGTATTGCTTGGCCGAACCACGGAACCCGCGGGCCGAACGGTCGTCACCGTGCGCCTGTGGGATGAGCAGGTCGCCGCCGCCTACCGGGAATCGTTCGACGAGTTCACCCGGCTTCACCCCGATGTCGATGTGCGGATCAATGTGGTGCCTTACGCCACCTATTTCGATACCTTGCGCACCGACGCCGCAGGCGGCAGCGCAGACGATATCTTCTGGCTCTCCAATGCCTACTTCGCCGGATATGCCGACAGCGGTCGTCTGATGGACGTCGCGAAAGCATTGGGGGCTAACGCCGCAAGCGGCTGGGAGCCGTCGGTCGTGGATCAGTTCACCCGTGATGGCGTGCTGTGGGGCGTACCCCAACTGACCGATGCGGGCATCGCGGTGTACTTCAACGCTGACCTTCTCGACTCCGCGGGCGTCGATCTCAGACAACTGCTCACGATGCGCTGGTCGCCGGGTGACGTCGACACACTGCGGCCGCTGCTGGCCCGGTTGACCGTCGACGCGAACGGCCGACGAGCCGACGAACCCGGGTTCGACGCTGGACGCATCCGGCAATGGGGATACAACGCCGCCAACGATCTTCAGGGCGTCTACCTGAACTACATCGGTTCGGCGGGCGGCATGTTCTCCGACGGTGACCGGTTCGCCTTCGACAACCCGGGTTCTGTCGCAGCGTTCGACTATCTCGTGCGTCTGATCAATGACGATCACGTCGCACCGCCCGCGTCGGATACGAACGACAACGGCGACTTCTCCCGCAATCAGTTTCTGCAGGGCAGGATGGCGCTGTTTCAGTCCGGCACCTACAACCTCGCGACGATCGCAGAACAAAGCCGTTTCCGGTGGGGTGTGGTCCCGATGCCTGTCGGCCCCGTCGGGCGGGTAAGCGTCACCAACGGCATTGCAGCGGCGGGAAATTCGGCGACACCGCATCCCGATGCCGTGCGGCAGGTGCTGACCTGGATGGGCAGCGTACGTGGCAATCAGTACCTGGGTGCCAGCGGCGCGGCCATCCCGGCCGTCCTGGCGGCCCAACGCGGCTATTTCGACTACTGGGCTGGACGCGGTGTCGACGTCAACGCGTTCTTCGAGGTGCTCGAAGGCCCGCGGATACCCGCGCCAGGCGGCCCCGGGTTCCCCGCCGGCTACCAGGCGTTGCAGCCCTATTTCGACGAGATGTTCCTCGGGCGGACCGATGTGGCCACCACACTGGGCAACGCCCAGGCGGCCGCGAACGCCGCAGCGGAGCGTTAACTCGTTCCCAGCAGCGTGAGTTCGAGCGCCAGCGCCGCGCCGCACACCAGCGCGACGACCGAAAGAGCCACCCAGTCACGCCGTTCCGGTCCCGACGGTGCCGCGGAGATCTGACCGGCGCCCCCGCGCGCAGTGATCGCGTCGCCCATTTCATCGGCACGCCGAAGCGCGACAATGACCGCCGCCGCGATCAGGTCGACCGCCTCCAGCGCCCAACGGCGTCGGCGGGCCCGTCGCGTCGTCAGCACCGTTTTGGGACGCAGGCTGCGCGCCGCATACAGGGTGCGGAATTCGTCGATCAGCATCGGGAAGGCGCGCAGAGCAAGCGCGAGCGTCACGGCCCATTCATCGACCGGTACCCGCAACAAGCGCAACGGTCTGCCGAGTTTCGCTACGGCGGGTGCGATCTCGGCGACATTGGTCGTCCACGACACCATGCCACCGAGTGCGAGCAACACGATCGACAGTGCGGTGATTCGCAGGAACTTGAGCAGACCACCCAGGCCGAGGTCGAGCCCGAAGAGTTCGACGAAGGGAGTTCCGCCGGACAATGCCGCGGTGACCCCGCCAAGTAACAACAGGAACCACAGCCATCGGGGCACCGACGGCAGGACACCCCGCGGAATGCGGGCCAGCCGCGTCGTGACGAGCACGAGGGCCGCGACCGCGCCGATCGGCACCCAACCGGGATAGAACGTCAGTAACAGGCCGATCGCCGCCACCACGATGAGTTTCGTGCCTGCCCACAGGTCGTGGATGACGGTGCGGCCGGGCACAGGGCGCAGCAGCACGACTGGCCGCCGTTGTTGCTTGCGTGCGGGTGCGGTCATGACACACCTCCCGCCGTCGTCGGTGCGGTCGCCAGCACGCCGTCCTGCAGGTGCAGGATGCGTGGGCACAGATCCTCGAGCCCGGTGAAGTCGTGAGAGATCACGATCACGGTCAGCCCGTCGTCGCGCCGCAGTCGCTCCAGCACGCGTAGCAGTCCGCGGGCACTGGCGCCGTCTAGTCCGGCCAGCGGCTCGTCGAGGATCAGCGCCCGCGGGGCCCGCGCCAGCAGGCCCGCCAACACCACGCGACGCATCTGTCCGCCGCTGAGCTGGTCGATCCGCCGGTCCGCCAGAGACGCGTCCAGGCCGACGGAGCCGAGCGCCGTGATCACCCGCGCGCGGTCGCGGGGCGAGAACCCCGCTGCCGATGCGACTTCCAGGTCCACGCGGCTGCGCAGCAACTGCAGTCGTGCCGCCTGGAACGAGATGGCCACGGCCCCCACCTGGTCGGCGGCGGGCTCACCGTCGAGAAGGCAGCTGCCACTCGTCGGCTCGGCCAGCCCGGCCATGATCCACGCCAAGGTGGACTTTCCCGATCCGTTGAGGCCGTGAATCAGCACGCCGTCACCCTCATGGACGGCGAAGTTGATATCTCGCAATGCTTCTGTGGCCCAAGGCGTTCCGCTGCCGTATTCGTGGTTGACGTCGATCAGTTCGAGCACCGGAGCGTCACGGCGGGGCTTGAGCGGGCCTTTGGCGGCGGGGGCATCGGTCGTCTCGACCATCTCCGTGTTGTCGGATGCACCGCCGCTCCCGGTCAGGTCGATCGTGCGCTCGGCAGAGTCTGCCTCGTCGTTGTAGTGGGTGATGTGTACCAACGACATCCGGTGGTGTTCGGTCAGTCCGGACAGCACGGCCAGCAGCCCATCGCGGCCCTGCTGGTCGACCATGCTGGTCACCTCGTCGGCGATCAGCAGCGACGGCTCCCTCGCGAGCGCCGCTGCAACGGCGAGGCGTTGCAGCTCGCCGCCGGACAGCCCGCCGGTGTCGCGTTCGGCAAGGCCGTCGAGACCGACCTCGGTGAGCAGTTGCGTCACATCGGTGGTGGTGCCCGGCGGCAGCCCCCAGACCACGTCGTCGGCGACCCGGGTGCCGAGCACCTGGCTTTCGGGGTGCTGCAGGATGACCGCGGTGCCGCCGGGTCGGCCGAGCCCGACCGAGCCCGGACGGCCGACGGTGCCCGACGACGGTTCGCGTCCGGCCAGCATCAGCATCAGCGTCGTCTTGCCCGAGCCGTTGGGCCCGGTCACCGCGACGTGTTCGCCGGGTTCGATGCTCAGCGTCACGGGGCCTAGTGCGTCATGGTCGCTGGTGGGATAGCGGAATCGGACGTCGGTGAGCCGCACCGGAACGGGCGCGATCGGTGAGGTGTCGGGCGCGGAGTCGAGTTTGTGGACGTCGGGAATCACGACGAGCCGGCTGATCACCTGCGCCAGCGCCCACCATCCGACCAGCATCACGACGGTGATGATGACCACCGACCACCCGCCGAGCAGGAAGGGCCAGTAGTGAAGCGCGGTGGCGAAGCCGTTCTTCAGCCGCTCGGCCAGGCCGTCCAGGTCCGGCAGCCACCACCACTTCGGCAGGCCCGCCATGAACGCCGCGATGCCTTCGACGTTGGCGGTCATCGATTCGAAGATCAGGTGTCGCAGCCGGACCAGAACCGCCAGCGCCGCCACCACGGCTGCACCGAACGCCGCACCCGCCACCAGCCCGACGGCGATGACCGTCAGGGTGCCGCGGCCCCGCCGCAGGATGAGGCCGATGAGCAAGCCGATGTAGGCGCAGTTGATCACGGTCATGAAGCCGCCCATGCCGGCGATCAGGAACGCGATCGTGGCGCCCGCGACAGTCGCGGCGATCAGCACCCGAATCCGGAACCGGTAGACCAACAGGCCCATCGGCACCGTGCCGAGCAGCGATATCCCGGCGGCGAACGGCACCACGACCGCAATGATGGCGGTGGCCGCACACAGCGCGGCCATTACCGAGGCGTGCGCCAGCTCGACGGGCTGCAGCGAACCCCGCCGCCGAGCCTCGCTCGAGCGGCGGGTCGCAGTCATTTCACGATTCTGCCAGTCGTGGCTAAATAGACCTCCGGCGGAGCTGTGAGTGCCGACACGCGGCCGCGCGTTTGATACGCATAGCGAAACTATGTAATTATGGTGTGGTGACCCGAACCCTTGGCGCAGACCTGCTGGCTGTGGTGGCCCGTCTCAACCGGCTGGCGTCGCAGCGCACCCGCATACCGCTGCCATTCGCGCAGGGCCGCCTGCTGTCCACGATCGAGGATCAGGGCGCTGCGCGCATCTCCGATCTCGCCGCGCTCGATCACTGTTCACAGCCGACGATGACCATGCAGGTCCGCCGGTTGGAGGACGCGGGGTTGGTGTCACGCACCGTCGATCCCGACGATGCACGGGCTGTGCTGATCCGCATCACCCCGAAGGGCGTCGACATGCTGCGGCAGGTTCGCCTTGACCGCGGCGCCGCAATCGACCCGTACCTGGAGCGGCTCGATGACGCCGACCGGCAGACCCTGAAGGACGCCGTTCGTGTGATGCGCGAACTCCTCAACGACGCGGCAGCCCCGAAACCATCCGTCAAATAGCTTGACCGGTCAGTGGCAGCCGCACCATCGGCAGCGAGACGTGATTTCGGCGCGCTAATCGACGCTCAGCGCACGCGAGCGCGCCGAAATCGCTCTCAGAGGACCGAATCGACAAGCGTGCCAACCACATAGGTGGCCGCGATCGCGACACCGCCGAACAACAGCTGCCGCAGCGACGCCCACCAGATGGGGCGGCCGGTGAACTTCGCGGCGAGGCCGCCCGCGATCGCCAGGCCGACGCCGCCGCAGGCAATCCCGGCCCACAGCGATTCGAAACCGAGTAGATACGGGACGAGTGGCACGATCGCGCCGATCGCGAACATGACGAACGACGAGATCGCCGCGATCCACGGGGACGGCTTCTCGGACGGATTGACTCCCAGCTCCTGAACGAGGTGGAAGTTGATCGCCCGGGCCTCGTCGCGATGGATCTCCTCGGTGGCCTGCGCGGCGGTCTCCCGGCTCATGCCGAGGCTGACGAGCATCGCCACCAATTCGGCGCGCTCCGCGTTGGGGTGGCGCTCGAATGCCCGGCGTTCCACCCGGACCTCGGAGTCGATCTGTTCGTTTGCGGTGGTGACCGACGTGTACTCCCCGAGCGCCATCGAGAACGCGCCCGCGAGCAGGCCCGCCACACCGCTGATGACGACGGTGTGGGCGCTCGCCGCCGCGGCCACGCCCGCGATCAGTGCGGTGTTGCTGACCAGTCCGTCCATCGCACCGAAGGTGGCCGCGCGAAGCCAGCCGCCGGATACGTCCGAGTGCCGGTGCCCGCCGGAATGGGGCATACCCGTCGGCGAGAGCGCCGCATCGTTGGCCTCGACCATGGCTGAGATTCAACGCGATCGGTTTAGCCAGGTCTAGCGAGGTTTGCCTACGTTTGCCACATCACAGTTTCCGCGGAGCGCCTACGGGCTACCGTCAGGGGTATGACCACCACTGCGGAGCATCTACGCAACACACTGGACGGCCGCTGGCGCGATGTGAAGAACAGGGTTCGAGAGGAGCTCTCGACCGAGATCTTCAAGCCGCATTACACCCCGAACACCGTCATCGCCCGCACGAAGGTGGGCGAACAGCTGAGGATCATGGCCGCGCGCGGCGCCGCCGAGGACGGCTTCAAGAAGGAATACGGCGGCAACGGCGACGTGGGCGCGGCGGTCACCCAGATCGAGATGCTGGCGATGTCCGACCTGTCGCTGATGGTCAAGGCCGGCGTGCAATGGGGCCTTTTCGGCGGTGCGATCGAGAACCTCGGCACGGAACGGCATCACAAGGCCTACGTCCAGAAGATCATCAACCTGGAGCTACTGGGATGCTTCGCGATGACCGAGACCGGCCACGGCAGTGATGTCCAGGCGCTGGAGACGACCGCGACGTACGATCCCGCGACGCAGGAGTTCGTCATCGACTCCCCCACCCGTACATCGCGCAAGGACTACATCGGCGGCGCCGCCGAAACCGCGCGGGTGGCAGCCGTTTTCGCGCAGTTGATCACGCCCGACGGGGAGGGTCACGGTGTGCACTGCTTCGTCGTGCCGATCCGTGACGACGACGGCAACGACCTTCCCGGCGTGACGACGTCGGACTGCCACTACAAGGGCGGCCTACCCGGCGTCGACAACGGCCGCATCCAGTTCGACAACGTTCGCATTCCGCGCGACAACCTGCTGAACAAGTACGCCGATGTCGCCGAGGACGGTACGTACTCGTCGCCGATCGAGAACCCGGGCCGCCGGTTCTTCACGATGCTGGGCACGCTGATCCGCGGCCGCGTCACAGTGGGCGGCAGCGCCGGTGCGGCAGCTCGGGTGGCACTCGACATCGCAGTCCGGTATGCGTTGGAGCGCAGGCAGTTCGAAGCTCCTGGCGATGACCACGAAGTGTTGATCATGGATTACCTCGTGCATCAACGCAGGCTTTTCCCGCTGATCGCGCAGTCCTACGCGCTGCAGTTCGCCCAGAACGAGCTTGTCGCGAAGTGCCACGAGTTGCAGACATCGGACGACCCCGACGTCGAGGAACAGCGCGAGTTGGAAGCCCGTGCGGCTGGACTCAAGGCGGCCAACACCTGGCACGCCACCCGCGCCATCCAGGAGGCGCGTGAAGCCTGCGGCGGCGCAGGCTATCTCGCCGAGAACCGGTTGATCGCGCTGAAGGCCGACACCGACGTGTTCACCACGTTCGAGGGCGACAACCATGTGCTGACCCAGTTGGTGGCCAAAGAACTGCTGACGGCCTACGCCGACGACATCAAGGGCATGAGCCCGGTCGAATGGGTCAGGTTCGCCGCCAACTTCGCGGGTGAACGGGTGCTGAAACGCACTGCGGCGCAGACGATCATGCAGACCATCGTCGACACGCGCCAGGACAACGAGGAGGAGGGCAGCCTCTTCAACCGCGGCACCCAGGTGAAGATGTTCGAGGACCGCGAGGAGTACATGATCGCGTCGGTGGCGCGGCGTCTTCAGGGTAAGTCCAAGGAGATGTCCCCCTTCGAAGCCTTCAACTCCGTGCAGGACCACGTTCTGCACACGGCGCGGGCACACATCGAGCGGATCACCCTCGAGTCGTTCGTCGCAGGTATCGACTCGTGTGAGGACGATGAGGCCCGCGAGGTCCTCAACCTGGTGTGCGACCTGTACGCACTGTCGATGATCGAGAAGGACCGCGCCTGGTTCATGGAGCACCGTTTCCTGTCGACGGAACGCGCCAAGGCGGTGACCCGCGGCATCAACGAACGCTGCCGCAACCTCCGTCCGTACGCCGAGCTACTCGTCGACGGATTCGGCGTCCCCGAGCAGTTGCGGTACGCCGAGATGCTGCACCCGGAGCACATCCCCGACGCCGACGAACAGCAGGAGAAGGACGCGATCAGCTCCGGCACCATCGAGCCGAAGTAGCTGTCGCCACTGTGTCGGTGGTGGCGCGGTCGATCGACGGCGGCAGTGTTCGCGGAGTGTGACTAGGGATTCGGGATCGGGTCGAGCGACTTGATCTTGCCGTCCTCGCCGACCTGGAAACGGACCGTGCCGATGCCGGTCGGGCAGCAGGCCGGATCCTGACCCTGTCGCCACTGGTATTGCACCTGCGCGGTGTCGTTGCCGGTCGAGATCACGTTGATGTACGTGCGCGGCTCGGGCGTTGCCGGACCGAGCGGGTTGTTGCGGTCGAAGAACAGCACCTGCATCGGGCTGTCCGACGCATCGCCCGCAGTCACCACCACCCAGTTCAGGCGGCAGTCCGGCGTATTGCCGCGCGCCGACTCTTTCCACTGCGCCTGCGGCAGGCCCGCGATCGCCTGCGAAACGACCTCCGGGCTGGGAGCGTCGGTCGACCCGCAGGCCTGGGTGCTGGTCGGCGCCGGGCCCGGCGGGCTCCAGCCGCAACCGATGGCGAACAGTCCAATGGCCAGCAGGGCCGCGAGCAGGCGAAGTGGTCGCATGCCCAGAGCTTACGGACTGCGGAGTTGGCCGATCAGAAGACGACCGTCGGCTTTAACAATCCACCCACCCCCATACTCTCTCCCCTTTGCTGCCGGGTTAACGGTTCAGCAGATCATGTTTGGCAAACAAGAAGCAGGCGTCATCAATCGATGACGCCTGCTTGCTGTCGATCCCGCTGGGTCAGCCCGCGGCGAGTTCCTTCTTCCCGAAGACGCGCTCCATCAAGGCCGTGTCTCCATGCATTTCGGCGCGGACGGTCTTGCCATTGCGAATGGTGAACACGTCGGCGTCCTCGCCGGTCTGACCGTCGACGGTCACGTCGGTGATAGCGACGACGGTGTCGCCCTCAGCAATGAGCCTCTTCAGATTCACGCTGAGCGCTCTTTCAGCCAATCGACCCATGTACTCCATCACTTCGGTCTTGCCGTGGAAGGTGCCGCTGACGGCACTCGCGCCTGGCTGCACCCATTCGACGTCGTCGTCGAACAGATCCATCACCGTTTGAACATCACCAGCAGCAAAAGCCGCGTAACCCTTTTTGATGAGTTCTTTGTTTTCCTGCTCGGACACTGGAAACCCCCTTCGTGGGCGTCGGATATTCCGGCCGCGAGTGAAGTGGCCGGTCCAGGGAACCGCACGAGCGCAGCTCCGGGGGTCAGTCAGACCGTTCGCCGCCGCACACATTGTCGAACGCGTCGGAGGGCGTTTCGGCAGATTTCGCACTAATAGAGGATTCGACTTCGATGTATTGAATCCAAACCCGGTCTCTTGCAACTGGTCTGGTTAGTGGGACCAGAACCCCGGGGCAGTATGTGTTTTCGTCATTGCTGTATCCAGGTGTTTGTGCTGATGGATAGACGCAAAAGCAGCGGCCCGACAGTCCGGATAGCACGGATCGCACGAACAGAAAAGGTCAGACCGTAAACACGGTCTGACCTACTGCAACGCTTGCTCCCCCGGGTGGACTCGAACCACCAACCCTCCGGTTAACAGCCGAATGCTCTGCCAATTGAGCTACAGGGGATTGCCCGGCCCGCCGGTTTCCTCCGCGAACCGAGGGTTGACTTTAGCGTACGTGCGGGCGGGCCCGCCAATAGTCTCCCGGCCCGGCGCGCACCCCCGTCCGTGAGGCAGGATGGACACCGTCACACCGTCGTTTGGAAGGGGCCCTGTGATCGGGTATGTCGCCGCGTTGGCCGTCGGCTATGTGTTCGGTACGAAGGCGGGCCGACGCCGATATGAGCAGATCGCGGGCACTTATCGCGCTGTCACGGAGAGCCCGGCAGCCAAGGCCGTGATCACGGCGGGACGCCGCAAGATCGCTAGTCGAGTGTCGCCGGATCCGGAGATGGTGACGTTGACGCCGATCGACGGCGAAACCGATGTGCTGAGGCCGCAGAAGGCGGCAGAAGAGCGGCGTTAGCCGATGCCCCGGTTGATCGTCGTGCCGGGCAGCATCACGCCGTTCTGGTAGTTATTGGGTCCGTATACGCCCCATGGCGTGCCGCCGCCGATCGGCTGGCCGTTCGAGTAGCCCAGGCACTTACCGTCCTCCTGGTTACCGAACCACGCGAGGCATTGGCCAGGAGATGCCTGGTAGGTCTGGGGCTCGGACGCCGAAATCGTGGTCGCAGCGATGACCGGCGCTGCCACGGCAGCCGCGAATGCGCTCAGAGCGATCACACGACGAGTCGTCTTCGAAGCCACCAAATTGCCTTTCACCAGAGGTCCCAGACCGTCTACACCATAACTTGTGGCCGCGTATTACGCAGTAAGGTCGTCGCCACTGGCCTGTTCCAGCAGGCTGCGGCGGTAAGCCTCCATCGCGACCAGGTCGCCGAACAGCGCGTGATATTCGTCGCCCTGCTCCACCGGTGACATGCGCTGCAGCTTGGATTTCACCTCGGCGATCTGTCGGCCGACGGCCACTTCCTGCAGGCGCGCCAGCACACCGCTGATGTAGCGCGGCAGTCTCTCGTCGTCCTCGACCTTGATCGACTCGACGCCCAACTCGGTGACCAGGCTGGCGGCAGCGTCCGAACCCGTCTGCTGGCGGACCGCCTCGATCCATTCGGCACCCTTGGCGCCCGCCGAGGTGCCGCCCGCGGCCGTGATGGCGGCACGGACCGCGGTGTACCCGGGATGGGTGAAGGTCTCGACCGTCAGCGCGTCGAACACCGGACCGGCGATGGCCGCGTACTGCAGCGCGGACTTCAGCGCCTCCCGTTGCGGCCACAGCGTCGGATCCCTCGGATCGGGTCGTGCCACCGCAGGGGCGGCGGCCTTGGCGGGTCGGCCTGCCCGGCTTCCCTGCGCCGAAGCCTGTTTGCCGCCCTTCGCATGGTCGCGGACCCTGCTGAGCACCTGGGCCACGTCGTCCCAACCGACCCAGCCGGCCAATTGGCGTGCGTATTCATCCCTCAGCGACGGGTCCTTGATCCGCGCCACCATCGGCACGCAGCGGCGTAGCGCGGTGACGCGACCGTCGGCGTTTTCGAGGTCGTAGTCGACAAGCGCAGTGCGAATTGCGAACTCGAACAACGGAGTTCGGCGTGCCACCAGGTCGCGTAGTGCTCCGTCACCTGATTTCAGCCGCAGATCGCAGGGGTCCATACCGTCGGATGCGACCGCGACGAACGACTGGCCCGCCAGGTTCTGCTCGCCGTCGAACGCCTTGACGGCCGCCGCCCGCCCGGCAGCATCGCCGTCGAACACGTAGATCAACTCGCCGCGAAAGAAGTTGTCGTCCATCATGAGTCGCCGCAACATCGCCAGATGCTCGTCGCCGAAGGCAGTTCCGCAGGCAGCCACGGCGGTCGCCACGCCTGCCAGATGCATCGCCATCACGTCGGTGTAACCCTCGACGACGACGGCCTGATGACCCTTGGCGATATCGCGCTTGGCGCGGTCGAGGCCGAAGAGCACCGACGACTTCTTGTACAGCACGGTTTCCGGGGTGTTGACGTACTTCGCCTGGTTCTGGTCGTCGTCGAACAGCCTGCGGGCGCCGAATCCGATGACCTCGCTACCGGACGCCCGGATCGGCCACAGCAGCCTGCGGTGGAAGCGGTCCATCGGACCGCGCTTGCCCTCCCGCGACAGCCCGGCCGCTTCGAGTTCCTTGAACTCAAAGCCCTTGCGCAGCAGGTGTTTCGTCAACGTGTCCCAACCCGAAGGGGCGAAACCGCAGCCGAAACTCGCCGCCGCCTCCGCGTCGAAGTTTCGATCGCGCAGGTACTCACGCGCGGGCGCCGCCTCGTCGGACTTCAGCGTCTCCGCGTAGAACTCCTGGGCGGCGCTGTTGGCGGCGAGCAACCGGCTGCGACTACCCCGGTCGCGCTGCACACTGGTCGCGGCCCCGGTGTATGTGACGGTGTGGCCGATGCGGTCGGCGAGCAGTTCGACGGCCTCGACGAAGCTGACGTGCTCGATCTTCTGCACGAACGCGTACACGTCGCCACCCTCGCCGCAGCCGAAGCAGTGGAAGTGCCCGTGGTTGGGGCGTACGTGGAACGACGGCGATTTCTCGTCGTGGAACGGGCAGAGGCCCTTGAGCGAATCTGCGCCGGCACGGCGGAGCTGAACGTAGTCGCCGACCACGTCCTCGATCTGCACGCGTTCACGAATGGCCGCGATATCGCGATCAGGGATACGGCCGGCCACCGAATCAGTCTAGAGCGGGTTCCAGCCGCTCCAATCGGCCTTCGGTGAACGACGCGATCTGGTCGATGACCACCCGCAGCCGACCGCCGTCGTCGGCGGCAGCGTTGAACGCGGGCACGAAGATCGGGTCGAGCGAGGCCGGGCGCACCGGCCAACAACCACTCCGCCACCCGGTGGATCCGGTCACGCTGGCTGGCCTGCAGGTCCAGGTGCCGCGGGTCGGACATGATGAACTGCAGCGCCAGCACCTTGAGCACCGCGACCTCGGCCCGGACCAGCGCGGGCACCCGCAGATCGACGGTGTAGCGGACCAGCGGGCCCGGCCCCGCCTCCGCCCTTGTGGCGGCGATCGCGGCCGACGCGAACCGCCCGACCAGCTCACTGGTCAACTTCTTCAGCTCGACCGACGCCGCCAGCGTCGCGTCGTACTTGCCGACGGCCGCGACCACCGGCAGCTCGGACAGCCGCACAGCCGCCGACACGAGGTCGTCGGCCGACAGGCCACCCCCCATCCCGTGCGACTCCCCCAGCCGCCCCAGTTCGGCGGCGGCGTCATCGTCGGCGAGCACCCGCATGTCGATCCGGCCCGACACCACGCCGTCCTCGACGTCGTGCACCGAATACGCCACATCGTCGGCCCAATCCATCACCTGGGCCTCGAGGCAGGGGCGGAATTCCGGCGCTCCGTCTCTCATCCAGTCGGCCGCCGCCATGTCGTCGCCGTAGAAACCGAACTTGTTGCGATGCGGAGTCCGCTGCCACGGGTACTTCGTGACAGCGTCGAGGCCCGCGCGGGTCAGATTCAGCCCGGCGCTATGGTCTTGAGGATCAAGGACTTTCGGCTCGAGCCGGGTCAGGATGCGGAAGTTCTGGGCATTGCCCTCGAATCCCCCGTGCGCGTCGGAGATCTCGTTGAGCGCGCGCTCGCCGTTGTGTCCGTATGGCGGGTGGCCGATGTCGTGGGCCAGCCCGGCCATGTCGACGAGGTCGGGGTCGCAGCCCAGCCCGATCGCCATGCCGCGGCCGATCTGCGCGACCTCCAACGAATGCGTCAACCGGGTGCGCGGGGTATCGCTCTGCCGCGGACCGACCACCTGTGTCTTGTCGGCCAGCCGCCGCAACGCCGCGCAGTGCAGCACCCTGGCCCTGTCACGGGCGAAATCGGTGCGGTGTTCGGAGTCCGTCCCCGGCAACGCGGCGATCTTCGGCGGCTCGACCACCAGGCGCTGCCGGTCGAACTCGTCGTATGCGTCCTTGTTCATGGCCACCGACGCACAGTCTGCCAGGAGTCTTCGCCGGTACCGGGTGTCTGTGCCTGGGCGCGCACTACATTGACGATCATGCGCATCGCCCGATTGCTCAGCCTGGTCCTCGCGATTCTGGCCGCCGGGGTTCTGCTGGCGCCGACCGCGGGCAGCACACCGCCGTTCCGGCTGCCCGGCTACGTCACCGACCAGGCACAAGCACTGAGCGGCTCGGGGCGCGCAGGCGTCGAACAGGCCGTCGACAAGCTCTACACCGACCGCCGGGTGAGGCTCTGGGTGGTCTACGTCGACAGCTTCGACAATCTCGGCGGGGTGAGCCTGGGCCGAAAGGACCAGGCGAACAAGCGACTTGGACGCCGACGATGCCATCCTGGCCGTCGCGACGCGGGACCGCTCATATGCATTCCTTGTGCCGACGGACTTCGTCAGCGACTCCGCCTCCAACGACATCCGCCGCAACGCCATCGAACCCAGGCTGCGCGCCAACGACTGGGCCGGCGCCGCGGTGGCCGCCGCGGAGGGACTCAACACCGCCAGCGCACCCGGCCCGGGAATCTCACCGTTGGCCGTGATCGTCGCGGTGGCCGTCATCGTCGTCCTCGTGCTGCTGCTGTGGCTGTGGAGCCGGCGGCGGCGGCGCAAGCGCCGGGAGGCCGAATACGCCGCCGCGCGCCGCGTCGACCCATCCGACCCCAACGCGCTGGCCGCCGTCCAAATCGACGCGCTCGACGACCTGTCCAAATCGATGGTCGTCGATGTCGACAACGCCGTCCGCACGAGCGACAACGAACTGACCTTGGCGGTCGAGGAGTTCGGCGACAAGGACACATCGCCGTTCAGCAAGGCCGTCGCCGACGCGAAAACCACGCTGGCGCAAGCATTCAACGTGCGCCAGATCCTCGACGACGCTGTCCCTGAGACTGTGGCGCAGCGCCGTGATCTGCTGACCCGGGTGATCGTGGCGGCGGCAAAGGCCGACCACGAACTCGATGCCCAGCGGGAGGCGTTCGCCCAGCTTCGGGATCTGATCATCAACGCACCGACCCGGCTGGACTCGATGACCCAGCAGATGGTCGAACTGACCGCGCGCCTCGAACCGTCGCAGCAGGCGCTCACCGCGTTGCACGATCAATTCTCCGATACCGCACTGGCTTCCGTGGCGGGCAACGTCGAGACAGCCAAACAACGGCTGGGCTTCGCCGACCAGAACATCACCAACGCCAGGAACCTGCTTGCGCGTCCGTCGGATCGCCAGCTAGGGCTCGTCGACGCCATTCGCGCAGCGGAGTCGGCACTCGGTCAGGCACGCACACTGCTGGATGCGGTGTCGAGTGCAGGGACCGACATCAACCGCGCGATCGCTACCCTGCCGTCGGCGGTCGCCGACATCCAGAAAGGCATCAAGATCGCGGGAAGCTTACTTTCGCAAGGCAACACGGCCCACGCCAAGGAACTCGGCGTGGCCCGCGACTCTGCGGTGAAGGCTGTCGCCGACGCGCAAGGTGCAGGCACCACCGACCCGTTGGGCGCCTTCACCACGTTGACGCAGGCCGACGCCGAGCTGGACCGGCTGCTGGCCAGCGTCGCCGAGGAACGCGAGGCGGCAGAGCGGCTCAGCCGCTCATTCGACCAGGCGCTGTTCGCCGCTCAGTCAAAGGTTCGGGCGGTGTCGGATTACATCGACACGCGCCGCGGAAGCATCGGCCCGGAGGCGCGCACCCGGCTCGCGGAGGCGGTGCGGCAGCTACAGGCCGCGCAGGACAAGCGGCGAACCAATCTCAACGAGGCAATCGCCCATGCGAACGGCGCGGCGATGCTCGCGTCGCAGGCGCAGTCAATGGCGACCGCGGACACGCAATCCGCGCAGCGCGCATACGCCGGGCAATACGGCAGCACCGGCGGAAACAACATGGGCGCGGTGCTCGGCGGCATCATCCTCGGCAACATCCTGTCCGGCTCCATGCGCGGCGGGCTCGGCGGCAGCATGGGCGGCGGCTGGAGCTCGACGTCCTATGGCGGGTCGGGATGGGGCGGCGGGCTCGGTGGCGGTGGCGGCCGCTTCTGACGGGGTCACGCTCTCCTCGCGAGAAAGCTAGCTGCCCTTGAGTCGCACCGCGAGGTAGTCGGACACGGCGTCGAGCGCAATGCGTTCCTGCGACATCGCATCCCGTTCGCGGATCGTGACGGCGTGGTCGTCGAGCGTGTCGAAGTCGACCGTCACACAGAACGGCGTGCCGATCTCGTCCTGGCGGCGATAGCGCCGACCGATCGCGCCGGCGTCGTCGAATTCGACGTTCCACGACCTGCGCAGCTCCGCGGCGAGGTCACGCGCCTTGGGTGACAGGTCCTCATTGCGCGACAGCGGCAGCACAGCCGCCTTGACGGGCGCAAGTCGCGGATCCAGCCGCAACACGGTGCGCTTGTCGACACCGCCCTTGGCATTGGGCGCCTCGTCCTCGGAGTACGCGTCGACGAGAAACGCCATGAACGACCGCGTCAGCCCGGCTGCGGGCTCGATCACGTACGGCACGTACCTGGTGTCGGTTGCCTGATCATAGAAGGACAGATCGACGCCGGAATGCTTTGAATGCGTTGACAAGTCGAAGTCGGTGCGGTTGGCGACACCTTCCAGCTCGCCCCACGGGTTGCCCTGGAAGCCGAACTTGTACTCGATGTCCACCGTTCGATCCGAGTAGTGCGACAGCTTCTCCTTCGGATGCTCGAACAGCCGCAGGTTGTCGCGCGCGATGCCGAGGTCGACGTACCACGCCAACCTGGTGTCGATCCAGTACTGATGCCACTCACGGGCGGAATCCGGCTCGACGAAGAACTCCATCTCCATCTGCTCGAACTCGCGGGTGCGAAAGATGAAGTTGCCCGGCGTGATCTCGTTGCGGAAGCTCTTGCCGATCTGGCCGATGCCGAACGGCGGCTTGCGGCGCGAGGTCGTGACGACGTTGGCGAAGTTGACGAAGATGCCCTGCGCGGTCTCGGGCCGCAGATAGTGCATGCCCTCCTCGGTCTCGATCGGGCCGAGGTAGGTCTTGAGCATCATGTTGAAGTCGCGCGGCTCGGTCCACCGACCTTTGGTGCCGCAGTCGGGACAGGCGATCTCCGACATCGCCACGGAGTCGGGGTCGTCGATTCCCTTCTTCTCCGCGTAGGCCTCCTGCATGTGATCCTGCCGGTGCCGCTTGTGGCAGTTCAGGCACTCCACCAGCGGATCGTTGAACACCTCGACGTGCCCGGACGCCACCCACACCTCGCGCGGCAGGATGATCGCGCTGTCGAGACCGACGACGTCGTCACGGCTGGTGACCACCGACCGCCACCACTGGCGCTTGATGTTCTCCTTGAGCTCGACACCCAAAGGGCCGTAGTCCCAAGCGGACTTGGTGCCGCCATAGATTTCGCCGGACTGGTACACCAGACCACGGCGCTTGGCCAGGTTTGCAACGGTGTCGATGATGGACGCCACGGGTGAAAGCGTAACGATGCGTTTGTTGCGGCGAGTTACCCGCACGTCGCCGCGACAATCGATACCGACGCGACGCCGTTGACATGCGTGTTCACGCATGTATCGTGGCGGACATAATGAAAACGGTTTCCACCTTCGGGCCGCAGGTCGACGACCACCACCAGCACGGCGATGCCCCGCTCCCGGATCTGCCGCCACGAGAGGTGCTCGACACCGCGGGCGACCTGCTTCGCGCGCTCGCCGCGCCGGTGCGGATCGCGATCGTGTTGCAGCTGCGTGAGTCGTCGCGCTGCGTGCACGAACTCGTCGACGCTCTCGGGGTGCCTCAGCCGCTGGTGAGCCAGCACCTGCGCATCCTCAAGGCCGCGGGCGTGGTGGCAGGCGAACGCTCGGGCCGTGAAGTGCTCTACCGCCTCGTCGATCACCATCTGGCCCACATCGTGGTCGCCGCCGTGACGCACGCCGCGGAGGACAACGAGTGAGCTGCCGCACGCCCGGCGTGCGCGCCACTAGGCAGCGCGCGGCGATATCGGCGCTGCTCGAGAAGCTCGACGACTTCCGCTCCGCACAGGACCTGCACGACGAACTGCGGCGGCGCGGCGAGGGCATCGGGCTGACCACCGTGTACCGCACCCTGCAGTCGATGGCCACGGCCGGATTGGTCGACACATTGCGCACCGACACCGGCGAATCGGTGTACCGGCGCTGCTCCGAGCATCACCACCACCACCTTGTGTGTCGCGTGTGTGGCTGCACGGTCGAGGTGCAGGGCGGCCAGGTGGAGACGTGGGCGGCCGACGTCGCACGCGAACACGGCTTCTCCGATGTCAGCCACACGATCGAGATCTTCGGCGTGTGCGGCGGCTGCGCGCCGGACTAAGCGTCGGCGTCGCCGATCAGTTGACTGCGCACATCGGCGCCCGCGCTGAGCACCATCATGATCAGCGTCTGCAGCGCCTCGTCGGTCAGACCGGCGGCCGGAAAGTTGTACCGCAGCGTGACGTCAGCCAGGTCACCGCCTGCGACATGCTCGGCCAGCGACACCGTGCCAAGCACCGTGTCGTGTGCGAGCTTGGCGACCTTGTCACGAATCTCGTTGTCCAGCGGTAGATCCCACGCCAGTATCTGAGTCAGCGACACCATCTCGAGACCCTCGGCGATCGCCACCGCCCGCAGCGACGCGAACGTGTGGTCGCGGTGAACGGTCAGCGCGCCGTCGTCTTCCTCCTCGTACGGCAGCACGCCGTCGAGTGCCGTCCGCAACCGGTCGGCAAGCGACATCAGGCTCGGCCGAATCTGCGGTTGCGGTTCACGTATTCCTCGCACGCCGCCCACAGGTCGCGGCGGTCGTAGTCCGGCCACAGCTTGTCCTGGAAGACGAATTCGGCATAGGCCGCCTGCCAGAGCAGGAAGTTGCTCGCGCGCTGCTCCCCCGACGTCCTGATGAACAGGTCGACGTCGGGGATGTCGGACCGGTGCAGATGCTTGGCGAACGCCGCCTCGCTGATCCGGTTCGGCTTGAGCTTGCCGTCTACTGCCTCCTGCGCGAGTTCCTGTGCGGCCTCGACGATCTCGGTGCGGCCGCCGTAGTTCACGCAGTAGTTGATGGTGATGACGTCATTGCCGACCGTCATCTGCTCGGCGATGTCGAACTCCTTGATGACGCTGCGCCACATGCGCGGACGCGAGCCCACCCAGCGCATCCGCACACCCATGTCGTTGAGGTTCTCGCGCCTGCGCCGGACCACCTCGCGGTTGAACCCCATCAGGAAGCGGACCTCTTCGGTGCTGCGCTTCCAGTTCTCCGTCGAGAAGGCGTAGACGGTCAGATGCTTGATGCCGATTTCGATGGCGCCGCAGGTGATGTCGATGAGCACCGCCTCGCCCATCTTGTGGCCCTCCGTGCGGTGCAGATCACGCTGGGTGGCCCAGCGGCCGTTGCCGTCCATCACGACCGCGACGTGTTTGGGCACCTGGTCGGCCGGGATCTCGGGGGCGGCGGCCTTCGACGTGTGCTGTGGCGGACGGGCGAACCTGCCGTTGCTGTGCGGGGGCAGCGGCGGAAAGACGACCGGCCAGCTCGACTTGTCGGGAAAGGTCGGATAGTCGTCAGGCGCCGGAGGCAGCTGTGGGTACGTGGTCTTGGCCGCCCTTTTCATCGCCACGGGTGACATCCTGCCCGAACAGCGAGACGCGGTGCTCGGCGACCGCGCGATCAACCCGGTACACACGCTCGACCAGCGGCAACGTGCGGAGTTGACGTTCCAGGTGCCACTGCAGATGCGCGGCCACCAGCCCGCTGGCCTGGTTGCGATGCGACTGCTGCGATGCCTGCGCGGTGTCCCAGTCGCCGTCGTAGAGCGCCGACATCAAGTCGAGCACCGCCTGCGGCGGGGTGGTCGATCCTGCCGGCCTGCAGTGCATGCACACGCTGCCGCCTGCGGCGATGTGGAACGCCCTGTGCGGCCCCGGCGTGGCACAGCGGGCGCACTCGGTGAGCGCGGGTGCCCATCCGGCGATTCCCATGGCCCGCAGCAGGTAAGCGTCCAGGACGAGTTCCCATGGGCGGTTGCGGTCGGCCACCGCCCGCAACGCGCCGACCGTCAGCCGGTGCAGGGCGGGCACCGGCGCGTGCTCCTCGCCCGCCAGCCGTTCCGCGGTCTCCAGCACCGCGCACGCACAGGTGTAGCGGCCGTAGTCGCTGACGATGTCGGAGGCGAACGCGTCGATGGCCTGCACCTGGGTGACGATGTCGAGATTGCGGCCGCGGTGCAGTTGAACGTCGATGTGCGCGAACGGCTCCAACCGGGAACCGAACTTGCTGCGAGTGCGCCGGACCCCCTTGGCCACCGCGCGGACCAACCCGTGGTCGCGGGTGAGCAGGGTGACGATCCGGTCGGCCTCGCCGAGCTTGTGCTGACGAAGCACCACCGCGCGATCGCGGTACAGGCGCATCCGCCCAGTTTCGCACCGTGTTCTGACAGGGCTGGTAGGCAGCGCCGCGATATTGTCGAAATTGATGGCTGAGACCACCATGCCTCCAGCGCCTGCCGCGCCCACACCCCCTCTGCCCACCATGACCAGCCTGCTGTTTCGGCTGGCCAGCGGCAGTGTGACATCGGTCGATCTTGTGCGGCAGTCGCTGGATGCGATCGAGGCCAGCCAGCCGACGCTCAACGCCTTCAGGGTCGTGCTTCGGCGGCAGGCGCTCGCCGACGCCGCCAAGGCCGACCGCAGACGGGCCGCAGGCGTGCACTTACCGCTGCTGGGAATCCCGATCGCGGTCAAGGACGACGTCGACGTCGCGGGTGTGCCGACGATGTTCGGCGCGGCGGGCCAGGTTCGCACGGCCGTTGCCGACGCCGAAGTCGTGAAACGGCTGCGCACCGCGGGCGCCGTCATCGTCGGCAAGACGAACACCTGCGAGCTGGGCCAGTGGCCGTTCACCAGCGGGCCCGCCTTCGGGCACACGCGAAACCCGTGGTCGCGCAACCACACTCCCGGCGGTTCGTCAGGAGGCAGCGCTGCCGCGGTGGCCGCCGGGCTGGTCACCGCCGCGATCGGGTCCGACGGTGCGGGCAGTGTTCGGATTCCGGCAGCGTGGACGCATCTGGTCGGCATCAAACCGCAGCGCGGCCGCATCTCCACGTGGCCGCTGCCGGAGGCCTTCAACGGCATCACTGTCAACGGCGTGCTGGCGCGCACGGTCACCGATGCGGCGCTGTTGCTCGACGCCGCTTCGGGCAACATCGACGGCGACCGCCACAGGCCCGCGCCGATACAGGCGGCCGAAGCCGTCGCCCGCGCGCCTGGCCCCTTGAAGATCGCGCTGTCGACGAAGTTCCCGTTCAACGTCTTCCGCCCCCGGCTGGACCCCGACATCCGCGACGCATTGCACACCGTCGGCGAACAACTCACCGACCTCGGGCACACGATCGTCTCCGCCGACCCCGACTACACGGTCGGGATGTCGTGGAACTTCCTGTCCCGGTCGACATCTGGGCTGCTGGACTGGGCCGAGCGGCTCGGCCACGGCGTCGAGCTGGATCGGCGCACCGTCGAAAACCTCCGGATGGGACGGCTGCTGTCGGAGAACGTGTTGCGCAAGGCCCGCGCGAAGGAGGCCGCCGCCCAGCGCCGCGTCGGCTACATCTTCAACATCGTCGACGTGATCCTCGCACCCACCACCGCGTTGCCGCCGCCGACCGTGCACGACTTCGACAAGCGCAGCGGCCTGTCCACCGATCGGGCGATGATCCGCGCCTGCCCCGCGACGTGGCCGTGGAACCTGCTCGGCTGGCCGTCGATCAACGTGCCCGCCGGCTTCACATCGGAGGGATTACCGATCGGCGTGCAATTAATGGGCCCTGCCGACAGCGAGCCGCTCCTCATCTCGCTTGCCGCCGAGCTAGAGGCGGTAAACGGCTGGGTGACCAGGCAGCCACAACCGTGGTGGACCGAGTCGATCGGCAAGGCCTGACGCGCCGCATTCGCGTAGGGTGCGCCGTCGTGAACATGTGGCGCGCCGCAGGCATGCTCCCGGTTGTCGTGCTCGGTTGCGCGATCGCGGGCATGCCCGCCGCCGGGGCCGACAACAAGCGGCTCAACGACGGCGTTGTCGCCAACGTCTACACGGTCCAGCATCAGCACGGCTGCGCCGGCGATGTGACGATCAGCCCGCAGCTGCAGTTGGCGGCCGAGTGGCACGCCAACGATGTGCTCGACAATCGTGCGCTCGACGGTGACATCGGCTCGGACGGGTCGACGCCGCAGGCGCGCGCCGACGCCGCAGGATTCACGGGCGTCGTCGCGGAGACGGTCGCGATCAACCCTGCGTTGGCGATCAACGGCGTCGAGATCATGAACCAGTGGTACTACCGGCCCGACTACCTGGCGATCATGTCGGACTGCGCCAACACCCGGATGGGCGTGTGGTCGGTGAACAGCCTGGACCGTTCGGTCGTCGTCGCCGTCTACGGCAAGCCGACGTAAAAGCCAGCTGACCAGCTGCTGAGGGGCGCCTTTACTCCGCCTTGACCATGCGTTGAATCGCGTTCCTGATGATGGCAATCGTGACTACGCTTCAACAGGTGGAGCTGGGCGTTCTCGGGCCCGTGCAGGTCAGGCAGTACGGCCTGCCGGTCGCGATACCGGGCGCCAAACCACGCGCGATCCTCACCATGCTCGGGCTGCACGACGGGTCGGTGGTAGCGGCCGACGCGCTCATCGAACTGCTGTGGGGCGATGAGCCGCCGCGGACCGCCGTCAAAGCCATGCAGACCCATATCTCCGCCCTGCGTCGCGCCCTCGGCGACGGCTTCGTGCTGACGGAGGGCACGGGATGGATCCTGACCCCCACCGAGATTGACGCCACCCGCTATAAGACGGCCGCGCGGCTCGGTCGCGACGCCATCGCCACCGGAGATGCCAGACAGGCGGTGATCCACTTCGACGAGGCGCTGGCACTTTGGCGCGGCATCCCCGAACTCCCCGACGGGCGGCGTGGCGTTTCCGAGAAAACCCGCTGGATCGAAGGCCACGCCGCGCTCGTGGAGGACCGGGCCGACGCGCTGCTGGCGACGGGTCGTGCCGCGGAGATCATCGGCGAGCTCGAGGCCGCCATCGCTGATTCCCCGCTACGCGAAAGACGTTGGGGGCATTTGATGCTCGCCCTCTACCGGGCAGGCAGACAAGGCGAAGCCCTCGGCGCATACAAACGGGCCCGATCGCTGCTCGCCGATGAGCTGGGCGTCGATCCTGGTCCCGATCTACGCAGGCTCGAATCCGCGATCGTTGCACAGGATGTTTCTCTGGAATTGCCTGTATCGCATCAACTTTCGGCAGTAACACGCGCAGTGACGTTCCTGCTCACCGATATCGAAGGATCAACAGCCGCGTGGGAGGCGGATGCGGACGCGATGGCCGCGGCGCTCGCACGTCACGACGAGATCGTCGAACAGGTCGTGACGTTCCGCGGAGGGCGGCTCATAAAAACTCGCGGCGAGGGCGACGCGACGTTCTCGGTCTTCGACCGGCCGTCGGGGGCGGCCGCCGCCGCCATCGAACTTCAGGAAGCGATCCGTCAGGAGCCGTGGCCGTTGGCCGATCCGATGCGCATCCGGGTTGCGCTGCACACCGGCGAGGTGGAGTTCCGCGACGGCGACTACTTCGGCAGGGCGGTCAACCGGGCCGCACGCCTACGGTCGCTAGCCGCAGGCGGTCAGATCCTGTGCTCGGGCGCGACTGCCGAACTCGTGATCGACACACTCGCGGACGATGTCGTGCTGACGGACTTGGGGATGCGTCAGCTGAAGAACCTCCCGCGCCCTGAGCACGTATTCGAACTTCGCATCGAGGCCGAGGAGTCTCGGACGCCCGTAGTCGATTCGCCGGTGGAGCGTCCCTCGCTGCCCGCCGTGCTCGGCGGCTCCGGACCGTTCGTCGGGCGCGGACGCGAACTCGAGCGGCTACTGGCCGCCTGGCAGACCACGCAGGTCGCGGGCAGCCACGCCGTGCTGATCTCCGGCGAACCAGGTGTGGGCAAGACGCGACTGGCCGGCGAATGGTCCCGCCAGGCATACGAACAGGGCGCCATCGTCCTCTACGGGCGCTGCGACGAGGATCTCGGTGCGCCGTATCAGCCGTTCTCAGAGGCGCTGCGGTCACTGGCGCCGGGCTTCGGGACCAGCCGGTTGCGCGGGATTCGCGGTATCGAAGCGCTGATACCTCTGGTGCCGGAGCTGACCGAAGTGCTGCCGGAACTGGCGGCGCCGCCCCGCGCCGACCCGGACACCGAGCGCTATGCACTTTTCGACGCGGTCGGTGCACTGCTCGGCACCGCCGCCTCCAGTGCACCCGTGGTCCTGGTCCTCGACGACCTGCATTGGGCGGCGAAGCCGACACTGTTGTTGTTGCGGCATCTGCTTCGCTTCGGCGAGCACGCGCGCATTCAGATCGTCGGCACATACCGCAGTACTGATCTCGATCGCTCGCACCCGCTCGCGGCCATGCTCGCCGATCTTCACCGCGACGGTTCGGTCAGTCGCCTCACCCTTGGCGGCCTCGAGGAAAACGACGTCACCGCCTACGTCGCCGAAGCCGGCTACGACGATGAAGACCTTGCTCGCGCATTGGCTTCAGTCACCGGTGGCAATCCGTTCTTCCTCATCGAGGCACTCCGTCACGTCGATGAGAGCGGTGGCCGCTGGGATCCGACGACCCTGCCGCAGGGTGTTCGGGAAGCCGTGAGTCGCAGGCTTTCTCGCCTTCCGGAGGAGACGAACACGGCGCTCGCAACCGCCGCCGTCGTGGGAAGCCGGTTCGAGCTGGCGCTGGTCGAGCGCGTGGTCGGTCACGACCTCGTCGATGCGTTCGATGAATCGGCCAAGGCGGGCATCGTGATCGAAGAGCCCGGCGGTCGCTACCGCTTCAACCACGCGATCGTCCGGCAGTCGCTGTTGGCCGAGCTCGCATCCGTCCGGCGCATGCGCCTCCATCAGCGCATCGCAACGACTTTGGAGTCCGAACCGGGCGCCGACGACGAACTTCTGGCCGAACTGGCCTACCACTACTTCGAATGCGCGTGGGCGGGAAATGCGGCCAAGGCGGTCGATTACTGCAGGCGTGCGGCCGACCAGGCAATGGCGCGCCTGGCTTACGAAGGCGCGGCCGACCTCTACAACAAGGCCGTTCACGCGCTCGAAGACCTCGACGACGAACTACCCGACCGCGACGAACAGCGGGCGGAACTGCTGGTCGCTCGCTGTGAGGCGTTGCTGGCCGCAGGCGATGTCGTGGCGGCGAAGGGCGCCGTCTCCCAATTGAATTCGACTGCGGCTCATTCAGGTCGACTTGCGGCGTGGGGCGCGTGCTTCGACGGTCAGCTGTCGATGCTCACGGATCCGGAGCGATTGGACGAGATCGAGTCCGCGGTGGCGGACGCCGCCGCGAGATTTGGCGCAGTTCGAGGATGCCGCGGGTGAGGCGAAAGCTCACACCGTCCGCGCCGGGGTCCTGGCCCGCCTTGGCCGAATCGGGGATGCCGAGACCGCCCTGGATCAGGCGTTGACGGCAGCGCGGCGAGCGCGTGACCACCGTCGGGTGAACGCGGTATTGGCAGGGGCGCCGCTGGCCGCGCTGTGGGGTCCCAATCCGGTCCCCCGCGCGGGCGGACGGTGTCTTGATGTCGTGCGACTGTTGCGCATCACCACGGGCTCACCGCTGGTAGAGGCAACGTCGACGAGGTGTCAGGGGGTGCTGGATGCGTTTCGCGGGCGCGCAGCCGCGGGTCGTCAGCTGATCGACTCCGCGAGACGCTCGCTCACCGAACTCGGCATGCGACACGCGTTGCTAGAGGTCGACCAGTTCGCAGGCATCGTCGAGTTGGTCGCCGACGATCCCGCAGCCGCAGAACCGCATCTGCGCAGGGCGTACAACGGCTTTCGCCGGATGCGCCTCGATGCTGATACAGCGGAGACCGCCGCGTTGTTGGCGCGCGCGTGCCTCAGCACTCGGCATGGACGCCGAAGCCGACGAATTATGCACCGAGAGTGAGCGTCTCGCCGGGCAACGACATTGAAGGCCTGCGATCGCCTGGCGCTCGGTTCGGGCGCAACTGCTTGGCGCGTCGACGGAGATCACGACAACGCCCGGCGGATCGCCGAGGAAGCTGTCGCCATTGCTGAGCGCACGGACCTGTTGGTCGATCACGGTGACGCGTGCCTTGCGCTCGCCAACGTGCTGGCGAGCCGCAGGTGACACCGCAGGAGCACGAGCCGCCGCAGAGCGCGCGGCCGCACTCTACGAACTGAAAGGTGCTGCGGCACTTGCAGAAAGGGCTCGAAACCTTCTTGACGAGGAAGTCTCGCTCGCGGGCTCTGCCGACGAGGAATCCGCTGCCGAACCGGACAACCTGTGCATACGGGTCGTCCGACGGGCTGGAGGTGGCCTTCAACCGCAAAGACTGGGACGCAGATCGAGCCGATGTACGCACCCGACGTATTCTTCGAGAGTCGTCGGAAGATCGTCGGCTTCACCCAGAGTGACCTTCCCTCGAGCAATTGGCCACGCGAGGCATTACGTCTACTCGAAGTCGGTGGCAATAACCAAATATCGTTCATCGCCGTACGTGGCGAGCGCCTCGCTCTCGCCCGACTGAAGCTCGGTACCGAAGACACGAGCCCTGGCGCGCCGTGCGACGAGTCACTCCAGCTTGTTCGGCCTTGACGAGCACGGGCGATTGGCGGTGCAGGTTTTTTTCGACGCCGATGACATCGACGCTGCGATGGCTGAACTCGACGCTCAATACGCGCAGTTCGAAGCAAGAACACTCCGACCGCAGAGTGTCGAAGCTGAACAACTCCTGCGTGCGCGCCGTTCGCCGCATGGAGTCGGCGTGGCGTAACGAGGACTGGCACGAGGGCGACAAACTGGTCGCTCCGATTGTTCACGTCGAGAATCGCAGAAAGATCGTCGGCGTCGCACGAGGCGAGCTCTCGTCGGCCGAATGGATAGCCGATGCAAGGCAATACCGCGAGCCAGGCATGGTGCGCCACCGCAGTTCAGTAGTCGCAGTCCGAGGCGAGCGTTTAGCTCTCACCAAAGTGCAAGTCAGCACGGTGGATATGAGCGCAGGCGCACCGCAAGATGAAATGCTCATCCTCTACGGCATCGATGATCGCGGTCACATCGCGCTGCAGGTGACATTCGACGGCGAAGACCTCGACGCCGCGATCGCCGAACTGGACGCCCAGCACGAGCGACTCGAGCGCACCTTCTGCACGACCACCGCTTGAGAACAGCGCGAGTCGGATCGATGCAAAGTTCAACGCGCTGTTCGCCGAAAGGCGTTGGGACGAGGTTGCTGCACTGTGGGTCGAGAACGTGTCGGTCGAAGACCGGCGGCGAGGTCTTCGCAGAGAGGCGAACTACGACCACGCGAGTGGGCTAGCAGAGGTCCGAGCGATGGCCGACCTCGGCGTCCAAACCATGACGTCAGTTGTCGTGGCGACCCGTGGCGAGCGGCTGACGCTTCTGCCGAGCCCGCTACTCCGGCCGAGACCAGCTGTCCCGAAGCGTTTCACACCGAGGTACTTCGCATCATCGAGATCGACAGCAGTGAGCGATCGTGTCGCGTCCGTCGCATTCGACCTCGACGATCTCGACGCCGCCTTCGCCGAACTGGACGCGCAGCTACCTGGCCGGCGAGGCGGCGCCGCACGCGCACACATGGACAGTCATCGCAGGAGCCTATGCCGCACTTGACCGTCACGAAATGCCTCCGACGACACCGGATTGGGTCAACATCGACCGTCAACGGCTGGCGATGATGGAGCCAGGCGACGCCGCGATCACACCTTCGGGCGGCCTGGGAGGTGCTGCCAGACTTTGGTATTCATGTCGTGGCGGTGCACCGGCTGACCGACCTGGGCGCGGTTGTCACCTGGTTTGCCAGTGGAACTTCACAACAGGGCTTCGATACCGAAGAGCAAGGCATCGGCGTCCTGAAGGTGCAGGGAGATCTGATCAACCATTTCGAATTGTTCGACGACGTGGACCTCGAAGCCGCGCTCGCAACGTTCGACGAACTCAACCGGCCGGCACCGCGGCTGGAAAACGCGGCAAGCCGCGTGCTGCAGCGATTCCACGCAAGATTCGCCGCGCAGAACTGGGCAGCGATGGCCGACATGATGGCCGACGACCACTACAGCGACGATCGTCGGCGTGTGATAGGCGCGGGCATACGTCGCGGTCGAGATTCCCAGATCGAAGATCTGCAGGGAATGAGCGTGGAGTCGTGGACACTGACCCCAGACGTCATCGCAATTCGCGGAGAACGCCTTCTTCTATATCACGGCCGAGTGTCGGGATACGGCGAGCAGACCGAGGCACTGCAGTGGGAACTGCTCGTCATCGTCGAAACCGACGCCGACGAACGAATCTCGGCGTGGCTTGTGTTCGACCGCGATGATCATCGAAGCCGCCTTCGAGGAGCTCGATACCCGTTACGCTCGCAGGCGAAGCCGCCGCTTTGCAGAGACTTGGTCGGTCATCGCGGGAATGTACGCCGGATTCAACCGGCAAGAACTTCCCGCGACCACACCTGATTGGATCTACATTGACCATCGGCGCGCTCATTTCGCACCAAGGCGAAGGATCTAGCCGCATACATCGATTCCGCATGGGATGCGACGCCGGATCTGAGCATCCAAGTGGAGGCGGTACATCGCCTGAGCGACTTCGGAGTGGTCGTGACCTATACGGCGTCTGGCACAAGTCGCAGAGGGCTTCGGTCTCGAGTGGCGAATGATCCACATCTACACAGTCGAAGGCACCATGATCAGCCGATGCGAGATGTTCGACGAAGCAGACCTCGAAGCCGCGCTGGCGAGATTCGACGAACTCAGCCGCCGGAGATCGCGGCTGGACAACGCGGCAAGCCAGAGTCTACGAGCGTCTTTGGAGATCTCTTTGAGATCGGCGACTGGCGCGCTATAACAGATATGTTCACCGAAGACATTGCGAACGACGATCGCCGTCGGATCGTGAACGCCGGCATCGAATACGGCCGAGACATCCAACTAGAAGAACCTGCGACGCCTTGCAGACATCGGAGGCACGATATCGACCAACGTGATTGCGACTCGAGGTGATCGACTCATCCTCAACCGTTTCCGCACCACGAACAGCGATCTGCGGCTCAGCGAGTTCGACAGCGAAATGCTCACCATCATCGAAACCGACGTCGATGATCGGATCGCGGCGGGGCGCTGTTCGATCCCGACGACATCGACGCCGCATTCGAAGAACTCGACGCGCGATACCTCGCCGGCGAGGCGGCGCCACACGCGCGCACCTGGCGGGTCATCACGGAGGCATACGCCGGAATGACCCGAGGCGAGCTTCCCCCTACGACTGCGGACTTGGTGAACATCGACCATCGGCGTGTGACCCCGCATTGGCGCCCGACGACGGGATCGCATACATCCAGGCCTCCTTGGACGATTGCCAGAGGGTTTCACGCTCCATATCGAAGCTGTGCACCGGCTGAGCGACCTCGGAGCGGTCTTCACGCGATGCGGCGGACGGCGACCTCGCAAGCAGGGATTCGAGGCCGAGTGGCGGATGCCATCGATCTCGTGACCGTCGACGGTGACCGCATCAGTCGCGGCGAGATCTACGACGAATCAGATCTCGATGCGGCACTCGCAAGGTTCGACGAGTTGCAACCGCCGGCGCACTCAACTGGAGAACGCGGCAACGCGTGTATACGCGTCGCTACAATGCTCATTTCGCTGCCCGCGATTGGGACGCACTGATCCAGATGCTGGCCGAGGATCACCGCAGCGAAGATCGTCGACCGGTCGCAAACGAGGGAATACGACACGGTCGCGAAGCCGAAATCGAAAACCTCAAGACGATGGCGGATCTGGGAGTCGACCTTTTCGTCGGTACATCTTGCCACCCGGGGGGATCGGCTTGCCCTATGTCGCGTTCTGGGCACGGCGGGCGAAACTTTCGAGCTAGAAGTTCTGCGCATCGTCGAGATCGACGCCGAGGAAAGGATCGTGGCGCGCGTCGTCTTCAGCCTCGATGATCTCGATGCTGCGTTCGAGGAACTCGACGCCCGATACCTTGCCGGTGAAGCCGCAACGTACGCGCATACGTGGTCAGCCACTACGCGCGCCAACGCTGCGTTCAATCGTCGCGAGATGTTTGCAACAACTGCGGACTGGGTCAATATCGACCACAGGCGCCTTACCGGTTTCACCCCCGGCGACCAAGAGGCATACGTCCGTGCCACGTGGGATCTTGCTCCCGATGTCAAGAACCGCATCGTGGCGGTGCATCGCATGAGCTACGTCGGCGCCGTTTTCACTCAGGCTTTGAGCGCGACCTCGCGCGAAAGCTTTGAGGCCGAATGGCGTGACGTCGTTCTCCTGAAATTCAGAGGCGATTCAATGAGCCGCTGCGAGGTTTTCGAAGAGTCCGACCTCGACGCCGCGCTCGCGCGGTTCGACGAGCTCAATCGCCAGTTGCCTCAACTCGAGAACGCGGCGACCCGGCAGCAATACGCGTATTGCGGCCGCGTTCAATCGACGCGATGTGGAGAGCATATCTCGGCACCGTCGACGACGGACGCACAGATACGACGATCGGCGCAAAGGCCTTCGCCACGAGGGCCCTGTGAACGCGGAATTACGTACATGGACTCTTGACCGACGAAGCCGAGAGCTGGCGGTTGGAAGTCGAGTCGATAGCCGATCGCGTGGGGACATCGGTTGGCCCTGAGCCGCCACACCTACCGCGACGCCGCCGACCCCGACCGGCCGATCGCGGTGGAGGCAATAGAACCTCACGGAGGTCGGCGAAGACGAATCGGCGAGATATGCTTCATCGTGTTCGACACCGACGACGTCGACGCTGCCTTCACAGAACTCGACGACCCGCTACCTCGCCGGCGAAGCGGCCGCCCACGCGCACACATGGATGGCTATCAATCGTTCCTTCGCCGACTTCAACAACCATGAACTTCCCTCAACCGCAATCGAATGGATAGACCGTCGTCGGTTGGTAGGCAGCGGGCCGAGTGATCTCGCCGAAACGACACAAGCTGCTTGGGACATGACGCAGAACATCTGCAGCCATATCGAGTCGGTGCATCGGCTGAACGACCGCGGCGCTGTCATCACGCAGTCCTTAAGAGGAATGTCGAACCAGGGATTCGACTTCGAGTGGCGGGTGATCGACGTCTTCACTATCGAGGGTGACGCCATCAGCCGCTGCGAGATGCTCGACGAAACGGACCTCGAAGCCGCGATCACCGAATTTGACGCGAGCTGAACTCAGAACCCCAGGCGGCCAAGCTGTTTGGGATCGCGCTGCCAGTTCTTGGCGATCTTGACCCGTAGATCCAGATACACCTTGGTGCCGAGCAGCTTCTCGATCTGAGTGCGCGCCGCCGTGCCCACCTCGCGCAGCCTGGCACCGCCCTTCCCGATGACGATGCCCTTCTGGCTGTCGCGCTCGACGAACAGGATGGCGTGCACGTCGATCAGGTCGTCACGGCCCTCGCGCGGGCTGACCTCATCGATCACCACGGCAAGCGAATGCGGTAGTTCGTCGCGCACGCCTTCCAGCGCGGCTTCGCGGATCAGCTCGGCCATCAAGACCTCTTCGGGCTCGTCGGTCAGCTCCCCGTCGGGGTAGAACGCGGGCCCTGGCGGCAGCCGGCTGCGACAACACGTCGGTCAGGACATCGAGGTTCTCGCCCGTCGTCGCCGACACCGGCACGATCTCGGCGTCGTGGCCGACCAGCTCGCTGACCGCGACCAGCTGCGCGGCCACCAGATCCCTTGGCACCTTGTCGATCTTGGTGACGATCGCCACCAGCGTGGTCCTGGGTGCGACGGCCTTGATCTGCTCGTGGATCCACCGGTCGCCGGGGCCGATCTTCTCATCGGCAGGGATGCACCACCCGATGATGTCGACCTCGGAATAGGTGTTCTTCACCAGTTCGTTCAGCCGCTGCCCCAGCAGCGTTCTCGGCCGGTGCAGGCCCGGTGTGTCGACGAGGATGATCTGGAAGTCCTCGCGGTGCACGATCCCGCGAATCGTGTGCCGTGTCGTCTGCGGACGGTTCGACGTGATCGCCACCTTCGTGCCGACCAGCGCGTTCGTCAGCGTCGACTTGCCCGTGTTCGGCCTGCCGACGAAACAGACGAAGCCGGAACGGAATTCAGGTGCAGAGTCGCTCACTGCACCGTCCCCGAACGGTCGGCGACGATGATCGCGGCGTCGGCGGACAGCTCGCGCACGGCGGCGACGCCTGCGTCGTCGGCCGACCCGCCGACAAGCACCGCCGCCTCGAATCCGGTTGCGCCGCTTGACACTGCCGCGGCCACCGCAGCCTGCAACGCGGTGAGCGCAAGTGCGTCGAGAGTCACCGGCGCACCCGCGTAGGTGCGGCCGTCCTGATCCCGGACGGCTGCCCCACTGCCCGCCTCGGCCCGGCCCATCGCACCGCGCGCCAGCGTGACCAGCTTCGCGTCCTCGGCGTCCAGCTCAGTCATTGTGGTCCTCGGGTTCCGGCGCGGCAGGGCTGACCAGCACGGTGCCGATCCGCACCCGCCCTCGGTGATCGCGGCCGCCTTCGGCGCGCAACTGCAGCCCTTCCCACGTGACCTCGGCGCCGGGCAGCGGGACGCGGCCGAGTTCGAGCGCCAGCAGGCCGCCGACGGTGTCGACGTCGAGATCTTCGTCGAACTCCCTGTCGTAGAGCTCGCCGAGATCCTCGATCGGAAGACGCGTCGACACCCGATAGCGTTGGTCACCGAGTTCTTCGACCGGGGCGACCTCGTCGGTGTCGTACTCGTCGGCGATCTCTCCCACGATCTCCTCGAGTACGTCCTCGATGGTGACCAGGCCGGCGATCGCGCCGTATTCGTCGACCAGCAGCGCCATGTGGTTGCGGTCGCGCTGCATCTCGCGCAGCAGTGCGTCCAACGGCTTGGAGTCGGGCACGAACACCGGCAGGACGCATCACCGCCGACACCTCGGTGTCCCGGCCGCCGTTGTTCGAGTAGTAGGTGCGCTCGACGAGATCCTTGAGGTAGACGACACCGACGACGTCGTCGACGTTCTCCCCGATCACCGGGATGCGGGAGTGCCCGCTTCGCACCGCGAGCGATGTCGCCTGGCCCGCGGTCTTGTCGTTCTCGATCCAGACCATCTCGGTGCGCGGCACCATCACCTCGCGGGCGGGGGTGTCGCCGAGCTCGAACACCGACTGGATCATCCGCCGCTCGTCGTCGGCCACCACGCCGCTCTGCTGGGCGAGATCCACGACCTCGCGCAGCTCGATCTCCGATGCGAACGGGCCGTTGCGGAAGCCCCGGCCCGGTGTGACGGCGTTACCGATGAGGACAAGCAGTCGGCTGATCGGTGTCAGCAGCACCGAAATCGCCTGCAGCGGAAGCGCAGCGCCGAGTGCGATCGAGTACGCGTTCTGCCTGCCGAGGGTTCGGGGACCCACCCCGATCAACACGAAGCTGATGACGACCATGATCGCGGCCGCCGCGATGAGCCCCCAGTCCAGGCCGAGGTGCTCGTAGAGGAAGTCGACGAGCAGCGCGGTCGCGGTGATCTCGCATGCGATGCGCAGCAGCACAACGAGATTGATGTAACGCGGCCGCTCGTTGATCACCCGGGCGAGTCGCACGGCGCCCGGCCGCTCGTCGCGCATCATCTCTTCGACACGGGCGATCGACACCGTGCTGATTGCGGCATCGATGGCCGCGAACAGACCGCCGAATCCGATCAGCGCTATCGCGCCGATCAGCGAACCTATGCCGGTCACGGTTCGTCGAAGTAACGAGATTTGTCGAGAAGCCGCCGGTCCTTCTCGCTTTGGCGGTCAAAGCGATACGCCTCGACTTGATCGGCGACCCACTCTTCGAGCAGTTTGCGTTGCAGCGCGAACATCTCTTTCTCTTCGTCGGGTTCGGCATGGTCGTAGCCGAGCAGGTGCAGAACACCGTGCACGGTCAGCAGTGCGAGTTCCTGGCCGAGGGTGTGCCCCGCGGCGGTGGCCTGGTCGGCGGCGAACTGGGGGCACAGGACTATGTCGCCCAGCATCGACGGGCCGGGTTCCGGCGCGTCGGGCCTGCCGCCCGGCTCGAGTTCGTCCATCGGGAAGCTCATCACATCCGTCGGACCGGGCAGGTCCATCCAGCGCATGTGCAGATCGGCCATCGCTGCGGTGTCGAGCAAGACCATCGAAAGTTCGGCCGCGGGATGAACTTTCATCTTCTTGATGACGAATCGGGCGACGCTGACCAGTTCCTCTTCGGAAACGTCGAGGCCCGACTCGTTGGAAACCTCAATACTCATTCAGGGTGCCCGCTACCGCCGAGGTCGATTGCCCGAGGCACGCCGTTGCGCCCGGTTCATCAGCCCGGGATCCTCGAATTTCGCGTAGGCATCCACGATTTCGCCGACCAGCCGGTGGCGGACCACGTCGGAGGTGGTCAGCTCGGCGATGTGGATATCGTCGACGCCGTCGAGAATCTCCACCGCCGACCGCAACCCGGAGTTGTTGCCGCCAGGCAGGTCGACCTGCGTGATATCGCCGGTGACAACCATTTTCGAGCCGAAGCCGAGCCGGGTGAGGAACATCTTCATCTGCTCGCCGGTGGTGTTCTGTGCCTCGTCGAGAATGATGAATGCATCTGAAATGGTTCTGCCACGCATGTACGCCAGCGGCGCGACCTCGATGACACCGGCGCTCATCAGCTTCGGGATCAGCTCCGGATCCATCATGTCGTGCAGCGCGTCATACAGCGGCCGCAGGTACGGGTCGATCTTCTCGCTCAGCGTGCCGGGCAGAAAGCCAAGGCGCTCACCGGCTTCCACCGCGGGACGGGTCAGGATGATCCGCGACACCTGCTTGGTCTGCAGCGCGCGGACGGCCTTGGCCATCGCCAGATACGTCTTGCCGGTGCCTGCCGGTCCGATGGAGAACACGATCGTATGCGTGTCGATCGCGTCGACATATCGCTTCTGGTTCAGAGTCTTCGGCCGAATGGTCTTGCCGCGCCGCGACAGGATGTCGAGCGTCAGCACCTCTGCGGGCGACTCCCCCTCGGTGCCGGTGAGCATCGCGACGCTGTGCCGCACCACCTCCGCCGTGAGCGGTTGGCCACTGGCCACGATCGCGATGAGTTCGGATATCGCCCGCTCGGCCAGCGCCACATCGGCGGGCTCGCCCGAAAGGGTGATCGCATTGCCGCGCGCGTGGATGTCGGCCGCCAGAAGTTTTTCGAGTGCGCGCAGATTCTCGTCGGCGGAACCTAGCAGGCCCACGACGAGGTCGGGCGGAACATTGATGCTGCTGCGGACCGGTCTGTCCGATTCAGCGTTAGTCTCGCTGGGCGTCACCTGGGGTTTTCTGCCTGCTTTCTGGGTTCTTGCCTGTTCACGTGCTGCGCAGCACCCAGTTTACCGCCGTCGGGCGACCCGCCGAAATGTTTAACCTGCGACGACGTCGGCGGGGGCCGGTCTCGGCCGCGGCGGGCGGGTCCGCACATTCATCGGCCACCAGAACCAACGGCCGAGCAGGGTGGCGATCGATGGAGTCATGAACGACCGCACGACCAACGTGTCGAACAGCAGCCCGAGGCCGATCGTGGTGCCCATCTGGCCGATGACGCGCAGATCGCTGACGACCATCGAGCACATCGTCAACGCGAACACGAGGCCTGCGGCTGTCACGACGCTGCCGGTACCGCCCATCGCGCGGATGATGCCCGTCTTCAGGCCACCGGGTATCTCCTCCTTGAATCGCGACACCAACAGCAGGTTGTAGTCAGAGCCGACGGCCAGCAGGATGATCACCGCCATGGCCAGCACCATCCAGTGCAATTGGATGCCGAGTATGTGTTGCCAGATGAGAACCGAGATCCCGAACGACGCACCGAGCGAGAGCACGACGGTGCCGACGATGACGAGCGCCGCCACGAGACTTCGCGTGAACAACAACATGATCAGAAAGATCAGACAGATCGATGCGATCCCGGCGATCAGCAGGTCGTAGAAGCTGCCGTCCGCCATGTCCTTGTACGTCGCCGCCGTGCCGCCGAGAGAAATCGTCGCGTCCTCCAAGGGAGTGCCCTTGACAGCCTCGATCGCGGCGACCTTGATCGGCTCGACACGCGAAAGTCCTTCGGGTGTAACAGGATCACCGCGATGGGCAATGATCATCCGGACCGTCTTACCGTCCGGCGAGAAAAATCCCTTCATGCCGCGCTGGAAGTCGGGATTGTCGAAAACCTCCGGCGGCAGATAGAACGTGTCATCGTTCTTCGCTTCGTCGAACGCCTTGCCCATCGAAGTCGAATTCTGGCTCAGCTCGTCCATCTGGTTGTAGAAGCCCGACATGGTGCTGTACGTGGTCAGCATCATGGTCTGCATGCTTTCCATCGTTGCGATCATCGGCCCGAACTGAGCCACCATCTGTGGCATCAGCGAATTCAGCTCGTTCACGCTGACGACGATGCCGTCCATGCTGTCGGTCAGCTCGCTGACGCCGTCGAGAGCGTCGAACAACGACCGGATGGAATGGCACAGCGGGATGTTGTAGCAGTGCGGTTCCCAGTAGAAGTAGTTGCGGATCGGCCGGAAGAAATCGTCGAAATCCGCGATGTGATCCCGTAATTCGTGGATGGTGACCTGGAGATCATTCATTTGGCCGACCATGTCGTCTGTGACGCCGACGAGCTGCGTCATCAGGTCGTACATGCGCTTCATGGTCTCGACGGTCTTGCCCATTTCGTCGGCCTGAGTCTTCATGTCGGCCATGCGGTCCTTCATGAGCTTCATGTTCTGCATTTGGCCTGCGCCCTGCATGCTCAAGATGAACGGAAGCGACGTGTGCGCGATCGGCGCGCCATCCGGCCGGGTGATCGCCTGCACCCGGGCGATACCGGGGACGCGGAATACGGCCTTGGCGACCTTGTCGAGGACCAAGAAGTCCGACGAGTTGCGAAGATCGTGGTCAGCCTCGATCAGCAGCACCTCGGGATTCATCCTCGCCATGGAGAAGTGCCTGTTCGCCGCCTCGAAGCCGACGTTGGCCGGGATGTCCTTCGGGATGAACTTTCCGTCGTCGTAGTTGGCCTGATAGCCCGGGAGGGCGGCCAGACCGACGAGGGCCAAGGCCAAGCGACGCGACCAGGATCGGTCCCGGCCAGCGCACGATCGTGGTGCCGATGCGCCTCCAGAACCGGATGCGCATCGAGCGTTTGGGCTCGAAGAGACCGAAGCGGCTGCCGATGGTGACGATCGCGGGACCCAAGGTCAGCGCGACCGCCACGCCGGCAAGAATGCCGACGGCGCACGGTACGCCGAGCGTCTGAAAGTACGGCATGCGGGTGAAGGTCAGGCAGTAGGTGGCGCCGGCGATCGTCAGGCCAGAGCCCAGCACCACATGCGCTGTGCCGTGGAACATCTCGTAATAGGCCTCTTCGTGGGTCGCTCCCGTCGTGCGCGCCTCCTGATAGCGACCGATGAGGAAGATGGCGTAGTCAGTGCCCGCCGCGATCGTCAGGGAGACCAACATGTTCACCGCGAATGTCGACATGCCGATGATCTCGTGGTGCCCGAGGAACGCGACGATGCCTCGTGCCGCGGTCAGTTGCACACCGACCATGGCGAGCAGAAGGACGACGGTGACGACAGAGCGGTAGAACAGCAGCAGCATCGCGATGATCACGACGAAGGTGACGATCGTGATCTTGAGAATGGTGCGGTCGCCTGCGTGGTTCATGTCGGCCTGCAGTGCTGCCGGTCCGGTCACGAAAACCTTCACACCCGGCGGCGGCGGCGATTCGTTCACGACGTCGCGGACCGCTTCGACGGACTCGTTGGACAGCGTCTCGCCCATGTTCCCTGCGAGGTTCAGCTGGACATACGCGGCTTTGCCGTCGTTGCTCTGCGCCCCGGATTCGGTGAGCGGATCACCCCAGAAGTCCTGCACATGTTGGATGTGCTTGTCGTCTGCCCTGAGCTTCTCGACCAGACCGTCGTAGTAGTCGTGCGCGTCCTGCCCGAGCGGCTCGTCACCCTCGAGGATGAGCATCGCGATGCTGTCGGAGTCGGACTCCCCGAACAATCGACCCATATTCGACATCGCCTGCATCGACGGGGCGTCCTTCGGACTCATCGACACCTGATGGTCTTTGCCGACCTCTTCCAGCTGAGGCACCATCGTGTTCAACACGAATAGCAGTGCCAGCCAAGCCAACACGATGGGTATCGACATCCGACGAATCCATTTTGCGATCGTCGACGGCTGCCGCCGAGTATGTAGAGCCGTCATGCCGATTTCACAACGCAGTAGATGTACGCGCTGACCTGGTTGACGGTCCGTTCGTCCTTGACCTCACCGTCTGAGGTGATGCGGCATCCGATGAAGTCGCTGTCCCCTTGGGCGATGATGTTGCCCATCATCGATGGTGCCGTGGTCACGATCTCGTGCGACCACGGCAAGACTGCGTCGTTCACCTGATTGGTTTCGCCGTCGTCGTCGATGTAGTTGATGTCGGCGGTCGCTCCGGCGGGACCAAAAATTTCGTAGAGGACGCGCTTCGGGTCGGAGGTGTTGGTGTCGTCGGACATGCTGCCGGCATAGGTCGGCAGCTCATGCGACCCGAAAATGCCACGTACACGTAGCACCGCAAACCCCGCGGTCGCGAGCACCACCACCATGATCAGCGGTATCCACGCATGTTTCAGAACACGGAGAATCGCGTTGTCCCTTCGAGGAGAGCCGGGGCATTAGATAGGTGAGGCTAACAAACGTAAAGCGAACCTAACAAACCTCGCGAGGAGGTAGGCGCCTACCGCTCTCAGTGACCTCTCAGCGGCCCTGTCAGGCCCAGCGCGACGTCAGTGCGCCCAGCGCGCCGAGTGCGACCGCCGCCGCGGTAGACGTCCGCAGCACCGTCGGGCCGAGGCGCACCACAGAAGCCCCCGCCTGCGACAGCGCTGCGATCTCATCGTCGGCGATTCCGCCCTCGGGCCCTACCACCAACATCAACGAAACAGCTTGCGCAAGAGCCAGTTTCGTCATCGGTTCGGTCGCGGACTCGTGCAGCGCCAATACCGTCGTACCCGCCGCAACCGCGTCGCGGACATCGGCGACCAGGTCGCCGGTCGTCATCACCCCGGACACCGAAGGGATATGCGGCCTGCGGGACTGGCGCGACGCCGCCCGGGCCACCGCACGCCACCGCCGCAGGCCTTTTTCCGCCCGGCCGCCGTCCCAGCGGGCCACACACCGCGCCGCCTGCCAGGCCACGAACGCATCGGCGCCCACCTCGGTGGCCAACTCGATCGCCAGCTCGGAGCGATCGGACTTGGGCAGCGCCTGCACGACGGTCACCGTCGGCTTCGCGGGCTCGACCGTCCAGCGCTTCAGCACGCGCGCCGTCAGCCTGGCCTTGGCGACCTCCTCGATCACGCAGTGCGCCACCGCGCCGGCACCATCGCCGAGATCGAGTTCCTCGCCGACCCTGATCCGCCGCACGCTGGCGGCGTGGAAGCCCTCGTCGCCGTCGACGACGGCCAGCTCACCGGTCCCCGGCAGGGTGTCGACGTAGAAAAGCGCCTCGGTCATCGCCGGGCGCTAGCGGCCGGTGAAGGTCTCGCGCAGCCTGCTGAACAGCCCGCCACCGGAGCTGCTGGTCTGAGTCGACTTCACCTCGGCGGCGTCTCGGGTGCGATGTTCCTTCAGCTTGCGCAGCAGCTCGATGTCCTCGTGGTCGAGCCGCGACGGAACGACCACGTCGATGTGGGCATGCAGATCACCGCGCACCCCTGACCTCAGATGGGGCATGCCGTGACCGCGCAGGGTCGTCACCGATCCGGGCTGGGTGCCCGCCGCGATGGTGATGTCGGTCGGCCCGTCCAGGATCGCGTCGACCGCCACCGTCGTGCCGAGCGCGGCGTCGACCATCGGCACCGACACCGTGCAGTGCAGGTCGTCGCCGTCGCGAAGGAAGATGTCGTGCTGTTGCTCGTGCACCTCGACGTACAGGTCGCCCGCCGGACCGCCACCGGGGCCGACCTCGCCCTGAGCCGCCAGCCGCACCCGCATGCCGTCGCCGACGCCTGCGGGGACCTTGACGCTGATCTCGCGCCGGGCGCGAACCCGGCCGTCGCCGCCGCAGCGGTTGCACGGGTCGAGGATGACCTCGCCGATGCCGCCGCACACCGGGCACGGACGCGACGTCATGACCTGACCGAGCAGCGAGCGCTGGACCGTCTGGATCTCGCCCTGGCCGCCGCACGTATCGCAGGTGCTCGGCGCCGACTTGCCGTGCGTGCCCTTGCCCTGGCACAGATCGCACAGCACAGCCGTGTCGACGGTGACCTGCTTGGTCACGCCGGTCGCACAGTCGTGGAGGTCCATCCGCATCCGCAGCAGCGAGTCGGCGCCCGGCCGCACCCTGCCGATCGGCCCACGCGACGTGGCGCCCCCTCCGAAGAAGGCCTCGAACACGTCGCCGAGCCCGCCGAAGCCACCGAAGCCGTTGCCGCCCGCCGCTGCCGCAGATTCCAGCGGATCACCGCCCAGGTCGACGATGCGGCGCTTCTCCGGGTCGCTGAGCACCTCGTAGGCCGCGCTGATCTCCTGGAAGCGCGCCTGCGCCGCCTGATCGGGGTTGACGTCGGGGTGCAGTTCGCGGGCCAGCTTGCGGTAGGCGCGTTTGATCTCCGAATCACTCGCGCCCTTGCTCACCCCGAGCAGGCCGTAATAGTCGCGTGCCACTCCCTGACCTTCCCTACCGCCGACGGCGGTGCTAGCGGTTGCCTAAGACTTCGCCGATATACAGAGCAACCGCGGCGACATTGGCGATAGTTCCCGGATAGTCCATTCGAGTGGGCCCGAGCACACCCATGCCGCCGTAGACCGTTCCCATACTGCCGTAAGTCGTGGTGACCACCGAAGTGCCCGCCATCTCCTCGGCCTCCGTCTCATGGCCGATGCGCACGGTGACCTTGCCTGCCTGCTGCTGCGCGGCCAGCAGCCGAAGCACCACAACCTGTTCCTCGAGCGCCTCGAGCACCGAACGCAGCGATCCGCCGAAGTCGGCGGTGTTGCGCGTCAGGTTGGCGGTGCCGCCGAGCAGCAGCCGCTCCTCGGTGTGCTCGACGAGCGATTCCAGCAGCACCGTCGCCGATCGGCCGATCGCGTCGCCGATGCCGCCGGTGCCGTCCATGTGAACCGCCAGATCCGACACCGCGACCGACGCCGCCGACAGCTTCTTGCCCTCGAGCGCCTGGCCGAGCATCTCGCGCAGCTGGCCGACCTGGTGGTCGTCGATGGTGTCGCCGAGCTCGACCATGCGCTGGTCGACACGGCCGGAGTCGGTGATCACCACAAGCAGGAGCCGCGCGGGCGTCAGCGCGACGACCTCGAGATGGCGGACGGTGGAGGTGGACAGGGTCGGGTACTGGACGATGGCGACCTGCCGGGTCAGCTGCGCAAGCAGCCGCACCGCGCGGCGGAGCACGTCGTCGAGGTCGACACCGGTTTCGAGGAACTTGAAGATGGCGGACCGCTCGGACGTCGAAAGCGGCTTGATGTCCTCGATCCGGTCGACGAACTCGCGGTAGCCCTTCTCGGTCGGCACCCGGCCCGAGCTGGTGTGTGGCTGGGCGATGTAACCCTCCGCCTCCAGCACGGCCATGTCGTTGCGCACGGTCGCGCTCGACACCCCGAGGTTGTGGCGCTCGAGCAGCGACTTGGAGCCGATCGGCTCCTTCGTGGCGACGAAGTCGGCGACGATGGCGCGCAACACCTCGAACCGACGGTCGTCGGCACTTCCCATGGTGTTCACCCGCCCTTCAGCAAAACTCGTCTTCATTTTACGGTGATCAGCAGGAGGTATGCCTCCTCGCCACCTCAGCGACCCTGTTCGCGTGGCGGATCTGCTCGTTGCGACTAACCTCGGTACATGGTGAAGCCATCGCCACGCGGCACAAGTCGAAGGGTCTCGGGGTGATCTTCAAAGGCGTTCTGGATGGCAAGCCGTACCCCAATCACGGGCTGTCGTATCGACAGTGGTCACAGATTCCGCCACGGCAGATTCGCCTCGACGAGCTGGTGACGACGACCACCGTGCTGCAGCTGGACCGCCTGCTCTCGGAGGACTCGACGTTCTATGGCGACCTGTTCCCACATGCCGTGCGGTGGCGAGGCGTGATCTATCTCGAGGACGGGCTACACCGCGCCGTGCGGGCCGCGTTGCGAAACCGGACGATTCTGCACGCCCGGGTCTTCGACATGGACATGCCGGCCGCGCAGCAGATCTAGCACCGCCTGGTATCGGCGCATGACCAACGAGAACCCCACCGAGTCGCGGCACCGCGTGGTGTCGTGGTTCCTGCGCCCCAAATCCCCGCCGCTGTGGGTGGGTATCGTGCTCGCCGCCTGCCTGATCGCACTCGAGACGGTGTTGGTGTTCGCGCTGGAACGGTGGTCGCCCGGCCACGCTTTCGGCGCCGTGTTCCTTCTCGGCGTTCTTGTCATCTCGGCGAGCTGGGGGTTCGGGCTGGCACTGACGACGACGCTGGTCAGCGCGGCCGTGTACATGTCCTTTCATCTCGGTGACGACGGCTTCCAGCCCTCCGAGAGAGAAGACTGGACAGCGATCGTGATCTTCCTGCCGATCGCACTGCTCGCCAATCTGCTTGTGGGCCAAGCACGATTGCGCGCGGCCGAGGCCGAGTTGCGTCGCAACGAGGCCGAGCAGAGCAAGGACGAAATCCGCGTCCTCGCCGAACAACAGGCCGCTCTGCGACGGGTCGCGACCCTGGTGGCACAGGCGATGAGCCCGTCGGAGGTGTTCGCGGCCGTCGCCGACGAACTGGCGCAGCGGCTCGGCTTGCAGCACTCGGCGCTGATCCGCTTCGAACCGGACGGTTCGTCGCTCCTGATCGCCTACTACGACGATCCCCCGACGACCAGGCGGCTGGGCGAGCGCTATCCGTTGGGCCACGGCGGCGTCGCAGAGCAGGTGTACCTCACCGGGCACGCCGCGCGGATGGACCAAGGGGAGATCAGCGGCCCCGCGGCCGACCGCGCGAAGGAGATGGGCATCGGCGCGGCGGTCGGCGTCCCCATCGTCGTGCACGGCCGCATCTGGGGTGCCGCAGTCGTCGGCTCGTCGGGAGACGAACCGCTGCCTGCCGAGACCGAGGCCGACGTCGAGGACTTCACGGATCTGGTCGCCACGGCGATCTCGAATGCGCAGGCGCGATCAGAACTTGCCGCGTCGCGCGCACGGATCGTCACCGCGGCCGACAGCGCGCGTCGTCGACTGGAGCGCGATCTGCACGACGGAGCCCAGCAGCGGCTGCTCTCGCTCGGCCTGGAGTTGCGGACGGCGGAGGCGTCGCTGCGGCCGGACTCCGACGACGTCGCCGATCAGCTCTCCGAAATAGTCACCGGGTTGACCGGCGTGTCCGAAGAGCTTCGCGAGATATCCCGCGGGATCCATCCGGCGATCCTGTCGAAGGGTGGGCTCGGGCCCGCGCTCAAGGCTGTTGCGCGCCGTTCGGCGGTGCCGGTCGAGCTGGACATCTCCGTCGACGGCCGGCTTCCGGAGTCGGTCGAAGTGGCCGCGTATTTCCTTGTGGCCGAGTCACTGACGAACGTCGCCAGGTATGCCGACGCGACCGAGGTGACGGTGAGCGCCAGAACCGACACGGCGCGCCTGCGGCTGTCGGTACGCGACGACGGCGTCGGCGGCGCGGATCCGTCGAAGGGTTCGGGTCTTATCGGGCTGATCGACCGGGTCGAGGCACTCGGTGGACATTTCGAATTGTCCAGCCCCGCCGGTGAGGGAACGTCACTGCAGGTGTCGATCCCGTTCGACGCACCCGCTCACGGCTGACCCACGTTCGAGAAGAGTGCCCCAAGCCCCTCGGCCATCGTGGGATGGGCGAGCACCGCATCGCGAAGCCTGGTGTACGGCAGATCCGCCATCATCGCGACCTGGACGGTTGCGGCCACCTCACCCGCCTGCGCACCGAACATCGTGAAGCCGAGGATGCGGTCATCGTCCTCGGCGACAAGAGCTTTCATGAAACCCCTTGTCTCACCGGTTGTCTGAGTGCGCAGCACGGCCGAGGTCTCGAGCCGGGCCACCCGGACTCCCACGCCGCGGTCGGCGGCTTCCGTCTCGGTCCATCCGACGCGAGCCAATTCGGGATCGGTGAACATGCAGTGCGGCACCAGTCGGTCGCCGGTGCTGCGGTTCCCGCCTTCCAGGTTGTCGCGAAGGATCCTGAAATCGTCGAACGACACATGGGTGAACTGCGGGTGGTGAGAACAGCACTCGCCGATGCCCCACACATCGGGTGCTGTCGTCTCCAACCTCTCGTTGACCAGGAGGTAGCCCTGCGCGTCGAGCTGGACACCCGCGACGTCCAGCCCGATGCGCGCGGTGTTGGGAACGCGTCCCGTGGCGACGAGGATGTCGGTGCCGTCGATGATCTGTCGGCCGTTCGGCGTTTCGACGGTGACCGTGACCTCGTCACCCGAACGACCGTTGACCTCAACCGGCACAGCGTTTTCCAGGATATCGATACCTTCGTCGACGAGCATCCGCCGGACCTCTTCCGCGACGTCGTGGTCCTCGTGGCTCACGACGTGGGGACCGTGCTGGACGATCGTCACGCGACTGCCGAACCGGCGATACGCCTGCGCAAGTTCGAGGCCGACGTAGCCGCCGCCCAGCACGATCAGATGTGGGGGCACATAGTCGAGGTCAAGCGCCTCGACGCTGGTCATCGGCCGGGCTGCCCGAAGGCCCGGCACGTCGGGAATCGCGGCACGGGTGCCGAGGTTCAGGAAGATCCGGTCACCCGTCAACAGCCGGCGACCGCCGTCGTTGAGCCGGACCGAAATCGTTCGCGGCGCAACGAATCTCCCACGGCCCATGATCAGCTCGGCGCCGCTGTTCTCGTACTGCTTCAACGTGCCTGCGACCATGTAGTCGACCATGTCGCGCTTGCGTTCCCTGACTTTGCCCATGTCGACCTGGACGAAATCGCCACCCGCGCCGAACATCGAGGCGCGGTGCACGAGATCGGCGACCTTCGCGCTGAAGATCTCGTTCTTGCTCGGCAGGCAGTTGATGTTCGGACACGATCCCGCCGATCCACCGGCGCTCGACGACCGCGATGCGCAGGCCCGACTCGGCGAGGTGCCAGGCCAGGTACATTCCGCCGTTGCCTCCGCCGAGCACGATCGCGTCGAAGTGCTCTACCGCCTCGTCCCGCATGCCACTCAGCATCGACATCGATCAGGGCCGTGTCGCTACTGCTGTCACCCATTGCTTCGCCGGTAGCTGCAATCTCGTATTCCGGTTAACCCCCATTGCGTTTGTGTTTGCAGGTAGCGGGAATGCCCAGGATTAATTGCGGTGCAAAGCTGTTGCTATGGAGATGCGAGGTGGACGGTGCGCTGCCTGATCGTCGACGACAACGACGGTTTCGTCGCCGCTGCGCGCAAGCTGCTCGAGGCAGGCGGGATCACGGTTGTCGGTTCGGCGGCGTCGAGCGTGGAGGCGTTCGACCTCGTCGCCTCGCTTCACCCCGACGTGACACTCGTCGACATCGACCTCGGCGCCGAAAACGGCATCGATCTCGCCGAGCGTCTCCACGAGATCGGTGCGCCGTCGCCAGTCGTGCTGGTGTCGGCGTACTCGGCAGACGATTTTCTCGAGGCGATCACGACCTGCGGCGCAGCCGGTTTCGTGGCCAAGTCTCAGTTGACCGCCTCGGCGATCCGCGATGTTCTCGGCGTGTCAACGGGACTCAAGGAAGGTGATCACCGCTAACACCCTGCGGTGGTCGTCGCTGGTTTCCGCCAGGTCGAGCTTGGTCAGAATGCTGCGCACGTGTTTCTCGACGGTGCCCTCGGTGACCCAGAGGCGCCGGGCGATGCCCGCGTTGGACCGCCCCTCCGCCATCTGCGCCAGCACCTCGCGCTCCCGGTCGCTGAGCGCCGACAGCGGGTCGTTGCGGCGACGGGCGGAGACGAGTTCCTGCACCAGCGCGGGGTCGACGATCGATGCGCCCCTCGCGATGCTTTCGACGGATTCGATGAAGTCGGCCACGTCGGTGATCCGGCTTTTGAGCAGATATCCGATTCGATGACCGCTCGCGAGCAGTTCCATCGCGTCCTCGATGTCGACGTGCGCCGAAAGCACCAGAACCGCGGTGTCGGGCATCTCCTCCCGAATCACCCGTGCGGCGTCGAGCCCTTCTGTGGTGTGCGTCGGCGGCATCCTGATGTCGGCCACCACGAATTCCGGCTTCTCCCTGCGGACAAGCTCGAGCAGTTGGGGCCCGTCACCGGCCTGGGCGACGACGTCGAAACCCGCGCGCTCCAGCAAGCTGGCCAGCCCCTCGCGCAGCAGCACATCGTCGTCGGCGATCACAACGCGGACAGGATCCGCCATCGGACCTCCTCACAGTTGCGGCCGGGCGTGCTGTGAACATGCTGCGCGAAGTGCCGTGTTTCTACAACGGCATCCGGCTAAACCGCGCCGCGTGGCGGCGGCTGCGAGCCCGCGGACTCGGGGTCGACCTCGACGGCGTAGGACGTGATCGCGGTGATCTCCTCGCCTGTGAATTCGTAGATGTCGCAGCTGGCGACCGCGGTGAGGCCGGACGGTCCGCTGTATCGCGCGAAGGTGTCGACGGCTACGACGTCGGATCCGGCCGCCACCACGCAGCGGTCGTAGGTGGTGGTGGTGTCCTCGAGGCTGGCGGCCGTCTCCCGGCACGTATGGCGGACCGCATCGGCGCCCTCGAGCACCATGTAGCCGACGATCGTCCACCGCACGTTCCTTGCGAGATGGGAAAGCGCCTCGTCGAAACGGTGCTCCGAAAATGCGCGGCCGACGGCGGCCGGGTCGAATGCCATCAGCCGACGGTACTTCTATCGCATCGTCGTGACGGCCAACGGCTCGTGTGTCCCGCTCATTCTGATGTCCACGGTGTGGATTCTGGACGTGGGAATGGCCGTCGAGGCCGCGAGCCCGCTTGCGTGATCGCTGGCAGGACTCCACGTCCCGACCGCCGACTCCACGCCCTCGACCGTGGTCACGACGATGTCGTAGGCGGGGGCCGACTTCGCCCAGTCCTCGACGTAGTCGCACGTCCAGTCCAGCCGGGTGCCCCACTTCTTCTCGGTGATCGCGAGCGCGGCGTTGATGCCGCCCTTGATCGTCGGCTGCATCGCCGTGAGCGCGACACCCTCCGCCCGCTGCGGTCCGGAGAACGCGGTGGCCCCGACCGCACCCGCCCCGATCGCGACGGCGGCCGCGGCCGCGAAGCCCGCGGCGAGCACGCTGCGCCGAGATCGTCGCTGCTGCTTCGCCGCCGCGAACGCCAGCGACGGCATCAGATCAAGCGCCAGCACGTCGGCGGCCGAATCGCCTGCCTGTTCGCCGAGAGCGAGCGCCTCGTCGCAGCTGAGCAGATTGAGGATGCCCGGTAGACCCGCCAACTCGGTGAGCCCCGCAGCGCGGTCGGGATTCTCGGCGAGATAGGCCTCGAAGAGATGGCGGTCATCCCGGCTGAGAGCACCAAGAACATACGCGGCGTCCCAGTCGGCGATGTCGTCGATCATCTGACGACGCCCCTCTCCTGCAACGCAATTCGCAGCGCCCGCAGCGCATAGTGCAGCCGGGACTTGACGGTTCCCTCCGGAATCTGTTGGTGGGCGGCGATGTCGGCGACGCTTTGGCCGAGGTAGTAGGCCCGGACCACCGCGACGCGATGGTCGGCGGACAGCGACATGAGCGCGTCGGACAGGATCCACTTGTCGAACGCCGGCCCGATCTCATCCGGCGACGATCGTTCCGGAACGGAGTCGGTCCTCAATTCGCGTGCGTACCTTGCGCTTCGACGGTCGTCGATGACCTGGTTGCGGGCGACGGTGTACAGCCAGGCCCTTACCCCGTCGGTGCAATGCTGCTGCAGTAACTCCGGTTTCCGCCACAGCCGCAACAGCGATTCCTGTACGACGTCCTCGGCGAATTGCATGTCTCCGCGGGTGAGCCGCAGCACGTAGCGCAACAACTCCTGGCTGTGTGCGTCATGGATCGCCTTGAGGAGTGCAGCCCGATCGGGATCGGTCATGTCGGTCATGCTCCGCGTGGGTCCTCTGCATCTGCTGTGTATTTCCTTGTGAACACGAGACAGAACGCGGAAATCGTTCAACGACGCGTGAATCAGTCGAGCACGGTGCGCACCACGGCGTCGGCCAGAAGGCGGCCGCGGTCGGTGAGCACGAGCCGATCGGCTTCTACGCTCAGCAATCCGTCACCGACGGCGGTTTCGGCGCGGGCACGTTCCCGCTCGCTCGAGCGAGGCGGCCGCCAACCCCCGTCGCAACCGCAACCGCAGCATCACGTCCTCGGTGTGGGCCGCGGTGGCATCGAGCCTTTCGAAGTCGGCGACCGGGAGCCGTCCGTCCGCCAGCGATTGGGCATATGCGTTGGGATGCTTGATATTCCACCATCGCGTCGCGTCGACGTAGCCGTGCGCGCCTGGCCCGGCGCCCCACCACTCGCCGCCGTCCCAGTAACCCATGTTGTGCCTGCACTCGCCGCCGGGTCTGCTCCAGTTGGAGACCTCGTACCAGTCGAAACCGGCTGCCCGGAGCCGTTCGTCAGCAATCTCGTAGCGATGCGCGAGCACGTCGTCGTCGGTCGGGGCCATCTCGCCGCGGCGGACCCGGCGGCCCATCGCGGTGCCTTCCTCGATCGTCAGCGCGTAGGCCGAGATGTGATCAACGCCTCCTTCGAGGGCGGTGTCGATCGACCGCAGGAGGTCGTCGTCCGACTCCCCCGGCGTGCCATAGATGAGGTCGATGTTGACGTGGTCGAACCCGGCCGCGAGAGCTTCGCGGGCAGCCGCAGGCGCCCGCCCCGGCGAATGCACGCGGTCCAGCGTGGCCAGCACGTGCTTGGCCGCCGACTGCATGCCCAGCGACACGCGGTTGTAGCCGGCGGCGCGCAGCTGTGCGAACAGCTCGGGCGACGTCGACTCCGGGTTGGCCTCGGTGGTCACCTCGGCGCCGCGGGCCAGGACGAAGTGCTCACGGACCGCGTCCAGCACCTGGGTCAGGCCCGCCGCGCCGAGCAACGACGGCGTGCCGCCACCGACGAACACCGTCTGGACGTCCGGAGCCGGGCCGCCGGCGACATCGGGCCGAGATGGTGACCCGAGCAGGTCTGCGGCCTTCGCCAGCTCGGCGCGCAGCGCGACCAGCCACCCGTCGGGATTCGCGCCACCCAGTTCGGCGGGTGTGTACGTGTTGAAGTCGCAGTACCCGCACCGGGTGGCACAGAACGGGACGTGGATATAGAGGCCGAACGGCCTACCGGGCGTCGGCGCAAGGCCGGGCAGGTCGAGCGTGCTGCGTTCGGACCGTCACAGGACCAGCTTCCCAGAGAGGGCTTTCGCTCACCCTGAGCGCAAATCTGGCCCGGTTAGGGCAAATGTCAAAGTTCGTGGCACAATTGCGCACGTGACTGCCGACCGCATCTTCCCCCTCCGCATCGCGCTGGTGGCTCGTCGGCATGTCGATTTCAAGCGCGTATGTACCTGTTGTTGTCTGCCTTAATGCGCTGATACCTGGACCCCAGCCCACCAATCTTTAGCTGGCCGCCGGATCTGCGCCGCCGGACAGCCACCGGTGAATGCGCGTCCTAACGCCGGCTCCCGAAGGAGCCACATCATATGACCACCGCAAAGTCGGCCAACCCGGCAAAGCCGGTCAAGCGCCCACGCGGCGAGGGCCAGTGGGCGCTCGGGTACCGCGAGCCGCTCAACCCCAACGAACAGTTCAAGAAGGATGACGACGCGCTGAACGTGCGGGCCCGCATCGTCGACCTCTACTCCAAGCTGGGCTTCGACAGCATCGACAAGCAGGACCTGCGCGGCCGCATGCGCTGGATGGGCCTCTACACCCAGCGCGAACAGGGCTACGACGGCACCTGGACCGGCGACGAGAACGCCGATCTGCTCGAAGCCAAGTACTTCATGATGCGGGTGCGATGCGACGGCGGCGCGTTGACGACCGAAGCCCTGCGCACAGTCGGCGAGATCTCCACCGAGTTCGCCCGCGACACCGCCGACATCTCCGACCGCGAGAACGTGCAGTATCACTGGATCCGGATCGAGGACGTACCCGAGATCTGGGATCGGCTGGAGGCCGTCGGCCTGCAGACCACGGAGGCCTGCGGCGACTGCCCCCGCGTGGTTCTCGGTTCACCGCTGGCAGGCGAGTCGCTCGACGAGGTCCTCGACCCGACCTGGGCGATCGACGAGATCGTGCGGCGCTACATCGGCAAGCCGCTGTTCTCCAACCTCCCGCGCAAGTTCAAGACCGCGATCTCGGGCCTGCAGGACGTCGCGCACGAGGTCAACGACGTCGCGTTCATCGGCGTCAACCACCCCGAATACGGGCCCGGCCTTGACCTGTGGGTCGGCGGCGGCCTTTCGACCAACCCGATGCTGGCTCAGCGGGTCGGAGCATGGGTGCCGCTCGACGAGGTGCCCGAGGTCTGGGAGGCCGTGACGTCGGTGTTCCGGGACTACGGCTATCGACGGCTGCGGGCGAAGGCGCGGCTGAAGTTCCTGATCAAGGACTGGGGTATCGAGAAGTTCCGCCAGGTCCTCGAGGACGAGTACCTGGGCCGCAAGCTGATCGACGGTCCCGCGCCTGAGCCGGTCAAGCATCCGATCGACCACGTCGGCGTGCAGAAGCTGAAGAACGGCAAGAACGCCGTCGGCGTCGCACCCATCGCGGGCCGGGTGACGGGCACGATCCTGGCGAAGGTCGCCGACCTCGCCGAGGCCGCAGGTTCGGACCGGGTCCGGTTCACGCCGTATCAGAAGCTCGTCATCCTCGACGTCGCCGACGACAAGCTCGACGAGCTGCGTGCGGCTGGACGCGCTCGGGCTGCCGTCCGCGCCGTCGCACTGGCGGAAAACCTGATGGCGTGCACCGGCATCGAGTACTGCAAGCTGTCGTTCGCCGAGACCCGCAACCGGGCGCAGGTGCTGGTGCCCGAGCTGGAGAAGCGGCTCGAGGACATCAACGCCCAGCTCGACGTGCCGATCACCATCAACATCAACGGCTGCCCGAATTCGTGCGCCCGGATCCAGGTCGCCGATATCGGGTTCAAGGGCCAGATGGTCGACGACGGCAACGGGCCGGAGGAGGGTTTCCAGGTCCACCTCGGCGGCAGCCTCGGCCTTGACAGCGGGTTCGGCCGCAAGCTGCGCCAGCACAAGGTGTTCTCCAGCGAGCTCGGCGACTACATCGACCGGGTTGTTCGCAATTTCGTGAAACAACGCGAGCAGGGCGAGCGTTTCGCTACCTGGGCGGTACGAGCAGACGAGGCGGACCTGAAGTGACGGATCCTTGACCGTGACAGACTTGCAGGCGCTGGCCGAACGCGGTGCGGCCGAACTGGAAGGCGCCAGCGCGGACGAGCTGTTGCGCTGGACCGACGAGAATTTCGGCGGCGAATACGTCGTCGCGTCGAATATGCAGGACGCAGCGCTGGTTTCGATGGCCGCAAAGGTGCGCCCGGGCGTGGACGTCCTGTTCCTCGACACCGGCTATCACTTCGTGGAGACGATCGGCACCCGTGACGCCGTCGAGGCGGTCTATGACGTCAACATCGTCAATGTGACGGCGGAGAACAGCGTCGCAAAGCAGGACGAGCTGTTCGGAAAAGACCTGTTCGCCCGTCAGCCAGGCGATTGCTGCCGGATGCGCAAGGTCGACCCGCTGGGCAGGGCCTTGAAAGGATATTCGGCGTGGGTGACCGGGATTCGACGCGTCGAGGCGCCGACCCGGGCCAACGCGCCGTTGATCAGCTGGGACAACGCCTTCGACCTGGTGAAGATCAACCCCATCGCGGCGTGGACCGACGATGAGATGCAGGCCTACATCGACGCCAATGACATCCTGGTCAATCCCCTTGTGTTCGAGGGTTATCCGTCGATCGGATGCGCACCCTGCACGTCGAAGCCCGCCGAGGGCGCCGATCCGCGCAGCGGTCGCTGGGCGGGCTCGTCGAAGACGGAATGCGGGCTGCACGCCTCGTGACGCTCGTCCTGACGGCGCACGGCAGCGCGGACCCTCGGTCCGCGGCGAACGCGCACGCAATCGCGGAATGTGTGCGACGGTTGCGCCCGCACCTCGACGTGCGGGTCGCGTTCTGTGAGCAGAACTTTCCGAATCTGAGCGACGTGCTTCCGACGTTGTCGCACGGCGCGGTCGTCGTGCCGCTGCTCCTGGCCGACGCCTATCACGCTCGGGTCGACATCCCGGCGATGATCGCCGAAGCGGGCGTCGACGTTCGCCGGGCCGACGTGCTCGGCGAGGACGATCGGTTGATTGATGTTCTCCGCCAGCGGCTCGAGCAGGCCGGAGTGTCGCGGCGTGATTCCGAGGTCGGCGTATTGGTCGTAGCGGTCGGTTCATCTCGCCCCGACGCCAATGCCCGAACCGAGACGGTGGCCCGCGAACTGACCCTGACGACGAGCTGGACGGCCACAACGGCATTCGCCACCGGCCCGCATCCAAACCTGGCCGAGGCGGCGCAGCTGCTTCAGAGCCGCGGCGCCAACCGCCTGGTCATCGCACCCTGGTTCCTCGCCCACGGGAAGATCATCGATCGCGTCGCCGAATTCGCAGAGGCGGAACGGATCCCGATGGCGTCGCCGCTGGGCGCCCATCGTCAGGTGGCGGAGACCGTACTCGACCGCTTCGACGAAGTCGTCGCAGCCCGCGCCGCGGCGTAGCCACCGCGTTCGCCGAGTGTGCCCGCACACTGTGCAATTCGGACTGAAATAACGACCTGAGAGCACGTTCGGCGCGGAGTGCGCGAGTGTCGACGGCCGCGACGATAAATTCGCGCTGAGCGTAGGTATATACCAGGCATTTCTCAGCCGGTACCAATAGCGGAGTGACCACCGCACTGTCTGACGACTCCTGCTGTCGCTGAACCGTTCCCCTTCTCACTCCAGATGTAGTACTGCACAGCCGTTCAGTCCTACGGTGCCCGTAACCTATCTGCCCTCCCATCGAAGGATGGTTCAGCCATGTCCGAAATCACCGCCGACCCAGATGCTTTGAGGGATGAACCCTCCGCCCCCGCACGCAGACTGCGCGGAAACCTCGGGGTCGCCTCGATTGTTTTCATGGTGGTCGCCGCCGCCGCGCCGCTCGGCGTGATCGGTGGGGTTGTCCCGCTCGGCATCGCCGCGGGCAACGGCGCCGGATTCCCGGCGACGTTCGTCGTCTCCACGGTGATCCTGCTGTTCTTCGCGGTCGGCTTCACCGCGCTGACCCCGTATGTCGAGGACGCAGGCGCGTTCTTCTCCTACGTCCGAACCTCGTTGGGCTTCCCGGCCGGTATCGGCATCGCGTTCGTCGCGCTGGTCAGCTACGTCGCGATCGAGGCTGGTGTCTACGGTCTGCTCGGTCCGGCGGGCGGAGTGATCGTCGAACTGTTCGGCGGCCCGGCCCTGCCCTGGTGGGTTTTCGCGGCGGTGGCATTCGTCGATCACGACGTTCGTCGGCTACCGCAACATCGAATTGTCCAGCCGGGTGCTTGGCAGTGCTGTTGACGGCCGAGATCGCGATCGTGGTCGTGCTGGATGCCGTGATCGTCTTCCAGGGCGGTGACCACGGGTTGTCGAGTGGCATCGTGAACCCGAGCGCCATCTTCTCCGGATCACTCGGCATCGGTCTGCTGTTCGCGCTGATCAGCTACGTCGGGTTCGAGGCCACCGCAATCTTCCGGGATGAGGCCAAGACACCGGAACGCACGATTCCGCGCGCCACCTATGTCGCGCTGATCCTGATCGGCGTGTTCTACGCGGTGACGAGCTGGGCACTCATCTCCGGATGGGGCGATGAGGAAGCAGTCAGCCGGGCAACGGATTCCGGATGCCACGTTCCTCGCCGACACCGCACAGCGCTACATCGGTGTCGTCGGCACCGACATCATCACCGTGCTGTACTTCACCAGCCTGTTCGCCTGCATCCTCGCGTTCCACAACGTGGCATCGCGCTACATATTCGCACTGTCGCAGCGCGATGTGCTGCCCCAGTCGTTGAGCCGCCCGCACGATAAGCACGGTTCGCCGCACACAGCGTCGCTGTGGATCTCCGGCGTGGTTGCACTGAGCGTCATCGCGGCGGTGGTGTTCAACCTCGATCCGGCCGCGCAGTTCTACACCTGGTTCGCCGGCGCAACCACAGTCGGCTTCGTCGTGCTGCTGATCGCCACCTCGGTGGCTGTGCTCGTGTACTTCGCCAAGGACCGGCGCGGTTACTCGCAGTGGCGGGTACGGATCGCGCCCGCTCTCGGCCTGGTCGGGCTGACCATCGGCCTGATCCTGATCGTCGTCAACCTCAAAGATCTGGTGGGCGGTTCCGCCGTTCTCGGCTGGGCCATCGTCGGACTACTCGTGGTCGCATTCATCGCAGGTGTGGTTATCGGAAAGCGGGTCGGCGACAAGTCGGTGACGCAACCATGACGTCCACCGTCAATTCGACGTCGACCGAGGCGCGTGCGCAGTCCGCTGCCGAACGGGATCTGCGCAACGCCCTCGATGACGGGTCACTGACCGAGATCGAGATCGCGTGGAGTGACCCGTTCGGCCACGCGCAGGGCAAGCGGATCCCGGCAACGCAATTTCTGAGCCGGGCGCAGGGCACCGGATTCGCCTTCTGCGAAGCATCTTTGGGCTGGGACAGCGCCGGCGCGGTGATCGAATCGCTTCGGCTGACGAACTGGGGCGGCGGCTATCCCGACGTCTACGCCGTCCCGGATTTCTCGACATACAAGCCGTTGCCGTGGCGCCCGGGGTCGGCCACGTCATCTCCGACATCGTCACGCACGACCGCAGCCCGTCGCTCCTGGATTCGCGCGCCGTTCTCAAGCGGGTGCTGGCACGGCTGGCTTCGCTGGGCTTCACCGCCAAGATCGGCGTCGAATTCGAGTTGTATCTCCTCAACCCGGACGGTTCAGCCTTCCAGGACGACATCCACGCCTACTCACTCGAGAACGCCAACGCGCTCGATCCGGTGCTTTCCGATCTCTACGACACGTTGAGCGCCTTCACGAGGTTGGAAGGAATCCAGACCGAATACGGTCCTGGGCAGATCGAGACGAACCTGGTCTACACCGACGCGCTCGACGCCGCCGACGACGCGGCGCGGCTCAAATACGCCGCCAAGGAAGTGGCGCGCAAGCACGGCAAGATCGCCAGCTTCATGCCCAAGCCCTTCACCGAGCATTCGGGAAGCTCGCAGCACCTGCATATTTCGCTGTGGCGCGGTGACGAACCGGCCTTCGCTCCCGACGATGGCGTCGAAAACGAACTGGCCCTGCACGCCATCGCGGGCCTGCTCGAGCATCTGCCGTCGATCACACTGTTCGGCGCGCATTCGGTCAACGCATACAGACGATTCGTTCCTGACTCGTTCGCACCGGCCACCGTCACATGGAGCCGCGACAACCGCAGCGCCGCTGTCCGGTCGCTGATCGAGCCTGATCCGGCCGCCACCCGGATCGAACTGCGCAGCGGTGGCTCCGATGCCAACCCGTACTGGTTGATCGCGTCGGCCCTTGCGGGAGTCGTCGCAGGGCTGGAAGCCAAACGCAACGCGCCACCCGCCCACGGCGGGAACCTCTACACCGAGGGCGTTCCGTTGCCTGAATCACTCGGGGTGGCAATCGAACTGGCCACTCGCGATGACACCATCCTCGAGATACTCGGTGCAGACTCGGTTCTCGATTTCGCCGCCCTGGCCCGCAGCGAATGGGTGGAGTATTCCAGCGAAGTCAGCGACTGGGAACGCCGGCGCTACCTGACCCGCTCGTGACCTGCGCGCGGTTCGGGGTGTGGGCACCGGTCTACGGCAACCACGGCGCCAGGAACCATCCGCATGACGCGCCCGACGCGAGCTACCGACGCACCCGCGATCTGCTGTTGCGCGCCGAGCGCGCCGGATTCGACTCGACGTTGTTGGCGTGGCACGTGATTCATCCGAGCAACGTCGAGGACGACGTGCTCGAAACGTGGTCGACGCTCGCGGCGCTGGCAGAGGCCACGTCGTCCATCGAGCTGATCGGTGCGGTCAAACCACTGCTGTTCAACCCGTTGGTCTTCGCGAAGATCGCAGCCAACATCGCCGATATCGCCGACGGACGACTCGCGGTCAACCTCGTCACCGGATGGTTCCTGCCCGAGCTGGAGGGTCTGGGACTCGACCCACTCGAACACGACGACCGCTACGCCTACTCGAAGGAATGGCTCGACATCGTCACCGAGCTGTGGGCGGGAAAGCAGGTGCCGATCGGCGATCGCGGTGGCCAACCCGCGCTGATTCGACCGGTGCCCGCCAGCCCTCCGTTGCTGTATGTCGGCGGCGAATCCGAGCCGGGTCGCGCGTTGGCCGCCGAAAACGCCGACGTCTTCTTCATCAACGGACGCCCGTTCGCCGATACGGTCGAGGTCATCGAGGACCTGCGCGCGAGGCCTCGAAATGGCGCACCGCTGCGATTCGGCCTGTCCGCGTTCGTGATAGCCCGCGAGACAGAGGCGGAGGCCACCGCCGAGCTGGAGTACCTGCAGTCCCTCTCGGACGCCGAGGTTCGACCCGAGATATCCGGCGGCACCGACCCGAAGACGCAGATGTACAAGGTGCTTTCGGGCACGAAGCGCATCGGCTCCAACGGCGGCACCCTGGCTGGCCTTGTCGGAAGCTACGACCAGGTGATCGAGCGCATCGAGGCGTACCACGACGCCGGAATCGAACTGTTCATGCTCCAGTTCCAGCCCATCGAGTCCGAAGTGGACCGGTTCGCCGACAAGATCATTCCCCATTTCCGATAACGCATGGGAGCAAGCATGCCTGTCACACGTGACGCCGTCGCACCGCGGAAGCCGTTCACCAGCCAACCGCTCGGCGGTTCGGTCTCAGAACGGCTGGCGCGGCTGCCGGAGGTGGTTGCCGCATTGCGTCGCGAGGATGCGGCGGCTGAGCGCGAGCGGGAACTGCAGTACGACGCTGTCGAGTTGATCCGGCAGACAGGCGTGCTCGGCCTGCGGGTTCCTACGGAGTTCGGCGGACCGGGCGGCAAGGCCCGCGATGTGCTGTCAGCGGTGATTCAGATCGGTCGCGGCAGTTCCAATGTGGCGCAGGCTCTCCGGTCACACTTCGGATTCTCCGAGCGGCTGCTGAGCAACCGGGCGACGCAGGCGGAGCGCGACGTGTGGTTCCCGCGCGTCTATCCGGGACTCGTTGTTGGCAACGCGATCACCGACGCCGCGGGCAAGGCCCCGTCGAGCGCGGACACCAAGGTGCTTCCCGATACGGCAGGGGTGTTGCGGCTCAACGGCTACAAGTTCTACTCGACGGGCACGCTCTTCGCCGATGTCATCGCTGTTTCGGCGCTGGATGCCGATGGTCGTGACGTGCAGGCGATCATTCCGGCCGATCGGCCCGGTGTCGAATTGTTCGATGACTGGGACGGTTTCGGCCAGCGCACCACGGCCAGCGGCGGAACTCGCTTCACCGAGGTCGAGGTCCATCCCGATGAGGTGGTCACGGTGTCGGAAGGCAACACCCTCGGACATGCGACCGCGTTCCTGCAGCTGTATCTGGCGTCGGTGGCGGTGGGCATCGCGTACGCCGTGCAAGACGATGCCGTCGAATACGTGCGCACGAAGGCCCGACCGGCGTCACACTCCGTCGCCGACAGTGCGGCGACGGATCCGTTCGTGTTGGAGGCCGTCGGTGAGATCGCCGCCGCGGCAGCGTCCTCCGAGGCCATCGTGCTCGACGGCGGCCGACGCCATCGACCAACTCGTCGACAACGGCAGGCAGCATGACCCAGATGCGGTCGCCGACGTCGCGGTCGCGGTCGCGAAGGCGCAGCTGATATCCGAGCGGCTGACGATCTCGGCTGCAGGCAGGCTCTTCGACACCGGTGGGGCGTCGGCCACTGCCCGCGCGCTGAACCTTGACCGGCATTGGCGCAACGCGCGCACGATCGCCGGCCACAGCCCGCTGGCCTACAAGGCGTATGCGGCAGGCAATTTCGCCGTCAACGGGACGTGGCCGCCAGCCAACGGCTACTTCTGAGCCGACTCATCGACGACTGTGCCGATACGGACGCCGACCCGGCGTGCCACGGATGAAACCGCACACTCAGGCCTTCGTCAGGGCCTCGTTCTCGTCGGCCTCGTCAGACTTCGGAATTTCGGTGCCGCCGGGCAGCGTCGGCACCCGGGTGGCGCGGACATAGACGGTGTCGCCTTCCTTGAGGCCGAGCGCCTCTGCGTCACCGCGGGTGATCTGCGCGGTGAACGGCAGGTTGTTCGATGCCGCGGTCAGTTCGACACGAACTTCGAAGCCCAGCATGACGATTCGGTCGATCGTCGCCTTCAGCACCCCGGCCGCCTGCACCGAATCGTCGGTGCTCGCGATCGCCATATCGGGATTGCGGCCAACGCGAATATCGTGCGGCCGCACCAGCATTGCCGTTGAGGGAGGACACCGCGCCGAGAAACGACATCACGAACGCGTTGGCGGGGGTGTCGTAGACGTCTGTAGGGTGAACCGACCTGCTCGATGCGGCCCTTGTTCAGCACCGCGATCCGGTCGGCGACGTCAAGCGCCTCTGCCTGGTCATGGGTGACCAGCACGGTGGTGACGTGCACCTCGTCGTGCAGCCTGCGCAGCCATGCCCGAAGGTCCTCGCGCACCTTGGCATCCAGCGCGCCGAACGGCTCGTCGAGCAGCAACACCTGCGGGTCCACGGCGAGCGCACGGGCCAGCGCCATGCGCTGCCGCTGCCCGCCGGACAACTGATTGGGATAACGGCCCTGGAATCCGCTGAGTCCGACCACCTCGAGGAGGTTGTCGACCTTCTCCTTGATCTCGGCCTTCGGCCGCTTGCGGATGCGCAGACCGAAGCCGACGTTGTCGCGGACCGTCAGGTGCTTGAACGCGGCGTAGTGCTGGAACACGAAGCCGATACCGCGCCGCTGCGGCGGAATGTGCGTCACGTCTTCACCATTGATGGTGATCGTGCCGGTATCGGGCTGATCCAGGCCTGCGATAGCTCTCAACAACGTTGACTTGCCCGAGCCACTCGGCCCGAGCAGCGCGGTCAGCGAGCCCGACGGCACGTCGAAGTCGACATTGTCCAGCGCTGCGAAGTCCCCGTAGTGCTTGTTCGCACCCCGCACGGTGATGGCATTCGTCATTTCAGAGTCTCCTGGGGCCTAATCGTCCGTCTTTGCGCGCCGTGCGTCGAGGATCACCTGGACGATGAGGACGAGCACCGCGACGGTCATCAGCAGCGTTGCGACGGCGTATGCGCCGTATTCCGCGCCGCGGTTGTACCGGTCCGCCACCAACAATGTGAGGGTTTGAGATTGTCCCGGCAGGTTGGACGACACCATGATGACGGCGCCGAACTCACCGAGCGTGCGCGCGACGGTCAGCACGATGCCGTACGTCAGTCCCCAGCGGATGGACGGCAGGGTGATCCGCCAGAACGTCTGCCACCAGCTGGAGCCCAAGGTGGCCGCGGCTTCCTCCTGATCGGTGCCCAGCTCGTGCAGCACGGGTTCTACCTCGCGGATGACGAACGGCACTGTGACGAAGATGCTGGCGAGCACGATGCCCGGAAAACCGAAGATGATCCTGAGGCCGAAGTCGTTCTGGACGAAACCGAAGAACCCGCCGTGCCCCACGAGCAGGATCAACGCGACACCGACGACGACGGGTGACACCGCGAACGGCAGGTCGATGACCGCCTGCAGCAGGCTCTTGCCGCGGAACCTGTTGCGCGCCAACACCAATGCGGTCGGCACACCGAACAGCACATTCAGTGGCACCACGATCGCGACGACGAGAAGCGACAGCTGCAGCGCCGAAACGGCGGCCGGGGTGGTGATCGGACTCGAAGAACGCTCCGACACCGGGCGTGAACGTGCGCCAGAGGATCAGTCCGACCGGGACGATCAGCAGAAGGAAGAGGTAGCCCAGCGCGATGTAGCGCAGCAGGTAACGGACCCCGCGCGAGAGGTTCACTGCGCCAGCTCCTCACGCTTGGCCGCGCGCGAACCGATACTGCGCAGGATGAAGAGCACGACGAACGAGATCAGCAGGAGGACAATCGAAATCGCGGCCGCACCGGTGCGGTCGTCGTTTTCGATCAGGGTCCGGATCCACTGCGACGAGACCTCCGTCTCACCGGGGACGGCACCGCCGATCAGCACCACCGATCCGTACTCGCCGATCGCCCGCGAAAAGGCCAGTCCCGCACCGGAAAGCAGGGATGGCAGCAGCGCGGGAAGGATCACCAGCGTGAAGATGGTGCGGTTGTTCGCGCCAAGCGACGCGGCGGCCTCTTCGACCTCTCGGTCCAGCTCCAGCAGGACCGGCTGCACCGAGCGCACGACGAAAGGCAGGGTGACGAACAGCAGCGCGATCCCGACACCCCATTTGGTGTGCTGCACGTGGATGCCCACCGGGCTGTTGGGTCCGTAAAGGGCCAGCATCACCAGGCTGGCCACGATTGTCGGCAGCGCGAACGGCAGGTCGATGATCGCATCCACCAGCCGCTTACCCGGGAATTCATCCCGCGTCAGCACCCAGGCCACCAGCAGCCCGAAGAACAGGTTGATCACCGCGACCGCGAACGAGATCGTCAGTGTGACCTTGAACGACTCGATGGCCGCGTTCGACGTCACCGCGTTCCAGAACGCCTGCCAGCCGCCGCCGGCGGACTGCCACACGATCGCGGCAAGCGGTAGCAGCACGATGACGGAGAGCCACGTTGTCGCGACACCGACCCGCAGCGACGTGCTGCCGTAGCGGCTCTTGAAGTAGCCGCGAGACGGCCCGGCCGCACCGTCACCGGTGGGCTCGGGCCGAATCGCAGGATTGAGCGCAGCTGTCATCCAGTCGCCTGTTTGTAGATCTTGGTGATGGTGCCGTTCTCCTTGTCGAACAACTTCGGATCGACGGCGCTCCATCCGCCGAGGTCGGCGATGGTCCACAGCTTCTCCGGTGTCGGGAAGTCGTTCGCGAAGTCCTCGACGACCGACGGGTCGACCGGCCGGAAGCCTGCCTGCGCCCAAATCTTCTGTCCCTCAGGGGTGTACAGGAAGTTCTTCAGCGCGTTGGCCTGCTCCTGGTGGGTGCTGGACGTGACGACCGCGACGGGGTTCTCGATCTTGAAGGTCTGCGGCGGGTTGATGTGCTCGACCGGCTTACCCTGCCGCTCGACGTTGATGGCCTCGTTCTCGTAGCTGAGCAGCACATCGCCTGTGCCCTGCAGGAACACGTCGGTGGCTTCGCGGCCGGAGCCGGGTCGCGTCTTGACGTGCTCGGTCACCAGCTTGGTGACGTAGTCGATGCCTGCCTGGTCG
>CAWHIZ010000024.1:0-361022 GCA_963829405.1 uncultured Actinomycetota bacterium
GAGGATCCAACTCCGAACAGGTGATCAGGGCGCGGGGCACGCCGGCGAGGTCCGTGCTGCGCGCCGGCGCCGCTTCGGCTGAGCCCTCGCCACCGGCTAGATAGTGACGCCACATCAGCTCGACCGCGGGCCCGTCGAATCCCGGCGTCGAGTCGAATTCCTCCGTCGACGGTGTCGGCCGGTCGTCGAGCACGGGCTGGTGCAGCAGCTGGAACACGATCCGCGAACTCTTCGCGCTGCGCGAGGCGAGCGGCAAGCGCACCGCCTGCGCTGCTGCCCGCAACCGCCAACCGATCGGTGTCGACGTCCAGTCGGCTTCCATTCTCGGCGACCCAGTCGAGCACCGCCGTCGCGTCGTCGAGCGCCGCAGGGAACGGGTGCTCGGGCGCCAACCGGTAGTCGATGGAGACGACGGTGCACTGGCCGCGCCTGGCGAGTTCCACGCATTGCCGGTGATCGGTGTCGAGGTTGCCAAGCACGAAAGCGCCTGAGTGGCAGTAGATGACCGCAGGTGCAGGCGATGGCCCGCCGCGGTAGATGCGCACCGGTACGACGCCTGCACTCGTCTCCTCGATGGCGACGCCGGTGACGTCGATCGTGCGCGCTTCGTCACGGCGACGCTGGTTCAGCGATTCGCGAAACGTGGGCAGCGCGTCGGCCGAGAGGTTTGTGCGCGCTTCGGCGAGGTGACGAAGCGCGGGGTCAAGCCGGTCGGCCACACCCATCACCGATGTGCCGCGGTATGCGGTTCGACCTCGAGCGCAACGGCTGATGCGGGCGGAGTGAAGGTGTAGTCGGATGCCCGGAAGCGGCGGGTCATGCCCCAGAACGCGCGGGCGCTGCGGGGCCACTGCGTGACCACACGTCCGTTGGCTGCGCGAAAGTAGTTGTGGCAGCGCGTCAGCCACACCGTTCCCTGCATCCACGCGTCGATCTTCTCGATGAAGCTCGCCATGGTGTCCTGCCGAACTGCGACATACGTCTTGCGTCTGCGGCGCATGTGCTTCAGCGCGCGCACGATGTAGCGCGCCTGCGCCTCGAGCATGAAGATGACGCTGTTGGAGCCGACGTTGGTGTTGGGGCCGTACAGCATGAAGAAGTTCGGGTAGCCGGGCACGGCCATACCCAGGTAGGCGTACGCCCCGTCGGCCCAGGTATCGCGAAGCGACGCGCCACCCTCGCCGACGACGTCGATCTGCCCCAGATAGTCGGCGGCGGCATATCCGGTGGCGCACAACACGACATCGACATCCAGTTCCGTGCCGTCTTCTGTCACCAGCGACCGGGATCTGAGATGCCGCGCCGGACTGGACACCACCTCCACGTGCGACTGCGTCAGCGTCTGCAGATAGTCCGATGCGAAGACGAGTCGTTTGCAGCCGAAGGGATGATCGGGTGTCAGCCTGCGCCGCAGTTCTTCGTCGGCGACGATCGAATCGAGTTGACGCAGGGCGATCCCCTTGAATTCCTTCGTCTTGTCGCTTCCGTGCTCGATCACCCCGATATTGGACTCGCTGCGCAGCCACAGCCGGGTTCGGTAGATCTTCTTGGCGAACGGAACGTGGGAGAACAGCCACCTCTCCCGCTGCGTGTAGGTGCGGTCGGGCTTGGGCAGGATCCATGTCGGCGACCGCTGGACCGAGTACACCTTCTTGGCGACCTTGGCGACTTCGGGAATCAACTGCGACGCTGTCGATCCCGTCCCGAGCACGGCGACGCGGGCGTCGTTGAGGTCGACCGAATCGTCCCAGCGGGCGGTGTGCATGACCGTCCCGGCGAACGGTTCCTGCTCGACGAGGTCGGGCAGCACCGGTTGGGTGAACAGTCCGACCGCCGACACCACGACGTCGAACGTGTACTGCTCCCCCGTGCTCGTCGTCAGCCGCCAGCAGGCGGAGTCGGCATCCCAGTGGGCGGCGACGATCTCGGTGCCCAACTTCAGGTTCGGGCCCAGCCGATAACGCTCCGCGCATTGCTCGAAGTACTCCAGGATCTCCGGTTGCGCGGACCACAGCCGCGACCAGTTCGCGTTCAGATCGAACGAGTACGAGTACAGGTGGGATTTGACGTCACAGGCCAGGCCCGGATACGTGTTGATCCGCCACGTGCCTCCGACACCGTCTTCGCGGTCGAAGATCGTGAAATCGCGAAAGCCCGCCTTGCGCAGAAAGATTCCGAGCGCAAGGCCGCCAGGCCCGGCACCGATGATTCCGACGGACAATGACTTGGCCACCGCCGTCATCCGATCTGGAGGATCTGGCCGCCGTCGACGACGAGCTCGGAACCGGTGATGAACGACGCCTGCTCGGACACCAGAAACGCCACTGCGTCGGCGACCTCGCGCGGTTCGCCGATCCGCCCGAACGGTGCGCCTTCCGCGAGGCGCGTCTGGGTCGCGGCGTCGAGCATGGGTGTCGCGATCGGCCCAGGGAACACGGCGTTGACCCGGATGCCCGACGGCGCGAGCTCCGCGGCCGCCGCCTGGGTGAGGCCCCGCAGCGCCCATTTGGACGAGCCGTATGCCGCGTGGTTGGGGAACGGCCGGATCGCGCCGGTGCTGCACGTGTTGACGATGGCGGCGCCGTCGGCCGCTCGGAGATGGGCAAGCGTGGAACGGATTCCGAGGAACGGCCCGAGGCAGTTGAATCGCCAGCTCCCCTCGAAACCCGCGGGAGTTTCGTCTTCGAGCGACGCCCTGTGCAAGACCCCCGCGTTGTTGACCAATGTCGTCAAGGAACCGAACCGGTCGACGATCTCGCTCACGGCGGAGGACCACTGGTCTTCGGAGGTGACATCGAGGGACACCGCGGCGACACCGTCGAGGCCGTCGATGGACGCCTTCAGCTCGTCGGCGCGCACATCGCACGCGGCGACCAGGTAGCCGTCCTGATGTAGTCGCTTGACGATCGCCGCGCCCTGTCCACGCGCGGCGCCGGTCACAAGCGCAACCCGGTCGGTCACTGGGCCTCCTTCAGGTGCTCGGCGGCGCCGCGCCGCAGGGCCTGCGACTCCGAGGCGAGGGTGATCATCCGAAAGCCCAATTCGGCCATGGCCTTTCCCGGCTTACCCGCGTTCGCATGGATGGCGGGGACGATGCCTGCCTGCGACGCGACGGACTGGATGCGGGTGATCGCGTCGAGGACCGCCGGTGTGGCAAGGCCCTCGGCTGGGCGGTGCCCCAGCGAGATCGCGAGGTCCGCGGGGCCGACGTAGACGCCGGTCAGACCGGGTACCGCGCAGATTTCGTCGAGCGCCGCAAGGCCTTTCGCGGTCTCGATCATCGCGAAGACGCTTGTCCTGGCCTCGTGTGCGGCGGGATCGAGGCCGAGGCTTGCGCGCAGCGGCCCGAAACTGCGCACGCCTGCGGGTGCATAGCGCGTTGCGGCGACCGCGGCGGCGGCTTGCTCGGGCGATTCGACCATGGCGATGATGACCGCATCGGCGCCCGCGTCGAGCACACGTCCGATCGGTGCGGGATCCGCCGACGGCAGTCGCACGGCCGTGGCGATGGGAACATGCTCGAGCCTGCGCAGCAGCAGTGCGACGTCGGCGTCGTCGAGATAGCCGTGCTGGATGTCGAATCCGACGTAGTCGTAGCCGGCCTGCGCGAACTCCTCTGGGCCGATGATGGTGGGTCCCACCACCCAGCCACCGAAGATCCGCTCCTTGGCGGCGAGGGCTTCCTGCAGTCTGCTGTGTGTCATCGGACGAGCGCTATCTTGATGCGGTCCGGCGTCGGTCGACACGCCAGCTCGAAGGCGCCCTGCACATCGTCGACGTCGAACGTGTGGGTGACATAGGCGGGAAGCAGCTCGGGGTGTTCCCGCGCGAACTCGTTGGCCGCGCTCAACATGCGGCGACGGTCCAGTGTCACACCGGATTTCAACGTCAGGTTGTTCCGCAGCATCGTGCGCATGCTTATCGGATAGCTGTCGTCGTCGGCGACACCGAAATAGAAGACCGTCCCTCCGAACGCGGCCGCTTCGATCGCATGGCCGAGGGTCGCGACCTGATGCCCGACCGCCTCGACGACGATGTCGGGTTTGTCGTGCGAATCCAGGTGGCTCACCCACCGGTCACTGGTCGCGCGGACGACATTGTCGACGCCGAACTCCTTTGCGACGGCGTCGCGATCGATCGGGTCGACACCGGTCACCCGGCGGGCGCCCGCGGCCTTCGCCGCATAGGAGAACAGCAGCCCGATCGAGCCCTGCCCGATGACGGCGACGTGCAGACCCTTCAGCTTCGGAAGCTGCTCGATCGCGTACAGCACGCACGCCAGCGGCTGCAATGCCACCGCATGCTGCGCAGGCAACGACTGGTCGAACGGCGCAAGCCCGTCACCGTCGGCGACGACGTACTCCATCAATCCGTCGAAGCCCGATGCCCAGCCCACGACGCGGTCGCCGACGCCGTGACTCCGGTGCGTGCTTGCGACGACTTCGCCGACGATCTCGTGGATCGGAAAGCCGTCCATCTCCGCCGCGCTGGTCCCCACGTCGCCGGGCAGCCTGCCCTTCGAACCGCGGAAGCCGGGGAGGTCGCTGCCGCACACTCCCGCCGCGATGAAACGAACGAGCACCTGACGATCGCCGAGCGCCTCCGGCGTCTTCTCCGTAATATCAATCCGCTCAAAGGTATACGGGGCAACCAACCGATATGACCACACCTCAGACCTCCACAGGGATGTTGTTCCAGCCCCACTGGAAACTCGACGGCGGCCGAGACGCCGACTCGCTCACGATGCGGTAGTCGGGCACGCGTTTCAGCCACTCGGACACCATGATCGTGATCTCCAGCCGGGCCAGGTGCACACCGAGACAGAAGTGCTGGCCGCGGCCGAAGGCGAGCAGACGCTCGATCGTGCGGTCCCAGACGAACTCGTCGGGATCGCTGTACTCGCGTTCGTCGCGGTTGCCCGAAGCCAGCAGCGTGATGATCCGCTGGCCCGGTTCGATGGTGGTGTCGTGAATGGTGAACGGTCTGCGCACAGTGCGGGCGAACCACTGAGCGGGGGCGCAGTAACGGATCATCTCCTCACGCGCCCTGGGCACTCCTGCATCGATGTCGGCACGGACGGCGGCCATCTGGTCTGGCCGAAGGCCCAGCTCCCACAGACCGTGCGCGACGATCTTCGGCACGGTTTCGGTGCCGCCGATGAAGACCCCGAGCATCTGGGTCGCCGCCTCGACGTCGGTGAACGCGGAGCCGTCCGGCAACCGGTAGTCGGCGAGGTTGGCTGCGATGGGGAGGTCCTCATCGCCGTCACGGCTGCGCTGGACGATCGGGACAAGGTATTCGAGATATCCGGGGCGGGCGTTGGCCACCTCGACTCCGCTTCCGGGCTTGGCGAGGCTTCCTGCGTTGACGGTTGCCAGCACGTCGGAAGCCAAATCGACCGGTAGGCCGAGCAATTCGCACACCACCGATGCGGCGACGATCCCCCCGTAGTCCTGGGTGAGGTCGAATGTTCCGCGTGGCAGCAGTTCGTCGAGGCGCTCGTTGGCCAGCACACGAATGCGGTCGGCGAGCTTGGCGACAGACCTCGGACGGAACTGAGCAGAAGTGCACCGACGGACGCTGTCGTAGATCGGGTTGTCGAAGTTCGCGTGGAACGGCATGGGATGCAGCGGCGGATCAGGCACCGGGCCGTCATTGTGCGCAGCCAGAACCGTTGCGGCGGGCAGGGTTCCCTCCGACGCGACGAAGGTCCCGTCGTTGACCTCCAGCACGTGCCAGATGTCGGAGAACCGCGACAATGCGAAGGTGTCCCACTTCTCGATGTAGTACACCGGGTGTTCGTCGCGCAGGATGCGGTAGTACGGCAGCGGGTCGGCCATCACCGCAGGGTCGAACGGGTCGTACGAGAAGTCCTGGAGCACAGATGTGTTCATTTCAGCGGTGACGGGGGTAGCGCCTGCAGGATCGAGTCCTCCCAACCGTCGCGAAGTGCGGGCGCGACGCTCATCCAGGTGACGATCTCGGCGGGTGGGCTGTCTTTCCATGACGGGTAGTGGTTTTCGAAGCAGGCCCAGTCGCCCTCGAGCGCCCAATAGTGAATGACCTCGTTGAACCGGAAGGTGGTGATGAACGAGCCGAGCCACATCTTGCCGGTGCTCTCCGACCACGGGACATACAGGCGCTCCAGCTCGCGGATGTAGTCGTCCTGGCGGCCCGGCTTGCTCTGCATGATCTCCTGGATGACAAGGCCCGCGCCGAAGTTCGCCTCCTTGAGCTGCGCGAGCGTCCTGTTACTCCTGCCCGCGTACATGATGCGGCCCTCACCGCGGGCTCCGATCTCCGACAGGAACGCACTCCACTTGCCGAACGGCGCCTCGTGACTGCCGCCTCGTGACTGCGCCCGCCCGATCCGCGCGTAGTCGGCGAACGCGTCGATCTCCCAGATGACGGTCACCTGCGGCCAGTGCCCGTTGAACGGTGTCGTCTCCCAGATCGCGAACAGCCGCGCGCCGAGCTCTTCCATCATCGGCTGGTAGACGTCGCTGAAAACCTCGGTGAAACGGTCATCCCCCTGGCCTTCGGCCGGGAGGTGCCCCCAGCGCCCCGAGCCGAGATCGATGGTCTCGTGCAGGTACATCAGCGTGTGGCTGTGATACTTCTTCATGTTCATGACCAGCACCTGTTTGACATCGACACCGTGCGAGCGTGACACTTATGGCGTGTTTTGTAAAGGTGCGGAATGTCCCTGACTCCGCTGGCCAACGGTTTCTGCTTCGGGGAGGGTCCTCGCTGGTTCGAGGGTCTGCTGTGGTTCTCCGACATGCTCGGCGAAGCCGTGCACACCGTCGATCTGCAGGGCGATCTCACCACTCTCCCGCTGGCCGGACATGCACCGTCGGGGCTGGGGTTTCGTCCCGACGGATCGCTGTTGATCGCATCCACCGAGAACCGCACGCTGCTGAGCTATGACGGCGAGACCGTGGACACCGTCGCCGACCTGTCCGACATCGTGCCCGCGAACATCGGCGACATGGTCGTCGACGAGCACGGCCGCGCCTATATCGGTTCGCAGGCGTTCGAAGGCGGCGTCATCGCGCGGGTGGACCCCGACAACGCGGTCACCGTCGTGGCCGACGACCTCGACTTCCCCAACGGGATGGTCATCACGCCGGACGGGTCGACGCTCATCGTCGCCGAGTCGGTCGGCAGGCGACTGACCGCGTTCACCGTCGGCGGCGACGGGTCGCTGTCCGACCGGCGGATCTTCGCCGATGGGCTGGACGGGCCACCCGACGGCATCGCCCTCGACGCAGAAGGCGGGGTGTGGGCGGCGATGACGCTGGCACACCAGTTCGAGCGAATCATCGAGGGCGGCACGGTGACTGACCGGATCGACATCGGCGACCGCACCGCGATCGCCTGCACCCTCGGCGGGCCGGAGCGCCGCATGCTGTTCCTGCTGTCGAGTACCGATGCCTACCCCAAGCGTCTTGTCGGAACGAAACTGTCGCGACTTGATGCCACCACCGTCGACATCCCAGGAGCGGGCCTGCCATGAGTGACTCGTACTACGAGCTTGTCGACGAAGACGACCCGCAGGGCGAAAGATTCGTCGCGACCGATCTGGTGCGCAGCACGTGGTCGGCCGCCATCCAGCACGGTGCACCGGTGTCGGCCTTGCTGACCCGCGCCCTGGAGCGCTGCGAGCCACGCGATGACACCCGGCTGAGCCGCGTGCTGGTCGACCTCTTGGGACCCGTACCCGCCGAAGGCGACATCTGGGTGCGTGCGCGACGCGAACGGTCCGGCAAGCAGATCGAGTTGATCAGTGCCGAGATGCTGGGGCTGGGCCCCGATGGTCAGCCGCGTCCCGTCGCGAGGGCGAGCGGGTGGCGGCTGCAGAAGCTCGACACCGCCGACGTCGTGCACGCTTCCACACCACCGCTTCGCCCCGTCGCCGATGCGTGGAGCCGCGATCTGAAGAAGGACTGGGACCGCAACTACGTGCACAGCCTCGATTGGCGCTGGCTCACCGAGCCGATGAACGACGGGCCGGGCGAGTCATGGATCAAGCCCGAGGTCGATCTGGTCAAGGGCGAGAACATGACCGCGCTGGAGCGGCTGTTCGCGGTCGCCGACGACGCCAACGGCATCGGCACGAAGCTCGACATCAGGAAATGGATGTTCATGAACACCGACCTGGTCGTGCACGTGCACCGGGTTCCAGACGGTGAATGGATCGGCATCCGCGCCGAAACCAATTACGGCCCCGACGGCATCGGCACCACCATCGGCACGCTGTTCGACCAGACGGGTGCGATCGGCGCTATTGCGCAGTCGGTGCTTGTGCGCCCCATGCCCGGCCGCTGACTCCCCCGACTAGTCGACAAGGCGCAGAGCCGCTGCCGGACACTGTGTTACGGCCTGCTGCATGCGGTCGCGGTCGGACTCCGGCTGCTCATCCCCTTCGATGTGCACGGTGCCGTCGTCCTGCACCTCGAACACATCGTCGGCGATCGATTCGCAGATGCCGTGTCCTGTGCACCTGTCGAGGTCCACTTCGACCCGCATGATCACTCCTACCGGACGTTGGCTTTGACGCGTTTGACGCCGTGGACGAAGCTGCTGTACAGCAGGTCGGGCTCGCCGAATTCGACGCTCGTGAGCCGAGTAAGCAGTTCGCGGAAGAGGTTTCGCAACTCAGCCTTGGCGAGTTGGCTGCCGAGGCAGAAGTGTGGTCCGCCGCCGCCGAAGCCGAGGTGCGGGTTGGATGACCGCTGCAGGTCGAACGCACCCGGGTTGTCGAAGACGGTCTCGTCGCGGTTGGCCGAGCAGTAGAACAGGCCCACCTTGTCGCCCGCCGATACCGGCGCTCCGTTGATATCGGTGTCGACCGTGGCGAACCGCGCGAACTGGATCACCGGCGAGGACCAGCGAACGAATTCCTCGATGGCAGGCCCGATCCGGCCCTCGAAGTCTTCGGTCAACCAGTCGCGCTGCGCGGGTTCGTCGGCCAGTGCCATCATCGCGTGGGTGGTGGCCTGCTTGGTGGTGTCGTTTCCCGCCGACGCCAGCAGGATGAGGAAAGCGCCGACCTCCTCGTCGGTCAGCTTCTGCCCGTCGACTTCCGCGTTGACGATGCTGGTCATCAGGTCGTCTCCGGGGTTGGCGCGGCGGAACTTCGCCAATTCGACCCCCGTGTTGGACAGCAGCGCGATCTGCGCGATGGGATCTTGCGCGCGTTCGTCGGCGGTGGCGTACTCCTCGTCGCTCATACCGAAGAGCTTCTCGGCCGCGTACGCGACGTCGGGCTGGTCGGCGGGCGGCACGCCGAGCATGTCCATGATCGTCAGCATCGGCAGCCTCGACGAGCACGCGGAGACGAACTCGACGTCACCCGCGCCGACGAGGTCGTCGACGATGGCGACGGCGTTCTTGTGGATCTGCTCTTCGATCTGGCGCACGTTTCGCGGCGTGAACGCCGAACTGATCAGCCGTCGGTACACGGTGTGCTGCGGCGGATCCATGCTCAGGAAAAACGATGCGAACCGCTGGATCTCGGCAGGCATCGGACTGAGCGCGACCCCGTCAGCGGAGGTGAACAGTTCGGGGTGCTGGCTGACGAAGGCGATGTCGGCGCGCCGCGTCAGTGCCCAGAACCCCGGCTCCTCCATCGGGAACATCGACTCGAAGGGACGGTGCCACGTGAGGCCGTCACCTGCACGGAGTCGCGCGAACACCTCGTCGCGGGCCGCGAAAGGCCGGCTCCAAAAGTCCTCCGACGTGATGTCGACAGGGCTGTATTCGCGTGCCTGCACCGGGGCTGCTGTCACAGATTTAGCGTGACATTTCGACGGAATTTTGTAAAGCTGTGCCGATGGATGCAGTCGAGGACGACAACTCGACGCGCCAGCGCATCCTGGCCGCGACGGCTGAGGTACTCGGCCGCAACGGCATGACGAAACTGAGCTTGTCCGAGGTCGCGCTGCAGGCGGGCGTGTCACGGCCGACCCTCTACCGCTGGTTCGCGTCCAAGCGGGATCTGCTCGACGGCTTCGCGGTCTGGGAACGCAAGTACTACGAGCACGCTGTCGCCGAGGCGACCGCCGGGCTGCCGGCCGGCGAGAAACTGGATGCCGCACTGCGCGTCATCGTCGAATACCAGCAGTCCTATCCCGGCCTGCGCATGCTCGACATCGAACCGGCACAGGTCATCCGGCGACTCGCACGTGTCATCCCCCTGATGCGCGATCGGCTCGAGCGTCTCGCGCAGGGGCCCGACGCTGCGCTGGCCGTCGCAACCGCTGTTCGAGTCGCGGTGTCGCACTACCTGGTTCGCAGCGACGACGACGATCAGTTCCTGGCGCAGCTGCGGCATGCAGCCGGGGTCAAGCGCGTCGCGCCCTGAGTTCGGCGAGAACCTCGTCGGTGTGCTCGCCGACCGCAGGCGCGGCAGAGCGAGGTTCCCACGGCGTGCCGTGGAAGTCGGCGGGCGTCGCGATCATCGGAACGGTGGAGTCACCGTCGGGCACATAGACCACCCCACCGGCGGCGTGGAACTGCTCGTCGGCGATGACATCCTCGATCGAGTTGATCGGCGACCAGAAGAAATCGGGTTCTGCGGCAAAGAGTTCCGCCCATTCGGCAAGCGGCCTCGTCGCGAAGACCTCGTCGAGTGCACCGATGATGTCGACCGAGTTGACTGCTCGATCGCGCGGCCGCGGATAGGTGGCAAGCCAGTCCGGGCGGCCGACGACCCGACACAGCGGCCCCCAGTGGCGATCGACCTCGAGACCGACGATCCAGAACCGCTTCCCGTCAGCCGCGGCGTAGTTGTTCATGCACGGGTTGGCCATGGACTCGCGCTGCCCGATCGCGATGGCGTGGCCCGTCATCAGAAACGTGTTGAGGTCGAAGCTGACCGTGTAGGCGCCCTGGCGGTACAGCGAGGTCGACACGAGCTGACCGACGCCGGTGCGCGCCCTGGCGACCAGCGCGGCGGATACCGCGGCCACCAGCGTCATACCCGCGGTGTGGTCACCCATCCCGCCGCGCTGAAACGGTGGCGTCTCACCGGGACGGGTCAGCAGATGCGCCAGCCCGGCGCGCGCCCAGAACGCGGCGACGTCGTAGGCCGCGCGGTCCGCATCCGGCCCGGCCTCCCCGTAACCGGTGATCAGCCCGTACACCAGACGCGGGTTGAGCTCGGCCACCGTCTCGAAGTCCAGCCCAATGCGTCGAAGTGCGCCAGGCCGGACATTGGTGATGAAAACGTCGGCGCTGCCGAGTAATTCGAGCGCATGACCCTGATCCTTCTCGGTCGTGAGATCGAGCACGACGCTGCGCTTGCCGCGGTTGTCCATCTCGAACGGCGGGCTCACGCCATCCTCGAGGCCAAGCATGCGGCCGAACGTGCGAGCCGGATCGCCCGTCGGCGGTTCGATCTTGACGACGTCGGCGCCCCAGTCGGCGAGGATGCCGCCCGCCGCGGGGCCCGCCACCCACACGCCGAGTTCGACGACCCTGACGCCCTCCAAAGGTCCGGCCATGTGGATCCCTTCCCCAGACTTTACAATTCCATGCAACTTTGTAAAGCTTGCCTGGCTACAGACCAAGACTAGGAGGTCCGCGGTGCCGCAGACAGCAGGCCGGGTCGGACCCGTCATCGGGCTGGCTGCCCATCTCGGTCGCGGTATGCAGCGGGTCGCGACCGACCTGACCGTCGGACGCATGCGCTCGCTCCCCCGGACGATCGATGACCTCGACGCTCGAGCGCTGTCCCAGATCATGGGCGCCACCGTGACGTCGGTGTCGGTCATCGACGGCGATGCAGGGACATCGTCACGAGCCAGGCTGGCCCTGACCGGAGACGGTGTGCCCGCGTCGGTGTTCGTCAAGATGGCCGCCGAAACCGCGGCCGACCCGTCTGATGGGCGAAGTGGGCAGGCTCGCCCAGACCGAGACACGGTTCTACCGAGAGCTCGCGCCGCAGTTGACCGGGCTGCCGACGTCATACGGATCCGCGTTCGATTCGGTCACCGGCCGCTACGTCCTGGTGCTCGAGGACCTCGCCGTCGACAACTGCGAGTTCCCCGACACGCTGCACCCGCTGACCGCGGATCAGGCGAGCCAGGTGGTCGAACTGTTGGCCCGGCTGCACGCAACCTTTTGGGAGCGGGTTCCGGACTGGGTTTACAGCATCTCGGCCGACACCGCGGCGCTCGTGACGGGCCCTCTGCTGAAGACGTCGGTGCGCCGACTCTCCGAGAAGACCGACGTCCCCGTCGAGCGAGGCCGGTTCATCGCCGACAACTACCGCGCGGTCGCCGCCGTCATGGACAGGACGCCGAACACCGTGACCCACGGTGACGCCCACCCAGGAAACATCTACTTCCGCAACGGCGAGGCGGGGCTGCTGGACTGGCAGTTCGTCCGGCGCGGCCACCCCGGCCGGGAGTTGGCCTACACGCTGATCACCGGCATGACCCCGGCCGACCGGCAGGCCAATCAGCGGGACCTGCTCGACCACTACCGACAGGTGCTTTCGGGTAGCGGCGGCCCGGAGCTGGATCGCGACGAGTTGTGGGACCGGTACCGGACGGGCGCGCTGTACCCCTATGTCGCGTCGTCGATCACCGCGGGGATGGGCGGTATGCAGGCCGAGGACATCGCCTTGGAAGGCGTACGGCGAGGTGTCGCCGCCCTCGACGACCTCGACACGATCGCACTCCTGGAGAAGTCGTTGTGAGGCAGGATCTACCATCACTACAACCCGACGATTGAGGCCCTGACGTGAACGAACCAGTGCGCGCCGCGACGGACGACGTCGAGGACACCTCGACGCGAAACCGGATCCTGGTGGCGACCGCGGAGGTGCTCGGCCGCAGCGGGCAGACGAAACTCAGTCTCTCCGAGGTTGCGCTGCAGGCGGGCGTGTCCCGCCCGACGCTGTACCGCTGGTTCGCCGACAAGAGCGAGCTGCTCAAGGCGTTCGGTGTCTACGAGCGCGAGATGTTCGACAACGGCATCGGCCGCGCGACCGCGGGCCTGCGAGGCAACGAAAAACTCGATGCCGCCCTGCGATTCATCGTCGAATACCAGCACTCCTATTCGGGCGTACGGCTTGTCGACATCGAGCCCGAGGTCGTCATCACGCAGCTGTCGTGGATCATCCCGGTCATGCGCGCCCGGCTGCTGAAGCTGATGAGTGGATCGAACAACGGCGTGAAGGCCGCAACGGCGATCCGAGTCGCGGTGTCGCACTACATCGTTCGCAGCGACGACGACGACCAGTTCCTTGCGCAGCTGCGGCACGCCATCGGCATCAAGCCAACCAACTGATGGATCCCCGACAGGTAAGCGACGAACTCGAGATCGCCGCGCTGCTGAACAGATACGCGCGGGCCGTCGACACGAAGGACTGGGACCTCTACCGGTCGGTGTTCACCGACGACGCGCACATCGACTACTCGGCCGACGTGTTCGTGGGCTCACTCGACGAGGCGATCGGGTTCTTCTCCGGCGACTTCTCGGCGTTGGTCGCGATGAGCATGCACTACATCACCAACATCGAGTCGGACATCGACGGCGACGCCGCGCGGGTGCGCGCGATGTTCTACAACCCGACGCAGATCAAGGGCATCGCCGAACTGAGCATGTTCGGTGGCTACTACTTCCACGACCTGGTTCGCACACCGGACGGCTGGCGAAGCAGGCGTCTCCGCGAGGAAATGGTGTGGACGGCCAACTCCCCGCGCAGCGGTCAGGACTGAGCCGCCAATTGCCCGCAGGCGGCGGCGATTTCGCGGCCGCGGGTGTCTCGCACCGTGCATGAGACGCCGCGCTCGCGTACCCGCTTGACGAACTCGCGCTCGGCGGCCTTGGGGCTGGCGTCCCACTCGCTGCCCGGCGTGGGATTGAGCGGAATCAGGTTGACGTGCACCAGCGGACCGAGCGCGCCGTGCAGACGTTTACCGAGAAGGTCGGCCCGCCACGGCTGATCGTTGACGTCGCGGATCAACGCGTACTCGATCGAAACCCGCCTGCCCGTCACGTCTGCGTAATACCGTGCGGCGTCGAGGGCTTCGGAGACCTTCCACCGATTGTTGACCGGAACCAGCGTGTCGCGAAGCTCGTCGTCGGGAGCATGCAGTGACAGCGCCAGCGTCACACCGAGTCGTTCGTCGGCCAGCTTGCGGATCGCGGGCGCGAGACCGACCGTGGACACCGTCACCGATCGCGCGGAGATGCCGAAGCCGTCCGGCGGCGGTGCGGTGATACGGCGAACCGCCGCAAGCACCCGGTTGTAGTTGGCCAGCGGCTCACCCATGCCCATGAAGACGATGTTGGAAAGGCGGCCTGCGCGCGCAATCCCCTCCCCGTCGCGGTCGCGCAGTTCCACCGCAGCGGCCCGGACCTGTTCGAGAATCTCGGCCGTGGACAGGTTGCGCTTGAGCCCACCCTGTCCGGTCGCGCAGAACGGGCACGCCATCCCGCAACCCGCCTGTGACGAGATACACACGGTGTTGCGCTGCGGGTAGCGCATCAACACCGATTCGAACGTCGTGCCGTCGACCGCGCGCCACAGCATCTTGCGCGTCTCACCCGAATCGCACTCGATCTCCTTGACCGCGTCGAGCAGTCGCGGGAACAGCGCCTCGGCCACCTGCTCGCGCACGTCGGCAGGCAGATCGGTCATCTTCTGCGGGTCGGCGATGAACCGGCCGTAGTACTGGTTGGCCAGCTGTTTGCCGCGGAACTTGGGCAGGCCGAGCTCCGCGACGGCGTCGGCACGACCGGTCGCGTCGAGGTCGGCGAAGTGACGCGGGGGCATCGCGCGGCGTGGGGGGTCGAAGACCAGGGGCAATGATGTTGGCATGGGCTTTTGTCAGTATCCCATCCATGGCTGGCGGAAATTGATTGGCGCTGAGATCGGTTGGTCGCAACCATGGAGCGCATGAGCCTGCCGACGATGCCCGCCCGGACAGCCTCAGTTCTGACGTTCTTCTATGCGATGGGCTACCCGATTGGCGCGCTTGCCGTTTCGGCCATGTCGCCGATGGCAGTGCTGGTTTTCCGCTTCGGATTGGCCGGCGGCATCCTGTCCGCATGGGTGATGGCAGCGCGCGTGAGCTGGCCAACTGGCCGCACCCTGGTTCATGTACTGGTGAGCGGACTGCTCGGCCAGGCGCTGCAATTCATCTGCCTCTACGTGGCGCTGCTCCACGGTGCTCCCGCGGTGTTGGGAGCAGTGATCATCTCGATGAACCCGGTGGTCACGACGGTGCTCGCGGCGATGTTCCTCAAAGAGCGGCTCACGTGGGGCCGGGCCGTCGCGCTCATGCTCGGCGTGGTCGCCGTGCTTGCGGCGTGCGCAGGCAGGCTGATCACCGTCGGCGGTGTGGATGCCGCGGTGCTGCTGCTGGTGGTGGCGCTTCTGGCGGTCGCAGGTGGCGGTGTCTACCAGCAGAAGTTCTGCGCCGACGTCGACTTCCGGGTGATGGCTGCCCTGCAAAACGTCGTGTCCCTGGTACCGGTGGCTGCGCTGCTGTTCGTGATGCCGTGGTCTGTGACCGATCCGTGGAAGGCGGTCGGGGCAGTGGCCGCGGTGGTGCTCTTCAATGCGACGACGGCGATGACGTTCTACGTGCGCGCGATCGGGAAATACGGCGCGGCCGCGGTGGCGATGCTGTTCGCGGTGATCCCCGCCGTTGCGGGCCTGCTCTCGTGGCTGATGCTCGGCCAGCGGCCGGACATCGGAATCGCGGTCGGGCTGGTCTTCGGCGCGGCCGCCTGCTGGCTCAACGCGCGGGCGTCGCGCCAGCAGCGTCAGGATGCGGACGAGCCGACGGCAGCCATCATGCGGGCCAACTCGCCTGCGACGTCGGGTCCCGCGGGCTGATAAACCAACTCGGTGACGCCGCCCGCCTCGTATTCGGCGGCGCGGGCGGCCAACTGCTCGGCCGTCCCGCTGAACGTGAACTGCGGAAGCAGGTCGGCGGCCAGCGCGACCGCCTCGGTGTCCACCGCGGTGAGCCGGACGAGATGGCCTTCATGGGTGACGAGGTGACGTTCGCCGGGCGGGATCGCCTCGATGGCGTCAACCCATTCATTGCCGCCCGGTAGCCCGCGCACCGCGTCGGGGCCGTTGCGTTCGTACATCGCGTGGAACACCACGGCCAGACCGTGCCCGGCACGTTGCAGGACGCGCTCGCTGTGGACGTCCTCGCCGTCGTCGAGCACGGTGCCGAACTGCAGCAGCGAGTAGGGCCGTCCTGCCGCAGCGGGGTTCGGCACGCCTGCTGCGAAAACCCCGTCGCCGACCCTCTCAGCGACAGCGGTGCCCTTCGGCCCGTCGGCTCCGATGAGCACTTCGACCTCGACGGGACGGTCGGCGACGAACCCCTCCGTGTGCAGCATGCGAATCGGGGCGTCTTCCCACTGCACGGTTTCGCCACGCAGCAGCGCCCGAAGAGCGGTTACGTACTCCTCGACGAATGCCCAACGCAGAGGCCGCTTTCCGAGGATGTAGCGACCGGTGAATCCCGATCCGAGAGCCACCGCGACCCGGCCGGGCGCGAGCGCGGCAAGGGTGGCGATCGCGGCCGCGTTCGTCATCGGGTGGCGCAGGCTCGGCACGAGCACGCCGGGTCCGAGGCCGATCGTCGAGGTTCGCTCCGCGGCCAACGCCAGCGCCACCCACACGTCGGATGTGATCGCGGGCGAGTCGTACAGCCAGGCCCTGTGGTAGCCGAGGCGTTCGGCCTCTGCGACGAGTTCGGGCGAGTCGACGTTGGTGACCAGCGCGCACGAAAGCTTCATGCGCGGAAACGCTACCGTCCCCGGGACTGCGGCCGTTTGTCGGTGTTCGAATGTATGTTCGAAGTCATGTCAGGCGGATGCGGTGCGGGAGGCGATGGCGAACCTGTGCGCGGCCTACGACGCCTTCGATGCCTGCGACCTCGATGCGCTGACCCGCACCGAGGTGGTGTCGGTGATCGACGATCTCGAGACACTGACCTGCCGGATGCCGACCCAGTGGCATCGGCTGCTGACCCGGCTGCAGGCCGAAACCACCCCGCGGGAGATGGGCGCCAAATCCTGGAACGAGGTGCTGCGGATCCGCTGGCGGCTGTCGACGGGCGAGGCGTCGCGGCGGCTGCACGAGGCCGCCGACCTCGCCGCGCGCACCAGCCTGACCGGGCAGCCGTTGGCGCCGCTGCTGCCCGCGGTGGCCGCCGCCCAGTCGGCGGGACTGATCACCGGCGAGCACGTCGGCGTCGATCCGCGACGCCATCAAACGCCTGCCGTCGTGGGTCGACACCATCACCGCCGCGCAGTTCGAGGTCGACCTGGTGCGCGTCGCGGCCGGCGTCGGACCCAAAGAGCTGCGCGAGACCGCCGACCTGCGGCTGTTCCTGCTCGATCAGGACGGCCCCGAACCCGACGACACCGAACGCGCCCGCAAACGCCACTTCACCACGCGCCGCCCAGGGCCGCGACGCGATGACCGCGGCCAGTGCGAACTTCACCCCCGAGGCGTGGGCGGTGTGGGAAGTGATCTTCGCCAAATACGCCGCCCCGGGCATGTGCAACCCCGCCGACGACCGAACCCTGCACCTCCGGCACCCCCACCCAAGCCCAGATCGACAACGACGACCGCACCCTGGGCCAACGCCAGCACGACGCCATGCTGGCGATCGGGCGCATCGCGTTGATGAGCGGTGAACTCGGCCACCTCAACGGGCTACCGGTCGTCGGTGATCATCCGCACCACCCTGCAGGACCTGGAAAGCCGCGCCGGCATCGGCGTCACCGGCGGGGGCACCAAACTGCCGATCGCCGACGTCATCCCGATGGGCGCCCACGCCAACCACCACCTCGCCGTGTTCGACGGAGTGACCGGTCAGGCGCTGGCGCTGTATCGCACCAAACGGGTCGCCTCACCCGCGCAGCGGATCATGCTGATCGCCCGCGACGGCGGCTGCACCAAACCGTGCTGCACCGTGGGCGCCTACGGCTGCCAAGTCCACCACGCCACCAAGGACTGGGCACAAGGCGGCAACACCAACGTCGACGACATGACCCTGGCCTGCGGACCCGACAACCGCGCCGTCGACGACGGCGGCTGGCAGACCCGCATCAACAGCCGCGGCGAATGCGAATGGACGACCCCCACCCGACCTCGATCACGGCCAATCCAGAATCAACTACTACCACCGCCCCGAAGCACTCCTGCAGACCACCCGAAGACGAGCCGCAGCGCCCGAACCGACACCACTAAAACGCAAGCGGCACAACGCTACCCACGTCAACGCCACGAATATCTCGACCCCACCGAAACACCCGGCGGACCCGAACCACCCGACAACCAAGCCGCCTGATTCTCGCACCGCTGGCAGATCAGGCCAGCAGCGTCAGCACGATCCAGCCTGCGACGGCCGAAGGCAGCATCGCATCGATGCGGTCCATGATGCCGCCGTGGCCGGGAAGCAGCGTGCCCATGTCCTTGATGCCGAGGTCGCGTTTGACCTGAGACTCGACCAGGTCGCCGAGCACGCCGGTGATGACGAGGAACAGCCCGAGCGGCACCCCGACCCACGCGGGTTTGTCCAGCAGGAACGCCACGATCAGCACGGCTGCCGTGACGCCGAAGAGCAGCGAGCCGCCCAGCCCCTCCCACGATTTCTTCGGGCTGATCGCGGGCACCATCAGATGCTTGCCGAACAGCACCCCTGCGATGTAGCCGCCGATGTCGGCGAACACGACGGTGCAGATCACCGTGAACGTCCGGAAGCCACCGTGGTCCTGGAAGATCAGCAGCGCGCTGAAGCTTGCGAACAGCGGAACCCACGTCGCGAGCAGGACGGTGGCCGAGATGTCGCGCAGGTAGTTGACCGGCGCCTCGCTGATGCCCTGCCCGACCAGGCGCCAGACCATGCACACGACGATCGTCCCGCCATAGGCGCCCAACAACCCGGTCGGGCCGTAGTACGTCAGCCAGATCATGGCCTGCCCGCCGAGCAGAAGCGGAATCATCGGGAGCGCGTAGCCGGCCTCCCGCAACCGTCGAATCACCTCGAGCGTGGCGATCGGGATGAACACCGCGAGGATGGGCAGCCACGCTATCGGCCAGAAGAGCAGTGCGCCGATCGCCATTCCGCCGAGCAGCACGCCCACACCGATGGCGGCGGGCAGATTTCGGCCGGCCCGCGATTTCTTCTGCGGTTCTTCGACCGGGGTGTCAGACACGGGATCTGCTTGCTGCTCAGCCATCAGACCTCGAGCAGTTCGCCTTCTTTGTGCTTGACCAGGTCGTCGATCTGGCTGGTGTAGGTCTGGGTGGTCTTGTCGAGATCCTTCTCGGCGTGTTTGACCTCGTCCTCGCCCGCTTCGCCGTCCTTCTTGATGCGGTGCAACTCCTCCATCGCCTTACGACGGATGTTGCGCACCGACACCCGGGCGTCCTCGCCCTTGCTCTTGGCCTGCTTCACCAGCTCGCGTCGACGCTCCTCGGTCAGCTGCGGGATGGCGACGCGGATGACGTTGCCGTCGTTGGAGGGGTTGACCCCGAGGTCGGAGTTGCGGATGGAGTCCTCGATCGCCTTCAGCTGCGACTGCTCGTACGGCTTGATGACGACCATCCGGGCCTCTGGCACGTTGATGCTGGACAGCTGGGTGATCGGCGTCGACGACCCGTAGTAGTCGATCGAGAGGCGGGAGAACATGCCAGGGTTGGCGCGGCCGGTGCGGATGGACGACAGATCGTCGCGCGCAACGGACACCGCCTTTTCCATCTTCTCCTCGGCGTCGAAGAGGGTTTCGTCGATCACGGGTGCTCCATTTTCCTACGTGGTGGTGACCAGTGTTCCGATCTTCTCACCTGCGACCGCCCGCGCGATATTCCCGTCGACAAGAAGGTTGAAGACAAGGATGGGCATGCCGTTGTCCATGCACAGGCTGAATGCGGTGGCGTCGGCGACGGCCAGGCCCCGTTCGATGACCTCGCGGTGGGTGATCGCGGCGATCATTTCCGCGTCGGGATGCGACCGCGGGTCGGCGGTGAAGACGCCGTCGACCGCCTTGGCCATCAGCACCACCTCCGCGCGGATCTCGAGGGCGCGTTGAGCGGCGGTGGTGTCGGTGGAGAAGTACGGCAGGCCCATACCCGCACCGAAGATGACCACGCGGCCCTTCTCCAGGTGCCGCTGGGCGCGCAGCGGAATGTACGGCTCGGCGACCTGCCCCATCGTGATGGCGGTCTGGACGCGCGTCGCGATGCCTTCCTTCTCCAGGAAGTCCTGCAGCGCAAGGCTGTTCATCACGGTGCCGAGCATGCCCATGTAGTCCGAGCGGGTGCGCTCCATGCCGCGCTGCTGCAGCTGGGCGCCGCGGAAGAAGTTGCCACCGCCGATGACGACGGCAACCTGGACGCCGCTGCGGACCACCTCGGCGATCTGGCGGGCGACCATGGCCACCACGTCGGGATCGAGGCCGACCTGGCCGCCACCGAACATCTCTCCGCCGAGCTTGAGAAGCACGCGCGAGTAGACGGGCCGGATCCCCTGAGAGTCAGACGGGTCGGCGCCGTTGGTGGTTGCCTCCGCCATCCGACTCCTTCACCGGTCCTCGCATGAGATCGCCATCCCGGAGCTCGCCCGGGACGGCTACCCCCAATCCTGCCTCATAGCGGCCCCACAGCCACTACGGGGTCGGACCCGGCGCGGTTAGCTCTCCGGCAGGTGCGCGGTCAGCAGGAACGCCGGTACCGACTTGCGGCCTTTCGGCTCATCGCGGACGTCGGTCACCGGGAAGAACTCACCGAAGTTCTCGGGGAAGACGCCGTGGATGCGCGCCGGACGGATCTCGTCGATGGTCCAGTACTTCGAGACCACCTGGCGCAGCTCGTCCTCGGTGACGGGGTTGGGGGGCCCGTCCGGCATCCCCGACTTGTCGAAGACCAGCACGATGTAGGAGGCACCGGGGGCGGCCGCCCGCACGATGGACCTCTGGTAGCCCTCGCGCAGCTCGACAGGCATCGAGTGGAAGAGCGTCGAATCGACGATCGTATTGAACCGGCCGTCGTAGCCGTCGAAATCGCTGATGTCGGCGACGTCGAACTCGGCGTTGCTCAGCCCGCGCTTGGCGGCTTCCTCCTTGGCGAGCTTGATGGCGGTCTCCGACTGGTCGAGCCCGACGGTGTCATGGCCCTTCTCGGCGAGGTGCAGCGCCGTCGCGGCCTCACCGCAGCCTGCGTCGAGCACATCGCCATGGATTTTGCCTGCGTCGATGAGCGCCTGGATCTCCGGTTGGGGCTCTCCGATGCTCCACGGTGGTCGGGCGCCGCTCATCTCAGGCGCCTCGCCCCGGTACGCGGATTCGAACATCTGGCCAAGTTCTTCTGTGGGTTGAGTCATGCCTCCGGTTTATCAACTACATTGATATATGTCAAGATGATTGATATGAGTGAGTTCCTCGAAGACCAGCCGCTCGGCTACCTGCTGCACCGGGTGGCCAACTCGCTGCGGTCCGAGGTCACGTCAACCGTGCTCGAACCGCTGGGCCTGGCGTTTCCGCAGTACATCTGCATGCGAATCCTGTCCAAGTTCCCCGACCGCTCGAACGCCGAACTGGCGCGAGACACCAACGTGTCGCCGCAGGCGATGAACATGGTGGTGCGCGGGCTGGAGGACCGCGGCCTGGTGACCAGGCCCGCGAGCGTGTCGTCGGGTCGCTCGCTGCCTGCTCAGCTGACTCGCAAGGGCGGCGAACTGCTCGAGCGGACCGATGCAGGCGTCAAGGCGGCCGAGAACCGGCTGATGGCAGGACTACCCGCCGAGCAGCGCCGCGAGTTCAGGCGAATGCTGGTGACCCTCGGCTCAGACCCCGCCTAACGCGCCTGAATGCGCGGCCACGGTCGCGCCTCTTCCAGTTCGTAGGCCAGTTCCAGCAGCCTGGCTTCCTGGCCCCTCACGGCCGAGAACATCATCCCGACCGGCATGCCTGTTGCGGATTCCGCCAGCGGCAGCGAGATCGCGGGGTCGCCCGTCGCGTTCTGGTACGGCGTGAACGTCACCCAGTTGATGAGCCGATCCATCACCTGCTCATAGGGCGCCATCGGATCGAGATAGCCGATGGGCGGTGTCTCGTCGGCCATCGTCGGCGTCAGCACCGCGTCGTATGTATCGCCCAATCGCGCGGTGATGCGCCGCGACGCCGACAGCCGTGCGATCGCCCGCGGCAGTTTGTACAGATTCCGGGCCGCTGCGCGATCGAGGCCCCGCGTCAGGTTGTCCAGCTTGGTGCGGTCGAAGCTCGGCCCGATCATGCGGCGTCCACCGCGCACAATCGCAAAGGATAGGAACTGCCAGTAGACGAGGAAGTCGTCACGGAGATGGGCCGGTACCGGGTTTCTGATCTCGGTGACCTGGTGCCCCAGTTCCTCGAGCAGTGCCGCGGTCTTCAACGTCAGCTCGCGAAACTCCGGGCTGGCGTCTCGCACAACGGATTCCGTACAGAATGCGATCCGGAGTCGTCGCTTTCCAGCGTGCGTGACATCCCCGATGGGAGGGAGCTTCGGGTTGCGGTACACACGTTCTGCCTCGCGAAGGAACACCGCAGTGTCCCGCACAGTCCGGCTGAGCACGCCATTGGACGACCAGGTGCAGTGGCATTCGGGCAGCCTGCTCGTCGAGCGGCAACCGGCCACGCGTTGTTTTGAGCCCGACGAGACCGTTGACGGCGGCGGGGATTCGGATGGACCCGGCGCCATCGTTGGCATGCGCGATCGGCACGACACCGGCGGCGACGAATGCGCCGGCACCCGACGAGGACGCGCCCGCAGTGAGGGTCGGGGTCCCACGGGTTGCGAACCGGCCCGATCCGCGGGTGTTCCGCCGACGCGCTGAAACCGAACTCCGACATCTGAGTCTTGCCGAGCGCCGACAGTCCGGTCGCAAAGAAGACCCGTGCGAACGCACCGTCGGCGCGCGCGGGCCGCGGTTCCCACGCATCAGTGCCCTGCATGGTCGGCATGCCCGCGACGTCGACGTTGTCCTTGAGATAGCTCGGTACGCCGTCGAAGTAGCCGCCGTAGGGGCGTGGTGCGTTCGCGCGCGTGCGAGCGCGGTCGAAGGCTTCGTAGGCCAGACCGTTCAGCGTCGGGTTGACCGCCTCGGTGCGGGCGATGGCCGCCTCGACGAGTTCTGCCGCCGACACCTCGCCCGCACGCAGTGCATCGACAAGGCCTACTGCGTCATGGTCGCCGAGGGCGTCATCGCCGAAGGCCGAGATGCGGGTCATCCCGTGACGGTACCAAGTGGTACCGCTCGGCCGTCAGGCCGATTTCAGGCCTGACCGACCTCGAAGCGCACGAACCGGGTGACGGTCACGCCTGCGTCGTCGAGCAGCGCCTTCACGGACTTCTTGCTGTCGGACACCGACGGCTGATCGAGCAGCACGACGTCCTTGAAGAACCCGTTGAGGCGGCCCTCGATGATCTTGGGCAGGGCCTGCTCGGGCTTGCCCTCTTCCTTGGCGGTCTCCTCGGCGACGCGACGCTCGTTGGCGACCAGGTCCTCGGGAACCTCGTCGCGCGTCAGGTACTTCGCCTTCAGCGCGGCGATCTGCAGCGCGACCGCATGCGCGGCCTCCTTGTCGGAGCCGGTGTATTCGACAAGCACGCCGACCGCGGGCGGCAGGTCCGCAGCCCGCTTGTGCAGATACGTCTCGACAGTGCCGTCGAAGTACGCCGCGCGACGCAGCTCGAGCTTCTCGCCGATCTTGGCGGACAGGTCCGCGATCGTCTGCTCGACGGTGGTGTCGCCGATCTTGGCGGCATTGAGCGCATCGACATCGGCGGCCTTCGCCGCGGCAGCGGCTGCGACGATCTGATCCGCGACCTTCTGGAACTCGTCGTTCTTCGCGACGAAGTCGGTCTCGGAGTTCAGCTCGATCAGCGCGCCATCCTTGGCGGCGACCAGACCCTCGGCGGTTGCGCGCTCCGCGCGCTTGCCGATGTCCTTGGCGCCCTTGATGCGCAGCAGTTCGACGGCCCGGTCGAAATCGCCTTCGGCCTCGACGAGCGCATTCTTGCTGTCGAGCATTCCGGCGCCGGTCAGGTCCCGCAGTCGCTTGACGTCGGCAGCGGTGTAGTTCGCCATCTCAGCCTTTCTAAGCGTTCGTCTCGGGCTTGGGTTCGGTCTGAACCTCGGCCTCTGGGGTGCCCGGCGCGGCGCCTTCGGCGGTCGGGCTTGCGGTCGCGGTGGCGCTGGCCAGCAGCTCCTGCTCCCACTCGGCGAGCGGCTCGGCACCCTGGGCCTCCGGCTTGTCGCCGTTGCCGCCTGCGCCCGCACGGGCCTGCAGACCCTCGGCGACCGCGGAGGCGACCACCCTGGTCAGCAGTGCGGCCGAGCGGATCGCGTCGTCGTTGCCCGGGATCGGGTAGTCGACGAGATCGGGATCGCAGTTGGTGTCGAGGATCGCGATGATCGGGATGTTCAGCTTGCGGGCCTCCGCGACGGCGAGGTGCTCCTTGTTGGTGTCGACGACCCAGATCGCCGACGGCACCTTGGCCATGTCGCGGATACCGCCGAGGCTGCGCTCGAGCTTGTTCTTCTCGCGCGTCAGCATCAAGATTTCCTTCTTGGTGCGACCCTCGAAGCCACCGGTCTGCTCCATGGTTTCCAGCTCCTTGAGGCGCTGGAGGCGCTTGTGCACGGTGGAGAAGTTGGTGAGCATGCCGCCGAGCCAGCGCTGGTTCACGTACGGCATGCCGACGCGGGTCGCCTCCTCGGCGATGGACTCCTGCGCCTGCTTCTTGGTGCCGACGAACATGATGCTGCCGCCGTGGGCGACGGTTTCCTTGACGAACTCGTACGCCTTGTCGATGTAGGTCAGCGTCTGCTGCAGGTCGATGATGTAGATGCCGTTGCGGTCGGTGAAGATGAACCGCTTCATCTTGGGATTCCAACGACGGGTCTGATGCCCGAAGTGGGTGCCGCTGTCAAGCAGCTGCTTCATTGTTACGACAGCCATGGTTGGCCATGTCCTTCAGTTGTCGGTTGCCGCCAGGCATCGGGTGATGCCAGGCCCTAGCGTCTGCTGCATGCCGGACCCGATGTGGATTACTCTCCAATCGGGACCGCCCGGCACGCGGATGCAACCCTGGAAGATCGGGGCTGCGGCGCAGGCGCGCGAAGTCAATCCGCTGATGCGAATTGCGGATTTGAGTTTACACCGTGCCAACAGGTGCTTTGTCCACACCGGCGGCGCTGATCCCCAGGTGAACACTTCATCCCTTCCGGAACGGGCGGCGAAGCGCTGAGCTGGGCGTATGCGACTGGCGGTGGTGATTGCGCTCCTCGCGGTCGGGTGGGCGGCGCCTGCGCGGGCCGACGATGGCCGGCTGAGCTGGCCGTTGCGGCCCCGACCTGCGGTTCTGCGGGCATTCGACGCACCATCGCCGAACTGGCAGCGCGGGCACCGCGGCGTCGACCTGGCCGGTTCGCCAGGTCAGCCGGTGTATGCCGCCGAAAAGGGCACGGTGGTGTTCGCCGGCGACCTTGCTGGTCGGCCGGTGGTTTCGGTGGCCCATCCGGGCGGGCTGCGCACCAGCTACGAGCCGGTGATCGCGGGTGTGCGCCGGGGGCAGTTGGTCGCGGCGGGCTCGCCGCTTGGGCGGCTGGCTGCGGGCCACGACGGCTGCCCGGCGCCCGCGTGCCTGCATTGGGGCGCGATGTGGGGTCCGGCCGCCAACGCCGATTACGTCGACCCGCTCGGGCTGCTGGCCACCACGCCGATCCGCCTCAAGCCCCTCGGCGGCTGACTCGCACCCGTCCGTAGGCTGGAAACCGATGAGCGTCGCACCCGAAACCACCGTCGATCTCGGCAACCGGTTCGCCACCGAGTTGCCTGAGCTGGCGGTGCGCTGGAAGGCCGAATCCACTCCGCAGCCGCGGCTGCTGGTCCTCAACGAGCCACTCGCCGTCGAGCTGGGCCTCGACGCGGACTGGCTACGCAGCCCCGACGGTCTTGGGCTGCTCACCGGAACCGTGGTGCCCGCGGGCGCCGATCCTGTTGCTCAGGGCTATGCGGGACATCAGTTCGGCGGCTGGGTGCCGCGTCTCGGCGATGGCCGGGCGCTGCTGCTCGGTGAACTCGTCGACACCGAAGGACAGATGCGCGACCTTCATCTCAAGGGTTCCGGCCGCACGCCGTTCGCCCGCGGCGGTGACGGGTTGGCCGCCGTCGGCCCCATGCTTCGCGAATACATCGTCAGCGAAGCGATGCACGCACTCGGCATTCCGACGACGCGCTCGCTGTCTGTCGTCGCCACCGGACGTCCCGTGCAACGCGAAACGCTTATGGACGGGGCCGTGCTCGCACGGGTCGCGGATAGCCACCTTCGCGTCGGCAGCTTCGAATACGTCTCGGCGGCAGGCAAACTCGACGTTCTGCGGCGACTCGCCGACCACGCCATCGCGCGGCACTACCCCGCCGCTGCCGACGCCGACAACCCATATCTCGCGCTGCTGGAATCGGTCATCGGTGTGCAGGCCGCGCTCATCGCCCGGTGGATGCTGGTCGGGTTCATCCACGGGGTGATGAACACCGACAACATGACGATCTCGGGCCAGACGATCGACTACGGCCCGTGCGCCTTCATGGACGCCTTCGATCCCACGACGGTGTTCAGCTCGATCGACTCCTATGGCCGCTACGCATACGGCAACCAGCCGACGGTCGCAGGCTGGAACCTCGCCCGTTTCGCCGAGGCGCTTCTGCCGTTGATCGCCGACGACCAGGACCAAGGGATCGCGCTGGCGACGGCCGTCGCTGCAGGACTTCCCGCGGCAGTACGCCGCCGCATGGACCGCGGGCATGCGGCGAAAGCTCGGCCTGCCCGACGACGTCGACGACACGATCGTCGGGGAGCTCACCGATGAGTTGCTCGACCGCCTGCAGCGCGACCGTGTGGACTACACGTCGTTCTTCCGCCGGTTGAGCCAGCGCGGCACGCGGTGAAGGTGAGTCCGACGCCGCGTCCGACGACTGGGTCGCCCGCTGGCGCGCGCTCGGTCCGGACGCCGACGCCATGGATCGCGTCAACCCCGTCTACATTCCGCGCAATCACCTCGTCGAGGAGTCCCTCGCGGCTGCGTCCGCGGGTGATCTGGAGCCGCTGGAAAGACTGCTCGCGGCCGTGACATCCCCGTACGAGCAGCGGCCGGGGTTCGACCGATACGCCGAACCCGCTCCAGAAGAGTTCGGCGGCTGCTACCAAACCTTCTGCGGCACTTGAGACTTCAGGCGCGCGGGTGCGCCTGATCGTGGACCGCTCGCAGCCGCGCGACGGTGACATGGGTGTAGAGCTGCGTGGTGGCCAGCGTCGAGTGGCCGAGCAATTCCTGCACGATGCGCAGATCCGCGCCGCCCTCGAGCAGATGGGTTGCCGCGCTGTGCCGCAGGCCGTGCGGACCGATGTCGGGTGCTCCGTCAACGGCGGCGACGGTCTGGTGCACAACGGTGCGGGCCTGCCGCTGATCGAGCCGACGGCCCCGCGCGCCAAGCAGTAACGCAGAGCCGGAAACGCCGGTGGCCAGCGCGGGCCGCCCGTCGGTCAGCCACGCGGTCAGCGCGGCCTGCGCCGGCTCGCCGAACGGCACCGTGCGCTGCTTGTTGCCCTTGCCGAGCACTCTCAGCAGCCGCCGCGACATGTCGATGTCATCGACGTCGAGGCCGCACAGCTCGCTGACCCGGATGCCGGTGGCGTAGAGCATCTCGACGATCAGCCGGTCTCGCAGGGCCATCGGATCGCCTTGTTCTGCACCGGAATTGGCGGCCGCCATGGCGTCGAGCGCCTGATCCTGACGCAACACGGCGGGCAGCGTTCGCCGCGCCTTGGGGACCTGAAGACGCGTCGCCGGGTCGTTGGAGAGCAGCCCACGTCGCGTCGCCCACGCGGTGAACGTCTTCACCGCCGAGGTGCGCCGCGCCAGCGTGGTGCGTGCGACGCCCGCACCGGCTTGCGCCGACAGCCACGACCGCAGCACGGGCAGGCTCAGGCTGCTCAGCTGTGCGTCAGGTACGCGCTGAGCCATGAACTCGAACAATGACCGCAGATCGCCGAGGTAGGCGCGACGCGTGTGGTCGGAGCGCCCGCGCTCGAGCGCGAGGTGCTCGTCGAACTCCTCGAGGACCGCCTCCACCCGCTCACCGTCGCAGACAGCCCGTGGGCTGGTCAGCTGACGCGCCGCAGCGTGTCCGGAGTGAGATCTTTCAGCGAGCGATAGCCGTCGACGGCCATGGTCACGTCGGCCTCGGCAAGCAGCGACCGCAACACGTGGACGATGCCGTCGACCCCGCCGAGGGCGAGCCCGTACGCGTACGGCCTGCCGATCGCAACGCCCGCCGCGCCAAGGGCGATCGCCTTGACGATGTCGACGCCGCTTCGGATGCCCGAGTCGAACAGCACCGGCAGGCCATCCGCGGCGGCCACCACATCGGGCAGGCAGTCGATGGCCGGGATACCGCCGTTGGCCTGCCGCCCGCCGTGGTTGCTGCAGTAGATCGCGTCGACGCCGCCGTCCTTGGCGCGCCGCGCGTCGTCGGGGTGGCAGATGCCCTTCATGATCAGCGGCAGATCCGTCAGCGACCGCAGCCAGGGCAGGTCCTCCCACGTCAACGCGTTCCCGAACATCTGTATCCACTGCATCACCGCACCCTGCGGATTCTCCTCGGGTGTCTGTGGCAGCTTGTCGCGGAAGACCGGGTCGCTGGTGTAGTTGGCCAGGCACTGCCCGCGCAGGAACGGGAAGTTCGATGTGCTGAGGTCGCGCGGTCGCCAGCCGGGAATCCAGGTGTCGAGTGTGACCACGATGCCCTTGAATCCCGCTGCCTGCGCGCGGTGCACGAGGCTGGCGGCGACGTCGCGATCGGTCGGGGTGTAGAGCTGGAAAAAGCCTGGGGTGTCGCCCAATTCGGCGGCCACCTGCTCCATCGGGTCGGCCGACATCGTCGAGGCGATCATCGGCACGCCCGTGCGGGCGGCGGCCCTTGCGGTGGCCAGGTCGCCGTGCCCGTCCTGAGCACACAGTGCGATGACACCGACCGGCGCCATCATCGCCGGAGACGGCAGCGTCATGCCGAACAGCTCGATGGTCAAGTCACGTTCCTTGGCCCCGACGAACATCCGCGGCATCAGACCCCAGTGCTCGAACGCGGTGACGTTCGCCCGTTGGGTGCCCTCATCGCCGGAGCCACCGGCGACGTATGACCACATGCCGGGCGACATCGCGGCGCGCGCCTTGGCCTCTAATTCCTCGAACGACATCGGCAGGGACGGCAGCACGCCGGACAGCCCCTGGAGGTAGATCTCGAGTTGGTAGTCGCTGTATGCCATGGGCCAAGCGTGCCAGGTCACGGCTCAGGCGAACCATCCCATCAGTCACCGGCCGCGTAGCTGCTCGGGCTCGAGGTCGATGCGGTGGCCGGGAAAATACTTGTCCAGCCGCACGTCTGCTGAGCGCGCGTGCCCTTCCATCCCCTCCAGCCGGGAGACACGGGCCACCACCTGCCCTACGTCGCGGCTGGCTTCACGCGTCATCGATTGGAACGAAAGGGTTTTGAGGAACTTGCCGACCCACAGTCCACCGGTGTAACGGGCGGCACCTCTGGTAGGGAGTATGTGGTTCGGTCCGGTGGATTTGTCACCGTAGGGCACCGACGTCTCCTCGCCGAGGAACAACGTGCCGTAGTTGCGTAGGTTGTCGTGCCACCAGGGCAGGTCGGCGGCGTGTACCTCCACGTGCTCCGAGGCGTACTGATCCGCGAGTGCGGCGGCCTCTTCACGGCTCTCGACAACGGCGACCTCGCCGCAATTCGTCCACGCGGTCGAGGCCGTTGCCTCGGTGGGCAGCCCGCTCAGCGCCTCGGGGATGAGGCGCAGGACGGCCTCGCCGAGCGCCCGCGAGGTGGTAACCAGGACAGTCGGCGAATCTGGACCGTGCTCAGCCTGGCCGATGAGGTCGACTGCAACAAGCCACGGGTCGGCGCTCTCATCGGCGATCACCAGCGTCTCGGTCGGTCCGGCGAAGACATCGATGCCCACGCGCCCGAACAGCAGCCGCTTGGCTTCGGCGACGAAACGGTTGCCTGGTCCAGCCAGGACGTCCGCCGGCCGCCCGGTGAACAGGCCGAACGCCATCGTCGCGATGGCCTGGACTCCTCCCAGACACAAGATCGCGTCGGCGCCTGCGCGGTGCATCGCGTAGACCGTCGCCGGGTGGATGCCTGTCGAACCGTCGGCAGCGGGTTCCGCACCGACGGCGGCCCGTGGCGGTGAGCATGCGACCACGAAGTCCACCCCGGCAGTCTTGGCGGTGCCGATGCTCATGGCGGCCGACGCGACATGGCTGTAGCGCCCGCCGGGGACATAGCATCCCGCGACCTCGACCGGGATGTTGCGGTGGCCTGCGGTCACTCCAGGAGACAGCTCCACCTCCAGATCGGCGATGCTGGCGCGCTGCGCGGTCGCGAACGCCCGCACCTGATCGAGGGAGAAGTCGATGTCGGCCCGGATCCCGGCGGGCACGAGGTCGGCTGCGTTCTCAATGTCGTTGCGGCTCAGCACGAACGAATCGGGCGACCACCCATCGAGGGAGGCGGAGTAGCGGCGCACCGCGTCTTCGCCCCCGGCCTCGATGTCGGCCAACATACCGCTGACGGTCTCCGCTGTACTCGCGTCATGAATGGCCGCCGCCTGAGGTGCGCTCTTGAGGTAGATCGCCGTCATCAGAAAGATCCTCCTGCGCGATGGATTTGGGCGGGGGCGGCTTGCGGCTGCGCGCTGTCCGAATGCTCGGCGGCGGCCGTCGCCAGCGCATAGGCGATGATCGCGACGACGTCGGCACAGCGGTCCACGGGTAGGGCGAGAGGAACACGTATGTCGAAAAGCCTTGCAAGAACCGCATTCGTCCGCGGCAGCGCTGGTCGCTCGGCGTAGGCCCAGCTGCGGTAGTCGCTTGTAAATCCCGTCGGAGCCGCAGCACCGAACCACTTGATGTGCACGCCGAGGGCGTCCGCTAGCGCGCAGAACGTGGTTGCGTGCTCTGCCGAGAGGTCATCGACGAAGAATTGCAGCGAGCTGCCGACAAAACGCTCCTCGGTGGGCCGATGTGGCAGCCGGACACCTGGCACACCTTGCAGACCGCTGGCCAACCGGTCGTAGCGCTCGTTCCAGCCACTGATACGGGCCGGAAGCGCCTTCAATTGCGGCCGGAGCAGAGCGGCGGTGAGGTTCGTCATTCGCATGCTGTGGTTGGGCTCCACGGCGGCGAAGCGGTCGACGTACTCGACAGGCGGGCGGGACGAATGTTGCCCATAGAGCATGTAGCTGCCAGATGCGAGGACCGCGCGAGCAGCGACGGCGTCGTCATCGGTGACCAGAAATCCGCCTTCTCCTGAATTGAGGTGTTTGTAACCCTGCGTGCTGAAGCAGCCGGCGACACCGAACGTGCCGGTCAGCCGAGAACCCCAGCCCCCGCCCAACGAGTGGGCACAATCCTCGATCACGCGAACCCCGTGGTCATCGCAGATACGCATCAGCGCAGGGAGGTCGACGATGTGGCCGCGCATGTGCGACAGCAGCAGCACACTGCCCGGATGCCGGGCCGCCGCCGCGGCCAGGTCGTCGAGGTCGATGGTGAGGTCGTCGGTGGTTTCCACCAAGACCGCGCGCGCGCCGACATGGGCGACAGCGCCCGCCACCGGGGCAAGGGTCCAAGAATTCATCAGCACAACGTCGCCGACGCCTACGCCCATGCAGTGCAACGCCAGATACATGGCCGACCCGCAGGAGTTGACGCCGACGGCGTATCGCCGACCGGTCGCCCGAGCGAATTCGACTTCCAGCATCGTCGCAGCAGATTCGCCTGCGCCTGCTTCTGCGTAGCGGAAGATCGCGCCGGAGCGCATGATCTTCACGGCTTCGTCGATCGCCTCCTCTGGCACCGGGTCCGGGGTTGCCAGGTCGACATCGAGCGGTGGCGGAGGACGCCGTTCGACGTCCATCACCGCGCAACTCCGGAGTCTGCGGGATCGGACGGCACCAGACGCTCATTCCGCGCCATCACCGGCAGGTCTACGTCGAGCATGCCGGGATATTTGATGCCCGCACCGGTATTGAGGATCACCACGCGCTCGCTGCGATCGATCCATCCCTCTGTCACCAGCCGGCGTACGGCGACGGCGGTCGCGGCGCCTTCGGGACACATGAACAGACCTTCCGCCGCGCCGACCGCGCGGAGTTCGTTGAGAAGGTCATCGTCGGAGACCCCGACAGCGCACCCGTGAGTTCGATAGAGCACGTCAAGAACGATGAAGTCGCCGAGCGCCTTTGGCACGTTGATGCCGAAAGCCATCGTCTGGGATTCTGGCCAGAATTCACTCTCGGAGCGGCCGGCTTCGAATGCCGACACGATCGGTGCGCAGCCCGTTGACTGCACCGCGACAAACCGCGGCATCGTGCCGGTGACCCATCCAAGCGCTTGCATCTCGGTGATGGCCTTGTGAATACCGATGAGGCCGACGCCACCGCCGGTGGGGTACGCGATGACGTCAGGCAGTTCCCAGCCCAGCTGCTCGACGATCTCGAAGCCCATCGTCTTCTTGCCCTCGATCCGGTACGGCTCCTTCAGGGTGCCGACGTCGACCCACCCATCGCGAGCCGCCGCGTCGGCGACTATCGCGCCCGCGTCGCTGATGACACCGTCGACAAGGTGAAGCTGCGCCCCCGCGTTGAGGCATTCGGCCCGTGTGATCGCCGGGGCGTCTTTTGGCATGACGATCAGCGACGAAATCTGGCCGCGCGCGGCATAGGAAGCCCACGCCGCGCCTGCGTTTCCATTGGTCGGCATCGCTATGCGCTCGATCCCGAGCTCTTTGACACGCGACACCCCGACCGCTGCGCCTCGCGCTTTGAAAGTGGAAGTCGGCGTGGCGCTTTCGTCCTTGACGTACAGGTGCTGCAGGCCTATAGATCGACCGTAACGCTCCACCTCCAACAGCGGTGTCACGACTTCGCCCAGGGTCAGCTGATGCGACGGACTCGAGCTGGGGAGTAGCTCGTGATAACGCCACAGCTCCCACGGCCGCTCCCGTAATGCGTCACGGTTCAGTTCCGAGGCCAGAGCTTCGAGGTCGTACCGCGCCAACAGAGGTGACTGGCACCTGGTGCACAAGCCGTTGTAGACCGTTGCATCATGCACCAAACCGCAACGCGCACATTCCAGGTGCGAGAGATAGCTGTAACGTGCCACGTCTTTCCTCGTTGATATCGCTGTCATTTTCCGACTGATTCGGCCGGACCGGCATTCACGGCACCGGCGTAGACAGCAGGGGCACTCATAGCGTCGATAGCGCCCTGGCTCAGTAGGAATTTCGCGGTGGCGGCCAGGTCATTCCCGAGCTTTCCGCCGAGCCACTGTTGACCCGCCTGGTCGGAGGCGGAGAGGTACTCATAGCCCGTGAGCTGTCCGCTCGCCTTATCCGGGGAAATCCCGAGGGCTATCGCCATACTCTGTGACGCCGCGGCCGGGTCGTCGTGGATCTTCGTGACCGCCCAGTTCTGAGCCTTCGTCCACTGGTCGATGAACTCGGGATTCTTGGTGATGAAATCAGTCGTCCCGATGGCCAGGTCGAAGGTGGGGCTCCCGGCTTTCGCCGTATCGGCGCTGGAGAACACCCGCTTGCCCCCCGCCTTCTCCAGCTCGCCAAGAACGGGATTCCACACCCATGCGGCATCGATCTGTTCGCTCTGCCAGGCCGCAGGGATGGCGTCGGGCGCCAGGTTTATCAGTGTGACGTCGGTGCCGCCGCGCAGACCTGCACCGGCCAGCGCCGACAGCAGGGAGTAATGCGCCGTTGACCCGAACGGCACGGCGACCGTCTTGTCTCTGAGGTCGGCAGGGCCCTTGATGCTGGGGTCGCGCGCCACCAGCGACTCGGCTTCACCGATGACGTCGTAGATCCAGATGACTTGCACGGGCAGGTTCAACGGGGCGGAGACGGCCTTGGCGGCGGGTGAGGAACCGACCAGGCCGAGGTCGGCGCTGTTGGCGCCGAAGGCTTGCACGACATCACCTCCTGAGGCGAACTGAGACCAGCTGATATCCGCATTCGGCATGCACGCCTCAAGCACACCGTTGTCCTTGACGACCAGGTCGCCGGTGGGGCTGGCCTGCCAGGCCAGCCGCGCGGTCGTGGTGATGCTTTCGTCGGGCGTCCACGGGCATCCGACCTCGCTGCCCGCGTTGGAGGAAGGGCGATCGCTGTCAACACATCCCGAGAGGGCGAGGAGGACGGCCGCGGAGACGCCGACGACGGGTAGAGCGGAGCAGATCTTCATGATGGCCTTCCGGTCAGGGTTGTTGTTGAGCGCCTGGCGGAGTGCCATCGGCGGTACGCATGAAGGCCGAGATCCGCCGCTGGAGCAACGGATCGTTTTCGGTCGCGACTGCGAAGTTGTTCACGACGGAAGCCAGGTGTTCGCGACTCGCCATCCGCGCGCGCTCAGGGTCGCCCGCCGCGATGGCGTCGCAAACCTCGAGATGCTGATCGGCCCAACACAGCGGAAGCTCCGGCGACGCCCATGCCTGCGTCCGGGTCTCCAACAGCATTGGGTCCAAAGACAACTCGAGCACCTCTGCGGTGCTCTGCCTCAGCCTGGTGTTGGGACACACGTCGAGGAGTGCGCGATGCACACGGACGTCGGAGCTGACCCGAAGCCCCGGCTCCTCGACGGCGACGCGCATTCCGTCGACCAGGGAGCGTGCGATATCCAGTTTCTCCACATTCGGGTCGACGGCGGCGCTGGCCATCGCGGACGGCTCGAGCAGCAGGCGCACCTCGAGCAGGTCGACCGCTTCATCGAGACTGGACAGTCCTTCGTGAGGACGCGACGAGGGCACGGCCGCCCCGACGCGGCCGGCTGACGGCTCCTTGCTGACCACAACGGTTCCGAACCCTCGCCGCGACTCCACATGGCCGGCGAACGCGAGCGCCGCGAGAGCTTCGCGGATCGACGGACGGCTCACCTGGAAATCGCGAGCGAGGTCCACCTCGCTGGGCAGCCGATCCCCCACCGCAAAGGTGCCGTCGGCGATAAGTCCCACGAGTTGTTCCGCGACCGAGGCGCTGACAAGCGGTGCGCGCTGCAGTGGGCGGATGCCGGTCGCTACCTCGCTCGTCCCCATGTGACGAGCATCTCACTTGCCTAGTTGCCTGTCAACTTGGCAACTGCCGAATCGCGAGTGTGCCGGGGCGAGGGTCAGGCGTTCGCGCCCTGCTCCGTTTCGGCGAGTTCGCGCTTCCACTGCCGGAACGTCTCCTCGGTGCGGCCCCGCCTCCAGTACCCGGAGATCGAGTTCGCCCACTTGGCGTCCACGCCGCGTTCCTTGCGGATGTAGGGCCGCAGGTTGTGCATGACCGCCTGCGCTTCGCCGTGGATGAAGACCTGCACCTGCCCGGGCAGCCAGTTGGCCTCCTTGACCGCCGCGATGAGCGGAGCATGATCGCCCGCCAGGTCATCGCCGACAAGGTCGGCCCGTCCGCCGCGGTAGATCCAGTTCAGCCCGACCCCGGCGGGCTTCTTCAGCGGTATCTCGTCCTCCGGGCCGGCGATCTCGATGAAGACCTTGCCAACCGCATTGTCGGGCAACGCTTCCAGGGCCACGCTGATCGCGGGGATCGCTGCCTCGTCACCGGCCATCAGGTGCCAATCCGCCTCGGGGTCCGGCGTATAGGCCCCACTGGGTCCCATCAGATATGCCGGCTGGCCCGGTCTGGCGTTCTGCGCCCATGGACCCGCGACTCCGTGCTCGCCGTGCACGACGAAGTCGATGACGAGTTCGCGCTTCTCGGTATCGGCACTGCGCACGGTGTAGGTGCGCACGGTGGGCCGCTGTTCGACGGGCAGTTCGTTGAAGCTGTCCAATGTCAACGGCTGCGGCAGGGCCGCCGCGTCGATGTCGTTGCGAACGAAGACGATCTTCACGTAGGAGTCGGTGAAGTCATTGGGCTTGAACGTATCGAAGCCACTGCCGCCGAGCACGACGCGAACGATGTGCGGTGTCACCTGTTCGGTGCGCAGCACCTCGAAGGTGTGCACGGGACGTCCTGCCACGTTTCCTCCAAAATTCCCACAGCGTTTGTTAGCCAGTCTCAACAAGCATACGAGCGCGAGCTATTCCATGGTGTCCTACGTCTTCGACCTGCTGAGCTTCCAGTAACCGTCGACTCGACTGATCAAGCCGCATACTTCCAGCATCGACAGCGGCCCCAACACCGCAGTGGCCGGCAGCCCGGAGGCCACCGCGATCTGGTCGGACGTGCGGCGACCACGCGCCGGTAGGGCGTCGTAGACCCGCTTCTCCGCCTCGCCGAGACCGTCGAGCAACGATTCGGGCCGCGCTTCGTCGGGCGCGAGCTCACCGATGTGACCCATGAGCTCGACGACGTCGGCCGCCCTGGTGACGAGGTTCGCTCCATCGCGCAACAACGCGTGGCATCCGACCGACGCCGCCGACGTGATCGGTCCCGGGACCGCGCACACCGGGCGACCCAACGCGCGCGCCCACGCCGCGGTGTTCGCCGCCCCACTGCGTGCGCCGGCCTCGACGACCACGGTCGCCCCGGACAACGCGGCGACCAGCCGGTTGCGGGTCAGGAATCGATGGCGGGCCGGACGTACACCGGGCGGGTATTCGCTCACGAGCAGGCCCTCCTGACCGATCCGATGCAGCAACGTGGCGTGACCCGACGGATAGGGGATGTCGATACCGCCCGCGAGCACCGCAACGGTGAACCCGTCGGCAGCCAGCGTCGTGCGGTGCGCGGCACCGTCGATGCCGTATGCGCCGCCCGACACCACCGTCACATCGCGCTCGACCAGACCCGCCGCGAGCTCGGCCGCCACGTGCTCGCCGTAGCGGGTGCACGCCCGTGTCCCGACGATTGCGACCGCGCGCTGCGCCATGTCGTCGAGGCGGGCCGAACCGACGACCCACAGCGCCAACGGCGGATGAGCTTGTGGCCGCTGCCGGTGGTCCACTCCGGCGAAGCCGGTGAAAGACAACAGCGGCCACTCCTCGTCATCGGCGACGACCAACCGTCCGCCGCTGCGGGACAACAGCTCTAGATCCTTCGCTGCACTGTCGATCTCGCGACGAGCCTCGGTGCGCCGAGCGAGGTCTGCGTCCACATGGCCCAACTTGATGCGCGCAGCGGCTTCGACCGGCCCGACGCGCCTCACCAGGTCAGCGACTTCCGGACACGGCGGTTCTGCCACCCGGGACAGGTAGGCCACCGCGAGTCGTTCGTCGTCAGTCATTGCACACCACCGGGGTCACGGAAGCTCAGTGCGGTCTTCACATCGTCGACACCGGGCATTGTCCGACCCGCCAAATCGCCGAGCGTCCACGCGACCCGCAGCGTCCTGTCGGCGCCTCGAAGGCTCAGCACACCCCTGTCTGTCGCAGATTGCAAGGGCGCCAACGCGTCTCGGCCCAGCCGGAAACGCCGTCTCAGCAACGTGCCACTGACTTCGGCGTTGGTTCGAATTCCGTATGGCTGCCATCGCGCGGCGGCCGCCTCGCGCGCGGCTCTGACCCGTTCCCGAACTGCCGCGCTCGACTCTCCCGGTTCGGGTGCGAAGGCCCCAGCCTTCTCGCGGTGCATGAAGACGCGCAGATCCACCCGGTCCAGCAGCGGTCCGGACAGCTTGCTCAGATACCGGCGCTTTGCCGGCGAGGTGCACATGCAGTCCTGCGGCTCCGGTGCCGCACACGGGCACGGGTTGGCCGCAAGCACAAGTTGGAAACGAGCAGGATACTTGGCTACGCCGTCGCGGCGTGCCAGACGAATTTCGCCGTCCTCCAAAGGCGTTCGCAGCGCTTCCAATGCGCTATTGCCGATCTCGGCGTACTCATCGAGGAAGAGAACACCGCGATGGGCCCGGCTGACGGCGCCCGGTCGAGCCATTCCCGATCCGCCTCCGACCAGTGAGGCGACGCTGGAGGTGTGGTGCGGGGCAACGAACGGCGGGCGGGTCATCAGCGGCGTGTCTGCCGACAGGAGACCAGCCACCGAATGAATTGCCGTCACCTCGAGGGACTCGTCGGCTGAAAGCTTTGGCAGGAGCCCTGGAAGCCGTTGTGCCAGCATGGTTTTCCCGACTCCAGGTGGCCCTGTCAGCGTCAGGTGGTGAGCGCCTGCCGCGGCGATCTCCACGGCATACCTGGCGTGGGTCTGCCCGATGATGTCCGACAGATCCGCACTGGACTCGGGCGCGCGGGTCTGCGTCTCGATCCGCTCCTCGAGGTCGATCTTGCCCGCCAGCCAGGCCTGGAGGCCCCTCAGTGTTCGCGCGCCGAGTACTTCGATTCCGTCGACGAGGCTTGCCTCAGGCAGGTTGTCGACAGGTACCACCACGGTGGGCCAGCCCGCCCGCTTCGCGGTCACCACAGCGGGCAGCACGCCCTTGACCGGCCGAACCCGACCGTCGAGCGAGAGTTCACCGAGCAGAAGTGTCTTCTCGAGGAGCGGCCACTCCTTCTTGGCGTGGGCCGACAGCACCGCTGCGGCCAGCGCCAGGTCGTATACCGACCCCATCTTCGGCAGGGTCGCGGGTGAGAGCGCCAAGGTGATCCTCGATTGAGGCCACTCGTTGCCACAGTTGGTGATCGCGGCCCTGACACGATCGCGCGACTCCTGCAACGCGGTGTCGGGCAATCCGACGAGATGCACACCAGGCAGGCCGGAGGTGATGTCGGCTTCGATCTCGACGATCTCGCCCTCCAGGCCGCGCACCGCAACCGAGAACGCCCTGCCCAGCGCCATCAGCCGACCGCCTGCAGATGGGTGATCTCGGGCGTCGGCCGCCTACCGATGCGCACACCGACGACATCGATGCGCACCGCCGCCCAGCTACCGCCCTTGTCGGCGAGCCACAATCCTGCGAGCCTGCGCAGCCTGCGGACCTTGTCCGGCGTGACCGCCTGCGCCACGCCCCCGAACCGGTCGCTGGTACGCGTTTTCACCTCGACGAAAACAACGGTCCGCGTTTGCCTGTCGGCAGCGATCACATCCAGTTCGCCGTAACGGCAGCGCCAGTTGCGGTCGAGCACCTCCAGCCCCAGCGTCCTCAGGTGCTCGACCGCCAGCTGCTCCCCCAACGCACCGATCTCGGCGCGACTCCACGTGGTCATGCCGACACTGTGCAGACCGTGGCGGACAGTTCGGCCCACCCCGCATCCGGTCATCCACAGTCGCGCCGCCGTCCACAATTTGCAGGCTTTTTAGGCATTGATCACCCACACGGCCTACGCTCATTGATAATGACCACCGCAGACCAGGCTTCTGAATCCCTCACCGAGGCACTGGCGAAGGCTCAGATCCCCTCGGCGAACCACGAGTTCATTCGGCAGATCACGACTGCGGTCGGCATCGCCGAGTACCACTCAGTCGTGACGGCCACCAAGACCTACATCAAAGCCGTACGGCAGGACGGGAATCGGGATCTGCACATCAGCTACGGCTACACGAACGGCTTCTCCGAGGATGAGCTCGTCCGCATCGCAGCAGGCGCCACCCGCGGCGCGAGCACCCGAAAGGGCACCTGGTACGTCGAGCATCCGGTCACCAAGGTGCGTGCCACGTCGGCGCGCTCTCTCGACAAGCGCCGAGAGGGTGCGTTCTGCACCTGCGGCATGCAGTTGTCGTTGACCGGAGCCTGCTCGAACTGCGACTGAATCAGGGCGTGATCGATATCGTCAGACCCTGATGGCGAACTTCGTTCTGGTACACGGCGGCGCCCACGGCGGTTGGTGTTTTCAGCGGCTGGCCCGCGTTCTGCGAGACAGCGGGCACGAGGTTTACACGCCGACGTTGACGGGGTTGGGCGAGCGGGCGCACCTGTTCAGAGCCGATGTCGATCTTGATTGTCACATCGACGACGTCGTGGCCGTATTGCGCTACGAGGATCTGCGCGACGCCATCCTCGTCGGCCACAGCTACGGCGGCGCGGTCATCACCGGCGCCGCCGACCGCGCACCCGATCGTGTGGCCCACCGGGTGTATCTGGACTCGATGGAACCCAAAGACGGCCAGTCGATGGTGGACATCGCGGGTCCCTTCATGGCGGCGGCACAATTGGACAGCCGGACGGTCGACGGCGTGGAGATGTGCCTGTTCCCCAGCGACGAGACGCTGCCGTACTACGGCGTCGTCGACCCAGAAACCCTGGAGTGGATGCGTGAACGGCTGACGCCTCACCCCGTGCGGTGCTTCCAGCAGCCCCTGACGCTCACGGATCCGGCTGCACTGCAGTCGATTCCGCAGTCCCACATCAGCACGACGATGTTCCTGTCCCTGCGCAACGTCGATCGCATCCGCGACAAGGCTGACGGCCGGGTGTGGGACATCGACACCGGCCACGACCTGATGATCACCGAGCCGCACAAGGTTGCCGAGTACCTCGGCCGCGTCGCCGCGCTCACGGCAGGCTGATCAGCACGACTCCGACAAGCACCACACCCGCGGCGGCCGCGCGCCGCGCACCGAGCCGCTCGCCGAGGAACAGCGCGCCGATCACCGCCCCGAACACGATGCTCGTCTCGCGCAGAGCTGCGATGGGCGCCAACGCGCCGCTGGTCTGCGCCCACAGCACGATCGTGTACGCGGCGATCGAGATGACGCCGCCCGCCAGCCCCGGCACCGCAGATGCGCGAACCGCCGCAGGCAGCTCGCGGCCCCGCCGGATCGCCGCGAGCAACGCGATCGGTGGACCCTGCAGGACGAACAACCAGCCGGTGTAGGCGAAAAGCGGCGCCTCCATCACCCCGAGCCCGTCGACAACGGTGTACGACGCGATCGCCAACCCGGTCAGCACCGCCGCCGTGATCGCAGGCAGATCCTTGCGGCCCGGCCTTCCGCCGATGAAGACCAGCGCGATGAGGCCCGCCGAGACCGCCAACACCCCGGCGAGCTCGGCGATCGGCAGTTCACGACCAAGCACGACGACCGAGACAAGGGCGACAACCCACGGCGACGTGCCCCTTGCGAGCGGATACATCTGGCTGAATTCGCCGAGTTGATAGCTGGCAAGAAGGAGGAGGTTGTAGACCACGTGCAGCGCCGCGGAGGCGATGATGAACGGCCAGGCGCCCGCCGGAGGCAGGCCCGCAAATGCGACCATCAGGCCCCCAGCGATCGCGCAAGCCACGCCGATCAGAGCGAATCCCACCAGGCGGTCGGAAACGGCGTGCGCCAACGAATTCCACGTCGCATGGAGTAACGCCGAGAAGAGCACGGCGAACACGATCGTCAATGTCACTGAGCAGGCTCCTCGGGTGGCACCCTACGCGACCACATTCGTTCGCCGCAGATGCGTGCCTTCGCGGTTGTGCAGTCACCCCCCACGACCGAGGCCGAACCGCAGCCTCCATCGACGCCGCCAAGAAAGACCTCGGCGTCACTGAGTGGCCACTTTGTTTCGTTTGCGTCAAAAAACGGGTACTCGGCGGCGCATGAGCGATACGTCAGTCCACGGGGCGGTAGACCGGGCAACCGACAGCACGGCGTTCGAATACGCCGCACGCGCCGGCTTCGCGGTCAGCGGAGTACTTCACTTTCTCATTGCCTTCATCGTCCTGCGCATCGCGTTCGGCACGGGCGGTGGCAATGCGGACCAGTCGGGAGCGTTGACCACGCTGTCCCAGCAACCCGGGGGCTCGCTGATGCTCTGGGTTGCCGCGGTCGGCATGGCTGCGCTTGCGCTGTGGCACGTCGCCGAGGCCATCGTCGGCAAGCATCCCGGTGAGCGGTCGCGGTCACAGCAGGATTCCGAGGACCGGCCTGCGTGGAAGCGCGCGAAAGACATCGGTGTCGCCATCCTGTATTTCTCGATCGCCTTCTCCGCAGCACGTTTCGCGATGGGCAGCGGCCAATCCAGCGGTCAGCAGAACGCCGGGCTCACCGCCCAGCTCCTGCAATCGGGCTGGGGTAAGGCCCTTTTGATCGCCGTCGGGCTGGGCGTCGTCGCGGTCGGCGGCTACCACGTCTACAAGGGCTTCTCCAAGAAGTTCTGCAAGGATCTGCGCGGCTCGTGCAGCGGCCTGGTCGAGAAGGTCGGCATCACCGGCTACATCGCGAAGGGCTTGGTGTTCGCCGGTGCGGGCCTGCTCGTCATCATCGCGTCGCTCACCGCCGACCCGTCCAAGGCAGCCGGCCTCGACGCTGCGGTCAAGACGCTCGGTCAGGCGCCCTTCGGCAAGTTCCTGCTGATCCTCGCGGCGGTCGGAATCGCCGCCTTCGGCGCGTACAGCTTCGTGCGAAGCCGGCACGGCCGGATGTAGAGCCTCTCGGCCTACTGGAACGACTCGACCAACGCGGCCAGCTGTCCCGGAGAGACCGCGACGCCGCACTGGGCCCGCAGATCCGTCAGCGGCTGGGCGATCCTCTTCAGGTCAAGGAACTCGCCCGGGTGACCCATGAAGTAGGACTGGACCGCCGCCTTGGCGTCGCCCGTCGACTGCGTTCCCGCGTCGGTCAGCACCTTGTCGGCGTCCGGATGGCCGGCCAGGTAGGTTCCGGCATCGGCCATCACGCCGCTGGCCGTCGAGGAGAGGCCACTCGCCGTACACGGTGCTGCGCTTGCCGTTGGCAGGGCAATGGTGGCGGCGACGCCTGAAACGGCGGACGCGATGAAGGCGACCGCCACTCCGCGGCGCAGGACATTTGCAGACCTATTCATTGATTCGTACCCCTTGGTGTCGATGCAGGCCAGGCTGATGAAAGTCTTTCACGTCGGGGCAGGCCATGTGCCAGCGGATTCACAGTTCTTCCATAGTTCTCGGATTCCGAAGGGCGGGCAGTTCGACAGCGATGCAAAGGGTATCTTCATTTAGGTAACCCTCAGCTAAAGGCGCCGGTTGGCGCGGGAAGGACGCCTCGATGCGACCCCGTTGGAGCCGGATCGCCGCACTCGCGTCGACGCTTGCGTTCGTGCTCGGCATGACCGCCTGTTCGAGTTCGGGCGACAGCGACGAACTGCTCATCTACAACGCACAGCATGAATCCCTGACCAAGGAATGGATCGACGCCTTCACCAAGGAGACCGGAATCAAGGTCACCTACCGCCAGGGCGGCGACACCGAGTTGGGCAATCAGCTGGTCGCCGAGGGCGATGCCTCACCTGCAGACGTATTCCTGACCGAGAACTCCCCCGCGATGGCCGCGGTGGAGAAGGCAGGACTGTTCGCCGACCTGAACGCCGACACTCTGGATCAGGTTCCGGCGCAGTACCGTCCGGCCACCGGCAAGTGGACCGGCGTCGCGGCACGCAGCACAGTGTTCGTCTACAACAAGAGCAGGCTGCAGCCCGACCAGCTGCCGAAGTCGATGACAGATCTGCAGCAGCCCGAGTGGAAAGGTCGCTGGGGCGGCGCACCCGCCAAGGCGGATTTCCAGGCCATTGTCTCGGCCTATCTGCAGCTGAAGGGCGAGGCGGCCACCGCGCAGTGGCTGGCGGGCATGAAGGCCAACGCCAAGATCTACAACGACAACATCGCCACCATGAAGGCCGTCAACGCCGGCGAGGTCGACGGCGGCATCATCTACCACTACTACTGGTTCCGCGATCAGGCCAATACCAAAGAGGGCAGCGGCAATACGGCGTTGCACTACTTCAAGAACCAGGACCCTGGCGCGTTCGTCAGCCTGTCCGGCGGCGGTGTGCTGAAGTCCAGCAAGAAGGCCGAGCAGGCGCAGCAGTTCATCAAGTTCGTCACGGGCAAGGCCGGACAGGAAGTCCTCGAGAAGGGCACGTCGTTCGAGTACCCGGTGGCGAGCGGAGTACCTGCGAATCCGGCTCTGCCGCCGCTTGATTCGCTGCAGGCGCCCAAGGTGGACCCGTCGACACTCGATGCGCAGAAAGTGGCCGACCTGATGACGAAGGCGGGCCTGCTGTAGGTGGTCGCTCCCCCAGTCTTGCGCCCCGCGGCACCGGTTTCGCGGTCGGAGGCGGCCGCCCGTCCCGGTCCGCTGGTTTCGTCGACGGTCGCGATACTGGTGGCCGCCACCGCCATCCCGCTGGGTTATGTGGTCTGGGGCGCGGTCTCCGTTGGATGGACCCGCGCCTACGAACTGGTGGTCCGCCCTCGGGTTGGCGAACTGCTGTTCAACACCGTTGCCCTCGTGGTCGTCACCGTGCCGCTGTGCGTGGTGATCGGCGTCGGGGTGGCCTGGTTGGTTGAGCGCACCGACCTGCCAGGACGAACCATCTGGCGTCCGTTGTTCGTTGCGCCGCTTGCCGTCCCGGCCTTCGTCAACAGCTATGCGTGGGTGGGTGAGATTCCGTCACTGAACGGGTTGTGGGCGGGCGTGTTGGTCACGACGCTGTCGTACTTCCCGTTCATGTATCTGCCCGCCGCCGCGACGCTGCGCAGGCTCGACCCTGCCGTGGAGGAATCGGCGCGCGCACTCGGATCCGATTCCGCAGGCGTGTTCTTCCGCGTCGTGCTGCCGCAACTGCGGTTGGCGATCCTTGGCGGCGCGCTGTTGATCGGCGTGCATCTGCTCGCCGAGTACGGCGCGTTCGCCATGGTGCGGTTCGACACCTTCACCGTCGCGATCTTCCAACAGTTCCAGGTCACCTTCGACGGTGCGGCGGGCAGCATGCTGGCAGGCGTCCTGGTCCTGCTGTGCCTGTTGCTTCTGTTCGCCGAGGCGGCCGCCCGCGGACGGGCCAGGTATGCAAGGATCGGCGCCGGAGTGCCGCGCGCCGCGGTACCGGTCCATCTGGGCCGCAACGCATTTCCCGCCACCGCAGGTCTTCTGGTCCTCGCGGCGCTTGCGATCGGTGTGCCGGTGTGGACGATCGTGCGCTGGCTGTGGATCGGTGGCGCGAAGGTGTGGGACTTCGGCGAGCTCGCCAATGCGCTCGGGCAGACCATCGCACTGGCGGGCATCGCGGCAGCGCTGACGACGGTGCTCGCGTTTCCCGTCGCGTGGGTGGCGGTGCGATCCAACGGTGTGCTGGCGCGAGCGGTGGAAGGCGCCAACTACGTCACCAGCTCACTGCCCGGAATCGTGACCGCGCTCGCGCTGGTGACCGTCGCCATCCACTTCGTCCGCCCGCTCTACCAGTCCGTGCCGCTGATCGTGTTCGCGTATGTCCTGTTGTTCATGCCCCGGGCGCTGGTCAACGTGCGCGCGGGCCTGGCCCAGGTCCCGCCCGGTCTCGAGGAAGCCTCCCGGTCGCTGGGTCGTTCGCCGACCGCCACCTTCCTTCGGGTCACCCTGCGGTTGACGGCGCCCGCGGCGGCGGCCGCCGCCTCACTGGTGTTCGTCGCTGTCGCAACTGAATTGACCGCCACCCTGCTGCTGGCCCCCACCGGCACCAGGACACTGTCGATGCTGTTCTGGTCCTTCAGCAGCGAGCTGGACTACGCATCCGCCGCGCCGTACGCGCTCGCCCTCGTGGTGCTCGCCATTCCGGTGACGCTGATCCTGTTCCGGCAGTCGACGAAGGTGGCCGCGCTGTGACCACCATGCTCGACATCCGCGGACTGGGTAAGTCGTTCAACGGCAACACGGTGCTCGACCACATCGACCTCAGCGTGCGCGCAGGCAGCACCACCGCGGTCGTCGGCTCGTCCGGCTGCGGCAAGACCACACTGCTGCGACTGGTCGCCGGATTCGAAACACCCGACGCGGGAACGGTCACCATCGCCGACCGACAGGTCGCAGGCCCCGAGCGGTCGGTCGCGTCGCACCGGCGCAGCGTCGGTTACGTCGCGCAGGACGGGGCCCTGTTCCCCCACTTGACCGTCGGGCAGAACGTCGCATACGGGTTGCAGGGATCGGCCCGCAGCCGGGAGGTTCGCAACCGGGTGACCGAGTTGCTCGAAACCGTCTCTCTTGACGCGTCATTCGCGTCGCGCAGGCCGCATGAGCTGTCGGGCGGTCAGCAGCAGCGCGTCGCACTCGCCCGTGCGCTGGCGCGCCAGCCGGTCTTGATGCTCCTCGACGAACCGTTCAGCGCGCTGGACACCGGGCTGCGTGCGTCGACCCGCAAAGCGGTTGCCGGGGTGCTCACCGATACGGGGGTGACGACGCTGCTTGTGACCCATGACCAGGAGGAGGCGCTGTCGATCGCCGACCAGATCGCGGTGATGCGCGACGGACGCTTCACCCAGGTCGGCGCCCCACAGGACGTCTACCGTCGGCCCAACGACCGCTTCACCGCCGAGTTCCTCGGCGACTGCATCGCCCTGCCGTGCACCGTCACCTCCGATTACGCGGAGTGCGTGCTCGGCCGGGTGCCCGTTGCGGCCTCGATCGGCGACGGGCCTGCCACGCTTGCGCTTCGGCCCGAACAGCTTGTCGCGACGGTGATTTCCGACAGCGAGAGCACCAGCGGCGTCGGAACGGTCATTGCCATCGAGTTCCTCGGCCACGACGTGTTGTTGACGATCGACCCCGCGGGAGACGTCGCGCCGATCATCGTGCGGCAGCACAGCCTCGATCCGCCGCCGATCGACGCCAAGGTCAGCATCGACGTCATCGGCTCCGGGGTCGTCCTGAGGTGAGCAGGCTCATCGATCATCTGCGCGACCACGGCGACCGGATTGCCGTGCTGACCGACGCCACGTCGCTGACCTACCGCGACCTCGCCGGTCGGGTGGCGGACGTCGCAGCCGAGCTTGGCGGCACCCGCAGGCTGGTCCTTGTCGAGACACACAACGACCTGTCGACGTTGGTGCACTACCTCGGTGCGCTGGCGGGCGATCACGTCGTGCTGCCGATGTCCCCCGGGCACGGTCACTCCGCCGTGCTTCGGGCCTATGACCCCGACGTCGTCATCGACCGCGACGGGATCCACGAGCGGCGCCAAGGCAGCGCGCACCGGCTCCACCCCGACCTCGCGCTGCTGCTGTCGACCTCGGGCAGCACCGGCTCGCCGAAATTGGTCCGGCTGTCGCGGTGCAATCTCGTCGCCAACGCCAACGCGATCGCCGAGTATCTCGATATTCGGCAAACCGACAGGGCCGCAACCACTCTGCCGATGTCGTACTGCTACGGACTCTCCGTCGTCCACAGCCATCTGCTTCGCGGTGCCGGGCTCATCCTCACCGACCGCTCGGTCGTCGACGACGAATTCTGGACGTTGTTGCGCGAGCAGCGCGGCACATCGTTCGCAGGCGTGCCGTACACCTTCGAGATGCTCGAGCGGATCGGCTTCGACGGCATCGACCTGCCCGATCTGCGCTACCTCACCCAGGCCGGTGGCCGGCTGTCGCCGGACCGCGTGCGCAGCTTCGCAGCACTCGGCGAGCGCAACGGCTGGCAACTGTTCGTGATGTACGGTGCGACCGAGGCGACCGCCCGGATGGCTTATCTACCACCGGAACTCGCCGAGTCGCGGCCCGCCTCGATCGGGCGTCCGATCTCCGGCGGCGCGTTCACCCTCGAACCGCTCGACGAGTGGCCCGAACCTGACGTGGGCGAACTGGTGTACCAGGGCCCGAACGTGATGATGGGCTACGCGCACAGCCCGGCCGACCTGTCGCTCGGCAAGACGGTCGACACGCTGCGTACGGGCGACGTCGCTCGACGCACACCCGACGGGCTCTACGAGGTGATCGGCCGCAGCAGCCGCTTCGTCAAGCTCTACGGGCTGCGCATCGACCTGCAACGCGTGGAAGCCGCACTCAGCGAAGAGGGCGTCACGGCCTTCTGCATCGATGACGACGAGAGGCTCGTTGTCGCCGCCGTCGGTGCTGAAAGCGTTGATGTGCAACGCATTACAGTGGCCGGATCCGGCCTGCCCGCTGCTGCCGTTCGGGTGATCACCGTCGCCGAACTGCCGCTGCTTCCTTCGGGCAAACCGGACTATCAGGCCATCCGCGACCTGGCTCGTCGAACCGACGAACCGACGGTTTCCCCCGGCGACCTGCGCGCGCTGTTCGCCGACGTGCTGCAGATCGACGCGCGGACGATCCGCCCCGACCAGAGCTTCGTCGACCTCGGCGGCAACTCGCTGTCGTACGTCGCGATGTCGGTGCGGCTGGAGCGGGCGCTCGGCCGACTCCCATCGGACTGGCAACGCCGGCCCCTCGCCGAACTGGAGCTCACCACGCCCCCTGCCCGTCGATCGTGGCCGTTGCTCGGCGCGACATTGGAGACCAGCGTCGCACTGCGCGCCGCGGCCATCGTGTTGATCGTCGGCTCGCACGCCACCCTCTACGAGATGTGGGGCGGGGCGCACCTCCTGCTCGGAATCGCGGGATACAACTTCGGCCGGTTCTGTCTGACGCCCGTTGTGCGCACGGACCGGGTTCGCCACCTGCGCAAGACGATCACCTGGATCGTCGTGCCCTCGGTGATCTGGATCGCGCTCGCATTGCTGATCACCGACGACTACCACTGGACGAACCTGTTCCTCGTCGAGAAGTTCTTCGGCCCCGACGACAGCATGACCGCGGGCCGCCTCTGGTTCATCGAGGTGCTGGTCTGGATTCTGGTGGCCCTGACATTGGTGGTCTGGCTGCCATCGGCCGACCGACTGGAGCGACGACGCCCGTTCGCGTTCGCCGCGGCGTTCCTGGTCTTCGGACTCGCGGTGCGCTATGACGTGTTGGGGCTGCACTTCGGCCGCGAGGCCTGGTTCACGATCCTGGCGTTCTGGTTCTTCGCCGTTGGCTGGGCTGCGGCGAAGTCGTCGACGGTGTGGCAACGGCTGCTGGTGACGCTGGTGCTGATCGTCAGCGTGCACGGCTACTTCGAGAACACGCATCGCGAGATGCTGGTTCTTGCCGGCTTCCTGCTGCTGATCTGGCTTCCCGCGATCCGCTGCCCCGCCTGGTGCACGGTCGTCGCAGGGACGGTCGCGGAGGCGTCGCTGTACACGTATCTGACGCACTACCAGATCTATCCGTTGTTCGACGCCCATCCCCTGCTGGGTGTCGTCGGGGCGATCGTCATCGGCGTCGTGATCACCCGACTGGTCAACGCAACCCGCACGTGGATCCGCGAGCGGGCGGAACGCAGCGCTACTGCGGCCTCGGTTCCCGCTCTGCGATAAGCCCTTCCTGCACAAGGGTTGCGGCGATGACGCCGTCGGCGCGCACGAGGCTTCCCGTCACGACGCCGCGTCCGCGAGCGGCGGCAGGCGACCTGGTCTCCAGCAGGTTCCACTCGTTCGCGCGCACCGGGTGATGGAACCAGATCGACGAATCGGTTGTGCCGCTTCGATGCGTGCGGGCCTGCATCGAATGCCCGTGCACCTGCAGTGCGGGATCGATCATGTACACATCGGTGACATACGCGGCGACCAGCGTGTTGATCAGCGGCTCGTCGGGTACCGGAACCGTTGCCCGCCACCAGAACCGCCGCACGAACTCGCCGCCGCGCCTCTGGTCGTCGATCCTGATGTCCAGTTCGTCGAGCGGCATCGACGGTGCGGGCCCGGCGGGCCCGGTCTCGGTGAGTGCGTCCGGATCGCCCACGCGGGACGTGGCTGCCGTGCTCGGGTCCGGGCAGGTCGACCGCGAAGGACACCGACGACGTCGTCAGCAGCCGTCCGTCCTGGCGGGATTCGACTCGCCGCGCCGATGCGGTCCGCCCGTCGAACACCGGTGTGACGGTGTAGGCGACGGGATCGCCCGCCTGGCCGCCGCGCAGGAACTGCAGATGCATGTTGGTGGGCTGCCGGTCGTCCTCGACTGTCCGGCAGGCGGCGGCAAGGCTCTGCGCGACGAACTGACCGCCGAACGAGCGCTTGCCCTCTGGACCGCTGGCAGGCCCGATCCACGTGTCGTCGTCGGCACCGCGCGCGACATCCAGCAGTGTGAGCAGTCGGCTCATCGAACGGTCCCCGCTTCGTTGAGTGCGTCCACGTCGCCCTTGCCGAGCCCCAACCATTCGGACAGCACGCCCGCGGTGTCGTCGCCGAGCGCGGGGGCGGCGACGGCATGGGTGTAGTCGCCGTTGATCGCGAAAGGCAGGCCCGGCGCCAGGTACTCGCCGATACGGGGCTGGTCGAGCCGTGTGAACAACGGATTGGCCGTCACCCGTTCGTCGCGGACGACCTCGGCGAAGGTGCGGTAGCGCTCCCACAGCACCGACGACGCCGAAAGCGCATCGGTGACCTCCGATGCCGGGTGCGTGGAGAACCACTCGGCGAACAGTCCGGACAGCGCGTCGCGGTGTAGATACCGGTCGCCCTCGTCGGTGAAGTCGGCGTCGAGCGTTTCGCCAAGTGCGGCAACGGCGTTCGTCGTCTCGGTGAGTTCGGTGAGGTCGCGGAAGTGGCGCCGGGTGAGTGCGACGATCATGAACGACACACCGTCGCTGCTGGTGAACGCCTGCCCGTACTGGCCGTAGATCGAGTTGCCGATCCGGTCCCTCGTTGTGCCGTTCACCATCACCTCGGTGAGGAAGCTGAGGTTGCCCGCCGTCGCCAGCGCGACGTTCTCCAGCGGGATGGAGATCCGCTGGCCCTGCCCGGTGGCGTCGCGGTGGCGCAGCGCGGTGACGACGGACAGCGCCGCGTAGATGCCGCACGTGACGTCCCATGCGGGCAGCACGTGGTTGACGGGGGCGGCGAGATCGGCGGGCCCCGTCACCAGTCGGGAACCCGAGACCGGCGTTGACGGTGTAGTCCACGCCGGTGCCCCCGTCGGCCCGCCCCGACACCTCGACGTGGATCAGGTCGGGCCGCAGCCGCGTCAGGGTGTCGTAGGAATGCCATTCGCGCCCGGCGACATTCGTGATCAACACCCCGGCATCGGCGATCAGCCGCTGCACGAGATCCTGGCCATCGGGTGAGCGGAAGTCGGCGGCCACCGACCGCTTGCCCTTGTTCAGCCCGGCCCAGTAGATGCTGGTGCCCTCGTCGGTGACCGGCCAGCGCAGGTAGTCGGCGGCGCCGCCGATCGGGTCGACCCGCACCACCTCGGCACCGAGCTGACCGAGCGTCATCCCCGCCAACGGCACCGCGACGAAGCTGGAGATCTCGACGACCCGCACACCGGCCAAGGGTCTTGCGGCATCCGGGGAAACACTCACCGGGTCAAGCTATCAATCGCAATACCGGCCCGGGCTCCCCTAGCCGGCAAGTTTGACGGCCGCGGCCTCGATCGTCTCCTCGGAGAGCAGCACCTCCAGCGCCGCGTCACCGAGAGGGATGAAGCTGTCCGCGCTGGCGACCCGATCGACGTCGCCGGTGTAGCCGTGTTCGAGCAGGCCCGCGAGGATGCCCTCGCCGACTCCCCCGGTGCGCCGCGTCTCGTCGACGATGAGCGTCTTTCCGCTGGCGTTCGCCTCGCGCAGCATGTCCTCGATCGGAAGCGGCGCCAGCCACCGCAGGTCCACGACGCGGGCGGCGATGCCGCGGGCCTCGAGCCGTCGCGCCACCCGCAGGCTCATCCGCAGTCCGTTGGCAAACGTGAGGATCGTCAGATCCGTTCCCTCGCCGTAGGTTCGGGCCCGACCGACGGGCACACCCGCGCTCGGATAGGCCGCGAGCCACTGCTCGTCGCCGTCGGAGTGGAGGTCGCGGGTGTGGTACAGCGCGATGGGCTCGAGGAAGATGCACACCGCACCCGACGTCTTCGCCGACGGCGGCGCAGGTGTGCAACATCGCCGCGGCGTCGTCGGGGCGCGCGGGCGAGGCGATGACCACTCCCGGGATGTCCCGGATCGCCGCGATCGAGTTGTCGTTGTGGAAGTGCCCGCCGAAGCCCTTCTGGTAGCCGTATCCCGCGACCCGCACGACCATCGGGTTGCGGTACTGGCGATTGGAGAAGAACTGCAGCGTCGCGCCCTCACCGCGAATCTGATCGGCGGCGTTGTGCAGAGTAGGCGAGGTACTGGATCTCCGGTATCGGAAGCAATCCGGAAACGCCTGCGCCCAGCGCCAACCCCAGGATCGACTGTTCGTCCAACAACGTGTCGAACACCCGCGCCGAACTGGTCCGGTTGAGCAGTCCGCGGGTGACGCCGTAGACGCCGCCCTTCCGCGCGACATCCTCGCCGAAGACGATGGCCTCGGGATAGCGATCCAGGATGTCGTCGAGCGCGCGGTTGATGCCGATCGCGACCGTCATCGGCGCGTCGGGGTCGTTTGATCTCACCGACGCGGCCAACGATTCCGGCGCGGCGGACGCCATCTCTTCCATCCCGAGTGCGAGGGGTTGCATCACCGCCTCTGCGCTGTCGAGCTGTGCGGACTCCTTGACCTCGGCCGCCAGCTCCATCACCTCGGCGCGCTTGGCCTCGTAGCGCTCGACCGCCTCCGACGGCGTCAGCACACCCTCGGTCACCAACAGTTTCGCGGTGCGCACCAACGGATCTCGGTCGTAGTCGCCTGCGATCTCGTCGGGCCTGCGATAGGAGGGTTCGTAGTCGGAGCCCGCATGGGCCATCAGCCGAACCGTACGCAGATGCAGGAACGCGGGGCGCCGACGGGTGCGCACCCAGTCGGCAGCGGCGGTCGCGGCGTCGAACGCCGCGGGCAGATCGCATCCGTCGGCGCCGAAATACGCCAAGCCGTCACGGTTTCGGTAACTCTGCTCGATCCAGCCGCGCGGAGTCTTCACGCTGATGCCGATCCCGTTGTCCTCACAGACGAACAGCAGCGGCATCGGCACGCCCTGGTACGCCGAGTGCAGCGCGGCGTTGATGGCGCCGACCGCGGTCGAGTGGTTCGCCGATGCGTCGCCGAAGCTGCACACCGTGACGGCGTCGTCGGGCCACTCGCAGGTGACCCCGAGCTTCTTGGCGCGGGCGATGGAGAACGCAACGCCGAGAGCGCGCGGCAGATGCGACGCGATGGTCGACGTCTGCGGAATGATGTGCAGGTCGTGGCGGCCGAAGACCTTGTGCCGACCACCCGAGATCGGTTCATCGGTGGCCGCGACGAGCCCGAGCAGGACATCGCGAAGCGGCTCGCGGCCGTCGACAAGCGCCGCGCGGGCCAGGTAGAAGGCACCCGACCGGTAGTGCAGCAGCGCCGGGTCGGTGGGGCGAAGCGCGGCGGCGACTGCGGCGTTGCCCTCGTGCCCGGACGATCCGATGGTGTAGTAGCCCCTGCCCTCGGAGCGCAGCCATCTGGCGGCGAGGTCGAGATGTCGGCTGCCGAGCTGAACGTCGAACAGCGCCAAGCACACCCGCGCCGTCAAGGTCGACCCGTCGCGCACCGGCTCGTCATCGGTGCGTCGGCGCGGCGAGGAGTCCATCGCCGCGATGGTGGCGGTGAAGTACTCGTCGATCGGTTCGGCCACGGGTCTCCCGGTTCAGCGACTGATCGTGGGGCGGGCCACTACGTTACGGATGAACGCGACGATCTGCGCAGCGCCCCTGGAGTCCGGGTCCTGGTCGGGGTCGTAGATCGCGACACTGCCCCCGACGCACGACGCCGACGTGGTGAACAGCGCCATCACCAGGTCGGTGAGCTGATCCCAGGTGAGGCCGCCGGGCTCGTCGGGGAAGTCGGGCAGTCCCTGCGCGGGGAACTCGACGGGATCGAGCACGTCGAGGTCGATGTGCAGCCACCACCGGTCGACCTGCCCTGCGAGCTGCTCGATGGCGCGGCGTCCCGCCCCTGCGGGGTCGTCGGCGACCTCCGCGAGCGGCGCCACCCACACGCCGGCCTCGGCGAGGGTCCCGACGTTGAACTGCTGCCGCCACGCGTCGTCGCGCGGGCCGAGCACGACGAGCCGGTCGCGGCGCAGTGCGGGCAGCCGATCGCCGAGCTCGCCACCCAGCGTGCGTCCCGTCAGGCCAAGCAGCAGGCCGAGCTCGGTGTTGGCCGCTTCGCCGTCCTCGGACACATCCAGCGGCATGGTGTCCTCGTGGCCGTCGATGAACACCAGGCCGACGTCGCCTGCGTGATCGCGCAGCCCGGTGACGATGCCGAGCAGCGTGGAGCAGTCGCCGCCGTAGACGATCGGCAGCCTGCCCGCCGCGAGCGCCGTCCCGACACGTTCGTTGAGCGCGCGCGTCATCGCCAGCAGCGCCCGTTCGTTGATCAGGCTGGTCGGACCGCGCGCCGGGTCGCCTGCGGGCAGGTCGAGCTCGCAGTGCCCCGCGACGTGGTGGTGTTCGAACGCGTCGAGCAGTCCGGCCTCACGCAGCGCGTTCGCCGCACGGGCCTGGTTGCCCGGTCGCCCGTAGCCGTCGAACGGAACGCCGATCAGTTCGATCTCGGCCATCGGCTACACCAGCTCAATGGCTTCGGCGATGCTCGGCAGGATGCGGCTGGGCCGGAACGGGTACCGCTCGACGTCGTCGCGGGTCGTCGAACCGGTCAACACCAGGATGGTCTCCAAACCGGCCTCGATTCCTGCGACGACATCGGTGTCCATCCGATCGCCCACCATGTAGGTGTTCTCGGAGTGCGCCTCGATGCGGTTGAGCGCGCTGCGGAACATCATCGGGTTGGGCTTGCCGACGAAGTACGGGTCGCGCCCCGTCGCCTTGGTGATCATCGCCGCGACCGAACCCGTTGCGGGCGTCGGGCCTTCTGCCGACGGTCCGGTGACGTCGGGATTGGTCGCGATGAACCGAGCGCCTGCCAGGATCAGCCGGATCGCCTTTGTGATCGCCTCGAACGAGTAGGTGCGCGTCTCGCCGAGCACGACGAAGTCCGGTTCGACGTCGGTCAGCGTGTAGCCGACCTCATGGAGCGCGGTCGTCAGCCCCGCCTCGCCGATGACGTAGGCCGACCCGCCGGGCAACTGGCCGCCGAGAAAGTCCGCCGTGGCAAGCGCCGACGTCCAGATCGCCGACTCCGGCACCGAAAGGCCCGACCGGGCCAGCCGCGCCGAAAGGTCGCGCGGGGTGAAGATCGAGTTGTTGGTCAGCACGAGGAAGGGTCGCTTCTTCTCGACCAGGCGTTGGAGGAACTCGGCGGCCCCCGGCAAGGCACGCTCCTCGTGGACAAGGACGCCGTCCATATCGGTCAGCCAGCACTGGCGAGGTGGATCGCACGTGCCTAGTCTCCCAATTTCGTTCGGCCGGTTGTCGCCTTCGCGACAATCAAGGGGCGCGGAGGTGCGATCATGTCAGACGCCAACGGTCCACGATCGATGTCCGGCGCGAGCGTCGGATGATGCGCGCCTTTCAGAACCCGGTGGTCGCCGCGCTGCTGCGCAGGCTTGTCAACCCGCAGGACATCATGGAGAGCGGGATGGCGTTCTGGTCGTCCCGGTTGATCATGACCGCCGTCGAGCGAGGTGTGTTCACCCTTCTGGCGCAGGGGCCGATGTCGGCGAGGGAGCTGACCGAGCGACTGGGGTGGCACCCGAGGGCCGCGGTCACCGCACTCGACGCCCTGGTCGCCGCGGGGCTGCTTCGGCGCGACAAGGCGGGCCGGTATGCGAACACCCTTCGGGCATCGACGTTCCTCGACCGCGAGAAGTCGACCTACATCGGCGGCTTGATGGAACTCTCGAGCACGCGGCTCTACGACCTGTGGTCCGGCCTGGACGATCTGTTGAGGACGGGTGTTCCCGCGGCTGTCGAAGAGCACGACGAGAACGAATTCTTCGATGTCCTCTACCGCGACCCCGTCGCGCTGAAGACGTTCCTTTCCGGAATGACGGGCATCTCCACCGGTGAAGTCACCCTGCTTGCGGCCCGTTTCCCGTGGAAGCGCTTCACGACCTTCGCCGATCTGGGCTGCGCACAGGGCGCGCTGCCGGTGCGGGTCGCACTCACCCATCCGCATCTCCGCGGCACCGGCTTCGACCTACCGGTCGGTCGAGCCGATCTTCACCGACTACGTGAAATCGTTCGGCCTCGACGACAGGCTCGGATTCGCCGCGGGCGACTTCTTCACAGATCCGCTGCCCAACGCCGACGTGCTGTCGTTCGGCCACGTCTTCCACGGAAAAAGCCACGAGCGACGCCGCGAATTGGTGTGCAAGGCGCGCGACGCCCTTTCTCCGGGTGGAGCCCTGATCGTCTATGACGCCATGACCATGCCCGGACGGTCGAAGAACCGCTTCCACAGCCTGCTTTCGAGCCTGAACATCATGCTCGAGACGCGGGACGGCTACGAATCGACGACGTCGGACTGCGCGGATCTGTTGCGGGCGAACGGATTCGAAGGCGTCAAGGTACGTCATCTCGTTGGGCCGACGTCGATGGTGTACGGCTTCAAGCGCTGACGTTCGCCACGACGGTGGACATCTTGCATACTCGTGGTAGGTTATTACCTACCTAGAGTATGTTTCATGGATCGGAGACCGTCATGTCCCTCACCGCCACTGCCGCCATCGATCTCAGAGCGATCTCGGAGCGCTATTTCGCCGCATGGGCGAACCGCGATCCGGACGCGATCGTCGCCATGCACACCGACGACACGCAGTTCTGGACGCACATCGGAGGCGATCCCGTCGTCGGCCGCGACGCGGTCCGCGACACATTCGCCGGGTTGTTCGACACCTTCGGTGACTTCTCATTCGAGACCTACCGCGTGTTCTACGGAGACGATCACTGGGTGCTGGACTGGGCACTGATCTCCGGAGACATCCGATTCGACTGCCTCGACATCGTCGTCGTGTCACCCGACGGACTCGTCGCACGCAAGGACACTTTCGTCGACACGGCGCAGTTTGCGGCCGCACTCGAATCGGTGACCCGATGACCGCGACCGTCGCGGCCCGCAGACCAGCTACCGCTGTTCGACCGGCTGCCTGCCGAGCATCTCTTCGACATGCACGTCGAACTCCAACCGGCACAGCTGATCTCCACCACCGTTGGCACCAGGCTGACCTTCATCACGAATGGTGGGGTGATCGACGGACCGCGACTGCGGGGCGAGTTACTCCCCGGCGGCGGCGACTGGCTGCTTGTTGGCGACCGACCAGATCGGTCGCATCGACGTCCGCGCGACGCTGCGGACCCACGACGGTGCGCTCATCCACTACGAGGCCAGAGGCGTGATCAAGGTCCCCGCCGACGGCCTCGACCGGCTTGCGGCGGGCGAAGTGCTGCCGTTCGACCAGACCTACGTCCGGACGACGCCGAGGTTCGAGACCGCAGACGACCGGTACGCGTGGCTCAACGAGGTGGTGGCCGTCGGCTACAACATCCTGTCGCCGGATCACATCGACTACCGCGTCTACCGCATCGTGTAGCCGCGCGCGTTGGAGCGGGTCGGTGTCGGACAGCCGTTATCGTGAGGTCGTGCCGGCCAAGCAGGCGAGACGAACTCAGGCGGAGCGCACCGAGGCGACCACCACCGCACTCGTCGGCGCCGCCCGCGAGCTTTTCGCGCAGGACGGCTATGCCGTGACGTCGCTCGACGCGGTGGCGGCCAAGGCCCGCGTCACCAAAGGCGCGGTGTACCACCACTTCCAGGGCAAGCAGCAACTGTTCGAGGCCGTGTTCGCGCGCGAGGTGGACCGGCTCTGCGCCGTGATGCCCACCGTCTATGCGTCGAAGCGCGATCCGTGGGACGCGTTCGAGGCCTGCTGTCGGGCCTTCCTGGAGGAGTGCCTCGAGCCCGGGCTGCAGAGAATCATGCTCCTCGACGCGCTTGCCGCGGTCGGTTGGGACGGTGTGCGTCGCATGGAGGCTCCGATGATGGAGCTGATGGAGGTGGCCATCGTCAGCGCGATCGACGCGGGCCGAATTGCGCCACGCCCCTCTGCACCCCTTGCGGTGTTCCTCTACGGCGCGCTGTGCGAGACGTCGATGAACATCGCGCGCGCCGACAACAAGAAGACCGCCCACAGAAGAGCCCTCGACGAGTTGAGCCACGTGCTGAACGGTCTTCGACTCGACTGACCGGTTCGTGGAACCAAACAGCTCGAACGCACTGAACGCACCGTGCGCGGCGCGCTTGCGAATTAGGGTGAGGCATCCACGGCGAGCAGCGAGGTGCACACCATGAGTGACCGACCGGTTCGATCAAGGCGCGTGACGAAGTCCGCGGCCAAGAAAGCCGTCAAGAAGGCGGCGAAGAAGGCCGTCAAGAAGGCGGCTCCCGCCAAACGCGCGACGCGTCCCGCCAAGGCCGCCTCCGCGAAGAAAACGCCCGCAAAGCGTGCCGCACCGGCCAAGCGGCAGACCAAGACCGCGGCAAAGGACGGTCGCGAAGAAGACGGCGAAGAAGGCCGCTCCCGCCAAACGCGCGACGCGTCCCACCAAAGCCGCCACCACGGGCCCGGCCGCGAATGCGGCCGCACCGGCCAAGCGCCCCATCAGAAAAGCTGTCGGCCTGAAATCAGGTGCCACGACACCGGTCGCCACGACGTCTACGTCGTCCAAGCCGATCGAGGTCAGCGTCGGCACCGACGCCGCGTTCGCCCCGACCACCGGGCAGCCGCGACGCACGTTGAAGAACATCTCCGAGGTGCGCCACTTCTTCCGGACCAACGATGTGCCGATCCTGTTCTTCGGCGCCACCCCCTTCAATCTGCTCGGCCTGGACCGCTGGGTCCGCAACTTCACCTACATCACGTACTACGACGCATGGGACGGCGCGCATCCACGGGTGTTCACCCCGACTGAGAAGCCGTACCAGGAGTTCGACAGCGGCGAGGAGATCAACAACTGGCTGCTGACCAACCCCGAGGTGCGGGCGCACATCGACTCGGTGACACCCCGCGGCGTCAGGCCCAAGGTCGCGATGGTCTTCTTCGACAGCGAAACCGAGGAGATCTGCAAGGAACTCGGCTACGACCTGATCCTGCCCGCGGCAAGCCTGCGCACACACCTCGACTCCAAGATCGTCACGACGCAGCTGGGCAACGAGGCGGGCGCACCGAGCGTGCCGAACGTGCTGACCCGCGTCGACGACTGGGCCGGGCTTCAGAAGGCGGCCGAAAAGGCCGGTCTCGGTGACGAACTCGTCGTCCAGACGCCGTATGGCGACTCCGGGAAGACCACCTTCTTCATCTCGTCGGAGGCCGACTGGAAAAAGCACAGCAAGGACATCGTCGGCGAAGAGATCAAGGTGATGCGGCGCATCAACAATCGTCCGGTCGCGGTCGAGGCGGTGCTCACCCGGTGCGGCACCGTCGTCGGACCCTTCATGTCGGAGCTGATCGGTTACAAGCGGCTCACTCCGTCGCGCGGTGGGTGGTGCGGCAACGAGATGTTCCCCGAGGTGCTGACGGGCGAAAGCAGGCGCACCGCAACGCAGTTGGTGCGGCGGCTCGGCGATCGCCTGGCCAAGGAGGGCTACCGCGGATTCTTCGAGGTGGATGTGCTCGTCGACACCGACACCGGTGAGATCTACCTCGGCGAGCTCAACCCCCGCATCAGCGGGGCGTCGTCGATCACCAACGTCACCGCGGGCGCCTACGCCGATGTGCCGCTTTTCCTGTTCCACATCCTCGAGTACATGAACGTCGACTTCGATCTGGACGTCGACGAGATCAACGAGAGGTGGGAAGAGCTGGCGGCGGGCGACCTGTGGAGCCAGATGGTGATGAAGGAGACCGACGACATCATGCAGCGGCTGACGGCCGTACCCAGCACCGGGCAGTACTCGCTGGACAGCAGCGGGACGCTGGTGTTCCGGAGGGCCGCGCTGGACTGGCACCAGCTGCAGAACGAGGCGGAGGCGTTCTTCCTGAGGATCTACGCCCCCGGCGACTACCGCTGGAAGGGCGCCGACCTCGGGGTCCTTGTCACGAAGGGCCGTCTGCAGGTCGACTCGACCACGGGCAAATCGGGGCTGACGATCCGCGCCCGCCATCTCATCGACTCGATCCGCGCCGGGTTCGCAGGCACGCCGATCGCCAAACCCGCAGCGCCGGTCACCAATCCGGGGGTCAAGTCGGGCTGAGCGGCGAGGCGGTCATCGCGGCCAACTACAGTCATCGCCATGACTCTCGGAGGCGACACCGGACGCGTGCCGTCGGACGTGACTCTGGACAATTGGCAGTCCGCGGGCCAACTGCACTGGACGTTTCAGCACATCGCCGAGTTCCTGCCCACCGCTGTCATCTCGCGCGGCACCGGACCCGTGGCCGAGCTGCCGTCCAACCCCGCCGAACTGTCGGATATCCCGCTGTACGACCGGACGAATGGTAGGCGAACCACCGTCGGCGACGTGATGGCCGCCACCGTCACCGACGGCTGGATCGTCACCCAGCACGGCAAGGTGCTCACCGAGCACTACTACGGGGGCATGCACCCCGACTCGCCGCATCTGCTGATGTCGGTGAGCAAGTCACTGGTCGGCATGGTGATCGGTGCGCTCGTCAGCAACGGCACCGTGAACCCCGACGCCGAGCTGACCCACTACGTGCCCGCACTTGCCAACTCCGGCTATGCCGGTGCGACGGTGCGCAACCTGCTCGATATGCGTTCGGGTATCAAGTTTTCCGAGAATTACCTCGACCCGGTCGCCGAGGTGCGGTTGATCGAGCAGGCCATCGGGTGGGCGCCGCGCACCGTGCCCGATCTGCCGACGACGATGTACGACTTCCTGGTGACCCTGCAGCAGAAGTCGAGCCATGGTGGCCCGTTCGAGTACCGGTCGTGCGAAACCGATGTGCTCGGCTGGATCTGCGAGGCGGCGGGCGGCCTGCCGATGCCCGAGCTGATGTCGCAGCTGCTGTGGGCCAAGCTCGGCGCGCGGACCGACGCGTCGATCGGCGTCGACTCCGTCGGCACCGGGATGTTCGACGGCGGCATCAACACGTGTCTGTCCGATCTCGTCAGGTTCGGTTCGCTGTTTCTCAACGGCGGTACGTCGCCGACGGGCGAACGCGTGGTCTCGCTTTCGTGGATTGCCGACACCTTCGCAGGCGGGCTCGATTCGAGATCGGCGTTCGCCGCGAGCCCCGGCGACAACAGAATGCCCGGCGGGATGTACCGAAACCAGTGCTGGTTCCCGAATGCGGGCAACAACGTGTTGCTGTGCCTCGGCATTCACGGCCAGATGATCTACGTCAACAGGGCCGCGAACATGGTCGCCGCGAAGCTGTCGAGCTGGCCGCTCCCGCAGGACGCCACGATGCTCTTCCCCACCATCGCCGCCTTCGACGAAATCGCCGCCCAGCTGTCGTGACCGCTACGGTTCGTGGGCCGTCGGATCCTGCTCGGCGTCCTGGTCGAAGTCCGCGCCACGAATCGCGGCCGCACTGACACCGAGGAGAACCGCCATCGACACGAAGATGGAGCCGATCCCCGCCAAGCCTGCCACCGCACCGACCGCCAGCGGAACGGTGATCTGACCAAGACGATTGGCGCTCAGCCGAATGCCGAGGGCGATGCCGCGCGAGGCCTCCGGCGACCGGTTCGCCACCCAGACCATGGTCATCGGCTGACCGATCCCGAGGCCGAACCCGATGATGGAGACCAGCACGGCCATGGTGGCGACGTGGCTGAGCCACGGCAGCGGGAACAACAACAGCGCCGGGATCACGGTGCTGAGGATCAACAGGCGCCGTCTGCCGACACGGTCGATCAGCCATGGCAGCCCCATCCTGGACAGAAACGAAGCGCCCGCGCGCAGCGCGAGCAGAAACGTCACGGAGCCGACCGAAAGCCCCAGCGTCTCGCCGACGGCAGGCATGTAGGTCGTGAATACGTCCGTCGCGGTCACGACGGTGACGCTCACCAGCATCGCCCGTGTCATCCCCGGTTGCCTCATCACCGTGATCACGCGGGGACGACCCGTATCGGCGCCGTCCGCGGCCGAGGACGTGGCGACCGGGCGACGCGGTAGCCACACGGCGAGCACGGTCGCGGCCACTGCCGACGCGGCGCCGGCCAGGAACACCGCGGTGTTGCCGTCCCAGTTACCGCGGTCATCCACCGCAGTCACGATGAGCCCTGCCGCGGCAGGGCCGAGCATCTGGCCGAACGACACCGCCATCGTGAACGTCGCGAACCGGCGGTCTCGTTGGGCGACAGACGCTCGGTTGGCCACGATCGCCTGCAGGCCGACGATGTTCACGATGGAGGCGACACCCAGCACGGCGTGGCAAGCGGCCAAGGCGGCGATGGAGTTCGCCACCATCAGTGCGGCACAGGCGATTGCGATGGTGGCAGCGCCCGATGTGATCGCGACACGTTCTCCGCGCCGGTCCACCCAGCGGCCGGCTGGAACCCCGAAGAACAGTGACAGCAAGGAGAATGCGCCGCCGACCACGCCCAGTTCGAAGGGGCCCGCGCCGAGCTCAAGCGCGCGGTAGGACACCATCGGGCGGACCGCGAAGACACTGGCTTGCGCCAGAGTCGTGACGATCACGATCAGGATGATCGGCGCGGGCACCCGTTCATCCGGTGGCGGTCTCACGGCGTGTTCGGCGTCGCAGAACGACTAACCGACACGGCATACGTTGTCGAGCTCGCCGATGCCGTCGATTCTGGTGACGAGCCTGACGCCGTCGCTCAGGTACCGCTTCGGCGACATGCCGTGTCCGACTCCGGATGGCGTTCCCGTCGCGATCACATCCCCTGGATGCAGTGACACGATCGTGGAGATGTAGCTGACGAGGTCGGTCGCGCCGAACACGAGGTCGGCAATCGGCGCGTGTTGGACGACTTCACCGTCGACGATCGTCGTGATGTGGGCGGCGTCCTGATCGAATTCGTCGGGGGTCACCAGCACGGGACCAAGCGGCGTTGTCGATTCGAATGTTTTGCCCTGCAACCATTGTGAGGTTCGGTACTGATAGTCGCGAGCAGTGACGTCGTTGAGAATCGGTGTACCCCGCGATCGCCTGACGCGCGGCCGCCTGGTCAGCGCGACGCACTGTCGAGCCGATCACGACCGCGAGCTCGCCCTCCCAGTCCATCGCCGCGGACTCCGGTGGTAGGACGATGTCGTCGCGCGGCCCGATGATCGCCTCCGGATACTTCGCGAACAGCGTTGGCATCGAGGGCAATTCGCGGCCCATCTCCTCGATGTGGGCACGGTAGTTCAAGCCGACACACACCACTTTCCGAGGGACGGCGATCGGAGCGACGAACGCGACATCGGCCACATCGACCTGCCGACCGCTGTGCGTCGCGGCCTCGTCGCGCCAGTTCGGGTTCTGCATCAATTCGCCGAGGTCGGATGCGGGCAAGTAGACGGCGCTCTCCCCGTCGATCCGAACAGCGGATGTGGCCGAACTGTCGGTCCGCACCGTGGCAAGCCGCATGGTCGCCACCCCTTTCCTGTATGCCGTTGACCTGGACTTTATCCATATATAGTATATATTCGATTGAATGTCGCCGCATGGGGGTCGTGGAAAGCGAGTCAGAATGTCCGTTGAAGTCGGCAGCTCTCGGGATCGGCACCGCGGGCGGGCGGGGCGATGAAGTCAGCCGAGTTCATCGCCCAGTACTTGGCGTCCCGCGGCGTCACCCATGCGTTCGGACATCCCGGCAGCGACGTCATGGACCTCATCGCGGCGATGGAGGACGTGGGCATCACGTTCGTGCTCACTCATCACGAGAACACCGCGGCATACATGGCCGCCGCCATGGGACGGCTGACGAACACCGTCGGGGTCGCGCTTGTCACGAAGGGACCCGGCGTCACCAACATCTCCACCGGGATGGGATCGGCGCATCTCGACCGGGCTCCGCTGATCCTGTTCTCGACGCTCTTCGGCGCCGACGACGATGCGGTCAACGTCCGCCAGCACATTCCGTCGGTGCGGTTCTACGAGCCGCTGACCAAACTCTCCGCGTCATGGACGGCATCCGACATCCATCGGGTGCTGCCGGATGCCTTCGCGGCCGCCACCACCGGCTACCCCGGTGCAGTCTTCCTGGGATCCCCTGTCGCAGAACAACTCAAGGACATCGCCGTCTCCGACGCCGAAGCCCGAGAGCTGGTCGCCGACACAACGGTCGACAGCGCGGCCGGGTTCGACGATGCCGCATTCGAATCGGCGGCGGGCCGTATCGCGTCCGCGCGGCGACTACTCGTCGTCGTCGGGCCGGGGGTGGAGCATGCCGATGCCCGAGACGAGATGCTGGCCGCGGTATCGGCGCTCGGCGCGCCGGTGTGCGTCACACCCGAGGCAATCGGTTGGGTGCCGTCGAATCACAGGCTGTACGCGGGCATGCTGGGCTGGCACGACAAACCGTTGATCGAGCTCTCCGAGTCGGCGGACGTGATCGCCACCTTCGGGCTCGACGGAGCCGACCTGATGGTGCCGTACAAGGGCGACGCCGAGATCGTGAACCTCGGGCCGCTCGGCGGCGACCCGCCGGCCTTCAAGCCGGTCGCTGCGTCGGTCGACGGTGATCTCAAGGCAATGCTTGCGGCCGTCGCAGAGGCGGGCAAGGGCGAGCGCGAATGGGGCCAGGCGCAAGCCGGGGCAACGCTGGCAGCGATCGGCGAATCGATGTCGGTCAGCACCGCGCATGATCCTGCGAATGGGATTGCGCCCCAAGAGATTTTCACCATCGCCAGGGAGACCTATCCTGAAGACACGATCTTCACGTGCGATGTCGGGGCGCACAAGATCGTCGCGGGTGCCGCATGGTCATCCACGTTGGCCGACACGTTTCTCATGTCGAACGGATTCGGGTCGATGGGGTACGGCCTACCGACGGCGATGGGCGCGAAGATGGCACGTCCGGACAGCCCGGTGGTCACCGTGGTCGGCGACGGCGGTCTCCTGATGTACGCGGGCGATCTGGCCACATGGGCGCGACTGGACCTTGCCCTGACTCTCGTCGTCATGGTCGACAACGATCTGACTCAGGTCAAGCGCCGCCAGGAACAGCAGGGGTACTCGACCACGAGCACCACCTTTCAGTCGATCGACTACTGCGCGCTTGCAGCCTGTTTCGGCATCGACGGAGTTCGCGTCGAAACGGCAGCGGAATACGCCGACGCCGTCAAGCGTGCGGCGTCGACCGACGGGCCGTTCGTCATCGAAGCCATACTCGACTCCGAGGAGTATCGCCGGATACCCGGCTGGCGATGACCGCGCGACGCGGATCTAGGACGTCCCGCTGGGCACCAATGACGATGCGTGTTCGGCGACTCCGGCCTTCAGAAGGTCGACCGTCTTCGCCATGTGCCTGCGCAATGCGCTGACCGCGCCCTTGGCGTCGCGGCTGCGCGCCGCCTCGTAGATCTCTTCGTGCTCCTGGCGCGAATTGCGGATGATGCCGCCGTCGCTCGTGTGCATCATCGTCAGCATGCGATATCGCTCGGCGTGCTTGCGCAGTTGATCCACGAAATGCATGAGCCACGTCGAGTCGCATGCGGAATACAGCGCCTCGTGAAACGACGAATGCGCATCCGACAACGCCAGTCCGATGGCTCGCCGCATCTCGTCGGACGTCGATGCGGTGATCGCCTCCTGACGCTTGATCTGATCGGACAGGTTGGCGAAGGTGAGCTCCATGCGAGCCAGCCAGGCGTCGTCGCCCCGCTGGATCGAACGTTCGAGCGCCAAGCCGTCCAGCAGCGAGAGCATGTCGTAGATGTCGGTGAGATCCTCCTCGGAGATGGGTGCGACGGACGCGCCCAGCCTCGGATCGATGTCCACCAGCTTCTTGACGGCCAGTCGTTGCAGAGCCTCACGCAACGGGGTCGCGCTGACTCCGTAGTGTTCGCTCATCTCGTTGGCACGGATGCGTTGCCCAGGGGCGAGTACGCCCTCGAGGATGTCGACCCTGATCGCCTCTTCGAGTTGTTCGGTTAACGTCGCGGCGTTGACCCTCCCCGAGGTCACCCGCTTTTCCATCGGCCCAGCCACGGTATTTCTCCCTCCCCAGCCGCAGAAGGCTGATAGAACATTCTATAGGGTCTTTTATGTTTTCGAGGTATGTGACGCGGCCCCCACCTGCTATCGGGAGTTTCACGGTGAATCACGAACACGATGCCATCCGTTCTGCCTACGCGGATCTGCTGGCGGCCGCCGACGCGGCCTACCACGCGACCGACCCCCAAAGCACACTGCGGCTGCGGCAGACTACCGAACTCATCGACCTGCTCGAGACCGCGGTGGCCCAGGCCATCGACAACCTTGCCGCGACTGAGCAACACCCGGTCGGCCACGGCTAACCCCGCAGGCTCTTGGGGTCGAGTCGATCGCGGAGCCAATCGCCGAAAGCATTGCTCGACAGCACAACCAGCGCAATCGCCACCCCGGGGACCAGGCTGATCCACCAGCCCGTGGAAACCAACGACTCGCCGTCGGCGATCATCACACCCCACGATGCCGACGGCGGAGGCACACCCGCGCCGAGGAAGCTGATGGCGGCCTCGGTCAGGATCACCGAGCCGATCTCGAGGGTGGTCGCAACGAGCAGCGTCGGCAGGATGTTGTGAAGGATATGGCGCGCCATCGCCGCGATGCGTGTGACGCCGATCGCCTCGGCGTAGCGGACGAAGTCCATTTTCTTCAGCAGGAGTGTCTCGCCACGGATGAGCCGTGCTATTCGCGGCCAGTTCATGAATCCCAGTACCAACACCAGGTTCCGGAACGAGGGGCCAACGGCGATGGCGAGAACCAGGGCCACCACCATGTTGGGCAGGCTGAGGATGACATCGGTCAGCCGCATCAACACCGAATCGACCCAACCGCCGAGGAAGCCCGCGACGATCCCGACGGTCGTGCCGACCACGACCGCGATGAGGATGGCGAGAAACGCCACGCCGAGCGAGACACGTGCGCCATAGACCAGTCGCGTGAACACGTCGCGGCCGAAACTGTCGGTGCCCAGCAGATGCTCGGCGCTTCCGCCGTGCACCCACGCCGGCGGAATCAGACTGTTGACGAGGTCGTTCTGCGTCGGGTCGAACGTGGTGACGATCGGCGCGAAGATCGCAAGCAGTACGAAAGCCGCCAAGCACGAACAGCGGCAGCGCAGGCGAAAGCCTGATTCTCCCTTTACGTCTCGCTCTCCGCTCGGCGGGACCTTCGGCCAGCGCGAGTTCGCTTGGCGTCGGCGGGCCGGGTTCTGGGATGGTCTGCGTCATCGAAGTCTCGGGTTGAGGCGCATGTACAACACGTCGATGAGCAGATTCGAGACGATGTAGGCGACACCGAAGAACAGCATGACCCCTTGGGCCACACCGAAATCCCTGCCGCGGACCGCTTCGATGAACAGCAACCCGATACCGGGCCAGTTGAAGATCGTCTCCACAAGAACCGAGCCGGTGACCAGTCCGCCGACCACGACCCCGACATAGCTCAGCGCGGACAGGCCGCCGTTTCGAAGCGAATGCTTCCACAGCACGGTGCGCTCAGGCGTGCCTCTGGCCCGCAGGAACAGCACGTAATCGCTGCTGAGTACTTCGATCATGCTGGATCTGAGCAGCCGGGTAAGACCGGCAATCGCGGTGAAGGACAACGTGACTGCAGGCAGCACGAGATGTGAGATGCCGCCGTGGCCGCCTGCGGGGAACCACTTCAGGTTGACGGCGAACACGAGTATCAGCATCAAGCCGAGCCAGAAGTCGGGAACGGCCTGGCCCAGCGCGGCGATACCGCGCGCCGACAGGTCGACCACAGTGCCCTGGCGATAGGCGGCCTGGACCCCGAGCGGAATCGCGATGAGAAGCATCAGCGTGACCGCGGCGACCGCCATCAGCAGGGTGTTGGGCAGGCGCTGCTCGATCAGGTCAACCACCGGCGCCCGGTACCGGAACGACAGCCCGAGATCGCCGCGCACCAACTGGCCGAGGTACTCGACGAACTGGAACGGTATCGACCTGTCCAGGCCCAGCTGCTCACGGATCATCTGTTTCTGCGCAGGCGATGCGCTCGGCTCGATCAGGAAGTTGATCGGGTCGCCGCTGAGCCGAACCAGCGCAAACGCGAGCATCAGCAGGAAGAACAAGCTGAGCAGGCTGTGCAGAATCCGCGCGCCGACAGCTTTGACCATCCCGCTCTCCCGCTCCTGTTCTCAGCGTCGTCTATTGCGCAGGGGTCACCGTCTCCAAGCTGTTCAAGTCCTTGTCGCCAGGCGTCGGCGTCCAGTCGCCGACCTTCGATCCGACGACGAACGGCAGGTCCGCGTCGAACATCGGGATCAGGGTGACGTTGTCACGCAACGCGGTGATCACGTCGCGGACGTCCTGTGCGCGCTTGTCCTTGTCGACCTCGGTGCTGATCTTCTGGTAGCCCTCGTCGATCGCGGGAGAGAAGACCTTGTGGTCGTCGGCGCCTGAGGACAGGTAGTTCAGCAAGACCACGTTGGCCGGATCGTTGCCCTGCTGCTTGACCCATGCGATGCCACTGGTGTCGGTGGCGTTCAACCGGTCGTCGAGCACGTCTTCTTCCGAAACCTGTTCGGTGACATCGACTCCGATGTCACGCCACATCCCCGCGACCGCCTGGGCGATGCCGACGGTGTCCACATCGTCTTCGTATTCGAACAACGTGATGGGGAATCCGTTCGGGTAGCCGCCCTCGGCCAGCTTCTTCTTGGCTGCCTCCTTGTCGAATGCGGGCAGCGTCCAGGACGGGTCCATGGTGTTCGGGTTGTTGTTGTACTGCAGCAGCGGACCGAAGTTCACTTCACCCGCACCGGCAAGCACCTTGTCGCGAATGAGCTCGCGGTCGATGGCCAGCGAGAGAGCCTGCCGGATCGCCAGGCCCTTCTGCGGGTTGTCGGCCTGGATCCACGGTGAGTTGCGGTCCAAGCTTCGGCGAGCCGGGATACATGCCGCCCAAAATGATTTGCACCGTGGCGATTTCAGGCACCGCGATGGTGTTCAGTCCGGCGTTCTTGGCCTCGGCCGTCAGCGCCGAACTCACGTTCGCGATGTCGACCGTCCCGCTCTGCACCTGCGCGAGCCGCGCGGCCGGGTCGGGGATCTCCTTGATGATCAGGTTGTCGAACGACGGCTTGGTGCGCCAGTAGTCGGGGTTCTTCTTGAGCACGATCTCGACACCCGGTGTCGAGCTGACGAACTCCCACGGGCCTGTGCCGATCGGATGCGTCTTCGCCTGCTCCGGCTGCTCGGTCAGGTATTTCTCCGACGAGATGTAGAGGAGCGAATACGGCTGGGCCAGAAAGCTGTCGAGCGTCGTATACGGCTCAGGCGTGCGGATCTTGAACTCGGTGTCGCTGACGATCTCGATGTTGTCGATGTTGTTGCCGACGATGTCGCGCAGTTGCTGGGCGTTGTGGTGGTTGGAGTCGTCGCGCATCCATTCGCGCCACGTGAACTTGACGTCGTTCGACGTCAGCTTCCCCAGACCGCCCTGGAACACAACGTCGTCACGCAGCTTGAAGGTCCAGGTCTTGCCGTCGGGCGACAGCGACCACGATTCGGCGAGCATCGGGATCACCTCGCCGGTGTCCTTGTCGATATCGGTCAGCGAATCGTGCATGAACTTGATCATCGGCAGGGTGTCGTGGCCGGTCAGATGTGGCTCCCACTGGTGAGTGCCCGTCGTCCCGACCGCGGCCGTCAGGGTCGATCCTCCGCCCCCCGACTCCTGCGGCCCGGTCGACGATCCACCGCAGGCCGCCGCAAGCACCACGGTCGTCAAGAGCGCCAGCGCATTGAGCACCAGACGCCTGCGCCGCGGCCGTCGTGTGGCCTTCATGGACAGTGCGTTCATCGCGTCGACCTCTCGTCTGTGAAGGCATGACAGCCTGAACAGATCGCGATTGTTCAATAGCATATTTTGTATATTTAAGATCACATTGTCAATAGTCCGACGGTCGTGTACGGGCATCCCGACGTCGGGGCGCGGACCGGTCAGTCCTCGGAAGCGCTGACGAGCTCGGCCATCTCGCCGGACTCGTCGGTGAAATGGCAGGCCACCCGGTGTGCCGGCGCGATCGCCGCCAACTCGGGATCGCTGTCGAGGCAGCGCGCGGGATCACCGAGCCGGGTGCGCAGCATGCATCGGTAGGCGTACCGGCATGCGGCGTCGGGCAGTGAGTCCGCAGGAACGCCGACAGGGCGCGAACTGTTGAGGAAGCTTGTCGCGGCGCCGGGGGCGCTCGCAAGCAACTCCAACGTGTACGGGTGCCGCGGTGTGCGGTAGAAGGACAGAGTCGGGCCGATCTCGATGACTTTCCCGCGATGCATCACCGCCACATCGCTGGCCAGGTACGCCACGGTCACCAGGTCATGGCTGATGACCATGTACGTCACACCGAGCTCGTCCTGCAGGCGCTTGAGCAGGGTGAGGATCTGCGCCCGCACCGACACGTCGAGGGCCGACGTCGGCTCGTCGAGAACGATCAGCTCCGGGCTCGGGGCGAGCGCCCGTGCGATCGCGATCCGTTGTCGCTGACCGCCACTGAACTGATGCGGGTAGCGGCCAACGCTGTTCGCGGGCAGGCTCACCAACCCGAGCAGCTCGGCGACTCGCTCGTCGATTCTGCGCTTTGCGGCCCCGCGGACCGAGCGGCCGAGCGTCAGCGGTTCGGCGATGATGTCGCCGATCTTCATCCGCGGGTCGAGGGACGAATAGGGATCCTGCATGACCATCTGAACCCGCCGCTGCAGCGCACTGCGCTCGGCGCCGGTCGTCGTCCTCAGATCGTGGCCCGCGACGGTGACCACGCCCGACGTTGCGCCAAGCATTCCGGTGATCACCTGTGCCACAGTGGATTTCCCCGAACCCGTCGCCCCGACCAGGCCGAGGCTCCTGCCGTGCGGGATCGTGAGATCGACGTGGTCAACGGCGATGACCTCAGTGCTGCGCCGTGCGAACCCCGATCGGGTGGTGAACCGCACCACCAGGTCCTCCACCGAGACGAGCGGCGCCGACGGTCGACCGGTCGAAGCGCCTGCAGGCGTCAGCGACGTCGTCATTCGATCCATCCGTTCGCGTCGGTCCCCCAGCAGCGAGCGTGAACGCCTGCGTCGCGTTCCGATAGAGGCGGTGGCGCGCTGCATTCATCGCGGGTGTGCTTGCAGCGCGGAGCGAACCGGCAGCCGGGCATCTTCGCACCCACCTCGGGAGCCTGCCCACTGATCGCCTCGAGACGGACGGTGTCGCCGATCTCCGGGATCGCCGCCAGCAGTGCCCGCGTGTAGGGATGCCGTGGTGCGTCGAAACACTCGCCTGTCGGCCCGTCCTCGACGACCTGGCCCGAATACATCACCGCGACACGGGAGCACACATGCCGAACCACCATCAGATCGTGTGCCACGAGCAGCAGCGCGAATCCGGTGCTCTGCTGCAACTCCCGCAGCAGTTCGAGGTAGCGCGCCTGGGTTGTCACATCGAGTGCGGTGGTCGGTTCATCCGCGATGAGCAGACGCGGCCTGCCCGCCAGTGCGATCGCGCTTGTGACGCGCTGGCGCATGCCCCCGCTCAGCTGGTGCGGGTACTGCTTCAGCCGCTCGCGGGTCGCCGGCAGGTGCACCTGCTCGAGCGCGGTCACGACGGCGTCGTCGAGAGCTTTGCCTTTGAGCTTTCTGTGCCTGCGTAGCGGCTCGGCCAGTTGACTGCCGATCGTGAAGCACGGGTCGAGCGCAGTCAGCGGATCCTGCAACACCATTGACATTCCGCGGCCGCGAATGCGGCGCAGGTCGCGTTGGCTCGTCTTGAGCAGATCGCGTCCCTCCAACAGAATCTCGCCCGACTCCACCCGGACGGCGGGCGGCAGCAGACCCATGATCGCCAGGCTCGTCATCGTCTTGCCGGAGCCCGACTCGCCGACCAGGCCCATCGACCCACCCGCCGGAATGCTGAAACTCACGTCGTTGACCACGGGAACCCGGCGACCGTCGGGCAGTGACACCGTGACGACGAGATTTCGCACCTCGAGGACCGCGCTCCCGCCTGCGGCAGGCGCCTCGGCCACCAGCGCTGACCCTCTACCGACTCTCATGAGTGGTCTACAGCCCGAGCCATCGCTCGAGATTGCCGTGATAGATGAGCTCGCGCTCGTCATCGGAGATGGAGTCCATTGCGCCGACCCAATCCCGTGGTGACTCCGGACCCATCGCCGTCGGATAGTCGCTGCCGATCACCACCCGATCCGCGCCGACCTGGTCGATCAGGAACCGAAGCTGCGGCTCACCCCATGTGATGGTGTCGTAGTACATGTTTCGCAGGTAGGCGCTCGGCGGCTTGGGAATCACCTGCTTGCGGGGAGTGATGGCCCAGCCGTTGTCCATCCGCGCGATACCGAAGCAGAGGTTTCCACCGCCGTGCGCGATGACGACCTTCAAATCCGGATGGCGCTCGAGGATTCCGCTCATGATCAGCGCTGCGCCCGCCATGTGGTCTTCGACCGGGTGACCGATCGTGTTTCCGAGGTGGTAGCGAGGCAGGTGCGGGTCGACGGCGCCGCGATTGGCGTGGAAGAACAGCACGGCACCGAGTCGTTCGGCCTCGGCGAACAGCGGGGCGAATTGCGGCTCATCCCATTGCGCCCCATTGACATTGGTGGCGACGGACACCCCGGTCAACCCGATCTCCATACATCGCGACAGCTCCGGCACCGCCAGCGCGACATCCTGCATGGGCAGCGAACCCAACCCGCGGAACCGGTCGGGAAAGGCTTCGACGGTTTCGCGGATGTCGTCGTTGAGCTGACGCGACGACTGCAGAGCCTCGTCCGCTCCGATGTCGTAGTTGAACAGCACCGGCATCGGTGAGAGCACCTGAACATCCGTGCCGATCCGGTCCATGTCGGCGACGCGTTCGGAAGGCGTCAACTGGAAGCGCGGGTCGGTCATCCCCTCCCGGCCCCGTATCCGCACCGTCTGCCTGCCGTCGGCTTCGACGAACATCTCTGCGCCGAACCAGGATTCGCCATTCCGAATCCGATTCAGCATCACCCACGGCGCATAGTGCGCATGCACATCTATTACCCGCGGCATCGCGTTGCCCCTTCGCCGATCACGTGTGGTTGGAGTTGGGTTCGAGCGCATCCTGAACGCCCGCGCGCTTGGCCAGCCTCGACGATACGATCCGGGTCAACTCCGGGATGTCCGCCGCGGCGACGAGTTCGTCGAGTCGGCCCTCGGCCTGCAACACCTGCACCAGATCGTCGACGGCGATGGGCAACATGTAGGGGTGGCCGACGATGGCGGTGGTCTGGAAGATGACCTCGAGTAGCTCACGCGGCTGCGCGCCCGATCGGAGCGCACCGCGCATGTGCCGGGTGGCCTGATGTGTCTCGCCGACCGCGAAACAGTCGCCGACCGTGCACAGCAGGCGGGTCCCGTCGTCGAGTATCCGGCGCGAGTACATGTTTTGGTAGATCGTGTCCAGCCAGATCTGCAGAAAGTCGGCATCGACGATGGCCAGCGTCGACACCAGGTTGATGTGGTGACCTGGGCGTAACCGCATCCCGGCGCTGTACCCGTGCCAGCCGAACCGTTCGAGAAACTCCGCGGTGCGGGGATCGTCGCGGTCCTGCGCCGACCATGTCCCGCGTTCCTCGTCGAGTGACCGCCCTGCCGTGGTCACGTCCAGCGGCGTCTGCGTCTTCTGGAATTCGTCGAGCATGTCGTGGGACTGCAAGACCCTCAGCATCACCTCCGCGGCAGCCGCGACCCTGGCGCCGCCCGCGTAGACGTAGCACTGCAGGATCGCCTCGAGCAGCTCGTGCGGATCGGACCCGTCGGCGATGGCCGCGGTCAGCGTCTCCTCGAGTGCGTCGTGCTCCCCGCGCATCGTGTACTGGCCTGCCAGCACCAGAAACCGCTTGCGCTTCTCGAGCCCGGGCCTGGACAACAGCCTGGCGAGGTGCGACGCCCAGTTCGCCGCGAACGGCGGGTCCAGCGCCTCGAAGAGGTCACGGCGACGACGAAAGCTGTTGGGATAGAACTCTTCAACGATCGCTGTGTCATCGATCGCCCTTGTGCCGCCATCGGCGCTCATCGTCGATCCTTCCTTGTACGTCGCGGTACTTCGCGGGTTTGACGGGGTCACGGGCTTCAGTAGTGGGACGGGAACGAAAGGCCTTCCCGCCGCGCGATTTCCGACAGATCGATGTAGGAGCGCATCGTCGACTTGTCCACGGTGTACTGGAACTTGCGGCTTGCGACGTTGGTGGCACGGATGTCGAGGAGCTCGAGGTGGTCGTCCACCTCCCATTCATGGGCACCCTCGATGCCTGCGGGCGCGTAGATGTACGACCCACCGGTGACCGGGAACTCTTCGCCCGCGACGTTGCGCACCGTCGCCGAACCCGCGATCACGTAGTAGAGCGCCTCGATCGGATGCCAGTGCAGCGGTTCGAGCGTCCTCGGCTGATACGTCGCGCGCCCGAGCCGAACGCGATCCGTGCCGCGCCCCCCGTCGCCGATCAGCGTTTGGTACGTCTGGCCAGGAACGACGCCGACACGGCCCTCGATCTCGGACTGGTTGCGAACCTGCAGAACGGGATTGAGCTTTTCGGGCATGAAACCTCCTGGTTATGAACGCGCGATCAGAAGATCGCAATCGGATTGACGGGGCTGCCTGTGCCATCGGCAAGGACAAGGGGTGCGATCACGGTCAGAAACGACCATCGCGAGAGCGTCTTGCACGCGTCGCCGAGGGCTTCGTGGTCGCAGTTGTCGAGCAGCCACAATCCCATCGCCCACATGCCGACGGTATGGACCGGCATGCCGAGATCTGCGTAGTCGTGCGGCACCACATCGGTGGCGACGTCGGCTGCGACCACGGCGACCTGCCGCTCGTAGAGCCACGGCAGGCAGGACGCATGCAGGCCAGGGCGCGGCGCAAAGCGGACGGTCGGCCCGTTCGGCAGCCGCGCGCGGTACCCGGTCCGCACATAGAGCACATCGCCTTTGCCGACCCGCAGCCCCGCCGCCGCCTCACAGCGCTCGAGGTCCTCGGGATACACCGGATCACCGTCTTCGAGCCACGGCACGCCACGGCTCGCGGCGACATCGAGGAGGACTCCCCGTGCGACGATCCCCGGCTTGACGGCCTCGATCGTGCCTGCCGGTCCCGTTGCGCCCGCGGGGATTCCGTTATAACAGCATCCATTGAGCACGGTGTGCCTCGGCGCGTCCAGATGCGTGACATTCGGCCCGTGCGGCGCGATCAGGAACGCGTCGTAGCCGCTGATTCTGATGTCGGAGGCCGGTTGCTCCGACCCGTCCTGAATGAGGAATCGCTGCGGCCGCTGCCACGAGGCGTGCGGTCCCCCGCCTGACGGGCCTACGCTCGCATGCGGCTGGCGTTCGAATCCGATTCGGGCCGTGCACGATACGGTCTTCTCACCGGTCACCGACGCAAGGGCCGCTGCCCGTTCGGCGGCGCCGATGAAATTCAACGTGCCCAAATCGTCGTCGTCGCCCCACCGCCCCCAGTTGCTCAACGACGTCAGCCAGCCGCGGACAACGTCGAGACTAGGTTCTCCTTGGATTCGACTCACTGTCAGCCTCGCTGGGATCTATTGCTCGATAACAACTTTGACGACACCGTCGGCGCGGTCGCCGAGCAGCGTGAAGGCATCGGCCACCTCATCGAGACCAAACCGGTGCGTGATCAGCTCGCCGGGCTTGATGCTTCCGTCCGAAACCAATTCGATGGTCGGGGCGAATGCGTCGGGATGTCCGTGTGACCCCATCATGGTCTGCTCGTGGTTCTTGAAGAAGTACGCGGGAATTCGCTGGGGCTGCCTTCCGAACGTGCCGACGATGACGATCCGCCCGCGGGTCGACGTCGCGGCCACTGCGTCGGCGATCGTGCTGTCCTGAGCACCCCCGACCGCTTCGATCGTGACGTCGGCGCCACGACCACCGGTCAGCGATCGAACCGCTGCACCGATGTCGGTCCCGCCGGCCAGGACGGTCTCGTCGGCGCCAAGTCGGCGCGCCATGTCGAGGCGCCGCTCACTGATGTCGGTGGCGATCACGCGAGCGCCGAGCCACTTCGCCATGAGCACGCTGCCGAGTCCGATCGAACCGGCACCGAGCACCAGGACGGTTTCGCCCGCCGCGACCTGTCCGCGGTTGACGACGCCGTGGAAGCACACGCTCAGCGGCTGGATGACGGCGCCTTCCTCGGCGGGTATGTGAGCGGGCAGCGGATAAACCTGATCCGCGGAGACGCTGACGAACTCGGCGAGTCCCCCCGGCACTTCCATGCTCTCGCCGAGCACCCGGTAGTTGTCGCAGACATTGGGAAGCCCCGCAAGGCACCATTCGCACGCACGGCAACTGACGTTGGGTTCGATCACGACGCGCTGACCGATCAGCCCACTGTTGGCCGGGTCCCCGGACGCGATGACGGTCCCGGAGATCTCATGGCCGAGGATGTTGGGCAGTCGGTTGCGAGGATTGATGCCAAGGAAGCCGTTCAGGTCGGATCCGCAGATGGACGTCGCCTCGACGTCGACGACGACGTCGCCTTCCCTGGGATCGGATCGGGGACATCGACGACCGAGATGACTCGCGGCTCGCTGACCAGGGCGGCTTTCACTTCGCAACGAACTCCCGAGGGGCATCATTGCCTGCATCGAAGAGGCTGAGCGATGCCGACATACTCTATATTGTACATCAGATAGTATGCCGTCGGTCACATGAATGCATGCGGAGGAGAGAGCGCGATGCCGGGAGCTGCTGGACTGTTTGACCTCACCGGCCGGGTGGCGCTGGTCACCGGCGGGGGCCGCGGGCTCGGCCGGACACTCGCCATCGGACTTGCCGAGGCGGGCGCCGACGTCGCGGTCACCGGCCGGTCCCCCGATGTGCTGACGGCCGTCGTAGGCGAGGTCGAAGAGCTCGGCAGGAACGCGAGCGCACACACCGCCGACGTCACGGCGCCCGCCGCGATCGATTCGATGGTCGCCGACGTGCTGGACCGGCACGGCGCGATCGACATCCTGATCAACAACGCCGCCATCAAGATTGCGCAGAACGTCCTCGACGTGACTCCCGACGCGTGGGACGACGTGCTGGCCACCAACTTGCGCGGGCCTGCGCTGGTGGCGCAGGCGGTCGGCAGGCACATGATCGAGCGGGGCTCGGGGAAGATCGTCAACGTCGCGTCGACATATGCGGTTGTCGCGGCGACGGGTCGCGCGAGCTATGCGGCGAGCAAGGGCGGGCTTCTGCAACTGACCCGGGTGATGGCCGTCGAATGGGCGCCGCTCGGCGTCAACGTCAACGCCGTCGGGCCCACGGCCATCGAAACGCCGATGAATGAACAGTTCTTCGCAGATCCCGACTGGCGTCGACGCGCACTCGAGAAGATTCCCGCAGGCCGCTTCTGTGAACCCGGCGACGTGGTCGGCACAGTTGTCTTCCTCGCCAGCGCCGCGTCCGACATGATTCACGGCCAGCTCATCCTCGTCGACGGTGGCTTGACCGTTGTCTAGCAGGCGACTTCGAGTCGGGCTGATCGGCGCGGGTGACATCTCGCGCTACCACCTGGCCGGGTGGCGGAAACTGCCCGACGTCGACGTGGTCGCGATCTGCGATCGCGACAAGGCGCGGGCCACCGAACGCGCGGCAAGCGCCGATATCGGGGCAGTCCATCACGATGCCGCGGAGATGTTCGACAGCGAGGCACTCGACGCCGTCGACATCGCGACGACAAGGGACAGCCATGTCGAACTCTGTCTCCTCGCCGCTGACCGCGGTGTCGACATCCTGTGCCAGAAGCCGTTGGCGCCGAGCCTGGACGAGGCTCGATCCCTGATCGCCGAGATCAACGGCCGAGTGCGGCTGATGGTGCATGAGAACCGCAGGTTCGCGCCGCATTTCCAGGTGATCCGCGAATGGATCGACGCCGGGCTGGTCGGCACGTTCCGCCAGGTGGTGATGACGACCTATCGCTCGTCATTGATAAAGACGTCAGATGGTTCGCGGCCGGGAGTCGTGCGCGCCGCCTATTACGCGGAGGAGCCCCGGCTCCTGATCGGCGAGGCGTTGATTCATCAGCTCGACGTGCTCCGCTTCTTACTCGGGCCACTCGACGTCGTGGCTGCGCGCGAGTTGCACACCGAACCCGACCTGCCGGGCGAAACGGTGGCCTCACTACTTCTCGAGGTGCGCGACTCCGGCGCCCCTGTCGTGCTCGCGGGGAGTTACGTCGCACCCGGCTTCGCCGGCTCCGGCAACGCGGGCACTGCGCTCGGCGCTCAAACCGCCGACCGTCTCGACATCACGGGTTCGGACTCCAGCGTCGTGATGAATGACAGTCGGATCGAGCTCCGCGGCCGATACGAGCGCGATGAGCCTGTCGACTACGCCGCGAGCTACCAACACTGCTTCGACGCAGCGATCGCCCACTTCGTCGAGAGGCTGCGATCAGGCGAGCCGTTCGACACTTCGCCGGAGGACAACGTCGGAACCCTCGAGCTGGTCGAAGCGGCATATCGCCTGGCCGGACGCGTGTAGAGGTCCGAAACGCAAACCCGAGATCCCGTGCGGCCAGCTATGCATAAACGGAAATATAGTATATACATAAGAGTATGCACGAAGCCGTCACAGCCTCTTCCCAGCTGGACAGCCGACCCGTCGACATATTCGGCAGCGAGAATCCCCAGGTCCTGCTTTCGGAGCGACTCGGGCCTTTGACCAGCGCGGAGTTGGGATTGGCCGACCTCGGGGCGGAAGTCACGGCGGCGTATGTCGGCACCAGGGAAGCCATCGCCGAAGGCGCACGCGACGCCGACATCATCATTGCGGGCGCGGTGGAGCCATTCGACGGTCCCGCGCTCGCCTCGCTGCCGCGGCTGAAGGCGATCGTGCGGCGCGGCGTCGGGTTCGACAACGTCGACGTCGACGCCGCCACATCGGCGGGAATCCTTGTCGCCAACGTTCCCGACGCCTCGATCGAGGAAGTCTCCGACCACGCATTGGCGATGTTGGTCGCACTCGAGCGACGGCTCTTCGGACTCGACGACCTGGTACGCGACGGCTCATCGGCGACCGCACCGCAGTTGATCCACCGGATGCGCGTCGGATCCCGTCGGCTCAGTGACCTGACACTCGGAATCGTCGGTTTCGGCCGCATCGGCGCGGCCCTGGCGAGAAAGGCGGGCAGCGTCTACGGACGCATCCGCGTCTTCGACGTCGTCACCCCGCCCGCCTCGAGGCTCGGCGATTGCGAGTTGTCCACGCTCGGTGACCTGTTGGCCACCTGTGACCACATCTCGCTGCATCTTTCGATGTCGGCCGACAATCGTGAGTTGGTTGGGGCGCAAGAGATTTCGCAGATGAAGGCCGGCGCCATTCTGGTGAACACCGCCCGCGGCGGCGTGATCGACGAGGTCGCGCTCGTCGATGCGCTCCGCGACGGGGCGATCGCGGCGGCGGGCCTCGACGTCACCGAACGCGAACCCGTCGACGACGACAGCATCCTTCTGGCCGCCGACCTCAAGGACCGGTTGATTCTGACTGCCCATTCGGCGGCATGGAGCCGGACCGCGGTGGAGGCGCTGACGAGTGGAAGCGTCGATGCCGCCGCAGACCTGTTGCGGGGCGAGCTGCCCCGTTCGGTGGTCAACCCCGCGGTGCTTGATTCGCCGAAGCTGCGGCTGCGACGAATCGCTGTGCAGGCCCGCGGACAACCGCCAGGCGACGAGCAGGTCGCCACAGTCATCACAAAATCCGACAGATCAGGAGAGGTTCAGTGAGTACTACAGGTTTGATGCCCGTTGACTGGGAGGCACGGTTCGATCCGCAGCGGATGCTGCGCGAACGACTTGCCAAGGGCAAGAAGGCAATCGCAGACTCGGATGTCGACCTGCTGTTCGTGTTCCGCCCCGAGGATGCCCGCTACCTCACCGGCTATCGCCATCACCTCGGGCCCGCGTTCATCCTCGGCAATGCCGTCGTTGTGCTCGGCGCCGACACCGATCCCGTGCTCTGGACGATGGACTACGAGCACTGCCTGGCCCGCATGCCGTGGATGGACAAGGAGCAGATCCAGCCGCGGGCCAACTTCCGCGAGAAGATCGGCATGAAGCGGTGGGCCGATCAGGTGGTCGGGAAGTTCGGCTCGCTCGACGGCAAGACCGTCGGCGTCGACCTCTGGAGCCCGCTGCTGGAGACGCAGCTCAAGGAGTCGTTCCCCAAGACCGAGTTCGTCGACGGCTACAACGACGTCCTGATGAAGGCCAAAGAGGTCAAGACCACCGACGAGCTCGACTGCCTGCGCATCGCCAACGCGATGACCGAGGCCGCGCTCGACTCGTGTCTGCGGTTCATGCGGCCGGGTGTGCGCGAATGCGAGGTCCTCGCCCACGCATGGCAGACCATGACCGCCCTTGGCAGCGAGTGGACGCAGTGCCAGAACATCGTCGCGTCCGGTCCGTACACCTCTCCGTACCGGCGTTTCACCTCGGACCGGATCATCGCCAACGGTGACATCGTCATCATCGACATCGGCGCCTGCTTCAACGGCTACTACGGCGACCTGACCCGCGCGTACATGTGCGGCAACGTCAAGCCAACGCAGGCGCAGAAGGAGATCCACCAGAAGGTCTACAACGCGATCTTCGAGGCGGCCAGGGTCACCAAACCCGGTGCCACCAACGCCGATGTGTTCGCCGCGGCCGATCCCTACGTCCTCGACAACCTCGGGCACGGCGCGGGCACCAACCCGTGGGAGCCGCCGTTCTTCAGCCCGGCCTCCAAGGACCAGCCGGTGACCCTGAAGCAGGGCATGGTGTTCAACCTCGAGCCCTACCACGGCAAGCCGGAGATCGGCGGCATCAGGTTGGAGAACGACCACATCATCACCGAGAACGGAGTGGAGATCTACACCACCTACCCGTTCGACGAGCGACTCGTCATCGACTGCCATGAGCTGGATGCGACGACGGGACGCACACGCAACCAGGAGTCGATCGTCGGCCAACGGTAATTCGACGAGTAGCGCAAGCGGACTGAGGAGTTGATCGGCGACGCCTGGCACGCCTGACTCGCGGGCAGCGCTCGTTCCTGTCGCGTCATTGTGGACGTGGCAGAGCAGCGCGCGCTGCCGCAGCGAGGATCCTTCGACGTTCTTCTCGCCAGAGGGTGAACGTGGGCAGGCGCGCCTCCGCAGGCAGCGCCGGGCGAAGGCCGTCTGCGCCATGTGCGAGGTCAGCGCCGAGTGCCGCAACTACTCCCTGCGGTTCCAAGAGTCGTTCGGAGTATGGGGCGGCCTCACGGAGAACGAGCGAGCCCGACTCCTCGGCTCGGCTCGATCTCGCAGCAGTAGAGGCGACCTTTAGATTGATGACGTGGAAACCGTCACGATCAACGCCCCCGGCGGGCCAATCGACGCGCTGTGCAGTGTTCCCGACGGCCGTGGACCATTTCCCGGCATGGTGCTCGTTCACGATGCGGTCAGCTACGGACCCGACAACGAGCGGATCTCGCGAAAGGTGGCCGCGGCGGGCTACATCGCGATCACGCCGAACATGTTCGCCCGCGGCGGGCGGGCGCGCTGCATCACCCGCGTCTTTCGCGATCTGCTGACCAAGCGCGGCCGCGCGCTTGACGACGTCCTCGCCGCGCGGGATCACCTGCTCGCCATGCCGGAGGCCTCGGGCGCCGTCGGCATCGCGGGATTCTGCATGGGCGGCCAGTTCGCGCTGGTGCTGTCCCCCAAGGGGTTTGGTGCCTCGGCGCCGTTCTACGGCACGCCACTACCCCGCAACCTGAGCGAGACGCTCGACGGTGCGTGCCCGATCGTGGCCAGCTTCGGCCGTCGCGACCCTCTCGGTATCGGTGCGGCGGACAAACTGCAGAAGGTCCTCGACGATTTGGACATCCCGTCCGACATCAAGGCCTACCAGGGAGCAGGGCACAGTTTCGCCAACAAGCTGCCCGCCCAGCCGCTGATCCGCATCGGCGGATTCGGCTACGACGAGGCCGCGGAGGCGGATGCGTGGTCGCGCGTCTTCGACTTCTTCGGCGAGCACCTGCGTGAGGCCGGCGGATAGCCGCCTATTCGGGCAGCCGCAGCTCGGGCTTCTCGACCTCTTCGATGTTCACGTCCTTGAAGGTGATGACCCGCACCTGCTTGACGAACCGGGCAGGCCGGTACATGTCCCATACCCAGGCATCGGCCAGCCGCAGCTCGAAGTAGACCTCACCGTCGGCGTTGCGTGGCACCAGCTCCACGCTGTTTGCCAGATAGAACCGGCGTTCGGTTTCCACCACGTAGCTGAACTGACCGACGATGTCCTTGTATTCGCGGTACAGCGAGAGCTCCATCTCGGTTTCGTACTTCTCGAGATCTTCGGCACTCATCGCTTAAGCAGTCCTTCGTGTTCGTCTAAAGACATCTTCCCTTACCCGACTTCGCCGCGCTGCTCCGGTACACAGTCACCCACGAGCTCGGTCACCACTTTGGTGCCGGTGGGGGTGACTACCCGGCGGACATTGATGAACGAGTATCTGTGCTGGCTGCACGGGCCGAGGCGGGCGAGCGCCGCGCCATGCGCAGGCGTGCTGTAGCCCTTGTGCTCGGCGAATCCGTAGCCGGGATGATCGGCCTCCATCTTGACCATCAGCCGATCGCGGCTGACCTTGGCCAGCACGCTCGCGGCGGCGATGCAGGCGGCCGCGGCGTCGCCGCCGACCACCGGCAGCGACGGCACCGCGAGGCCAGGTACCCGGAATCCGTCGCTCAGCACGTAACCCGGCCGCAGCGGCAACCCTGCGATCGCCCTTCGCATCCCCTCGATGTTGGCCACGTGCACCCCGCGGCGGTCCACCTCGACGGACGGGATGAACACCACGTGATACGCCAGCGCATATCGGCGGATGATGGGAAACAGCCGTTCGCGTTCCTTTTCGTTGAGCTTCTTGGAGTCGTCGAGCGCCGCCAGGCTCTCGAACCGGTTCGGCCCGAGCACGCATGCGGCCACGACAAGAGGTCCGGCGCAGGCGCCCCTGCCGACTTCGTCCACTCCTGCAACGGGGCCGAGACCGGAGCGGTACAGCGCCGACTCGAGGGTGCGCAGCCCAGAGGACTTGCGGATGACCGTTCGGGGCGGCCAGGTCGCAGGCACTGCCGATCTCCTACTGCGTCTGCGGGTCCGTCGAGCTGACGCCACCCCACCGCGATGGCGGCCATGCGATGAACCGCGCCTTTCCGATGACGTTGTCCAGCGGCACGGTTCCGGCGTTCGGATCGCCGGTGCACTTGATTCCGCTCTGGAAGTCGGCGGGGTTGTCGACGCAGTGCACCCGCGAATCGGCCGAATGGGTGCGGTTGTCCCCCATCACCCACACGCGATCGTTGGGCACCTTCACCGGGCCGAACTCGAAGCCGAAACACCGGTACTTGTCGGGGTCGGGCACGTTCATCGTCTGAAGATCCAGATAGGGCTCGTCGAGCGGCTTCCCGTCGACGGTCAGCCCGGTGCTCTGGCGGCATTCGACCGTCTGGCCGCCTGTCGCGATCACCCTTTTGACGAGGTCGTTCTCGTCCGGCGGGACGAAACCGATGAACGAGAGGGCGTTCTGCACCGTGCGCCAAACGGGATTGTCGGAGCGGATGGACTTGTAGCCGGCATTCCAGTTCGGCGGGCCCTTGAACACCACCACGTCACCCGGCTTCGGCTCGGTGAACCGGTAACTGAGCTTGTCGACCATGATGCGGTCGCCGACGCAGCCTGCGCAGCCGTGCAGCGTGGGCTCCATCGACTCCGACGGAATGAGATACGGCCGGGCGATGAACGTCAGCATCAGGTAGTACAGGCCGACCGCGATCACCACGAGAATGGCGGCTTCGCGCAGCGGCACCGCCCTTGCGCTTCTTCTTGTCGGCGGCCTCGTCGGCCTGCTCGTCGATCGCCTCTGCGGCGTCGTCGTCGAGCGTGCGCTCGAGAGTCTGGGGAGTCCGTGGGTCCGCTCACGGGATCAGCGTAGCCACGCTGACGTACGACTCCGCGCCAGACCTCAGCGCTTTTCCTTGATCTTCGCCTTCTTGCCGCGGAGTTCACGCAGGTAGTAGAGCTTCGCGCGACGGACGTCACCGCGGGTGACGACGTCGATGTGGTCGATGTTCGGCGAATGCACGGGGAAGGTCCGCTCGACGCCGACGCCGTAGCTTTCCTTGCGCACCGTGAAGGTCTCGCGGATTCCGCCGCCCTGACGGCGAAGCACGACGCCCTTGAACACCTGGATACGCTCCTTGGCGCCCTCGATGACCTTGACGTGCACGTTGACGGTGTCCCCGGCGCTGAAGTCCGGAATGTCGTCGCGCAACGACGATTGATCGACGAAGTCCAGCGTGTTCATCGGTGACTCTTCCTTGCTGTTCGCGGCTATCGGCGGCCCCGCGGTTCACGCGTCGCGACGCCGATGGGTTCGGGCGTGTCTTGTGCATCTCGCGGTCAACGGCCAGGCCGTCGCCGCGTCTCCCACAGACAACTGGTCAATTGTGCCAGACAGGGCAGCATGCAGTGAAATCGCGCGTCCCGCCGGGGGCGCGCAGCCGTGCCCGACCGGTTAGGCTCACTGCTACGGGCGGGCGTTGGTCAGCCGCGCCCGTTCCCCGCGTCATAGCGCTTATTGGAGGATACGTATGCGTCGGCGGCCATCGAGGCTGGTCGCGGTGACCGCAGCGGTGTTTGTGCTGGCCGCCTGCGAAGCCCGGTCCTACGGCACGCCGCCGTCGGCCAGCCCTGACCCGGCTCCGCTGATCGTCGTCGCCCCGCAAGGACCGCTGGCCCCCCTGCCGGAAGCCGCACCCGACGAGCCCGCATCGTCCTTCGACGGCCTGGACGGCCGCACCAAACAGGCCACGACGGAAGCCGCCGCCAAGGGTGCCGACATCACCACCGTCGTCATGGACAGGTCGACCGGTCAGCAGGTCACCAACGGCAACGGCAGAAGCATCGCCATCGCATCGGTGGTCAAGCTGTTCATCGCCGACGACATGCTGCTGCGCGGCCCGCCGCTGTCGCCCGCCGACATGAAAATGTTCCAGTCGATGCTGCGATCCTCGGATGACAGCGCGGCGCAGGTGTTTTGGGACCGCAACGGCGGTAGCGCGATCGTCACGCGGGTCGCTGCCCGCTACGGGCTCTCCGGCACCCGGCCCAACGGCCTGTGGTTCAACACCCTGTCCACGGCCGCCGACCTGGTGCGCTACTACGACATGATGCTGTCGGGCGCGGGCGGCCTGCCACGGGAGAAGGCCGACATGATCGTCGACAACCTCGCCCAATCCACCCCGACGGGGATCGACGGGATGATGCCGGGCGGCGTGTACCCGCAGCGATTCGGCATCCCCGAGGGCCTCTACGCCGAACCGGTCGCCGTCAAACAGGGCTGGATGTGCTGCGTCGGCTCCGACTGGATGCACCTGTCGACGGGCATCATCGGGTCCGACCACCGCTACATCATGGCGATCGCGTCGGATCAGCCTGCGACCGCGGACGCGGCACGCGCGACCATCACCCAGGCCGTCAAGACGATGTTCCCTGGCGGGCGGATCTAGCCCCGCCGCGTATTAGGGTGGGACCGCCGGCGGATGGCAGGTGCCGCACTGCGGTTAGAGCACCGCCTCGGCCGGGTAAAGACGTGTTTCATCGTTTCACGAAGGAGAGCTATGCGTTGGCGGCCGTCGAGTCGGGTCGACGGCGACCGCAGCCATCGTGATTGCGGCGCTGGTCGTTGCCGGTTGTGAGGCGAAGGGGTACGGCACACCGCCGGATTCCGATACTCCGCAGTTGACCGTCGTCGCACCGCAGAACAACACCCTGCCGATGCCGGAAGCTCCGCCGGAGGCGCCGTCCAACGGGTTCGACGGCCTCGACGCCAGGACCAAACAGGCAGTGGCCGATGCGGCGAAGTCGGGCGCGGACATCTCGGTCGTCGTGCTGGACCGCGACACCGGCCAGACCGTCTCGGGCGGGGACGGCTCATCGTTCCCGATCGCCTCGGTGGTGAAGCTGTTCATCGCCGACGATCTGCTGTTGCAGGAGTCCAAGGGCCAGACGACGCTCTCCCCTGCCGACCGCAAAGCCCTCGATTCCATGCTGCGGTCCTCTGACGACGGCGCGGCCCAGAACTTCTGGGACCGCAGCGGTGGAAACGCCGTCATCGCCCGCGTCAAGGCGCGGTACGGCCTGTCGGGCACGACGGCGCCGTGGAACGGGCACTGGGACGTCACCACCAGTACCGCAAGCGATCTCGTCCGCTACTACGACATGCTGCTCGACGGCAGCGGCGGGCTGCCACCCGAGCAGGCCAACATCATCATGGGCAACCTCGCGCAGTCGACGCCGACCGGAATCGACGGCTACCCACAGCGTTTCGGTATCCCAGAAGGGCTCTACGCCGAGCCTGTCGCGGTCAAGCAGGGCTGGTTCTGCTGCTGGAGCGGCGGGAACCAGTTGCACGTCTCCACCGGTGCGATAGGAGCCGACCGTCGCTATGTGATGGCGATGGGATCGCTTGACCCGACCGGTGCCGCGGCGGCGCGCGACAGGATGACCCAGTTCGTCAAGACGATGTTCCCCGGCGGCAAGATCTAGGCCTGGTCGTCGCCAAGCAGATCGGGTCGGCGTTCGCGGGTTCGATCCAGGCTCTGCTGCCGCCGCCAAGCCGCCTGCTTCGCGTGATCGCCTGACAGCAGCACATCGGGCACGTCCAGTCCCCGCCAGCTCGGCGGCCTGGTGTAGCTCGGACCTTCGAGCAGGCCGTCCGAGTGTGAATCGGATTGGTGTGAAGCGGGATTGCCCAACACGTCGGGAAGCAGGCGCACGACGGCTTCGATCATCACCAGCGCCGCCGACTCGCCGCCGGGCAACACGTAGTCGCCGATGGACACCTCCTCGACACGCATCCGCTGCGCCGCGTCCTCCATCACGCGCTGGTCGATACCCTCGTAGCGCCCGCAGGCGAACACCAGGTGCGATTCACCGCCCCATCGTTGCGCGGTCGCCTGCGTGAACAACTGCCCCGCGGGGGTCGGGACGACGAGAAGTGTTTCCGGCGAACATATCTCGTCGAGCGCCTCACCCCACACCGGCGCCTTCATCACCATTCCGGGACCGCCGCCGTATGGCGAGTCGTCGACGGAGCGATGGACATCGTGGGTCCACCGACGCAGGTCATGCACCGCCACGTCGACGATGCCCGCCTCGATCGCCTTGCCCGGCAACGACTGCCGCAGCGGATCCAGATAGTCGGGAAAGATCGTCACCACGTCTATGCGCACGGGTCAGCCCAGATCCAGAAGACCATCGGGCGGGTCGATCTCGATGGTCTGGTTCTGCAGCGACACCTCGGTGACGATCGCGCCGACGAAGGGCACGAGTACCTCGGCACCCGTCTCCGATGTCACCGACAACAACTCGCCCGCCGCGGTGTGCAGCACTTCGTTGACGTTGCCGACCACCGTGCCGTCCGTGGTCACGACCGCAAGCCCCTCGAGCTGGTGGTCGTAGAACTCGTCGGGATCGTCGATCGGTGGCAGGTCCGCGGTGTCGACGAGGAAGATATTGCCCCGCAACGCTTCCGCGGCATTGCGGTCGGCGACGCCTTCCAATCGCACAAGCAACCGACCACTGTGCTCGCGGGCGGATTCGATGACGTACTCACGCTGCGGTCCGCCGCGGGAGGGTCGTGCCCGCAGCGTCATCCCCTGGCGCGAAACGCTCGTCCGGGTCGTCGGTGCGGACGTCGACGGCCAATTCGCCGGTGATGCCGTGCGCCTTGACGACCCGCCCGACTACGAGGTCCATGGGACCGCTACTGGTCGGTGTCCACCACGTCGACGCGGATGCCCCGACCGCCGATGCCTGCGACCAGCGTGCGCAGCGCAGTCGCGGTGCGGCCACCTCGGCCGATCACCTTGCCGAGATCCTCAGGGTGCACATGCACCTCGACGGTGCGGCCACGGCGGTTCGTCACCATGTCGACACGGACGTCGTCGGGGTTGTCCACGATGCCGCGGACCAGATGCTCGACGGCGTCGACGACGACCGAGCTCACGATTCGTCGGCCTGCGCGGCGGGAGCGGCCGCGTCGGCGCCTTCAGCGGCGGGCTCGGACTCGTCCTTGACCGGAGCGGCCTCGGCTTCTGCGGTCTCCGCGTCAGCCTTGGCGGCCTTCTTGGCCGGCGCCTTCTTCTTCTTGGCCGTGGTGGCCTCGGTGCTGGGACCGCCGTCAGCCTCCGCGAGCGCGGCGTTGAACAGATCCAGCTTGCTGGTCTTGGGCTCCTTGACCTTCAGGGTGCCCTCGGCGCCGGGCAGACCCTTGAACTTCTGCCAGTCGCCGGTGATCTTCAGCAGCTGCAGAACGGGTTCGGTCGGCTGGGCGCCGACGCTGAGCCAGTACTGGGCGCGCTCCGAGTCGATCTGGATGAGGCTCGGGTCTTCCTTCGGGTGATACCGGCCGATGACCTCGATGGACCGACCGTCGCGGCGAGTGCGCGCGTCGGCGACGGCGATGCGGTACTGGGGATTGCGGATCTTGCCGAACCGGGTGAGCTTGATCTTGACAGCCATGATTGAAGCGATTTCTCCTGATGATTGCCACGCTGCAATTCAGCGATCGCGGGCAGAATGCCCGGATCCGGTTTTGCCTTACGTGTGTGACCATCGCGGGGCCGTAGTCCCGCGCCAGACAGCCGCCCATTGTGCCAGAACAGCCACTACCGGGGGAAATCGCGCCCTGTCGGCGGTCGGCCGGTCACAGGATCTTGTCGTAGCACTTGATCTCGACGCGGCGGGACAACCGCCAGCCTGCGGCGGTGCGGACGAACTCGTCGTCGTACCAGACGCCGACCTGCATCACCTTGGGTTTCTCGCCCTTGAGCACCATCGGGTTGAAACAGAAGGTGCGGGCGGTGGCCGTGTCACCGGCGAGCTTGATCGCGGGCAGGCCGAGCATGTGGGCGTTGCGCTCGAAATACGTCGGCAGGGTCTCGGCCAGCCACCCCTTGATCTGGGGATACTGGCCGTCGATGCCCCCGGTGTCGCGATAGTCGATGTAGGCGTCCGGCGTGAAGATCTCGTCCAGCTCGTCGAACTCGCGGCGGTCGATGGCCTCGGAGTAGCTGATCAGCAGGTGTTGGAGTTCGAGGCGGTCGGAGATCTCTTCGAGGCTCAGCATGGGTCCATCTTGCACGCGCGAACGTTCCGTACCACTCGATGATCCGTCGAAAATTCGAGCGGTAAGGAACGTTCGCGGGGTTGGGGTTAGGGTGCTAGACCCATGGGGAGGTTTTTCGTCATCGTCGCCGCGTGCCTGAGCATGCTGTCGGTGTCCGTTGCGCCACTGTCCGATATGCCGCTGACCGATATGCCGATGGCCGAGGCAGAGCCCGTCATCCAGCCGGTCGGCAATGTGGCTCCTCCTGACGGACCGGCCCCGGCGTGGATCGTCGCCGACATGGACACGGGCGCGGTGCTGGCCGAGCGTGAGATGAACGTTCCGCATCCGCCCGCGAGCACGATCAAGACCCTGCTGGTGCTCACCGTCCTCGACGAGGTGACCAACCTGGACGCGACGGTCGTCGGCACCGAAGAGGACACCCACGTCGAATGCAGTTGCGCGGGAGTCGAGCCGGGCCGCACCTACACCGCACGTCAGCTTCTCGAAGCGGTCCTCTTGATGTCGGGCAACGACGCGGCCAACGCGCTGGCCGACATGATCGGCGGCTACGACGCCGCGGTGGCCAAAATGAATGCCAAGGCCGCGGCGATCGGCGCGTTGGGCACCATCGCGACCACGCCGTCCGGGCTGGACGGACCAAGCGGGCGACGGCTCCACGACCCCTCGGGATCTCGCTGTCATCTTCCGCGCCGCGATGGCCAACCCGGTGTTCGCACAGATCATCGCGCAGCCTGCCGCGACGTTCCCGACGAAGACCGGCGACGTGCCGCTCGTCAACGACGACGAACTGCTACACCGCTATCCAGGAACGCTCGGCGGTAAGACCGGGTTCACCGACGCCGCGAAGAAGACATTTGTCGCCGCCGCCGACCGCGGCGGCCGCCGGTTGGTGGTCGCGATGATGTACGGGCTGATCAAGGAGGGCGGCCCGACGTACTGGGATCAGGCCATGGCCCTCTTCGATTGGGGCTTCGCCCAGGACAGGCAGCTCAGCGTCGGGTCGCTGTAACGCGCGACGTCATCAAAAGTTGTTGATCCGCAATGGATCCGAGACCTGTGCGCGGCTAAAACCAGTGCTGACACCCGATACGCTCGGCGTCCGTGCGAAAGATGTTGGCTGCCTTGGTAACCGCGCTCGCGTTGACGAGCTTGGCGGTGGCTGCGCCGACCGTATCCGCTGAGCCCGGTGTCCAGCCGGCAGGCGCAGTCGCACTTCCCGACGGCCCTGCGGAGGCGTGGCTGCTTGCCGACCTCGACTCTGGCCGGGTGATGGCGAGCCACGACCCGTTCGGCCAGCATGCGCCTGCCAGCACGATAAAGCCGTTGCTTGCGATGGTCGCGCTCGACAACCTGCGGCCCGATAACTTCGCGCGCGCGAACCAGTCCCACACCGAAGTCGAATGCTCCTGTGTCGGACTGGAACCCGGCCAGGCCTACACCACCCGACAGCTACTGGAAGCGCTGCTGATGGTGTCGGGCAACGACGCGGCCAACATGTTGGCCGACATGCTCGGCGGACAGCCCGTCGCGGTCGCCGCGATGAACCGCAAGGCAGCCGCCGTCGGCGCAAAGAGCACTCGCGCGTCGTCGCCGTCGGGTCTCGACGGCCCGGGCTGGGAGTCCATCACCACTCCCCACGACCTCGCGGTGATCTACCGTGCCGCGCTGAGGTATCCGCTGATCGCCCAGATCTTCCAGGAGCGCTCGGCGCCGTTCCCCGGCAAGACGATCACCGCCCAGAACCAACTGCTGTCGCGCTATCCCGGCACCATCGCCGGTAAGACGGGGTTCACGAACCTCGCCCGCGATACGTTCGTCGCCGCAGCCCAGCGGGGCAACCGCAGGCTGATCGTGGTCGAGATGTACGGCCAGGGCGATCTCTACGGTCAGGCGATCGGCCTGTTCGACTGGGGTTTCGCGCAGGCTTGACGCCGCGGCGAGGGAGGCCACCACGGAGCGCCTCCGCCAAGTAAGGTCACCCTAACTCAGGCCCGCGCGGGGGTTCCGCTCGTAATCGGAAGGGTGCGAAGGTGACCGGCCGACCCGACTTTTCGCTGATCGTTGCCTACGGCACCGATATGGGTAATTCCGAGGACGCCGCGATGACGTTCACCGAGGCCGCGGCGGCCGTCGGCATCGAGGCCGAGGCGATCGAACTCAACCAGGTCGAACTCGCCGATCTGCAGACGGCAACTCACTTCATCGTGGTGACCTCGACATTCGGCGATGGCGAGTTCCCCGACAACGCGGTGCTGTTCTGGGAAGCAATCAGCGCCGCGACCGATCGGCTCGAGCACCTGAGCTTCGCGGTACTCGCCCTCGGCGACATCTCCTACGACCTCTTCTGCAACGCGGGCAAGCTCCTTGATGAACGACTTGAAGCTCTCGGCGCCACCCGGCTCACCGACCGCGTGGACATCGACGGGTTCTACGAGAAACCGGCCGCCGCATGGGCGAGCGATGTTCTCAAGGTGTTGGCTGCCGAACAGGCGGGCACCGCTTCGCCCGCCTCAGCGACGGCGCTGACAGAGCCCACCGACCACGCCGAGAAGCCGAGCCGGGGACGCAACGAGCCGTTCGAGGCGCGGCTGGCCGTCAACCGGTTGCTCAACGCGAGAGAATCCGACAAGGAGGTCAGGCACTACGAGATCGAACTGGCTGGCTCCGGGATCTCCTACCGCACAGGCGATTCCATCGCGGTACACGCCACGAACGATCCGACCCTCGTTGATGCTGTGCTTGCCGCTCTCGGCGCCGAACCCGATCTCATGGTCGACGGCTATGACGAGCCACTTGGCGCGTTGCTCGCCCAGCACATGGAGATCCGCACGCCGTCGCATGCTCTGCAGGCGCTCGTGGCCGAGCGCACCGGCCGTGTGCGACGCGGCGTGGACGGACGGCAAGGATGTGCTCGACCTCATCAGGCTGACCGACATGACCGTCGACGAGGTCGTGGATACCCTGCGCCCGTTGCAGTTCCGGGACTACTCGATCGCGTCGAGTCCACTGGTGCATCCCGACCACGTCCACCTCACGGTCGCCACAGTGCGCTATGACGCCGAGGGGCCGAAGGCACGGCGGTGTCGCGTCGACGTTCCTGGCCGACCGCTGCGACACACTGCGAGTGCACCTTCGGCCGAACAACATGTTCCGCCTGCCCGCGCAGGATGTGCCGATCATCATGATCGGGCCTGGGACGGGCATCGCGCCCTTCCGCGCATTCCTGCAGGAGCGCCAGGCCACCGGGGCGAGCGGACGGTCGTGGCTGTTCTTCGGCGACCGGCGCCGGGCCACCGATTTCCTCTACGGCGACGAGCTGCAAGGCTTTCGCGACGCGGGCACACTGACCCGACTCGATTGCGCGTTCTCACGCGATCAAGAGTCGAAGGTGTATGTGCAGCAACGCATGTCAGAAAACGGTGCGGAGCTGTTCGGCTGGCTGCAGGATGGCGCACACGTCTATGTGTGCGGGGACGAGAAGCGAATGGCCAAGGATGTCGACGCGACACTGCACGACATCGTCGCGCGCTGCGGTGGATTGGACGCGGCAGGCGCCCACGCGTATGTCAACGAGCTGATCAAGTCACACCGGTACGTCCGCGACGTGTACTAGCCAGCGCTACTTGCCGATCACCTCGGCAGGCGGCGGGCACGCGACGTGGTCCTGAAGGTCCTCACCGTGGCCACTGCCGGGGGTCGCGGCATCGGCGCGGCCCGCGAGCAGGACGAACCCCGGTCGCCCGTCGGTTCCTGTGCTTCCGACCACCACCAGCGTCTGCGCCCCCATCGAGTCGCCGACGGCCAGCCCGTCGGCGAGCAGCCGGAACGGGTTCACGTCCAGTTCGTCGCCGTCGACGGCCATGGCCCGATACGACTGCCCGGCAAGCGGCACGGACAACGGCGCCCACGTCGGTCCGATGTCGCCTCGCGCGGGCGACCAGTGCATCGCACGCACATCGGCACGGACGCAGTCGATGTGGATGTGCAACTGGTTCTGAGACCGTGCCGCAGATGAGTTGATGGCCAGGCTCACCCAGTCGCGGGGCAGCCCACGGCCCGCCCGCTGTTCGACGTAGGACCGGGCCCGCCATGCGTCGGCGAAGTAGTTCGGCGCGTCGGCGGCAAGGATCTCGGGGCTTTCGATGCCCGCGACGCGAGCTGTGGGAATCAGCAGGAACTGCGTCGCGCCGACGAGATCCTTCAGCACCGCGTAGCCGCGCGGTTCGCCGCCGTCCAGGTCGACAAGCGCGCACGGCGCGGGCTCACCGGCCCTGCGCTGATCGGGCACGCACTGACCGTTCACGATGTCCCACAGCGCATTCGGATCGGCGAACGCCACCGGTGTGCCCACCGCCACTGCGAACGCCGTCAACACCGCGGCCGCGGCACGCAGCAGCCGCGCGTTAGTGGACGCGGCCACGGAGTACGACCACGTCGGGGTCGTTGATGACGGCCGCACCCGTGCGCGGGTCGTCGGCGTAGCAGACCAGATCCGCGGACGCGCCGTGCTCGAGCGAGGGTCTGCCCAACCAGCCGCGGGCCGTCCAGCACGCCGCGCCGAGCGCTTCGGTCGGCGTCATCCCGATCCGCTTCAGCGCGTCGACCTCATCGCCGATGCGGCCGTGGGCCACCATGCTGCCCGCGTCGGTGCCCGCGAAGATCGGCACACCCGCGTCGTGCGCGGCGGCGATCCGCGGAGTGCACCGCTCGTAGAGATCCCTCATATGGGTGGCGTACGCCGGGTACTTCGCCGCGCCGTCGGCGATACCGGGGAAGTTCTCGATGTTGATCAGCGTCGGCACAAGCGCCGTCCCGTGCTCGACCATCATCGCGACGGTGTCGTCGGTCAGGCCCGTGCCGTGTTCGATGCAGTCGATTCCCGCCTTGATCAGGCCGGGCAACGCCTCCTCACTGAAGACGTGCGCGGTCACGCGCGCACCCTCGGCGTGCGCCGCCTCCATCGCCGCGACGAGTACGTCGTCAGACCACAGCGGCGCGAGGTCGCCGACGTCCCTGTCGATCCAGTCGCCGACCAGCTTGACCCAGCCGTCGCCCCATCGCGCCTGCTCGGCCACTGCCTCCGGCAGCTGCGATTCGTCCTCCAACTCGATGGCGAAGTCGCGCTGGTAGCGCTTGGGGCGAGCCAGATGGCGCCCCGCCCTGATGATGCGGGGCAGATCGTCGTGGTCGTCGAGGCTGCGCGTGTCGATGGGCGAGCCCGCGTCGCGCAGCAGCAGCGCGCCGACCCCGCGTTCGGTCTCGGCCTGCTCGATGCACTCGTCGAGGTTGTCGACAGGACCGTGGGCGCCGAGGCCGACGTGACAATGCGCGTCGACGAGACCGGGCACGATCCACCCGCCGTCGAAAACGGTTTCGGCGTCGGCCACCGGTTCAGCGCTGAGGACGCCGTCGGTGATCCACCACTCCACAGGCTCCTCGTCGGGCAGTCCCCGGCCGCGGACGTGAAGTCGCATCAGTTCTTGGGGAACTTCAGCTTCGAGAGGTCGATGTCGGCAAGGCCCGGCGGAAGTTCGTCGAGACCCTTGGGCATTTTCGACAGATCGGGGAAGCCCTCTGGCACGCCCGCGCCGGGACCGAACGGGTTGCGCGCCTTCGGCGGCGTCGGCCCCCTTCCGCCCTTCTTCTTTCCGGCCTGCTTGTTCTTGCCCTTACCCGCTTTGCGCGATGAACCCTTGCGGCCGAACGGCATTCCCATCTGGCCCGCCATCTGCGACATCATCTTGCGGGCCTCGAAGAACCGGTCGACGAGCTGATTGACCTCCGACACCGTGACACCGGAGCCGTTGGCGATGCGCAGCCGTCGGGACGCGTTGATGATCTTCGGCTCTGCGCGCTCCTGCGGCGTCATGCCGCGGATGATCGCCTGCACCCGGTCGAGCTGGCTGTCGTCGACAGCGGCAAGCGCATCCTTCATCTGCCCGGCGCCCGGCAGCATGCCGAGCAGGTTGCCGATCGGTCCCATCTTGCGGATGGCCATCATCTGCTCGAGGAAGTCCTCGAGCGTCAGCTCACCCGAACCGATCTTGGCGGCGGCGTCTTCGGCCTGCTGTGCGTCGAAGACCTGCTCGGCCTGCTCGATGAGGGTCAGCACGTCGCCCATGCCGAGGATGCGGCCGGCCATCCGGTCGGGGTGGAAGACGTCGAAGTCGTCGAGTTTCTCGCCTGCGGACGCGAACAGGATCGGCACGCCGATGACCTCGCGCACCGACAGCGCCGCGCCACCGCGGGCGTCGCCGTCGAGCTTGGTGAGCACGACGCCGGTGAATCCGACGCCCTCGCGGAAGGCCTCCGCGGTGGTGACGGCGTCCTGGCCGATCATCGCGTCCACGACGAACAGCACCTCGTCGGGATCGACGGCGTCGCGGATCGAGGCGGCCTGCGCCATCAGCTGGTCGTCGATGCCGAGCCGGCCCGCGGTGTCGACGATGACGACGTCGAAGTGCCTGGCCCTGGCCTCGGCGAGACCGTCGGAGGCCACCTTGACCGGGGCGCTGGCGTCGGTGTCGACGGAACCGTCGGCCGACGCGCCTGGATGCGGCGCGAACACCTCGACGCCAGCCTGGCCGCCGACGACCTGAAGCTGGTTCACCGCGCCGGGGCGCTGCAGGTCGCAGGCCACCAGCAGCGGCGTATGGCCTTGTCCCTTAAGCCATTTCGCGAGCTTGCCGGCCAGTGTCGTCTTGCCGGAGCCCTGCAGGCCCGCGAGCATCACGACGGTCGGCGGGTCCTTGGCGAAAGCCAGTTGACGGGTCTGGCCGCCGAGGATCCCGACGAGCTCCTCGTTGACGATCTTGACGACCTGTTGGGCCGGGTTCAGCGCAGCGGAGACCTCGGCGCCCTTGGCGCGCTCCTTGATGCGGGCGACGAACTCGCGTACGACGGGCAGCGAGACGTCGGCCTCGAGCAGTGCAAGGCGGATCTCGCGGGTGGTCGCGTCGATATCGGCGTCGGTCAACCGCCCCTTGCCGCGCAGTCCCGAAAGGACTCCGGTCAACCGGTCGGAGAGGGATTCAAACACGCAGCAAGCCTAGCTGGCTTCTTCCGCAGGCTTCGCGGGCGGCGGGGTTGGCAGCACCGCGTACAGGTCGCGTTCCAGTTCGTCGCGGACGCCGGCTGGGTCGCCTGCGGCGGTGATGCCGAACAGGTCGACGACCGACGAGCCGAGCGTGGTCACCTTCGCCCATGCGATGTCAACGCCGTCGCGCTCGAACACGGCGGTCAGCCGCGCCAGCAGGCCCCCGCGGTCGGTCGACCGGATCTGCACAACGAGCTCGCCCGGTTCGGCCCCATCGGACCACAGGATCCTCGGCGGCGCGGCCGCGTAGTTGATGGGCACCGCGGCGGGCACGTCACCCGCCCGCGTCGTGCCGTACTGCGCGGCATCGCGGTCGCGGCGGTCCAGCGACGCCAGCACGTCGAGTTCGCCGTCCAGCGCGAGGATGAGCTGCTGGCGCAGCAGTTCGGCGGCGGGCGGCGAGCCGAAATGCGGTGACACGACGAACGTGTTGATCGCCGAGCCCTCGTGGCCGTTGACCGACGCCGAGTGCACCCGAAGCGAATTCAGGGCCAGCACACCGGCCGCCTTCGACAACAGCCCGCGCCGGTCCGGCGCGATCATCGTCACGTTGAAGATGTGGGGACTGTCGCCCGGCGTCATCTCGACGTGCACGCCGACTGTCGATGCCAGCGAAAGATGGCGCGGGTCAACGGGATCAGGATGCGGTAGCTCTTCGCCCGCCATCACCAGCCTGCACCGCCGCACGAGGTCGCCGATCAGCGACGCCTTCCAGTCGCCCCACACACCGGGACCGGTCGCCAGCGAGTCGGCTTCAGCAAGTGCGGCCAACAGATCGAGCAGGACGGTGTCGCCCTCCAGTGCGCCCACGACCGTTTCGATGGTCTTCGCGTCCTGCAGGTCGCGACGCGTCGCGGTGTGCGGAAGGAGCAGATGGTGGCGCACCACCTTGGACAGCAACTCGATGTCCGACGGCCACAGCCCGAGCCGGGTGCCGATCTGCGTGGCGAGTTCGGCCCCGATGACGCTGTGGTCGCCTCCTCTGCCCTTGCCGATGTCGTGGCAAAGCGCGCCGAGCAGCAATAGGTCAGGGCGCGACACCCGGGTGGTGAATGCACTTGCCCGCGAAACGGTTTCGACGAGATGGCGGTCGACGGTCCAGATGTGCACCACGTCGCGGGGCGGCAGGTCGCGCACGGCGCCCCATTCCGGGAACAGCCTGCCCCACAGGCCCGTGCGGTCGAGCGCCTCGATCGTGGCCACCGCTGACGGCCCCGCGGCGAGCATCACCAGCAGATCCTTGAGCGCCTGCCGCGGCCACGGCGTTCGCAGTTCTGGCGCGGTCTGGCCCAGCCTGGCCAAGGTGGACGACGCCATCGGCAGGCCGGTGGTCGCCGATGCGGCGGCCACCCGAAGGATGAGGCCGGGATCGCGCTCGGGCCGCGCGTCGCGGGCCAGGATGACCTCGCCGCCGAATTCGATGACCCCTTCGTCCAGTGGACGGCGCACAGGTCGGCGCAACGCCTTGAGTCCGCGGCGCGGCAGGGCGTTAGCCGCGGTGCGAACCCCGGATTCGACATAGAAGCTGATCGTGCGGGCGGCATCGGAGAGCGTCCGCGCGAGATCGAAGCGGTCGCCGATGTGCAGCGCGGCCCCGATCTCGTCGGCGTGCTGAGCCAGCACCAGGTCTCGGCCGCGGCCGGCGACCCGGTGCAGTTCCGTGCGGACGTTGAGCAGGGCGAGATGCGCCTCACCGAGCGTTTCGGTCGGCGACGCCAGCGATCGGCTCGGGTACACATCGGCAAGCTGGGCGATCGCGAGCGCGTTGAGCAGCTGCACATCGCGCAGACCGCCGCGGCCGGTCTTCAGGTCCGGCTCTGCGCGGTGGGCTATCTCGCCGCTGCGTTGCCAACGCTGCCTCGTGTGCTCGACGAGTTCGTCGAAGCGTGAGGCGATCCCGGTGCGCCATTGCCTACGCGCGCCGCCCACCAGAAGCGAAGAGAGGTCGGCGTCGCCGGCGATGTGGCGCACCTCGAGCATGGCGAGGCCCGCCGAGATGTCCTCGGCGGCAACCTTCATCGCCTCGTTCACGGTCCGGACGCTGTGGTCGAGCCGAATATTGGCGTCCCACAGCGGATACCACAGGTTCTCGGCGACCTCGCTGACGACCTTCTTGGGCACGTTGTCGTGCAACAGCATCAAATCGAGGTCGGAGTACGGCAGCAGTTCTCGGCGGCCGAGACCGCCGGTCGCGACGATCGCGAAGCCACTGGTTTCGGTGATCCCGATCTCGGCGGCCTTCGTCGAAAGCCAGAACTCGTGCAGATCCAGCAGCGCATCGCGCAGCGCGGCGGCATCGAGATGAAACGAGCCCGACAGCAGGTTCTTACACGCGTCGGTCAGATCGGTCGCGGCTTTGGACGAGACCGCCGCCGGACCTCCCGATGGGGAGGCCCCGGCGGCGGAATCTGGTTTCTGCTTTGTCATTTCGTGTCCTCCCCCGGCCCTTTACCTATAACGCTCACGGTGCACGGCCGGGAGACGACGTCTCCTCGAAATGACTAGAGGGCGTCGGACCCCCGCTCGCCGGTGCGGACCCGGACGACCGTGTCAACCGGGCTCACCCAGACCTTGCCGTCGCCGATCTTGCCGGTGCGAGCGGCCTGCACGATCACGTCCACCACCTTGTCGACCGCCGAGTCGTCGACAAGCACCTCGATGCGCACCTTCGGCACGAAGTCCACGGAGTACTCCGCCCCGCGGTACACCTCGGTGTGGCCCTTCTGACGTCCGTAGCCCTGCACCTCGCTGACGGTCATACCGAGAATCCCCGACTGCTCGAGTCCGGTCTTGACGTCTTCGAGCGTGAACGGCTTGACGATCGCAGTAATCAGCTTCATGTTCTCCCTTATCCCTCCACGCCGGGGTGACGACCGAGTGTCGAGCCTGCTCCGACCGTTGCGAAGTCGTAGCCGGACTCAGCGTGCTCGGACTCGTCAGGTCCGGTGGATTCATCTTCCTCGTCAAGACGGAGCCCCACGGTGAACTTCACTATCAGAGCCAAGATAGTCGTAGCTATCGCGCAGTAGGCGAGAACCGCACCGGCACCTACCGCCTGGCGCCAGAGTTGGTCGAATCCGCCGCCGTAGAAGAGACCGGCCACCCCGTTGTAGGTTTCGGGCGCCGCGACCAGGCCGATCATCAACGTGCCGATCAGGCCACCGACAAGGTGGACACCGACCACGTCGAGCGAGTCGTCATATCCCAGTTTGTATTTCAGGCCGACCGCGAGGGCGCACACGACGCCCGCGATGAAGCCGATCGCCAGCGCGCCGACGACGTTGACCGCGCCGCAGGACGGCGTGATGGCGACGAGGCCTGCCACGATGCCTGATGCCGCACCCAGCGAGGTGGCCTTGCCGTCACGGATGCGTTCCGTGAGCAGCCATGCCAGCATCGCGGCCGCGGTGGCGACCGTGGTGGTCACCATCGTCGACCCCGCGGTTCCGTTGGAGGATGTTGCCGAACCCGCGTTGAACCCGTACCAGCCGAACCACAGCAGGCCCGCACCGAGCATGACGAACGGCAGGTTGTGCGGCCGCATCGGCGTGTGAGGCCAGCCCTTGCGCTTGCCGAGGATGATCACAAGAACCAGCGCGGCGGTACCGGCGTTGATGTGAACCGCTGTGCCACCGGCGAAGTCGATCGCCGCGAGCTTGTTGGCGATCCAGCCTCCGGTCTCGGCGGTGCCTCCGTCGAACGAGAACACCCAGTGGGCAATCGGGAAGTACACGACCGTCACCCACAGAGCGGAGAACAGCAGCCAGCCGCCGAACTTGATGCGGTCGGCCACCGCGCCGGAGATCAGCGCGACGGTGATGATCGCGAACATCAACTGGAACGCGACGAACACCGTGGCCGGGAACGTGAAGACCAGTGGGATGTTCAGCGCGTCGGCGGCTTCGGTTCCCGCTGCCGGGTCGGCGATGACCGCTTCGGCACCGTTTCCGCCGATCAGACCCTTCAGACCGAAGAACTGTGTCGGGTCACCGAAGAGGTTGCCGACGTCGTTGCCGAACGCCAGCGAATATCCGTAGAGCACCCACAGCACCGTCACGACGCCCATGGCGCTGACGCTCATCATGATCATGTTGAGCACGCTCTTGGCGCGCACCATGCCGCCATAGAAAAACGCCAGGCCCGGTGTCATCAGCAACACCATCGCGGAGCTCACTAGCATCCACGCGGTGTCACCGGTGTCCGGGATGCCCATAGTCGGGAATCCGTCCACTCGCTGTTTCCTCCTTCGACAAGGCAGGGCCGCAATGGTTTTACGATCCTTGACCTGGTCCAAGACTTTGCTGAGTGGTTGTTTCGTCTAAGACGCCTGTGCGTTTCGCTCGTGTGAACGGATGCGCTGGTTACGTTTCGCTGGTGTTACATCAAGCGGTTTTGCCGCTGTTTGGTTAACCGAGGAGCGCGTCGACGAACGCTTCCGGCTCGAACGGGGCGAGATCGTCGGGTCCCTCGCCGAGGCCGACGAGCTTGACCGGCACACCCAATTCCTGTTGTACGCGGAAGACGATTCCGCCCTTTGCGGTGCCGTCGAGTTTGGTCAGCACCACCCCGGTGATGTCGACGACGTCAGCGAATACGCGAGCCTGCGCCAGCCCGTTCTGCCCGATCGTCGCGTCGAGCACAAGCAGCACTTCGTCGACCGCCGCGCGGCGGCTCACGACGCGTTTGACCTTGCCGAGTTCGTCCATCAACCCGGTCTTCGTGTGCAACCTGCCCGCGGTGTCGATGAGAACGACGTCAGCGCCCGCCTCGATGCCCTTGTCGACGGCGTCGAACGCCACCGACGCGGGATCGGCGCCCTGGGCGCCACGGACGACCTCGGCGCCGACCCGGGACGCCCACGCCTGCAGCTGGTCGGCCGCAGCGGCACGGAAGGTGTCCGCCGCGCCGAGGACCACTCTGCGCCCGTCTGCGACCAGCACCCGCGCCAGCTTGCCGACGGTGGTGGTCTTGCCTGTGCCGTTGACCCCGACGACCAGCAGCACCGACGGGTGGTTGTCGTGCGGCAGCGCCCTGATCGAACGGTCCAGGTCGGGCTGCAGCTCGGACACCAGAACCTCGCGCAATACGGCGCGCGCATCTGCTTCGGTGCGCACCCTGCCGCTGGCGAGGCGTTCACGCAGCGCGGTCACGATCGACTCGGTCGTCACCGAACCGAGGTCGGCGACCAGCAGCGTGTCCTCGACGGCCTCCCATGAATCCTCGTCGAGGTCACCGCCCCCGAGCAGGCCGAGCACGCTGCGGCCGAGCGCGCTCTGCGATTTGGACAGCCGTCCGCGCAGCCGCTCGAGGCGGCCGTCCGTCGGGGCGATGGCATCCAGGTCGGGGGCAGCGGGTTCGACGGACGGGTTCGGGCAGCGCAACGTCGGCGATGGGCCGTTTGGGCGCGTCACGCGGGATGGTGGCGTCGTCACCGACCGCGGGCAGGCCGCTGGTGTCGAGGCGCTCCGGCGGCACCTCAACGGGAGGCGGGGCCGTCGCAGAAGCTGACGATTGTGTGAACGAGATGCCAGAAGAGGCGGCGTATCCACCTGACCGATCGACCGGTGTGGCAGTGTCTGTGCTGGTGGACGAGTCGAGGCGGATCTTGCCGCGGCGCGATCGGACCAGGCCGAACACCACGACTGCAGCGACGACCAGGACGGCGATGACCGCAATTGCGATCCAGAGACCTTCGGACACGCTGTCATTGTCGCAATACGGGTAGACGGTGACGATGGACCCCATGCAGTCCCGCAAGGCCAAGCACATCGACGTGTGCTTGACCGAAGCCGTGGACTACCAGACTCTGACGACCGGCTTTGAGCGCGTCACGCTGCCCTACAACGCGCTGACCCAGACGAATCTCGGCGCAATCGACCTGCACACCGAGTTCCTCGGCGTGGCTCTGGATGCGCCCGTGTTGATCGGCGCGATGACGGGCGGATCCGAACTCTCCGGCGTCATCAATCGAAACCTGGCCGCTGCCGCCGAGAAACTGGGCATCGGCATGATGCTCGGCTCGCAGCGCATCATGCTCGGCAACGAGAGGGCCTCGGCGAGCTTCACGGTTCGCGACGTTGCGCCCGACGCGCTGCTGATCGGGAACATCGGACTCGCGCAACTTTCCGACGAACTCGTGCCGGAGCTGGTCGACGCGCTCGACCGAGTGGGAGCGAATGCACTTGCAGTGCATACGAATCCGCTACAGGAAGCGATGCAGCACGAGGGCGACACCGACTTCTCGGGTTCGATCGAGCGGCTGCGCGAGGTGGCCCGCGCCATCGACTATCCGGTGATGCTCAAGGAGGTCGGCCACGGCATCGGCGCGGCTGCGGCCGCGCAGCTGGTTGACTGCCCGATCGCGGCCGTCGACGTGGCAGGCGCGGGTGGCACCTCATGGGCGCGAGTCGAGCAGTTCGTCCGCTACGGCGAGATCCGCCACCCGACGTTGGCCGAGTGGGGCATTCCGACCGCGCAGGCGCTTGCGGAGGTCCGCGAGACGCTTCCCGGCGTGTCGCTGGTCGCCTCGGGAGGCATCCGCACCGGCATGGACGCGGCAAAGGCGCTTGCGATGGGCGCCGACGTCGTCGCGGTGGCGCGCCCACTGCTCGCACCGGCCATCGAATCGACTGCGGCCGTCCTGGATTGGCTTGCGAGCTTCATCGCCGAGCTGCAGATCTGCCTGCACGGCTGCGGGGCGGCCGATCTGGCGGCGCTTCGCCGCCAGCGGCGTCACACCCGACCTTCTGACTACGGCCGTCAGCCTGCGGTGACCAGTTCCTGGCCGCGCATGCGCTGCGAGATCACCGCGGTGATGCCGTCGTCGCGCATCGTGACGCCGTAGAGCGCGTCGGCGACCTCCATCGTCGGCTTCTGGTGGGTGATGACGATCAGCTGCGACCGCTCCCGCAGCTGTTCGAACAGCGAGATCAGACGGCGCAGGTTGACGTCGTCGAGCGCGGCCTCGACCTCGTCCATCACGTAGAACGGCGACGGCCTTGCCCGGAAGATCGCCACCAGCATCGCGACTGCGGTCAGCGACTTCTCGCCACCGGAGAGCAGCGAGAGCCGCTTGATCTTCTTGCCGGGCGGACGCGCCTCGACCTCGATGCCGGTGGTCAGCATGTCGTTGGGATCGGTGAGCAACAGCCTGCCCTCACCGCCGGGGAACAACGTCGAGAACACTTGCGTGAACTCACGTTCCACATCGATGAAGGCCTCGGTGAACACCTGCAGAATGCGGGTGTCGACGTCGGTGATGACGTCGAGCAGATCCTTGCGCGCGCCCTTGACGTCCTCGAGCTGGGTGGACAGGAAGTTGTAGCGCTCCTCGAGCGCGGCGAACTCCTCGAGCGCCAACGGGTTGACCCGACCGAGTTCGTTGAGCTCGCGGTCGGCTTTCTTGGCGCGGCGCTCCTGGGTCGCGCGGTCGAACGGCATCGGCGCGGGCGCGGTCACTTGCTCGCCCCGTTCGCGGGCCTGCTCGTACTCGGCCATCTCCAACTCCGACGGCGGCAGCGCGACGTCCGGACCGTACTCGGCGATCAGGTCGGCGGTCGCCATCCCGAACTGCTCGAGGACCTGCTGTTCGAGCTGCTCGATCCGAAGTGCGGCTTGAGCTTTGACGACCTCGTCGCGGTGCAGCGCCTCGGTGACCGCGGCGATCTTCGTGGTGAACTCGGTTACCTGCTCGCGGACCTTCGCCAGCGCGTCGATGCGGTGATGGCGTTCGGCTGCCAGCTCGTCACGGCGCCGGGACGCGACGGTCACCGTCGATTGAAGCCGCGCAGAAAGCAGGCGGCCTGAGTCCGCGACCGCCGCCGCCACCGCCGCGGCGTGTGCACGCGCTTCGCGTGCGCGCTGGGCCCTCAGCCTTGCCTCGCGTTCGGCGGCCGCCGCCCGGCGCAGCGAATCCGCCCGGCCCCGAACGGCATTCGCGCGCTCTTCGGCCGTGCGGACCGCAAGGCGGGCCTCGACCTCCGCGGAGCGGGCGGCCTCGGCCTCGGCGACCGTCTGCTGACGATCGGCGGGTGCGGAATCGACAAGCGGCGCCTGCTCGGCGTTGTGCAGCCGCTGCTCGAGCGCGGCGAGCTCCTCGACGGTCTGCTCCCGGCCCGACTCCAGCTCGTCGCGCTGGCGGATCAGCCGCTGCCATTCGTCGTCGGCGGTGCGGGCGTCCTGGCCGAGCCTGCCGAGCTGCTCGTAGATCGCCGAGATCGCGGCGTCCGATTCGTTGAGCGCGGCCAGTGCCTGTTCGGCTGCGTCCTGGCGGGCCTTCTGCTCGGCAAGCGCACCGGACAGTGCCGCACCGAGCTCACTGGTTTGGTTCTCGGCCTGCGCGAGCTCGGTGCGGGCCTTCTCCACCTCGGAGGTGAGCTCGAGCGTGCTCGGTTTGCGGTCCGAACCGCCGCTGACCCAACCGGCGCCGACGAGGTCTCCCTCGACCGTGACGGCCCGCAGCTGCGGCCGTGCCGACACCAGATCCAGCGCCGCATCGAGGTCGCGAACCACCGCGACACCGGACAGCATCGCGGTGAGCGCACCGCGCAGCCGCGACGGCATCTCCACCAGATCGGTCGCCCACTGCGCACCCTCCGGCGGCAGTGCTGCCTGCGGAGCCTCGACAGGCCAGTCGCCGAGCACGATCGCGGCGCGGCCACCGTCGGACGACTTGAGCGCCGCGACGGCCGAGCTGGCAGCGCCGAAACTCTCGGCGGCGACGGCGTCGGCCGCGGCCCCCAGCACCACCGCGATGGCCGCCTCGTAACCGGGACGCACCCTGACCAGATTCGCCACCGAACCGAAAAGTCCTGCGCCGGAACGGTTCCGCTGCAACCAGGCGGCGCCATCCTTGCGGTCGAGGCCGACCGAAAGCGCTTCGATCCTTGCGCGAAGCGAGGCGACGTGGCGTTCGGCGCTGCGCTCACCCGCTTGAAGTTCGGCGACGCGTTCGTCGGCAAGCCGCAGTGCTGCCACGGTCCGGTCGTGGTGCTCGTCGAGCCCGACCTCGCCGGCATCGAGCTCACCGACGCGGCTCTGCACCGTCTCGAACTCGGCCCTCGAATGTTGCGCGCGGGTGCCAGACTCCTCGATGTTCTCGCTGAGGCGCGCGACGGTCTCGTCGATGGACTCCACGCGGGTACGCATGGTGTCGACCTGGCCGGCGAGGCGCGCCAGTCCCTCGCGACGGTCGGCTTCGGCGCGTACCGCGGCAAGGTGGGCACGCTCGGCCTCGGCGGCGACCCGGTCCCGCTCGGTCAGCTCGTCGCGGGCCGCGGTCAGATGTTCGCGGCACTCGGCCAGCTCGGCGAGCAGCTGCCGTTCGTGTTCGGCGACCTCGTCGGCCTCGGCCTCCAGCGCGTCGGGATCGGCGCCGCTGGACGTCTCCTGCTCGGTGTCGAGGTGCTGGGCGCGCTCACTGGCGATGCGGACCGTCGCGCCGACTCGTTCGGCCAACGCCGACAACCGGAACCAACTCTGCTGGGCGCTCTCTGCGCGCTCGCTCAGCCCGGCGACCGCGGCTTCGTGCGCGCCGAGCTCGACGGTGGCGGCCTCGAGGCGGGTCGCCATCTCGTCGTGCTCGCGGCGCAGCGTCGTCTCGGCCTGGTTGGTGTTGTCGAATTCGCCTTTGCGCGTCACCAGGTCGTCCGCGGCCAGCCGCAGCCGCGCGTCGCGCAGGTCGGCCTGGATGGTCTGGGCCCGCCGCGCCATCTCGGCCTGCCTGCCGAGCGGCTTGAGCTGGCGGCGCAGCTCGGTGGTGAGGTCCGTCAGCCGTGCGAGGTTGGCCGACATCGAGTCGAGCTTGCGGACGGCCTTTTCCTTGCGCTTGCGGTGCTTGAGCACGCCCGCGGCCTCTTCGATGAACGCACGTCGATCCTCGGGCCGCGACTCCAGGATTTCGTTGAGCTTGCCCTGCCCGACGATGACGTGCATCTCGCGGCCGATGCCGGAGTCGCTCAGCAGTTCCTGCACATCCATCAAACGGCAACTGCTGCCGTTGATTTCGTACTCGCTGCCGCCGTCGCGGAACATCCGGCGGGTGATCGAAACCTCGGAGTACTCGATCGGCAGCGAATTGTCGGAGTTGTCGATGGTGACCGTGACCTCGGCGCGGCCGAGCGGTGGACGCGACGACGTGCCGGCGAAGATGACGTCTTCCATCTTTCCGCCGCGCAGTGTCTTGGCGCCCTGCTCCCCCATCACCCAGGTGAGCGCGTCGACCACGTTGGACTTGCCCGAACCGTTGGGTCCGACGACACATGTGATGCCCGGTTCGAAGCGCAGAGTCGTCGGCGAAGCAAAGGACTTGAAGCCCTTCAGCGTCAGACTCTTGAGGTGCACGATGGGCCACACTACAGCCGCAAAGGCTAACGCTCGGTGAAGCCGGTCATCGCGTCGCCGACTTCTGTCCAGTCGGCGACGACCTTGGCGACACTGCCCGGGGTGTCTCCGCTTTCCAGCAGGTCAAGCAGGCGCTGGCAGGCGTCCCTCGGACCCTGCGCGACGACCTGGACACGCCCGTCGGGCCTTGTTCGCGGCGTATCCCGTCAACCCCAGTTCCAAGGCGCGAGACCGGGTCCACCACCGGAAGCCGACGCCCTGCACGTTGCCGTGCACCCACGCCGTCAGCCGTACCTCAGCTAACTCCTGCATCACTGACCTCAAACGTCACTTCAGTCCCGGACTTCAGCGTGCGACCGACCGTGCAGACCTGAATCGATCGCCCGTTCCACGACGGTGATCACCCGTTTCCGCTCGTCCTCCGACAGCCCGGACAGATCGAGCTCGATGCGCTCCGCGAGGTGCGGGTAGCGCTCCTGCTCGCGGTCGGCCGGACCCGACACCCTGATCGTCGTCTGATAGTCCTCGCCGAGCCTGCGTTGGAGCGGGATGTCGCTGGACATGCCGCTGCAGGCGCCGAGCGCGATCTTCATCAGCTCACCCGGGGTGAACACGCCCTCGACGTCCTCGCTGCCGACGAGCACCTCCGCCCCTCGCGTGCTGCGTCCGACGTAGCGGCGCACACCGGTGCGCTCAACCCACAGTTCCGTCATGGCTTATTTCTACAACCATCCGCGAAACGACATTCCAGCAGAGGAAGTTCGAGTGCGGGCCTGCTGGAATGTCGTTTCGCGGGATTTAGGAGCGGCGGACGCGCGGTTTTGGTTGACACCGCGGGCAGTAGAACGACGAGCGGTTCATGAAGCTCTCGCGTCGCATCACCGCGCCGCAGCGCCTGCACGGCTCGCCCTCGCGGCCGTAGGCGTCAAGCGACCGCTCGAAATAGCCCGACTCGCCGTTGACGTTGACGTACATCGAGTCGAAGGACGTGCCGCCCTGCCCGAGCGCCTCGGTCATCACCTCGGTCGCGGTGCCCAGCAGTTCGGCGAGCTTGCTTGCGCGGCAGCGACGACGCCAGCCGGGTGCCGTTGATCTTGGCCCGCCACAGCGCCTCGTCGGCGTAGATGTTCCCGATACCGGACACCACAGTCTGATCGAGCAGCTGGCGCTTGATCTCGGAGTGCTTGCGCCGCAACACCGTAACGACGCCGTCGCGGTTGAACTCCGGGTCAAGCGGGTCGCGCGCGATGTGGGCGACGGGCACCGGCACGTCGGTGCCGTCGACGGTGACCACGTCGGCCAGCATCCAGCCGCCGAAGGTCCGCTGGTCGACGAAACTGAGCGTGGTGCCGTCGTCGAGCAGCGCCGCGATCCTCAGGTGACCTTCGTTGGGCACCGGGCCGAGCAGCATCTGCCCGCTCATTCCGAGGTGCACGACGAGTGCCGAGTCGTCGTCGAGCGTCAGCCATAGATACTTGCCGCGCCGGCCCGTACCGGTGATCGAGGTGTTCAGCAGCCGCGCGGTCAGGTCTGCGGGTCCCGCCTCGTGCCGTCGCACCGCGCGCGGATGATGCACGCGCACGGCGGTGATGGTCTTACCCGTCACGTGGGCCTGCAGTCCCCGCCGAACGACCTCGACTTCGGGGAGTTCAGGCATCGACGTTGCTGGCCGAAAGCGCCGTCCAGGCCGCTGCGGCCGCCTTCAACTCGGCTTCCTTCTTGGTGCGCCCGACGCCCCTGCCGTATTCGGTGTTCATCACGACGACCGTCGCGGTGAACTCCTTGTCGTGGTCGGGTCCGGTCGCCGTCACCATGTACGACGGTGCACCCATACCGCGTGCGGCGGTCAGCTCCTGCAGGCTGCTCTTCCAGTCCAGACCCGCACCCAGCGTCGGCGCCGTATCGATCAGGGAGCTGAACAGTCGCAGGATCACCTCTCGGGACACCACAAGGCCGTGCGCGACATAGATTGCGCCGAGCAGGGATTCGACGCCGTCGGCCAGGATGCTCGATTTGTCGGCGCCGCCGGAGTTCTCCTCGCCCTTACCCAGAAGCAGGTGCGCGCCGAGACCGCCTTCGGACAGAGTGCGGCCGACGTCGGCGAGCGCCTGGGTGTTGACGATGCTGGCACGCAGCTTGGCCAGATCGCCCTCGGAGCGGTCGGGGTGCCGGTGATAGAGCTCCTCGGTGATCGTCAGCCCGAGGACGGCGTCGCCGAGGAATTCCAGTCGCTCGTTGGTCGGCAGCCCGCCGTTCTCGTAGGAGTAACTGCGATGCGTCAGCGCCATGGTGAGCAGCTCGTCGGGAAGATCGACCCCGAGGGCCGCCACGAGTGCGCCGCGGTCGCCCGTCACTTGTCGTCGGTCTCCAGCATCGAGGAGAGCTTCGCCCATCGCGGATCGATCTTCTCGTGGTGGTGGCCGGGCTCCGCGGTCGCCATCGCGACGCCGCAATCAGGGCACAGCCCTTGGCAATCCGGTCCGCACAGCGGCGAGAACGGCAGCGCAAGACCGACGGCGTCGACGATCGGCTGCTCGAGGTCGACGGAGTCTTTGACGACGTGTCCGACCTCGTCGGCGTCGCGTGGTCGCTTCCGTCGCGCTGTCGGGGTAGGCGAAGAGCTCGGTGAGGTCGATCTCGACGTGCCCGGTGACCGGTGTGAGGCAGCGCGCGCACTCCCCCGTCGTCGGCGCCGACATCGTTCCGGTGACCAGCGCGCCTTCGGATACCGACTCGATCCGCAGGTCGAGCTCGAGCGGTGCGCCCTCGGGGATCGCCACCAGGTCCAGCCCGATGCGGCCCGGGCTCGGCACCGTTTCGTTGAAGGTGATCATCGAGCCTGGCCGCCTGCCGAGGCGCGCGATGTTGATCACGAGCGGCGAGCGGGAATTTCTGTGCGTCGCCATACAGACGATCCTACGACCCGTGTTCGGCGGGCCCGGCCCGCGTACCGCGGTGGTTAGCGGGTGGCGTAGTCGTGCGTACCTGCGGCGGTGCGCAATTGATGGCGGCCGCGGCCGACGGATCGGATCGTTCCGTTCAGGAACTCCTCGAACTCCGCGAGCTTGCTGTCGACGTAGATATCGCATTCGCCGCGCAGTCGGTCGGCCTCGGCATGAGCCGCGTCGATGAGCCGGGTGGCCTCGGCGTTCGCGGACTGCACGGTCTCGGTCTGCGACACAAGGCGCTGCTGCTCCTTGATGCCTTCCTGGACGGCCTTCTCGTAGGAGAGGTTGCCGTTCTCGATCAGGCGGTCCGCCTCGGCCTTGGCCCGGCCCGCGCTGGCTTCGTACTCGCGCTTTGCCGTCGCGCTGACGCGGGCGGCCTCCTCGCGGGCCTCCCCGACCATCCGCTCGCTGTGCTGGCGTGCCTCGCCGACCATGCGGTCGGCCTGGGACTTCGCGTCGGCCAGCAGCCGATCGGCCTCGGCGCGGGAGTGGTTGATCATGGAGTCGGCCTCGGCGTGTGCCGTCGCGACCATCGAGCCGGAGTGCTCCTTGGCCTCGTTGAGCAGCTGGTCACGGGCGTCCAGCACGTCCTGGGCGTCGTCGAGTTCGCCAGGGATGGCGTCCTTGATGTCGTCGATCAACTCGAGCACGTCGCCGCGCGGTACAACGCAGCCTGCCGTCATGGGAACGCCGCGCGCCTCTTCGACGATCGCGCCCAAGCTCATCGAGAGCCTCAAATACTCGGTACACGGCACACCCTCCAGGCGTAGTTGTTGTTACCAGTGTGCCTGGTGTTACCCCTGTGACTACGCTAGCGCCGCCGGTGTGTCGCCGGCCGGCTTTCCAGCGGCACCACCCAGGCCCGCCCCTTATATCGGCCACATTATGTCAATACGCACGCGAAGTGCATATCGAGGAAGGCACAAAGACCGTCCGAGCGCTTGATACGCCGGACGGTCTTTGCCAGATCAAAAGAATTCGCTACTGGCCATCGCCTGCTTTATCACGTCACGCGCCCGGTCGAGCATCGACGCGAACGGGCCGAGCGCGAAATTCGCCTTGGCGGATTCCACGCCTGCGTGCGGACGGGTCGGCGCAATGGCCTCGGCGGCCATCACGGCCTTCGCCATCCGGCCGAGGTCGTCGGCGTCCAGTTCACGCTGCAACCGGCTGAACTCCTCGAGCTCTTCGCGTTCGGCGTGATCGATCACCGAGCCCTGGAAAAGCTTCAACTCGTCGAGGAACTCCTGGGATCCGATGTCCATCGCCTCGAGCGCGGCCAGGTGCTCCTTGGAGTCGTGCTCTTCGACGAGACGAGCGTCGACGATGATGTCGCCGCCCTCGACCTCGAGCCGAACCCGTCGGGTGAACGACCATTTCCTCGGCGGTCTCGTGCACGGCCAAGGAGCTGCCGCAGTTCGGTAAAGGCCTTGCGGCGCGCGTCGTCGGACGACGCCGAGAACACCTCCTCGAACATGTCTTTGATCAAGTTGTGTTGGTCTTTGAGGAATTTGACGACGTCATCGGTCGACTGGACAAATGTTTCAACCACGGCAATTAACTCCGATTTATTCGAATGCGTTTGGGCGGCGCGATGGGCTGTGCGCCACTGGTTGTCTACCCGAGGCTGCCGGGTTGCTAACCCTTGAGCTTGTCCCGCAGGCGCACGTTGACCGGTTCGGGCAGCAGCTCGGACACATCCCCACCCAGCGCGGCGACCTCTTTGGCCAGCGACGACGAGACGAACGAATACGTCGGCTTCGTCGCGACGAAGAACGTGTCCACACCGGCGATGTGTTTGTTCATCTGCGCCATCTGAAGCTCGTATTCGAAGTCGGTGCCGGTGCGCAGGCCCTTGACGATCGCGGTCAAACCCCTGGCCTTCACGAAATCCACCACAAGCCCCTGCCCGGACTCCGCCCGCAGGTTGGGCAGATGGGCTCGTCGACTCCTCGATCATCGCGATGCGCTCGTCGACGTCGAACATGCCCTTCTTGTTCGGGTTGACGAGCACTGCCACCACGACTTCGTCGAACTGGGCGGCCGCGCGCTCGAAGATGTCGATGTGGCCGAGGGTCACAGGGTCGAAGGATCCCGGGCATACCGCGCCGCTCATGAGGAACGACGCTATCAGGGCAGCTCAGGTACTTTCTGTCAGCCGCGCTGGCGGCGACATCGAGAACCGCCATCTCCAGGCGGGTGTCGCCGTAGCGGCGGGCCTGCCACGGCTGCCAGCCGTCCGGCCAGCTGAGGTCGGGCCCTGACGCGCCGCGCTCGACGACGGCCACGCAACCCTCGGCGGCCCAGCCGCGACTGGTCAGCGCGACGAGCATCTCGATCACCTCAGCTTCGCCGACGTCGTACGGCGGATCGGCGAATACCAGGTCGACGGGAGCCTCGGCGCCCGCGGCCAACACCGAGGCGACGGTGCCGCGGCGAAGCGTGGCTCCCGTGACGCCGAGCGCCTCGATGTTCTGGCCGATCACGGCCGCCGCTTTGCGATCGGATTCGACGAAGACCGCGGTGGCGGCACCGCGCGACAGCGCTTCCAGCCCCAGCGCTCCCGAGCCCGCGTACAGGTCGAGCACGGACGCGTCGTGCAGATCGATGCGTGCGCTCAACACGTTGAACAACGCCTCCCGCACCCGGTCGGTCGTGGGGCGGGTGCCGCGCGGTGGCACCGCGATCCGCCGCCCGCCGAGGGCGCCTGCGACGATGCGGGTCAGCTGACCACCACCAGGAGGTCTCCGCCCTCGACCTGTGCGGTCTTCGAAACGGCGATGCGTTCGACGGTGCCCGCCTTCGGTGCGGTGATGGCCGCCTCCATCTTCATCGCCTCGATGGTCGCGACGGTCTGCCCGGCGTCGACCTCGTCGCCGTCGGCCACCGAGACGGTGACGACACCGGCGAACGGCGCCGCGACGTGGTCGGGGTTGGACCGGTCGGCCTTCTCGGCGGCGGGGACGTCGCTGGCGATGCTGCGATCGCGCACCACCACCGGGCGCAGTTGTCCATTGAGGATGCACATCACGGTGCGCATACCGCGTTCGTCAGGCTCGGAGATCGCCTCGAGCCCGATCAACAGCTCGACGCCGCGTTCGAGTCGGACCCGGTGCTCGTCTCCTGGGCGTAAACCGTAGAAGAACTGGTTGGCCGACAGGCTCGAGGTGTCGCCGTACTCCTCGCTGTGACGCTCGAATTCCTTTGTCGGACCGGGGAACAGCAGTCGATTGAGCTCGACCTGGCGTTCGCGGCCCGCCACTGCGAGGGCCGCTTCGTCGTCGGGTGTGAGCTCCTCCGTCGGCTTGGCGGGCGGACGTCCGGCAAGCGCCTTGGTGCGCAGCGGCTCCGGCCAGCCGCCCGGCGGGTCGCCCAGTTCGCCGCGCAGGAACTCGATCACGGAATCCGGAATGTCGAATCGGGCTGGGTCGTCGGCGAACTCGTCGGCGGTAACACCCGCCCCGACCAACGAAAGCGCCAGGTCGCCAACTACTTTCGACGACGGGGTCACCTTCACCAACCTGCCGAGGATGCGGTCGGCGGCCGCGTAATTCTCCTCGATCTGCTCGAACCGGTCCCCCAGCCCGAGCGCGATGGCCTGCTGACGCAGGTTGGACAGCTGACCGCCGGGAATCTCGTGGTGATACACCCGCCCCGTCGGTGCGGGCAGACCAGACTCGAACGGGGCGTACACCTTTCGCAACGCTTCCCAATAGGGCTCTAGCTCGCAGACCGCGGCCAGCGACAGGCCCGTGTCATATTCGGTGTGCGCTGTGGCCGCCACGATCGAGGACAACGCGGGCTGGCTGGTCGTACCTGCCAGCGGTGCCGAAGCGCCGTCCACCGCGCTCGCCCCGGCCTGCCATGCCGACAGATACGTGGCGAGCTGACCGCCAGGCGTGTCATGGGTGTGCACATGCACCGGCAGATCGAAACGCGAACGCAGTGCCGAAACCAACGCCGACGCCGCCTGCGGCCGCAACAGCCCGGCCATGTCCTTGATCGCCAGCACGTGCGCGCCCGCGTCGACGATCTGCTCGGCCAGCTTCAGGTAATAGTCCAGCGTGTAAAGGTTCTCGCCGGGATCGGACAGGTCACCGGTGTAGCTCATCGCGACTTCCGCTATCGCCGTACCTGTTTCGCGAACGGCGTCGATCGCCGGACGCATCGACTCGACGTTGTTCAGCGCGTCGAAGATCCGGTAGATGTCGATCCCGGTCGCCGTCGCCTCGTCGACGAACGCCTTGGTGACCGACTCTGGATACGGGGTGTAGCCGACGGTGTTGCGCCCACGCAGCAGCATCTGCAGACAGATGTTGGGCATCGCCTCCCGAAGCGCGGCCAGCCGATCCCACGGATCTTCCTTCAAGAACCGAAGCGCCACATCGTAAGTCGCCCCGCCCCAGCATTCCACCGACAGCAACTGCGGCATCATCCGCGCAACGTAGGGCGCCACCATCAACAACCCGTTGGTGCGCAACCGCGTCGCAAGCAACGACTGATGCGCGTCCCGGAAAGTCGTATCGGTGACCCCAACCCCTGGCGAATCGCGCATCCACCGCGCGAACCCCTCGGGGCCCAACTCCATGAGGCGTTGCTTGCTCCCCGACGGCGGCGACCCGGCGAGATCGATCGCGGGCAGCTTGTCCTGCGGGTACACCGTCGACGGGCGCGGCCCGTGCGGTTGGTTCACCGTCACATCGGCGAGGTAGTTGAGGATCTTGGTGCCGCGGTCGGCCGGCGTGCGTGCGGTCAGCAGATACGGCCGCTCATCGATGAACGACGTCGTGATCCGACCGGCCCGGAAGTCCGGGTCGTTGACCACGGCCATCAGGAACGGGATGTTCGTCGACACACCCCTGATCCGGAACTCGGCAAGAGCGCGGCGGGCGCGCGTGATCGCCGCGGAGAAGTCGCGGCCCCGGCAGGTGAGCTTGACCAGCATCGAGTCGAAATGCGCGCTGATCTCCGCACCGAGGTTGCTGCCGCCGTCCAACCGGATACCCGCGCCGCCTGGTGAGCGGTACGCGGTGATACGGCCCGTGTCGGGGCGGAAGCCGTTGGCGGGATCCTCGGTGGTGATCCGGCACTGCATCGCCGCTCCGTGCACCACCAGGCTGTCCTGACTCAGCCCGATCTGCTCGAGCGTCTCGCCGTCTGCGATCCGCATCTGCGAGGCGACCAGATCGACGTCGGTGATCTCCTCGGTGACGGTGTGCTCGACCTGGATCCGCGGGTTCATCTCGATGAAGACGTGATGTCCACGCTCGTCGAGCAGGAACTCGACGGTGCCCGCATACGAGTAGTTGATCTCGCGCGCGAATGCGATTGCGTCGGCACACATCGTGGCCCGCAGCTCCTCGGGCAGGTTCGGCGCTGGCGCCAGCTCGATGACCTTCTGATGGCGCCGCTGCAGGCTGCAGTCGCGCTCGAAAAGATGCATCACGTTGCCGTGCCTGTCGGCCAGGATCTGCACCTCGATATGGCGCGGGTTGAGCACCGCCTGCTCGAGATACACCGTCGCGTCTCCGAACGCCGACTCCGCCTCGCGGCTGGCCGCCTCGATCGCCTCCGGCAGTGCCGCGGCATCCGTTACCCGCCGCATCCCGCGGCCACCACCGCCGGACACCGCCTTGACGAACAACGGGAACTCCATGCTCGACGACGCGGCGACGAGTTCATCGACCGACGCCGACGGCGCCGACGACGTCAGCACGGGCAGACCGGCCGCCCGCGCGGCCGCGATCGCGCGTGCCTTGTTACCCGTCAGCTCGAGCACGTCGGCACCGGGGCCGACGAACGTGATACCGGCCTCGGCACACGCTGCCGCCAGATCTGGGTTCTCCGAAAGGAATCCGTATCCGGGGTAGACCGCGTCGCAACCCGCCTGCTTGGCGACCCTGATGATCTCGTCGACCGAGAGGTACGCGCGGACCGGATGGCCCGTCTCGCCGATCTGATACGACTCGTCGGCCTTCAGCCGGTGCTGGGAGTTGCGATCCTCATACGGGTACACCGCGACAGTCGTGATGCCCATCTCGTAGGCGGCGCGAAACGCGCGGATCGCGATCTCGCCGCGATTGGCCACCAGGATTTTGGAAATCACCAAAGAACCCTATCGCCAACCCCTGGCGCCCCGACTAAATCAGGGTCGACCAGTAATTCCAGAACCGCACCAGGATCATCAGGATCAGCGCGGTGAACCACAGCGTGACCAGCGACCAGCGCCACTGGTGGATCACCCGCGCCACACCGTTCTGGCGCTGCGGTTGCAGGGCGATGGATGCCACCACGACGAGAAGCGGGATGGTGACCGCCCAGACCACCATGCAGTAAGGGCACAGCGCGCCGATGCGGTAGAGGCTCTGGAAGATCAGCCAGTGGATGAACGCGACTCCGAGCAACGTGCCGACTGCCAGTCCGCCCCAGTACCACCGCGGCAGCCGCACCTTGGCCAGCGCAAGCACACCGGTGATCACGACGACGGTGAAGGACACGATGCCGATGAGCGGGTTCGGGAAGCCGAACGCCGAGGCCTGCGGGGTGATCATCACCGACCCGCAGGACAGCACCGGGTTGATGCTGCACGACGGCACGTAGTCGGGGTTGATCAGTATTTCGATCTTCTCGATCGTCAGCGTCAGCGCGGCTGCCAGCCCGACCGCACCGGCGATCAGCACCCACACCGCGGAGGCACGGGGCACGTCGACGCCGTGACCTCACCTCGTCGGCAGCGACCTCGGCGGGGCGGTCGGCAGGCTCTGCCGAGCTGTCGGCGGTGACTGTCACGGCGCGGTCGGCGGTGCCGGAGGTGGCGTCGGGTTCGGCGCGGCCGGCCTTGTCATCAGGCCCGGTACGTCACCGACGATCGACTTGACCTCGTTCACCAGGTCGTCGGGTGTCTTGCCCGCGATGTCGAACTCCTGGCCGTTGATCTTCACCGTCGGGGTGGACTGGATTCCCGACGCGCTGGCCAAGCCCTGAGCCATCTCCACGTACTTGCCCTTGTTGATGCAGTCCGGCACGGTGCCCCCGGCGCCTGCCTGGCGCGCGACCTCGATCAGCCGGGCGTCATCGGGGAAGTCGCCTCCGGTTTCGCCGGGTTGCTGGGCGTACAGCGCGGCATGGAAGCGGCGGAACGCCTCCTTCGACTCGTCGGCCACGCAATACGCGGCACCGGCCGAGCGCGAAGAGTAGTTCACCGGTGCTCGGCGAGTCCAGGATCGCGACCATGTAGTAGTCGGCAGCGATGGCTCCGCTGTCGATGAGCTGGTTGATCGTCGGCCCGAACGTCTTCTCGAAGTCTCCGCAGTGCGGGCACAGGAAGTCTTCGTAGAGCGACACCACGGCCTTCGGCTCGGTAGTGCCCTCCTTGGTGATGAGCTTGCTCGACGACACCTGGATCGACTTGGCCTCGCCTGCAGCGGGCTTCTTGTCGGCGCCCATCACGATGTAGAGCACCAACCCGACACCGAGCAGGACCACGATCGAGGTCAGACCGATCTGAATCAGCAGGTTGCGCCTGCGGTCAGCGGCGTTGAGGTCGTAGCGAGCGTTCTTCTTGGGTTTCGTGGCCACGCGTCAAGGGTACCGGCGAGGTTCTGTCAGTTCGTCAGCTCCGGTGCAGATGCGCGCGCAGGGCGGAAATGATCTCGTCCACGGCCGCAGCGGCGCCGCCACCGAGACCGAAGAAATTCGGGAAGGCGTGGATCAGCGATCCGTACTCGCGCAGGTCGACCGCGATGCCCGCCGACGACAACGCGGCGGCGAATTGACGGTCCTGATCGAGCAACGGGTCGAACCCCGCGGTCACCAGCAGCGCCGGCGGTAGGCCGGACAGATCCTCGGCGCGCAGGGGCGAGACCCGCGGATCGGCAGGATCGATACCCGAGCCGCCGACGTACTGGTCGTGGCAGAAGTCCATATCCCAGCGGCGCAGGAAGTAGCCGTCGGCGAAGAGGTCCATCGAGCGCGTGTGCGCGGTGAAGTCGCACATCGGGTACAGCAGCAGCTGCATGACGGGCATCGGAGCCCCTTCGTTGCGGGCGCGCAGTGACACCACCGCGGCGAGGTTGCCGCCCGCGCTGTCTCCGCCGACGGCGACGCGATCGGGGTCTGCGCCAAGTTCCGCGGCGTGCTCGCAGGCCCACAGATAAGCGGCGTACGCGTCCTCGGCGGCCGCGGGCGCCTTGTGCTCGGGCGCCAGGCGATAGTCGACGAACAACACGTGCACACGCGCCCGGTCGGAGATGAACTCGCACAGGTTGCCGTGCGTCTCATAGCCGCCGACGACGAAGCCGCCGCCGTGGAAGTAGACCAGCAGCGGCGCCCGGTCACCGCCGGCCTTCGGGCGAATGTGTACCGCAGGAATGTCGCCGCCAGGTCCAGGCACCGTGACGTCCGAAGTCGTGACGTCGGCCGGCACCCGCGGGAACCCGGCAACCACCAGGTTCAGGCGCCTGCGCGCGGTTGCCGGGTCCTCGCTGAGGATCAGTCCCTCGCGACCGGAGAGTCGCGACGCGGCCAGCGAGAGCTGCAGGGTGGTGTCCAGTGTGTTGCCGTCGATGGTGATCGAGCGGCCCCTCAGCAGCAGCCGCTTGATCCGATCGGGCATTCGTCTCATGGCGTGCACGGTCGGGCCGCCGGTGACCTTGAGCAACCTGTCCCGAAAGTCGGGCTTCGACGACGCGGCACCTGCTCCGGTGGAGGACTCAGGTCGGGCTGGCAGACTTCGCGCCATGGCTTCTCCCTTGTTAAAGCTGAACGACGGTAACTCGATTCCGCAGGTCGGCCTCGGCGTGTTCCAGACGCCGCCCGACGAGACCACAAGGGCGGTTGCGGCCGCGCTCGACGCGGGCTACCGCCATATCGATACCGCCTCCATCTATGGCAACGAGGCCGAGACCGGCCTGGCGATCGCCACGTCCGGGGTGCCCCGCGATGACGTCTTCATCACGACGAAGCTCTGGAATGCCGACCAGGGATACGACAGCACACTGAGAGCGTTCGACGCCAGTCTCGAGCGCCTCGGCACCGATCGCCTCGACCTGTATCTGATCCACTGGCCGATGCCTGCGAAGAACACGTTCGTCGAGACGTTCAAGGCGTTCGCACACCTGCACGACCAGGGTCGGGTCTCCTCGATCGGGGTGAGCAACTTCGAGCCGGAGCACCTGCGGATCCTGATCGACGCGACCGGGATCGTGCCCGCCGTCAACCAGGTCGAGCTGAATCCGCGGTTACCGCAGGAGGAGCTGCGCGAAGTACACGCCCAGCTCGGCATCGCCACCGAGGCGTGGGCGCCCTTGGGTCAGGGATCCCTTTTGGACGATCCGATCGTGACGGCGGTCTCGGAGAGACGCGGAAAAACGCCTGCCCAGGTACTGATTAGGTGGCATATCCAGCTCGGCAATATAGTCATCCCGAAGTCGGTGACCCCCGAGCGGATAGTGAGCAACTTCGACGTGTTCGATTTCGAGCTGACCGAGCAGGACATGGCGTCCATCTCGTCGCTCGGCGATGGAACTCGGCTGGGTCCCGACCCACGGACCTTCAATTGAGCCAACAAGCAGGGATAGGTGACATGACGTCGGCGGCTGCAGTTCCTTCGGTCACTCTGAACGACGACCACACGATGCCGGTCATCGGTCTCGGCGTCGGCGAGCTGTCGGACGCCGAGACCGAGGAGTCGGTTTCTGCGGCGCTGGAGGCCGGCTACCGGCTGCTCGACACCGCATCCGCCTACGGCAACGAGGCCGCGGTCGGCCGTGCGATCGCGTCGTCGGGTCTGCCCCGCGACGAGCTGTTCGTCACCACCAAGTTGGCCACCGCCGACCAGGGCTACCAGTCGTCCCAGGACGCGCTGGCCGCGAGCCTGGAACGCCTCGGCCTCGACTACGTCGATCTCTACCTGATCCACTGGCCCGCGGGTGAGCAGGGCAAGTACGTGGACAGCTGGGGTGGGTTGTTGTCGTTGAAGGGAAACGGGCTCACCCGTTCGATCGGCGTCGCGAACTTCCACGAGGAGCATCTCGCCGACATCGTCGACCTGTCCTTCGTCGCACCTGTCGTCAACCAGATCGAGCTGCACCCGCTGCTCAATCAGGCCGCGCTGCGCGCGGTCAACGAGAGCCGCGGGATCGTCACGGAGGCCTACGGCCCGTTGGGGGTCGGACGGCTGCTGGACAATCCGACGATCGTGTCGGTGGCCGAGGCGCACGGCAAGTCCCCGGCTCAGGCGCTTATCCGGTGGAGCATCCAGTTGGGCAACATCGTCATCCCGCGTTCGTCGTCGCCGGAGCGGGTGAGGTCGAACCTCGACGTGTTCGACTTCGAGCTGACCGACGACGAGATGGCCACGCTCAACGGTCTCGACGACGGCACCCGGTTCCGTCCGGATCCCGAAACCTACACCGGCACTTAGGGGCAGGTGAGTTCGAGCTCGAACTCCTTGTACGTCGGTCGGTCCGGAGGCGTTCCCACCACGGTTGCCTGTCCCTTGACCGTGTACGTGTTTCCCGATTTCGCCGCCGCCGGCGGTCCCGTCGTTCGATAGCGTCCCGCCGAGAGCCCGATGTCGGGAAGGGTGATCGCGAGCAGTGAGACCGACGGCGCATCACCTTGCGGTGTGAGGTCGAGGACAACGATCGGGTCGGGAACCGTCGCGCCCGGTGCGGTATTCGGCGGATCGACCTCGATGCTCACCTCACCCGTCGGTCCGTCCGCGCAGACGATCCTTCCTTCGACCGTGCGGGTCTCGCCTTCGATGACGATCCTGATCGAGCTCGTCTCCACCGCAGAAGGCGACCCCGATGACGAGCAGCCCACCGGTGCGAAGACGACGCAGGCAGCGATCACGACCGCAGCGCTTCGACACATCGGATTCGGCTGGAGCATAGCTACTTTCAACTGGTCGGGCAGGTGGCCGCGGCATCGCGCAGCACGACGGCCGACGGCGCGTCGACGGGCAGATCATAGCCGCGAAGCACCGCGATGAAAGCCACGGCGTACTGGCAGCGGAAGGCGGCGTTGGGCGGCATCCACAGCGCCGGTTCGGAATCGCCCTTGTCCTGGTTGGGCGCTCCCGCCACCGCAAGCAGATTCGCCGGATCGTTGGCGAACCGCAGTCGCAGGTCGTCCGGCCAGTCGCGGGCCCCGAGATCCCACGCGAGCGCCAACGGGACGATGTGGTCGATCTGCACGGACGCACCTGTCCGGTTGCCGCGGACGAGCATGACGAACTCGTTGGTGTACGGATCGTGCAATGTTCCGGTCGCGACGGCGTTGGGGCACCGCTTGATCGACACATATGCCTTGTCTACGAGGTCGCGGTCGAGAATGTCATTGCGGGTGTCGCAACCGTTGTGACCGCCAGGAGCCGGGTTGTCGTCCGTCCACGAATCGCCGAACGCCGCTCTGCGGTAGTCGAATCCGCGGGTACGCAGCGGTATCTGCGCCAGCCCCGCCAGCACATCGACGCCTGCGGCGACCCTCGGCGCGTCGGACTGCGCGACGAACAACGCCGCCCGCTGACTCGCCGATGCGACGGTCTGGCACGCCACCGCCACGGCCAGTATGACCGCGAGGGTCAGCCACGCCAGCCGTTTGCGGCTCATGACTTGTCCAGGTATTCGACGCGCTCTGTGTCGGTGAATTGTGCCGCCAGGAGCGCCATTCCGGGATCGGCCGGTGCGCTCGGATAGTGCGACTGACAGAAGGCGCGCGCCTCTTCGATGATCTCGCGATGCTCGAACAGCGACAGGAAGCGCAGCGTGATGGCCCGGCCCGATTGGCTGTACCCGAGCACGTCCCCTTCGCGGCGCTCCGCGAGATCCAGATCGGCCAGCTCGAAACCGTCGAGCGTCCTCGCGACCGCCTTGAGCCGTTCACCGGCTTTGGAGTCCTCCGGCAGGCGGGTCGCGAGCAGACACAGGCTGGCGTGCTCGCCGCGGCCGATTCGGCCCCGCAGCTGGTGAAGCTGGCTGATGCCGAAACGGTCGGCGTCCATCACGAACATCACCGTCGCATTGGGCACGTCGACGCCGACCTCGATGACGGTGGTACACACCAGAACATCGATCTCGCCCGCGCGGAACGCCGCCATCGCGGCGTCCTTCTCGTCGGCGGGCAGCTTGCCGTGCATCAACCCCAACCGCAGTCCGGTCAGTGGCCCGTGGCGAAGATGCTCGAGCAGTTCGACCACCGTGACCGCGGGCGGCCCGGCATCGTCACCGCCGGCTTTCTTGTCGCTCTCGTCGATTCGCGATGCGACGACGTATGCCTGACGACCCGCCCGCACCTCCTCGACGATGCGGGTCCACGCGCGGTCCAGCCATTTTGGTTTCTGCGAGATGAAGATCGTGTTGGTGGCAATCGGTTGCCGACCGCGTGGCAGCTCGCGCAGCGTCGATGTCTCGAGGTCGCCGTAGACGGTCAGCGCCACCGTGCGCGGAATCGGGGTCGCGGTCATCACCAGAAGGTGTGGCGTCAGGCCGTCGGGCGCCTTGGAGCGCAGTCGATCTCGCTGCTCGACACCGAACCGGTGTTGTTCGTCGACCACCACCATGCCGAGTTTGTGGAAGTCGACGGCGTCCTGGAGCAGCGCGTGTGTGCCGATGACGATCCCGGCCGCACCGGAGGCGACCTCGTCGCGCACCTGTTTCTTCTGCTGGGCCGACATGGATCCGGTCAGCAGCGCCACGCGTGTCGCGTTCTCGACACCGCCGAGTTGGCCCGCCATGGCCAACGGGCCGAGAACGTCACGCACAGAGCGAGCGTGCTGGGCGGCAAGGACTTCCGTCGGAGCGAGCAGCGCGCACTGGTAACCCTCGTCGACCATCTGCAGCATGGCGAGCACCGACACGATGGTCTTCCCCGAGCCGACCTCGCCCTGAAGCATCCGGTTCATCGGACGGGTTCCGGCGATTTCGGCGGACAGCGTTTCCAACACGTCTTTCTGGCCGGTCGTCAACTCGAACGGCAGTTGCGCCTTCATGGCAGAGAGCAGCCCGTCGTCCTTGGCGGGAGCGGGCGGGCCCGATTCGCCGAGTTCGCCGTGCCTGCGCGACACGAGGGCCCACTGCAGACCCGCAGCCTCGTCGAACGCAAGCCGCTCACGAGCACGGTCACGCTCGGCTTCGTTCTCCGACAGGTGGATCGCGCGAAGCGCCTCGTCCTCCGACATCAGATTCCGCGCTCATGAGAACAGATTCCGGCAACGGATCGGCGACGGGGTCGAGCACGTCGAGCACTTGGCGCACGCAGGCGTAGATATCCCAGCTCTGCAGCTTGGAACTGGCCGGATAGATCGGGAAGAAGTCGCGCTCGAATCCCTCGAGCAGAACCTCGCCGCTCGAATCTCTCGACGTCTCCGCGATCTTCGCCAAGGAGTCGAGAACCCTTGCCGGAGTCCAGTATGAGAAAAGCCGGATGGGTCAATTGCATTGTGCCCTTGTAGTATCCGACCTCACCCGACAGGATCACGCGGACGCCCTCGACCAGTCCCCTCTTGAGATACTTCGCGTTGAAGAACGTCGCGGTCACTTTTGGGCGGCGGTGTCCGAGGGTGATGACAAGGAACTCGCGCTTCGGCGTGCGATTCGTCCACTTCGGTTCGGCCTTCGTGATGGTGTCCACGAAGGTGATGTGCTCACCTTCCTCCGGCGGCTCGTCATCCTCCTCGAGCACCGTCGAGCCCGTGTTGTACTTCCGCGGGTAGTGGCGCACGAGGTCGTTGACGGTGCGGATGCCGAAGTACTCCTCGAGCTGGCCCGCCGCCTTGGCCCCGAGAACGTATTCCAGCCGATCGGACAGCGCGACCACTGCTACTCGACCCCGATCAACAGCGCGTCACCGCGGTGACCGGTCTGATAGGTCACCAACTCGGTGCCCAGATGCTCGTTGTGCACATGCCGCTGAAGTGCTTCGCCGACAGCGGGATCCACGCCGGCACCGCTGAGGACGGTCACCAGCTCTCCACCCGCGACGAGGAGCAGGTCGATCAGCCCGACGCCTGCGACCGTGATGTCCTCGGCGACGATCAGTACTTCGTCACCGGCGATACCGAGGCCCTGGCCGGGTTCGCACGCGCCCGCCCATGTCAGCGCTTCCTCGGTGGCGACCCGGACCGAGCCGTGCCGAGCGCCTGCGGCTGCGCGGGCCATTGTGTAGCCGTCGTCGACCGCCTGCCTCTCGGTGTCGTGAACTGCAAGCGCCGCCAGCCCCTGCACCATCGAGCCCGCGGGCACCGGAACCACGTCGATACCCCAGCCGATCGCGGCGGTGCAGCCCGCGACCAGTTCCTCGGCCGCCACGAAACCGTTGGGCAGCACCATGATCTGGGCGGCGCCGGTGTCGACGAGCCCGCGCAGCAGATCCTTGGCGGTCACCGCGGTCGTCGGGTCCGTCGCGCCAGGGTCGGGCCGCAGAACGTGCGCTCCTTCGCCGGCGAAGAGCTCGGCGGCCCCGTCTCCGTCGACGACCGCCAGCACGGCGCGTTCGCGCGTCCAACCGCCAGGCGCATGCGTACCGGAGCCGCCGGTGAGCGCGGTGATCTGGATCCGGCTCGGCACCCCGAACGGCAGCGCCGCCTCGATGGCGCCGCCTGCGTCGTCGGAGTGCACGTGCACCGAGTAGCGCCCGCCGCCGTCGGAGGCGGACGCCGCGATCGCGATCGAGTCTCCGAGCTCGTCGAGCCGCTGTCGGAGATGCTCGACGCCGTCGGGCTCGCAGCCGCTCCAGCTGGTACATCACCTCGAACCGCGGACCGGGCGCGGCGACGACGGCATCGACACCGCGCGGGGCAGGCACGTAAACCTGTCGCGCGGGGGCGTGACCGGAAACGGTCTTCGAAAGCGAATCGAGAAGCACAAGCAGACCGCGACCTCCCGCGTCGACCACGCCCGCATCGGTGAGCACGTCGAGCTGCTCGGTGGTCTTGTCGAGTGCGATCACCGCCGCATCCGACGCGGCGGTCACCACATCGGGGAGGTCGGCGCCCCCTGCGACGGCGTCCTCGGCCGCTTGGGCGGCGGCCTGCAGCACCGACACGATGGTGCCCGGCACCGACTCGCCCATCGACACCACGACGAGTCCGACCGCATGGCGAAGGGCCGCGGCAAGAACAGCGCCGTCGATGTCGCCGAGCTCGCCACGTCGCTCGGCGTCGGCTTCCGCGGTGACGTCGGAAAGGCCGCGAAGGATCTGGGAGAGGATCACCCCGGAATTGCCCCGTGCGCCGTGCAGCGCGCCGCGGGCCAGCGCCGCCGTCACCCCTGCCACGCCGCTGTCGCGCGCCAGGGCGTCCGCCTCGGCCCAGGCCCCGCGCATGGTGAACAGCATGTTGGTGCCGGTGTCGGCGTCGGCGACGGGGAACACGTTCAGCCGGTTGATCTCGTCGGTGTGCGCGATCAGGTCGCTGACCGAGGTGTGGGCCCATTCACGCAGGCCCGATGCATCCAGCCGCCGACCAGGCTCGGCCATCAGTCACCCACCTCCCGCCCAAACAAGGGAAACCCCCGGTGGGCGCCAGCCTATCCACTGAGCGCGACATCGCCTGTCACATCGACCGGCCGGGTCTGCAGCCGGTGGACGGCGTTTTGGCGATCTCTTTGCGGCCCGGTATCCTGGTCAGGTTGTCGGGGCGACCGGTCGCCGGGCCCCGGCGAAACGAACTTAGTCCCCCGAAAGTACTGATCCGAGGAGTTCACGATATGGCTGCCGTCTGCGATATCTGCGGGAAGGTCCCCGGCTTCGGCAAGTCGGTTTCGCACTCCCATCGCCGGACCAGCCGTCGCTGGGACCCGAACATCCAGAGTGTGCGCGCCGTGAGCCGTCCCGGTGGCAACAAGAAGCGCATCAACGTCTGCACATCCTGCATCAAGGCAGGCAAGGTCACCCGCGGCTAGAGCCCGCGTCTCAGGGCAGCCGCCAGTCGATCGGCTCGGCGCCCATCTGTTCGAGTAGTTGATTGGCGCGGCTGAACGGCCGCGACCCGAAGAATCCCCTCGATGCCGACAGCGGCGATGGGTGCGCCGACTCGATCGCGACGCAGTCGCTGCCGTCGAGCATCGGCCGCAGCGTCGACGCGTCGCGACCCCACAGCACCGCCACCAACGGCTGCGACCGGGCCACCAACGCGCGGATCGCACATTCGGTGACGGCCTCCCAGCCCTGGCCCCTGTGCGACGCCGGCGTGCCGGGCCGCACGGTGAGCACCCTGTTGAGCAGGGTCACCCCACGCTCGCACCACGGCGTGAGATCGCCGGTGGCAGGCGCCGGATAGCCCAGGTCCTTGCCGTACTCGGCGAAGATGTTGGCAAGGCTGCGCGGCAGCGGGCGCACGTCTGCGGCGACCGAGAAGCTGAGACCAACGGCGTGCCCCGGTGTCGGGTACGGATCCTGCCCGACGATCAGCACCCGCACCTGATCGAACGGAAACGTGAACGCCCGCAACACATTCTCCCCGGCGGGCAGATAACCGTTGCCCGCCGCGATCTCGGCCCGCAGGAACTCCCCCATCTGCGCGACCTGACCTGCCACCGGCTCGAGCGCCCGCGCCCAGCCCTCTTCGACCAGTTCGTTCAAGGGGCGTGCAGTCACGAGAGATGAACCTAGCGGCTCGGCTCACTGATACGACTGCCAGCCCGGATTTCCCGACCACTCCTCGCCGTCGACCAGCACCCGCGGCGGAGCATCGATCACCGTGCCGATGGCGCGCCAGCCCTTCGGCGGCGCGCCGTGGAACGTCGCGACCAACGCATGGTCCTCGCCCCCGCCGAGCACCCATGCCCACGGATCGACGCCGACGGCGGCTGCGACCACCGACAGCGCGTCGCGATCGGCCGAAAGCGCCGCGGTCGACACATTGATCCCGACTCCCGACGCGTGCGCGATATGGCCGAGATCGGCCACAAGCCCGTCGGAGACATCCGTCATCGCCGTCGCGCCTCCGTCGGCTGCGACACGGCCCTGACCGTATGGCGGCTCTGGTGTCACGTGCGCCATGCGCAGCTCGTCGAAACCGTCGATATTGTTGTCCCACAGGTGATATCCCGCAGCGGATCGGCCAAGAACACCCGCGACGGCAAGGGTGTCGCCCGTGCGTGCGCCCGACCGCAGCACCGGCGCGCGCCCGGCGAGATCGCCGAGCACGGTCACCGCGATCACCCACTGCGGGGCGCTCACCAGGTCGCCGCCGACGATCCCCGCGCCGAGCATGCGGGCCTCCGCCCACATACCGTCGGCGAGTTCGACCGGCTGCGCGGCGGGGGTGTATCCCGGCGCGCCGAACGCGACCACGAACGCGGTCGCCGCGGCACCCATGGCCTCGATGTCCGCCGCGTTCTGCGCGATGGCTTTGCGGCCGACGTCATACGGTGACGACCAGTCGAGCCGGAAGTGCCTGCCCTCCACCAGCATGTCGGTGGACACCACGGTCCTGCCGTCGCCTGCGACAAGCACGGCCGCGTCATCGCCGGGTCCTACGCCGACCGCCGCGGGCTGGTCCCGGCCCGCGACCAGCCGGTCGATGATGGCGAACTCCCCCAGCCCGGCAAGGCTCTCGACGGGCTCATCGCCGGCCATGGCACCCCCTCCATTTTGTGCGCGCTGAACACAAGCCGAACCTGCGGTACTTTTGGTTTCCCTGCGGCGTGGAGTCTATGCAGCGGAACGGAGGAGACACCGGGTGGTCGAGGCTTTCATGCTGATCCAGACCGATGTGGGCCGCGCCGAGGTCGTCGCCAAGCAGCTGGCCGAACTGGCCGGGGTGCGCTCCGCCGAGTACGTCACCGGTCCGTATGACGTGGTGGCGCGCATCGCCGCCGACACCGAGGACGAGCTGCAGAACTCCGTCGTGCCGACCGTTCAGCAGGTCGCCGGAATCACTCGCACGCTGACCTGCCCGATCGCCGCCCCAACCCGACCCTAGAGTTGCCCTCGTGGCATCCACGGCCGACGACAGCACCGATGGACCGCCTCGCGCACTGTTGATCGCCGCGATCGCCATCGCCGTCGGGGCGATCGTCGCCGTGCTGGCGGTCGCGGTGTTGCGGCAGGCCCCCGCGCAGGAGGACCCGGTTCCCATCGCAACGGTGCCCGCACCGCAAGCGGGCAGCCCCGAATGCACTGCGTTGATGGCTGCGCTGCCCGACCAGCTGGGCGACTACCGGCGCGCACCGGCGGCCGATCCCGCACCGGCAGGCGCGGCTGCATGGCGGGCGGAGTCGGTAACCGAACCGGTGATCCTGCGGTGCGGGCTCGACCGCCCGCTGGACTTCGTCGCCGGTGCCCCCACCCAGGTCGTCGAGCCCGTGGCTTGGTTCGAGCTGACCGACGCGGACAGGAGCACCTGGTTCGCGGTGGACCGCCCCGTATATATAGCCCTGACCCTGCCGAGCGGATCGGGCCCGACGCCCATCCAGGAGATCTCGCAGACGATCGCGAAGACGATGCCCGCCAAGGCGGTCGATCCGGCGCCCGCCCGTTAGCGCAGGCCGGTCCCCCGCGCCAGCGCGGTGTCCACCATCGCCGCCAGCAGGGTCGGATAGTCGACGCCGCTGGCCGCCCACATCCTCGGGTACATCGAGATCGTGGTGAACCCGGGCATCGTGTTGATCTCGTTGACGACGGGGCCGTCGTCGGTCAGGAAGAAGTCGACGCGGGCAAGACCCTGACAGTCGATCGCGCGGAACGCCCGGATCGCGAGCCTGCGCACCTCGTCGGCGACGTCGTCGTCGACTTTGGCGGGCACGTCGAGTTCGGCGGCGTCCTCGAGGTATTTGGTGGCGAAGTCATAGAACGCGTCCTCGCGGCCGCGCACGCCCGCCACCCGGATTTCGCCGACGGTGCTCGCTTCGACGCTGCCGTCGGGGAATTCCAGTACGCCGCATTCGAGTTCGCGGCCTCGCTACAGCCGCCTCGACGATGACCTTCGGGTCGTGTTTGCGCGCATCGGCGATCGCGGCGGGCAGCTCATCCCATGCGGTGACCCGGTTGACGCCGATCGATGAGCCGCCGCGCGCAGGCTTGACGAAGACGGGCAGCCCGAGTCGTTCGCGCTCCTCGAGTTCCAGCGTCTCCTCGTGCGGACGCAACACCACGTGGTCACCGATCGGCAGGCCGTCGGCGACGAGCAGCTTCTTGGTGAATTCCTTGTCCATGCCCGCCGCGCTGGCGAGCACGCCCGCGCCGACATACGGCACGCCGGACAGTTCCAGCAGCCCCTGGATGGTGCCGTCCTCGCCGTAGGGCCCGTGCAGTACCGGGAACACCACATCCACCGACGCCAGCAGCTCACCCGCGGCGCCTTGACCCAGCGACAGCAATTGTCCGCCGCGACCGGGATCGGCCGGAAGCGCCAGTTCGGTCCCCGACGCGCCGCTGACCTCGGGCAGCCGTCCGTCGGCGATCGCGAGGGTGTCCGGCTCGGCGTTGGTCAGTACCCAGGACCCGCCGGGCGTGATACCGACCGCGACCACCTCGAAGCGCTCGGGATCGAGGTGGCGCAGGATGCTACCTGCGGAAACGCAGGAGATCGCGTGCTCGGAGCTGCGTCCGCCGTACACGACGGCGACACGGACGCGACCGGCTGCGCCGGGCTGGTGTCGGGCATTCACAACCTAGAGAGGCTACCGCCCCTACCGAAACACGCACGATCTACGGCCGCGACCTGGCCTTTAGCCGAGCGCCTGCTCGATGTCGGCTACCAGATCCTCGGTGTCCTCGATACCCGCGGAGAAGCGGGCGAAGCCGTCGCCCACCTGGTCTCCCCACCGGGCCCGGCGATCGACCGAACTGTGGATACCGCCGAAGCTGGTCGAGGAGACGAGCAGATTGCTGTTCTGAACCAGTGCGTGGACGGCGGCGGCGTCGGAGAGTTCGATCGCCACGATCCCGCCGAAGCGCTTCATCTGCCGGTTGGCCACCGCGTGCGACGGGTCCTCCGGCAGTCCCGGGTAGCGCACCGACCGCACGGCGGGATGCGCCCGCAGCGTCAACGCGATCGCGAGCGCGTTCTGGCATTGGCGCTCGAACCGTAGGCCCGCGGTGCCGATGCTGCGCAACACCATCCACGCCTCGAACGCGCCGAGTATCGGGCCCGCGAGCCTGCGCTCGTTTTCGATCGCGGCCATCTGATCCGGGTGACTGCCCGCGACGTAGCCCGCGAGCACGTCGTGATGCCCCGAAAGCGATTTGGTGGCGCTGGCCACCACGAGGTCTGCACCGAGCGACAGCGGCTGCTGCCCCAGCGGTGTCGCGGTGGTGTTGTCGACGACGAGCGTCGCGCCACGTTCCCGGCATGTCAGCGCGAGGCTGTGGAGATCGACCACGTCCAGGCCGGGGTTCGACGGCGTCTCGGCGAGCACCACATCGGCGCTCGAGGCGGCGTCGATGATGTCCGCGCATGTCGCCTCGACGACGTTGATCCCCTGCGGTGCAAGATATTCCGCCGCGTATCGACGCACCTGGTAGTAGCCGTCGGCGGGCACAACCACCGTGGAGCGCGGTTTGGTGAGGGCTCGCAGCACCGACGTGATAGCCGCCATCCCCGATCCGAACGTCAACGCCGCGGTGGCGCCTTCCAGTTCGGCGAGGGCCGATTCCAATTGGCGCCACGTTGGATTGTGATAGCGCCCGTAGCTGTCGAGCGTGTCGTCTTCGCTCGGTGGAATGTGATATGCGGCAGCGAGAATCGGTGGTTGCGCCAACGGTGCTCCTGGAATCGCTTCCGGACCAACGGCTTTGACGCTTCTGGTGGAATCGCCATACATGCCCGACATTCGCCTACTCCGGCTTGGTGCTGCGACCGAGCAGCAGCGCGACCGCCTCCGGTACCGAAAATCCCTTGTGGCACACGCGGTGAACCGCGTCGGTCAACGGCATCTCGACGTCATAGCTGGCGGCAAGCGCCAGCACCGATTCGCAGGAGGTCACACCCTCGGCGATATGGCCGCCCGCCGCAAGCTTCGCCGCCTCGAGCGACTGCCCTTTGCCGAGCCGGGATCCGAAGGTGCGGTTACGCGAATGCGGCGACGTGCACGTGGCGACGAGATCGCCGACTCCGGCCAAACCGGCCAGCGTGGCGGGTTTGGCGCCCAACGCAATTCCCAGGCGCATGATCTCGGCGAGGCCGCGGGTGATGATGGCCGCCAACGAGTTCTCGCCCATACCGATACCCGACGCCATCCCGCAGGCCAGCGCGATGACGTTCTTGCACGCGCCGCCCACTTCGGCGCCGATGACGTCGGCGTTCGTGTACGGGCGGAAGTACCCGGTGGCCAGCGCACGCTGCAGCGTGACCGCCCGGCCGGAATCGGCACAGGCGACGACGGTGGCCGCGGGTTGTTCCTCGGCGATCTCGCTGGCCAGGTTGGGGCCGGTGACGACGGCCACCCGCGACGGGTCGGCGCCCGTCACCTGGATCACCACCTGGCTCATTCGCATCAACGTGTCCAGCTCGATGCCCTTGGCCAGACTGACCAGCGTCACGTCGTCGCCGAGCAGCCCGCTCCATTCGGTGAGATTGGCCCGAAGGGTCTGCGACGGCACCGCGAGCAGCACCGTGCACGCATTCGACAGCGCTTCGGCAGGATCACTGGTGGCGCGGATCGACTTCGGCAGTTCGACGTCGCCGAGGTACTCCGGACTGCGGTGAGTGCTGTTGATCTCATCGGCCAGCTCCTCGCGGCGGGCCCACAGCACGACGTCATTGCCGGCATCCGCCAACACCTTGGCCAGCGCAGTTCCCCACGCACCGGCCCCCATTACCGCCGCCTCGACCACGGCTCAACCCTAGCTGGCGCGGGCTGGCAGGATGAGTTCCTATGAGCGGCACGCAGACCGGCGCGCCTGCTGACGTCGGATTGGTCATCGCCGTCAAGCGGCTCGCCGCCGCCAAGACGCGGCTCGCCCCGGTGTTCTCCGCCGCGACCAGGGAAGCCGTGGTGCTGGCGATGATGGTCGACACCATCAAGGCCGCGCTGGCGGTCCCCGCGCTGCTGACGGTCACCGTCGTCACCCCCGACCAGGTTGCTGCCGAGGCCGCGCTCGAGATGGGTGCGCACGTGGTCACCGACCCGACGCCGGACGGTCACCGCAATCCGCTGAACAATGCGATCTCAGCGGCGGAGACTGTTATTCGCGACTCGACATCGAATATTGTTGCGCTGCAAGGTGATCTGCCAGCCCTGCAGCCGCAGGAACTGGCCGAGGCGATCGCCGCCGCGCGCAGTTACCCCCGCAGTTTCGTCGGCGACAGGCACGGCACCGGTACCTCTGCGCTGTTTGCCTTCGGCGTCGGTCTTGAACCTCTTTTCGGACCCGATTCGGCCCGACGGCATCAGCATTCCGGTGCCATCGAGCTCACCGGCGCCTGGCCAGGCCTGCGGTGCGATATCGACACGCCCGACGACCTGCTTGTGGCTCGCCGACTCGGCGTGGGTACGGCAACGACGCAGGCCATCGGTAGGCCAAGGTGAACAGCGGTTGAGGATATTGGCCGTCGGTAGCCGCTGCGCTCGGCGATGGGGAATGATCGGTTAGATGACAGAGGCCGAGACACGAGTTCGATCGGATGGCACCGATGCGGAGCCCGGTGATTCGGCGTCCGCGCGCGAAGAGGACCAGAAGACCCCGGAGGCGCCACCTGCGGCGACGGCTCCTGCTGTCGACAACGCGCTGCCCGAGGACCGCTACCTCAACCGCGAGCTGAGCTGGCTGGACTTCAACGCCCGCGTGCTGGCGCTGGCCGCCGACACGTCACTTCCGCTGCTCGAGCGGGCGAAGTTCCTCGCGATCTTCTCTTCGAACCTCGACGAGTTCTACATGGTCCGGGTTGCGGGCCTGAAACGTCGCGACGAGATGGGTCTGTCGGTGCGCTCGGCCGATGGCCTTTCGCCCCGCGAACAACTACGTCGGATCAGTGAACGCACTCAGCAGATCGCCAACAGGTGCGCGCATGTGTTCCTCGACTCGGTGCGCCCGGCGCTCGCGGACGAGGGAATCGTCATCGTGACGTGGAACCAGCTCGACGACGCCGAGCGGGAACGTCTGTCGACCTACTTCCACGAGCAGGTCTTCCCGGTGCTGACGCCGCTTGCCGTCGACCCGGCGCATCCGTTCCCGTTCGTGAGTGGGCTGAGCCTGAACCTGGCCATCACCGTCAAGGCTCCCGACGACGGCGGTCAGCACTTCGCCCGAATCAAGGTGCCCGACAACGTCGATCGCTTCGTCGAACTCGACCCCCGCGAAGGCAAGTCGCGCTTCCTGCCGATGGAGGAACTGATCGCGGCGTTCCTGACGGTGTTGTTCCCCGGCCTCGAGGTCGTCGAGCACCACGCGTTCCGCATCACTCGCAATGCGGATTTCGAGGTCGAGGAAGATCGCGACGAAGATCTGTTGCAGGCGCTCGAGCGGGAGCTTGCGCGCAGGCGGTTCGGCTCGCCGGTGCGCCTCGAGGTCGCCGACGACATGACCGAGAACATGTTGGAGCTGCTGCTGCGCGAGCTCGACGTGAACCCCGGTGACGTGATCGAGGTGCCCGGGCTGCTGGACCTCTCGTCGCTGTGGCAGATCTACGGCTTGGACCGTCCGCAGTTGAAGGACCCGCCGTTCGTGCCCGCCACCCCGCCCGCGTTCGGTGAACGGGAAACCCCGAAGAGCATCTTCGCGACGCTGCGCGACGGGGACGTGCTCGTGCACCACCCCTACGACTCGTTCTCCACGACGGTGCAACGGTTCATCGAACAAGCCGCCGCCGACCCGAATGTGCTTGCGATCAAGCAGACGCTCTACCGCACGTCGGGCGATTCCCCGATCGTCAACGCGCTGATCGACGCCGCGGAGGCGGGTAAGCAGGTCGTCGCCCTTGTGGAGATCAAGGCGCGATTCGACGAGCAGGCCAACATCAAGTGGGCACGAGCGCTCGAGCAGGCCGGTGTGCACGTCGTGTACGGGTTGATCGGGCTCAAGACGCACTGCAAGACGGCGTTGGTGGTGCGGCGGGAGGGTTCGGCGATCCGGCGGTACTGCCACATCGGCACGGGCAACTACAACCCGAAAACCGCTCGGCTGTATGAGGATGTCGGTCTGCTGACCGCGGCCCCCGAAATCGGCGCCGACCTCACCGATCTGTTCAACTCGCTGACCGGTTATTCGCGCAAGGATTCCTACCGCAATCTGCTCGTCGCCCCGCACGGAGTCCGCCGGGGCATCATCGAGCGCATCGAACGGGAAGTCGCCGCGACGCGCGAGGGTGCCGAAGGACGAATCCGGCTGAAGGCCAATGCGTTGGTCGACGAGCAGGTGATCGACGCGCTCTATCGAGCATCGCAGGCCGGAGTGCGGGTCGAGGTCGTGGTGCGGGGCATCTGCGCGCTACGTCCGGGGGTCGCAGGCTTCTCCGAGAACGTCACGGTCCGCTCGATTCTGGGCCGCTTCCTCGAGCACTCACGAATTATTCACTTCCGCGCCACCGACGAGTTCTGGATCGGCAGTGCGGACATGATGCATCGTAATCTCGACCGCCGTGTCGAAGTGATGGCGCAAGTGAAGGATCCGAGGCTGAAGACACAACTGGATGAGATGTTCGAGTCGGCGATGAATCCGGCCACCCGGAGTTGGGAACTGGGCGCCGACGGCAGCTGGGCCGCATCACCGCAGGAAGGCCAGACCGTGCGCGACCATCAGGTGTGGCTGATGGAACGCCACCGGCATCCTTGAGGTCGTAATGCCTGCGAGCAAGGCGGTACTCGCGGCGGGTGCGGTGCTGTGGCGATCCAGCGACGACGGTGGCGAGCCCGAAGTCGCGGTGATTCACCGACCGCGCTACGACGACTGGTCGCTGCCGAAGGGCAAGGTGGACGTCGGCGAGAGCGAGCCGGTGACGGCAGTGCGCGAAATACACGAAGAGACCGGCTATTCGTCACACCTCGGCCGACGGTTGACGTCGGTGAGCTATCCGGTCGAAAAGCAGGGCATCAAGAAGGTGCAGTACTGGGCGGCACGCATCGTCGACGGCGAATTCACACCCAACGACGAAGTCGACGAGTTGAAGTGGCTGCCCGTTTCGGCGGCGGTCAAGCAGCTTCAGTACCCACACGACCGGAAGGTGTTGCGCCGGTTCGCCAAGCTTCCCGCCGACACCAAGAGCATCCTGATCGTTCGGCACGGCACCGCGGGCAGCAAGTCCAGATACAAGGGCGACGACCGGCTGCGCCCGCTGGACAAGCGCGGCCGAGCGCAAGCCGAGTCATTGGTCGGCCAACTGCTGGCCTTCGGCGCCGACACGTTGTATGCCGCCGACCGCACCCGCTGCCACCAGACCATCGAACCGTTGGCCGAGGAGCTGGGCGTGCGCATTCAGAGTGAGCCGCTGCTGACCGAGGAGGCCTACGCCGACGACCGCAAGGCAGCGCGGCGCCGGATCCTCGAGATCGCCGCGGCCGCCGGCACACCGGTGATCTGCACCCAGGGCAAGGTGATTCCCGATCTCATCGACTGGTGGTGTGCACGCGACGGCGTTCGGCCCGACAAGTCACGCAACCGCAAGGGCAGCACGTGGGTGATGTCATCATGGCAGGGAAATTTGGTGGCGGCCGACCATATCGGTAGCCCGCTCGCCACCCAGAAATAGCCGGCGTCCGCACCGGCCGAGTTCCGAAAGGCCGCCATGCCCGCCGACGCCCCGCCCAAACTTCCCCCCGTTCGCATCGCCCGCGCAGTCGATTCGGTGCGGCGCAGGCTGCGTCGGTTCGAGCGCAAGCTGCAGCCGCCCGGTCCCTCGGTGCTCGACTTGATCACGTCGGGTTGGGTCGCGCAGGGTGTGTACACCGTGACCAAGCTCGGCATCGTCGAAGCGTTGCGCGATGGGCCGCGGTCCGCGGATGCCATCGCCGAGAGCGTCGGCGCCGACCCCGACGCGGTGTATCGACTGATGCGCATGCTCGCCAGCCGCGGCGTCTTCACCTCGCAGCCCAATCGACGGTTCTCTCTTGCGCCGATGGGCAAGGCATTGCTTGCGGATGCGCCGGACTCGATGCGGGGGTATGCGCTCTTCGTCGGGGATCCCCTGCACTGGGAGCACTGGGGTCAACTGTCCCGTTCGGTGCTCACCGGCAAGTGCGCAATCGAAGAGGTCAGGGGTAAGCCGACATTCGAATGGCTCGAGGACGTGCCCGAGCTTGCCGCGGTGTTCAACGACGGCATGACGAGCATCTCGAAGATGGAGACCCCGCTGGTCGTCTCCGCCTACGACTTCTCTTCGTTCGGCACGATCGTCGATGTGGGCGGCGGTCACGGCCTCTTGCTCTCGGAGATACTGCGCCAGGCGCATAACAGCAGTGGGATTCTGTTCGACGCGGAATCGGTCGTCGAAGGTGCGCCCGCGGTGCTCGAAGCCGCGGGCGTATCGAACCGATGCACCGTCGGTCGGCGGATCGTTCTTCGAATCGGTGCCCGCGGGCGGCGACGCGTACGTGCTCAAGCACATCATTCACGACTGGGATGACGAGAAGTCGGTCCAGATTCTCCGCAACATCCGCACCGCGATGAATCCCGGTGCGAAGGTGTTGATCGTCGAGGCCGTGGTGCCCGACGACGATCGTGAGCACCTGTCGAAACTGCTCGACCTCGAGATGCTCGTCGCCGCTACCGGCAGGGAGCGCACAGAAGCGGAGTACGCCGAATTGTTGCGGCAGGCCGGTTTCCGGCATACCCGCACTGTCGGGACTGTCGGGCCGGGTTCGATCGTCGAGGCCGTGTGCCGCCTAGCTCTCCCCAACACACAGAAACGCCGTGGGTCGCGATGACCCACGGCGTATCTGACTAGAAACTAGCGACGACCCTTTTTGGCCGGCGCGCTGACGCGCAGTCTTCTTGGCCGCAGGCGCTTCGCTGCCTTCTTGCCTGCGGCACGCTTCCGCACTGCCTTCTTGGCTGCTGACGGTCTTGGCCGCCTTCTTGCCTGCGGCACGCTTCCCACAGCCTTCTTGGCTGCTGCTCTCTGCACTGTCTTCTTGGCTGCTGCTCGCGCACTGCCTTCTTGGCTGCGGTCTTGCGCACAGCCTTCTTGGCTGCGGTCTTGCGCACAGCCTTCTTGGCTGCGGTCTTCCTCACAGCCTTCTTGACAGCGGTCTTCCGTACGGCCTTCTTCGCCGCCTTCCGAGCTCCACCAGCACCACTTCCACGCTTCACTGCAGGTCCTTCCGCCGAGAGGCGCTGCGCGCCAGAGACAACCGCTTTGAACTGAGCGCCGGGCCGGAAGGCCGGCACGGACGTTGGCTTCACTTTCACTGTCTCGCCGGTACGCGGATTTCGCGCGACCCGGGCTGCACGGCGCCGCTGTTCGAAAACGCCGAAACCTGTAATGGTGACGCTGTCACCCTTATGTACCGCACGCACGATTGTGTCGACAACGTTCTCGACCGCATCGGTTGCCGAGCGGCGATCAACGTCGAGCTTCTTCGTGAGTACGTCGATCAGCTCTGCTTTGTTCATGCAAAACCTCCACAACAGTGATCCACCTTGGACCAACTAGTGGAACACGGTAATACGACTTACCACTGATTTCCAAGAGCCACGCGCAATTTCAGGCGTTGCTGGCGCGTATTTCCGGAATCCGGTTGCCGCGCATGGCCGCTGGCGAGGGGGTCGGAGGAGGTGTTATCAAACCCCTAATTTCGGTTGCTTCCGTCGCTATCCCGGCGCAGGCAACGTATGCGGTTTCCACTCCGGACGTTTACATTCATACGACTCGATTTCATCGAGTTTCCGCAGGCTAAGCCCTATATCGTCGAGACCCTCGAGCAATCGCCATGCGGTGTAATCGTCAATCTTGAACGGCAACAGGACCGTTCCTGCGGCGACGTTCCGATCTTGAAGATTCACAGTGATTTCCAGTCCTGGCTGCTGCTCGATCAGCTTCCACAGCAGTTCCACATCATCTTGTGAAACTTCTGCCGCCAGAAGCCCCGCCTTGCCCGCATTCCCGCGAAAAATGTCGGCGAATCGAGACGAGATGACCACCCGGAAGCCGAAGTCCATGAGCGCCCACACCGCGTGTTCGCGCGACGATCCCGTGCCGAAATCGGGTCCGGCCACCAATACCGAACCCTTGTCGAACGGGCTCAGATTCAAGACAAAGGACGGATCATTGCGCCACGACGCGAACAGTCCGTCCTCGAAACCCGTTCGGGTGACCCGCTTCAAGTACACCGCCGGAATGATCTGATCGGTGTCGACATTGGACCGGCGCAACGGAACGCCGATACCCGTATGCGTGCGGAACGGTTCCATGACGTGTCTCCTTTAAACGTTCAAGTCTGCGGGCGACGACAACGTGCCGCGCACAGCGGTAGCGGCGGCGACGGCGGGCGACACCAGATGTGTACGGCCGCCCTTGCCCTGCCTGCCCTCGAAATTTCGATTGGACGTCGCCGCGCACCTCTGTCCCGGCGACAGCTGATCGGGGTTCATCCCGAGACACATCGAGCAGCCGGCCTGCCGCCACTCGGCACCCGCTGCGGTGAATATCTCGCCAAGCCCCTCGGATTCGGCCTGCGCGCGCACCCGCATCGAGCCGGGCACCACGAGCATCCGCACGCCGTCGGCGACCGTGCGTCCGCGCAGTATGTCGGCCACCACACGCAGATCTTCGATGCGGCCATTGGTGCATGAGCCGACGAAGACCACGTCAACGGGGATGTCCCGCATTGCCGTGCCGGGTTGAAGATCCATATACGTCAGTGCCTTTTCGGCGGATTGGCGTTCGTCGTCGTCGAACATCAACTCCGGATCGGGCACCGATGCCGACAGCGGGACGCCTTGGCCCGGGTTGGTGCCCCAGGTGACGAACGGGCTCAGCGTCGTCGCGTCGATGTACACCTGGGTGTCGAATTCGGCGCCCTCGTCCGTGCGCAACCGATCCCAGGCGGCAACCGCTGCATCCCAGTCCGCACCCTTCGGCGCATGCGGACGTCCGCGCAGAAACTCATACGTCGTCTCATCCGGTGCGACCATGCCCGCGCGCGCGCCTGCTTCGATGCTCATATTGCAGATCGTCATCCGGCCTTCCATCGACAACGCCTCGATGGCGCTGCCCCGGTATTCGATGACGTGACCCTGTCCTCCGCCGGTGCCGATCTTCGCGATCACCGCGAGAATGATGTCCTTCGCGCTCACACCCGTCGGGCAACGGACCGTCGACGTTGACCGCCATCGTCTTGAACGGACGCAGCGGCAGTGTCTGCGTGGCGAGCACATGCTCGACCTCTGATGTCCCGATGCCCATCGCTATCGAACCGAACGCGCCGTGGGTGGACGTGTGACTGTCGCCGCAGACGATCGTCATACCGGGCTGCGTGAGTCCGAGTTGCGGCCCGATGATGTGCACGATGCCCTGCTCGAGATCGCCCATCGGATGCAACCGGATGCCGAACTCTTCGCAGTTGCGTCGCAGCGTTTCGACCTGAGTGCGCGAAACGGGATCGGCGATCGGCTTGTCGATGTCGACCGTCGGCACGTTGTGGTCCTCGGTGGCGATGGTCAGATCCGGTCGGCGGACACCGCGGCCCGCGAGCCGCAAACCGTCGAACGCCTGCGGGCTTGTCACCTCATGGACGAGGTGTAAGTCGATGTAGATCAGGTCGGGTTCGCGGGCGTCGCCCGTGCCGCCGCCGAAAGCGACGACGTGGTCCTCCCAGACCTTCTCCGCCATGGTGCGCGGTCGCGCATCGGTGCTCATACTTGACCATCTCACAATCTGGAACGCTAGTATCTCCTTGTGAGACAGGATAGCGGCATCGGCGTGCTCGACAAAGCGGTGGGACTGCTGCACACGATCTCCGAGTCGCCGTGCGGCCTTGCCGAACTGTGCGAACGGACCGGTCTGCCAAGGGCGACCGCCCATCGACTCGCCGCCGGGTTGGAGGTACACCGCCTCCTCGCCCGAGACGCAGAAGGCCGTTGGCGGCTCGGACCCGCACTGGTGGAATTGGCCGGACAGGTCAACGATCCACTGCTGGCCGCGGGCGCCGCGGTATTGCCGAGGCTGCGCGAGATCACCGGCGAGAGCGTGCAGCTCTACCGGCGCGAAGGGACATCGCGGATATGTGTTGCCGCGTTGGAACCGCCTGCGGGGCTTCGGGATACGGTGCCGATCGGTACCCATCTCCCGATGACGGCCGGTTCGGGGGCGAAGATCCTTTTGGCGTTCAGCGATGCCGCCACGCAGCAGGCGGTGCTGCCCGGCGCCAAATTCACCGACCGCGCTCTGGCCGACGTGCGCAAGCGCGGCTGGGCCCAAAGCGTCGCGGAACGCGAGCCGGGTGTCGCAAGCGTCTCGGCGCCGGTGCGCGACGGCAGGGGTCAGGTGATCGCGGCGGTATCGGTTTCGGGGCCGATCGATCGGATAGGGCGCAGACCGGGCGCGCGATGGGCGGCGGATCTGTTGGCGGCCGCCGACGCGTTGACCCGAAGGCTTTGAGGCCGAGAAAAGAGTTGTACCCCCGATGGGATTCGAACCCACGCTACCGCCGTGAGAGGGCGGCGTCCTAGGCCGCTAGACGACGGGGGCTAGAACTTTCCGAAGGGCCAGCATAGCTCAGGTGCCGGAGCCGACCATAATCGTTACTGCTGCTGGGGTACCAGGACTCGAACCTAGAATGGCGGTACCAGAAACCGCTGTGTTGCCAATTACACCATACCCCATTGGCCACCTGTAACCGCTGGTCACAGGCCCTTTTCGGGCAAGGCAGACAGATGTAGACCAACGTTTCCGTCTTGCCGGGCCGACGTGCAGATTACCAAAGATTTCGCGGCGCCTTTCACGCGCCGGTCGCCGCAGCCGCCGCGCGGTCGCGGCCGGCGCGCAGTCGCGTCAAGCTGCGGTCGCGGCCGAGCAGTTCCAGCGACTCGAACAGCGGCGGGCTGACCGTCGATCCCGTCGCGGCGACTCGGATCGGACCGAACGCCTTACGCGGTTTGAGACCCAACTCGTCGAGCAGTGCGGCTTTGAGCGCCGCTTCGATTGTTTCGGGCTTCCAATCGTCGACAGCGTCGAGCGCGCCGAGCGCGGCGTCGAGCACCGGTCGCGCATCGGCGCCCAGTTCCTTCGTCGCCGCCTTCTCGTCGAGTGAGAACTCGTCGTCGTTGAGGAACTTCAACAGGTCCCACGCGTCGGCGAGAACGACGATGCGGGTCTGCACGAGACGCGCGGCCTCGGCGAACTGTTGATCGTCGAGGCTGGTGTCGTGGGCGTGCGCATTGAAGTACCCGCGCAACCGTTCGGTGAAGTCGTCCTGCGGTCAGCAGCCGGATGTGATCAGCGTTCAGCGCATCGGCCTTCTTCTGGTCGAAGCGGGCCGGGTTGGAGTTGACATCGGTCACATCGAAGGCCGCGACCATCTCGTCGAGGCTGAACACGTCGCGGTCGTCGGCAATCGACCAGCCAAGCAGCGCCAGGTAATTCAGCAGACCCTCGGGGATGAAGCCGCGGTCGCGGTGCAGGAAGAGATTCGACTGCGGGTCGCGCTTCGACAGCTTCTTGGTTCCCTCGCCGAGCACGGCGGGAAGATGCCCGAACTGCGGAATGCGGTCGGTGACACCGATGCGCATCAGCGCCTGATACAGGGCGATCTGCCGCGGTGTGGATGACAGCAGGTCGTCTCCGCGCAACACATGGGTGATCTTCATGAGCGCGTCGTCGACCGGATTGACCAACGTGTACAACGGATCACCGCTACCGCGGGTCAGGGCGTAGTCGGGCACCGAGCCGGGCGCGAACGTCGTCTCGCCCCGGACCAGGTCGTGCCAGGTGATCGCCTCATCGGGCATCCGCAACCGCAGCACCGGCCTGCGACCTTGGGTGCGATGTGCGTCGCGTTGATCGTCGGTGAGGTCCCGATCGAAATTGTCGTAACCGAGTTTCGGGTTCCGCCCCGCGGCGATGTGCCGCGCCTCCACCTCCTCGGCTGTGGAGTACGCCTCGTACACCTCGCCCGCCGCCACCAGCCGCTCGATCACGTCGCGGTAGATGTCGCGGCGCTCGGACTGGCGATAAGGGCTGTATGGTCCGCCGACCTCGGGGCCCTCGTCGTAGTTGAGGCCGAGCCAGTCCAGCGCGTCCAACAGCGCCAGATAGCTCTCCTCGCTGTCGCGTTCGGCGTCGGTGTCCTCGAGCCGGAACACGAAGTCCCCGCCGTTGTGCCGCGCGTACGCCCAATTGAACAGCGCGGTTCTGATCAGACCGACGTGCGGTGTGCCCGTCGGCGACGGACAGAACCTCACCCGCACCCTGTCAGTTGTCATGACTTTCCCTTGCGCACAACGGGATTGGTCAGCGTACCGATGCCCTCGATCGTTATGCTCACGGTGTCGCCGTTCTCCAGCGGGCCGACACCATCTGGGGTTCCGGTCAGGATGAGATCACCGGGCAGAAGAGTCATCACCGCCGAGATCCATTCGACGACCGCGCCGACATCGTGAATCATGTTCGACGTCCGGCTGTCCTGCTTGACCTCGCCGTTGACCTCCGTGCGGATCGCGAGGTCGGACGGGTCGACGTCGGTGGCGATCCACGGGCCGACGGGACAGAACGTGTCGTGGCCCTTGGCGCGGGTCCACTGGCCGTCCTTCTTCTGCTGATCGCGCGCCGAGACATCGTTGGCGATGGTGTAGCCGAGGATGTTCTCCGCCACCCGCGCCGCAGGGACGTCCTTGCACGGCCTGCCGATGACCGCCGCCAGTTCGCCCTCGAAGTGCACCGGGTTCGCATCGGCGGGAAGTTGAATGGGAATGTTCGGCCCGACGATCGCGGTGTTGGGCTTCATGAAGATGATCGGGTCGGCGAATTCACCGCCGCCCATCTCCGCAATGTGCGCCGCGTAGTTCTTGCCGATGCAGACCACCTTGCTGGCGAGGATCGGCGCGAGCAGACGGACGTCGGCGAGCGGCCACTGCCGCCCGGTGAAGGTCGGAGTGCCGAACGGATGCTCGGCGATCTCCCTGACCACGGCTGCCGGGTCATCGGGAGATCCCTCGACGCTGACGAAGGCGACCCCGTCGGGACTGGCGATACGGCCTAGACGCATCACGCCAGCCTAGTGGGCCGCACAGCGGCCACCGGAAGCCACTCCTCCGCCCCAGCGCTTCTCAACATTTGAGATTCGAGTTCAATATACTGAGATCGCTGTGCGAACATGGCCATATGGAGGCGGCGACCATCAGCACCATGCGGCGCTGGTCGATGCTGGTGATCGCGTTGACGGCGACTCTGTTCGCCAACGTGTTCATCAACGGCGCGGCCTTCCTGATCCCGACCTTGCACGCCGAACGCGGACTCGACCTCGCCAAGGCTGGCCTGCTGTCGTCGATGCCGAGCTTCGGAATGGTTCTCACCCTCATCGCATGGGGCTACGTCGTCGACCGGATAGGCGAACGCATCGTGTTGGCGGTCGGGTCGGCGCTGACGGCGGCCGCGGCGTTCGCAGCCGCATCGGTTCACTCGCTTTTCGCGGTCGGCGCGTTCCTGCTGCTCGGCGGAATGGCCGCGGCCAGCAGCAACACCGCCAGCGGAAGGCTTGTGGTCGGCTGGTTCCCGGCGCAACAGCGCGGGCTGGTCATGGGCATTCGGCAGACGGCCCAGCCCTTGGGAGTCGGGTTGGGCGCGTTGGTGATTCCGCGGCTGGCCGAGAACTACGGCGTATCCGCGGCGCTGCTGTTCCCCGCCGCGGTATGCGCGGTGGCCGCCGTCGTGTGCGCGGTCGCGGTGAAGGATCCCCCACGGCCGCCGCGCGCCGAGGCCGCCGAACACGACCTCGCCAACCCCTACCGCGGATCGGCCACTCTGTGGCGTATCCACGCTGTCTCGGTACTTCTGGTCGCGCCGCAGGTCGTGGTGTGGACGTTCACGCTGGTGTGGCTGATGACCGATCGCGGATGGTCGGCGGCATCGGCGGGCCTGCTCGTGACGCTGGCCCAGGTGCTTGGCGCCGCAGGCCGTATCGCTGCGGGCCGGTGGTCGGACATCATCGGCTCGCGGCTGCGGCCGATCCGTGTCATCGCGCTGGCCGCGGCAGCCTCGATGGGCCTGCTGGCGTTGACCGACTGGCTCAATTCACCGATCAGCGTCGCGATGGTGATCGTCGCCTCGGTGATCACCGTGTCCGACAACGGATTAGCGTTCACCGCGATCGCCGAGATCGCAGGCCCGTTCTGGAGCGGACGGGCGCTGGGCACACAGAACACCAGCCAGCTACTCACCGCAGGCGTCGCTCCGCCCGTGTTCGGCGCGTTGATCGGCGTGGCGGGCTATGCGGCGGCGTTTGCGGTCTGCGCACTGTTCCCGTTGCTCGCGATACCGCTGGTCCCGGTCGAGTCGGACCCCCTGACCAGCGGACGCGCCGCATCATGATGCAAACGTCGCGACAGAGCCCGCGGCGTGTGCCACAGTTGCTGCGCAAATGCACACGCACGGGAGGCGCCGGATGCGGCGAGGTTTCGGACGGCCGGTGTTGGCCGCTGCTGCGGTCGCGACCGCCGCGGCATGTTCCTTCTCCGTCGGAACCAGCGTCTCGGTCGATATGAGGATGCTTGCGAAGGAGATCTCGGCCCAATACAAGAATCAGGTCGGGCGCGCGCCGGAATCCGTCGAATGCCCCGACGACCTCAAGGTGAAGTGGGCGCGACGACCCGATGCACACTCACCGTCGAGGGTGAGACCTACGGCGTCGACGTGAACGTGACCAAGGTCGACGGCTCCGACGTCAAGTTCGACCTGAAGGTCGACGACAAACCTCAATAAGTCGGCACGGAAACTGCGGATCGGCGAATGCACGTCCGCGGCGGGCATATATTCCGCTCGTGTCGCCTTCCGCAGCGGTCGACATCATCGACCGATACTTCACATGTGAGTTCACCACGTTGTCGCGCAACGGTTCGCCGGTGACGTGGCCGGTGTCGCCACGACTGCTCGCCGACGGCCGGTTCCTGCTGACGACGAGCATCGGCATGCCGCAGAAGGCATTCAACATCCGGCGTAATCCGAAAGTCAGCATGCTGTTCTCCGAACCCACCGGCAGCGGCATCGCACAACCGGGCGCCGTGCTCATCCAGGGAGACGCAACGGCCGAGGACCGCATCGTGACCGATCTCTCGTCGGATCCTGACCTCGTTGCGCTCATGGAAACGGTGTCCGGGCGACAACCGGCGGGCGCCTTCTGGAGCACACAGCTTGGCAGACGCATCGGGTGGCCGTACTACATACGCCTCCTCATCTACGTGACTCCACGACGTGCTCTGTACTGGCCGACCCGCGACTTCTCCACCACTCCATCAGAACTCGACGTCAACGAGGTGCGCCGTGTGGGATGAAGCGGCCACGTGGCTCGACAAGTTTCCCGAGGCGGTCCTCACTGCGATCGACCGCAACGGCTATCCCGGCAGTTATCGGGTGTCGACCAGTGCATACAACAAGGCATCGGGTGAACTGTCCGTGCCGCCGCCACCCGGCGCGGTCGATCTCGCGGAGGGTCCGGCAAGTCTGCTGTGCCACTCACACGACGAGAAACTGTGGAACCTGCAGTTGATAACGGTCACGGGAACCCTCGACAGGCGCGACGGGGCATGGATTTTCCGGACCGAAAGCTTCACGCCGCCATCGAAGTTGGCAGTGCTGGCCTTCGTCAGGAACATGCGGCGAACCGCCAAGAGATATCTCGACAAGCGCGGGCTCACGCGTCCACAGGTCAACTGGTCAGCGATCAAAGATACACAACAGCGGGCGAAGCGCTAGCCGATCAACCGTTTTCGAGATTCTCCGCGCATCGGGTGAGCGCTGTCGTCATCTGACGCTGCGCGCTGCTTGAAACCCCTTGCAGCATTGTTGAATTAACGCCCATGACAGCGGCGTGAGCGGCGGTCATGCGCTTCGCGCCTGCGGGGGTGAGCTCGAGCGACCTGGCGCGGCCGCGCGGCGGGCTCTTTGCGTCCCTGACGAACCCCGCTGACCTCAGCCCCGCGAGCAGGTCTTGCGCCGACTGACGCGTGACGAAGCAGAGTCTTGCCAACTCGGATGCCGATGCCTCCGGATGGTCCGAAAGAGCCCGCAGTGCAGCGTATTGAGCCATCGACAGGCCGCTCGGCCGCAGCGCGGCATCACATTGGCGCCGCAGAGACTGTTGAACGCGTTTGACCAGGTAGCCGACGGCATCTTCGGTGTCGATCGCACTCATGACAGGAACCTTACATCAGATGGTAGGGTGGGTATATAAGGAACCTGACATGGAGGAATGATGACGACGATCCGCGAACACAGCGACTGCGCCACCCTGATCAATGTCTTCACCGTCGCACCGGACAAGGCCGCCGACCTGGCCGCGCTGCTGGCGGAGGCCACCGAGAACGTCATGCAGCATCAACCCGGGTTTCGATCCGCGAACATCCACCTCAGTTCCGATGGCACCAGGGTGGTGAACTACGCGCAGTGGGACAGTGCCGCGTCGTATCAGTCCATGCTCGCCGATCCGACGGCGCGCGAACACATGGCAACTGCCGCTGCGATGGCAGAAAGCTTCGACCCGCATCTGTACACGGTGGAGTCCGTGCACCAACACTAATCCGAACCGAGAAGCCGACGGCGATACGCCGCAAGGGTGCGCGATCCGAACAACTGCACGACCAACCGTTGCGGAAGTGGCGCGCCAGAGAGATCATTCGGCGTTCCTCTTCCGAGCAGGCGTCGAGGACCAGACCACCGAGGACGATCCCCAACCGCAAATTGCGTGGCGAGATGAAAGACGCCGCCTGCTTGGTGGCCGCCGCCCACTCCTGCTGGGTCAAGTACTCCTCGATCAGGGGCACTGCATTGCGTTCCTCATCGTCGAGATGCCGTTCGACAAAGGAGGACAGCTCGTTCGAAGAAGTCGAGAGCTGCTCGGTGAGCGCCGGCGAGGCCGATTTCGTCCACTCCGTGAGTAGCGACTCGACACGGTCGACAGCAGCGGCAATCTCGGCGTGCTGGTCTGCCATCCGCGCAATGTCGACCCCTCGGTCGGGCACTCTGGCTTGCAGTTTCGGCCACGCCAGGTCGTCTTCAGCCGCGTGATGGTGATGCACGGCACGATCGGCATCCGGCGATCGCTAACCAGCGCACGGCGAGCGTGGGCCGTATGCACAGGAAACGCTGATTCTTGTACTTATCCCCCACTCTCGGCGCTCCTCTGGCCTCGTCCTGGCAGCACGAGCAGCGCAGCAACCAGAAAGCACAGTGCACCGATGAATGTGCCCGCATTGGCGAGCAGCGCATCGGCGGTCACTCCTGATTCGGTGACGAACGCCCCGAGTGCGGAGACGCCGAACGCGACGCAGCCGATCATGTTGACCCACTCCGCCTGCCAGTCGCGCGCCTTCCACTCGATGAGCCCCACGACCGCCGTCACCGCCATGATGCCCAGCACGCCACTGACGAGGAACGCAATCGACCCGAACATGTCGGGCGCCCACACCAGGCGCCGTTCCGGCTTGACCGCATGCGCCCACAGCGCCGACCCGGTGCTGATGTTGAACAGGATGGTTCCGGCGAATTGTGTTGCCGCGGAATACCACCCGACCCCAAGCGCAGGGCGCGCCAGCACCAACTGCATCCACCCCGCAGTCGTGAAGAACCAGGACCCGACGAAACACAACAGGTTCGACAGACCGGCGCCAGCCGCCGCCGACATCCCGGGCAGGGTGGCGATTGCGAAGAACGTCGAGCCGATCGCGAACAACCAGCACTGCCTGCGCAGCGTCGCCACCTGGCGGCCTACAGGCTCGCGATGATCCGCTCGCCGACCTCCGTCGTCGACAGCTTCGCATCACCGCGCGTTGCCAGGTGCTGCTCGACGGCCTTGTCGACCCGCGCGGCGGCCTCGGCGTCACCGACATGCGACAGCAACAGCGCGACGGACATGATGGCCGCGGTCGGGTCGGCGATGTTTTGTCCGGCGATATCGGGCGCGCTGCCGTGCACCGGCTCGAACATCGACGGATTCGTCCGGGTCGCATCGATATTGCCGCTGGCAGCCAACCCGATCCCGCCGGATACCGCGGCGGCCAGATCGGTGATGATGTCGCCGAACAGGTTGTCGGTCACGATCACGTCGAACCGGCCCGGATCGGTCACCATGTGGATGGTGGCCGCATCGATGTGCTGATAGGCGACCTCGACGTCGGGGTAGTCACTGCTGACCTCGTCGACGATCCGCGACCACAGCCTGCCTGCGTAGGAGAGCACGTTCGTCTTGTGCACCAGGGTGACGTGCTTACGCCGGTCGGCAGCGAGCGCGAACGCGTAGCGCGCGACGCGCTCGACACCGAACGCGGTGTTCAGGCTGACTTCGGTGGCCACCTCGTGCGGTGTGCCCGCGCGGATGACACCGCCAGTGCCGGTGTACGGGCCCTCCGTGCCTTCGCGCACGACGACGAAGTCGATACCAGGGTTGCCCGCCAGCGGACTGTCGACGCCGGAATACAGCCGCGAGGGGCGCAGATTCACATGGTGGTCGAGTGCGAAGCGCAGCGTCAGCAACAGACCGCGCTCGAGCACACCGCTTGGCACGGAGGGATCGCCGATGGCGCCCAACAGAATCGCGTCGTGACCCTTCAACTCGTCGACGACGCCGTCGGGCAGGGTCTCCCCCGTCGCGTGATAACGGCGAGCGCCGAGGTCGTACTCCGTCTTCTCGACACCTGGCGCAACCGTATCGAGGACCTTGAGGGCCTCACCGATGACTTCGGGCCCGATGCCGTCGCCGGCGATGACGGCCAGTTTCATGCCAGATCCACCACTTCGAGCAGGTTGGCGCCGACGGCGTCGACGATGTCGGCGCGCAGCTCCTGCGGCACGTCGCGGTCGATGCGCATCAGGATCGTTGCGCTGCCTGCTTCGGCGTCCTCGCTGAGTTGCGCGGCGTGAATGTTGATACCGGCCGAGCCGAGCAGTGTGCCGATCTTGCCGAGCGTTCCCGGCTGGTCGGCGTAGTTGATGATCAGGTTGATGCCCTCGGCGCGCAGATCGAAGTTGCGGCCGTTGATCTGTACGACCTTCTCGACCTGCTGCGGCCCCGACAGTGTGCCCGCCACGTTGGCGACCTGGCCGTCGGAGCAGACCGCGCGCACGTCGACGACGCTGCGGTGGTTGGGGCTTTCCGTCGCGGTGGCGATGCTGGCTTCGACACCGCGCTCGGCGGCAAGCGCGGGAGCGTTGACGAACGTCACCGGATCCTCGATCACCGAGGAGAACAATCCCCGCAGTGCCGAAAGCCGCAGCACCTCAACCTCTTCGGATGCCAGCTCGCCGCGCACCTGAACCGAGATGGACACCGGAAGCTCGGCGGAGATCACGCCGATCAGCAGACCGAGCTTGCGCACCAGATCGAGCCACGGCGCGACCTCCTCGCCGACGACGCCGCCGCCGACGTTCACCGCGTCGGGCACGAACTCGCCTGCGAGTGCGAGCTTCACGCTCTCCGCGACGTCGGTGCCCGCGCGGTCCTGCGCCTCGGCGGTCGATGCGCCCAGATGCGGGGTGACGACGACCTGCGGCAGGTCGAACAGCGGGCTTTCGGTCGTCGGCTCGGTGGCGAACACATCGAGGCCTGCGGCACGGACATGTCCGCTGGAGACGGCTTCGGCGAGCGCCTCCTCGACGATCAGCCCGCCACGGGCGGCGTTGACGATGATGACGCCCGGCTTCGTCTTGGCCAGCGCCTCCTTGCCGATCAGCCCCGCGGTCTCGGGCGTCTTCGGAAGGTGCACGGAGATGAAGTCGGCCCGCCCAAGCAGTTCGTCGAGCGTCAGCAGCTCGATGCCGAGCTGTGCGGCACGCGCGGGCGACACGTAGGGGTCGTAGGCCACGACGTGGGTGCCGAACGCGGCGAGGCGCTGCGCGACGAGCTGGCCGATCCGGCCGAGCCCCACCACGCCGACCGTCTTGCCGTAGATCTCGGTCCCGGAGAACGACGACCGCTTCCAGGTGTGTTCGCGCAGCGACGCGTCGGCGGACGGAATCTGTCGCGCGGCGGACAGCATGAGCGCGAGCGCGTGTTCGGCGGCGCTGTGGATGTTGGAGGTCGGCGCGTTGACGACCAGCACACCACGGGCGGTGGCGGCATCGACGTCGACGTTGTCCAGGCCGACACCGGCCCGCGCAACGATCTTCAGCTTGGGCGCGGCGGCCAGCACCTCGGCGTCGACGGTGGTCGCGGAGCGGACCAGCAGCGCATCGGCCTCGGGCACGGCCGCCAGCAGCTTTTCGCGGTCGGGGCCATCGACCCAGCGGACCTCTACCTGGTCACCTAGTGCTGCCACGGTCGATTCGGCCAGTTTGTCGGCGATAAGTACGACGGGGAAACTCACCCGGCCAGACTAATGGGCTTGAATGACGGGGTGGCGGGCGGGAGATTTGCAGACGTGGACGTGACCGTCGTCGGTAGTGGGCCCAACGGCCTGGCCGCCGCCGTCATCTGCGCACGAGCCGGTCTTTCGGTGCGCGTGATCGAGGCCCAGCCGACGCTGGGTGGCGGCGCGCGCACCCTGCCCGACCCCGAATTCTCCGGCGTGGTCCACGACATCTGCTCGGCCGTGCACCCCCTGGCACTGGCGTCGCCCTTCCTCGCCGAGTTCGACTTACCTGCCCGTGGGGTACGGCTATCCGTCCCAGAGGTCTCCTACGGGAACCCGCTGCCGGGCCGGGCCGCCGCGATCGGATATCACGACCTGGAGCGCACGTGTGCGGAGCTGGAGGTCGGCGCCTCGTGGCAGCGTCTCTTCGGACCGCTGGTCGAGCACAGCGACGGCGCGCTTGGGTTCTTTCTGGGTGACAAGCGCTCCCTGCCACCTGATCTGGTGACCACGGTGCGAGCCGGTCTGCGAGTGCTCGCCCAAGGCAGCCCCGCTTGGGGTTTGCTTCGTGGCGATGATGCGCGGGCGCTGTTCACCGGCGTTGCCGCGCACACGATCTCGACGATGCCGTCCTTGGTTTCGGCGGGAGCAGGGCTGATGCTGGCCACCCTCGCCCATACCGTCGGCTGGCCGATACCCGTTGGCGGTAGCCAAGCGATCCCCGATGCATTGATGGACGACCTGCGCGCGCACGGCGGCACGATCACCGCGGGCCAAGAGGTCACCGAGCCGCCGGGCGGAGTCGTGCTGTATGACACCGCACCGACCGCGCTGCTGTCGATCTACCGCGATGCCGTTCCCGCGCGATATGCAAAGGCCTTGCGGCGCTATCGGTTCGGGCCAGGCGTGGCGAAGGTCGACTTCGTGCTGTCGGACGAAATCCCGTGGAAAGATCAGCGGCTGGCGCGCGCAACGACGTTGCACATGGGCGGTAGCCGCAGCCAGATGGCACACGCCGAGCGGCAGGCGGCCGCAGGTACTCACCCCGAATGGCCGATGATCCTTGCCGCCCTGCCACACCTTGCCGATCCGAACCGCGTCGACGCACAGGGCCGCCGCCCGCTGTGGACATACGCCCACGTCCCTTCAGGTTCTTCGATCGACCAGACAGAAACGGTGACAGCGATTTTCGAGCGCTTCGCCCCAGGCTTCCGCGACATCGTCGTGGCGGCGCGCAGCATTCCGGCCGCACAGCTCGCCGATCACAACGCCAACTACATCGGCGGCGACATCGGCGTCGGCGGCAACACGCTCTATCACGCCCTGGCGGGGCCGACACCGCGGGTGAACCCATGGGCCACCCCGATTCCCAAGGTCTACCTGTGCTCGTCGGCGACTCCGCCTGGCGGCGGGGTGCACGGGATGGCCGGCTATTACGCCGCCCGCACGGTGCTACGCAAGGAGTTCGGCATCGAAGCAACTGCCAAGGCTGTCGCCGTGACTGCGGACAGCGAAGAACTGCCGTGGGAGCGGTTCGGCTCCGCCGCAGCTGAATTGGCGGAGCGCGTCGCGGCCGACGGCTTCACCCCCGACCTCATACTGGCCGTCGCGCGCGGGGGTCTGTTCGTCGCGGGCGCGCTCGCCTACGAGCTCGGCGTGAAGAACGTCGCGGTGATCAACGTGGAGTTCTACACCGGCGTCGACGAGCGGTTGGACATGCCGGTCGTACTTCCGCCGGTACCCAACACCGTCGACCTCGCGGGAGCCCGCGTGCTGATCGCCGACGACGTCGCCGACACCGGCGAAACGCTTCGCCTGGTGCGCGACTTCTGCGCCGACCACGTCGCCGACGCCCGCTGCGCGGTCCTGTATCAGAAGCCGCAGTCGAGCGTCGACTGCGAATACGTCTGGCGCAGCACCGACCTCTGGATCAACTTCCCATGGTCGGGCCGCGACTAGCGTTTCGGGACCAGCGTCGCCGACCGGGGTGGCGCTGCCGGATCGACAGCGGCGACATCCACAGCGTCGCCTCCGAGTTGCCGAAATCCGACGGAGTCGGAGACGGCCTTGTCCTCCAGTTCGTCGACGCTGATCTCGAAGTCTCGGCCAATAGATCGGGAGAAGCCGCGAGATCGGTCATCCCGCAATCGGTGTGGTGCAGGATCACCAGGTTCCAGGTGCCCGGCACGCGCGTCGCGGCATTGGCTTGGCCGACCTTGCTCAGCATCGCCATCGTGCCGCCAGCGTCGGGCTGATCGTGACGGAATCCGAGCGCAAGACGACGCACGTGGCGATGACGGGGCGTCATGCCTGCCGCGAATGTGGCGACTATCCGCCACGAGCGTCCATCGACGTGATTTCCATGGATCACGCCGAAATCGCAGAAAGGCTACGCCGTGTCCGTCAGCGGGCGGTCGACCCAGCTCATCAGGTCGCGCAGCTTCTTACCGGTCACCTCGATGGGGTGTTCGGCGTTCTGCTTGCGCAGATCCTCGAGCTGCTTGTTGCCACCCTCCACGTTGGCCACCAGCTTCTTGACGAAGGTGCCGTCCTGGATGTCGGACAGGATGTCCTTCATCCGCTGCTTGGTGTCGGCATCGATGACCCGCGGGCCCGACAGGTAGCCGCCGAACTCCGCGGTGTCGGACACCGAGTAGTTCATCCGCGCGATGCCGCCCTCGTACATCAGGTCGACGATGAGCTTCAGCTCGTGCAGCACCTCGAAGTAGGCGAACTCGGGGGCGTATCCCGCCTCCACCATGACGTCGAAGCCGGTCTTCACCAGTTCCTCGGTGCCGCCGCACAGCACGGCCTGCTCACCGAACAGGTCGGTTTCGGTCTCGTCCTTGAACGTCGTCTTGATGACACCGGCACGGGTTCCGCCGATGCCCTTGGCATAGGACAGCACGAGCGCCTCGCCCTCGCCCTTCGGATCCTGTTCGACCGCAACAAGACACGGCACACCCTTGCCGTCGACGAACTGCCTGCGCACAAGATGGCCGGGGCCCTTCGGCGCGACCATGCCGATCGTGACGTTGGCAGGCGGCTTGATCAGATCGAAGTGGATGTTGAGGCCGTGCCCGAAGAACAACGCATTGCCGTCTTCCAGATTCGGCTCGATGTCGTTTGTGAAGATGTCGGCCTGCGCGGTGTCGGGCGCCAACAGCATGATGACGTCGGCCCACTTGGCGACCTCGGCGGGGGTGTCGACGTCGAGGCCCTGCTCGGTGACCTTGGCCCGCGACTTCGAGCCTTCCTTCAGGCCGACCTTCACCTCGACGCCGGAATCGCGCAGGCTCAACGAGTGCGCATGGCCCTGGCTGCCGTAGCCGATGACGCCGACCTTGCGTCCCTGGATGATCGACAGGTCCGCGTCGTCGTCATAGAACATCTCTACTGCCACTGTATTTCCTTCTCTTTTCGTTCTTTTGCTTGAAAGTTGGCGCTTACTTGACGCCGATGCCGCGCGGACCGCGCGACAGCGACACGACTCCGGACTGCACCAACTCGCGGATGCCGTAGGGCTCGAGCACCCGCAGGAACGCTTCCAGCTTCGCAGGCGTTCCGGTCGCTTCGATCGTCAGCGATTCGGTCGACACGTCGACGACCTTCGCGCGGAACAGGTTCACCGCTTCGATGACCTGCCCGCGGGTGGTGGCGTCGGTGCGCACCTTGACCAGTGCCAGCTCGCGCGACACCGAATTGTCCTCGTCCTGCTCGACGATCTTGATCACGTTGATCAGCTTGTTGAGCTGTTTGGTGATCTGTTCCAGCGGAGACTCGTCGACGCTGACCACGATGGTCATCCGCGACATGTCTTTCTGCTCCGTGGCACCGACCGCCAACGACTGAATGTTGTAGCCGCGGCGGGAGAACAGCGACGCCACGCGGGCGAGCACGCCCGGTTTGTCCTCGACGAGCACCGAAAGGGTGTGAGTAGGCGTATTGCTCATCACGCATGCCCCTCTTCCGGATCGTCGAACAGCGGACGGATTCCGCGGGCCGCCTGGATCTGGTCGTTACCCATGCCCGCGGCCACCATCGGCCACACCTGCGCGTCGGCGCCGACGACGAAGTCGATCACCACAGGGCGGTCGTTGATGGCGCGCGCCTGGTTGATGACGTCGGCGACGTCTTCGGCACGCTCACAACGCAATCCGACGCAACCGAGAGCCTCCGCGAGCTTCACGAAGTCGGGGATGCGACGGCTGTGCGTCCCCAGATCCGTTTGGCTGTACCGCTCTTCGTAGAACAGCGTCTGCCACTGGCGGACCATGCCAAGGTTGCCGTTGTTGATGATCGCGACCTTGATCGGCGCACCCTCCACCGCGCAGGTGGCCAGCTCCTGGTTGGTCATCTGGAAGCAGCCGTCGCCGTCGATCGCCCACACCTCGGCATCGGGGCGCGCGAACTTCGCGCCCATCGCGGCGGGAACGGCGAAGCCCATCGTGCCGAGGCCACCGGAGTTGATCCACGTCTTCGGATTCTCATATGAGATGAACTGCGCGGCCCACATCTGGTGCTGCCCAACGCCCGCGACGTACACCGCGTCGGGGCCTGCGATCTTGCCCAGCTGTTCGATCACGTACTCGGGAGACAGGCTGCCGTCGCTCTGCGGCCCGTAGCTCAGCGGGTACGTCGACTGCACCCCGCGCAGGTACTCCCACCACTTGTCCATCTCGATGGCGGTGGTTTCGTCGCGGCGCATCGCCTCGATCAGGTCGGCGATGACGGCCTTGACGTCGCCGACGATCGGCACGTCGGCGTGGCGGTTCTTGCCGATCTCCGCCGGGTCGATGTCGGCGTGGATGACCTTGGCCTCCGGCGCGAACGAATCCAGCTTGCCCGTCACCCGGTCATCGAACCGCGTGCCGAGCGCGATCAGCAGATCGCTGCGCTGCAGCGCCGCCACCGCGGCGACCGTGCCGTGCATACCCGGCATGCCAAGGTTCTGTGGATGGCTGTCCGGGAAGGCGCCACGCGCCATCAGGGTGGTGATCACCGGGATGCCGGTCATCTCGGCGAGATCCAGCAGTTCCTTCGTCGCTTCGCCGCGGATGACGCCGCCGCCGACGTAGAGCACCGGCTTGCGCGCCGCCGCGATCAGCTTGGCGGCCTCACGGATCTGACGGTTGTGCGGCTTGGTGTTCGGCTTGTAGCCCGGCAGCTCGAACTTCGGCGGCCAGCTGAACGTGCACGTCGCCTGCAGCACATCCTTGGGAATGTCGACCAGCACCGGGCCGGGACGCCCCGACCTGGCGATGTGAAACGCCTCCGCCATCACCCGCGGGATGTCGTCGCCCTCGCGAACGAGGAAGTTGTGCTTGGTGATCGGCATCGTGATGCCCGAGATGTCGGCTTCCTGGAAGGCATCGGTGCCGATCAGACCGCGACCGACCTGACCGGTCACCGCGACCATCGGGATGGAGTCCATGTGCGCATCGGCCAGCGGCGTCACCAGGTTCGTGGCGCCGGGGCCCGATGTCGCCATGCACACTCCGACCTTGCCGGTGGCGTGAGCGTATCCACTTGCCGCATGTCCCGCGCCCTGCTCGTGGCGGACGAGGACGTGGCGGAGCTTCACCGAGTCGAAAAGCGGGTCATAGACCGGCAACACGGCACCGCCGGGGATGCCGAAGATGATCTCGACGTCGAGCTCCTCCAACGACCGGATAACCGATTGGGCTCCGGTGAGTTGTTGCGGGGCAACCTTCTTGGGCTGGCTTGACTGGCCTTGGCCGCCCGCCTTCGCCGCGGATTGCGCAGCGTTGGCCTCGACCAAATCCCCGTACGGCGGGTTCGCCGACCGGTCCGGGGGTCGTGTGGTTGGTGCACTCACGATGTCCTCATTTGTCTTCGATTGTTTTTTTGGACTCTCAAATCACTGCTGGGGCAACAAAAAACCCCCGTCAGCGAGGCCGCTGTACGAGGGTTGCGCGTTGATACTTGTGGCTATGCCCGAGTCAGAGCTAGCGCGGTATCAACGCGCAACCCAATTACTACGAGCAAACCAAGGTTCTCCACAACAAATGACCGTAGTCCCCGCACTGGTCAACCGTCAAATTCCTTAACCGCGCGACGCAGTGGGACGATGGCAGGCGTGACCTCCCAACCGCAGCCCGCCCCTGCCGAACCGGTCGTGATCCGGATCTCGCCGATGGCGCATTTCGCGGTCGGCTTCCTGGTGCTCGGCATCCTGTCGCTGGTGTTGGCGTCGTCGTGGTTCGCGCCGCTGCTGATCATTCCGGTGGTTCTGTCCGCCTTCATCGTGCGGCTGCGCACCGTCGCGGGGGTCGACACCGTCACCGCGCGCAGCCTGCTGCACAGCGAAACCGTGCGCTGGGAGGACATCGACGGCCTCGCCTTCAACAAGGGGTCGTGGGCGCGGGCCCAGCTCAAGGACGGTCGTGAGCTGACGCTTCCCGCCGTGACGTTCTCCACGCTGCCGCAGCTGACCGAGGCCAGCGCCGGTCGAGTGCCCAATCCCTACGGCTGAGCTGTCCGCGTCCGCGTCAGGACAGCGGGTTGCCCCCGTTGAGGAACACCCACAGCGCGACACCGCCGCCGATGCCGATCAGCAGCGCCGCGAAGGAGCCGACGAACGGCCTGCGGGCCCAGCCGCGACCGGCGTCCAACCCGTACCGCCCCGGTCCGGCGAGGATGATCGCGACGACGGCGACGATCAGGATGACCTTGTATTCGTGCCCGTCGGTCAGGAAATCGCGCAGTCTGGCCTCGTTGTGGGCGGCCATCGCCTCCACGAGCAGGCCGTTGACCAGGTAGGCCAGCGCACCTGCTGCGGCCAGCGGGGTGAAAAGGCCGAGGATCAGCAGCAGGCCCGCGAGTATCTGGGCACCGGTGCCGATGTAGGTCAGCATGTCGGCGTGCTGGTAGCCGACCTCTGTCAGCCGGTCCTCGAAGCCGTCCAGCCCGGGACCGCCGAACCATCCGAACGCCTTCTGCAGGCCGTGAACGATCAACAGGGCGCCGACTGCCCAGCGCAGCAGCATCAGGCCGAAGTCCTGGGTGCCGCGCCGGTCGTCGACCCGGCGGTCGTCGTAGCCCGGGCCGATGTCGGCGGGCTGTGCGTAGGGGCTCATGGGCTGGCTGTCACCGGGCTGCGCGTACGGCAACGGCTCGGGATCGCCGATCAGGCCGTATCCGGGCTGGGAGTCGGTCTTGTAGTTCGGGATGGCGGTGGTTTCGAAGTCACCGGCGTAATTCGACGAGGGCAGGTCGTCTTCGGGGTCGACCAGGCTCGCCGACGCGGGCCGGCCCATCTCGTCGGGCCGCTGCCACTGGGGATTACTGGTCACCTGCCCAGGGTAAGTGCACATGATCGGTGAATCGAGGATTGGCGCGGCGCTTTTGGCGTCGTATTCGCGGGTAGGCGGACGGTGTGCGCGAGCACCGGCGTGGCGCGCACTCCAGAACAATCCGTAACCTGGCGGGCATGAGTCTGCGTGGGCCGTTGCGGGGCGTCGTCGCATTGTCCTGCGTCGCGTTGCTCGCGCTGTCCGGTTGCGCCCGTTTCGACAGCGCCCAGAGCCAGCCGTTCACCACCGAGCCCGAGCTCCGGCCCGGCCCGAGCTCGACTCCCCCGCCGCCGCCTCCGCTGCCGCCGAAGCCGTTCCCCAAGGAATGCCCGGCACCAGGCGTTATGCAGGGCTGCCTGGAGAGCACCAGCGGGCTGGTCATGCTGCCCGACAGCCAGTCGGCGTTGGTCGCCGAACGCGTGACCGGCGCCGTCAAAGAGGTCTCCGTCCGGGCAGAACCCAAGGTCAAGACCGTGATCCCGGTCGACGGCAGCGGTGACGGCGGGCTGATGGACATCGTCTTGTCGCCGACGTACTCGCAGGACCGGCTGATGTACGCCTACGTCAGCACGCCCACCGACAACCGGGTGGTCCGCATCGCCGACGACGACGTCCCGAAGCCGATCTTCACCGGTATCCCCAAGGGTGCGACGGGCAACATGGGCGCTCTCCAGTTCACCAGCCCCACCACGCTTGCTGTCCTCACCGGCGACGCGGGCGACCCCGCGCTGGCCGCCGACCCCGCCTCGTCGGCGGGCAAGCTGCTGCGCATCGAGCAGCCGACGACGGTCGACCAGGCGCCGCAGACCACCGCCATGAGCGGGTTGGGCTCGGGCGGCGGGCTGTGCGTCGATCCCTCGGACGGCTCGCTCTACATCGCCGACCGCACGCCGACGGCGGACCGGCTCCAGCGAATCACCAAGGATTCCAAGACCTCGACCGTGTGGACCTGGCCCGACAAGCCCGGCGTGGCCGGATGCGCTGCGCTGGACGGCACGGTGCTGGTCAACCTGATCAACACCAAACAGACGGTCGCGGTGCGACTGGCCCCCGATACCGGGTCCGTGACCGGCGAACCCGAGGTGGTCCGCCAGGACGTGCACGGCCACGCGTGGGCGCTGCAGACCTCGCCGGACGGAAACGTCTGGGGCGCGACGGTGAACAAGACCGCCGGCGATCCCGAGAAGCTCGACGACGTCGTTTTCCCGGTGTTCCCGTCGGGCGGCGGCTTCCCGCGCAGCAGGTCCGACAACACCTAGAGCGGCACAACCGATAGCCGGACTGCGGTAGCTGCCGCAGCGCCGACGCCATGCTCACGCATTCGTCGCGTCGACGGTGAGTACCGTGCTGACCGGCCGACGCCAGGAATGCGACGATCCGCGATATCACCGGTCGGCGAACGGCCGAGCGCGCTCTGCGCTCGCTGTTCGTCTGCGCTGGCCGCGTCGGCGGGGTTCATGTCGGTGTCAGTCAGCGGGCTGACCAAGTTCACGGTGATGTTCCTGTCGCCGAGATCCCATGCTTCGTCCGATCTCACGGCGTGTGCCGATGGCGTTGTCGCGACCATCGCGCACGTCGTGTTCGTCGTCCTGCACGCAGGGCGCTGGTCAGGCGTGACAGCACGCTCTCGCGCCTGCGCCGGAGTGATCGTCGTCGGCGACGCCGGTGGTCCCGCCGCCAGATGCTGGGCCAGGATCTCGGCGGTGTGCGGGACGAGCCTGCGCGCCACGGCCAGCATCGGGCGGTAGTCGGCGGCGGACATGGCCCGCACCATCGCCTGGGCCGCGGGTGTGACGGCGGCGTCCACCGCGGCGGACTGATCGAAGTCGCCCATGCGCCGCATCCATTTCGGCAGGGTGGCGATGGCCGCAGGCGCCATCACACGACTGCCCGCCCACAGCCGAACGCCGCGGTCGCGCGGCGTCCAGAGCAGATAGCGCATCGCCCTGTCGGCATGTTCGGAGGTGCACAGCTTGCCGCGGACGTCTGCGAAGTACTGGCGCACCTCGTCTCGCGATGCGGGCACGTCGGACGGTTTGCAGGTCTGCAACTCCGCGGCGATCCGCGACTCGGCCCAGAACCGGGCCTCGTCGGATTTGGACAACGGACCTGGCCCGTATCGCTCGTAGCACTTCAGTACCGAATGCCATCCGGTGATGTGGATCCAGAGTTGCGCTTCGGGGTTGTTGGCGCTGTAGCGGGTTCCGGTGATCGGTTCGACGCCCTTGGCCTTCGCGTGCACCCGCATCAAGGCATCCGACACCTCGACCGCGGTGCGCCCATCGGCGACGGCGACGGTCAGGAAGTACGCGAGAGTGCGGTCAAGCCGGCCGGAGGGATCGGTGTAGATGCCCGCGCTGTCGGCCACCGCCGCGGCCAGGTACGGGTCGAAGTGCTCGAGGACGACTGACCGCTGGAATCCGATCAGGGCCGTCGGGGCCGCCCACACCTTCCAGCTGGGGGAACCGGGGCCGAAGAACCCGTAGTCATCGCGTCGAATAGACATGCCAACCTCCGCTTTCACGTGAATACAACGCCACCGTAGCAATTCGCTCGACCTGAATACAACGGTGCCGTAATATTGATCACATGCCCCGCAAGTACGCACCCCGGCTGCCGCGCGAGCAGCGCCGCGAACAACTCATGGACGCGGCGATGACGGTGCTCGACGGCTGCCAGTTGCACGAGCTCAGCATGGAGGCCGTCGCCGACGCCGCGGGTGTCGGAAAGCCGGTGCTGTACACCGTGTTTCGCACACGAGGCGAGCTGGTGGCTGCGCTGCTTCGTCGCGAACATCATCTCGGGATCGACCAGGTGCGTGCCGCGATGCCCGACGACCTGACGGTGCTCGGGCCCACCGGCGCCTATGCGGCGACCATCTCGGCGTTCCTGCGGGTGGTGCTCGAGAATCCGACGCGCTGGCGGCTGATCCTCACCATGCCCGACAGCGCTCCCCGCGAGTACCGCGATGCGCTGCGCGCGAGTCGGTCGTCGATCCTGGCGCAGGCCGAGGAACTCGCGAAGGCAGGCATCGCGCTGATCCCTGCCATGGCGCCGCTGGATCCAGTGCTGTTGGGTCACACGATGCTGTCGTTCGCCGAGATGCTCGGCCGACTGGCGGTCAACGACCCCGACACGTATCCGCGCGAGCGTCTGGAGGAGTTCGCCCGAACCGCGATGTCGCTGCGCGGCTAGAGCGCGCCGAAGTACCGGACGCGAGTGATTCCCACAGCCGCACTCGGGATTTCACAGAACACGACACCCCGGCCGGACGGCGTGTTCACCGAGGCGCTTATGGTGTCGCCGGTGGCGATCATCTTGCTCCACCGGCCACCACGCACCTGATCGGCGAACTGGCCCAGCACGATCGGACTCTCGTCGCCGTGGGTGATCGCGCCGTCGCCCAACACGCGTCGCGCGGTCATCTGGTCCCCGGCGACGACGGCATCCAGAAACTCTTCGACACATCGCCTCGCACGTCGTGCCTGGCCGCCGCAGGGCCGCGCAGATACCCTGCGCTACCACCGAGACCCTGGTTGCGCAGCAGTTCACGGACCAGCCGCAGCGACGGCGGCAGTGACTTCGCGCCGTGGCGCAGCATCGGGACCATCATCGTCGGCAGTTCCCAGTGTGCGCGCAGTCGCTCAACTGCCCAGTCCCCATTGGACTCTCGAAGGTCGTAGCGCAGATGCATCGGCACATCGAGCCTGACATCGGGCGCCATCACGATCTCGAGCGTCAGGTCGCGAACAACCGCGGCGCCCACCGTGAGATCGACGTCGCGGTGAAAGATGATCTGCCGCGGCGCGATGAAGGTGTCGTAGAACCGGGTGATCTCCTGGTATCCCACGTGGGGGCGGGAACCGTAGGGATCCTCCACCTGCGCGTCGGGGGTGAACATGCCGACCCAACCGGAGCGGTCGTGTGCATCGGTGGCCGTCGGCGAGCGCTCGACCACCGCCAGGAGTTCGGCGTCTACCGCTGCCATCTAGGTGCAGGCCGCCAGCACCAGCTCGCGCACCTGCGCCGCGTCGGCCTGACCCTTCGTCGCCTTCATCACCGCTCCGACGATGGCACCGGCGGCCTGAACCTTTCCGCCGCGGATCTTCTCTGCCACATCGGGATTGGCGGCCAGCGCTTCGTCCACGGCCGCCTGGATCAATGAATCGTCGCGGACCATCTCCAGGCCGCGGGCCTTCATCACGTCCGCCGGTTCGCCCTCACCGGCCAGTACGCCCTCGATCACCTGACGGGCCAACTTGTTGGACAACTTGCCCTCGTCGACCAGCACGACGACGGCGGCGACCTGTGTGGGGGTGATGTTCAGCGCGTCGAGTTCGATGCCGGCCTCGTTGGCCTTCTGCACAAGGAAGTTTCCCCACCACGCCCGGGCGGCCTCGCTGGTCGCTCCCTGCGCGACGGTGGCGGCCACCAGGTCAACGGCGCCCGCATTCACCAGGTCGCGCATCACCTCGTCGGAAACGCCCCAGTCCTCCTGTATGCGCTTGCGCTGCAACCACGGGTACTCGGGAATGCTCTCCCGCAGCTTCTCGACGAAGTCGGCATCGGGTGCGATCGGCTCCAGGTCGGGTTCGGGAAAATAGCGGTAGTCCTGCGCGGTTTCCTTGCTGCGGCCGGGCGAGGTGTATCCGTCCTCGTGAAAATGCCTGGTCTCCTGGTGGACTCGCGCGCCGGAGTCCAGAACCGCTGCCTGCCTGCGCATCTCGTAGCGAACGGCAACCTCGACGCTCTTCAGGGAGTTCACGTTCTTGGTCTCGGTGCGGGTGCCGAACTCGGTCGCGCCGGTCGGCTTGAGCGACACGTTCGAGTCGCACCGCATCGAGCCCTGATCCATGCGCACGTCGGAAACGCCAAGGGCCCGCAACAAGTCCCGAAGTGCCGTCACATAGGCGCGGGCGATCTCAGGGGCGCGTTCGCCGGTGCCCTCTACCGGTCTGGTGACGATCTCGATCAGCGGCACGCCTGCCCGGTTGTAGTCGATGAGCGATGTGGTCGCACCCTCGATGCGGCCGGTCCCACTGCCCAGGTGGGTGAGCTTGCCGGTGTCTTCCTCCATGTGTGCGCGTTCGATCTCCACCCGCCACGTGGTGCCGTCGTCGAGCGGGACGTCGAGATAGCCGTTGATCGCGATCGGCTCGTCGTACTGCGAGATCTGGTAGTTCTTCGGCATATCCGGGTAGAAGTAGTTCTTCCTGGCGAACCGGCACCAGGACACGATCTCGCAGTTGAGCGCCAGCCCGATCCGCATCGCCGATTCGACGGCGACCTGGTTCAGCACGGGCAGCGAGCCCGGCAGGCCGAGACATACCGGGCACACCTGGGTATTGGGCTCGGCGCCGAACTGGTTGGCACAGCCGCAGAACATCTTGGTCGCCGTCGACAGCTCGACGTGCACCTCGAGTCCGAGTACCGGGTCGTAACGTGCGACGACGTCGTCGTAGTCGACCAGTTCGGCCATGGATGCAGCGGTCATGGTGGCGAGTTTAGTGGGGACGTCCTAGACGAGCTTCGGGTGCACACCCGGGATCAGGCCCGCAGCCGCGGACATCTGCTGCAGGTCGCGCAGCACGGTCTTGCGCTCCGCGGCGGTGAGCGACGCCGTGATCTCGTCCTCCTGCGCGCGCCCCTGCGCATCGAGTGCGGGCAGCAGCTTGCGGGCCTTGTCCGTCAGGGTCACCGCGAATGCGCGCCGGTCATCCGGGTGCGGCATCCGCTTGGCGAGTCCCTGGCTTTCCAGCTTGTCGATGATCGCGACCATCACATTGCGATGGATGCCGAGCTGGGTGGACAGCTGACGCTGCGACTGACCGTCGTCCTCGATCAGCGCTTTCAGCACCGCATACGTGCGGGGTTCGACGCCGAACGGCGCCAGCCGGCGCACGAAATCCTCGGCGAGATAGACGCCCAGTTGGGACAGCAGAAATGGGATCCGCTGGTGCAGCTCGGCGATCCCGGTCGAGCGTTCGGCCATTCGCAGACACTAGCACCGGCAGTGATAGTCACATATGGTGATAATCACCTACTGTGATGAATTGAGGACATCTGATGCGGATCGTGATTTCGGCGCCAATGGGCGCACCGGCCGACTGGTGACGCGGCTGACGCTGGAACGTGGCCACCACGCCGTCGTCGTGACGCGGCGCCCGAAGGAGTTCCCGTTCGCCGATCCCCACCTGACTGTGGCGGGCGCCGACGTGCGCGATCCCTCGTCTCTGACCGGGATCATGCGCGGCGCCGACGCGGTGTTGTCGAGCCTCGGCGTACCGTTCAGCCTCCGCCGTATCGACACCTACTCGGTCGGTGCGGCCAACGTCGTCACGGCAATGCGCGACGCAGGAGTGCGACGCCTGGCCGTCGTCAGCTCGACGGGCGCCTACCCCTATCCGAACCGCATCGATCCGCCTGCCGCCCTACGGTTCGTCGAACCCGTCATCACCCGTACGATCGGCAAGAGCACCTACGACGACCAGCGCCGGATGGAGAACATCATCCGCGAAAGCGATCTCGATTGGACGATCGTGCGGCCGTCCGGGCTTTTCGACCTGCCGCACCCGACGAATTACGTTGCCGGGGAGGTTGATCCGGTCGGCGGCTATACCGCTCGGATCGACCTGGCGGACTACCTGGTCGCGCTCGCGGGCGACGATTCCTGCGCAGGCAAGACCGTCGTCGTCTCCACAACCGAAGACACCCCGACGATGTGGCAGATGGTCCGTCGCGAAGCCTTCAGCACCTCGTGAGGCCGTCCGACTAGCCGAAGAACTCCGCGGCGTCGTCATACCTGCTCTGCGGCACCAGCTTCAGCTGGCGGACGGCGTCGGCCAGCGGCACGCGACCGATCTCCTGGCCGCGCAGCGAAACCATCGTCCCGTACTCACCGGCGTGCGCGGCGTCGGCGGCGTTGACGCCGAACCGGGTGGCCAGCACGCGGTCATACGGGGTCGGGGTGCCGCCGCGCTGAACGTGACCGAGGACGGTCACCCGCACCTCTTTGCTGATGCGCTTCTCGACCTCGCTGGCCAGCTGCTGGGCGACGCCGGTGAACTTCTCGTGACCGAACTCGTCAATCCCGCCCTCGCGCAACTGCATCGAGCCCTCGGCGGGTTTGGCGCCCTCGGCGACCACACAGATGAAGTGCGCATCGCCGCGCACGAAGCGCTGCTTGATCAGCCGGCACACCTCTTCGACATCGAACGGCTGCTCGGGAATCAGCGTCATGTGCGCGCCGGAAGCCAGGCCTGCGTTCAGCGCTATCCATCCTGCGTGGCGTCCCATCACCTCGACGAGCATCACCCGCTGATGCGACTCCGCGGTGCTGTGCAGCCGGTCGATGGCCTCGCTGGCGACGCCGAGCGCGGTGTCGTGGCCGAACGTCACATCGGTGCAGTCGATGTCGTTGTCGATGGTCTTGGGCACGCCGACGACAGGAACGTTCTCCTCGGACAGCCAATGTGCCGCGGTCAGCGTGCCTTCGCCGCCGATCGGGATGAGCACGTCGATCCCGTTGTCGTCCAGCGTCTGCTTGATCTGGTCGAGGCCGGCCTTCAGCTTGTCCGGATGCACCCGCGCGGTGCCGAGCATCGTGCCGCCCTTGGCGAGGAGGCGGTCGTTGCGGTCGTCGTTGCGCAGCTGGATGCGGCGATCCTCGAGCAGCCCGCGCCAGCCGTCGAGAAAGCCGACGACCGACGAGCCGTACCGCACATCGCAGGTGCGAACGATTGCCCGTATCACCGCGTTCAGCCCGGGACAGTCGCCGCCACCGGTCAGAGTTCCAATGCGCATGGTGCCTATCCTCCCCTGTGTCGCCCTCGCTGGCAGGTTGTCGGGCTACACCGCCGTCGGCAGTGCCCCTCGGGCGGCCTCATACGCGGCGCCGACCCGGTAGAGCCGGTCGTCGGCCAGCGCAGGGGCCATGATCTGGAGTCCGACCGGAAGGTTGTCGTCGGGCGAGAGGCCCGACGGCACCGACATACCGCAGTGGCCGGCCAGGTTCAGCGGCAGCGTGCAGAGGTCGAAGAGGTACATCGCCAGCGGGTCGTCGACCTTCTCCCCCAGCGGGAACGCGGTGGTCGGGGTCGCAGGCGACACAAGCACGTCCACCTTCTGGTACGCCTCGTCGAGATCACGGGCGATCAGCGTGCGCACCTTCTGCGCCTGGTTGTAGTACGCGTCGTAATAGCCCGCCGACAGCGCGTAGGTACCGATCATGATGCGGCGCTTGACTTCCGGGCCGAATCCGGCCGCGCGCGTCATCGCCATCACCTCTTCTGCGCTGTGTGTGCCGTCGTCGCCGACACGAAGTCCGTACCGCATACCGTCGAAGCGGGCCAGGTTCGAGGACACCTCCGACGGCAGGATCAGGTAGTAGGCGGGCAGCGAGTAGTCGAAGTGGGGACAGTCGACTTCGGACACCTCGGCGCCGAGTTCGGTCAGCTTGTCGACCGCGGCGTTGAACGACGACAGCACACCCTCCTGGTAGCCGTCACCGCGCAGCTGGCGGACCACGCCGACCTTCACACCGCTCAGGTCGCCGCCGGCTCCTGCCCGTGCCGCGGCGACGATGTCGGGCACGGCGACGTCGATCGACGTCGAATCCCTCGGGTCGTGGCCCGCGATCACCTGATGCAGCAGCGCGGTGTCGAGCACCGTGCGCGCACACGGGCCGCCCTGATCCAGCGATGACGCGCACGCGATCAGGCCATAGCGCGACACCGTGCCGTATGTCGGTTTGACGCCGACGGTCGCGGTCAGCGCGGCAGGCTGGCGGATCGATCCGCCGGTGTCCGACCCGATGGCCAGCGGCGCCTGGAACGCGGCAAGCGCCGCCGCACTGCCGCCGCCGGATCCGCCGGGCACCCGTTCGACGTCCCACGGGTTGCGCGTCGGGCCGAACGCCGAGTTCTCGGTGGACGATCCCATTGCGAACTCGTCCATGTTCGTCTTGCCGAGGATCGGGATACCCGCGGCACGCAGTCGCGCCACGACCGTGGAGTCATACGGCGACGTCCAACCCTCGAGGATCTTCGACCCGCAGGTCGTCGGCATGTCGGTGGTGGTGAAGACGTCCTTGAGTGCCAACGGGACACCGGCGAGCGGCGACGGAAGCGTCTCGCCCGCCGCGACAGCCTCGTCCACCCGGGCGGCCGCACCGAGCGCATGCTCCTCGGCGACGTGCAGGAACGCCTTGTACTGGCCGTCGGTTTCGGCGATCCGGTCCAGGCAGGCGCGGGTGACCTCCGCCGACGACACTTCCTTGGCCGCGATCTTGGCGCCGAGCGTCGCGCCGTCGAGCCTGGTCAGGTCGCTGGTGCTCATTCCGGCTCCCCCAGGATCCGCGGCACCGCGAACCGGCCCTCGGCCGATTTCGGCGCCTGCGCCAACGCCTCCTCCTGCGACAACCCGGGTTCGACGACGTCAGGACGGGTGACGTTGACGGACGTCAGCGGGTTGTCCGTGGCCTCGACGCCGGTGACGTCGACGGCCTGGATCTGGCTGACGTGCTCGATGATGGGTCCGAGCTGGCCTGCGAAGCTCTCGAGCTCGTCGTCGCTCAGTGCGAGCCGGGCCAGGCGGGCGAGATGGGCTACCTCATCTCGGGAGATCTGCGACACGACATCAAAGCCTAGTCAAGCGCCACGTCGCGGTCCTCGGCCGGCATGCCGAGGCCGTACCCCTGTGAAACAGTGTTGCGCGTGCCTTCGTACATGCTGCGGGTCCAGCTGGAGGATCGACCGGGCAGCCTCGGCTCACTTGCCGTGGCGCTCGGCTCGGTGGGCGCCGACATTCTGTCCCTCGACGTGGTCGAGCGGACGACGGGTTATGCGATCGACGATCTGATCGTCGAACTACCGCCGGGCGCGATGCCCGACATGTTGATCACGGCGGCGGAGAACCTGCGGGGCGTGCGGGTGGACAGCATCCGGCCGCACACCGGGCTGCTCGAGGCGCACCGGGAACTGGAGCTGGTCGACCACATCGCCGCCGCACCGGACAAACCGGCGAAGCTCCAGGTGCTCGCCGACGAAGCGCCGCGCGTGCTGCGCGTCGGCTGGTGCACCGTCGCGCGTCTCACCGAGTCCGGCATCATCCGCATCGTCGGTAGCCATGCCGCCCCTGAGACACATACGACAGAGGTGCCCTGGCTGCCGATAGATTCGGCGAAAGCGCTTGACGGCAAGGCGGACTGGGTGCCACAGGTATGGCAGGACATGGACACCACGCTGGCCGCCGCCCCGTTGGGCGATCCAAACACAGCGGTGGTGCTTGGCCGCCCTGGCGGCCCGGAGTTCCGGCCGTCGGAGGTGGCGCGGCTGGGCTATCTCGCCGGGATCGTCGCCACGATTCTGCGCTGAGGAATCAGCCGCCCGCGGGCACCGGCCAGCGGTCGTTGACGTCGGCGTTGCTGTCCTTCCTCGCGCAGTGCGCGCAGCAGAAGATCCCCTCGTCGGACTCGATGCCGTGTCCGAGGATCCGGCATCCGCAGTGCGCGCATTCGGGCGCCAGTTGGGCGGCGGCGCACTCGACGCTGTCGAAGTTCTCGCTGCGGCCGTCGTGCCACGTCACGGTGAAGGTCTTGTCGTAGTCGTTGCCGCACGTCGCGCAGATCGTCATCGCATTCACTCCCTTACGTCTGATTTCCAGACGCATTCCCGATCGACGCGATGACAAACTCGTCGGGCCGGGCTTCAGCCGCCGTCGGGACCGTTCTCCAGCAATCGCGCGAAGCCGTCCTCGTCGAGGATCGGCACCCCCAACTCGACGGCCTTGTCGTACTTCGAGCCCGGCGAATCGCCTGCCACCAGATAGGCCGTCTTCTTCGACACCGACCCCGCCGCCTTGCCGCCGCGCGCGACGATGGCCTCCTTGGCGTCGTCGCGGGAGAACCCGGTCAACGATCCGGTCACCACGATGGACATGCCCTCCAGCGTGCGTTCGATGCTTGCGTCGCGCTCGTCGGCCATCCGCACACCCGCGGCGCGCCATTTGTCGACGATCGCGCGGTGCCAGTCGACGGTGAACCACTCGGTGACCGCGGCCGCGATGGTCGGCCCGACGCCCTCGACGACCGCGAGCTCCTGCTCGGAGGCCGCCATGATCGCGTCGAGGCTGCCGTATTCGGTGGCCAGCGCGCGGGCGGCCGTCGGGCCGACGTGACGGATCGACAGCGCGACGAGCACTCGCCACAGCGGTTGCGCCTTGGCCTCGTGCAGGTTCACCAGCAGCCGCTTACCGTTCGCCGACAGCTCGCCGCCCTTGGTCGTGAACAACTCTGTGCGCAGCAGATCCTCGCTGCCGAGCGTGAACAGGTCACCTTCGTCGGTGATCACTTCGGCCTGCAGAAGCGCGACCGCCGCTTCGTAGCCGAGGCCTTCGATGTCGAACGCGCCGCGCCCGGCGACGTGGAACACCCGCTCACGCAGCTGCGCCGGACACGACCTGGTGTTCGGGCAGCGGATGTCGGCGTCGCCCTCCTTGGTCGGGGCGAGCTTCGTTCCACATTCGGGACACGTTGTCGGCATGACGAATTCGCGTTCTGAGCCGTCGCGCAGATCGACGACGGGCCCCAGCACTTCGGGGATCACGTCGCCCGCCTTGCGGATGACGACGGTGTCGCCGATCAGCACCCCCTTGCGCTTGACCTCCGATGCGTTGTGCAGCGTGGCCTGGCTGACCGTCGATCCGGCCACCTTGACGGGCTCCATGAACGCGAACGGAGTGACCCGGCCTGTGCGCCCGACGTTGACCTTGACGTCGAGCAGCTTGGTGGTCGCTTCTTCCGGCGGGTACTTGTAGGCGATCGCCCACCGCGGCGCCCGCGACGTCGAACCGAGCCGTCGCTGCAGTGCGACCTCGTCGACTTTGACTACCAGGCCGTCGATTTCGTGTTCGACGTCGTGGCGGTGTTCGCCCCAGTAGGCGATGCGTTCGGTGACGGCCTCGATGCCCTGCACCTGCGTCGTGTGTTCGGAAACCGGCAGCCCCCACGTCTTGAGTGCGCGGTAGGCGTCGTGCAGCGTCTTGGGGCTGAAGCCCTCGGACTTGCCGAGCCCGTGACAGATCATCCGCAGCCTGCGGCGCGCGGTGACGGCCGGGTTCTTCTGCCGCAGCGACCCGGCGGCGCTGTTGCGGGGGTTGGCGAACGGCGGCTTACCCTCGGCCACCAGACCCGCGTTGAGATCCTCGAAGTCGGCGACGCGAAAGAACACCTCGCCACGGACCTCGAGCACCCGCGGCACCGGGAACTCCTTTGAGCCGGTGAGCTTCTCGGGTATGTCCTCGATTGTGCGCGCATTGAGCGTGACGTCCTCGCCGGTGCGGCCGTCACCCCGGGTGGCCGCGCGCTCCAGCTTCCCGTCGCGGTACACCAGCGCGAGCGCGACACCGTCGATCTTCAGCTCGCAGAGGTAGTGCGCGTCGTCTCCGATCTCGCCTTTGGTGCGCGCGGCCCAGGCCGCCAGCTCCTCGGGGGTGAAGACGTTGTCCAGGCTCAGCATCCGCTCGAGATGGTCGGCGGACGTGAAGTCGGTCGCGAAGCCCGCGCCGCCGACCAGCTGCGTCGGCGAATCGGGTGTCCGCAGTTCGGGGTGGTCGTCCTCGAGCGCCTGCAGCTCGCGCAACAGCGTGTCGAACTCCGCATCGGAGACGATCGGCGCGTCGCGGACGTAGTAGCGGAACTGGTGTCCGCGCACCTCGTCCGCCAGTTCCTGCCAGCGGCGGCGCACATCGGCATCTGGGGCGTCTTCGGACTGTTCGGCGAGCGCCTTCTGCGCCTTGGTTGCCTTGGGGCTCACCATCGCAGGCTATCGGAGGCCGGTGACAACGAATCCAGCCAGACCGAGCGGCATCACCAGCGCGTTTGACTATAGGCAGGTAATTACCTGCATAATGGTCGGATGGCGGACGACCAGATGGACATGGTCTTCAAGGCGCTTGCGGACCCAGGCCGTCGGCTGCTGCTGGACCGGCTGCGGCAGGACAACGGCCAGACGCTGGGCCAGCTGTGCGAGTACCTCGAAATGGCGCGCCAGTCGGTGAGCCAGCACCTCGCGGTGCTCGAGTCCGCCAATCTCATCACCAGCGTGCGGCGCGGACGGCTCAAGTTGCACTACTTGAACCCTGTTCCGCTGCACGAGATTGCGCATCGCTGGATCCAGGAGTTCGAATATCCACGCCTTCACGCGCTACGGGCGCTGAAGGAAAACGCAGAGGAGGCCGATATGACCAAGACAGACGGCAAGCCATCGTTTGTGTACGTGACCTTTATCCACAGCACCCCTGAGAAGGTGTGGGAGGCGCTCACCGACGCCGACCTCACCGCGCAGTACTGGGGGCACAGCAATGTGTCGGACTGGCAGCCCGGGTTCACGTTGGGAGCACCTGCGCACGGACGGATCGGGAATCGCCGACGTCGAGGGCGAGGTGATCGAATCATCGCCACCGCGCCGGCTGGTCATCACGTTCGGCGGCGCCGACGAGGCGGGCCGACCGTCGGTCGTGCGCTTCGACATCGAACCGCACCACGACATCGTCCGGCTGACGGTGACCCACACCGACATCCCCACCGCATCCGACTACGAGGCGGCGTCGGCGGGCTGGGCCGCGGTCATGTCGAATCTGAAGTCGCTGTTGGAAACCGGGCGCGTGCTGCCGCAGGCGCCGTGGGAGATGCACGCCGAACTGCGAGCCGAGCAGATGTCGCGAAACGGGTAATTTGGCACCATGCCGCACCCGATCATGTTCCGCGACGACGATCCCGTTCTCGCGGAGGTGCGAGCGATCACCCTGGGGTTTCCCGAGGCATTCGAGAAGGTGTCTCACGGCAGGCCGGCGTTCTTCGTCTCGAAGATGTTCGCGATGTACGGCGGCAGCACCAAACCTGCGACCAAGGGCGCCGACTACATCCAGTACCCGCAGTCGATCATGGTGAAGGTCGACGACAGCGACCGCAGGGCACTCGAGGGTGACAAGCGGTTCTTCTACCCCGCCTATCTGGGGCCCGCAGGGTGGCTCGGCCTGGATTTCACCGCGGCCAAGAAGATCGACTGGGGCGAAGTGCGCGAACTGGTCGACGCCTCCTACCGGATCGGTCGCACCCAAGAAGCTCATCCGGCAGCTCGACGAAGCCTGATGGCGGGCACGGTCGACGTGGTTCGATCGGGACCATGAGCTTCGCAAGCCCGTTCCCCGATGTGGAAATCCCGAACGCCAGCGTCTACGAGTACCTCTTCGGCAACATCGACGACGCCGACGCCGACCGCGTCGCGCTGGTAGATGCGAAGACGGGTGACGAAACCAGTTACCGGGAGACGGTTGGCAAAATCGATTCATTCGCCGGTGCACTCGCCGATCGCGGTATCGGCGTCGGTGACGTGGTCGGCTTGCTGGCGCCGAACAGCAGTGCGTTCGCGATCGCCTTTCACGGCATCCTGCGCGCAGGGGCGACGGCCACCACGATCAACGTGTTGTTCACGGCGAAAGACATCGTCAAACAGTTGACGGACTCGAAGGCCACGATGTTGATCACCGTCAGCCCACTGCTCCCCCAGGCGAAGGAGGCCGCCGCCGCGGTCGGCATGTCCGACGAACAGTTGGTGGTGCTCGACGGCGCGGACGGCCACCCCAGCGCGGAGGACCTTCTCGGTGCGGGGGCCACGGCCCCGGACGTCAGCTTCGATCCAGCGACTCACCTGGCCGTGCTGCCCTACAGCTCCGGCACGACCGGCAATCCGAAGGGCGTGATGCTGACGCATCGCAACCTTGTCGCCAACGTCGCCCAGACGCGCCCCGTGCAGGACGTGCAATCCGACGACGTCGTCATCGCGATCATGCCGTTCTTCCACATCTACGGAATGACGGTGTTGCTGAACGCAGTTCTGCATGCGCGGGCGCGGCTCGTCATGATGGGCAAGCTTCGACCTGCAGGAGTTCCTCGCCAACATCGAGAACCACAAGGTGACCGTGGCTTACATCGCGCCGCCCGTTGCGGTGGCGTTGGCCAAACATCCTTTGGTGAACGAGTTCGACATGTCGACGCTTCGCGCGGTGCTGTCCGGCGCGGCGCCGCTCGACGAAGAGCTCGGGCACGCGGTCGCCGACCGCATCGGATGTCGCGTTGTGCAGGGGTACGGCATGACCGAGCTCAGCCCCGTGAGCCATTGCACACCGTTGGACGGCGGTAAACGTCTGGTCGGGTCGGTGGCTCCCATCGGAGCCGCGGGCTGGACGGCGGCCAACTCGGAATCCAAACTCGTCGATCCGACGACCGGCGACGAAATCGGCATTCCCGCAAAGGGTCTCAGCGAGACCGGTGAGCTGTGGTTCAAGGGCCCGAACGTGATGGTCGGCTACCTCGGCAACGAGACGGCCACCAAGGAGACGATCGATGACGACGGCTGGCTGCGCACAGGAGACCTGGCCAGGGTCGATTCGTCGGGCTGCGTCTACATCGTCGACCGGCTCAAGGAACTCATCAAGTACAAGGGTTATCAGGTGCCGCCTGCCGAACTGGAGGCGGTGCTGCTGACCCATCCCGCGATCGCCGACGCCGCGGTGATCGGAGTTCGCGACGCGGAATCGGGCGAAGAGGTGCCAAAGGCGTTCGTGGTCAAGCAATCCGGTACCGAGCTGACCGAGGCCGAGGTGATGGAGTTCGTCGCGAGTGAGGTCGCGCCGTACAAGAAGGTGCGAAAGGTGGCGTTCATCGACGCGATCCCGAAGTCGTCGGCAGGAAAGATCCTGCGCAAGGATCTGCGCTAGAAGTTCGTGCGGAGTGACTCGCGCAGCGACTGGGCGGCGCGCGCCTGCCGGTAGCCCAGAACCGCTCCGATGGCCGGGATCAGGATCAAACCGGCAACGCCGGCCAGCGGATCGGTCACCGTGACGGTCGTGCCGGTGCCGAACTCCCGCACGACCAGCTCGGCGGGTCCGATCCGTTCGACCGGCGGCAGTGGCGGCGGAAGGGGGATGTTGATCTCGATCGCCGTGGGCACCGCGGGCACGGCGGGTACCGCTTGGGGCGCAACCAGCGCGTCCTGCATGAGCACCGCTTCTGGCGCCTCGGGGGGCTGTGCGACATGCGTGCCCGGTGTGCGGCCGTTGCCGAAGGTCACATTGGGCGCATGAAACGCCGCGGTGGGCTGACCCGAGTAGCCGGATCCGCCCCCTGGTGCGGCCGCGGCCGACACGTTGTCGCCGACCGGCGCCTCGGCTATCGCCGCCGACCGCATTGCCGTTTGGCCTTCGGGGGCCAAGCTCTCCACCGCGAAAAGCTGCGGGGTATCGCTGCCGGCCGTGCCGAGATCCATCTTCGGCGGATCGAGATTCGGCTTCGAGTTCTTGTCGATGCCCGCGATGCTGCTGATGCCGTTGACGACGTCTCTCACGAAGTTCGACGCGGCGCGTTGCGCATTGCCGCCCTGCCCGCCGGAGCCGTTCTTCCGGTAGTCGTTGTTGGAATGGCCCGAGCCGGGCTTGTCGGCGACCGCGGTGGCCGGGTTCGGACCGACGATCAACAGAGACGCGGCGACCACGCCGGCTCCCGCCGCGATGCGAACTGTTGAATGCGCCACGATCCCTTCCCTGACCAACCGGGCTTTCAAAGCCCGCGGTCCCGCGGGCTTATTGTTGCACAAACCTTTGCCCGGCAAACACTATTTCAAGATCGCGGCCGGGTCGTCGGCGATCGCGTCGGCGGCTTTCTGCGTGAGTTCCATGGCGGTGCGCGCCCACTGCGCGGTGGCACCCGCGAGACCGCACGACGGGGTGACGCCGATCCGGTCGGGCAACACGTCGCGCGGGAATCCGAGTCGATCGGTGAGTTCGACGACCGACCGGGCGACCTCCTCGTCGGACGGGCGGCGCTGCGGAGCCGTGACGGGTACGACGCCAAGCAGAACCGTGCGGCCCGATTCGACGAATTCGCCGACACCGTCGAGAGAGTCCGCCGTCAGAGTCGACAGGTCGAATGACAGCGCGCTGAAGGCGCTGCGCTGCAGCAGCGGCCACGGCAGCCCGCTCGCGCAGCAGTGCAGCGCCACCGCGCCGCCGACCACCTCGACGCAGTCGTCGAGCAATGCCGCCGCCACCGCCTCGTCGACCGGGTGGACCGCCGAAAGGCCGGTCACCCCGGACAGCCGTCCCGCGAGCGCGGCGGGCAGCGACGGCTCGTCGAACTGGACCACGACCGGGCAGTCCAGCCGCCGAGCAACCTCGGCGCGGTGAGCCGCAACGCCCTCGGCCAGCGAGCGCGCCAGGTCGCGCACAGCGCCGGCATCCGTGATCGCCCGATGCCCGTTGGACAGTTCCAACTGCGCCGCGAGCGTTATCGGGCCTGGCGCCTGCACCTTGACGGTCCGGTCGGCCGCCCCACGCAGGCCTGCCTTCTCCCACGCCTCCTCCAGCGCGTCGATGTCCTCGGCGAGCAGGCTGACCGCGCGACGCGTCACGGCGGAGCGCCCCGCGGCGACCCGGTACCCGCGCGGCACGGTGTCGATGGTGATGTCGACAAGAAGGGCGCCCGCGCGGCCGACGAGGTCGGCGCCGATCCCCCTGGCGGGCAACTCGGGCAGATGCGGCAATCTGTGCAGCTCACCGACCACGATCTCGGCCGCCTCACGCGCCGACGTTCCCGGCCAGGACCCGATGCCGGTACCGCCGGCGAAGTCGCTCACTTCACCAACACTATTCGCCACACGCGCCACACGCGTTAGTCTGCGACACAGGAAGGAGCCGACACCATGTCCCCAGCGGCAGGCCGACTGGCGGTGATGTGCACCGTCGCGCTCCTGGCCGCGGGCTGCTCGGCGACCATCGTGGGCACCGCGACGCGCACCGCTCCCGCAATCGACGAGGAGTCGCGGTCGCCGGTGGATGTCGAGTCGGTGATGCTCGACCAAGCCCAGATGCGGGCGATCACCGGCGCGGGCGAGGCCCTGACGATCGTTCCGAGCATGGACGGCAAGATCCCCGTCGACGTCAGCGACCTGATGAACGGAACGCCGCAGGAGTGCAAGTGGTACTTCGCCGAGACGCAGACATTCGGCGCCGAGGTCGAGGAGTTCCACAAGACGACGTTTCAGAACCCGCCCGACGGCGGCATGATCTCCGAGGGTGCCGCCGCATACCGTGACCAGGAGACCGCGCGGCACGCGTTCGCCGACCTCGTCGGTCAGGTATACGACTGCGGGTCAACGCAACTCGGGTCGACATTCATCGGCGAGTGGACCGCCGACGCCGACACGCTGACGATGCGGTCGCCGGGTACCTGTGGGCGCGACTACCGGATCAAGAACGTCGTGCTTGTCGAGGTGTCCTTCTGTTCGTTCCCCGAGTCGGTGCCGGGGATCATCATGACGAACATCATGGACAAGGTGCCGAACTAGGAACTGCGCGCGATGGTGGCGCTGGCGATGACTTCGTCGCCGTCGGCGTCGGGACGGTAGAGCACCATCGTCTGGCCGGGCGCGACGCCCTGCAGAGGCGCACGCAGGTCAGCGACCAGGTTGCCGTCGCGGACCTCGGCGACAGCGTCGGCGATACCGCCGTGTGCCCGCACCTGCACCGCGCACTCCACCGGTCCTCGCATCGCGGCACCGGAGGTGAACACGGGTTTCTCGCCGGTCAGCGTCCATACCTCGAGGTCTGATACCGCCCCGACGTGCACGGTCGCGGTTTCGGCGTCGATGGACGTCACATAGCGCGGACGCCCGTCGGGGCCAGGCCCCGCGATACCGAGGCCCTTGCGCTGGCCGACGGTGAAGCCGTGCACGCCGTCGTGCTGGGCGAGCACGGTCCCGCCCGCGTCGACGACGCTGCCGCGCCGCACGCCGATGCGGCTGCCGAGGAACGCCTGTGTGTCGCCGGACGGGATGAAGCAGATGTCGTGGCTGTCGGGCTTCTCGGCGACGGCAAGACCGCGCCGGGCGGCCTCCTCGCGGATCTGCGGCTTGGGGGTGTCACCGATCGGGAACAACGCGTGGCGCAACTGCTGGGCGGTCAGCACGCCGAGCACGTAGGACTGATCCTTGTCGTTGTCGACGGCACGTCGCAGCCGACCGTCTGACAGCCGGGCGTAGTGGCCGGTGGCGACGGCGTCGAAGCCGAGCGCGATGGCGCGAGCCGACAACGCCGAGAACTTGATCCGCTCGTTGCACCGCACGCACGGGTTCGGGGTCTCACCCCTTGCGTAGGACGATACGAAGTCGTCGATGACGTCTTCTTTGAACTTGTCGGCGAAATCCCAGACGTAGAAGGGGATGTCGAGGATGTCGGCGACCCTGCGGGCGTCGCCGGCGTCTTCCTTCGAGCAGCATCCACGCGATCCGGTGCGCAGCGTTCCCGGTGCGGCAGAGAGCGCCAGGTGCACGCCGACCACATCATGACCGGCGTCGACCATGCGGGCGGCGGCGACGGACGAGTCGACGCCTCCGCTCATGGCGACCAGAACCCGCACTACTCAACAACTCCCGAGCTGGCCATCGCCGCCTGGCGCGCCCGTTCCACCGCGCCGGGCAGCACCTCGAGCGCGGCGTCGACGTCAGCCTCGACGCTGGTGTGGCCGAACGAGAGCCGCAGCGATCCGCGGGCGCTCGCCGGGTCGGCGCCCATCGCGATCAGCACATGCGAGGGTTGCGCGACGCCTGCCGTGCACGCCGAACCCGTCGAACATTCGATTCCCCTGGCATCCAGCAACATCAGCAGCGAATCACCCTCGCAGCCTCGGAAAGTGAAGTGCGCGTTGCCGGGGAGGCGCTGTGCACCCGTCGCGCCGTTGAGCACGACGTCGTCGATGTTCGACAGCACACCGTCGACCAGCCGGTCACGAAGCACAGCCATCCGCGCACTGGTGGTCTCCATGCCCTCGATCGCCACTTGCGCGGCCGTCGCCATGGCCACCGCGCCCGCGACATCCGGTGTACCCGAACGGACGTCGCGTTCCTGGCCACCACCGTGCAGGAGCGGCACACACGCGGTGTCGCGGCGCAACAGCAGCGCGCCTGCGCCGGTCGGGCCGCCGAACTTGTGCGCCGCGATGCTCATCGCCGACAGCCCGCTCGCCGTGAAGTCGACCGGTATCTGACCGATCGCCTGCACGGCGTCGCTGTGCATCGGTACGTCGAATTCGGCGGCCACCGCGGCCAACTCCGCCAGCGGCATGATCGTTCCGACTTCGTTGTTGGCCCACATCACCGACACCAGGGCGACGTCGTCATGCTCCTGCAGCGCATCGCGCAGTGCGGCGGGCGCGACCGAGCCATCGGATGCGGTCGGCAGCCAGGTCACCTCGGCGCCTTCGTGTTCGGCCAGCCATTCGACGGAGTCGAGCACCGCATGGTGTTCGACCGCGGTGGTGATGATGCGCCGACGGCGGGGTTCGGCGTCGCGGCGCGCCCAGTAGATGCCCTTGACGGCCAGGTTGTCGCTCTCGGTGCCACCCGCGGTGAAGACGACCTCGGACGGGCGCGCGCCGAGCAACTTGGCCAGCGTCTCGCGCGACTCCTCCATGCGGCGCCGCGCAACACGTCCGGTGCCGTGCAGCGACGACGCGTTGCCGACCGTCGCGAGCACGGCCGTCATCGCCTCGATGGCGGCGGGATGCATCGGGGTGGTGGCGGCGTGATCCAGGTAGACCGACTCGGTGGTCATAACCGTTCCATGCTAGCCGCCGCACTGCGACCGCCCTGAATCCCCGGTCAGGCGGCCAGCGCGTGCCCGTGTGTCTGTCGCCCGGTATCCCCGCGGACCGCCGCTTCGCACCGCGCGGCCAGGTCGCGCCGGTCCGTTCCCGGCAGCTGCAGCGACTCGACCTGCACACCGACGATGGTGCGGCGGGCGGTGACAAGGCGGCGGATCGACGCGATCAACGTGTCGTCGCCCACGTAGGCGGCGACGGTCGATGGCGTGCCGTCGCGGTGGTGGTAGCTTCAGGCGCAGTGGCTGAACCGGCCTGCCTGCGTCGACGGCGGCCTGGAACATCGCGGGCCGGAATTGTCCGTACGCCAGGCCGCACCAGGTGGTGCCCTCGGGGAACGCCACCACGGTGTGTCCGGCGCGAAGCCGCGAGGCGACCATCTCCACGACATCGGGCAGCCTGCGCAGGCTCGCCCGCTCGATCGGGATGACCTTCATCAGCCGCGCCGCGATACCGAGGCCCGGCCAGCTGATCATCTCGGCCTTGGCCACGAATGAGCCGGGCATCACCGCCCCGATCGAGAAGATGTCCACCCAGGACACGTGACCGCTCACCACGAGCACGCCTCGCAGGTTGCGAATCGGGCCGCCGGACACCGTGATTCGCATGCCCAGCGCGCGCAGCATCATCCTGCAGTAGCCGCGCTGTATGTGCGAGCGGCCCGGCATCGGGATCGCCAGCAGCGGAACGGCCGAGAGCAGCGTCACCGCAAGGGTGACCCGCACGGCGACGCGCAGGGCGACAACGACCGGTCTTCCCGATGGCGCAAGGCCTGCCGCCACACATGCGGCGTCGCAGGTCGCCTTCGGGATCCAGGGGCTGGTCACGACGCCATCCCGTCGGCCATGTCGCTCGCCGCCGCGACCGACCTCAGCCGCTTCAGATATCTGGTGTCGGCCTTGCGTTTGTCGAGCAGCGCGGGGAAGTCGCCGACACCGAAGTCCGGATCGTGGGCGGGCTCGCCGCACACCTGGGCGCCGAGTCGCAGATATCCGCGCATCAGCGGCGGAACCGACACCCGCGCAGGCGGATCGATGTCGTCGAGTCCCCTTCCGCCGACGGTCACGGGCCGGTACGGGTACACCGTGTAGCCGGCTGGGGCGGCGTGCCTGCGCAGGACGAAGTCCCTGACGCCGCGGATCTGGCTGCCCGGTGCCGCGTCCGAATCCTCAACGGGCACCGAGACGCAACCCGTGACGTAGTCGTAGCCGCAGCGGTCGAGATAGGCCAGGATGCCCGCCCACATGAGCAGCACGACGCCGCCGTTTCGGTGGTCGTCGCGAACCACGGCGCGGCCCATCTCCACCAGGGACGGCCGCAGCGCGTCCAGCCCGGTGACGTCGAATTCGGTTGCGGTGTAGAGCCCTCCTGCTGCAATGGCGCCCGGCGGCGGGAGCATCCGGTAGCAGCCGACGAGCTCGCCGGTGTTGTCCTCGCGGACAAGTAGGTGATCGCAGAACTCGTCGAAACGGTCGGCGTCGCGGCCGTCGACGCCACCTTCGAGCGTGAAGCCGGGCTCGGAGGTGAACACGTCATGACGAAGTCGCTGCGCGGCCTCGATCAGCGCGGGGTCGGTGGACAGCAGCAGGGTGTAACGCGGCGCCGACGACGAGGTGGTCGGGCCGCTCGGTTGGTCAGCGGCTATCAGAACTGAAGCGGTGCTCACGACAGCACGGTCGCGTGCCCGCCTCTCGAAATGGCATCGCCATGGTGACGTGTCCGTGAACGTCACGAGAAGACGCAAAAACCCCCGACACGCGGCGTGTCGGGGGTCTTTTGCGTCTTCTCGGCGGACGGAGGTCAGCCCTTGCGGGCCTTGACCGCCTCGGTCAGCTGCGGGGCGACCTTGAACAGGTCGCCGACGATGCCGAGGTCGGCGATCTCGAAGATCGGCGCTTCCTCGTCCTTGTTGACCGCGATGATCGTCTTGGACGTCTGCATGCCCGCGCGGTGCTGGATCGCGCCGGAGATGCCGAGGGCGATGTACAGCTGCGGCGACACCGTCTTACCGGTCTGGCCCACCTGGAACTGGCCCGGGTAGTAGCCGGAGTCGACCGCGGCGCGCGATGCACCGACGGCGGCACCGAGCGAGTCGGCCAATTCCTCGACCACGTTGAAGTTCTCGGCGCTTCCGACGCCGCGACCGCCGGAGACCACGACCGTGGCCTCGGTGAGCTCGGGGCGATCGCCTGCAACCGCGGGCTCGCGCTTGGTGATCTTGGTGGCGTTCTCGGCCTGTGCGGGCACCTCGACCGTGACGACCTCACCGGCGCCGTCTGCGGCCTCGGCCTCGACCGCACCGGGGCGGACGGTGATCACCGGGACCTCGCCGGTGGCCTCGGCGTCGACGGTGTAGGCGCCACCGAAGATGGAGTGCACGGCCGTGCCGCCCTCCTTGACCTCGACGACGTCGGTCAGCACACCCGACCCGATGCGCGCGGCCAACCGGCCGCCGATCTCCTTGCCGTCGGCGGACGCGGCCAGCACCACACCGGCGGGCGATGCGGACTCCACAAGCGATGCCAGCACGTCCACGAACGGGGTGATCAGGTAGTTGTCCGCATCGTCGGACTCGGCGACGTAGATCTTGGCCGCGCCTGCGGCCTTCAGGCTGTCGACGAGGCCGTCGGACAGTCCGGGCTTGCCGACGACGACGGCCGACGGCTCGCCCAAAGCGCGAGCGGCGGTGATCAATTCAGCGGTGACCTTCTTCGGGGCACCGTCAGCGTGCTCGACGAGCACAAGTACTTCAGCCATGAGTTCTACCTCTGGGTCTTTCGTGTGAGTTTCGGGTGAGAGTTCGCTAGATGATCTTCTGGGCAACCAGGTACTCGGCGACCTTCTTGCCGCCTTCGCCTTCGTCGGTGACCTTCTCGCCTGCCGTCTTCGGCGGCTTCGGGGTCGACGAGGTGACCTTCGTACCGGCGTTGGCCACGCCGACCTCGTCACCCTCGACGCCGATCTCGGCCAGCGTCAGCGTGGTCACTTCCTTCTTCTTGGCGGCCATGATGCCCTTGAAGGACGGGAAGCGCGGCTCGTTGATCTTCTCGGTGACACTCACCACCGCGGGCAGCGGAGCCTCGAGGGTGAACACGCCGTCGTCGGTCTCGCGCTCGCCGGTCACCTTGCCGCCTTCGACGGTCACCTTGCGCAGGTGCGTCAGCTGGGGAAGGCCCAGGTACTCGGCGATGATGGCGGGTACGGCGCCACCGACGCCGTCGGTGGCCTCGTTGCCCGCGATGACGAGCTCGGTGCCCTCGACGGTGCCGAGCGCACGCGCCAGCGTCCATCCGGTCTGGACCATGTCGGAGCCGTGCAGGCCCTCGTCCAGCACGTGTACGGCCTTGTCCGCGCCCATCGAAAGGGCTTTGCGGATCGCCTCGGTGGCGCGCTCGGGACCGGCGGTCAGCACCGTCACGGTCGACTCGCCGCCGTCCTTCTCCTTGATCAGCAGCGCCTCTTCGACGGCGCGCTCGTTGATCTCGTCGAGCACGGCGTCGGCGGCCTCGCGGTCAAGGGTGAAGTCGCCGTCGGACAGCTTGCGCTCCGACCACGTGTCAGGGACCTGCTTGATCAGGACCACGATGTTCGTCATGAGTCTGGTTCGTCCTCCTCGTAGGAGGCCGGCGGTCGGCCCCCACACCTGCGGTTGAAAGCAGTCGCCACCATGTTACTGGTCGGTAACTTAAGGTGGTTCGCACGAACACCATAGCTGGTCGAAGTTTGTGTTCTGCCTCTCCCTTACCCGCCCTGACTCGGGCCAACCGTTCGCGAACCGGCCACCGACCCCTCTCCTGGGTTAGCCTGCCTTTGCAATGAGCTCATTTGTTACCGACGGTCCGGCCGGACCGGAGGGTGCCCTGCCACTGACCGGGGAGCGCACAATCCCGGGGCTGGCCGAGGAGAACTACTGGTTCCGCCGACATGAGGTGGTCTACCAGCGGTTACGCGACCGATGCGCCGGGCGCGACGTGCTGGAGGCCGGCTGCGGCGAGGGGTACGGCGCCGACCTGATCGCCGATGTCGCGCGAGCGGTGATCGGGCTGGACTACGACGAGGCCACGGTGGCCCACGTGCGTGCGCGTTACCCCCGGGTGGACATGCGCCACGGCAATCTCGCGGAGCTTCCGCTGCCCGACGGCTCGGTGGACGTCGTGGTGAACTTCCAGGTCATCGAGCATCTGTGGGATCAGCCACAGTTCGTCGCCGAATGCCTGCGGGTGCTGCGTCCATCAGGCGTTTTGCTGATGTCGACGCCCAACCGGGTCACCTTCTCCCCCGGCCGCGATACGCCGATCAACCCGTTCCACACCCGCGAGCTCAACGCGGGCGAAATGACCGAACTGCTCGAGACCGCCGGCTTCAGGCTCGAAGCCATGCAGGGCGTCTTCCACGGCCGCGCACTCGCCGAGCTGGACGCCAAGCACGGCGGCTCGATCATCGACGCACAGGTCGTCCGCGCGCTGGCCGATGCGCCGTGGCCAGAAGAGCTCTTGGCCGACGTGGCATCGGTCACCGCAGACGATTTCGACCTGACCGACGCGGGCGACCGCGACATCGACGACAGCCTGGACCTTGTCGCGATCGCGGTGCGGCCGTGACAGAGCCGGTTCCTGGGCTTTTCACCCTCGTCCTGCACACCCATCTGCCGTGGCTGGCACATCACGGTCGGTGGCCGGTCGGCGAGGAGTGGCTTTACCAGTCGTGGTCGGCGGCCTACCTGCCGTTGATCCGCGTGCTGCGCAAGCTCGCCGACGAAGACCGCGGGCACCTGCTGACGCTCGGGATGACGCCCGTGGTCACCGCGCAACTCGACGATCCGTACAGCCTTACCGGCATGCATCACTGGCTGGCCAACTGGCGGCTGCGGGCCAGGGAGGCGACGACGCTGTCGGAACCGTTGCGCCAGTTCGGTGTTCGCGAGGTTGCCGAAGCCGATCGCGAGATCGACGAGTTCACCACGTTGTGGCGGCACGGCGCCAGCCCGCTGCTGCGCGAGCTGATCGACGGCAACACCATCGAACTGCTCGGCGGACCGCTGTCGCATCCGTTCCAGCCGCTGCTCAATCCGCGACTGCGCGAGTTCGCGCTGCGCGAGGGTCTTGCCGACGCCCACCAACGGCTGGCGCACACGCCGAAAGGCATCTGGGCGCCTGAATGCGCGTACGCGCCGGGCATGGAATTCGATTACGCCGCAGCCGGAGTCGGGCACTTCATGGTCGACGGCCCTTCGCTGCACGGAGATACGTCGTTGGGACGACCGGTCGGCGACTCCGACGTCGTCGCGTTCGGTCGCGACCTTGCGGTGAGTTACCGGGTGTGGTCGCCGAAGTCCGGCTATCCCGGTCACGCCGCCTATCGCGACTTCTACACCTACGACCACGTGACCGGTCTCAAACCGGCCCGCGTCACCGGCCGTAACGTGCCATCGGATGACAAGGCGCCCTACGATCCCGAGCGCGCCGGGCACGCCGTCGACGGACACGTCGCCGACTTCGTCGACGTGGTGCGGCGACGACTCCTCAGCGAGAGCGAGCGGATCGGCAGGCCCGCACATGTGGTCGCCGCGTTCGACACCGAACTCTTCGGTCACTGGTGGTACGAGGGCCCGGTGTGGCTGGAGCGGGTGTTGCGGGCATTGCCCGCGGCGGGCATCCGCGTCGGCACGCTGTCGGATGCGGTCGCCGACGGATTCACCGGCAGCGCGGTCGAATTGCCGCCCAGCTCTTGGGGTTCCGGCAAGGACTGGTCGGTGTGGTCCGGCGAGAAGGTGGCCGACCTGGTGCAGTTGAACACCGAAGTCGTCGACACCGCGCTGAGCACCGTGGACAAGGCGTTCGAGCAGAACGCGTCGGTGGGCGCCCCGGTCGCCCGAGATGTGGTCGCCGACCAGATCCTGCGGGAGACGCTGCTGACGGTGTCGAGCGACTGGCCTTTCATGGTCAGCAAGGATTCGGCGGCCGGCTACGCCCGCTACCGCGCGCATCTGCATGCGCACGCCACAAGGGAGATCTCGGGGGCGCTGGCATCAGGCCGCCGCGAGCAGGCCGAGCGGCTGGCGGCGGGCTGGAACCGGGCGGACGGTCTGTTCGGCGCACTCGACGCCAGAAGGCTCCCCCGCACGTGAAGATCCTGATGGTGTCGTGGGAGTACCCGCCGGTGGTCGTCGGCGGACTCGGCAGGCACGTCTACCAGTTGGCGACGGCGCTGGCCGCCGCCGGGCACGAGATCGTCGTGCTCAGCCGCCGCCCGACGAACACCGACCCCAGCACCCATCCCTCGACCGACGAGATCAGTGAAGGCGTGAGAGTCGTTGCGGCCGCCCATGACCCGCACGAGTTCGACTTCGGCACCGACATGATGGCGTGGACGCTGGCGATGGGCCACTCGATGACTCGAGCCGGTCTGGCCATCAAGACCGAAGGCAGACGATCAAAGCCGTGGCGCCCCGACGTCGTGCACGCACACGACTGGCTGGTGGCCCACCCGGCGGTGGCCCTCGCCGAATACTTCGACGTGCCACTGGTTTCGACGATCCACGCCACCGAGGCGGGCAGGCACTCGGGCTGGGTGTCGGGCCCGATCAGCAGGCAGGTGCACGCCGTGGAGTCATGGTTGGTGCGCGAATCCGATTCGCTCATCACGTGTTCGAGGTCGATGAGCGAGGAGATCACCGAACTCTTCGGACCCGGCCTGTCCGAGACCCGGGTCATCCGCAACGGAATCGACGCGGGGCTCTGGCCGTTCGCGCGACGGCGGCCGCGAAAAGGTCCGGCGCAGCTGCTCTACCTCGGCCGGCTCGAGTACGAGAAGGGCATCCACGACGCGATCGCGGCCCTGCCGCGGATCAGACGCACCCATCCGGGTACCACGCTGACCGTCGCGGGTGACGGCACCCAGTACGAGTGGCTCGTCGAGCAGGCCCGAAAGCACAAGGTACTCAAGGCCGTAACATTCGTCGGCCGGATCGATCACCAGGGGCTGGTTCAGTTGCTGCACGGTGCCGATGCGGCGGTGCTGCCCAGCCATTACGAACCGTTCGGCATCGTGGCGCTGGAAGCGGCGGCGACGGGCACACCATTGGTCACCTCGAATGTCGGCGGCCTCGGCGAAGCGGTGATCAACGGGGAGACCGGGGTGTCCTTCCCGCCGCGCGACATCGCGGCCATCGCCACAGCGGTGCGCGTGGTGCTCGACGATCAGCAGGCGGCGCAACAGCGCGCGATCGCGGCACGTGACCGGTTGACCTCGGCGTTCGACTGGCACACAGTCGCCGACGAAACAGCCGAGGTTTATCTGGCTGCCAAACGCGGGGAACGCCAACCACATCCCCGCAGGCCGGTCGTCGAGCACGCGCTGCCCGACCGCTGACGGTTCGACCGGCGTCGAACCATTCCGCACCTAGCGTGCGGGTATGGGCACCACGAGGATCACCTTCCGATCAGTTCTGACATTGATCGCGGCGTACCTTGGCCTTTTCGTCGGGCTGATCGACGCCAACGCGGTCAACCTGGCGCTGCCTGCGATCCGCGATGATCTCGGCGGCGGCATCTCCGGCGCGCAATGGACGATCGACGCGTACAACATCACGTTCGCCGCGGTTCTGCTGACCTCGGGGTCGCTGGGTGACCGATTCGGTAGACGCAGGCTGCTGCGAATCGGTCTTGGCATCTTCGTCGTCGCCTCGCTGGCGTGCGCGGCCGCGCCGTCGCTGCCCCTGCTGCTCACCGCCCGCTCGATTCAGGGCGTCGGCGCTGCATTCATGCTCCCTCAAGGTCTCGCCATCACCGCTGCGGCGTTTCCCGATCCCATCGAACGGGCGCGGGCCACCGCGGCGTGGGCGGTGGCCGCCGCGATGAGCACCGCTGTCGGTCCGATCCTCGGCGGCGTGCTCACCGACACCGTCGGCTGGCGCTTCATCTTCTGGTTGAACGTCCCTGTCGGAGTGCTGGCGCTGCTGATGACGCGTGTCTACCTGCCCGAGTCAAGGGACGACGACGCCGCGCCGGTCGACATCGGCGGTCAGGCGCTGGCGATGCTCGGCCTCGGAATGCTGACGATCGTTCTCGTGGAGGGACACACGCTGCCTGCCGGCTGGACCGCCGGACTGGGCGTGGTGGCGGTCGCGGCACTGGCGGCGTTCGTGGCCAGTCAGCGCCGCGCCGCCGCTCCGATGCTTCCGCTCGCCCTGTTCCGCAGTCGTCGTTTGAATGCCGCCCTGACGGCGACCTTCACCATGACGTTCGCGACCTACGGTCTTCTGCTGGTGAACAGTTTCGCGTTCCAGCAACAGCGCGGCGCGAGCACGATGGTCACCGCGCTGTGTTTCCTGCCGCTGCCCGTGGCATATCTGACCGTCATCCCCATCGCCAACGCGCTGGCCAATCGCATCGGACCCCGGTTGCCGATGACCGCGGGCCTGCTTCTCATCGCCGCCGGCCTGTTCCTCTACGCCGCCGCGGGGCCGCATGCCGACATGTGGTTACTGGAGATGGCGTTGTTGCTGGCCGGAGCCGGGCTGGCGCTCAACACCGGTCCCGCTGTCGGCCTGGCCATGTCGGCGACGCCGATAGCGCGCACCGGTCTGGCCTCGGGCGTGGTGAACCTGGCCAGGTTGGTGGGTATCACTGTCGGTGTGGCGGTGTTGGGTAGTGCCATGGCGGCGATTGACGGTGGCGCCGGTGTGCGCGCTGCGCTGCTGATCGGCGGCTCGGTTTCGGTGTTGGGCGCCATCGTGGCGCTCCGGTGGGCGCGCGACGAGACGAGCTCCTCGGCACAGGAGGAGGTCTGCCATGTATGAGGTAGCGGAACTGCCGACACGAGGTGACGCCGACATCGCGGCGGTGGCCTCGCTGCTCGCCGACCAGGCGCGGTGCAAGGTGCTGCTGGCCCTCGACGACGGTCGCGCACTGCCCGCAAGCGTGCTCGCCGACGAAGCGGGTGTCAGCCGGTCGACCGCGAGCAGTCACCTGGGAAAGCTGACCGACGCAGGGCTGCTTACGGTCGAGACGCACGGCAGGCACCGCTATTACCGGCTGGCCGGTCCCGAGGTCGGCGAACTGATCGAGCATCTCGTCCGGCTCGCGCCCCCGCATCCGGTGCGGTCGCTGCGCGAAGGCACCCGAGCTGCCCGATTACGCTCCGCGCGTACGTGTTACGACCATCTGGCCGGCCGCCTCGGCGTGCAGATCATGGGCAGCCTGCTTGACCGCGGGGTACTCATCGGCGGTGACGGTCGATACGAACCGCGCCGTGACAATCACGACTCGCTCAGCAACCCAGGGCACGACGTCAACTACGAGCTGTCCGAAGGCGGCCGAGACTTCCTCGTCGGCATCGGAGTCGAGTTGCCAACGGGCAAAAGGCCACTGGTGCGGTATTGCGTCGACTGGACCGAGCAGCGCCACCACTTGTCCGGTGCACTGGGGCGGGCGGTGCTCGACCGCACGTTGTCGGCCGGTTGGGTCAAACGTGGGCCGCGCGGCCGTGCGGTGACGGTGACACCCAGAGGGCAGACGGCGCTGGCGGATGCATTCGGCATCGACTGGACGAGCTGACCGCGAACAAATCAGCGGGACGCCTTCTTGCGCTCGATGTCGGCGAGTGCAGCGGCCAGCTTCGCGCGCTCCGCCGCCGACGTGTCCCAGGCCAACTTGCGGTTCTTCACGACCTTCGCGGGCGCACCCACCGCGATCGAATAGTCCGGGATGTCGCCCTTGACCACCGCGTGCGAGCCGAGCACGCAGCCCCTGCCGATGGTGGTGTTGCGCAGGATGGTCACCTTGGTCGCGATCCAGGTGTCGGGGCCGATGCGCACAGGGCCCTTGAGAATGCCCTGGTCCTTGATCGGCAGGTTGATGTCGTCCATCCGGTGGTCGAAGTCGCAGACGTAGACCCAGTCGGCCATCAGCACCGAATCGCCCAACTCGATGTCGATGTAGGTGTTGATGACGTTGTCGCGGCCCAGCACCACCTTGTCACCGAAGCGCAGCGAGCCCTCGTGGCAGCGGATGGTGTTCTTGTCGCCGATGTGCACCCAGCGACCGATCTCCATCGTCGACAGTTCGGGAGTGGCCTGAATTTCCACACCCTTGCCGAGGAAGACCATGCCCCTTGTGATGATGTGCGGGTTGGCCAGCTTGAACTTCAGCAGCCGCCAGTACCGCACCAGATACCACGGGCTGTAGGCACGATTGGCGATCACCCAGCGCAGCGATGCCATCGTGAGGAAATTGGCCTGGCGCGGGTCGCGGAGCCGAGAACCGCGCCAACGCTTGTGCAGCGGCGCTCCCCACATCGTCGTCATGGCCGGAAAGCCTACGCGAGCGCTTCGACCCCCAACGGTTACCCTCACGTGGGCTTACGAATAGGAACGGGGGAAGGACCGAGTGTTCCGGCGACTCATCGCAGTTGCGTCAACAGCGCTGATCACGAGTGTGCTGGCCGGTTGCGGTAACACCGACGCCTGGGTCGAGGCGCACGCTTCCGACGGCTGGCCCGCCCAGTACGGCAACGCCGCCAACAGCAGCTACACCGACGTGGCGGGCGCCGATACCCTCGAGCTCGAGTGGAGCCGCTCGGTCAAGGGTGACCTCGGCGCCACGGTGGCGCTCGGCTCGGGACGGTATCTGGCGGCCAATGGGCAGACCCAGGCAGGCTGCTCGCTGATGGTGTGGGAAACCGACAACGACGCGCGCCAGCGGTGGTGCAGCCGGCTGTGGCAGGGCGGCGGGTCGTCGAGCCCGTTGTGGGACGGCTTCGACAACCTCTACATCGGCCAGCCGGGCGCGATGCTGTCATTCCCTCCGACGCAGTGGATTCGGTGGCGGCAGCCGGTCATCGGAATGCCAACCACGGCAAGGATTCTGGCGCCGGGCCACCTGCTCGTGGTGACCCATCTGGGTCAGGTCCTGCTGTTCGATGCCCACCGAGGCACTGTCATCGGGAATCCGCTGGATCTCGTCGAGGGCATCAACCCGACGGATTCGCTGCGCGGGCTCACCGACTGCCAGCCGGCGCGCCCGCGCTGTCCGGTCGCGGCCGCACCTGCATTCGCGGCCAAGGCAGGCATGGTGGTGGTGTCGGTGTGGCAGCCGGGCGCGCCCGCGTCGGTGCTCGTCGGGCTGAAATACAACCCCGACCGCAACCCCAAGCTGTCGGTGGCGTGGACCAGCGACGCGGTCAAGGCGGGGACCATGGGAAGCCCGGTGGCTTCCGCAGACGGTTCGACCATCTACGTCAGCGGCCGCGACAACAGGCTGTGGGCCATCAACACCGAGGACGGCAAGTCGAAGTGGTCGACGCCGCTGAAGTTCCTGCCGCAGACCCCGCCGTCGGTGTCGCCGGGCGACGACATCATCGCAGGCGGCGGGCCCGAAACCCGGCTGGTCGCGATCAGGGACCGCGGTGACCATGCCGACGTGATCTGGACCCGCGACGACGTCTCGCCGTTGACGACGTCCAGCCGCGCGGGCGAACGCGTCGGCTACACCGTCGTCAAGGACGGCGAGAACGGCCAGGCGCTGCTGGTGTTCGATCCCGCCGACGGCCATACCGTGAACAGCTATCCCCTACCGGAGGCGTCCGGATTTCCGGTCGGGGTGTCGATCGCCCACGACGGCCGTGTCGTCGCCGCGACGAGCGACGGCCAGGTGTACGGGTTCGCGCCTGCGCAGGGTTAGGCGATCATCCGGTCGACGGGAGCCCTCGGGATCGACACGGAAAGGGCACCGGCCGACTCGGGCAGGATCGCGCCCTGGGCGAAGAAGAAGACCAGGCTGTCGTTCTGGATCGCGAAGTTCTCGTAGGTCGCCGGGTTCAGCCCGACCGCGGGTGAGATCGCGGGCTTGGTGCCCATCTGCTTCTCCAGCTCCGCCTCGACCAACGGGAAGATGACCGGCCAGGGATTGGCGCCCGGCTGGAACAGCGGCTGCGTCTTCTCGCGACCGCCCGTATCGAGCACGATGGGCCAGCGCAGGGTCTGATCCCAGTTGAACGCCTTGTAGAAGGTCTGCGGCTTCGTTCCGCCGACGTCCTGATAGACCTTGAAGACCAGCGACTGCGTGCCGCGGGGCGGGACGGCCGAGTTGTACTCGGTTGGGGTGACCTCCAGCTGGTAAGGCATGGTGCGCGCGTCGGGCGACTTCGCGACGTTGACGAAGCCGTCCCGCGTCTGCTTGACCCAGTCGAAGACCGCCTGCACGTCCGGGTAGTTCGCCGGGTAGGTGATGCTCAGGTTGTATCCGGCATCAGCTTCCTGGATCACGCAGTTCTGTCCGGCGAGGCCGCCCTTGAGATCAGAGCACTTCGGCGGCGCGGCCGACGCCGGTACCGCGGCGACAGCGCTGGAAAGACCGAGCAGGACGGCTGCAGTGGCGGCGAGAACCGACGTGGGAATGCGCATCGATGAAATCCTTCGGAGCCAGAGCGGCCCGGTAGCCGCCGACGCCACAATATACAGGCGACAGCAAAGCTCCCCTCACCGTGAGGGTCGGCAGACGAACGCCGTTGCGCGGCTTGCCGTGCCGGAGCCGATGCGAGTGATCACCACCGACACGTGCTGTGAGCCACGCAGCTTCAGCCGCTTGCGGAGGGTGTCCGGGTCGACGTCGACACCACGCACCAGGATCTCGACGGCACCCGCGTCGTGCGCCGAAAGCTCCTGACGCAATCTCTTCTCGCTGTAGGAGATCTCGACGAGCACCTCGAAGCCGCGTACACCGTCGGGCAGCCGGTCGCCCGTCAGGTAGGCGATGTCTTTGTCGAGCTGCCACAGCCCGTGCCTGGCGGCATAGTGACGGACCAGCCCGGCGCGGACCACGGCACCGTCGGGGTCGACGATCCATCGGCCCACCGGCGCGACCGCACAGTCGTCGGGCTCTGCGTCGGTGACCTGTTCGGCGCCGTCGAGCATGGTGGCCCTGCGACGCACACCCGACTCGGCCAGCCCCTGCGACCACAGGCATGCCTCGCGCACGCTTCCGTGCAGCGACGTGATCTCGATCTCTCCTTCGAAGCCGAGCCGCTCGAGTTCATCGAAATCGATTCCTGGAGCGCACTTTACGACGAGATCGCGGCCACGATAGACGTCGAGCAGACGGTCCAGCGGCGGGATGTAGTCGGCAGGATCGAACCGTCGTCGCCCGGCCGACCTGCGTGCCGGGTCGGCGATGACGACAGCGTCGCGGGTGACGGGCCGCAGTGCGTCGGCGCGGCACAACGCCACGCCGCCGACGTTGTGGCCGGCCATCGCGAGCCTCACCGGGTCGATATCGCTTCCGACCACGCAGCGGGCCGAGTTCCGCAGTGCCGCAAGCTCTGTGCCGACTGAACAGGTGACATCGTGCACAGTTGTGCCCGCGAGCCGCCGTGCCCGGTGTTCGGCCACCCGTTGCGCAGTCGCCTGCTGCAGCGCGTCGCCGGTGAACAACCAGTGCGACGGGTCATCGAATTTCGCCGTCGCCTTGCGGCGCAACAACACCGTCTCCACGAGGGCAGGCGCGTGGTCGCCGAACTGCTTTCGTATCGATGCGATGTCGGAAACCCGGCTCGCATCGGACAACCGGTAGCTATCGACATCGCGCAGTGCCTGCGCACCCGCTCCGCTGCTCAGATAAGCGACAAGCTTCAGGTCGAAATCTACGACGGCTTGACCCCGGTGATCATGACGTTGTAGAACCAGCCCTTGGGAACGACACGGCGCCAGACATTCTCGTCGACCCACGACAGCGTCGTCCAACTGCCGAACGCGAACTTGGCCCATCCCCAGCCGAGCTTTCCCGGCGGCACCGTCGACTCGAAGGTGCGCACCGGCCATCCCAACATCGCCGCGGTGAACTCGTCGGTTTCGGTGCTCACCTCGACGGCGCCCGCGCGGGTCGCCATGTTCTCCAGGTCGGCCGGATCGAAGGTGTGCAGGTCGACGATCCATTCAAGGGCTGCGGCCCGCGAGTTCTCGTCGAGCTCGGCCTGCGGGCGCCGCCAGCTGCCCAGACCCGGCAGCTTCATGGCACGGATGGTGACGTTCCACGTCAGGTTCGCGAGCGTTCGCGCATAGGTGTTGCCGACCGTGGTCGGCTCACCGGCGAACACGAAACGCCCGCCCGGCTTGAGCACCCGCACCACCTCGCGCAGCGAGAGCTCCACATCGGGAATGTGATGCAGTACGGCGTGGCCGACCACCAGGTCGAAGGTGTCGTCCTCATACGGGATGCCCTCTGCGTCGGCGACCCTGCCGTCGACGTCGAGGCCGAGGTTCTCGCCGTTGCGGGTCGCCACCTTGACCATCCCCGGCGACAGGTCTGTCACCGAACCGCGTCGCGCGACGCCGGACTGGATCAAGTTGAGCAGGAAGAATCCGCTGCCGCAGCCCAGTTCCAGGGCGCGGTCATAGGGCAGCTTGCGCTGTTCGTCGGCGGGAACGATGGCGTCGAAGCGACCGCGCGCGTAGTCGATGCAGCGCTTGTCGTAGGAGATCGACCACTTCTCGTCATAGGACTCGGCTTCCCAGTCGTGGTAGAGCACCTGGGCGAGCTTGGAGTCGTGGCGGGCGGCCTCCACCTCGTCGGCCGTCGCGTGCGGGTTCGGAGCCGGATCGAAACTCATGCAGGGCAGCCTAACGGCCGAAGGAGGCCTTGGCGGCGGCCAGTACCTGCGGCGGATGCTCGACCAGGCGCTTGGCCCACGCAACTGCCGAGTCGTACACCGCATCGGGTGCCACCATCTCGTCGATCAGGCCAAGCGCAAGCGCCTCCTTGGCGTCGACGAAGCGGCCGGTGAACACCAGATCCTTGGCCTTGCTCTCGCCGATCGCGCGGGCAAGGCGGTTCGTCTCATCGGGCGCGAAGCCGGACAGGATCTCGGTCGCGCCGACCTTGATGTTGTCGCCCGCCACCCGCCAGTCCGCGGCGAGGGCCAGCGCCAGCCCGCTGCCCAATGCGTAACCGGTGATAGCGGCGACGGTCGGCTTCGGAATCGCGGCGAGCGCGTCGAACGCCTCCCGACCCACCCCCGCCGCAACAGCGGCCTCCTGCGCATCGAGGGTCGCGCGCACCGTCATGTCGTCGCCGCCGCAGAAGATCTCGTGCCCGCCGAACACGATCACCGCCGCGATGTCATCTCGTGCGCCGATTTCGGCTGCGGCGGCGAGTGATTTCGCGACACACCTGCCGTGTCAGCGCATTGGTCGGCGGCCTCGACAGCAATATGGTGGCGATGCCGGGCTGCTCGTCGCGGGTGTGGATGCTGACGAACTCCATCACGGGGTACGCCCTCCGAGTGCCTGGTTGTAGCGCTCGCCGTCGAAGAACTCGAACTCCAGGTTGCCGTCGGTCATGCTCATGTTCGGCGAGATCGGTTCGATCCGGCGTTCGACGGCGAGTATCTCCGCCACTGTGCGGCCGGCCAGCGCGTCGAGCTGGGTCCACGTCGGCGGCAGCAGGAAGCTCTTCTGGGCCGAGAAATCCGCAAGGGCGGCTTCGGGCGTGATCCAGTCGGCCTGATCCGATTCGGTGTTGTCGCCGTCGGCCCGCTGCCCGTCGGGTAGGGCGCCGACGAAGAAGAAGGTGTCGTAGCGGCGGGTGCGCTCCTCCTTCGGGGTCACCCAGTTGGCCCACGGGCGCAGCAGGTCAGAGCGCAGCATCAGCTTCTCTGCCTGCAGAAACTCCGCGAATGACAGCTCCTTGCTCACCAGCGCCGCGCGCTGTTCGCGATAGCTCGAGGCGTCGTCGACGAGCAGGTCGGGATCGTCGGCGGCGCCGGCGAACAGCACGCCGCACTCCTCGAACGTCTCCCGTGCCGCCGCGCAGACCAACGCCTCGGCGAGGTCGGCGTCGGCGCCCAGCCGCTCACCCCACCAGTTCTTGTCCGGCCCGTGCCACGCGATGTCGGCGTTGCGGTCGCGGTCGTCGACACCACCGCCGGGAAAGACCATCACGCCACCGACGAAATCCATTCCGCGGTGCCGCCGCATCAGGAAAACCTTGATGCCGTCGGCGGTGTCGCGGATCAGCATCACGGTGGCGGCGGGCCGCGGAGTCAGCGGATCTTCGGCCATCATCGCCTCCTGTGCGCTGCCCGGCTTCTGGTGCGCCTGGCGAAATAGCGGCCGTCGATGACTTCGAGGGCGATGGACTGACCGAACGCCTTCGACAAGTTTTCGGGGGTCAGCACATCGGTCAGCAGCCCGGCGTCGACCGTGCGGCCCTCCGAAAGGATCAAGCCGTGGCTGAATCCGCGCGGAATCTCCTCGACGTGGTGGGTGACGAGCACGATCGCCGGGGCATCCGCATCTGCAGCCAGGTCCTCGAGCCGCGCGACCAGTTCTTCGCGGCCGCCGAGATCGAGTCCGGCCGCGGGCTCGTCGAGCAGCAGCAGCTCCGGGTCCGTCATCAGGGAACGTGCGATCAGCACCCGCTTGCGCTCGCCTTCCGACAGCGTCTCGTAGGTGCGCTCGGCCAGGTGTTCGGCGCCGACACTTTCCAGCATGTCGATGGCCTGTTCGTAATCGAGCTCCTCGTATTTCTCCCGCCAGCGGCCGAGCACCGCGTATCCGGCCGAAACGACGAGGTCGCGTACCAACTCCCCCTCGGGCACGCGTTGCGACAGCGCTGAGCTGCTCAACCCGACGCGGGAGCGCAGCTCGGACATGTCGGTGCGGCCGAGTCGTTCGCCCAGCACATAGGCCGTTCCCGCCGACGGATGCTCCAGCGCGGCGGCGAGCCGCAGCAACGACGTCTTGCCCGCGCCGTTCGGACCGATGACCACCCAGCGTTCGTCGAGCTCGACGGACCAGGTGATCGGGCCGACGAGATTCTGTCCGCCGCGCCGCAACGTGACCCTGGCGAAGTCGATCAGCAGGTCTTGCTCGACGCTGTCGCTTCCGGAGTCGGGCACTTGCTCATCGTAGTGTGGTGATTTCGCCCAAATCGCTCGCGTCAGGGCGAAATCACCCAGCCGCTCGAGCTGTTCATGATCACCACGTCCGCGGTGGCCGCCGTCGGCGACACCAAGTCGGCGTTGGGCTGGTCGGTTCCTGCCACCCAGGCCTGCGCGGCATCGGGGCTCTTGCCGAACTCGACGTGGCGGGCCACCAGGCGTTCGACACGCAGCGACTCCTCGGTCGTGACAAACCACACGCGGTCCATCGCTCTGCGCGCCCGCAGCCACGCCGGGTGCTCGAGCAGCAGGTAGTTGCCCTCGGTGATCACCAACCGCGCGGTTGGCAGCACCACGAGCGCCGCCGCGAGTGGCTGTTCGAGTGTGCGGTCGAAGCCCGGTGCGTAGACCGGTGCATCGGTTTCCGCGGCGACCCGCTCGAGGAGGTGCGCGTAGCCCACCGGATCGAAGGTGTCTGGCGCACCCTTCCGATCGAGGACGCCGATGCGGCGAAGCTGTTCATCGGCGAGGTGGAAGCCGTCCATCGGGACGTGCGCAACCCAGCCGGTCCCCATGCGCTCGCCGATGCGGGCCAGTAGCTGCTCGACAAGTGTCGACTTGCCCGCCCCAGGGCTTCCGGCGATGCCGAGGACGGCGCGTCTCCGGTTTTCTGCGAGCGCAATGGCGTCCTGCGCCAGCCGTTCGAGGGTGTCCGATTCGGCAGCCACGCTGCCAGCTGATCATGCCGCCGCATCGACGCGGCGCTCACCTATGCGATTTCGGCGTGATTTCCTTCGCTCAGCGATGGTCTTCACGCCCAAATCGCTCGCCTCGGCGGCGGACGCCCAGCCACTGCGTGCCAAGACGCCGTTCGGCGTGATCCTGACGAAGAACTGCACGAGCGGACCGATGCCGAACGCGTACAGCACGGTGCCAACGCCGACGGTTCCGCCGAGCAGCCAGCCGATGGTCAGCACGGTGGCCTCGATGGAGGTCCGGACGAGCCGCACCGAAAGGCCGGTGCGGACGACGAGCCCGGTCATCAGGCCGTCCCGCGGCCCAGGGCCGAGACCCGCGCCGATGTAGAGCACGGTGCTCATGGCATTGAGCACGACCGCGCCGACCATCATCGCGATACGCACCGGAAGCGATGCGGGCGTTGCCAATATCGCCATCCCGACGTCCACGGTGACCGCGATGACGATGACGTTCGCGACCGTGCCGATGCCGGGACGGTTGCGCAGCGGGATCCACGCCAACAGCACCGCCACCCCGACGACGGCCGACGCGATGCCGATCGTCATCGGTGTCCTGCAGTGCCAGTCCCTGATGGAACACGTCCCACGGGTCGAGCCCGAGCTCGGCGCGCACCATCATCGCCATCGAGAAGCCGTAGCCGATCAACCCGAACAGCAGCGCACCGCCGCGTGCGGCCGCGCTACGCATGGTGCGGGAAGCGGATCCGTATCAGCTCGAGCTCGTTGCGCATCCGCTCGGCGTCTCGGTCGAGGAACTCGGCCGGGATCCGCTGCGCGGGTCGGAAGATCCTGCCCAGTGGGCGGGCCAGTTTTGATGTCCAATTCATGCTCATGATCCAAATAATGCGACCAACTGGCTTGTTATTCCATAGCCAGTCGGCGCATACTGGCTTGCGATGACCGTCGAAATGCACGCCAGAGCGCTCGATGTGGACCTTTTGGCCCGCGAACTCGGCAACTGGCGCACATCCAGTCGAAGTGGACCCGCCTACCACGGCCTCGCTGATGCCATCCGCCTGCTGCTCGTCGACGGACGCATCCCCGTCGGCGCGCGCCTGCCGAGCGAACGCGCGATGGCCGACGCGCTTCGGGTCTCCCGCACCACCGTGACCTCCGCGTACGCCCAACTGAGCGAGGACGGCTATCTCAATGCGCGCCGCGGCGCACGCAGCACCACGGCCCTACCCGTCGCACCCGCCGTTCGTACCGAGGTCGCCGCGCCGGCGATCAGCCTCGCCGCCGCCGCTCTTTCTGCACCCGCCGCCGCGGTCAGCGAGGCGTTCGTCGAAGCCACCCACGATGTGACGCCCTATCTGCACAAGGTGGGCCATGAACTCGTCGGTGTCGACGTGCTGCGCCGCGCGATCGCCGAAAGATACTCCGAGAGAGGGCTTCTGACCGAACCCGACGAGGTCCTCGTGACCACCGGTGCGTTGCACGCCTTCAACCTGATCCTCACGACATACGTGCAGCCCGGCGACCGCGTGCTGGTGGAGCAGCCGACATATCACGGCGCATTGACGTCGATCACGACATCGGGTGCAAGGCCTGTTCCGGTGGCGATGACCGAAGACGGCTGGGAGCTCGACGCAATGCACGCGGCGGTGCAGCAGTTGTCGCCGAGCCTGGCCTATCTGATTCCGGACAACCAGAACCCGACGGGGCTGACGATGCCGCCCCACGACCGGAAGCGGTTGGCGGGCATCATCGCCGAGACACGGACGCGCACCGTCATCGACGAGACCATTCTCGACATGTGGCTGGGCGACGGCGTCCCCGAACCGATGGCCGCGGCGATGACGACGCGACGCGATCTGGTGCTGACGATCGGTTCGATGTCGAAGTCGTTCTGGGGCGGTTTGCGCGTCGGCTGGATCCGCGCAGAGCGGGCCACCATCGCCACCATCGCGGCGTTGCGGCCGTCGATCGACATGGGCACGCCGGTGCTCGAACAGTTCGCCGCCGCAAGGCTTCTCGCACGGCGCGGCGAACTTCTTCCCGAGCGGCGGGACATCCTGCGGGCCCGGCGGGAGTTTCTGCTAGCACTGCTCGAGCGGCATCTGCCCGACTGGGAGCCGGGGCCGGGAGTCGGCGGCATGTCGCTGTGGGTGCGCCTGCCCGCGCCGATGAGCACCGCGCTGTCGGCGGCGGCATCGCGCATGGGACTCGAGTTGCCCGCCGGACCGCGGTTCGGCGTCGACGGCACGCTGGAACGGTTTGTGCGCGTGCCCTATGCGCTTCCCGAGGACGAGCTGTCCGCGGCGATCGAGCTACTGGCCCGCGCGTGGCACAGCGTCACCGGTTCGACCGCACCGGAACCGACCACCGTCGTCGTCTAATCGTCGGGTATCTCGACCCGACGCAGCGTGCCGTCGATCGAATCTGCCGCCTCGATCTCGCCCCGGGTGATGCCGAGGATGAACAGCACGGTGTCCAGGTACGGGTTGCTCAGCGACGCGTCGGCCACCTCGCGTAGAGCCGGTTTGGCGTTGAACGCAACGCCGAGGCCTGCCGCGGCAAGCATGTCGATGTCGTTGGCGCCGTCACCGACGGCGACCGTCTGGTCCATCGGCACGCCCGCCTGCTGCGCGAAATCCCTCAGCGCCTTGGCTTTTCCTGGCCGGTCGATGATCTGCCCGACGACCCTGCCGGTCAGCTTCCCGTCGACGATCTCGAGTTGGTTGGCTGCGACGAAGTCCATCTCCAGCTCGTGTGCGAGTGGCTCGATGACCTGCCGGAAGCCACCGGACACGATGCCGCAGTGAAAACCCAAGCGCCGCAGTGTGCGAATGGTCGTGCGCGCGCCGGGGGTCAGCTCGATCTGCTCGCCGACCTCGTCGAGCACTTCGGCGGGAAGGCCCGCCAGCGTAGCGACGCGGCGGTTGAGCGACTCGGCGAAGTCGAGCTCGCCTCGCATCGCGGCTTCGGTGATCTCGGCGACGGCCGCGTGTGCACCGACCTTGTCGGCCAGCATCTCGATGACCTCACCCTGGATCAGCGTCGAGTCGACGTCGAACACGATGAGCCGCTTGCCTCGTCGGGCAAGGCTGTAGTCCTCCAGCGCGATGTCCACACTCTCGTCGACCGCGACCCGCGCCATCGCGGCCTGCAGCTGGGCGTAGACACCGCCTGGCGGCACCGACACCCGCAGCTCCAATCCCGTTACCGGATAGTCGGAGACGCCGCGAATGAAATCGATGTTGACGCCGAGTGCGGCCACTTCACGCGCCACCACACCGAACGCCTCTGCGGCGATCGGCCTGCCGAGCACGACGATGGTGTGGGTGGAGGGCTGCCGCATCACCGGCATCTCGTCGCTGCCCTCGATCGTCACGTCGAGCCCGACTTCGTGGATGGCGTTCTCGACTTCGTCACGCAGCTCGGGACCGCCTGCCGCTTCGGCCGTTCCCGACACCAGCACGCCCAGCGTCAGACGCCCGCGGATGACGACCTGTTCGACGTTGAGCAGCTCGACCTTGTGCCGCGAAAGCACCTCGAACAGCGCAGAAGTCACGCCTGGTTGATCGACTCCGGTGACGGTGATCAGTACCGAAACCTTTGGCGCGCTCACTCCTTGCCGGCCCCCCGCGCCGCCATCAGGTTCTGACGTTCTCGCCGTCTAGCCGGGTGACGTCGCCGTCGTCCGGGCCGTGGCTGCGCCCGATGTGCGCCTCGGCGCGCATTCGATCGACCATGTGCGGATAGTGCAGCTCGAACGCGGGCCGCTCCGAACGGATCCGGGGCAGCTCGGTGAAGTTGTGCCGCGGCGGCGGGCAGCTGGTGGCCCACTCGAGCGAGTTGCCGTAACCCCACGGGTCGTCGACGGTCACCGGCTCGCCGTAGCGCCAGCTCTTGAACACGTTCCACACGAACGGAATCGTCGAGATGCCGAGCGTGAACGCGCCGATCGTGGAGATGACGTTCAGCGTGGTGAACCCGTCCGACGGCAGGTAGTCGGCGTACCGGCGAGGCATGCCCTCGTCGCCGACCCAGTGCTGCACCAGGAACGTGGTGTGGAAGCCGATGAACGTCAGCCAGAAGTGCAGCTTGCCGAGCCGCTCGTCGAGCAGTCGACCGGTCATCTTCGGGAACCAGAAGTAGATGCCCGCGTACGTGGCGAACACGATCGTGCCGAACAACACGTAATGGAAGTGCGCCACGACGAAATAGCTGTCGGTGACGTGGAAGTCGATCGGCGGGCTGGCCAGCAGCACGCCGGACAGGCCACCGAGAAGGAAGGTGACCAGGAAGCCCACCGAGAACAGCATCGGTGTTTCGAACGTCAACTGGCCCTTCCACATCGTGCCTATCCAGTTGAAGAACTTGATACCGGTGGGCACCGCGATCAGGAACGTCATGAACGAGAAGAACGGCAGCAGCACCGCACCCGTGGCGTACATGTGGTGCGCCCACACCGCCACCGACAGCGCCGCGATGGACAGCGTCGCGTAGATCAGCGTGGTGTAACCGAAGATCGGCTTGCGCGAGAACACCGGGAAGATCTCGCTGACGATGCCGAAGAACGGCAACGCGATGATGTACACCTCGGGGTGCCCGAAGAACCAGAACAGGTGCTGCCACAGCAGCACACCGCCGTTGGCCGGGTCGTAGACGTGTGCGCCGAGGTGGCGGTCGGCGGCGAGGCCGAACAGCGCCGCGGTCAGCAGCGGGAAGGCCAGCAGCACCAGGATCGACGTCACCAGGATGTTCCAGGTGAAGATCGGCATCCGGAACATCGTCATGCCCGGCGCCCGCATGCAGACCACCGTGGTGATCATGTTGACGCCACCGAGGATGGTGCCGAGACCACCGACGGCAAGGCCCATGATCCACAGGTCACCGCCCGCTCCCGGGGAGTGGATGGCGTCGGTCAGCGGGGTGTAGGCGGTCCAGCCGAAGTCGGCGGCGCCGCCGGGGGTGATGAAGCCTGCGATCGCGATCGTCGCGCCGAACAGGAACAGCCAGAACGAGAATGCGTTCAGACGCGGGAACGCCACGTCGGGCGCGCCGATCTGCAGCGGCAGCACCAGGTTCGCGAACCCGAACACGATCGGCGTCGCGTAGAACAGCAACATCACCGTGCCGTGCATGGTGAACAGCTGGTTGAACTGCTCGTTGCTCAGGAACTGCAGGCCGGGCAGGGCGAGCTCGGTGCGCATGAACAGCGCCATCAACCCGCCGATGAAGAAGAAGATGAAGCAGGCGACGCAGTACATGATGCCGATCAGCTTGTGATCGGTGGTGGTGATCAGCTTGTAGATGAGGCTGCCCTTGGGGCCAAGCCGCGCCGGGAATGGACGACGGGCCTCGAGTTCTCCGACCGGGGCGGGCGCTTCGGCTACCAACTCGTCCTCCAAACGTCTCTCGCGGGAATGCCCGCAATTAGATGTCCGAATCTTATCTCTCGAAGCTGTCGATGTCGGCGTGGGTCCTACAAACGGTCGTAATTGATTTCGCGGGGTCCTCAACTGTGGCGTTTGTTGCGGCAAAACGCGGGTGAAGGCCGCAACAAACGTCACAAATGCGGGCGGCTGTTACCGTCGGCCCCGTGTTGATCCGCCGTCCGGCGCCGCGTCTGATCGCATCCGCGGCGGCCGTGCTGACCGCCGTGGTGGTGACCGCGCTCGGCGGCTGCGGACAGCTCGGCGGCGGAACGGCCTCCCCGGTCGATGAGCCGTCCGTCATCACCAGCACCACGCGGATCGCCGGGGCCGGCGTTCTGGGCAATCAGCGCAGGCCAGACGAGTCCTGCGCACCCGATCCGGCGCCCGCTGATCCGGGCGACCGTCCGACATGGACGGTGCGCCATGCCGCAGGCGAGACCGACGTGCCGACAGAGGCGCAACGGATCGTCGTACTCGCCGGTGACCAGCTCGACGCGCTGTGCGCGCTGGGCCTGCAGTCCCGCATCGTCGCCGCCGCACTGCCCGACGGCTCCGATGCCCAGCCCTCCTATCTCGGCGGAGCCGTGCACGATCTGCCCGCCGTCGGCACCCGAAGCTCGCCCGACCTGGACAAGATCCGTGCGGCGCGACCCGATCTGATCCTGGGTTCCGACGGCCTCACTCCCGACGCGTACCCGGAGCTTTCCGCCATCGCCCCGACGGTCTTCACCGGCGCTCCGGGCGCCGGCTGGGAGGACAACCTGCGCACTGTGGGTGCCGCGACGGCGCGGGTCGAAGCCACCAACCGAATGATCGACGACTTCACCGCGGCCGCCGACAGGACCGGTACCGAGAACGACGCCGCCCATTTCCAGGCTTCGGTCGTTCAGTTCACCGACAAGTCGTTGCGGGTATTCGGGCCCGACAGTTTCCCCGGCAGCGTTCTCGCCGATGTCGGCGTGGAACGGCCTGCGGCACAACGCTTTACCGACAAGCCGTACGTCGAGGTCGGCACCACCGAAGAGGATCTCGACAACTCCCCCGACTTCTCGCTCGCCGACGGCGACATCACCTACGTCTCCTTCGCATCACCTGCGGCCAAGGATCGCGCGGGCGAGGTGATGAACAGCGATGCGTGGAAGGACCTGTCCGCGACGAGGGACAACCGGGTATTCGTGGTCAACAACGAGGTGTGGCAGACCGGCGAGGGCATCGTCGCCGCCAGGGGGATGTTGACGGACCTGCGCTGGATCAACACGCCGATCAACTAACGTCGGCACGTGATTCATGTCCTGAAGTCGACATACCTTCAAGCGCCTCGATGTCGTCGCGCAGACCCGCCCCGCCCATCTCGAGTTCCTGGAGGCGGAGATCGCCGCCGGCAGGATCCTGCTGGCCGGCCGGCAGGAGGACGGTTCCGGGCGGGGTGCTCGATCACCACCGACATCGGCACGGAAGAAGCCGAGGACCTCATCGCGCGCGATCCCTATACGGCGGCGGGGCTCGCGAATTACGAGCGAACGTCGTTCAACACCGCTGTTCCGGGCGCCCGGGCTCTAGGAGCAACCTCACAGCAACGCCGGGGATTACCGCCCGGCGGTCCTCGGTTGAACGATTCAGCCGCATTGTCGCGGCCATTCCACGTGAGCGTTGAGCTTGTTCACGCTGCCGAGAAGTGATTTGAAGAGGACCGAAGAGGGATTCCATGACCACCGCTGTTTCCGCATATGCCGCCACATCTGCCACCGAACCGCTGACCAAGACGACGATCACCCGCCGCGACGTCGGAGGACACGACATCGCCTTCGACATCCACTTCGCGGGTATCTGCCACTCCGACATTCACACCGTCAAGGCCGAATGGGGTCAGCCCACCTACCCCGTCGTGCCCGGTCACGAGATCGCAGGCGTCGTCACCGAGGTCGGTGCCGAGGTCACCAAGTTCAAGGTCGGCGATCGCGTCGGCGTCGGCTGTTTCGTCGACTCGTGCCGCGAATGCGAGAACTGCCTGGCCGGCCTGGAGCAGTACTGCACCGGTTCCGGGATGGTGGGCACCTACAACGCTGTCGGCAAGGACGGCGAGAACACCCACGGCGGATACAGCGGAGCGATCGTCGTCGACGAGAACTACGTGCTGCGGATCCCCGACAGCCTGCCGCTCGAGGCGGCCGCTCCCCTGCTGTGCGCGGGCATCACCACCTACTCGCCGCTGCGGCACTGGAATGCCGGACCCGGATCGCGTGTCGCGGTCGTCGGCCTCGGCGGGCTCGGCCACATGGCCGTGAAGTTGGCCGCTGCGATGGGCGCCGAGGTGTCGGTGCTGAGCCAGTCGCTGAAGAAGATGGAAGACGGCCTGCGCCTTGGCGCCGACCACTACTACGCCACCAGCGACCCCAACACGTTCACCGACCTCGCCGGGTCATTCGACCTGATCATCAACACGGTGTCGGCCAATCTGGACCTGAACGCCTATGTCGGCCTGCTCGCCGTCGACGGCACCCTCGTGCAGGTCGGCATGCCCGAGCATGCGATGGAGGTCTCCGCGCCGCCGGTCGTCTCCAAGCGCCGCAGCATCGCGGGCTCCATGATCGGCGGCATCGCCGAAACCCAGGAGATGCTCGACTTCTGCGCCGAGCACGGTGTGGCGCCCGAAATCGAGGTCATCGCACCGGATTACATCAACGAGGCCTACGAGCGAGTGTTGGCCAGCGACGTGCGGTACCGGTTCGTCATCGATACCGAATCACTGCGGTGACTCGGGTCCGTCGAAGCCGGTGAGCGGCCAGCCCGCCGCATGGAGCTTGTCGGCTACCCGCGCGATGTTCTCGGGGCCCGCGTCGTGGTTGGTGACGTCGGAGATGAACTCCGCGATCTCGTCGCGGGTGATGTCTGCGTTGTCCGCCGCACCCGTGTCGCCTGCCGTGATGTTGCGGACGACCTCCTTGACCTGATCTTCGGTCAACGGGGTCGCCCGCAGCAACGCCAGCAGGGGAACGCGGTCGGGTCCGGGGACTCCCTCGGGGTACCCGCCGCGCAGCCAAGCCAGGATCGACTGGAACAACGATGCCGTGCTCACGACGCCAAGTGTGCTGCCTCCGACGGATCGACGCCACGGCGGGTTTGCCCCTTTTGCACGCATTCGCAGGCGGTTCGCCATCCGATCTGCTCGCCGGACACCGGATCAATGGCCGCCCGACGCTGTACTGCTTGTAATCTCACCCATGCGGGCGCAGTTATCGAGTTGATGCGCCGACCACGGATCACTACGAGTTAGGGGCTAATCGTTTTCGCCTGGTGGGGTCGAACGGTATACCGCTACCGATTCGCCGTGGTCGCAGTCATGGTTGCGCTGTGCCTTGGCAGCGGCATCTACGGCAGCAGCCTCGGCCAGCACGTCACACAGAGCGGCTTCTTCGACGAGGGCAGCGAATCCGCGCAGGCGTCGCGCCTCGGCGACGAGCACTACGGCAGGGACACCTCGAGCCATATCGTCGCGATCTACACCGCCCCGGACGGCAAGACGGTCGACGACCCGGCCTTCCGCAAGAAGGTGCTCGACAGCCTCGCCCAGGTGGAAGAGGACCACCCCGACCAGGTCCTGCGGTCCATCGGCTACTTCAAGACCCCCGATCTGCTGCGCAACATGTCCGACGCGTCGAAGAAGCACGCGTTCATGTCCATCCAGCTCAAGGGCGACAACGACGACCACATCCTGAAGAACTACAAGGCCATCCAGGAGGACCTGTCCGACCCGGGTGTCGATATCCAGCTGGCCGGTTTGTTGCCGTTGGCCAACGAGCTGACCGGAACCATCGCCACCGACCAGCAGCGCGCCGAGGTGCTCGCCATGCCGTTGGTGGTGGTCTTGCTGTTCTTCGTATTCGGTGGCGTGATCGCCGCGTTCCTGCCGGGCATCATCGGCGGGCTGACCATCGCGGGCGCGCTCGGCATCATGCGGCTGACCGCGCTGTCGGTGCCGGTGCACTATTTCGCGCAGCCGGTCGTCACGCTGATCGGCCTCGGTATCGCCATCGACTACGGACTGTTCGTCGTCAGCCGCTTTCGCGAGGAGCTCGCCGAGGGCTACGACACCGAAACGGCTGTCCGCCGCACCGTCGTGACGGCAGGGCGGACCATCGCGTTCTCGTCGGTGTTGATCTCGGCGTCGGTCGGCGGCCTGTTGCTCTTCCCGCAGGGCTTCCTCAAATCCCTGACCTACGCCATGATCGCGTCGGTCACGCTTGGCGGCCATCCTGTCGATCACGGTGCTGCCCGCGATCCTGGGGATGCTCGGCCCGAACGTCGACGCCCTGACTGTGCGGACGCTGCTGCGAATTCCGTTCCTGCGCAACAACGAAAAGACCAGCCGGCTGATCAATTGGCTGGGCGACAAGCTTCAGAAAACCAAGACGAGCGCGGAGGTCGAGAACGGGTTCTGGGGCAGGCTGGCCGACCGCGTGATGAAACGGCCTGTCATGTTCGCGGCTCCCATCCTGCTCGTGTTGATCATTCTGATCCTTCCGCTTGGGCAACATCGCGCTCGGCGGCATCAGCGAAAAGTACCTGCCGCCAACCAATCCGGTGCGCCAGGCGCAGGAGGACTTCGACAGGACATTCCCCGGATTCCGCGTCGAGCCGATCACGCTGGTGATCAAGAGCACCGACGACAGACCTGTCACCGACGCCGAGGTCGCGCAGGTTCGCAGCGAGGCGCGCGCGATTCCCGGATTCACCGAACCGCAAGACGACCCGTCCAAGATGTGGCCGGAGCGCCCGTATCTCGACGGCGCGTCGAAGGATCCGTCGGTTCGGGTGATTCAGAACGGACTGCAGAACCGGCTCGACGCCAAGTCGAAGGTCGACGAGCTGAGATCGATCTCCAAGCCGCACGATCTGGAGCTGTACGTGGGCGGCACACCCGCGCTCGAACAAGACAGTGTGCAAACCATTTCCGCGAAGTTGCCCGCGATGATCCTCATCGCGGTGTCGACGACGACGATCCTGATGTTCCTGGCGTTCGGATCACTGGTGCTGCCGATCAAGGCCGCGTTGATGAACGCGCTGACACTGTGTTCGACATTGGGTGTGCTGACGTGGATATTCGTCGACGGACATTTATCGTCCGTGCTGAATTTCACGCCGACTCCGCTGACCGCGCCGGTGATCGGGTTGATCATCGCGGTGATATTCGGGCTGTCGACGGACTACGAGGTCTTCCTGGTGTCCCGCATGGTCGAGGCCCGCGCGCGCGGTATGACCACAGAAGAGGCCATTCGCCACGGCACCGCGACCACCGGCCGCCTGATCAGTGCTGCGGCACTGGTTCTCGTCGTCGTCGGTGGTGCGTTCGCCTTCTCCGATCTGGTGATGATGCAGTACCTCGCGATCGGGCTCATCACGGCACTGCTGCTCGACGCGACCGTGGTCCGGATGTTCCTTGTGCCGTCGGTCATGAAGCTTCTCGGCAACGACTGCTGGTGGGCGCCGCGGTGGATGAAGCGGCTGCAGGAGCGGATCGGCCTCGGCGAGATCACCCTCGAGGACGAACGCAAAGCATCGGAGTCGATCCCCGAGCAGTTGGACGAGGCGATGGCGTTCGGGACGGTCGTCGGCGCGCCGACGTGGCGGAAGCCACCCCACGATCCGTCGCGGCCGACGGCGGCGGCGTTGGCCCCGGCGGAGTCCGCCACTGCGGTCGCGCTTGCCGATCCACCCGCCGATGATCTGATGTCGCCGATCCCTGCGACCGGCGGTGGCGGAAACGGTGAGGCACCGCCCGAGGAGCCTTCGGACACTGAGGAATCCGGTGCGGCATTGACGGCATTGACGGATTCGAAGACATCGTGGCCGACGACGGCGTAGCCGACGACGAGACGGTCGACGAAACCGCAGAAGACGCGGGCGAGGAAACCGACGACGAAGCGGCCACCGCGGTAGAGGACGCCGCAGCCGAGGACGAAGCCGACGAGACCGACGACGACGCGACGAGACCGACGAGGTTACGCCGGAAGAGGAGCCCGTCGTCGAGGATGAGGCAGCGCCTGCGCCGCCGAAGAATAAGCCGAAAAGATGGCCGGGGAAGCGCTGAGCGCTCCCCCGGCCTGGCTCGAATCTTCTACCGTCACTGACCGATCGCGCGGTCGTCGACGGGGTTCAGTCGCTTGACGATCAGCGGATCCGCAGGCGTGAACGGGAATTGCGGCAGATCATCGATGTGGGTGTTGAACGCCGCGGACAGCACCTCGCGCGAGTACGCACTCGCCGACGCGCGGTAGCCGATATCGGCTGGGAACGGCTGATCGAAGAAGATCAGGAAGTGCCATTCGTCGGTACCGATGTTCTCGATGTGGTGCGGGTAGGCCCGCGGGATGAAGTACATGTCGCCGGTCGTCATGTTCCAGGTGTCAATCGTGCCATCGGGATTCATGATCGTCATGCGAGCGTCACCGTGGTGTACGTATCCCATCTCGGCGGTGACCGGATGCCAGTGCGGTTCGCGCATGCCGTCCTCGGCGACGCGCAGTGAGTACATCGAGATGTCCTTCAGCGCCGGCCAGAACTGGTCGCGGGCGAACCGCGCGTTGCCGTAGGCGTAGGTCAGGCCCGCGGGCAGACCCTCGATGTCGAACTTGTGCGGATCGTCGAAGTACGCACCGGTCGGGATTTCCGGGTCACCGGCACGGGCGGCCAGTTTGTGATCCGTTGTGTCGCGGCGGATCTTGGCCATGTCCGACGACGGCAGGTCGTAGGTGTTGCCGAGCACGGCGTCGGTGAAGGCCCCGAACGTCGCACCTAGGCCGAAGTCCTCGGGGCGTTCGTTGCGGAAGGCGATGACGAACTCGGCGACGTCGGTGCCGATGTTCTCGATGTGATGCAGTGAGCCCGAGTCGATGTGGAACATCTGGCCTGCCGTCACCACGAAGCTGGAGAACTTGCTGTAGTTGTCGAGCACGGAGACAAGCGCGGTTCCGGACACGCAGTAGGTGAGCTCGTTGGCGTTGGCATGCCAGTGGGGGGTGCGCATCGCACCGGGGTTCAGCAGCACCCGCTTGATGGACAGCCGCTTGAGGATCGGCAGATTGTCGGCGGTGATGCGGCGCATCGAACCGAAGTCGTTCTCTTCGACGACCTCGCCGGCCAACAGGGAGGCGGTGTGGTCGCTGCGGGTCAGTGAGGCAGTCATGGCGTATTCCTGTCGCTCGAGGTTTCGGTCTGCTGTTGTGCAGCCTTAACCCTCGTCGCAGCGAATGCGCCCGTCTTCGATGCTGGCAAGCATCTATGAGTCGGAGAATCGGGACCTCGACCTACCCGCTAGCCCCCACAGCGCGCTTTCCGTTCGAGTTGTCGGATCCGTCCGGCAGTGTCACGCTCACTGCGGGACTGCAACTTCGCCGTCCTTTGCACGAGCAATTGGAACGGGAGTGCCGCGATGACTGCCGAATCCGCAGCGACACCGAGCGCGAAAGACGTCGACCAGACGCCGGTTGGCCTGAAGAAGGGCGCGATCGGGATCGTCGCCGTCCTCTTCATGGCCGTCGCGAACGCCGCGCCGATCACCGCGATGACGAGCAACACCCCGATAGCGGTGGGCTTCGGCAACGGTATCGGCGCCCCTGCAGGTTTTCTGTTCGCCACGGTCATCTTGACGCTGTTCGCAATCGGCTACGTCGCGATGGCAAGACACATCACCACAGCAGGCGCCTTCTACGGTTTCATCTCCCACGGCCTCGGCCAGGTATGGGGTATGGCCAGCGGCGCGCTCGCCACGTTCGCCTACGTCGTCTTCGAGGGCTCGCTGATCGGCGGCTTCTCGTATTTCGCCAACGACGCCGTGAACACCATTGTGGGAGTGAACATCCCGTGGTTGTGGTTCGCCATCGGCGGGATACTGGTGATCGCGGCGCTGTGTCACTTCCACATCAGTCTGACGGCGGCGATCCTGAGCATAACGCTGACATGCGAGGTGCTCGTCCTGCTCGCGCTCGCCGGCTCGGTGATCTTGAAGGGCGGCGGACCCGACGGCTTCATGCTCAATCAGACGGTGCTGCCACAGAACGCGTTCGAGAGCCTCCCCGGCGGAGCGTTCGGTACCGCCGCGGCGGCCGGTTCCGCTGCGATCGGCCTGTTCTTCGCGTTCTGGTCGTGGGTCGGCTTCGAAACCACGGCGGTCTATGGCGAGGAGTCCCGCAGCCCGAAGAAGATCGTCCCAAGGGCGACCCTGATCGCGGTGATCAGCCTCGGCCTGTTCTATACCTTCATCTCGGCAATGGTGATCGCAGGCAACGGCAAGACGGCCTCCGTCGAGTCCTCGATCAGCGCGAACCCGCCCGACCTGCTGTTCAAGTTGGTGGACGCCAACCTAGGCGGGGTGTTGCTGGACATCTACAAGATCCTGCTCGTCATCGGATCGTTCGCATGTGCCATGGCCTTCCACAACGCCGCCTCGCGCTACATCTTCGCGCTTGGCCGCGAAATCCCCGCTGCCGCAGTGCGTAAGACCATCGGTGCGGCGCATCCAACGCACGGCTCCCCCTATATCGCGTCGGCGGTGCAGAGCGTCATCACGCTGGTGCTGGTGCTGCTGTTCACCTTCTTCACCGCGGTACAGGTCCCCGATGCGAACGGCACCCCCGTCGACACCCCGACGCTGGTGCCCTTCGTCAACATCTATGGTCTGCTGGCGCTGATCGGCACCGCGGCCATCCTGCTGGTGCAGGCCATCTGTTCGATAGCAGTGATCTGGTACTTCTGGGTCAAGAAGACGCACACGGGCAATGTGATCACCACCCTGATCTGTCCGCTCATCGGCGGCCTCGCCATGTTCTACGTCGTCTGGCTGCTGTGGGACAACCGTGCCTTCGCGGCGGGTTATGCCGCGAACTCGGATGTGTTCAAGGTCGGTCCGTACATGATCTTGGCGATATTCGTCATCGGCGTCGCGTGGGCCCTGTGGTTGCGATCGTCCAAGCCCGACGAATACGCCGCCATCGGCCGCACCGTGCTGGAGGAGGCACACGAGAGGGCAGAGGAAGCGCCGAGCACTCCCCAGGCCTAGCGCCGGGTGATACCGAGTTAGAAGTTCCAGTCCTCGTCTTCGGTGTTGACGGCCTTTCCGATCACGTACGACGAGCCCGACCCCGAGAAGAAGTCGTGGTTCTCGTCGGCGTTGGGGCTCAGCGCCGACAGGATCGCGGGATTCACATCGGTCTCGTCGCGCGGGAACAGCGCCTCGTAGCCGAGGTTCATCAGCGCCTTGTTCGCGTTGTAGCGCAGGAACTTCTTGACGTCCTCGGTGAGACCGACCTCGTCGTAGAGATCCTGGGTGTACTCCACCTCGTTGTCGTAGAGCTCGAACAGCAACTCATAGGTGTAGTCCTTGAGCTCGGCCTGCCGTGCGGCGTCCTCCTGCGCGAGCCCCTTCTGGTACTTGTAGCCGATGTAGTAGCCGTGCACGGCCTCGTCGCGGATGATCAGCCGGATCATGTCGGCGGTGTTGGTCAGCTTGGCGCGGCTGCTCCAGTACATCGGCAGATAGAAACCGGAGTAGAACAGGAAGCTCTCCAGCAGAGTGGACGCCACCTTCCGCTTCAGCGGCTCGTCGCCCTTGTAGTACTGCATGACGATCTCGGCCTTGCGCTGAAGGTTCGGGTTCTCCTCCGACCAGCGGAACGCCTCGTCGATCTCGACCGTCGAGCACAGCGTGGAGAAGATGTTGCTGTAGCTCTTTGCGTGCACCGACTCCATGAACGCGATGTTGGTGTAGACGGCTTCCTCGTGCGGGGTGATCGCATCCGGGATGAGGCTGACCGCGCCGACCGTGCCCTGGATGGTGTCCAGCAGCGTCAGCCCGGTGAACACCCGCATCGTCAGCTGCTTCTCGTTGGCGTTGAGCGTGCCCCATGACGGGATGTCGTTGGACACCGGGACCTTCTCTGGCAACCAGAAATTTCCGGTAAGCCGCTCCCACACCTCGGCGTCTTTCTCGTCCTGCAGCCGGTTCCAGTTGATGGCCGATACACGGTCGATCAGCTTGACGCCATCACCCACGACGAACCCCATTTCACCTGCACGTTTGGTTGGTCTATAGCGGTTCTACAGTCCGCCACTGACACTACCCCTGGGGTGAGACAACCACCGGCAACACAACATGATGTGTCTGGCGTGTCGCACGAAACATGCGCCCGCTAGGCAGCAACCGGCCGGCCCACCCCGAGGAACGCGTACTCAGACGGCTTGAACTCCCTGGTTGCGAGCCAGTACTCGGACGCAAGGCCCGACCACAGCGAGCGGTTGACGCCGTGCGAGTCGAGATACCAGCTCTGGCAACCGCCCGTGTTCCACACCGTGGTGGACAGGTCATCCTGCAGCTCGTCGTTGAAGCGGTCCTGCGCCGCGCGCGTGGGCGCCAGCGCGGCAGCCCCTGCCTTGTCGGCGGCGGCGATCGCGTCCGCCACGTATCCGATCTGCGCCTCGATCATGAACACCACCGAGTTGTGGCCGAGCCCGGTGTTCGGCCCGAGCAGAAGGAACAGATTGGGCACCTCGGCGACGGTGACGCCGCGATGGGCCATCACACCCTCGCGATTCCATCGATCACCGAGGTCCTCGCCGCGCGCGCCCTTGATTTCGAGGTAGGCATACCAGTCGGTGACGTGGAACCCGGTCGCGCAGACGATGGCGTCGACATCGCGTTCGGTGCCGTCGACCGTCACTATCCCCTTGGTCGTGACGCGCTCGATGCCGTCGGTGATCACCTCGGTCTTGGGGTTGGCGACCGCTTGGTAGAAGTTGTCCGAGATCAGGATTCGCTTGCAGCCGGGCTTGTAGTTCGGCGTCAGTTTTCTGAGCAGCTCGGGATCCTTGATGAACCGGCGCATGTTGGCCTTGTACATCCAGCCCGCGACGTTCATCAGTTCCGGCCGCTTCGCCAACGCGATCGCTCGACTGTCCAGGGCGGTGTACGTCGCCGCCCGCAGCGCCGCCCGCAGGCCGGGCACGAAGCGGAACGCCCGCTTGACGGCCGAGGGGAAGGCGAAGTTGATTCGCGGTTTGATCCACGCGGCCGTGCGCTGATAGAGCTGCACCTGGCTGGCGATCTTGACCAGCTCGGGCACTACCTGGATCGCGCTGGCGCCCGTACCGATCACGGCCACTTTTTTGCCCGTGAGGTCGACGGTGTGGTCCCACTGCGCGGTATGGAAAACCGGACCGTCGAATTCGGACAGGCCGGGGATGTCGGGCAACGACGGGATGTGTAGCGCGCCTGCCCCCGAGATCAGGAACTGGGCGACGTACTCCTCGCCGCTTTCGGTGAATACGTGCCAGCGGTACTCGGCGTCGTCCCAGTGCGCACGCGACACCTTCTCGTTGAACACGATGTTGGGCCGCAGCCGATGGCGGTCGGTGACGTCTTTGAGGTAGTCGAGGATCTCGGCCTGAGGGGAGAACACGTAGCCCCAGTCCGGCTTCGGCGCGAACGAGAACGAGTACAGGTGCGACGGCACGTCGCAGGCTGCGCCCGGATACGTGTTGTCCCGCCAGGTGCCACCGACCTCGTCGGCCTTTTCCAGGATCAGGAAGTCCACGCCCTGCTTCTGCAGCGCGATGCCCATCCCCAGCCCCGAGAATCCGGTCCCGATGATCAGCGCCCGCGTGTGCACGGTCATGACGGCAATCCTCCCCTACCTTCGGTGGGGGCCCACTACGTCGGTGTGGACCCACCCGGGAACAGCGGTACCGGGTAACTCGCCGCCAGTGTAATGCCGGTCAGCCGGCGACAGGATTGACCAATCCGTGCTTGAGCGCATACATGCTGGCGCCGATGCGGTTGGAGGCCCCGATTTTTGCGTATGTCCGCTCGACGTGGTTGCGCGCGGTCTTCTCGCTGATCACCAGGGTTTTCGCGATCTCCTTGTTCGACGCTCCCCGTGCCACCAGGCAGAGCACCTCGATCTCGCGAGGCGTGAGCCCGCCTGGGCGGACGTTCGGTCTCTGCGCAGCGTGGCCCGCCGCCTGCAGGACCGCCTCGACGGCAGCCGGGTCGAGCTCACCCCGCTTGACTCGCTCGCGGACCCGTCGGGCCGCGGCATCTGGGGACTGCGGCTCACGGTAGGGCCGTGGTTCGAGCGCGGACTGGTAGCTGACGGCCGCGGCGAGCACCCGGTCGGTCATCGGAAGCGCGGCGTCGGACAGGCCGCGTGGATATCCGCTGCCGTCAACGCACTCGTGGTGGTTGCCGGCCAGTTGGGCGATCTGTTCGAGCCCGTCGACCTGACGCAGAATGCGGACGGTCATGTACGGATGCAGCCGCATTCGTTCGAACTCCGCTGAGCTCAACGGCCCCGGCTTGGACCAGATCTGGTTCGACACGCCGATCCGGCCGAGGTCGTGGACGTGGCCTGCACGCCGAATCATCGCGACATTGTCAGCCTCGAGTCCCGCCACAGTTGCGGCATCGGCGGCCAGCGCCGCAACCGCACGCGAATGGCCAAGCGTGAACGGGCATTTCAGGTCGACGAAGTCGCCGAGTGCCACAAGCAGCGAGTCCAGCGCGTCCTCGTCGAGGCGGGTGCCCCTGTCGGGCGCCTCGCGGAGCGCGGCAGACCACACATCGCCGGCGGGCGGCCCCGTGAGAATCTGATCGGCGTCGGCGGTGACGAGATCGACGAGTTGCGGATCGAACTGGCCTCCGCTGCGGCTGCGGGCCATGGTGACCGCACCCTCGGCCCCGTACGACCGCTGATGGACCTCGAGCATGTCGGCGAGCTGGGCGACGCGCATCTCGATCGGAATCGCGTCTCCGCTTGCGCCGGAGGGCAAACCGCCTCCGTCGAATCGCTCGAAGGTGAACGCCAGCGCCGCCTGCACGTCGGTGCTCAGCCCGATCTGATCGGCGAGCAGGCCCGCGGACGTGCAGTGCGAGTGGATGAGCCGCGTGAAATGGCCACGCGCGTTTGACAATAGCGCCGTCATCACGCTGATCCTGCGCACCAGCGTCTGGCCGCGCGCGATGTTGCTCAGCAGGAACCGCTGATAGGGCAGCCCGGACCAGTCGACCAGGTAGGAGTCGTGCCGGACGGCGATGTCGTCGCCGAACCACTGCGCGTATTCGTGCGAGTCCGCGTGACAGCCGATCCACATGATGAGCGTCGCGTAGTACGTGCAGTCGCGTTGGGCGCGGGTGAGCCCGGCACGGTCGGCGATCCTCGTCGCGATCAACGCGGACCGCAGCATGTGCTCGGCGGGTTGCCCGAGGCCGAGGTCGATCGCCACCGACAGTGCCGCCAACACCTCGGCCCGGCTTGGCGCGGGCCGAGGTGTCGGAGCGGACTGTCGTGACACCATCTGCGAATTGTGCCGGTCGGAAAGCACCGGGTCAGCCGATCAGCGCAGTGTCACCTGCACGGATATGCGCGGTCTCGTCGAAGTTCTCGAAATGGCCCGTGCCGATCACGCAGATGCCCTTCTGTGGCGGGCGGAAGTCGGCCAGCCGTGCCTGCTCCTTGAGCCTGCCGGTCGCACCGAAGTCTTCGCCGCCGAGAACCGCGCGCGACGCCGACACCGCCCAGATTTGCCGCGGCGCAACCATGAAGTGCTGGCCGTTGGGGGCCGCACCGGCGAGCCGGACATCGCCGGCACCCAACGTCATACCAGCGACGCGGCCGATGATGCCGAGCATGCTCTGGTTCGTCCACGCCCACTCCGGGAGCCTGCTCGCGACCGTGGTCAGCATCCGGCTCGCGAAGGTCGATTCCATGTGGACCGACCACGCGAGCAGTCCGGGAATCGTCACCCGAAACCACCACGGCGTGATCCACTCGACGTCGATATCGCACTGCACGGCGTCGTTGCCGGTCGCCGCACTGAAGTAGCGAGCGCAACTCTGCTCGGCGGGCGTGGTGGCGTAGAACGTCCAGTTGCCAGCCGGATCGCGGTGCCACACCGACAGATACGCCGGTGCGAACGATGCCGCCGGAAATAGGCGCAAGGCCAGATAATGGCCGCTTTCAAAGGGGAGACCCATGACGCCGAAGCCGGCGAATCGTTCGTCGTCCCCGTCCGGCAGGACGGGATTGTCGAGGACGGCCTTCACGGCGTCGTGGGGGTTCTGTGTTGTGTTCATGCATCGATGGTCGTTTTCACGACCGCCTCAGCACATGGGGCGATTGCCTCAAATATGTCTGGTCAAGCCACGGGTTGTTGCCTGCGCACCGCGGTGTTGATGGGTTGATCGGCCTCGATCTTCACGCCGAGCAACTCGCCGGTGCCGTAGATCGCACCCATCATGATCGTCGTCAGGTGCGCGCCGAACTTGTCCGGCGCCATCCGGCGCGGGCTGTCGTTGTCGGCGCCGAGCCACCAGTCCGTCGCCGAGGCCGCGGTGCCGAAGATCGCGAACGCCGCCAGCTCGAACGACGCCGGGTCCAGCTCCATCTCCTCGAGCTCGCTGCTGATCATCTCGGCGATGGTGAGCGTGATGTCACGGCCCTTGTTCACCGTCGCCATCGCGGCGGCCGACTGGTCGGCGAATCTGCCCTGCAGCAAGAAGCGCACCACGTTGGGATGTTGATCGACCAACTCGACGTAATGCTCGACGCCTCGGCCGACGATGTCGCGCGCGGAATCGGTTTCCACGTTGACCGACGGGATGATCGCCGACCACAGCATGTCGCGCATCCGCTGGCCGATCGCCTGGAACAGGTCCGACTTGTCGGTGAAGTGCCGGTAGATCTTCGGCTTGGCCGTGCCGGCCTCTTCGGCGATCTCGCGCAGCGACACGTCGGGCCCAAGACGGTCGATGGCGCGGAAGGCGGCGTCGACGATCTCCGCCCGCACCTTCTTGCGATGTTCACGCCAGCGTTCACTACGGGCATCGACCTTGACGCCCGGTTCATGACCGGAGCGTGACTTCGGCCTTCCGCGCATTTGGATCACTGTACCCGCCCAGATGTCTCTGACCTGCTCAGACCGTGCCCGAACACGCCGTCGGAGCACCTGACAGGGGTCATTGGCGATGCAGATGACCTGCGCCGACTTGGGTACTATCTGTGCGACAGTCCGACGATGAGACGAGAGTTATGACACAGCGATACGACCTGGTCATCGCAGGTGGCGGCCCGTCGGGATCGGCCGCCGCGTGGCAGGCCGCGCAGACCGGCGCCAAAGTATTGGTGCTCGACAAGGCCGAGTTCCCCCGAGCCAAGCCGTGCGGCGACGGCCTGACCGCCCGCGCGGTCAGCTACCTGCAGAAGATGGGCCTGGCCGACGAGGTCGCCACGTTCCACCGGGTCAACCGCGTGACGGTGTTCAGCCCGACGCAGTGGGAGCTGTCGTTCCCCAAACGTCCGGGGATGCCCGATCACGGTCACACCGTCAGCCGCGAGCACCTCGACACGGTTCTGCTGAAGCACGCTGAGTCGGCGGGCGCGGAAGTGCGGCAGGGCGCGGAGGTCGCGGGCCCCGAGTTCGATGCGAGCGGCCGCGTTGTCGGCGTGACGCTGAAGGGCGGCGAGAAGGTCTACGGCGACGCGGTGATCGCGGCCGACGGGGCGTACTCCCCCATCAAGCGGGCGCTGAAGATCGACTCGGAGTACAACGGCTACTCCGCGATCGCGATCCGTTCCGAAATGCACGCCAACCGTCCCGATTCCGATTCGCTCGACATCTATCTCAAGCTCGCGTTCCAGGGTGATCAGCTACCCGGCTACGGCTGGGTGTTCCCGATGGGCAACGGGGTGTTCAACATCGGGCTCGGCTATGTCAACAGCTACAAGAACTGGCAGTCGATCAACGCGACACAGTTCTTGGGTGAGTTCCTGCGCACACTGCCCGGCGACTGGGAGCTGCCTGCGATCGAGGAGCTGAAGAAGAACAAGAGTGTGCGGGCGTGGCGGTTGCCGATGGGCTTCACCGCGTGGCCGCCGTGGCGGCCCGGCGTGCTGTTCACCGGCGACTCGCTCGGCGCAGGTAAGCCGGCGTCAGGTGCCGGTATCTCCAAGGCGCTGGAATCCGGTCTGGCCGCAGGCGAATGCGCGATCGCCGCGCTGCAGAACGGCGGCCCCGATGACTTCACCAACTATGCGCAGCGAATGGAAGCCGCATGGGGCCGGGAGTACAAGCGCGGCCGCTACTTCCACAAGCTGGCGGGCATTCCGGCGGTGGCGAACAACGGCATCAAGCTCATCGACAACGCGTTCTTCCGCGACCGGATGCTCAAGTCGCTGTACAAGAAGGAACAGGGCCCGCAGCACAAGTACAAGTAGTCCTCCGGCGTCGCGAGTGTGCGGATTTGGACGCCGCCACGGCGAGTCGTGTCCGAGACCGCACAGTCGCGGCCCCTAAGCCACTACATCGCGCGCGCCGCCGTTCCCGAGGTACCGGAAGGCGATTGGGACGAAGGTCGGCGGGTGGTCATCGTCGAGTTCCCAACGATGGCGAAGCTCAGAGAGTGGCACGCCTCCGACGACTATGCGGAGGCGTTGGCCATCGCCAAGTCAGCGCTCGATCGCCGGCTTCTGTTCGTCCCGGGACTAGAGGACTGACTCCTACAGCATGCAGGAGACGCAGCCCTCGACCTCGGTGCCTTCCAGCGCCATCTGGCGCAGCCGGATGTAGTACAAGGTCTTGATTCCCTTGCGCCACGCGTAGATCTGCGCCTTGTTGACGTCGCGTGTGCTGGCGGTGTCCTTGAAGAACAGCGTCAACGACAGGCCCTGGTCCACGTGTTGGGTGGCCGCGGCGTAGGTGTCGATGATCTTCTCGTAGCCGATCTCGTAGGCGTCCTCGTAGTACTCGAGGTTCTCGTTGGTCAGATACGGCGCGGGGTAATAGACCCGGCCGATCTTGCCTTCCTTGCGGATCTCGATCTTGCTCGCCACCGGATGGATCGACGACGTCGAGTGGTTGATGTAGGAGATCGACCCCGTCGGCGGTACCGCCTGCAGGTTCTGGTTGTAGATACCGTGCTTGCCCACGGACTCCTTGAGCTTCACCCAATCCTCTTGGGTGGGAATGCGAATGCCGGCATCGGCGAACAGCTGCCGCACCTTGTCGGTCGCGGGCTCCCACACCTGCTCGGTGTACTTGTCGAAGAACTCCCCCGACGCGTACTTCGAGTTCTCGAAGCCTTTGAACGTCGTGCCGCGTTCGATCGCGATCCGGTTGCTCGCCCGCAGTGCGTGGTACAGCACCGTATAGAAGTAGATGTTGGTGAAGTCGATGCCCTCTTCGGATCCGTAGTAGATCCGCTCCCGCGCCAGATACCCGTGCAGGTTCATCTGCCCGAGGCCGATCGCGTGAGAGTCGTTGTTGCCCTGCTCGATCGACGGCACCGACCAGATGTGGGTCTGGTCGCTCACCGCGGTCAGGCCCCTGATCGCCACCTCGATGGTCTGCGCGAAGTCGGGTGAGTCCATCGTCTTCGCGATGTTCATCGAGCCGAGGTTGCACGAGATGTCCTTGCCGATCTTGGCGTAGGACAGGTCGTCGTTGAACACCGACGGCGTCGACACCTGCAGGATCTCCGAGCACAGGTTGCTATGGGTGATCTTGCCCTCGATCGGGTTGGCCCGGTTCACCGTGTCCTCGTACATGATGTACGGGTAGCCCGACTCGAACTGAAGCTCGGCCAGCGTCTGGAAGAACTCGCGGGCCTTGATCTTCGTCTTGCGGATCCGCGCGTCGTCGACCATCTCGTAGTACTTCTCGGTGACCGAGATGTCGGCGAACGGCACCCCGTAGACACGTTCGACGTCGTACGGCGAGAACAGGTACATGTCCTCGTTCTTCTTCGCCAGCTCGAACGTGATGTCGGGAATCACCACGCCGAGGCTCAGCGTCTTGATGCGGATCTTCTCGTCGGCGTTCTCGCGCTTGGTGTCGAGGAACCGATAGATGTCGGGGTGATGCGCCTGCAGGTACACCGCACCGGCGCCCTGGCGCGCGCCGAGCTGGTTGGCGTAGGAGAACGAGTCCTCGAGCAGCTTCATGATCGGGATGACACCCGAGCTCTGGTTCTCGATGTTCTTGATGGGTGCGCCGTGCTCGCGGATGTTGGACTAGCAGCAACGCAACTCCGCCGCCGCGCTTGGACAGCTGCAGCGCCGAGTTGATGGAGCGCCCGATGGACTCCATGTTGTCCTCGATGCGCAGCAGGAAGCAGCTCACCGGCTCGCCGCGCTGCTTCTTGCCCGAGTTGAGGAACGTCGGAGTGGCCGGCTGGAACCGGCCGTCGATGATCTCGTCGACGAGCTTCTCGGCCAGCATCGTGTCGCCCGCGGCCAGCGTCAGCGACACCATCACGACGCGGTCCTCGAAGCGCTCGAGGTAGCGCTTCCCGTCGAACGTCTTGAGCGTGTAGCTGGTGTAGTACTTGAACGCGCCGAGGAACGTCGGGAAGCGGAACTTCTTGGCATAGGCCCGGTCCAGCAGCGTCTTGACGAAGTTGCGTGAGTACTGGTCGAGCACCTCGCGCTCGTAGTAGTTCTCCTTGAGCAGGTAGTCGAGCTTCTCGTCGATGTCGTGGAAGAACACCGTGTTCTGGTTGACGTGCTCACGGAAGTACTGGTGCGCGGCTTCCCGGTCCTTGTCGAACTGAATCTTGCCGTCGGCATCGTAGAGGTTCAGCATCGCGTTGAGCGCGTGGTAGTCGACCTCGCCGACGCCCGAACCGGGCGACGTGCTCGGCGCGGCGGAGGTTACAGGCTCTGCAGCTGTGACGGTTGGTGGCACGTCTGGTCCTTCCAGAATTCGGCAAGTCCCGCGCGGACGGCGTCCACGTCGTCCGGGGTTCCCATCAGTTCGAATCGGTACAGGTACGGAACTCCGCACTTGGCGGACACGACATTGCCCGCGTAGGCGAACTCCGTACCGAAGTTGTTGTTGCCTGCCGCGATGACTCCGCGGATCAGCGAGCGGTTGTGCTCGTTGTTGAGGAAGGCGATGACCTGCTTGGGGACGTAGCCACCGTCATTGATGTCCGGTGTGGCGCGCCCACCGCCGTAGGTGGGCAGCACCAGCACGTAGGGTTCGTCGACCTCGATGCGCCCGTGCAACGGAATCCGGGTCGCGGGCGAACCGAGCTTTTCGACGAAGCGGTGGGTGTTTTCCGACACGCTGGAGAAGTAGACGAGGTTGCTCATCTGTTTCTCCTCCTCTGACTGTCGGTACGCCGGTTATGCGGTGAGTACCGCGGCACTTCCCAGCGCCTTGATGCGATCGGGACGGAAGCCCGACCAGTGCTCGTTGCCTGCCACCACGACCGGCGCCTGCAGGTAGCCGAGCGCCATCACGTAGTCGCGGGCCTCGGAGTCCAGCGAGATATCGACCTTCTGATAGGCGATGCCCTGCTTCTCCAACGCCTTGTAGGTGGCGTTGCACTGCACGCATGCCGGCTTGGTGTAGACGGTGATGTTCATCTGCGGTACGACTCCTCTGCGGACGGAACTCGAGACGGACTGGCAACTGATCGGGTACTGCTCTTCGCTTATGTTCAGCGACCCGCCTGCCCTCAAAATTCCTGCCGTCCGGGCTGCTGGGCCGACTTGTCGGAGAACCGACTCCGCCGGATTCAGAGCTCCGGCCGACCCTCGAAAGCTCTGGAACCGTGGGGGTCTGTCGGTCTGCAAAACACTACACCTGGTGTCCGACATTCCGAAGAGATACCACATCTTCTAAACAACATTTATGGAATTCCCTGGTCGTAAGCCCATCGCGCTTCGCGCCCTCGGCGTGTCGCACGTCACATTCGGGGCGTGTCGACCGACATCGTCTGGTTTACCATCAGAGCACCGACAGGCAGCCCGGCCCGGATCGTCACGGTGACGTAACAGCAAAGGCGCAAGACGGTTAGGAAACTCGTCATGCCGTGTCGGCGCCGCGGCACCTCGCCGTCAAATCGACGTTTTGCAGAGAAAGTCCGAGTAGACCTCTGCAAAACGTCGATCTCGAGGCAATAGGAGGCGTCAGCCGACTTCGGCGGCGAGCTTGCCGACGATGTCGCGCAGGTTCGCGACGACCTCGGCGTTCTCCCTCGGGTGCTTGCCGTCCAGCGATTTGAACTGCACCGACAGCTTCAGGTCCTCGACGATGCGGGGACCCGCCAAGCCGAACGACTTGCGCGTCTCGTCGTGTGCCCACACGCCGCCGTAGCGACCGAAGGACCCGCCGACGACGGCTGCGGGCTTGCCCTTCAGCGCGCCGTTTCCGAACGGGCGCGACAGCCAGTCGATCGCGTTCTTCAGCACGCCGGGAATGCTGCCGTTGTACTCGGGGGTGACGACGAGGGCGGCGTCGGCGTCGGCCGCGGCCTCACGCAGTGCGACGACGGAAGCCGGCACATCCTCGTTGTCGATGTCCTCGTTATAGAAGGGCAGATCGCCCAGGCCGTCGTACACCGTCACGGCCACGCCGTCGGGAGCGATCTCGGCGGCCAGCTCCGCCAACTGTCGGTTGATCGACGCGGCCCGCAAGCTGCCCACCAGTGCCAGTACCTTCACGTCCGCCATTTCACGTTCCCTTCGATGTGTTGACCCATCCTCGCACTAGATAACCGGACTATGGTCCGTTTCATTCCAACTGCGTTAAAGTGCAGATGATGAGCCTCGAGCAGATCGGCGGCCTGCCGCTATCGACCCCGCATGAGCGGGGCGATGCCGCGCGCAACCGGGGACTGCTGCTCGATGCCGCCCGCAGGCTGGTCGCCGAGCGCGGCGCGGATGCGGTCTCGATGGACGATATCGCCGCGGCCGCGGGGGTGGGCAAGGGCACGGTGTTCCGCCGGTTCGGCAGCCGGGCCGGGCTGATGATGGTCCTGCTCGACGAGGACGAGAAGGTCAGCCAACAAGCTTTTCTCTTCGGTCCCCCACCCCTCGGCCCTGACGCCCCGCCGCTGGAACGGCTGCTCGCGTTCGGGCGCGAACGCCTGTGCTTCGCCCAGAAGCATCACGCGTTGCTTTCGGCGGCGAACCGCGACCCGGAGACCCGTTACAGCGCACCTGCGATGGTGCAGCACACCCACGTCCGGCTGCTGCTGGACACCGCGGGCACCACCGGTGACCTCGACGCGCAGACCGACGCGCTGCTTGCGCTGCTCGATGCCGACTACGTGCACCACCAACTCACCGACCGCGGCGAGACGCTCGAGTCCCTCGGCGACAAATGGGAGAGCTTGGCGCGCAAGCTCTGTGGCACGTGACTCACTGGGTCCTGCACGTCGACCTTGACCAGTTCCAGGCTGCGGTCGAAGTACGACGCAATCCCGAACTCGCCGGGCTGCCGATCATCGTCGGCGGGAACGGCGATCCCGCCGAGCCGCGAAAGGTCGTGACGTGCGCGTCGTATCCGGCCCGCGAGCACGGCGTCCACGCAGGCATGCCGCTGCGCACGGCGGCTCGCAAATGCCCGGACGCGGTATTCCTGCCCCTGGACACCGATGCCTATGACGACGCGTCGGAGGAGGTGATGGGACTGCTGCGCGATATCGGCCACCCGGTCGAGGTCTGGGGCTGGGACGAGGCCTATGTCGGCGCCGAACTCGACGACTCGCAGGACCCGATCAAGCTGGCCGAGCAGATCCGCGAGGTCGTCGCTGCAGGCACCGGACTGTCGTGTTCGGTCGGCATCAGCGACAACAAGCAGCGCGCAAAGGTGGCCACCGGCTTCGGCAAACCGGCAGGCGTCTTCACGCTCACCGAGTCCAACTGGATGGCGGTGATGGGCGACCGCGAGGTGGATGCGCTCTGGGGTGTCGGGCCCAAAACCGCCAAAAAGCTTGTCGGGCTCGGCATCACAACTGTCGCCGACCTTGCCGCCGCGGACGCCACGCTGCTGACATCGACCTTCGGGCCGACCACCGGTCTGTGGATTCTGTTGCTGGCCAAGGGCGGCGGCGATACGAACGTCAGCGCCGCGCCGTGGGTGCCGCGGTCCCGCAGTCACGTCGTCACCTTCCCGGCCGATCTGACCGAGCGCGCCGAGATCGACGCCGCCGTCGTCGATCTCGCCCGCCAGACCCTCGCCGAGATCGTCGCTGCGGGTCGCGTCGTCACCCGGGTGGCCGTGACGGTGCGCACCAAGACCTTCTTCACCCGCACGAAGATCCGCAAGCTGCCGTCGGCGGGCAACGACGCCGAGCTCATCACGCAGACCGCGCTGCAACTGCTCGACCAGTTCGAACTCGACCGCCCCATCCGGCTGCTCGGCGTCCGCCTCGAGCTCGCGCCGCCGCCGCACGGCTACTGAGTCGGACCAGGGCAATACCCTCGCTACATGCTGCAGACGATCGCGATCCGCGGATACCGCTCGCTACGCGAGATCGTGCTGCCTGTCCGTCGCCTCACCCTCGTCACCGGCGCCAACGGCACCGGTAAGTCGTCGCTGTACCGCGCGCTGCGGCTGCTCGCCGACTGCGGGCGGGGCGAGGTGATCGGGTCGCTCGCACGCGAGGGCGGACTGGACTCCGTGCTGTGGGCAGGCCCCGAACAGCTCGGTGGGGCACGCCGAACCGGCCGGGTCGAAGGCACCACGCGCACCGGGCCGGTCGCTCTCGAACTCGGTTTCGCCTCAGACGATTTCGGCTATCTGGTCGATCTCGGACTTCCCCAGATGGCCGGCCACAAATCGCTGTTCGCGTTCGACCCGGAGATCAAGCGCGAGGCGGTGTTCGCGGGTGCGGTGATGCGCACCGGGTCGACCCTGGTGCGCCGAACGCGGGACTACGTCGAGGCGACGGCCGAGTCCGGACGGGGGTTCGACGAGGTCTCGCGGACGCTGCCGCCGTATCGAAGTGTGCTCGCCGAATACGCCCACCCCGGCGCCCATCCCGAACTGGCCGCCGTTCGCCACCGGCTGCGCACCTGGCGCTTCTACGACGGCTTCCGCGTCGACGCGACCGCACCGTCACGCCTGCCCCAGGTCGGCACCCGCACACCGGTGCTGTCCGACGACGGCAGCGACGTCGCCGCGGCGGTGCAGACGATCATCGAGGCCGGCTTCGAGGACCTCTCGCGCGCGGTCGCCGACGCCTTCGACGGCGCTTCGGTGTCGGTGGCCGTTCACGACGGGCTTTTCGACCTGCAACTGCGTCAACCCGGCATGCTTCGTCCGTTGCGTGCCGCCGAACTGTCCGACGGCACACTGCGATTCCTGTTGTGGGCCGCCGCGCTGTCCAGCCCGCAGCCACCGTCACTGATGGTGCTCAACGAGCCGGAGACGTCACTGCACCCCGACCTGCTGCGGCCGCTGGCCGCCCTCATCGCGGCCGCCGCCGAGCTGACGCAGGTCGTCGTCGTCACTCACTCGCGCGCGATGCTGGAATTTCTCGCCACCACACCCATCGCCGACGCCGAGGCCGATTCGGCCGCGGTGGAGCTTCCGCTCTACAAGGATCTCGGCGAGACGCGCATCGAGGGTCTCGGGCTACTCACCACGCCGCCATGGGAATGGGGTAAGCGCTGAGACCTACTTCAGGCCGGGCCGCAGTGCGCGGCTGAACACGACGTTGGCCTGCCGCATCGCGACACTGTATGGCCACCACGCCGCGCGCTTGAACATGTACAGCGCGCGGATGTCCGGCGAGGTGTAGATGAGGAACCTGTTTCTCTCCACGCCGCGCAGGATCCGGTCGGCGACATGTTCGGGCGACACCGCATGGCCGGCGAACCGATCGGTCCATTTCTTCACGTCGGGATGGTCGCGGTCCACACCCGCGATCTGAACCGTCTGCACCAGAGGCGTTTTCACCGCGCCGGGCACAACCACCGACACACCGATGCGTTGGCGCGCCAGGTCGAAGCGCAGCACCTCCGAAAGCCCACGCAGGCCGTACTTGCTCGCGCTGTAGGCGGCGTGCCACGGCAGTGCGACCAGCCCGGCCGCCGAGGACACATTGACCAGGTGGCCGCCGCGACGGGCCTCGACCATCGGCGGCAGGAAGGACTCGATCACGTGAATCGGGCCCATCAGGTTGATGTCGACCATCGAGCGCCAGTGGTCGTGGGTGAGCCGGTCGACCGTGCCCCAGGCTGAGACACCCGCGATGTTCATCACCACATCCATCGCGGGGTGGTTCGCGTGGATGTCAGCGGCGAACTGCGCTGACGCTCGTCGTAGTCCGAGATGTCGAGCGCGCGGTGCTCGGGCACCTCGGCACCGAGCGCGAGGGCGTCGGCAACCGTCGTCTCGAGGCCGTCGGCATCGCGGTCGGTGAGGTACAGCTCGGCCCCCTGCGCGCGAGCTTCAGCGCGGTCGCGCGCCCGATGCCGCTTGCGGCACCCGTCAGGAAGCAACGTTTGCCGTCAAAGCCGGTCTGCGCCATGGCGCCGACCTTACTGACCTATTTCTCGCCGAGGTCGGAGCGACCCCAGATGGCGGCCACCCACAGCCGCTCGAGGGCGTCGACGGCGCGACCGACATCGCCGTCGCGGCCGACGAACGCACTGTCCTGCGTCAGCGTCATCGTGGTGGTCGCCGCAAGCGTGCGCACGAGGGCGGGCAGGTCATCGGATATCGGTCGCGCCTCGTCGTCCTGCTCCAGCAACGCGATGAGCTTGTCGATGATGCCGTCGTAGAAGTCGTCCATCATCTCGCGGATCTGCGCGTCGGTGTTGCGGGCCACCTCGCACGCCTTCAACACGGGATCGTCGTTGGCATAGACGGCGGCGGCGCTGCCGACCATTCGCTTGGCGAACGCCGCGGGTGTCTCATCCGGCTCACGGGACGCGAAGTGGTGGGTCAGGCTGTCGAGCAATTCGCTTGCGTCGGCCAGGATCACCGCAAGCACCGCGTACTTCGAGTCGAAGTAGAAGTAGAAGCCGGATCGCGCGACGCCCGCACGCTCGCTGATGGTGCTCACGGAAAGATCGGCGAACGATCGCTCGTGGAGCAGTTCGCGGACTGCCGCGACAATCGCGTCGCGCTGCCGGTCGCCCCGGCTGCGCCGGATCTCCTGTGGTGCGGATTCAGCCGTCATGTCCATAAACCTTGGCATCACGACTCACCACGGCAAAACTTGACATGCGTCAAGTCTGCCATCCAGTATGAAGATAGGAGTGACAACGGCCACAGTCTTTCTGCCCAATCAGGAGCATTTGAATGCCGACGATCAGCACCAAGGATCACGTAATCGACAAGGCCCGGCGACGGATCACCACGTCGCCGATCCTCACCGTGCCCGGTATGGGCCTGCTCGAGAAGCGACTGCTGGCCCGTGACTGGCCTCAGCACGCGATGGCGCAGCCGCCCGCGGGCAGCGACCTCAAAGCCGTGATGGGCGACTCGGGGCTGCCGATCGTCGGCCACATGGTCGAGATGTTCCGTGGCGGACCCGACTTCTGGCTGCAGAACTACCGCAAGCGCGGCCCGGTGATGCTGCTCGATTCCCCGATCATCCCGACGGTGGCAGCGCTGGGTCCCGACGCGATCCAGGCGATCTACTCCAACCGCAACAAGGACTACTCGCAGCAGGGCTGGACCCCGATGATCGGGGCGTTCTTCAACCGCGGCCTGATGCTGCTCGACTTCGACGAGCACATGTATCACCGGCGCATCATGCAGGAGGCGTTCGTCCGGACCCGGCTGGCCGGCTACACCGAGCAGGTCGACAAGGTCGTCTCGCAGGTCATCTCCAGCGACTGGGTCGCAAACGATCCGCGCTTCCTGCTGTATCCGGCGATGAAGGAACTCACCCTGGACATCGCATCGATGGTGTTCATGGGCCACGAACCCGGCACCGACAAGGAACTGGTGACCAAGGTGAACAGGGCGTTCACCGTCACCACCCGCGCGGGCAACGCGATCATCCGCACCAGCGTGCCGCCGTTCACCTGGTGGCGCGGGCTGAAGGCGCGCGAGTACCTGGAGAACTATTTCGACGAGCGGGTGAAGGAGCGTCGCGGCAAGGACGGCAACGACCTGCTGACGGTGCTGTGCCATTCGGAGGACGAAGAGGGCAACACGTTCACCGACGAGGACATCGTCAACCACATGATCTTCCTGATGATGGCCGCCCACGACACGTCCACATCGACCGCGACGACCATGTCGCACTACCTGGCGGCCAACCCCGAGTGGCAGGACCGCTGCCGCGACGAGTCAGACCGGCTCGGCGACGGACCGCTCGACATCGAGGCGCTGGACAAGCTCGAGTCACTCGACCTCGTGATGAACGAGGCGATCCGCCTTGTGTCACCTGTGCAGTGGGCGATGCGAAGGACCGTGCGCGACACCGAACTGCTCGGCCACTATCTGCCCGAGGGCACGAACGTGATCGCCTATCCGGGGATGAATCACCGGCTCGAGGAGATCTACCCCGACCCCTACACATTCGATCCGGACCGTTTCGCAGAACCCCGCAACGAGCACAAGAAGCACCGCTACGGGTTCACCCCGTTCGGCGGCGGTGCACACAAGTGCATCGGCATGGTGTTCGGCCAACTCGAGGTCAAGACGATCATGCACCGACTGCTGCGCCGGTATCGCCTCGAACTGACGCGGCCCGGCTATGAGCCGCGCTACGACTACGGCGGCATGCCGGTGCCGATGGACGGCATGCCGATCGTGTTGCGTCCCTTGCGATGACGGAGTCATCTGGCAGGCTGGCCGCTCGTGGTATCGATGCGCTCGCCGCGATGCGAGTCGCGGCCGGTCTGCTGGCATGGCTCAGCCCACGCCTCACCGCGCGACTGTTCGGCATGTCCGGCGACAGCGGCGCAGCCGGCTACGCGTGGCGGCTGTTCGGTGTCCGCGACGTCGTTCTCGGCGTCGGCACCCTCCGATCCTCCGGCGCCCAACGTCGCGCCTTCGCCACAGCCGGGCTGGCATGCGATGTCGCCGACGGTGCCGCAGGCGCGATCAGCCTGTATCGCGACGACTTCACCCGCCCGATGGCAGGGTCACCGGTCGTGGTGCCCGCGATCGCGGTCGCGTTCGGCGCGTGGGCGCTACGCGGCAGCGGTCGTTAGCACGCGGTCATCAGCCGGTTCGCGCAGGCGATCACCGCCCGTAGCGCCGACTGGGTGGCGTCTTCGTCCAGACCCATCGCCCATTCGGCGTGGTAGCCGTCGCCTCCCCGGATGAACGTGGCGGTTTCGCCGTTGGCGGGCAGCTGGTGGAACGACATCATTTCGACTGCGATGCCCTGCTCGTACAGCATTGCCGTGAGGGCGGCGACGGGGCCCGACGCAGCTGCGGTCGCGGTGCTGATCCGGTCACCGACCGCGAGAGTGGCCCGGTAGTTGCGAGGTTGTGGCCCCAGCCTCGTCGCCGGGCACTCGTCATCGGTGCAGGCCCACTGGCCGAGCCGCAGCGGGCCCGCCGATGCATACGTGTTGTGGAAGATGTCCCAAGACATTGAATCGGCCTCCTTGCGCAGGCCGCGCGGCAACAGTGCGCTGAAGTAGTCAGCCACGGAGGGCGCTGCGCTGGTTGCGGATTGTGGTGCAGATGTCATGTGCCGGTCTTCGCCTGGTAGAAGGAGCGACCGACGATGTAGCAACGACCCACAGCGAGGGGTCGGTCAGGATCAGACCCCGCTGGGGATTGCTACTACAAGTCGTCTCGGCACGACCCGAACACTAGTCCTGCCCCGCAAGCAGGCGCAACTTCGTTTTTTGGACCTTCAGGGCGCGAATTCGTTCGCTGTGCGCACTGCTCTCGCATGCATCCGGTGGGACTCTCTGCGTACTTGGCCGGATGTGGCAGGGGTGGTGGCGTTGATAAATGGCAGCGCAGATACGAATGGTCACAGGGTGATTCGACCGTGCGACCGGGTCGGCTCGTTCCGGTACTTCCGAGTGGGCGACCGATGGGAGTGGTCGGACACCGTCGCTGCGATGCACGGCTACCCCCCAGGGGCTGTCGAACCAACGACCGCGCTGGTGATGTCCCATAAGCATCCCGACGACGCGGCGAAGGTCTCCCTTTTGATCGAGGCGATGGCGGGCCGCGGTCAGCCGTTCAGCAGCAGGCACCGCATCATCGACAGAACGGGCCGCATCCGCCACGTCCTCGTCATCGGCGAGCAACTCTGCGAAGACGGCGCCGTTGTCGGCAGTGAGGGCTTCTACGTCGACCTCAGCGATCTTGGCCAGGATCTCTCCATTGACGCGGCCATCGCCGATTTCACCGAGCACCGCGCGCAGATCGAGCAGGCCAAGGGCATCCTGATGGCCGTCTACGGAATCCCCGCCCAGCACGCATTCGACATTCTGGTGTGGCGCTCACAGGAGACCAACACCAAACTGCGCATGTTGGTCCAGCAGGTCATCGCCGACTTCACCGCCCGCCTTGATATGCCCGCGTCCATCCGAGAGACTGCCGACCACCTGCTGCTCACCGCGAACAAGCGGGTGGGTGAACCACTAGCCGAGCGCGCGAGCGAATAGCGGTATCAACGGTCGATGATCGGCCTTGCCGTTCCGGCGAGACGGCATGCTCTCGCGCGATGCCGTGTACCACTCCGCGCGCGAGATCGCGCCGAAGTCGAGCCTGCGGCCCCGCAGCGTCGCGACGGTGTGCAGCAGCAGCGTGCCGGTTCGCCCGTTGCCTTCGCGAAACGGATGGACATAGTTGTATTCGGCGTAGAGCGAGGAGAGTCCGTTCGCCAACGCTTGGTCTGACCCGTCCATAGCGGCAGCAAGCACCCGCGCGGCAGCCTCGACGCGATCCATCCTGCGTTGCACCGACGACTGCCGCGCGAATACCTCGTCGCCGAGCCGCAATTCGCATACGCGGTATCTGCCGGCCCACTCGTAGACGTCTGAGAACAGCCTGCGGTGAAGCGCCCGCGCGTCGAGGTCACCGGCGGAGACGTCGCCGTCCGCGAGCCTGCTGTGCCAGAACGCCATTCGCCCCGCCGTCGCGACGAACTCGAGATCGGTCAGCATCTCGTGGTCATCCGCACCGAAGCTGTTGCGCAACAACGAGGTACCCGGAATCAAATACGGCGGATCGCGCCGCGACCCGCCTTGGGTCTCCCCTGCAGGCGCGGCCGGGTAGCGCGATCGGTACGCAGCAAGATAGTCATCGAACGTCACGTCGCCGTTGACCAACGCCACAAGGGCGTCGACCTGGTCATCGGTGGGCCGCCAGCCCTCCAACGCCTCGGCGGCGATGGTCTGGTCGACGCAGCGGCGCACTCGCGGGGGCTGCCGTTCGGGGGCGGACACGGCGTTGATTGTGCGAGCAGGCACGATAACGGTCAATGACTTGGTGGGACGCCGCCTTCCTCGCCGCGGCCGGCGTCGTGGGAGGACTGACAGGAAGCATCGCCGGTCTGGCGTCGATCGCCACCTATCCCGCCCTGCTCGTGGTGGGTTTACCGCCGGTCACCGCGAACGTGACGAACACGGTGGCAATGGTGTTCAACGCGATCGGCTCGATATTGGGCTCACGGCCAGAACTGAAGGGCCTTGGTCCCTGGCTCAAACGAATTCTTCCGGTCGCCGCGGTTGCGGGTGCGATAGGTGCCGTGTTGCTGCTGTCCACACCGGCGGAGGGGTTCGAGAAGATCGTGCCGATCCTGCTCGGCGGCGCCTCGCTTGCCATCGCGATCCCACGGAGAGGCAACGGAGACGCGAGAGTGTCGAGCCACCGGCGGCACACCGTCACCATCCTGCTCGAGTCGGCGGCGATCTTCTTGATCTGTATCTACGGCGGTTACTTCGGCGCGGCGGCGGGCGTGTTGTTGATTGCGCTTCTGCTCCATGTCGGGCATGCCACGCTTGCGCACGCCAACGCCTCCAAGAACGTCATCGCCGGCGTCGCGAACACCGTTGCGGCCCTGATTTTTTCGTTCGCGGCACCAGTGCACTGGCCCGCTGTCTTCGCGCTCGGTATCGGCTGTCTGGTCGGGTCGAGATTGGGACCCGTGGTGGTACGTCACGCGCCGCAGGGTCCGCTGAAAGTTCTGATCAGCGTCGCGGGCGTGGCACTGGCCGTCAAGCTCGGGATCGACGCGTACGGCTAGGACAGCTCGAAGGGGTTGTCGCCCTTGACTACCCGGGTGCCGATGTCGATGAGGTTCTGCGCATTGAAATGCAGGGCTTCGCCCGCATCCCGGCTGGCCTTGCCCATCAGGTAGCGCGACCAGGTGCCCTCGATGACGACGCCGAGCTTGAAACACGCCATCGCCATGTACCAATCGAGTGCAGGCGTCTCACGTCCGCCCGCGTTCCAGTAGGCCTCGAGCAACTCCCGCCTGCTCGCCAGCCCGCCGTAGGCGGCGAGTGCGCCCCCCGCGGTGATCGTGCTGGTGTTCAGCGGCCACGTGATCAACATCCAGCCGAGGTCGAGCAGCGGGTCGCCGACGGTGCACATCTCCCAGTCGACGAACGCCGCCAACTCCGGCTTGTCGCGGCGAAGAAGCACATTGCTCATGTGCGGGTCGCCGTGCATGATTCCCGGCTCACTGTCCGGCGGTACGTTGGCCTGCAGCCACTCGGCGAGGTCGGTGACCGCGAGCGATTCGGGATCGTAGCGGTCGTGCCGATAGCTTTCCAGCAGCCGCAGGAACTGCGGGACCTGGCGCTCCACAAACGATCCCGGTCGCTTCAGCTCGGCGAGCGGCTTGTCTTCCCATTCGGCATTGCCGAGCCGCGCGAGGCTCGCGGCGTAGGACGGGCCGACGTCGTGCCGCAAGGTCTCGTCGCGAATGTAGGCCTCGGACACCTCGCTGCCGGGGTTGAAGCCGTCGATCTCCTCCATCAGGTAGAAGACGACTCCGAGGACATCCAGATCTTCGCAGCCGGCGATGAAACCCGGGTGCGGGACGTCCGTGCCCGCGAGCGTGCGCAGCGCTGCGATCTCTCGGAGCATCGTCTTGTCGCTCGTCGGCCGCGGATGAAGGGGTGGGCGGCGCAGCACCATCGGGCGCCCGTCGATGTGCACCCGCACGACGATGTTCTGCGTTCCACCGGTGAGCGGTGCGACGTCGGTGACATCCGAGCCGAGCTCCTGCTGTCGGACCCACCCCTGGAGGGCGGCCTGGTCGGCCTCGCTCAGGCTGGGCAGGGACTGCGCGGCATCGGACATGGGTGACATCGTGTCATCCCCGGCCAGGACCTACCCCTGGTACTGCAGGCAGGACTGTGCGCCGTTGATGACACCTTCGCGGAACGCGCGCACCCGCTCGAAGCCGGCGCCCTGGCGCTCGACGTCACCATCGGCGCGGAACACCAACAAGGCCTTGATGCCTTCGTCGAGGTCGCCGGGCGAGATGTGATAGCTGCTGGTCTCCGGGCGGTTGTAGATGATGACGCTGGCGGTGTAACCACCGGCAAGGCAGTCGCCCCTCAGGGTCGACGTCTTCTCGTCGGACTCGTCGCCCAACCGAGTCAGCGCGGCAAGGCCGTACTGGGTGGCCAGCAGCGTGGCGACCGCATAGTCGCCGCCCTGTCGGTACACCTCCGGCATCACGCCCGCGTTATCCCACCCCACGTAATCGTCTGGCACACAATAGAACAACGAGTAGCCCTTGGCTGACTGGTCGCCGCACATCGGTGGGTTGTCGGGAACGAAGGCCTCGATACCCGCGAGCGGAGGCCAGGCCTGCCCGTCGGTCAGCTCGGGATACACCTGGGTCCAGTAATCCTCGAGGTCGTAGGGCACGCCGTTGACGATCGAGTCGTAGGGTGCGTCGCCGCCGCTCGCCTCCTCCTCGGCGCTGCTGAACGGTAGCTCGATCACGATCGGGTCGTCGTCGCGATAGTTCTTGCACTTCGCCACGCCGTTGTCGTAACCGTCCTGAAACGCACCGACGCGGTCGAAACCGCTGCCGTGGGCGTCACTGTCGAGGTTCGTCGTGCCGGGTGTGTCCCGCAGATCCAGGATTCCCGCAAGAGCCTGATCCATATCACCGCTGGACACCTCGAACACCCCGTCGTCCTTCGCATGCTTGGACCACGCGCCTGCGAAACAGTCGGCCTGCAGTTCCTTGGTCACCTTGCGTGCCGTGAAGTTGGAGCGCGCCTGGATGGCGTGGCCGTATTCGTGCGCAAACACGATCGGTATCACGAAGTCACCGAACTTCTCCCTCAGCTCCGGGAGAACGTTTTCGGCATCCCACGCGACGACATCCTCGGTCGAGCAGTAGTACGCGGCCCTGGCGACTACCTCCTGCGGGTCGGTCGCGCATGGCGGCACATCCCCTTGCGACGGAACGGCGGCAAAGAAACCGCCCTTTATCGGTTCGAAGTCGCTTCCGTAGAGATCCGGATACTGGTTGCCCCAGTACTGCTCGAGGTCGGCGATCGCCTCGACGGCCAGCTTGCTCACTGGATCGGAGGCATCGCCGGTGATCTCGATCCCGCTGGTGTCGGGCTTGGACTGGTTGTCGGGGCCGGGTACCACCGGCTTCGGGCTGCCGCAGGCCGCCAGGAGCAAAACAACACCGACCGCTGACCACACTCGCATGCGCATGGGCAAACATTAGCGGGCAAGATCGGAAATCGCCGCATTTCCCGACTGCAGCCGTCTGCGGCCGCCACAATGGTTTACTCCTGCGGACAGAAAGTGGGCATATGAGCACGACAGAGGCTGACCTCGTCGACGGCGTTCCCCGCAGCCGCATCGTGGTGGCGTCGATGGTGGGCACCACGATCGAGTTCTACGACTTCTACATCTACGCCACGGCGGCCGTGGCGGTGTTCCCCCATCTCTTCTTTCCCAAGGGGAACCCGACGACTGCACTTTTGGCGTCGCTAGCCACCTTCGGCTTGGCGTTCGTCGCTCGACCCCTCGGCTCAATCCTGTTCGGGCACTTCGGCGATCGCGTCGGCCGCAAGGCGACCCTGATCGGTTCCCTGCTGACGATGGGCATCGCGACGTTCCTGATCGGCCTCTTGCCCACGTACCACCAGGTCGGCCTTCTCGCGCCTGCGCTGCTGGCCTTGATGCGGTTCAGCCAGGGTCTGGCGCTCGGCGGCGAATGGAGCGGCGCCGCACTGCTTGCCACCGAAACCGCCAAACCCGGCAAGCGCGGATGGGCCGCCATGTGGCCGCAGCTCGGGGCACCGTTCGGGTTCTTCCTCGCCAACGGGATGTTCCTGCTCATCGTGTTGTGGCTCAGCCACAACAACACCAAACCCGACCTCGACGGCGCGTTTCTCACCTGGGGTTGGCGCATCCCGTTCCTGCTGAGCATCGTGATGGTGGCGATCGGGCTATACGTGCGGCTCCGGCTGACCGAGACACCGGTGTTCACCCGTGCCCTCGAACGGGGGGAACGCGTCAAAGCGCCTGTGGCAGAAGTGTTCCGGACCAACTGGCGACAGCTCATCATCGGCACGTTCGTGATGCTCGCGACCTACACGATCTTCTACATCGTCACCACATGGGCGCTGAGCTTCGGCACGGGCAAGAGGCCACCCGACGGCGGGGGGCTCGGATTCCGCTATGTCGACTTCCTTCAGCTGCAACTGATCACGATTTTGTTCTTCGCCGCGACGATTCCGTTGTCGGGCATCCTCTCCGACCGGTTCGGCCGTCGGCGCACGCTGTTGACGGTCACCGCGGTGCTGATGGCCTACGGGGCGCTGTTCGGCCCGATGCTGTCGCCCGACCGCGCGACCGCGACATCGGTGCTCATCTTCCTGGCGATCGGAATGACGATCATGGGCCTGTCTTTCGGGCCGATGAGCGCGGTGCTGCCCGAACTCTTCCCGACGAATGTGCGCTACACCGGATCGGGTATCTCCTACAACGTCGCCAGCATCCTCGGCGCCGCCGTCGCACCGTTCATCGCGACGTGGATCTCCAGCACCTACGGCGTCGCATGGGTTGGCCTATACCTGGCCATCGCGGGCGCGCTGAGCTTCGTGGCGCTACTTGTGATGCGCGAGACCAAGGACCTCTCGCTGGACACCCGCGTGGACGATCACGTCGGCGACGCACTGCACCCCGGCTGACGGGCGGCAGCGCTCAGTCCAGAATGCGCCGCGCGACGTTCGTCGTGACGAGGTCGAGCAATTCGTCGCCGCGACCGGCCATTATCGTCCGAATGGCGTACAGCGAGAAGCCTTTCGCCTGCTCGACGGTGATCGCGGGTGGGATGGACAGCTCCTGGCGCGCGGTCACCACGTCGACGACGGCGGGGCCGTCGTGCGCAAGCGCATCGGCCACGGCCTGCTCGAGGTCGGAGGGATGTTCGACCCGTCGCCCGTAGATGCCCATCGCATTCGCCACGTCGGCGAAGTTGGGATTGTGCAGATCGGTGCCGAAGTTGACGATTCCCGCCGCCTTCATCTCCAGCTCGACGAAGTTCAGCGACGAGTTGTTGAAGACGATCACCTTGACCGGCAACCGATTCTGGGTCAGCGATATCAACTCGCCGAACATCATCGTCAGGCCGCCGTCGCCGGCAAGCGCCACCACCTGTCGGTCGCGGTGCGTTGTCTGTGCGCCGATGGCGAGCGGCAGCGCGCAGGCCATGGTGCCGTGGTTGAACGACCCGATCAGCCTGCGCCTGCCGTTCATTCTCAGGTATCGGGCGGCCCACACCACAGGTGACCCGACGTCCACGGTGAAGACCGCGTCGTCGGCGGCAAGCTGATTCACAAGCCCGGCAACGTATTCAGGCCGGATCGGCGTGCGGTCGCGGTCGTTGACCGCCAACTCGTCGAGGCGCTTGCGGGTCTTGCGGTAGTGCTTGAGGGAGCGGTCGAGATGGTCGCTTTGCTGTTTCTGCCGCAGCGACGGCGTCAACGCGGCAAGTGTGTCGCGCACGCTGCCGACCAGTCCCAACTCGATCGGCGTGCGGCGGCCCAGGTTTCGGCCGCGGATATCGACCTGAACGACTTTGGCGTTGTCGGGATAGAACTGCTGATACGGAAAGTCGGTGCCGAGCATCAGCAGGGCGTCTGATTCCTTGATGGCCTTGTAGCCGGAGGCGAATCCGAGCAGGCCCGTCATCCCGACGTCGAACGGGTTGTCGTATTCGATGAACTCCTTGCCGCGCAATGCGTGCACGATCGGCGCGTTCAACGTCTGCGCCGCTGCGATCACCGCATCGTGGCTACCTTCGACACCGGCCCCGGCGAGGATCGTGACGGCGCTGGCGTCGTTGAGGATCGCCGCCGCCCGCTGCACCGACTCGTCGTCGGGCCGCACCACCGAGCTGGCCGCGACGACCGGCCTGGCCGTCCACGCGGAGTCGTCGGCCTTATGCAGGAACACCTCACCGGGGATCACCACGACGGCGACACCACGCTCCTCGACGGCCGCGCGCATCGCCATCTCGAGGATCCGCGGCGTCATCTCGGGGGTGCTGACCAGTTCGCAGTAGACGCTGCACTCCCGGAACAGGTCCTGCGGGCGCGTCTCCTGGAAGTACTCCGAGCCGATCTCGGAGCGAGGAATCTGCGCCGCGATCGCCAGCACAGGCACCCGGCTGCGCTGGGCGTCGAAGAGGCCGTTGATCAGGTGTAGGTTGCCGGGTCCGCAGCTGCCCGCGCAGACGGCAAGCCCTCCGGTCAGTGCGGCGTCGGCGGCCGCGGCGAATGCTGCCGTCTCCTCATGACGCACATGCTCCCAAGACATTTCGGGAGCCCGCCGGATCGCATCGGTGAAGCCATTGAGGCTGTCACCGGGCAAGCCGTAGATGCGGCGGACACCGCTGAGCGCGAGGGCGGATAGGACGTGATCGGCAACGGTCGCCACGCCGCCACCCTATGCGAATTCGGCGCGCTAACCCACGCTCAGCGTCGCAAAACGCGCCGAATTCACAATTATTTGGGTGCGAAGCGCTGGCCGCCGTCCAGTCGCAGGCACTGCCCGTTGAGCATGGCGTTCTCGACGATCGCGACCGCCAGCTTCGCGTACTCCTCCGGACGGCCGAGCCGCTTGGGGAACGCGGCGTCCTTGGTGAGCACCTTGGCGAACTCGTCGGGGATGCCTTCGGTGAGGCCGGTGGCGAACAGGCTCGGCGCGATGGCGAGCACCCGGATGCCGAGGCTGCCGAGATCGCGCGCCATCGTCAGGCACATCCCCGCGATGGCTGCCTTGGACGCGGTATAGGCGACCTGACCGATCTGCCCTTCGAAGGCCGCGATCGACGCCGTGTTGATGATGACGCCGCGCTCCTCGGCCTCGTCGTCGACGGGATCGTTCTTGCTCATCTGCCATGCGGCGAGCCTGCTGATGTTGAACGTGCCGATGAGGTTCAGGTCGACGGAGCGGCGGAAGTCGTCGAGGCTGTGCGGGCCCTCCTTGGTGACCGTGCGCTGGCCGATGCCGCCGCCCGCCGTGGTCACGACGATGTGCAGGCCGCCGAGCGCCTCGATGGCCTCGTTGAGGACCTTCTCGGTGCCCTCGAAGTCGGTGACGTCCACCTCGTGGAAGGTTCCGCCGACGGCTTCGGCGACTTCCTTGCCCTTCGACTGCGGCCGGTCAAGGATCGCCACGGTGGCGCCACCCTTGGCCAGCGCCTCAGCGGTCGCCTTGCCGAACCCCGACGCCCCGCCGACGACGACGGCCTTCTTACCCGCGATCTCCATCTGGCTTCCTTTCCAAAAAGTGCTCGATTCGTAAAGCAACCTAGCCGACGTCACCTTTCGGTAAGGCTTTCGGGTAGGCGGATCGGTAGCTTGGCCTGCATGGCCTCGAGCAGCGCACGGGCGATGGCGGGCATCGCCGCGGCGGCGGTCGCGCTTGGAATCACCCAGTTGCTGTCCGCTTTCGTCGGCCAGGGCGCCGACTCCCGCACCGCGGTCGGGTCGGCGGTCATCGACCTCACGCCAGGGCCGGTGAAGGAGTGGGCGATCACCACCTTCGGCACGGCCGACAAGCTCGTGCTCTCGGTGCTTGTGCTCGCGGTGATCGCGATCATCGCCGCGGTCGCTGGCTCGATGGAGACGTCGCCGCGCCCCGATCGGCAGCGCGGCGATCGTCCTTGCCGGGGTCGCCGGATGCGCGGCAGTGCTGTCCCGCGACGGCGCGTCGTTCGTCGACGTGCTGCCGACCGTCATCGGCACGGTGTGCGGTGTCATCGTGCTGCGCCTGCTGACCTCGGGACGGTGGACGGACGACTCCGCCGCAGAGGTCGACGAGCCCGACGTCCCCGATCGCGGCAGGCGGCTGTCGCTGGTGACGCTCGGACTGTTCGCCGGTGGTGCGCTCACCGGGGTGCTCGGCGCCGTGCTGACACAGGCACGATCGTCTGTCGCCGGGGACCGCGACGCGTTCGTCCCGCCGAAGGTCGGTGTCGGCGCAGCACCGATCCCGCCGACGGTGCAGCCCAAAGGTGTCGCGTTGCCGTCGTTCGTCACCGGCAACGACGACTTCTACCGGATCGACACCGCGTTGACCGTGCCGCAGCTCAGCCGCGCGGACTGGTCACTGAGGATCCACGGCATGGTGGACCGCGAAATCACCTACCGTTTCGAGGATCTGGAGCGGTTCGAGGCGATAGAGAAGGTCGTGACGCTGGCCTGTGTCTCCAACCCCGTCGGCGGAGATCTCATCTCGAATGCGTCCTGGACGGGCTACCGGGTGCGCGACCTGTTGGCCGACGCGGGCGTACACGCCGACGCCGACATGGTGTTGTCCAAGTCCAGCGACGGCTTCACCGCGGGCACGCCCGTCGAAGCGCTCACCGACGACAGGGACTCTCTGCTCGCCGTCGGCATGAACGGCCAACCGCTGCCGACCAACCACGGCTACCCCGCGCGGCTCGTCGTGCCGGGACTGTACGGGTACGTGTCAGCCACCAAATGGGTTGTGGACATCGAACTCACGCGGTTCGACAAGGCCGAGGCGTACTGGACGAAACGGGGTTGGGGGGCGCGCGGGCCGATCAAGACCGAGTCCCGCATCGACGTGCCGCGCAGCGGTGAGGTCGTCCGAACGGGTCCGGTGACGTTCGGCGGCGTGGCATGGGCGCAGAACCGCGGCGTGAAGGCCGTCGAGGTGCGCATCGATGAAGGGCCTTGGCAGCAGGCGCAGTTGGGCGCGGCCTACTCGAACGAGACCTGGCGGTTGTGGAGCTTCCCGTGGCAGGCCGACGGCGCAGGCTCGCACACGATCACGGTGCGGGCGACCGACAACACCGGCGCGGTGCAGACCGAGCAATGGGCCGACCCTGTCCCCGACGGCGCGACCGGCTGGCACTCGGTCTCCTTCGACGTCGCGTGACAGGAAAACCACATGCAATTGCGCACGCTCGCGCGTACGTTGGCGCCCCGTGATGACACAACCGGCCGAGATCTGGCGCGCCCTTCTGCGCAGGTCTCTGATGACCGCCCGCAAGCAGCGTGACACCGTCAGGGTCTCGGCGCTGCGCTCGGCGCTCGGCGCGATCGACAACGCCGAGACGCCGGACGCCGTCGCAGTTGCGGGACTGCGGAGCGGTGAGATCGCGGGAGCCGTCGACGGGCGTCGGCGCCACCGAAGTGGCGCGCCGGGAACTGTCGGATGAGCAGATCCGCGGCCTTGTGCAGTCCGAGATCGACGAGCGGCGCGGCGCCGCCGATGACTTCATCGCGCTCGGCCACTCCGAGCGGGCCGCCGTGCTGCGGGCCGAGGCGATGGTGCTTGCCGACCTGCTGGGAGATGTCTGACCCTCGTGCCAGGCTGGGCACGTGCAGCTGATCGACGTCGCCACCGCATCGGCCGACGTCGGCGCCTCGTCGGCGCGGCTGGCCAAGATCGCCCGCATCGCCGAACTGCTCACCGCAGCGGGCGAAGCCCACGACGCGCGGCTCGTTGCCGTCGTCGTGTCGTGGCTGTCGGGTGACCTGCCGCAACGGCAGATCGGCGTCGGATGGGCGGCCCTGCGATCGCTGCCTGCGCCCGCGCAGGATCCGACGCTGACCGTCGCAGCCGTCGACGCCGCGTTCACCGAGATCGGAGCCGTCGCGGGCAAGGGTTCGCAGGCGCGAAGGGCGAGCCTGGTCGACGATCTGTTCACGGCGGCAACCGAGCCCGAGCAGACGTTTCTGCGGCGTCTCCTCGGCGGTGAGTTGCGTCAGGGCGCGCTGGCGGGGGTGATGGCGGACGCCGTTGCGAAGGCGGCGGGCATCCCCGCGGCCACCGTGCGGAGGGCGGCGATGCTGGGCGGCGATCTGCCCGCCGTCGCGGCGGCCGCCCTGACCGGCGGTGAGCCTGCGCTGTCCGAGTTCACCTTGCGGGTCGGTCGGCCCGTCGGCCCCATGCTCGCCCAAACCGCGACCGGGGTGGCCGAAGCCCTCGACAAGCTCGGCGGCGAGGCGGTTTTCGAGGCCAAGCTCGACGGAGCCCGCGTTCAGATCCACCGCGCAGGGGACGACGTTTCGATCTACACCCGCAGCCTCGACGACGTCACCGCCCGGCTGCCCGAAGTCGTCGAGGCGACGCTCGCGCTGCCGGTGAAGGACCTGATCGCCGACGGCGAGGCGATCGCGCTGCGACCCGACGGGCGACCGCACCGATTTCAGGTCACCGCGTCGCGGTTCGGCCGCGGCGGCGGAAGGGGTGGCGAAGGACCGCAGCGTCGATATCGCAGCCGCCCGTGCAGCACAGCCGCTTTCGGTGTTCTTCTTCGACGTCCTGCACCTCGACGGCGTCGACCTGCTCGACGAATCCACAGCCGACCGGCTGTCTGCGTTGGACGCAATCGTGCCGCCCGACCAACGCGTGGACCGGCTCGCAACCTCCGATCCCGACGAGGCCGAGCAGTTCCTGGCAGCGACTCTTGCCGCAGGGCACGAAGGGGTGATGGCGAAATCGCCCGCAGCACCGTACGAGGCAGGCAGACGCGGAGCGGGCTGGCTGAAGGTGAAACCGGTGCACACGCTCGACCTCGTGGTCCTCGGTGTCGAATGGGGCTCCGGTCGGCGCACGGGCAAGCTGTCCAACATTCACCTCGGCGCGCGCGACCCCGCCACCGGTGGCTTCGTCATGCTCGGCAAGACGTTCAAGGGGATGACCGACGTGATGCTGGACTGGCAGACCACGCGGTTCACCGAGTTGGCCGACGGGCCCACCGACGGCTGGGTTGTCACGGTGCGGCCCGAACAGGTGGTCGAGATCGCGTTCGACGGCGTGCAGACGTCGTCCCGCTATCCCGGCGGCATGGCGCTGCGATTCGCGCGGGTGCTCCGATACCGAGACGACAAAAGCCCTGCTGAGGCCGACACCATCGACACCGTGCGGGAGTTCTACGAACGCGGCTAGACCGGCTTCGCATATCTCCGATCTGATCGGGGTACTCCTCTTCGGCAAGATCACCCGCGGGAGTACTCGGCCATCGTCTTTGGGGGCATCGTGGCTTCACCTACCACCGCGCCGTCGGCTCGCATCGAAGAGCACGACGGCGACATCACCTACATTCGCACCGACGAGGATCTGCCCCCGGTGGCGATCATCGACAGATCGCCGATCACCACCCGCCACAAGGTCATCTTCGGGCTGATCGCGTTGGTCGGCGCCGTGGCATGGGCCGTCATCGCGTTCTTCCGGGGCGAGACCGTCAACGCCGTGTGGTTCGTCGTCGCCGCGATCTGCACGTACGTCGTCGGCCTTCCGGTTCTATGCGCGCTTCATCGAGATGAAGATCGTCCGGCCGCGCGACGACAACGCCACGCCCGCCGAGCTTTTCGAGAACGGCACCGACTACGTGCCGACCGACCGTCGTGTGCTGTTACGGACACCATTTCGCCGCGATCGCCGGGGCGGGCCCGCTTGTCGGCCCGGTGCTCGCGATGCAGATGGGTTATCTGCCCGGCACGATCTGGATCATCGTCGGCGCGGTGTTCGCGGGATGCGTGCAGGACTTCCTGGTGCTGTCGATCTCGACCCGACGCCGGGGCCGTTCGCTGGGCCAGATGGCGCGCGAGGAGTTGGGCGCCGTCGGCGGCGCGGCCGCGATCGTCGGCGTGCTGCTGATCATGGTCATCCTGCTGGCGGTGCTTGCGCTCGTGGTGGTGCAGGCGCTGGCCCAGAGCCCATGGGGCGTGTACTCGATCGCGATGACGATCCCGATCGCCGTGTTCATGGGGTTCTATCTGCGCTTCCTGCGGCCCGGGCGGGTGTCCGAGGTATCCCTGATCGGCGTCGTCCTGCTGCTGTTCGCCGTCGCATCCGGCGGCTGGGTCGCCGGGACATCGTGGGGCGCAGCATGGTTCGGAATGTCGACGGTCACGTTGACCTGGTGCATCGTCGCTTACGGGTTGGCGGCATCGGTGCTTCCCGTGTGGCTGCTTCTTGCGCCGCGCGACTACCTCTCCACGTTCATGAAGGTCGGCACGATCGTGTTGGTCGCGGTCGGCATCCTGCTGGCCAGGCCGGTGATGGAGGCCCCCGCTCTCTCCGAATTCGCCATCAGCGGTACCGGTCCGGTGTTCGCCGGATCGCTGTTCCCGTTCCTGTTCATCACGATCGCCTGCGGCGCGCTGTCGGGCTTTCACGCGCTGATCTCGTCGGGCACCACACCGAAGCTGCTGGAGAAGGAAAGCCAGATGCGGCTGATCGGCTACGGCGGCATGCTCACCGAATCATTCGTGGCGATAACGGCATTGATCGTCGCCGCGGTCCTCAACCAGCACCTGTACTTCGTGATCAACGCACCCGCCGCCCAGACCGGTGGCACAGCGGAGACCGCGGCGACCTACGTCAACGGGCTTGGTCTGTCGGGGCCGCCGGTGGACGCCGCGGACATCAACCGCTGGGCGAGTGAGGTCGGCGAGGAGTCGATCGTCTCGCGCACCGGCGGCGCGCCGACCCTCGCGATCGGAATGTCTCAGATTCTCGACGTGTTCGGCGGTCACTCGCTGCGCCCGTTCTGGTATCACTTCGCGATCGTGTTCGAGGCGATATTCATCCTGACCACCGTCGACGCCGGCACCCGCGTAGCGCGCTTCATGCTGTCGGACGGGCTGAGCAACCTCGGTGGGCCACTGCGCAAGCTGAAGGATCCGAGTTGGCGGATCGGTGCGTGGCTGTGCAGCCTGATCGTCGTCGCCGCGTGGGGCGGCATCCTGTTGATGGGTGTCACCGATCCACTCGGCGGGATCAATACGCTGTTCCCGCTGTTCGGTATCGCCAACCAACTGCTCGCCGCCATCGCGCTGACCGTTGTATCGGTCATCGTGATCAAGAAGGGTTACCTGAAATGGGTTTGGATACCGGGTATTCCGCTGATATGGGACCTGGTCGTCACGCTGACCGCGTCGTGGCAGAAGATCTTCTCCTCCGATCCCAAGCTGGGCTACTGGAAGCAGCACAGCGTCTGCGAGGCGGCGCGCGAGGCAGGCAAGCTCTGCCTGACGGCCAAGACACCCGCCGATGTCGACAAGGTCATCCGCAACACATTCATTCAGGGCTCACTCTCGATCGTCTTCGCGGCCCTGGTGATCGTCGTGTTCGTTGCCGGTGTCGTGGTGGCCCTGCGGGCGGTGCGCGGCGGCGGCAGCCCGTCGACCGATGACGATCCGGTGCCGTCGCGACTGTTCGCGCCATCCGGGCTGATCCCGACGAAGGTGGAACGGGAGGTGGGAAAGCAATGGGACGAACTGCCGCCCTCGCAGCGCGAGCCGCTCGCCAGATCGGCTGGTACTGGGCCACATTGATGGGCGATAACCACTACAGCCGCTACGTCGAGCACCGCAGGCGTATGCACCCCGATGATCCGGTGATATCCGAGCGGGAGTACTGGCGGATGCGCCACGAGGCAACAGAGCGCAATCCCGCAGTCCCGCTGCTGCTGACCTACAGCGGATTGCTAACGATGACATAGCTCGCGCTTAACAAGCCTTCCTAACGTCGATTGCAGGTTGGGGCGTCAATCGACGCGGAAAGGCCTGGTTATGAATCTGAATCAACTAGTCGCAACGGCGGCTGTCGGCTGCGCACTCGGTGCTGCGGGCATCGCCCTTGGGGCAGGCACCGCAAGTGCCGCTCCCCCGTGCCCGCCTGGGGTGCAGTGCCAAGGCGGCCCCGGTGGTGGACCCGGCGGTGGCCCTCCCGGCGACCGGGGCGGACCACCGCCTGGTGATCGCGGCGGACCACCGCCTGGTGATCGCGGCGGGCCCCCGCCTGGTGATCGCGGCGGGCCGCCTCCCGGTGATCGGGGCGGACCTCCTCCCGGCGACTTCAATCGTCCCGGCGGCCCTCCCGGCGGGCCCGGATTCCCCGGCGGACCCGAGCGTCCCAGGTTCCGCGATGCTCCGTGGGGCGACGGCCCGGCACCGTGGGGCTGGGGTGGACCACCGGCTGCAAGGTTCGGAGCACCGCTGCCTCCTGCTTGGGGCCCGCCTCCACCCCCGGTCAACTACTGGGGTTATGACGAGCAACCGGTGTGGGATCCGGGCTACAACCAGTGGGGCTTCTACTTCTTCGGGATCTGGATTCCGCTTCTGGGCCTCTGACAGACGACCCGGCGAGACGGCCGCCTCGGATACTCCGGGGCGGTCGTCAACATTTCACCGCAGCGAGTAACGGATCGGCAGGTGCTTGAGCCCGCCGACGAACGTCGTCGCCACATGCTGCGGCTCGCCTGCCAGTTCGATGGATTCGAGCCGCGGAAGCAGTTCGGAGAAGAAGCTGCCGACCTCCATCCGGGCCAGCGCCGCGCCGAGGCAGAAGTGCACACCGTAGCCGAACGCGATGTGCTTGTTGGGATCTCGCGTGACGTCGAAGCGGAACGGATCGTCGAAGATGTCCTCGTCGCGGTTCGCCGACGGGTAGGACAGCAGTACCGATTCGCCCGCGGCTATCGGCACGCCACGCACGGCGGTGTCCTCGGTGGCGGTGCGCATGAACGCCTTCACCGGGGTCACCCACCGGATCATCTCCTCGGTGGCCAGGCCCATCAGCCCGAGGTCGCCGGCCAATCGAGCACGCTGGTCGGGGTTTTCGGTCAAGGCCAACATGCCGCCGGAGATCGTCGCGTTCGTGGTGTCGTGTCCCGCGGCGGCGATGATCAGGTAGTAGGACACCACGTCGATGTCCGAAAGCGGCTCGCCGTCGATCACCGCGTTGGCGATGGCCGATGCGAGGTCCTCCGTCGGGTTCTGCCGCCGCGAAACGGTGAGCGCCGTGAAGTACTGGAACATCTCCAGCAGCGCGGGCATCTGGTCTTCGGCAGACGTACCGCGCTTGAACTCGTCGTCGTCGCTTCCGAAGAGTTCCTGCGTGAGCGTAAGCATCATCGGGAAGTCGGACTCCGGCATGCCGAGCAGCGAAAGGATCACGTACAGCGGGTAGTTGACGGCGACCTCTTGGACGAAGTCGCACTCCGGACCCTTCTCGACCATCTTGTCGACGTAGGCCTTGGCCAGCTCGTCGATGCGAACCTTCATCGCCCGCATGGCCTTTGGCCGGAACCAGTTCGCGCCGATCGCCCGTACGTCGCGGTGTTGCGGATCGTCCATGTGGATCAGCGTGCTGACCCCGATGCCCGCCTGAAGGTCGTCGCCCTCCGCCGTCACCAGAACAGGGCGCGGCGAGTTGGTGAACAGCGTGTTGGCCCGTTCGATGTCCATGATGTCCGCGTGCTTGGTGATCGCCCAGAACGGACGGTAGCCCGGCATCTCGACCCAGGAAACGGGGGCGTTGGCACGCAGATGAGCGAGCGCCGAATGAAAGGCCCGCTCATCGGTGTAGGCCTTCGGTGTCGCGAAAACCTTTGCGGCTTCGTCGATGACGCGGGTACTCACGACGGGCTCCTCATCTCTTGCACGACGGCGGCGACCGTGGACTCTTCGACCGACTCGGGGAAGCCGACGAGGACCCTGTCGATGACGCCGTCGCAGCGCTCGCGAACCTTCTTCGCGACCTCGTGCACGGGTGCCACCACTGCGAACTCGTTGAGGATCTCGTCGTCGATCAGCGAGCCCATCTGGTCCCATTCGCCCGCATGGGACAGGCGATGCAGGTCGGTCTGCAGGTCTCCCCAGCCATGCAGGTCGAGCACCTTGCGGTAGGCGGGCGTCGACGCGTAGAACGCGATCTGCTTGCGGGTACCGACTGCGTTGGCCGCCAATCGATGCATCGTCGTTGCCGGTCACCACGAAGAGAGGGCAGGACACCTGAAAATCGCCGCGCTTGCGTCCGGACCGCTCCATGCCGCGCAGCAGCGCGGGCGTCGTCACCTCTTCGAAGTAGCGCTTGGTCGTGAACGCGTGCGCGAGAAGGCCGTCGGCCACCTCACCCGACATCTCGGTCATCGCTTCTCCGACGGCGGCGACGAACACCTTCGGGACGCCGTGTGCGAGCGGTTCGGGGGTGAACATCGGCGTCATCAGCTTGTGGGTGTAGAACTCGCCTTCGAATGACAGCCTGGTGCCGTTCTGCCAACACGACCAGATCTCGTGCAGTGCAAGGACGAATTCGCGCATGCGCCGCACGGGTCGGCTCCACGGCATGGAAAAGCGGTTCTCGATGTGGCGCTGTATCTGCGAGCCGAGACCGAGGATGAACCGGCCGTCCGAATACGCCTGCAGATCCCACGCGACGTTGGCGACGGTCATCGGGGTTCCGCGCGAACGCCACCGCGATGCTGGTGCCCAACTCGATGGTCTCGGTGTGCTCCGCGGCCAACACGAGCGGCAGGAACGGGTCGTGGTTGATCTCGGCGGTCCAGCAGCAGTCGTAACCCCGCCGCTGCAGCCGGATCGCGGTATCGGCGACGTCGCCGAGTTGGCTCGAGACGGCGCCGTCGACCTTGAGACCGCCCCGGTCACCCATACACGTGGACGCTACAGTAAGCAATTCAGTATGGTCAACGTGAGCACGCCGGTGCGACTATCGCCTTTCGACGACGGGAATTGCACATGACGAACGAGCAGGGCTGGCAGGAGACGCTCGACGACCTCGGCCTCCGGCGTCAGCGCTCGCGGTCGATGGGCGGCGAGGAGCGGCTGGCCAAGCATCGCGACAAGGGCAAGCTCGATGCACGGGCGCGACTCGAGTACCTCCTCGACAAGGGCACGTTCCGCGAGTTCGGCACGCTCGTCGGAGGCGATATCGCGGCCGACGGAATCGTGGCAGGCTCCGGGATGATCGACGGCTCGCCGGTGATGGTGGGCGCAGAGGACTTCACCACGCTCGCGGGCAGCATCGGGCCAGGCGGTAACGCGAAGCGCTACCGACTGGCCGAGCTGGCGTTGCGCGACAAGGTGCCGTTGGTGATGCTCCTCGAAGGAGCCGGATTCCGGCCGAGCGGAGAGCATTACGGTCGGACACCGACCGACCTGCTCGCACAGGCGCGGTGCTCCGGCAAGGTTCCGACGGTGGCCGGGCTGCTCGGCCCGTCGGCCGGGCACGGCGCGCTCGTCGCACCGGTCTGCGACTTCACCATCATGAGCCGTCAGGGTGCGATCTTCACCGCGGGTCCGCCGGTCGTCAAAGAGTCCACGGGCGAAGACATTTCGAAGGAAGACCTGGGCGGGCCCGGCGTCGCGCTCGCAAGCGGCGTGATCCACAACCTCGCCGAGGACGACGAGGCGGTGCTCGACGACATCCGCCGCTACCTGTCGTACTTCCCGGTGAGCGCATGGTCGTATCCGCGGCAACTGACTGCCGACGAGACCAGCGCGCCGCGACCGACACCCGAACTGCTCGACATCGTGCCCCGCACCAACCGCCGTGTGTACGACATCCGCGCCGTGCTCGACATCGTCTTCGACCGCACGGACTGGTTGGAGGTGCAACCGAAGTTCGGGCCCGCGATCATCTGCGCGCTTGCTCATCTCGGCGGGCACCCCGTCGCCGTTGTCGCCAACCAGCCGAAGGTGATGGCCGGTTCGATCGATGCCGATGCCGCCGACAAGGCCGCGCATTTCATCACGGTCGCCGACTCGTTCCACCTGCCGATCGTGTTCCTCGCCGACAACCCGGGCATGCTGCCTGGCAGCCGGTCGGAGAAGAGCGGTGTGCTGCGCAGCGGCGCGCGGATGTTCGCCGCACAGACGGCGGCGACGACGATCAAGCTGCACGTGACACTGCGCAAGGCGTACGGGTTCGGCTCGATGGTGATGTCGCTGTTGGGCTTTGACGACCAGAGCGCGACGTTCGCCTATCCTGGCGCCACCATGGGTGCGATGAGCGCGGCCGCGCTGAGCAAGGCCTCCCACGCCGCGGAGGACGTGGAGGCCAAGCTGCGCAAGGCGGAGGTCGAGGCGTCGTTCCGGTCTGCGGGCCACCTCGGCTTCGACGACCTGATCCACCCGGAGGAGACCCGAGACGCGCTGCTGTCGGCGCTACAGCGAGCGATCTACAGCAGGCAGGCCGCGGCGGAACCGGTGAGCCGCACCGTGATCACGCCGTAGAGGCGCGGTACGCGTCGACGATCGGCTCGAGTTCGTCGGGAGTTGCGCCGTGCATGATCAAGGCGTCGGCGCCGTAGTCGAACTCCTTGCGGATGCGGTCGACGCACTGCGCCGACGATCCGGTCGCAGACGGTTCCAGCCATTCCTCGGGAATCAGGTGTCGCGATGTGTTCGATCTGCTCGGCAGAGGCCTTGTGGTCAATACCGCCCGGTATCGAGGTGACCACAGAGTCCTCCCGGAAGCGTTGCAGCACTGCGGGATCCCAGCCGTTGGTGGTGACCATCAGGTCTCCGTAGCCCTGTAGGTATGTGGCCAGGCGGGCGACAGTCTTCTTCAGCCGCAACTCTTCTGGCAGGTGGTCACCGACTGTCGCGAAGCACGACCACACGCGGACGCTGTCGGGGTCGCGGCCCGCCTGCTCGGCGGCGTCCTTCACCGTCTTCACGCACCGCGCCACGGTGTCGGGCGTGAAGTAGGTGTGCAGGATGACATCGTCGAAGACACGGCCGCCGAGAGCGAGCGTGTTGGGGCCGAAGGCCACCAGCGCCAAGCCGGATGTCCTCCTTGAAGTCCGGATCGAGGAACAGCACCTGGTACTTCCCGATCGGCCCGTCGTGGTTGAAGATCACCTCGCCGTTCCAGAGTCGGCGCATCACCTGGGCGAAGTCCTCCATCTGGGCGGTCGTCACCGACGGGATCCCGAACGCCGCATACATCGCCGCGACACCACGACCGAGGCCGAGTGTGAACCGTCCACCGGACAGGCGGTGCATCGTGGTCGCCCACGATCCGGTGATGAGCGGGTGCCGCGTGTTGTGATTGGTTGCGGCGGTGGCGATCTGCATCCGGTCGGTGACCGCAAGCGCCGCGCCGACGAGAGAGGACGCCTCCTTGACGTTCCACCGTTCGGAGATGAAGCCGGTGCCGAAGCCCAGCTCCTCACCGCGGCGCGCCTCCGCCGTCAGCGTCGCAGGCCCCTCCCCACCCGCGCCTGCGAGGAGGTAGTAGCCCAGCTCGTCGAGCACCCGTTCGGTCGCCGCCGGCTGAGTCGGTAATTCGGTCATTGCCAGATCCCTTGTTTGTAGCCGCAGTTCCAGACTTCGGTGATCCTGCCGTCGACGACGCGGAAGATCTCCATGCTGCCGACATCGGTCTTGGTGCCGTCCTTCAGCTCCATCGGCGACTGGTACACGATCGCGACGTGCTCGCCGTCGTCGCCGGCCACGACGAGGTTCAGATCGAACCTTATGGTGGAAAACATCTCCCAGTGATCCACGATCCGCGCGACCGCCTGCTCGTGGGTCAGCGTCGTCGCCTCCCCCACCTCGTGGCGGATCACCGTGTCGCCCATCAACTCCTCGGCGAGGTCGAAGTCGCGCTTGTTCCAGACGACCAGGTTGTACAGCTCGACGACCTCACGGGCGGACCGTGTCACGCGAACACCTCCAGTGCGTCGATCTCGTCGATGGTGGCCACCGCCCGATCGGTCAGGGTCAGGCACAGCGCCCTGGATCGCTCCGGCAACGCGTCCCAACCGTTGAGTGTGATCACCGGAAGCACCATCAGGTAGGCGACGGCGAAGCGGTAGTGCCGCCACGCTTCGTCGAAGGAGTAGTCACCGACTCCGTGCGCCGCAAGGCATTCGAGGTAGTTCGCGCACAAGCGCCTCGTCGTGGCCGCGACGAACCTCTGTCGGCAGCCCCTGACTCACCAGATAGGCGATGTCCGCGCAACCGGCACCCAGTGAGGCGAACTGGAAGTCGACCACCTTCATGCGGTCGCCGTCGAAGAACAGGTTGTCCGCCCTGATGTCGCCGTGCAGAAGCATCGTGCGCTCGGTCAGCGCAGGCAGCGCCTCGACCGCACGCTCGGCGAACTGCTCGGCGAACGCGTCGACCGCCGCGGGGACACGTGCCGACGACTTCTCGCGGTAGACCTGCCACCCCGGCCCGAACGCGGGCACCAGCAGGTCGCGCGCGATCGGGGTGTCGATGCTCGGGAACACCTCGAGCACATCGGTATTGACTGTCGACCAGGCATGAAGACCCGCCAGCGCGTCGATGCACGTGCGGGCCCGATCCATCGAAAGGCCTGCGAGGTGATCGGCGTTGTCCCAATGTGCGAGATCTTCCATCAGCAGAACGAAATCGGCCGTGCCGTCGACGATCCGCGCGGTGTAGACGCGCGGTGTCTGCATCGGCGCGCGTCCCGCGACCCGTTGATAGAAGGCCAACTCGCGGCGATAGCCGCCAAGCAACTCCATCGCACCGCGCGCCTCCGACTCGGCGGGCAATTTCGCGATCACGGTCGCGGGCAGGCCGTCCCCGGTCAGATGGAGTCGATACAGCAGAGAGGAGAATCCGCTGTCCTGCGCGATCTGCTCGGCCCGCACTGCGGCGACCGGCCGTCCCAGCGCCGCGGTCAGCCACTGCGCCGTCACGTCGTGAATGCCAGACGGCACGTCGGAAGTTGACACTGAACAAGTAAGTTAGTTGTCGAGCGTCTAATATGCAAGAGTGCCGTCTCCAGCACGCGGGCTGACGCAAACCCAACGCGTAGAGATCTCCAACAGGAGGCTGATCGAGGCGGCCGCCGCGCTGATCGCCGAAAAGGGCTGGGAGGCGACCACTGCTGCCGAGATCGGCCGCCGCGCCGGTTACAGCAGAGCGATGGTTCATGCCCGTTACGGGAGCAAGGACGCCATCCTCGACGCGTTCTTCCTCGACGACCAGATACAGCGTCTCAGCCCGGACGCGGACCCGACCTCGGTCGGCCTGGAGGAGGCCATGGGTCACTTCGACCGGGTGACGGCGTTGTACACACAGGACCACGATTTCCTGCGCGCACTGTTCGTCGCCACCTTCGAGGCCGTCAAGACGACGTCGCCGCTTCGAGGGCGTGTGCGGGCGCTTCTCGATCGCGGAATCGGCAAGGTCGACGCGGGTCTCCGGCGAGGTATGCACGACGGTTCTGTGCGCCAGGACATCGACATCGCCCGGGCCACCAACGACATCAGCTCGGCGATATTCGGCTGCGCCTACCTGTGGACCGTCCTCGGTGACCGATACGACCTCGGCCGTGAGCTGACCTTCGTGCGCGCCCGATTCGTTCGGGAGTACGGCGCCTCCCAAACTCCTCGCTGAATCGGTCGATCCCAAGCAAAAGCCCAGCTCACGCACATGCTTGCGTCGAGTCTTGCTTGTATCGTGGGTTTATGCTCATAATATGGATGCGGCGCACGTCACATCTCAAAGAGGGGCTTACCCATGTCACATACCGCAATCGTCATCAACACGGCGGTCGCGATCATCGCGGTGATCGTCATGATCGTGCGGTTCAAGTTCAATCCGGTCGTATCGCTGGTCGTTGGATCCGCCTACCTCGGCCTGGCGGTCGGGCTCGGCGTCGCAGAGACGATCGACGCGATCATGACGGGATTCGGCGACATCATGGCCGAGGTCGGCCTCCTGATCGCCTTCGGCGTGCTGATGGGCGCCATCCTGCAACAGACCGGTGCCATCCAGCGTCTGGTGCAGACGCTGCTGAAGGTGTTCGGACCCAAGCGAATGCCCTATGCGATGTCGTTGACGATCGCCACCGCGCTCCAGTCGATCTTCCTCGACGTCCTGCTCGTCATCTCCGCGCCGCTGGCCCGCAACCTCGCGAAGAAGATCGGCCGCAACGGCACAGCCCGGATGGCGACCGCGATGGCGATCGGCCTCGAATGCGGGATCGTGCTCACCGTTCCCGGTGTCGGCGCGCTTGCGCTTGCCGGTCTGCTCGGCGTCCCGCTCGGCAAGATGCTGCTGTTCGGCGTGATGCTGGTGATTCCGACCGTCGCGATCTCCGTCGCGATCATGTCGTTCCTGTTCAACCACGGCTGGTGGAACCCGGAGCGCGACGAACAGGAATTCCTCGGCGCCGATCCTGACCCGCTTGACGACGAGGACCGCGAGATCGCCGGTCCCACTGCGTCTTCCGACGACGATGTAGATGGCGGCGGCGTCGCCACCAAGACCGAGACGGTGACCAAGGCGCAGACGCCGCTGATCGTTCTGTTCGCACCGATGCTGCTGTCCCTGGTTCTGATCGCCAGCGGCGCGATTCTCGACGCCGCCGAGATCGAGAGCCCGATCGTGAAGTTCATCTCCTCCCCCGTCATCGCCCTGCTGATCGGACTCATCGGAACCAGCTTCGTCGGTCGATACGCGCTCGGCGCCAAGGAGATCGAGAAGGCGATCGCCACCGGCTTCAAGGAGAGCGGCCAGATCCTCATCCTGACCGGCGTCGGCGGTTCACTCGCGGCCACCATCAAGGCGGCGGGCCTCGGCGACATCCTCGGCGAGTACTTCACCGCGAGCACCGCCGCACCGCTTCTTGTCGTCTGGGTCATCGCGGCCGCACTCCATGTCGCCGTCGGCTCGGTGACCATCTCGGCGATCACATCCGCGGGCATCCTCGCGCCGGTCGCCCCGGTCATCGGCCTCGACCCCGTCCTCATCGCACTGGCCGCGGGCGCCGGATCGCTGTTCGCGGTGCACGTCACGAGCAACACCTTCTGGCTGCTGCAATCGCTTCTGGGTCAGTCGACTCGAGGGACGCTCAAAACCGTCACCGTCGGGGTATCGGTGGCATCGGTTGTCGCGATCCTGCTCATCCTGCCGATGAGCCTCTTCTTCTGATCAGCACCGCGAGTAAGGAACAACAGTGACCACCAACGACATTCGCCCACTCGACGGTGTGCGAGTCCTCGAACTCGGGAACTACATCGCCGCACCGACGGCCGGCCGCATGTTGGCCGACTTCGGCGCCGAGGTCATCAAGGTCGAGCGCCCGGTCACCGGAGACGAGCTGCGTAACTGGCGGCTGTACTCCGGGGACACGTCGATGCTGTACCGGACGATCAACCGCAACAAGAAGTCGATCGTCGTCGACATGAAGACCGAACGCGGCAGACAGATCGTTCTCGACCTCGTCGCCCATTGCGACGTGCTGCTGGAGAACTTCCGACCCGGCACGCTGGAGAAGTGGGGCCTCGGGCCCGACGAACTCGACAAGGTCAACCCCGACCTCGTCATCACCAGGATCTCCGCATTCGGCCAGACCGGCCCGATGGCCGCAAAGCCCGGGTTCGCCGCCGTCGCAGAAGCGTTCGGCGGTCTTCGTGAGCTCGTCGGCGACCCTGATCGGCCGCCGGTGCGCACCGGCGTGTCGATCGGCGACTCCATCGCGGGGATCTATGCGGCGTTCGGCACCGTGATGGCGCTGTTCCAGCGCGAGCGGGTGAAAGTGCCTCTTGGTCAGCGCATCATCGACGTCGCCCTCAACGAGGCGGTGCTGTCGGTGATGGAGTCCTTGGTGCCCGACTACCTGGCCTACGGAGTGACGCGCGAACGCGTCGGCGGCCGCATGGAGGGCATCGCTCCGAGCAACGCCTATCCGTGCGCCGACGGCGCGAGCATCATCGTGGCGGGCAACGGCGACGCGATCTTCCAGCGCTATATGCAGCTGATCGGCAGACCCGATCTCGCAGACGGATCCCGGCCTTGGCGACCAATGCGGGCCGATGGGCACGACGTGAGGAACTCGACGCCGCGATCGGCGAGTGGACCGTCTACGCACAGCCGCGACGACGCGCTCAAGCTGCTCGACGAGGCAGGCGTCCCGTCGGGGCCGATCTACAGCGCCGCCGACATCTGCGCCGACGAGCAGTACGAGGCGCGAAACATGATCCAGAACTTCGAGGTCGACACCGGCGAAGCCGAGAAGCGCACCGTCGGATTCCCCGGCATCGTCCCGGTGATCGGGGCGGCGTCAGTGCCGATTCGCAGTGTCGGTCCCGACCTCGGTGAGCACACCCGCGAGGTCCTCTCCTCGCTTCTCGGCATGCGCGACGACGAGATCGGAGCACTGACATGACTTCTCGGCCGTTCACCCCACGCGCGGAACTGCGCGACGTGACCCTGCGCGACGGGCTTCAACTCACCTCGAAGAGCCTGCCCACCGACCGCAAGGTGCAGATCATCCGTGAGCTGCTGGCGCTCGGCGTGCCCGCGCTCGAGATCGGCTCGATGGCGCGGCCCGACCTCGTCCCTCCACTTGCCGACACACTCGACGTCGTCGCCGCGCTGGACGCCGACGAGCTGGCGCGGTGCTGGATCTGGGTGGCGACACCGAGGCACGTCGAGAAGGCCGCCGCCGCTGGGGCACGCAACTTCCAATACTGTTTCTCCGCGTCGGACTCCCACAACAAGGCCAACATCGGTCGAACCACCGAGGACAGCGTCGCGGCGATGCCCGACGCCGTCCGGATCACCGACGAGGTCGGCGGTGCGATCCAGCTGTGCATCGCGACCGCGTTCACCTGTCCCTTCGAGGGGGTGACCGATCCGGAGCGCGTCATCGGCATCGCCGCCGACCCACGCACCGCGGGTGCAGCGGACATCGTCGTCTGCGACACCATCGGCCAGGCGATTCCCACTCAGGTGACCGACCTGATCCATGGCCTTCGGGAGCGAACTCCACAGCGCCGCATCGTCTTCCACGGCCACGACACGTGGGGACTCGGCGTGGCGAACACGCTCGCCGCGATCACGGCAGGCGCCACGATGGTCGACGGTTCACTCGGCGGCCTCGGCGGCTGCCCGTTCGCTCCAGGCGCCAGCGGCAACACGTCCACCGAGGATCTGTTGTTCGCGACGCGACCGAGCTGGTTCACGCCGTCTACTCTGGCGTCGATGGTGGAGATCACCGACAAGCTGCTCGCCGAACTCGGTGAGCCGAACCGCTCCCGGTCCGCCCAGGGCGCGCGGTCCAAATCGTCGGCGTTCGATTGGGTCATCGGCGGTGGCTGACCCCACCTTCCTGGTCACCTACCCCATCCCCGAGCCGGGGATGGGGTCGCTGCGTGCTGCGGGCCGTGTGCATGTGCCCGAAGAGCAGCCGACGCCCGAGGAGCTGCGCGATGCCTGCGCATCCGGCGACTTCGACGTCGTGGTCGCGCAACTGTCCGACCGCTTCGACGCCGACCTGCTCGGAGCGGCCAAGCTGGCCGGAATCTCGAACTATGCGGTCGGCTACGACAACATCGACATTCCCGCGGCGACCGCGAACGGCATCCCGGTCGGCAACACACCGGGTGTGCTCACCGACGCGACGGCCGATCTGGCGATGCTGCTGATCCTCGCCACCGCACGACGCGCGGTCGAAGCAGACCAGTTCACCCGCTCCGGGCAGTTCACCGGTTGGAAGCCCGAACTGCTTCTCGGTCAGGATGTTTCGGGCGCAACGCTGGGCCTCGCCGGCTTCGGGCGAATAGCGCGCGCCACCGCGCAGCGCGCCGCCGCGTTCGGCATGGACATCACGTTCTGCTCGCATCCACCCGATGGGCGGACCGTCGACGACGCGGAACTCGCCCGTCTGCCCTATCCGGTTCGCCAAGTCGGCTGGCACGAACTCGTCGAGCGCAGCGACTTCCTTTCCGTGCATGTGCCGTTGGCCCCGTCCACCAAGCATCTGATCGACGCGGGCGCCATTGCGGCGATGAAGCCGACGGCAATCCTCGTCAACACCGCGCGTGGGCCGATCGTCGACGAGGCGGCGCTGGTCACCTCGCTTGGCAACGGCCACCTCGCAGGCGCCGGACTCGACGTGTACGAAGACGAGCCCCGCCTCGCGCCCGGCCTTGCCGACCTGCCGAACGTCGTGCTTCTGCCGCACCTCGGTAGTGCGACGACGAAGGTGCGGGCCCGGATGGCCGAACTGTGCGCAGGCAACGCCGTCGCCATCGCGAATGGACTTGTCCCTCCGCACTGTGTGAACCCGGAGGCGGTAAAGAATGCCTGAGCCCGAGGAGCCCGCGTCCTCGAAACAGCAGCCGCTGCTCGTGCTCGGCAAGATCACCGAGATCCTCGACGCTTTCTCGCTGACCCGGCCCGATATGAGCCTCGGGGAGATCCAGCAGGCGACCGGGTTGCCAACCTCGACCGTGCAGCGGCTGGTGAGCAACATGGCCGCCCAGGGGCTGCTGGACCGGACGGGCGATCGCATCCGCGTCGGCGTCCGGATGTCGTACTGGGCGGCGACGGCGCTGAAGGACCTCGATGTGCTCGCGGTCGTGAACTCCGCACTCAAGGAGATCCGCGACAAGACCGGCGAGACGGCGTGCTTCTTCAAGGTCGAGCAGAACTACCGGGTCTGCGTCGCGGTCGCCGAAACCCATCATGCGCTGCGCCGGGACATGTACGTGGGCAAGGTCATTCCCCTGCACGTCGGCTCCGCGTCGCGGGTGTTGCTGGCATGGAACCCCGACCTCACCGAGCAGATCCTTGCCGCACCGCTCGAACCGATGACCGACTTCACCGTCACCAGCCCCGAGGACTTGCGCGGGCTCATCGCGCAGGCCAAGGCCGACGGTTACGCGATCACGGCGGGCGAACGCGAGGATTCGGCGTCGGGTCTTTCGGCGCCGGTGTTCGACGCGGCGGGCGACCTCCTTGGTGCGATCACGATCAGCGGGCCGACGATCCGCATGCCGCATGCGCGGTGCGAGGCATGGGTCGACCTCGCGGTCGGCTACGCCGAGCAGGTCACAAGGACGATCGGCGGCCGTCTTCCGCACTGAGCGCGCCGAGGAACTTCTCGGAGGCGTCCTGGACACCTCGCGCAAAGAGATGGCCGACGTGGCTTCCCCTGTGCCAGAACAGCTCTCCGCCCCATCGTCGGTGTAGCTGTTGAGCGGGCTCACGCATCGCCATGCGGTCGTGCCATGCGCCGACGATGAGGCGGCCGTGCGGCGGCGCGGTCGGTTCGACGGCCGTGTGGTCGACGGCGGAGGTCACTGCGGCCACCGTGTCGGATCCCAACAGCGCGATCGTGTCGTCCACCGAAGGGCCCCATCGGCCCAGATGCTGGGAGATCATCGCGTTGAGGCCGAGGATCGGTGTGTACACGGCGACGCCGTCGACCTGCTCGAAGTGCGAAACAAGCGCCGCCACCGGGCTTCCCATCGAGACCCCGGACACCGCCATCACGGTCGACTGCGGTCGCAGCCAACGCACGAGGGCGCGGACCTCCGAGACGACGCGCATCATGCCCGCGACGTTGGCCAACGGGTCCATGTTCGGATAGGGCGGCCACGCGTCGCGCCGCGGACCGTGTCCAGGCTGGACGGGAAGGGCGATGTTGAAGCCGAGCTCGTCTCGAATGCGCCTGGCCCGCGAGAAGAGCAGGTCGATCGGTTGGCCCTGACCGGCGCCGTGCACCCACACCAGCCACGGCCGGGCGTCGTCCCCGGTTCTGCACAGGTGAGCGACCGCGGTCGCGGGCCCGCCGAGCCCGACGGCCGCAAGCGAGTCCGGCAGCGTCGGTTCGTGGTCGAACATCAGCTTCTCGTAGGTCAACTGCCCGAGCCGACGGCGCCGAATCGACTTCACCGTCAGCGGTTCCGGGCTGGCATGTGCGCGTTCGACCCCCAGCGCCGAGAGCTCGTCGGCCGCCGCCTGGCACGAGGCAAGGGTGCGCTCCAGCCTCGGCGGTGGCGCGGTCAGCGTCATCCCGGACAGCGCGAGTTCGTCGAGCATCACTTCGCCGAGCTGGCGTGCACCCCTCGGCGACAAGGGTTTCCAGTCACCTGAGCTTCTCAACGCGGCATGCGCGCGCGGCAGCACGCCCGCAAAATCCCGACCCACCCGGTAGGCCCGCTCGGAGTTCTTCATCGGCTACGCGAGCTTGAACCCGGTGTAGCCGGCCTCGGCGACCTCGTCGCATCGCTTCCGATACTCCGGTATCCCGCCGGTGTAGCCCATGTACATCTGCTTCTTTCCCGGGACGTTGCCGCCGTTGTACCAGGAGTTGCAGCTCGGGTGGACGAGCACCGTCGGCGCGACAAGCGATGTGATGTGCTCGATCCAGTCCTGTTGCGCATCGGGCTGCGCCTCGATGGTGCGGTAGCCGTTGGCGCGCAGGTGCGTGATGCAGTCGCCGATCCACTCCACGTGTTGTTCCAGCGCGGCGACGAAATTGCTTGCAGGCGCCGGACTTCCGGGGGCCTGCACGATGAAGAGATTGGGAAATCCCGCGACAGCGAGCCCGAGATAACTCAGTGGGCCCTCGCCTGCCCAGAAGTCCTTCAGCGACACACCGTCGCGTCCGCGGATGTCGATGCGGCTGAGCGCGCCGGTCATCGCGTCGAAGCCGGTGGCGTAGATGATCACGTCGAGCTCGTGAGAACCCTGCTCGGTGTCGATGCCCGTCGGCGTCACCGCGCGGATCGGCCCCTTACGCAGGTCGACCAGTGACACGTTGTCGCGGTTGTACGTCTGGTAATAGCCCTGGTCGATGATCGGGCGCTTGCAGCCGAACGGGTGCGTCGGCGTCAATGACGCCGCCGTTTCGGGGTCGCTGACGATCCGTCCGACCGCCTCTCCGTAGAGCTTGGCCGCCATCTGGTTGGACTCGATATCGAAGAAGACGTCGCCCCAACTCAGTGCGCCGACGACGCCGTTCTCCTCGATCGCGCGCAACTGGTCCTCGCGCGACGCCGTCTTGATCGGCGGGTTGGCCATCATCTGGAACATCACCGAGAACGCCGACAGCCGTGCCGCCCCGATCATGTGCTCGCGCTGCGCTGCCCGGATCTCGCCGTAGCGGGCCTTCATCTCGTCGAGTTCGCCCGACTCGAACTCGCGCACGGTCCACGGAAGCGTGTAGGCGGGCGAGCGCTGGAACACGGTGAGGTGCTCGGCCTGCTTGGCGACAACGGGGATCAGCTGCACCCCCGTCGAACCGGTGCCGATGACGCCGACCCGCTTACCGCTGAGGTCGACGTCGTCCCTCGGCCAGCGGCTGGTGAACAACGAGGTGCCTGCGAAGGTGTCCATACCCTCGATTTGAGGTTCCAGCGGCGCGGAGAGGATGCCTGCCGCGGCGACGACGAACGGCGCGGTGAACGACTCGCCCGCTTCGGTTTTCACCGTCCACGTCGTGTCGTCTTCGTCGAACGCCATCGAGGCCACGTTGGTGTTGAACCGGATGTCACGGCGCAGGTCCAGCCGATCGGCGACGAAGTTGAGGTACGCCTCGATCTCGGGCTGTGCGGGCATCGTCTCCGTCCACACCCACTCCTGCTGGATCTCCTCGGAGAAGCTGTAGGAGTACTCGATGCTCTCGATGTCGCAGCGCGCACCGGGATACCTGTTGAACAACCAGGTACCGCCGACCTCGTCGGCTCGTTCGATGACGACGGTCCGCAAGCCGAGCTCTCGCAGCCGGTGCAGTGCATAGAGACCGGAGAACCCGGCACCGATCACGATCGCGTCGAAGCGACCACCTGACATCGCAACGCCTCCTTGCGCAGACCGATCCCCGAGACTGCCGAAAACTATACTGTAAAGTCTTCCGTTGGATAGGTTCTGCGTCGCAGGAGGCCCGTGTGAAAGTCCCCTTCACCTGGAAGGTCACCGGCTGGTTCATGGTCGGCTGGTCGGCGGAATTCCCCGTCGGCGAGGTGCGACCCCTTCGGTACTTCGGTGAGGATCTCGTCGCCTACCGCGGCGATGACGGCGAACTGCACGTGATGTCCGGGCACTGCCGCCACCTCGGCGCGCACATCGGACACGGCGGCAAGGTCGTCGGCGATTGCGTCGAGTGCCCGTTCCACGGCTGGCGCTGGGGGCCCGACGGCACCAACCGCTACATCCCCTATCAGCCCGACCGACCGAACAAGGCGCTGCGACTGCGCGTCTACCCGGTACGCGAGCAGTACGGCTGCGTGTTCGCCTGGCATCAGCCCGACGGGCAGGAACCGCAGTGGGAGCTGCCCGACCTCTTTCACAAGTTCCCGCAGTTCCCGACCGACGAGGATGCGTATTACCGTCCGTATCCCGAGTTTTCGCGTCGCGCCGAGCATGAGCCCGTGCATCCGCAGATCGTTGCGGAGAACGGGCCCGACAGCGCGCACTTCCACTACGTGCACGGCGCAACGGTCACCCCGGTGTGCCTGAACTGGGAGGCCGTCGACGAGGAGTGGCGATTCCTGACGGGATGGCCGGACGCGCGCAGCGACGACCCCGACAAGATGGCGCTCTACATCCACAGCCACTTCTCCGGACTGGGCTTCGCGATCAGCGCGTTCGAGGGATCGTCGAACCACCGGCTGATCTTCGCGTGCACGCCCGTCGAGGACGGGTACTCCGACATGTTCTATTCGGTCTGGTGGCCACGCCTTCCCGGCGACACCTCCGATGTGCCGCCCGACGCGGTGCGTGAACAGGTCGAGCGCCAGTTCATGGGCACGGTCTGGGATGACCTGAACATCTGGCGCTACCAGGAGTACGTCGAGCATCCCGCGCTGTCGAAGGTGGACGCGAAACCCTATATGGCGATGCGCAAGTGGGCGACGCAGTTCTATGAGGTACCCGCATCGGTATGAGTAACGACCTCGCCGACATCGCGGCACCCGGACATACCGCGATCGTGACCCAGGAACTCCAGGGCGCCGTCGTCGGGCCCAACGCCGGACTCGGCGCACTCGCCAAGGCCGCGCAACGCCAGGCGCTGCCCAACATCGAACGACTGCTCCCCGTGGCACGTGATGCGGGCGTGCAGATCGTGCACTGCCTCGTGCAGCGCAGGCCCGACGGGCTCGGCGCCAACCACAACGCGCCGATCTTCGCGATGGGAACCAAGCAGGTCGACATCAGTCCCGGCAGCGAGGGCGCCACGCTGCTACCCGAATTCGGCCCTGCCCCAAACGATGTCCTGCTGCACAGGTGGCACGGCGTCGGGCCGATGGGCGGCACCGATCTCAATGCCATCCTCCGCAACCTCGGGGTGACGACGATCGTCGCCGTCGGCGTATCGGTGAACATCGCGATCACCAACCTCGTCATGGACGCCGTGAACGCCGGCTACCGCGTCGTCGTCCCACGTGACGCCGTCGCAGGTATCCCCGCGGACTACGCCGACGCGATCGTCGACAACACCATCTCGCTGCTGGCTACGGTCACCACCACGTCGGATCTGATCGCGGCATGGACGTGACCGACACCAGCCACGAAACCCGCGGCTTCCCGCCGATCGAGCCCATCGACGCGCCACCCGAGATGGCCCGCTTCATGTCGGCGATGCGCAGGCTGCAGGACATCGTGGTGTCCACCGCACCCGACGGCGAGCTGTGGACCGACGGCGCGCGGCGCATCGAGGAGCTCTGCGAAGAGCTCGAGGTGCACAAGGCGCCGCAGGGCGTCGCGCCCGCGGGCCGGGCTCCGCATCTGCCCGGCCTCGGCCACCCGCTTGTGCCGCCGTGGACACTCGCCGAATACGGACCCGACGGCGTGACGATGGAGGGCCATTTCAGCCGCTTCCACGTCGGCGGCAACAACGCCGTGCATGGCGGGGTCATACCCCTGTTCTTCGACTGGCACTTCGGCATGATCGTGTCCGCGGCGGACCGCCCGATCAGCCGGACCGCCTACCTTCACGTCGACTACAAGTTGGTGACCCCGATCGACGAGCCCCTTGTGGCGCGCGGGCGGATCGAGCGGATCGAGGGCCGCAAGGCGTTCATCACGGCCACGATGACCGATGCCGAAGGCACCGTACTATCCGAAGCGAACGGCCTGATGGTCAAGCTGCTGCCACACCAGCCCTGAGAGAGGTCCACAGAAATTCGATGACCGCCGCCACAATGCAGTTCACCGTCCCCGCCGCCGCGGAGGCCGTCGCCTCGGCGATCGGTGACCGCGAGTTCATCATCCAGGGCGACCGCCGCTACACCTTTGCGCAGATCCACGAGCGGTCCAACCGGCTCGCGGCCTATCTGCACTCGCGCGGGCTGGGCTGCCACACCGAACGCTCCGAGCTGGCCGGTCACGAGGTCGGCCAGGACCTGCTCGGCCTCTACGCCTACAACGGGCCCGAATACGTCGAGGGGATGCTCGGCGCATGGCGGGCGCGGGTGGCGCCGTTCAACGTCAACTACCGCTATGTGAAGAACGAGCTGGAGTACCTGCTCGCGGACTCCGGTGCGACCGCGCTGCTCTATCACGCCAGCTTCGCGCCCCGCGTCAACGAGGTGTACCCCCAGCTGCCGCGCCTGCGGGTGCTGATCCAGATCGCCGACGACTCCGGCAACGACCTGGTGCACGGCGCCGTCGACTACGAGTCGATCGTCTCATCGGGCGCATCGGTGCCGCCGCCCGTCGAGCCGTCTCCCGACGACCTGTACGTGCTCTACACCGGCGGCACGACCGGGATGCCGAAGGGCGTGCTGTGGCGCCAGCACGACATCTTCATGACGTCCTTCGGCGGCAGGAACATGTGCTACCGGAGAGGTCACCGGTTCCTACGACGAGATCGCCAAGCGCGTCGCGGAGAATCCCGGCACCAAGATCTTCACGCTTCCGCCGCTGATGCACGGTGCGGCGCAGTGGGCCGTCATGACCGCACTCACGACCGGGCAGACGGTGGTATTCCCAGCCACCCAAGGCAAATTCGACGCCGACGAGGTGGTGCGCGACGATCGAGCGGGAGCAGATTCTCATGGTGGTCAGGTCGTCGGCGACGCGATGGCCCGGCCGATCGCCGATGCCATCGAACGGGGTACCGCGGACGTGTCGTCGCTCGCGGTGGTCGCCAACGGCGGCGCCCTTCTGACCCCGACCGCCAAACAGCGCCTCATCGACATCAAACCCGGCCTGATCGTGATGGACGGTGTCGGATCGTCGGAGACCGGCATCCAGATGAGCCACATGTCGATGCCCGGTGCGGTGTCGACCGGAAAGTTCAACGCCGGGCCCGACACCAGCGTTGCGGGCGAGGACCTCGACTCGATCCTCGAACCCGGCCACGACGGTATGGGCTGGCTCGCGCAGCGCGGCTACGTGCCGCTCGGCTACAAGGGCGATGCGGCCAAGACGGCCAAGACCTTTCCTGTCATCGACGGCGTGCGGTACTCGATCCCTGGTGACCGCGCGCGGCACCTCGCCGAGGGCGGCATCGAACTGCTCGGCCGCGACTCGGTGACCATCAACTCCGGCGGCGAGAAGATATTCGCCGAGGAAGTGGAGAGCGCGGTGCTGTCGCACCCGGCGGTTCGCGACGTCGTCGTGTCCGGCAGGCCGAGCGAGCGGTGGGGCCAGGAGGTGGTCGCGATCGTCTCCCTCGTCGACGGCGCCACCGTCGACGCACAGGAACTCATCGAGCACGCGGCAGGCGTCATCGCCCGCTACAAGCTGCCGAAAGCCGTGGTGTTCCGGCCCGCCATCGAACGCAGCCCGGCGGGTAAGGCGGACTACCGGTGGGCCCGCGAGCAGGCGCTCAGCGAGGGCGTCTGACCTGATCTGACCGGCGCGAACCCGCTTCGCCGTATCCTTCGGTACCCCGATACTGTAATCTTTACAGTACCTATCGCAGTCCGTCGGAAGATGGTGGAGATTCCTCACGTGGATACGCCGGTGCTCGACGTCACGGCCGACGAAGCGGCCGACCTCCTTCGTGACCCCTACCCCATCTTCGAGCGCAGGCGGAACGAGACCAGCGGCGTCTTCTTCGGCAGCGTCATGGACTGGACGAAGGCCTCGGGAGACTTCCGGCCCGAAAACCTCTACGCCGCGGTGTCCTTCGATGCGGTGAACCGCGTCTTCCGCGACAACAAGGTGTTCAACTCACACATCTACGACACCACCATCGGGCTGTTCATGGGGCCGACCATCCTGGCGATGGAGGGCAAAACCCATAGGGAACACCGCAATCTCGTATCCGCGGCCTTCAAGTCGAGGTCGCTGCTGCGGTGGGAACCCGAAGTCGTGCGGCCGGTGGTCAATGCGCTGATCGATGAGTTCGTCGACGCGGGCAAGGCCGATCTGGTCAGGGATTTCACCGCTGGAGTTTCCGACCAGGGTGATCTCGAAACTGCTCGGACTGCCCGAAGAAGACCTGGAGTCGTTCCGCAAGCACGCGGTCGACCTGATCAGCTACCACGTCAGATACAAGCGGGCCTTCGAAGCGTCGGCCGCACTCAAGGACTACTTCCTCACCCAGATCGAGAAGCGCAGGTCGAAGCCGACCGAGGACATCATCGGCGATCTGGTGTCCGCGGAGATCGACGGCGAACGACTCAGCGACGAAGCCATCTACTCATTCCTTCGGCTGCTGCTGCCCGCGGGCCTCGAAACCACGTACCGGTCGTCGGGCAACCTGCTGTTCCATCTGCTGACACACCCCGATCAATTCCGCGCCGTGGCGGCAGATCGTGAGCTCATCGGCCCCGCGATCGAGGAAGGCCTGCGCTTCGAGACGCCGCTGACCACCGTGCAGCGGTACGCGGCAGAGGAGACCGAGCTCGAAGGCGTGAGGATCCCCCAAGGGGCGGTGATCGACGTCTGCATCGGTTCGGCGAACCGCGACGAGAACCGTTGGGAACGCTCCGAGGAGTTCGACATCCACCGGAAACGCTGCCGCACATCTCGTTTGCGGCCGGTGAGCACACGTGTCTCGGACTGCACCTGGCCAGGATGGAGACCCGCGTCGCGCTCGAGTGCCTGCTCGATCGGCTGACCGACATCGAGCTGGTCACCGACGACGATCCGCACATCTTCGGGCAGCCGTTCCGCTCGCCGACCGCGCTTCCGGTTACGTTTAAGCCATGATCAAGGTGATGGAGGGCGTGCGCGTCCTCGAGGTCGCGCAGTTCACGTTCGTGCCCGCGGCGGGAGCGATCCTCGCCGACTGGGGTGCCGACGTCATCAAGGTGGAACACCCGGTGCGCGGCGATACCCAGCGCGGCTTCCTCTACATGGGCGGTATCCAACTGCAGGCCGACCGCCACCCGCTGATGGAACATCCCAACCGCGGCAAGCGCAGCGTCGGCATCGACGTGTCGACGCCGGGCGGGCAGGAAGTGCTCTACGAGATCGCCAAGACCTCCGACGTCTTCCTGACCAATTACATGCCCGCGCAACGCCAGAAGAACAAGTTCGACATCGAGCACATCCGCGCGGCCAACCCGAACATCATCTATGCCCGCGGCAGCGCGTACGGAGACAAGGGCGCAGAACGAGACACCGGCGGGTTCGACGGCACCGCGTTCTGGACCCGCAGCGGCGTCGGCCACGCCTTGACTCCCGAGGAGATCGGCGGCGCCCTCTCGCAGGGCATCCCGGCGTTCGGCGACTCCATCGGCGGGATGAACATCGCGGGCGGGATATCGGCGGCGCTGTTTCACCGCGAGCGCACCGGCGAGGCCGTCGAACTCGACGTCTCCCTGCTCAGCACGGCGTGGTGGTCCGCGGGTGCCAGCATGACCCAGGGTATGGAGGTCGGTGAGACCATGCGGTCGCTGATGCCCGATTCCGTTGGCCCGACGGTCAATCCGTTCCTCGGCAACTACCTGACATCCGACGGCGGAACGATCAACCTGTGCATCGTCAGCCCGACGGGCTACATCCGCGATGCGTTCGACCACCTCGGCCTACCGGAGCTGGCAGACGATCCGCGCTTCAGCGACGTGATGCCGCTCATCGAGAATGCCGCGGCGGCAGCGGAACTCATCGCAGAGTCGATTCGCAGCAAGCCCTTCGACTATTGGCGCGAGCACCTCAAGACGATGAAGGGTCAGTGGGCGCCGTTCCAGAGCTTCCTCGACCTCGCGACCGACGAGCAGGCCATCGCCAACGACATGATCGTCGAGGTCGATGCCGCCGACGGTGGCGAGCCGTTCAAGGTGGTCCGCGGCCCGGTTCAGTTCAACCACGAGCCGCTGGAGACGACCAGGGCCCCGCAGGCGTCCGAGCACACCGAGATCGTGCTGATGGAACTCGGCATGGAGTGGGACCGCATCGAGGAACTCAAGGACTCCGGCGCCATCGCCTGAACCCATAACTCCCGCACCGCCGACACACCCAGTTTTGTTGCGTTTGTTGCGGCGATTACTCGCAATTCGCCGCAACAAACGCAACAGTTATGGAGGGTCAGACGCGCTCGACGCGCACCGGCACGCCGGTCAGCCACGCCATACCCGACAGTTTCTCGACGTCCTCCGGCTCGCTCGACGTCAACCGGTTGACGTTCGCGCCGCCCGCTTTGTTGGCCACCCGCCACGTCCCCGTGCCCTTGTGACCCCAGCCGTGCGGCACCGCGATCACTCCGGCCATCAGATCCTTGGTCGCGGTCACTTCGACGGAGATCTCGCCGTACGGCGACGACACCCGCACCAGGTCACCGTCGGCGATCTGCAGATCGGCCGCATCGTCGACGTGGATCAGCGCGCGCTGCCCCCGCTCACCACGCATCAACAGCGGCGAGTTGTGCATCCACGAGTTCTCCGAGCGCGGCTCGCGCATGCCGATCATTCGCAGCGGAAACCCGTCGGGATGCCTTGCCCGCGTGAGCTTGTCGACCTCGCCCGCGATATCCGGATGCACCAGCCGAACTCGGCGTGACAGGTAGGCCACCGCGTCGCGCAGGACACCTGTGCGGATATGTGGCGATACGACGACTCCGTGCGGATGCTGTTCGGTCAACCGCCGAAGCGACAGTCCGCCACGGCGAAGGCCGAACCGGTCGCCGCCCTCGGACATCCGGATCAGCCCGTCGATCATCAGCCGCGGCTTGACCGTCAACCCGAAGGCGCCCAAGGCTTTCCGGACGCCGCCGAGCACGCCGCCCATCCGGCCTGCCAGGTCGTAGACGATGTCCCATTCCGTGCGCGCCTCGCCTGCCGGTGCGACGACGGCTTCGGTCGCCTGCCGGAACGGCGTCGCCTGAAAGGCCTGGAACGTGTACGGGAAATCCTCGCGTTCGTACATCGTCGTCACCGGAAGGATGTAGTCGCATCGGGAGGTCGTCTCGGTCACGTAGAAGTCCAGCGCCACCGACAGTTCCAGTTCCTCGAACGCAGCCTCGAGTTCGTCGCCGTTGGGCACCGAGAGGACGGGATTGCCCGCCGAAACGAACAGCGCCCTGATCTGCCGATCCCCCGGTGTGGTGATCTCCTTGGCCATCAGGGCCGCGGGCTCCGACCCGATGGCGTTCGGGATGTCTCCGACCCGCGTCCTGCGCCGGTACATCCGCCTCAGCGCGACGCCCATCACGGTGTTCTGCCATCGCTGGCCCACCGTCTGCATCAGGCCGAACACCGATCCGCCGGGTGTGTCGAGGTTGCCCGCGACGAGGTTGACCGCGTCGATCAGGTAAGCCACAAGGGTGCCGTAGCGCCCGACGCACGTGCCGAGCCTGCCGTAGACGGCCGCGCGCGGAGTTCGCACCAGGTCGTGGGCGAGTGATCGCACGCTGTCGGCGTCGATGCCGGTGTGCTCTGCGGTCGCCTCCGGGCTGAACGGTTGGCACAGAGCCCGCAACCAGTCGATGCCGTCGGCCTGACTGCTCACCCTGGCCGTGTCGACGAGGCCGTCGGCGAACATCACGGCCAACAGCGACAGCAGCAGATAGGCATCGGTGTCGGGAACGATGCCGAGCCATTCGAACGCAGCCGCCGTCTCCGTGCGGCGCGGGTCGACCACCACCACGCGCCCGCCACGTTTGACGATGTCACCCATGCGGTCCTTGATGCGCGGCGCGGTCAGGAAACTCCCGTGCGAGACAACGGGATTGGCGCCCATCATCACCAGCAGGTCGGTTCGGGTCAGATCGGGTATCGGCACCGACGTCGGCACACCGTAGAGCAACTGGCTGGCGATCAGCCTGCTGTTGGTGTCCTGTGACGACGCGGTGAAGTAGTGGCTGTGGCGGCCCATCGACTTGATGAACATCAACGCTGCGAAGGTATGCGCGTAACTGAAGGCGCCGGGATTGCCCATGTACCAGCCGACCGCACCCGAGCCGTCGCGACGGAGGATCGCCGGTCAGCCGCGAAGCGATATCGCCGAGCGCCTCGTCCCAGGTCACCTGCTCGAATCCGGTCGGCGTGCGGCGCAGCGGCGTGGTGACGCGATCGGGGTCGTTCTGCACCTCGGTGAACGCGATGCCCTTCTGGCAGGCGAAACCCGACGACAGCGGGTGGTCTTTGTCCGGGCGCAGCGCGGTGAGCCTGCCGTCCTCGACGGTCGCGATCATGCCGCACAACGGCTCGCAGATCCGGCAGAACGTCGTCTTGTGCTCGGTCACCGACGCCACCTGGACTACGATACTGTAAGAGTTACAGTTGCGATACACTCGGCCCCATGAATGACGTCGCCATCATCGGCGTGGGGCTACATCCGTTCGGCCGGTTCGAGGGCAAGTCCGCGATGGAGATGGGTGTCGACGCCATCTTCGCCGCGGTCGCCGACGCGGGTGTCGAGTGGCGCGACGTCCAGTTCGCCACCGGCGGCAGCTGGACCGTCGCCAACCCCGACGCGATCGTCGGCATGGTCGGCCTCTCCGGTATCCCGTTCACCAACGTCTTCAACGCCTGCGCCACCGCGGCCAGCGCCGCCAAGGCGTGCGCGGACGGCATCCGGCTCGGCGACTACGACATCGGTATCGCAGTCGGGTTGGACAAACACCCGCGAGGCGCGTTCACCGAGGATCCAGCGCTCGTCGGCATGCCCAGCTGGTACGCCGAGAACGGCCAGTACCTCACCACCCAGTTCTTCGGCATGAAGGCCAACCGCTATCTGCACGACCACAGCATCTCGCAGGCCACGCTGGCGAAGGTGGCCGCCAAGAACTTCCGCAACGGCGCGCTGAACCCGAATGCGTTCCGCCGCAAGCCGATCGCCGAGGAGGACATCCTCAACTCGGCGATGCTCAACTATCCCCTGACGCAGTACATGTTCTGCGCGCCCGACGAGGGCGCCGCCGCGGTGGTCATGTGCCGCGCCGACATCGCGCACCGCTACACGTCCAAACCGGTTTACCTGCGCGCCGTCGAGGTGCGCACCCGGAAATACGGGGCCTACGAGGTGAACACGACGTTCGCGCCCGTCGAGGAGGATGTGGCACCCACGGTGTATGCCGCCAAGGCCGCCTTCGAAAAGGCCGGTGTGGCACCCGATGACGTCGACGTGATCCAGTTGCAGGACACCGATGCCGGGGCCGAGGTCATCCACATGGCCGAATGCGGTTTCTGCGAGCACGGCGAGCAGGAGAAGCTGCTGGCCGACGGCGCCACCGAGATCGGCGGTGCGATGCCGGTCAACACCGACGGGGGTCTGATCGCCAACGGTGAACCGATCGGAGCGTCGGGCCTGCGCCAGATCCACGAGCTGGTAAGGCAATTGCGCGGTGAGGCGGGCGACCGCCAGGTAGCGGGAGAACCCCGCGTCGGGTTCGCCCAGCTCTACGGTGCGCCCGGCACCGCGGCGGCGACGATCGTGACGCTCTAGATGCGCGCGAGACGAACTCTAACCCATGAGCCGGCTCTTCAGATCCTGGCCGGCCTTCTCGCCGCTCGACATAGAACCGCGCCGCGCGCTCCAACGACTCGGCGGTCGGCCGAGGGCGCCAGCCGAGTTCGCGCTCCGCCTTGCTGTGATCGGCGGGCGACATGATGTGCATCAGCCGCACTCCCCTGACGTTCATCGGCAGATCGCGCCGCAACAGCCGGCTCGCCATCCCGATCGTCGCGCCGAACGCATACATCACTGCGAGCGGGACACCGAACCGTGGCGGCTTCGCGCCGACCGCCGAGGCGGCGGTGGACACCATGTCCCGCATCGGCATGAAAGTCTCGGAGATGATGTAGCGCTCGCCGACCCTGCCGCGCTCCGCCGCAAGCAGGAAGGCGTCCGCCACGTCCTCGATGCCGACGACCTCTGTCGACACGCCCTTCACATATGCGGGCAGCTTCCCCAGCGCGGCTCTCTGCACCATCATTCCCTGGTTCGGCTGCCAGTCCAGCGGCCCGTACGGGTTGGACACGCACATCGCGACGGCGGGCAGACCCCGCTCCCTGCGCGTAGCCGAGAACGAGGTCCTCGGCCTGTCGACGGGACTCGATGTACGGACCGCCCTTGCCCGGCCAGTTGAACGGCATGTCCTCGGTGACGGAATCGCCTTCGTAGGAGATGGCGATCGTGCCGATGGTGCTGCAGAACACGAACCGGTACAGGTCGGCTTGGGCGGCGACGTCGAGAACCCGCCGCAGGCTCTCGACGTTGGTCTCGAACAGCGGCGCCGGGTCACGCAGGTAGAAGCGCGTGTCCACCACGCAGTAGAAGACCACGTCGCGGTCGGAGATGGCCTGCGCGAGCGCTGTCTCGTCGCGCAGGTCGCCGTAGCAGCGTTCGACGTCGAGGTCGTCGATCGCCACCGTGTTGCTGACGACTTGCGCAGATACACCCGAACGTCGTCGCCGCGTTCGACGAGCTTGCGGGTGACGTGGGAGCCGACGAACCCCGTCGCCCCCATCACGAGGACCTTGCGGCGCGCCGGCTCAGGGCTCACGAAGCCTTCTTGGATTTCGGCGGTGAGTAATTCGGCTTTCCGAGCCCAAGGACGTACTGCGCGATCATGTTGCGGAACACCTCGAGCGTGCCGCCGTATATGCCGACAAGCGGGGCGAAGCGGTACACGTATTCGGCGGCACCGTCGTCGGCCGCGCCGTCGGTCCCGACCGGCAGTGACGCGGCGGTGCCGAGGATGTCCATCAGGTCCGGCGAGATATCGCGCATCGTCTGCGCGAGCGCCACCCGGCCGAAGATGCTCGTCGCCGACAGCGAGGCCTCCATCCGGGCGACGCTGCGGCCGAGGCGTAGTGCCACCGAGCCGTCGTCGATGAGCCTGCGGCCGTCCGGGCCTTCCTCGGCGACCTTTGCGGCTGCCGTGTCCGCGGCGGTGGCCATGAAGCCCGCCTGGTGCATCATGATCGACACGTCCGCAAGGCCGTCGGCGGCGGCTTCCACCGCGCCGTGCTCGACGTTGAGCGGTTCCCTGACCACCGTCCATCCGTCGTTCACCTCGCCGAGGCGGTACTTGTCGTCGACGCGGACGTCGCTGTAATAGACGATGTTCGTCCGGTCGCCGTCGACGGTGCGGATGCCCTGGATCTCGATACCCGGCGAGTCGAGAGGCACAAGGAACATGGTGAGGCTCTTGTGTTTCGGCGCATCGGGGTCGGTGTTGGTGATGAGGAAGACGTACTGACAGTTGTGCGCGCCGGTGGTGAACATCTTGGAGCCGTTGATGACCCAGGAGTCGCCGTCACGCACGGCGCGGGTCTTGCAGGTCGCGACGTCGGAGCCACCCTCTGGCTCGGTGTAGCCGAGGCACAACCGCACCCGGCCGTCGAAGACCCTCGGCATGACTTCGGCCTTGAGTTCGGGCGAGCCGAACTTCTCCACCGACCGCGCGATCATCGCGGTGGTGCCGAACGTCACCCACGGCACATGCGCCCTGCGCTTCTCCAGCTGCCAGATGCGGTTCCGAACCCGGTTGAATCCGCCCTGGGACTCCGGCTTCCATTCGCGCGCAAGGTATCCGGATTCGCCGAGCGCCAGATGCACGCCTTCGTCGAAGTTGTCGCCGGTCTCGCGGTCACGGCGGAGGACCTCGTCGGTGACGAGCTCGCGCAGGAAGTCGCGGGACTCGTGCAGGAACGCCTCGTCCTCGTCGGACAGCGCAACACGTGAGAAGTCCATTACTTCGCTCCTCCGCTCTCGCGCGCCGCGACGATCTCGGCGATGTACTTGGCGCTCGCACCGGGATCGCCGCCTGCCAGCGACCATCCGCGGGCCCGGACCAGATACGCGGTGGCGGCCGCCTCCGCGCTCACGCCGAGGCCGCCCTGCACCTGCACGGCCATGGTCGCCGCCTTCGACGCCTCCTCGGCCATGAACACGAACGCCGAAGGCGCCAGTTCCGGTCGCTCGTCGGGTTCGTTGTCGAGGAACCACGCCGCCCGCCGCGCCAGATTGCGGCCGCCCGCGACGGTGATGGCGATGTTGGCGAGCGGATGCGAAATACCCTGCAGGGTGGAGATCGGCACACCGAGCGTGTAGCGGTTCTTGGCGAACTCCGCAGCGATCGTCATCGTCTCCTCGACGAGGCCGACCAGTGCCGCGCCGGTCAGCACCCGCCATTCATCGAGCGCGCGTTGGTATTCCGCGAGTGCGTCGGCGCCGCTTGCGACGACGGTCCTGCTGTCGGCCGCCGCGGGGTCCACCCACGCCATCGGCAGCTTGCCGATGTTGTCGACCTTGACCGGCCGCGTTCCGAATGTCAGTGCGACGACGTCGTCGCCGTCACGCACCAGGATCTGGTCGGCGATCGAGCCCGTCGGGATCAACCGCACACCCGTCACGTTCTCGTGTTGTGGGTCGATCGCGGCGAGTTGCTTACCGCTGACGATATCGGCGTCCGGCGCCCCGAGCCGGGCCAGCAGACGCGCCGCGACGACATGGTCGATCCAGGGAACGGGCGCAAGGGACCGGCCGATCTCCTCGGCGACGAGCGTGAGGTCGACGAGCGTCGCCCCGTCCCCGCCCGCCGACTCCGGCAACGCCATCGTGGTCGCGCCCATCGCGCACAGCCGCTCCCACAGGCTCTTGTCGAACCCGGATTCCTGGGCGGCGCGCACGGTTTCGATCGGACAGTGCGTCTTGAAGAACTGCTTGTACGCCTCCTGGATCGCCAGGTGATCCTCCGACAGGCTGTAATCCAGCCTGCGCAGTTCGTATCGGTCCACCGGTCAGTTCTCCTGATTCTCGCTGCCGAAGAAGAAGTCGTTCGCGTTGTTGTAGAGGTAGTTGTCCAACACGTCTGCGGGCAGGTCCAGCGCCAAGGCCTCCGGCACGACACGGCTCTGGCGCAGCACAGGCCAGTCCGACGCGAAGATCACCTTGTTCTTGCCGCGGGTGCGCATGTAGTGCAACAGGCTCTCCGGCAACCGCTTCGGCGACCACGCCGAGGTCATGATGCGCAGGTTCTGGTATTTGATCAGCAGGCGTATCGCGACGTCCCACCACGGGTCGGCGCCGTGGATCATGCACAGCTTCAGTTCCGGGAAGCGGACGCACACCCTGTCGAGGTGGATCGGGTTCTGCGCTTCGCCGGGAATCGGGGGGCCCGGCAGCCCGGTGTTGATACACAGCGGCAACTCGAGTTCAGCGCACTTCGCGTACAGCGGGTAGTAGACGGCATCGCTCGGCGGATACATGCCGTCGCCCCAGAAGCTCGGCCCGACAGCGGTATACGCCACCGGCAGGTCGCGGTGCACGGCAGCGAGCTCGCGCAGTGCGGGCACCGGGCGCAGCAGATTGACCCCGCCAACCGCCAACGCGAACTTGTCGGGCCGCTCCTCGACGAACTTGCGGGCGGTCACCGAAGGCTTCACCAGGTTGTCCATCAGGATGGCCTTGGCAACGCCGTGTTCGTCCATCTCCTCGAGCAGCTGCGGTAGCTCGACCTGCTCGTACAGCGACTTCGGGCCCTTGAAGTAGTCGTCGCGGACCTTGAGCATGAACTCGGGTTGCTTGGCCGTCTCGCCGAAGTGCACGTTGACCAGGCAGTCGATCGCCTTGTGTGTCATGTCAGTGCCCGTTGCGTCGCTTGGCTTTTCGCCCACCGGTAGTCGGCCTTCCCGTTGCCGAGCCTGCGCACCTTGTCCACGAAGATGAACTCCTTCGGGGCCTTGAATCGGGCCAGGTTCGCCACGCACGCGGCGTGCAGTGACTCGCTGTCGACGTCGAGGTCCGGCCGGGTCTGTACGAGCGCGACGATCTCCTGCCCCCACCGCTCGCTGTCGCGGCCGACGACCAACGCGTCCGCCACTCCCGGACATGCCCGCAGCACCGCCTCGACCTCCTCGACGAAGACCTTCTCGCCGCCGGTGTTGACCACCAGCGAGTCGCGGCCGAACAGGCGCAGCGTGCCGTCGGCCTCCAGCGAGGCGCGGTCGCCCGACACCACAACGCGCTGCCCCTCGACGACGGGGAAGGTTCTGCGGGTGGCGTCGGCATCGTCGAAGTAGCCAAGCGGGATCCGGCCGGTGCGTACCACCCAGCCGACGTCCGGTTCGCCGGGTGCGACGAACCTCGTCATGTCGTCGGAGACCACTGTTCCGCCCTCGCGCAGATCGAAGGTCTCGCGGTGCGACCCCCGCTGATTGTGCCCGAACCCCATGTTGCCGGTCTCCGACGAACCGTAGCCGTTGATGATCGTCAGTTGGGGCAGCTTCTCCAGGAGTGCGCTCACGTGCTTGGGATTGGTTGCGGCACCGCCTGTTCCGATCGCGTACAGCGTCGAAAGGTCATAGCCGGTGCGATTGAGCTCCTCGACGAGCGGGGCGGCGTAGGCGTCCCCGACCATCGTCATCATGCCGACCTTCTCCCGCTCGGCGGTGCGCAATACCAGCGCCGGATCGAACTTGTTCCTGTCGTCGTAGAGCACAACGGGCAGTCCGGCCAGCGTGCCGGAGAACACCGTCCACAGACCGGCGGCATGCATCAGAGGCGATACCGCGAACCACGGCGGGCCGACGTTGCGCCGCACCTTGTCATGAATCTCGGTCGGCGACTCGTGGTCGGCGCCGACCATCGACGACACGTAGGTGTCGCTTTGGCGCCACAGCACGCCCTTCGGCCTGCCGGTGGTGCCGCCTGTGCAGTACATGATGAGGTCGTCGGGCGACCCGGCGATCGTGACGTCCGGATCGCCCTGCGCCACCGCGTCGTCCACGGCGATCGATCCCGCGATATCGGGGGCGTCGCTGCCGTCGTCGACAGAGATGAGCAGGTCGGCGCCGAGTGATTCCAGAACGTTCGGCGAATTTCGCGCCGTGGGCCCTGTGGTAGATGACGGCGCGCGGCTTCACATACTCGAGAAGATCGGCGACCTCGCGAGGCGTGTAGTGGTGGTTGACGTTCACCGGGATCGTGCGCGCCTTCAGGCAGCCGACCACCATCTCGGGGTAGCGATCGTTGTACATGATCAGCGCGACGCGGTCCTGGCCGCACTCCCAGTTGTCGAGCCCGTCGCGATCCTGGTGCGCGCCGAACCCCTTGTCCGCGAGGAAGTTCGCCAGCCTGCGGGAGCGATCGGCCATCTCACCGTAGGTGGTGACGCGATCACCGCACACCGTCATGGTGCGATCCGGTATGACGTCGGCGATGGCGTCGACGACATCGCCGATGGTCCACTCTGACAACGTTATGCTCCTCGCGTGCGCGTCATACCGAAACGTTCACGCCAAGGAGTCCGAGGGCGTTGTCCCGCATCACCTTCCGGGTGTCTTCCGCGCTGAACTCGGGGAACTGCGGGATGTCGGCGGTGAACGACATCGGATCCGCGAGCCCCTCGCCGTGCGGCCAGTCCGAACCGAACAGGATCTTGTCGACCCCGATGGTCGCGGCAAGCACCTTCACGTCGTCCTCGTAATACGGCGCGATCCAGACGTTGTTCCTCAGCTGCTCGACCGGGTCTTCCTTGAAGTGGTACGGCGCGGTGTTGGCGGCTTTCTTCAGCCTCTTGATCAAGCGGTATACGAAGTAGGAGCCGTTCTCGATGCTCGCGACCTTCAGCTTCGGGTGCCGAGTGAAGACCTGGTGGACGATCATCGACGCCATCGAATCGTGGATGGCGCGGTCGTCGAGCAGCACCTGATCGAGCGGATCCTTTTTGCCGAACCCCTCGAACGTCGCCTTGCCGCCCCACAATGCCGCGATCGCCAGGTACCCGCTGTCGGAGAGATGAAAGACGACGGGAACACCGGCCTCGGCCAATCGGGCCCACACCGGATCGTGCACCGGGTCGCCCAGCGAGCGCGGCTTGACCACACCCGGCACCGGCGCGGGCCGCACGCAGACGATCTTGGCGCCCCGGCTCAGCACGAACTCGACTTCCTCGACAGCTTTGTCCGGGTCTGCCAGCGAGATGATCGGCGCCGACAGGAACCGGTGGTCGGGGCGATCGAAGCCCCAGTCCTCGTCGAGCCACAGGTTGAACGCGTGCACCGTCGCCATGGTCGCGTCGATGTCGTGTTTGAGAGCTTCCTCGACACCGCAGGCGAACGTCGGCAGCATGAACACGGTTTCGAGGTTCTGCTTGTCCAGGATCTTCACCCGTGCATCGCGGTTCTGGTACTCGGGATGGTCGGGCAGCCGATCGACCTTCATCAACGACGCCGGATCGACACCCTCGGGGATCTCACCGCGGAACAACAGGTCAAGGCAACCCGGCTCGATGATCGGGTCGAACGTCGGGTTCGGGATGAAGTGATTGACGACGCCACCCATGACGGCGAACGTGCGCTTGCCCTCGGTGAGCATCTGCACGCCACGGCGCTTGAACTCCTTGGGCAGGTGGCGGGTGCACGAGTCGATCGGCTCGTAGTAATGGTTGTCGACGTCGATCGCCATGTAGTCCAACGTCATAGCGTGGCCTCCTTCAGCGGCGGGAAGTTCGGGGTGCGCTTCTCGAAGAATGCGGTGATGCCCTCGATGAAGTCGGGGCGTTGCATGGATTCACCCATCAGTTTCTCGGCGTGGTCGCTGGCCTCGAACACATCGCGCATGGTGTCTGCGTACACCTGTTGTTTGATCACCGCCAGCGAACTGGGCGCGCAGTTGGCCGCGATGTCCTCGGCGTAGCCGATCGCGCGCGGCAGCAGTTCGGATGGCGCGACGACCTCGTTGACCAGTCCGAGCGCGGCGGCCTCCTCGGCAAGGAACACACGGCCGGACAGCAGCAGGTCCATCGCAACGCCCCAGCCGACGACACGCGGAAGGATCCAGCTGATGCCGTACTCCGCGATCAGACCGCGACGCGCGAACGACGTGGTGAACTTCGCCCCTGCGGCCGCGAACCGGACGTCGCACATCAGCGCCTGGGTCAGCCCGATGCCCGCGCACGCGCCGTTGATCGCGGCGATGACCGGCTTGCGCAGCGTCGCAACGAAATGCGGATGTCGTTCGCCGACCATCGTGGTGATGTCGGTCTCGCCGTTGGTGTTGGCCTTCTCCATCGACGACAGGTCGCCCATGTCGGCGCCTGACGCAGAACGCCCGGCCTGCACCGGTGACGACAATCGCGCGCACGTTCGGGTCGGCCTCGGCCTGCCTCGAGCAGCGCGTAGAACTTCGCCGCAAGGCCGCCGCCCCAACCGTTCATCCGCTCGGGGCGGTTGAGCGTCAGGACCGCTACCCCGCTGTCGCGCAGTTCATAGAGGACCGGGTCGTCAGCACTCACGGCACTTACTGTACACCTTTCGGTAGCGTCTTCCGCACCTGCCGTTGGCGTCAGCCGGCGACCAGTCCGTACCGGCGATACGCTGCATCGATCTGCTTGTTTGCCCTCGGTGGGGAAGACGGCCTGCGGCGGCCGCGAATGCGGGTAGTCGCCGATCGGCAGACCGAGCACCGACGCCGCGTACTTGAAGGCCCCGCCCCAGTGTGTGAAGTAGTCGGGGCGCCCCGGATAGCAGGTGAACCAGGACGCCATGTCGATGCCGAACTGGTCGAGCCCGGACTTCTCGGCATAATCCATCGCCTCGACGAGCTTGTCACCCCAGACCAGCTCCCAGTACTCGGAAATGACCGGCTGCTGCGGAGTTTCGTAGAGATAGCCCGCCGTGCCGAGTTGCGCGGGACCGACGATGCCCGCGCGCAACCAGCCCGCCCGGTAGACGGTCAGGTCGCACTCCCAGATGGTCAGGTCGGGTGCGAGCTCATGCAGTATCCGACTGCTCGCGGGCCGGAAGGCGCCTTCCTTGGTCGCGCAGACGGCGGGGATCTCGGCGTAGATACGCGCACCCTCTGCCGGTGTCAGGACATATCCCGACGACGGCGAGTTGAACAAGCCGAGCGCGATATCGGTGCGATCGGCGATGTAGCGGAAGAAGTTGAGCACCCCTTCTCCCCCGTGAGCCTCCATCATCGGCGTCTGGATGTAGACGATGTCGGCGCCCGCCTCCTGCGCGTGCCGGGTCAGCTCGAGGCAGTCCTTGGCGGCCGTGGCTGCGGTGCAGGCCTGCACGACGACATCGGGATTGGCTCTGCGCCCTTCCTCGATTGCGATCTCGAGCAATTGCTTTCGTTCGGCGATCGTCAGCGACCAGAACTCCGCGATGCCGCTGGTGCACCACAGCATGGGGTGGTTGAGTTCGCCGACGCAGTAGCGCACCAAGGGTCCGGTACGCGTCCCAGTCGATGTCGTCGCCGTCGACGCCGCTGAACGGCGTGTAGAGGCTGTTGCCGATTCCGCGCAACGTCGTACGCGCCCAGTCCCTGGCTTCGCGTGCTGTTGCCATGTCGCCTCCTTCAGGTGAAGTCGCTGCCGCCGTCGACGTTGATGTTGGCGCCGGTCATATAGGAGTTGGCGCGCGAGACGAGGAATGCGACGACGGGGCCGATCTCCTCGGGCTTACCGGCGCGCGGCAGATGCGCGGGGTGTCCGAAATGCTTGTCGATGCCTGCCATCACCGCATAGGGATCGCTTCCGTCGATACCCACCGAATCCGCCCATCCGGCAAGCGATTCGGACAGGATGCTGCCCGGTGACACCACGTTCACCATGATCTCGTCGGGCGCCAGCGACAGCGACAGGTTCTTGGAGATGCTTGTGACCATCGCCTTGGCCGCCGTGTATGCGGGCAGGATGACGCTCTGGCGCTGCGTCGAATGCGCCGAGAAGTTCACGATCCGCCCCCACTGCGCCGTTGCGCAGCAGCGGCAGTGCGGACCGGACGCAGTGCACCATCCCCATCACGCCTTCGTCGACGGCCTGGCGCCACTGATCGTCGGTCAGATCCCCGAAGGTTCCCACCGCGCTCGGCCCTGCCACGTTGACGAGGATGTTCAGCTCGCCGCCCCAGCGGCCACCTACCTCATCGAAGACCCGTTGTGCCGCTTCGGCATCGGTGACATCGGCCACCACCCCGAATGCGTCGGGGCTGCCCCGGCCCGACAGTTCCGCGGCCGCCTCGTCGAGCACCGACCGAGTACGGCCGACGATCGCGATGCGTGCTCCGTCATCGGCGAGACAGCGGGCGGTCGCGAGTCCCATTCCGCGGCCGCCGCCGACGACGACCGCGGTGGCGTTCGAAAGCCCGAGGTCCACGACGCAATCCCTTCGCCTTCGCGCCAAATCTGCTAGAAAAGCTTACTATAGGACTTACAGTAACCTAACGGAACGGATGGAGGTGCCCTTCGTGGCGAAGCAGGCAACCCCCGAGAAGCGTCAGCGGCGCGAACGCGGGTCCATCAATCCCGACGACATCATCAAGGGCGCTTTCGAACTCGCCGAGGACGTCGGCATCGACAACCTCAGCATGCCGCTGCTCGGTAAGCACCTCGGGGTCGGGGTGACGAGCATCTACTGGTACTTCCGCAAGAAGGACGACCTGCTCAACGCGATGACCGACCGCGCGCTCAAGCAGTATGTCTTCGCGACGCCGTACGTCGAAGCAAGGGACTGGCGCGAGACGTTGGCCAATCACGCGCGCACCATGCGAAAGACGTTCCTGGCCAACCCGATTCTGTGCGACCTGATTCTCATCCGGTCAGCGCTGAGCCCGCGTGCCGCCAAGCTCGGAGTGGCGGCCGTCGAGAAGGCGATCGAAAGCCTCGCAGAGGCCGGGCTGTCGCCGGAGGACGCCTTCGACACCTACTCCGCGGTGTCGGTGCATGTGCGTGGCTCCGTCGTGCTGCAGCGCCTCTACGACAAGAACAGGGCGGGCGACGGCGCAGGCGACTTCGAGGAGACGATGGTCGTCGACGCGGCGACCGCGCCACTGCTCGCACAGGCGACCGCGAAGGGCCACCGCATCGGTGCGGCTGACGACTTCAACTTCGACTACGGCCTCGAATGCCTCCTCGACCATGCAGAGCGCCTGATCGAGACGTCGAAGAAGAAGCCCGCCGCGTCCAAAAAGAAGTGACTCGCTAGACCTCGATGATGACGGCGCCGCCCTGGCCGCCGCCCGCGCACATGGCCGCGACACCGATGCCGCCGCCACGCCGCTGCAGTTCGTAGACCAGCGTGGTGACCATGCGGGCACCCGATGCGGCGATGGGATGGCCGAGGCTGCAACCACTTCCGGAGAAGTTCACCAGTTCCTCGTCGATCCCGTGTTCGCGGCACGCGGCAATCGGCACCGATGCGAAGGCCTCGTTGATCTCCCACAGGGCGATGTCCGACGGCTTCAGGCCCGCGCGGTCGAGCACCTTGCCGATCACCTTCACGGCGCCCAGCCCGCAGTCACGCGGAGCGACGCCCGCTGAAGCCCATGCCCGCACTGTGGCCATCTTGGTCAGCTTCTCGGCGTCGGCGTAGTCACTGTCGACGAGGGCGACCGCGGCCGCCGCGTCGTTGGTGCCGCTGCTGTTGCCCGCGGTGATCGAGAAGCCCTCGATCTCGGGGTGCAGCACCTTGAGCCCGGCCAGCTTCTCCACGGTGGTGTCACGGCGGGGATGCTCGTCGACGCTGAAGTCGACGACGGTCCCGTCGAACTGCTCGACCTTCAGCGGAATGATCTCGTCGAGGAACTTGCCCGCGTCCATCGCGGCGATCGCGCGCTGATGCGACCGCGCCGCCCACGCGTCCATCTCCTCGCGGGTGATGCCGACCGACTGCGCGGTGTTCCAGCCGACCGTGATCGACATGTCCTTGGCAGGCGCGTCCGGTGTCTCGACGTGCGTCGGCGGCATCCAGCGCTCCTCGAACTTCAGCTCGGGGCCGGGGATGCGCCAGTTCGTCAGCGGCGTCATCGACAACGACTGCACCCCGCCCGCGACCAAGGCGCGCTCCATGCCCGAGCCGATCTGCGCGGCCGCATTGCCGATCGCGGTCAGGCTGCCTGCGCAGTGCCGGTTGACCGACTGACCAGGAACGCTGTCCATTCCGGTTGCGGTTGCGGCATAACGGGCGAGATCACCCCCGCCGTAGTGCGATTCGGCGATGATGATGTCGTCGAACGCCGCCGGGTCGACGCCGGACCGGCGGACGACCTCGGGAAGCACCGTGGTGATCAGCGTCTCCGGCGGGGTGTTGACCAGCGTGCCCTTGAAGGACCGGCCGATCGCGGTTCTGGCTGCGCCGACAATGACGGGTGTGCCCATGTTCTTTGACCTCTGCTTTTGGCGTTAACGACGTTACAAAAGTATCAGATACTGTATTGCTCCCAGTATGTGACGGGCCTCACTCCGGTTCGGGCACGTGGAAATGCTCGTCACGCAGGCGGAATGCCTCCTTGGTGCCGTGCGCGGCCCGCGTCTTGACGAAGTTGAACTCGCCCGGTGCGAACTGCAGGTTGGTCCCGTAGGCGTGGAACAGGTAGCTCGCCACCTCCTCGCCCGCATACGCCTGGCTCTGCTCGACGAGACGGAAGGCCTCCTTGGCGATGACGACGCCGTCGGCGGGCATCTTGGCCGCCTTCTCCGCCCAGTACCGCGCTCGCGCGGTCACCTTCTCCGGCTCACACGTATCGGTGAACACACCGAGGTGTTCGATCTCACCGGCGGTGATGGTGTCGCCAGTGAGCAGCATCCTGCGCGCCAGCACCGGGCCAAGTCGGTGAAAGAACATGTGCAGGCTGCCCAGCGCGGGCCCGAGGAAACGCGTCGCGGGCATGCCGATCTTCGTGTCACGGGCGATGACCGAGATGTCGGTCATCAACGCCATCTCGAAACCGCCGCCGAGCGCGTAGCCGCTGATCTCGCCGACGGTGACCTTCGGGAAGCCCATCAGGTTGTGGTAGAAGCCAAATGACTTGCGGTCCACGGTCAGCCGACGCCGTTGGCTCGGCCTGCTCTTTTTGCTGTCCTCTTCTTTTCCGTACCAGCCGTAGGCGTTGTTCATGTCGGCGCCGGTACTGAACACGCCCTCGGCACCGCGCAGCAGGACCACGGTGATGTCGTCGTCCTCGGCCACCAGATCGAGGCATCGACCGACGGCCTCGCGCATCGCCGCGTCGTAGGAGTTGCGTCGCGCGGGATTGTTCATGGTGATCGTCGCGATTCGCTTGTCGGCGTCGACCTCGAACAACACGCGGTCGTCATCAGAAGCAGTCATCGTCCCGAACTCCTCGAAATCAGTTTCGCCTCAATGGTTTTGTCCGTACCTACCGCAAGCGTGTTGCGCCTGGCCGCGGCCAGATGGTCCTGGGCCAGCCGAACGGCGCGCGTCGCGTTCCCGTCGCGAACGGCGTCCAACAACCTCTGGTGATCGCGCAGGGCCGCGCGCATCGTCTTGTGGTTCACGTCGTCGTCGCTCCACACCGAGGACTCGTGCGCCGACCAGATCAGCTCGAGCGAGCCGATCAACAGGATCATCGGTTCGTTGCCGCAGCGCGAGACCAGCGCTTCGTGAAAGCGCCGCGCGTTGGGGACGTAGGCGGACACGTCGTCGAACTGTTGTGTCTGACGGTCGATTTCGGCCTGCAGGTATGGGACGACCTCCGTCATCCGATCGTCGCGCGAGGCGCACATGCCCGCGCAGATCGGCTCGAGGTGCAGCAGCGCCTCGCTGACATCGGCAGGTGTGGAGTCGCGGGTCTGCAGCACCATGGCGATCATCTGCGCCGTTCGCGCCGCCGAAGGCAGGTGGACCACCGCTCCCCCGACGTTGCCGCGCCGCACCGAGATCAAGCCGTCGGTCTCGAGGATGTGGATCGCCTCGCGCAGCGCGGGCGGACTGACCCCGAACTGCTGGAAAAGGCTTTCCTGCGACGGCAGTTCGGTCAGGCGGCCGGAGAGGATCTCGTCGCGGAGTCCGCGCGGCGACGATCTCGGCCACGCGCGGCTGGCGGATACCCTGCAGCTCCACGAGGTCAGGTCCGTCGCTTGCCGAAGTTGAACCCGGTGAGCTTGTCCGGCGAAAGGGCCAGTGTCGTGGCTTCGCCGATGCACAGCACCTCGCCGTCCAGCGACAGCCGCGCCGTCGACGTCACACCCCTTTCGGCCTGTTCGCGCACGATGTCGAAGGTCAACTCGGTGAGGATGGGCGTCGGCCTGCGGAACTTCACGGTCAACGAGCGGGTCTTGCCCGACAGCTCGGTTGCGCAGTTCTGGTGCTGGATGACGCAGTCGAAGAACACGGCGAGGAAGCCGCCGTGCACCAAGCCCGGCGGGCCTTCGAACACGACGGGGAACGTGACTCGGCCCTCCGCGGTGTCGGCATCGATGCGATCGAACTCGTACTCCGGGAAACACGGGTTGAACCCGCCGATGTCGAACGCGTGGGAAAGGTAGACCCGCTGACTGTCCGCGCCGTCGTCGCCCATCCGCGGTGTGGCATCGGGTGCGACGGCTCCTGCCAGCTCTTTCTGCCAAACGTCGATCTGCACGAGCAATTCGTCGACCGCAGGATGCGGATGCTCCAGCGACAAGAGCTGGCCCGCGAGACGCCGGAGCGCACCGGCGGCGGCAACGGTCTGCGCGAGCGGCTGCTCACCGAACCGAGGAGTGTCACCGTCCGCCATTCGACCTTTCCTTTCTATCTTGTACAGGATAGCAATGGTTTAGCCTACTGTATGGGTATCCGTATACGGCTCAGGAAGGGACCCGGCCAGTGAGTCAAGAGCTCGGCTCCGCTGACGGCGCGGTGACCGCACACCGGGACGGCGGGATCCTGCGTCTCACGCTCGACCGCAAGTCACGGCGTAACTCGCTGACCCATTCGATGGTCGACACGCTCGTCGGCGCCGTGACCGAGGCCGCAACCGACGACACGTTGCGCGTCATCCACATTCGCGGCGAGGGCGACGACTTCTGTTCGGGCGCCGACTGGGTGGCCACCAACTCCGGTGGGCAACGGCCGCGCGCAGGCGATCTGGTCCGGCGCATCCCGCACACGTCCCATCGGCTGGTCGAACTCGTGCACACCATTCATCTGCCCGTGGTGTGCAGCGTGCGCGGCTGGGCCGTCGGGCTCGGCTGCAACCTCGCGCTGGCCGCCGACTTCACAGTCGCCGCCGACGATGCGGTGTTCTGGGAGCCATTCGTCACCCGCGGCTTCAGCCCGGACTCCGGCTCGACGTGGTTGTTGCCGCGGTTGGTGGGCCTGGCACGGGCGAGGCGGATGCTGCTGCTCGGCGAGAAGGTGACGGGATCGGACGCCGCGGACTGGGGCCTGATCCACGACGCCGTCGCGCCGTCGGACCTCGACGAAGCCGCCGAGCGACCTGATTGCACAGCTGTGCGCCTGCACCGACGGTGGCGATCGGACTGGCCAAGCAGGCCATCGGATACGGCCAGCACGCCACCCTGCCGCAGACGATGAACCAGGAACTGTTCAACCTGGAACTCTCCTGCCGGACAACCGATTTCAAAGAAGGCCTGGCCGCGTTCCGCGAGCGGCGCGCACCGGAGTTCAACGGCCGATGATCGACATCCGATTCCACGAAGGGACCACCGATGGCCGCTAAGTCCTACGACACCATCGACTACGAGGTCGACGGGCACAAGGCGACCATCACGCTGAACCGCCCCGAAGCGCTCAACGCACTCAGCCCGCACATGATCACCGAGTTGCGCGCCGCCTACGACGAGGCCGAAAACGACGAGAACGTCTGGATTCTCATCGTCACAGCCAACGGCCGAGCGTTCTGCACGGGTGCCGACGCCAAGCAGATCCCCGAGGACGGCAAGGTCATCGACGAACGGGCCTACCTGTCGACCTACGACCAGTGGGAGGCGCCGCAGGAGGGCACCCCGCCGTTTCGCCGGATGGCCAAGCCGGTACTGGCCGCGATCAACGGAATCTGCTGTGGGGCCGGCCTCGACTGGGTGACCACCGGCGACATCGTCATCGCATCGGATAAAGCCACCTTCTTCGACCCGCACGTCAGCATCGGCCTCGTCGCAGGCCGCGAGATGGTGCGGCTGGCCCGCGTGCTGCCGCGCAACGTCGCGCTGCGGATGGCCCTTACGGGCAAGCACGAACGCATGGACGCACAACGCGCCTACGACCTCGGCATGATCAGCGAGGTCGTCGAACACGAGCGCCTGCTGGCGCGTGCACACGAAATCGCCGACATGGTGAACAGCAATGCGCCGCTTGCCGTTCGGGGCACCCGGCTGGCCATCCACAAGACACTCGATCTGCCGCTGCACGAGGGCGAGATGCTCGCCGAGGCCTTCAGGGAGCGAAACCTGCACACCGAGGACTCGCTTGAAGGCCCACGGGCGTTCGTCGAGAAACGCGCACCGAACTGGAAATGCCGATGACCGGCACCTTCGAAACCATCCTTCTCGACGTCGACGCCGACGCCCACGTCGCCACGATCACGTTGAACCGGCCCGATTCGCTCAACGCGTTCAACAGGACGATGTGCGAAGAGATGGCGCGCGCCTGGCGAATGGTGAAGCTCGACGAATCGGTGAACGCGGTCGTGTTGCGCGCCGCGGGCGACAAGGCGTTCAGCGCCGGGCTCGACATCAAGTCGTCCTACGGTCAGCCCGACAACGTGTGGAACCACGAGGATCCAGGTGAGGCGCTCAGCCCGAAGTGGCAGAAGATGTGGAAGCCGGTCGTCTGCGCCGTCCAGGGCATCTGCACCGCGGGCGCCTTCTACTTCGTCAACGAATCCGATGTGGTGATCTGTTCGGACGACGCCACGTTCTTCGACTCCCATGTCTCGGCAGGCCTGGTCTGCGCGCTCGAGCCGATCGGCATGATGCGGCGCATCGGTCTCGCCGAGAGCCTGCGAATCGCCCTGATGGGCAACGACGAACGGGTGGGCGCCGACACCGCGCTGCGGATCGGGCTGGTGACCGAGGTGGTTTCGCGCGAGGCGCTGTGGGACCGTGCCAACGCCATCGCGGTGTCGATCGCCGCCAAGCCGCCGTCGGCGACACAGGGCACCGTGAAGGCGATCTGGGAGTCACTGGACAAGCCGTACCGGGCCGCACTGGAGCAGAACCTCATCTACACCGGCTCGGAAACCCGGTCGGCACCGCCGAGCTCGCGGAGCGGGGCGGGCCGGTGAAATCCCAGCCACGGATCCGGTGATGGCCGATCACCCGTTGCGCCGACGGATCGCCGACGTACTCGACCTCGCACCCGACGCGTCCGCGATCGAATGCGACGACTCATGGTTCACCTACGGCGATCTCGCCACGCTGGCCCGCCGGATCGAGGCGGTGGTCGGCGACCGGGGCCAGGTCGGCATGGTGTTGCGCAACAGACCCGCGCACATCGCCGCGTTCCTCGGCGTGCTTCTGGCGGGCGGGACGGTCGTCGTCATCAACCCGTCCCGCGGCGACGACCGCACGACGGCAGACATCGCTGCGCTCGACCTGCCGGTGATCATCGGCGGCACCGACGATCTGGCGAAGGTGGTCGGCGGGCAGTCAGGGTCGACGGTGGTTTCGATATCGACGCTCGACGCCGAACCTGAGCTGTTGAACACCGGCGACGGCCGCAATGACGCCCGACCGGATGTCGCGGTGCGGATGTTGACAAGCGGCACCACGGGCCCACCGAAGCGCATCGACCTCACCTACGACATGCTCGCGCACAGCGTGATGGGTCCGGCACCGGAGAAATCGCCTGCGCCGACGGAGGTTCGGGGCGGCGTCGCGATCGTCAACGCACCGCTCGTGCACATCGGCGGTGTGTTCAGGGTGTTGCAATGCCTCACCGAGGCAAGGCCTTTCGCGCTGCTCGATCGTTTCGACCTCGATAGGTGGGCAGACGCCGTGCGCAGGCATCGACCACGCACGGTGTCCCTTGTGCCCGCCGCACTGCGGACGGTGTTGCACTCCGACCTTCGCCGCGAGGACCTCGAGAGCATCCGCGCCGTCACTTCGGGCACCGCACCGCTGTCGGCAGACGATGCCGACGCATTTGCGGACAAGTTCGGAATTCCCGTGCTGACCTCCTATGCCGCCACGGAATTCGGCGGCGGGGTTGCCGGCTGGTCGCTGGCCGATCACCAGAAGCATTGGCAGGCCAAACGTGGCAGCGTCGGACGCGCCAACCCCGGCGCACACCTGCGGGTGGTCGATGACGACGGCAACCCGCTCGGCGCAGACCAACCCGGCCTGCTCGAGGTCAAACCGGGTCAGCTTGGCCCTTCGGCGGATTGGATGCGCACCACCGACCTGGCCCGCATCGACGACGACGGCTTCCTGTGGATCCTCGGCCGCGCCGACCAGGCGATCATCCGCGGCGGCTTCAAGGTGATGCCCGACGATGTGCGTGCCGCACTGGAGAGCCATCCCGCCGTCGCGGGCGCGGCCGTGGTCGGCAGGCCCGACGAACGCCTCGGCGAAACACCCGTCGCGGTGGTCGAGCTCCGGGAGAGCGCGTCGGCCGACGCCGGCGAGCTGATGGACTACCTGCGAAACCGGTTGGCACGCTACGAGATCCCGACCGAGATCGCGATCGTCGACGCGATCCCCCGCACGCCGTCCGGCAAACCCGATCTGAGCGCCATCCGTGGCGGGTGAAACCGAGACCGTCGGGACGTTACTTCGACGGCAGGCAGCATCGCGGGGCGCGCATCCGCTGTTGATCTGCGACGCCGACCGCCTCAGCTACGCCGACGCCGACCGCCGCTCGGCCGAGCTCGCCCGTGGTCTGATCGCCCTCGGCGCAGGCAAGGGCAGTCACGTCGGCCTGCTCTACCCGAACGGGACGGAGTGGGTCGTCGCGATGCTGGCCGTCGCGCGCATCGGCGCGGTGGTCGTGCCCTTCTCGACGTTCGCCACCACGTCCGAGATGACGACCCAACTCGCCCACGCCGACATCGAGATCCTGCTTGCGACGGCTTCCTACCGCAATCACGACTACCGCGAAAGGCTGGCGGCCGTCGACCGATCGGCAGTCCCCCTGCTGCGCCATGTCCTCATCGACGCCGAACGGCTCGACATGGCCGACGGTGGGTTGCTCGAGGCGATGGAGGACGACGTCGACCCATCCGACTCCATGGCCATCGTGTACACGTCGGGTTCCACCGCCGCTCCCAAGGGAGTTGTGCACACCCATGCGTCGCTGCTCGAACACCAGAAGGTTCTCAACGACGTTCGTGGCCTCACCGCCGACGACCGGCTGTTCTGCAATTCGCCGTTCTTCTGGATCGGCGGTATCGCGTTCGCGGTCCTCGCGAGCCTGCTCGCAGGCGCCACCCTGATCTGCTCCAACGCTGTCGACCCGGGTGAGACGCTCGATCTGTTGGAAGCCGAAAAGCCGACCATGACAAACGGTTTCGTCGCGGGCATCGGGCACCTCACCCGAGACAGCAGCCTTCCGCGACGCGATCTGTCGTCCATGCGCCGCGGCAATCTGTATCCGATCATGGCCCCCGATGTGCGACCCGCCGATCCGGAGCTCAGGCACACGATGCTCGGCATGACCGAAGCAGGCAGTGTCATCACGATCAGCGCCGACGAGTCCGACCAACCCGAGCATCGGCGCGGATCGTTCGGCAGGCCCGCACCCGGATTCGAGACCAAGGTCGACGACAACGGCGAGCTGTGCATCCGCGGGCCGTTCGTGATGCAGCGCTACTACAAGCGCAGCCGCGAGGAGTGCTTCGACGCCGACGGCTGGTTCCGCACCGGCGATCTGGTGCGGGTCGACCAGGACGGTTTCGTGTACTTCGTCGGCCGCCTCGGGGCGATGATCAAGACCGCGGGCGCCAACGTCGCACCCGCCGAGGTCGAGCGCGCCATAGCCAAGGCAACCGGCCTGACCGCGTACGTGATCGGTATCGCCGACGCGCAGCGCGGGCAACAGGTAGCGGCCGTCATCGCCACCGATGGTCACATCGACCAGTCGTCGCTGCGCAACGAGCTCAAGGCGGAGCTGTCGGCGTACAAGATCCCCAAGCGCATCGTCGCCGTTGCCCCGGCACGGATCCCCGTGCTCTCCAGCGGCAAGGTCGACATGCATCGGCTCGCGGCGGTGTTCGATGACTGAGTCACCTGCGACCATCGACGCACTGGTCCGGCAGCGGGCGGCCCTTCACCCCGATAAGCCGATGGTCATCGACCCGGTGGAGCGCGTCACGTTCGCCGAGCTCGACGCCTCGACGCACGCGATGGCGGCCTCGTTCCTTGCGGCCGGGGTGACCAAAGGAAGCCGGGTGGGGCTGATCATGCCCAACGGTGTCCGCTGGGTGCAGACCGCGCTCGCGCTGACCCGCGTCGGCGCCGTCCTTGTGCCATTGAGCACGCTGTTGGCACCGCGCGAACTCGTCGCACAACTGCGGGTCGCATCCGTGCAATACCTGGTCGCCGTCGAGGAGTTCCGCGGCCATAGATATCACGACGACATCGCGACGGAACGCGCGAATCTGCCTGCGCTGCGCGAGGTGTGGACCCCGGACGAGCTCACCGAAGCCACAGCCGATGTCGACGCCGTCGCCGCGACGGTCACCGCCGCCGACACCCTTGTCATCATGTTCACCTCGGGAAGCAGCGGGCCGCCGAAGGGCGTCATCCACTCACACGGCAACGCGCTCGGCGCGGTGCAGTCCGGCCTTGCGGCCCGCTGCATCGACGCCGATACCCGCCTCTACCTGCCGATGCCGTTCTTCTGGGTCGGCGGCTTCGGCAGCGGCATCCTTTCGGCACTGCTGGCAGGCGCAACGCTGGTCACCGAGCAGATACCGCAGCCGGAAACCACGCTCCGCCTGCTCGAACGCGAACAGGTGACGCTGTTTCGCGGCTGGCCCGACCAGGCGCAAGCCCTTGCCCAGCAGTCGAAATCGATCGGCGCCGACCTGTCCGCACTGCGGCCAGGCAGCCTCGAGGCACTGCTGCCCCCCGATCAGCGGGCGGCACCCGGTGCGCGGGCCAAGTTGTTCGGCATGACCGAGGCGTTCGGGCCATATTGCGGCTACCCCGCCGATACCGATATGCCCGAATCGGCCTGGGGGTCCTGCGGCAAGCCGTTCGACGGCACCGAGGTCCGCATCGTCGACACCGACACCGGCTCACCCGTCCCGCCGGGAACGATCGGGATGATCCAGATCCGCGGACCGAACACATTGCGCGGCATCTGCAGGCGCGGTCGCGAAGACGTGTTCACCGCCGACGGCTACTACCCGACAGGCGATCTCGGCCATCTCGACGACGACGGCTTCATGTTCTACCACGGCAGATCCGACGACATGTTCAAGGTCAGCGGCGCCACCGTGTACCCCAGCGAGGTCGAGCAGGCGCTGCGCGGCATCGACGGTGTCGAGAACGCGTTCGTCACCGACGTGGCAGGCCAGGTGGGCGCCGTCGTGATAGCCGATGGCGGCGTCGACGACCTTCGGGCGGCGGCGCGAAAGCTGCTGAGTTCCTTCAAGGTTCCGACGGTGTGGCTGCTCGTCGACTCCGACGATGCGATACCCCGCGGCGGCACCGGCAAGGTCGACGTCGCGGCGCTGAAGAAAATGCTGGCCAATCAACAGGAGGCTCGACGATGAAAACCAAAGGTGCGCTCGCCTGGGACTTCCACCAGCCGTGGTCGGTCGAGGAGATCGAGATCGGCGACCCAAGCAAGGGTGAGGTGAAAGTGGCGCTCGAGGTCGCAGGCATGTGTCATTCCGACCATCACATCGTCACCGGCGACATTCCGGTGCTCGGCTTTCCTGTGCTCGGCGGTCACGAAGGCGCGGGCGTCGTCGTCGAGGTCGGCGAGGGCGTCGATGATCTGCAGCCCGGCGATCACGTCGCCGCCTCGTTCATCCCCTCGTGCGGTGTCTGTCGGGCCTGCCAGTCCGGCCAACGCAACCTGTGCGACCTCGGCATGGGCCTGATGTCGGGAACATCGGTGTCGGACGGCACGTTTCGCGTTCAGGCACGAGGACAGAACGTCTATCCGTACTCGCTGCTGGGAACATACTCGCCGTACCTCGTCGTGCACCGGACATCGGTGGTCAAGATCGACAAGGCGATTCCATTCGAGGCGGCGGCCCTCGTCAGCTGCGGCGTCACGACCGGCTGGGGCTCAGCCACCAAGGCGGCCGCCGTCCGGCCGGGTGACGACGTCGCCGTCATCGGTCTCGGCGGCGTCGGGATGGCGGCACTGCAGGGCGCGGTGACCTCGGGCGCGCGGAACGTGTTCGTCGTCGAACCCGCCGAGTGGAAACACGAGTTGGCGGTGAAATTCGGTGCCACCCATGCATATTCGGATATCGCGGCGGCCACAGCGGGCGATCGCCGAGGTGACCGGGGGGCGGATGGCCGGCAAGGTCATCGTCACCGTCGGCAGAATCAACGGCGCCGACATCGAGGGCTATCTGACGATCACGGCCAAGGGCGGTACGTGTGTGTTGACGGCGATGGGCGCCGTGCTGGACACCGAGGTGACGCTCAACGTGGCCCTTCTGAGCCTGCTGCAGAAGAATCTGCAGGGCAGCATTTTCGGCCACGGCAACCCGCAGTACGACATACCGATGCTGCTGTCGATGTATCAGGCGGGCAAGCTCAACCTCGACGACATGATCACCCGCGAGTACCGCCTCGAAGAGATCAACGAGGGTTACCGCGACATGCTCGAGGGCCGCAACATCCGTGGCATCATCCGCTACACCGACGCCGACCGCTGATCAGCTGACGACGCCTCGCGCCTTGAGGTGGTTGATCAGCGGCACCGCGCCCGCCGAAAGGTGGTCGGACATCGCGGCGCGCGCCTGCTCGGCGTCGCGCTTGGCCAGCGCTGCGACCACCCGGCGGTGGTCGCGCATCGACCGTTTCGGCCAGCCGTCGACAATCGGGAACACCGATTCCGGTGCGTAGCGGGTGATCTGGGACATCAGCTGGGAGAGCTTCGGCGAGTCTGCGGCGACGTTGATGGCGCGATGGAAGTCGTGGTTGAGCCGGACCGCGCGCTCGTGGTCGTCGCCGGCGTACGCGCCCTCCAGCTGGGTCTGGATCGAATCCAGCTCACGCACCTGCTCGTCGGTGATGTTGGCGGCGGCACGAGCGGCAAGCTCTCCCCCGATGTGCGCCTGCACATCGGATACGTCGGTGATGTCGCGGCGGGTAACGGGAAGCACCACGAACCCGCGGTGCAGCTTCTGGTCGAGCAGCCCCTCAGCGCGCAGCTGAAAAAGGGCTTCACGGACAGGTGTGACACTGATTCCCAGCTCGGCCGCCAGCTGGTCGAGCCGCACGTAGGAGCCGGCCGCATAGGTGCCGTCGAAGATGCGGTTGCGAACGAACCGCGCCACCGCTTCCGAAAGCTGTGGCCGAGTGGCGAATTCTTCGACGGTCACGTCAGATCCGGTAGTCGGCCAGCAGTCGCTTGCTGATGATGTTCTTCTGGATCTCGCTTGTGCCCTCGCCGATCAACAGGAACGGGGCGTCGCGCATCAGCCGTTCGATCTCGTACTCCTTGGAGTACCCGTAGCCGCCGTGGATGCGGAAGCTCTGCTGGGTGACCTCCGAGCAGAACTCGCTGGCAAGATACTTCGCCATCCCCGCCGCGACGTCGTTGCGTTCACCCGAGTCCTTCAGCCGCGCCGCATTGACCATCATCAGGTGCGCGGCCTCGACTTTGGTTGCCATCTCGGCCAGTTGGAACGCGATGGCCTGATGCTCGGCGATCGGCTTGCCGAAGGTCTGGCGCTGCTGCGCGTACCGGATGGCCAACTCGAAGGCGCGGATGCCGACGCCGCACGCCCGCGCCGACACGTTGACCCTGCCGACCTCGATACCGTCCATCATCTGGAAGAACCCCTGGCCCGGCGTCTCGCCGAGGATGTCGTCCGCCTTGGCCACATACCCGTCGAAGATCATCTCGGTGGTGTCGATGCCCTTGTATCCGAGCTTGTCGATCTTGCCCGGGATCACCAGCCCGGGTGCGACTTCGCCAAAGCCGGTTGGCTTTTCGACAAGGAACGCGGTGAGATTCCGGTGTGGCTTCTCCGCGCCTTCGTCGGTGCGTACCAACACCGCCACCAACGTGGAGCTTCCACCGTTGGTGAGCCACATCTTCTGGCCGTCGATCGTGTAGGTGCCGTCGTCATTGCGCTTACCCCTGGTACGGATCGCGGCGACGTCGGACCCGAGTTCCGGCTCCGACATCGAGAACGCACCCCGCGTCTCACCGGTGGCCATCCGCGGCAGGAAGCGCTGCTTCTGCTCATCGGTTCCGTGCTGGCGCAGCATGTACGCGACGATGAAGTGCGTGTTGATCACACCGGAGACGCTCATCCAGCCCCGCGCCAGCTCCTCGACGCACAGCGCGTAGGTCAGCAGCGACTCGCCGAGGCCCCCGTACTCCTCGCGGGATCATCAGGCCGAACAGACCCATCTCGCGCATCTGGTCGACGATGTCCTGCGGGTAGGTGTCGGCGTGCTCGAGCTCTTGGGCGTGCGGAATGATCTCCTTGTCGACGAACTGCCGCACGTTGGCGACGATCTCGGTCTGGAACTCGGTCAGTCCCAGCGTCTGCGCGATTTTCGTCATGCCCCAACCCTTTCGAACACCGCGGCCAGACCCTGCCCGCCGCCGATACACATCGTTTCCAGCCCGTAGCGGGCTTCGCGCCGCGTGAGTTCCCTTGCCAGCGTGGCAAGGATTCGCCCGCCGGTGGCGCCGACCGGGTGGCCGAGCGAGATCCCCGACCCGTGCACGTTCGTGCGCTCGCGGTCGGCGTCGGTGAATCCCCACTCCCGCATCACGGCGAGCGCCTGCGCCGCGAACGCCTCGTTCAACTCGATCAGGTCGATATCGCTCAGCGACAGCCCGGCCTTGCCGAGCGCGACCTCGGTCGAGGGCACCGGCCCGATCCCCATGATGTTCGGTGCCACCCCTGCCGATCCCCACGAGACGAGGCGGACAAGCGGGTCCAGCCCGAGTTCGGCCGCCTTCTCCGGTGTCGTCACGATGCACATCGACGCGGCGTCGTTCTGGCCGCTGGCGTTTCCGGCGGTGACGGTGGCGTCCGGATCATCCTTGCCCAGAATCGGTTTCAGCTTCGCCAGTGACTCGACGGAGGTGTCGGCGCGGGGATGCTCGTCGGTGTCGATGACCTGTTCGCCCTGCCGCGTGCGCACGGTGACACCGATGATCTCCTCGGCGAGGATGCCGTCCTTCTGCGCGGCGACCGCCCGCTGATGCGACGCGACGGCGAGTTCGTCCTGTTCCTCCCGCGAGATGCCGTACTGGCGGCGCAGGTTCTCGGCCGTTTCGAGCATGCCGCCCGCCACCGGGTAGTTCTGTCCGCCCGCAGTCGTGCGGCCCCGCGCAAGCGCATCATGCACCGTGACGCCGGATCGGCCGCCGCCCCAACGCATATCGGTGGAGTAGAAGGCGACATTGCTCATGCTCTCCGCGCCGCCGGCGACGACGAGGTCGTTGTCGCCGCTGCTCACCTGCAGGCACGCCTGGATGACGGCCTGCAGCCCAGATCCGCAGCGCCGGTCGACCTGCATACCGGGAACGGTGACCGGCAGACCGGCGTCAAGGGCGACCACCCGGCCGATGGCGGGCGCCTCGCTGTTGGGATAGCAGTGCCCGAGGATCACGTCGTCCACCACGTCTGGCGCGATTCCCGTCCGGTCGAGCAGACCCTTCAATGCCGTCACCCCGAGGTCGACGGCGGTCAGCGATGCGAACATGCCGCCGTAGCGACCGATGGGTGTGCGCACCGGTTCGCAGATCACCGCCTCGCGAGTTTTACTCACACGTGCCTCCCGCCGGTGACCTCGAGGACGGTTCCGGTCATGTACGAGGACAGATCGCTGGCCAGGAACAGGGCCACCTTCGCCACCTCGGCGGGCTCGCCTGCGCGTCCCATCGGCACCTCTGCCAGCTTCTGGTCCCAAATGTGTTGGGGCATGGCCTCTGTCATCGCGGATCTGATCAGGCCCGGCTGGATTGCGTTCACCCGCACCCCGAGATGGGCCAGTTCCTTGGCGGCTGCCTTGGTCATCCCCACGATGCCCGCCTTGGCCGCCGAATAGTTCGTCTGGCCGACAAGGCCGACCTTCCCGGATATCGACGACATGTTCACGATCGCTCCGCTGTTGCGCTCGCGCATGATCGCGGCGGCCGCCTTCGTTCCGTTCCACGTGCCCTTCAGGTGCACGGCGATGACCTCGTCGAACTGCTGCTCGGTCATCTTGCGCATCGTCGCGTCGCGGGTGATGCCCGCGTTGTTCACCATGATGTCGAGGCCGCCGAAGTGTTCGACCGCCGCGGCGACCAGCGCGTCCACCTCGGCCGCCTTCGTCACATCGCACCGGACAGCCAGGGTGGCGTCGCGCCCGAGCTTCTCGGCTGCGGCTTCTGTCGCGGCGAGGTCGAGATCGCCGAGCACCACCACGGCACCCTCGGCGATGAAGCGCTCCGCGATCGCATAGCCCAAGCCCTGCGCACCGCCGGTGACGACGGCTACCTGATCTGTCAGCAATGACACCTGATCACCCATCCTCGGTTATTTCCGAACATCATATTTCATATATGATCCGCGTCCATGACCACCTCTGAAGTCGGCGACGAGGACTTCCAGGAGATCCTGGCCCAGACCCGCCAGTTCGTTCGCAGTGCGGTCGTCCCGCGCGAGCAGGAGATCCTCGCCGACGACCGGGTTCCCGACGACCTTCGCGAGCAGGCCGAGAAGATGGGGCTGTTCGGCTACACGATCCCGCAGGAGTGGGGCGGACTCGGCCTGAACCTGGCCCAGGACGTCGAGATGGCGATGGAGTTGGGTTACACATCGCTGGCACTGCGGTCGATGTTCGGCACCAACAACGGCATCGCCGGACAGGTACTCGTGGGGTTCGGCACCGACGAGCAGAAAGCCAATGGCTCGAGCGGATGGCCACCGGTGAGGTGGTGGCTCATTCGCGCTGACGGAGCCCGGCGCGGGATCGAACCCATCGGGTCTGCGCACCAAGGCGGTTCGCGACGGTACGACGACGCAGACTGGATCATCAACGGCGACAAGCGTTTCATCACCAACGCACCCATCGCCGATCTGTTCGTCGTCTTCGCGCGCAGCAGGCCTGCCGACGACGACGGACCCGGCATCGCGGTCTTCCTTGTGCCCGCGGACACCGATGGCGTCCAGGTCGGCGCCAAGGACGCCAAGATGGGCCAGGAGGGCGCGTGGACCGCCGACGTCAGCTTCACCGACGTCCGGGTTCCCGCGACCGCACTGATCGGCGGCAGCGAGGACATCGGCTACCGGGCGGCGATGACGTCGCTTGCCCGCGGCCGCGTCCACATCGCCGCGCTGGCTGTCGGCATCGCCCAACGCGCCCTCGACGAATCGGTCGCCTACGCCGCAACCGCCACCCAGGGCGGCAAGCCGATAGGTAGTTTTCAGCTCGTCCAGGCGATGCTCGCCGACCAGCAGACCGGCGTGCTTGCCGGGCGCGCACTGGTCCGCGACACCGCGCGAGGATGGCTCGCAGGCGAGGACCGCAGGATCGCGCCGTCCGCGGCGAAGTTGTTCTGCACCGAGATGGCGGGCAAGGTAGCCGATCTCGCGGTCCAGGTGCACGGCGGAAGCGGCTACATGCGTGAGGTCCCCGTGGAGCGCATCTATCGCGATGTCCGGCTACTGCGGCTCTACGAAGGCACCAGCGAGATCCAGCGGCTCATCATCGGAGGCAATTTAGTGAAGGCGGCACAGGCGTGAAACTGCAGGGCAAGGTTGCCTTCATCACCGGGGCCGCGCGGGGTCAGGGCCGCGCGCACGCCGTACGGCTGGCCTCAGAGGGCGCCGACATCATCGCGATCGATCTCGCGGGCAAGCTGCCGTCCTGCGCCCCGTATCCCTCTGCGACGCAGGAGGATCTGGACGAAACGGCGCGGCTCGTCGAAGCCACGGGGCGTCGCATCGTCACCTCCGCCGTCGACACCCGCGACCTTGACGGCATGCGCGAGGCCGTCGACGCCGGTGTCGCCGAATTCGGCCGACTCGACGTCATCGTCGCCAACGCCGGAATCTCCGCCCCCGCCGCGTGGAACGCGATCACGCCCGAGGCGTTCCGCGACGTGATGGACATCAACGTGACGGGCACATGGAACACCGTGATGGCCGGTGCGCAGACGATCATCGACGGCGGCCGCGGCGGTTCGATCGTGCTGATCGGCTCGGCGGCTGGAATCAAGCTGCAGCCGTTCATGATTCACTACACCGCAAGCAAGCACGCCGTTACGGGGATGGCGCGGGCGTTCGCCGCGGAGCTGGGCAAGCACTCGATCCGGGTCAATAGCGTGCATCCCGGTCCCGTAGTCACCCCGATGGGCTCCGAGGAGATGGTCGCGGCGGTGGCCAAGGCGGCAGAGGCCGACGGCAACCAGGCCCTGATGAACATGCTGACGCCGTTCCTGCCGACCTGGGTGGCGCAACCCGAGGACATCGCCGCCGCAGTGTGCTGGCTGGCCGGCGACGATTCGAAATTGGTCACCGCGCAGGAGATCTCGGTGGACCAGGGGTCGACGCGGTACTAGAACACGACCGTCTGGTTGCCGTACCGGATGATCCGATCCTGACAGTGCCAGAGCACCGCGCGCGACAGCACCACCCTCTCGACGTCCGCGCCGAGCCGGGTCAGGTCTTCGACCGAGTGCCTGTGGTCGACACGCACCACGTCCTGCTCGATGATCGGCCCGTCGTCGAGTTCCTCGGTGACGTAGTGCGCGGTCGCCCCGACGAGTTTCACGCCGCGTTCCTTGGCACGCCGGTACGGTGCGGCGCCGATGAACGCGGGCAGGAACGAGTGGTGGATGTTGATCAGCGGGCAGCCGACGTCCGCAAGGAAGTCGTGCGTGAGGATCTGCATGTAGCGCGCCAGCACGACCAGATCGGCGTTGCCGCGCAGCAGATCGAGCAGGCGCTGTTCGGCTTCCGCGCGAGTGTCCTTCGTCGCGGGGACATGTATGAACGGCACGCCGAACGGCCGGACCTGTTCGGCGAGCTCCGGATGGTTCGAGACCACCATCGACACCGACATGTCCAGCTCACCGCGGCGGTTGCGCCAGAGCAGATCGAGCAGGCAGTGATCCTCCTTCGAGGCCAGGATCACCACCCGTTTGGGCTTGGCCGCCTCGGTCAGCCGAAAATCCATCTCGAACCGGCTGGCGACATCCTCGGTGAAATCGCGTTCCAGACCATCGCGGGCCGCCGTGAGCCCCGGCAGATGGAAAATCGTCCGTTGCATGAAGGTGCCGCCGGACTGTTCGGTCGCGTGCTGGTCCAGCGAAACGATATTGGCGCCCGCATCGGTGAGAAAGCTACTCACCGCAGCCACCAATCCCGGGCGGTCCGCACATCGCAAAAGGAGCCGGCCGACGTCCTTGGTCGGTAGTGCGCCGGTGCCGTGCGGCGGGTACTCGCCTGCGTCGGCATCCGATATCTGTTCGGGTGGACATCCCCTCAACCCTCCCTAGTCGGGTCAATCACATCCGGACTGCCTTCAGGGTCTCATTCCGGCGATCCGGAGGCAGCCGACTGCGGCGGAAAGGCCCGTACGAACGCGGCGCCGCCACCGCATGAGTGCTCGCTGCCTCGACACCGGGTCAACCGGCTCCAAACATGACCTTGATTTACGGCAACGTCAGGGACTCGGTGTCAGTTTCGCGAACCGATTCGCCCGAATTGGCAACAACCCCCGTCTATCTGGGGTTATTGACGACGACGACAGTAGCCGAGCAATTTCGACGATAAAAACTCGCAAACAATGTAGCCGACCGAGGAAATCTTTGGCGGTTAAGAACGGCTCGCTAGCTGGAATAACGGTCTCTAAAAGAGCAATACTCGATACCTGGGTATTCATATAGACCGCATGTGAATACCTCCCCGGCAACAGCGACTCCTCGACGATTTTGATCGCCGTTGCCCGAACGATGGGACAAAAATGACCGTTCCTCTGCTGAGCGTGAACCGTCTGGAATTCACCACTCCGCTCGACGAGGGAATCAGATGGTTTGATTCTGACACCCAGTGCACGGTCGTCGTTTCAACGCCATCCGCAGACCCCGCCCTTTGGGCCGATTTCGTCGACGGTGCGGCACGCAGCTACCACAAACACGGAATCGAACGCGCTCTCGACATCGACTCGCTCGCCGACGGGGCCAGTACCCAGCTGTTCCATGCGGTCGTCAACGACGCCGGGGAGATAACCGGCGGAATTCGCGCCAAAGGGCCCGCTCGAGTCACCCGAGGAATCCCACGCCATCGTCGAATGGGCCGACCAACCCGGGCTGTCCACCGTGTACAAGATGCTGTCCGACCGGCTGCCGTTCGGCGTGGTGGAGATGAAGACCGCCTGGATGACCGACGACCAGAGCCGCAGCAGGGCGCTCGGCAGCACCCTGGCGCGCACACCGTTCACCACCATGGCGCTGCTCGACGCTCAGTTCGTCGTTGCGACGGCCGGATCGCACGTGCTCAACCGCTGGCGCACCTCCGGCGGCGTCGTCGCGACGAGGATTCCCGCGACGCCGTATCCCGACGACCGATACCGTACGAAGATGATGTGGTGGGATCGCAGCACCTTCACCAACGACGCGGCGCCTGAGCAGGTTTCGAAGATCTTCAATGAAATGGCCATCCTCGCGCGTCAGCTCGACCATGTCGGTGCCCGCGCGCTCGGAAGCGGCCTGTGACCCCAGCCGGCGGCGATTCCTTCACCGCAACGGTCCTGGTTGAGGCCGATCCCAGCGATCATCAACTGCTATCGGAGTTGAGAGCAGACTCCGGCATCGAATTCATCGACAGGTGGGACGAGCAGCGCGACGAGCTGCTCGGCCTTCGCCCGCCGCCGGCCCCTGAAGCACTCGCAGAAGCCAAGAGCTGGGCCTATTACCCCTGGCGGAGAACCGTCGCGAGCCTTCTCGGTCCGCACGGCTTCCGCGCCGTGAGGCTGAACCGGAACCGAAACCTCATCACCGCCGATGAACAGCGGAAATTAGCCGAACTCAGGGTCGGCGTCGTCGGGCTCAGCGTCGGCCATGCCATCGCCCACCTCCTCGCGCAGGAGGGACTGTGCGGACGACTGCGCCTCGCCGACTTCGATGATCTCGAGTTATCCAACCTCAACCGGGTACCTGCGACCGTGTTCGACCTGGGGTTGAACAAGGCGACGGTGGCGGCACGACGGATCGCCGAGCTCGACCCGTACCTGCCGGTGGAACTGTTCGACAGAGGCATCACGACGGAGTCGGTCGAGGAGTTCCTCGACGGCGTCGACGTTCTCGTGGAGGAATGCGACTCGCTCGACACGAAGGTCCTCATACGCCAGGTCGCACGCGCGCGCGGCATCCCGGTGCTGATGGCCACCGGCGACCGAGGCACGCTGGACGTCGAACGATTCGACACCGAGCCCGATCGCCAGATTCTGCACGGACTGCTCGGCGACCTGGAGTTCGCGGAGCTCTCCGGGTTGCCGAGCGAGGAGAAGGTCCCCTACGCACTGCGGATGATGGACGGCGCACAACTGTCGCCGCGGATGGCCGCATCCCTCGTCGAGGTCGGAACCACCCTGGCCACCTGGCCACAACTGGTCGCCGAGGTCGCCGCGAGCGCCGCGCTGGTGGCAGAGGCCGTCAGGCGAATCGGCCTCGGTGAGGAACTTGCGTCGGGCCGGGTGCGTGTCGACATCGCCCGCCACATGGCCACGATCGCCGAGCCCGGGCTGTCGAATCCGGCGGCGCAGCAGGCAGGAGAAGCTCCACGACGTTCCCATCCCGACAGGCGCCGTCGGACGGGCGGTCGCGGCCGCAGTGCGCGCGCCATCCGGCGGAAACGCCCAGCCCTGGCAGATTTCGGCGGACCACCGGGCCATCACCATCGCGCTCGCGCCCGAACACACCTCGACGATGGACGTCGCGTACCGCGCGAGCGCCGTCGCGGTCGGCGCCGCGGCATTCAACGCCCGGGTGGCCGCTGCCGCCGACGGGGTTCTCGGGCCGGTGTCCTTTGAAGCCGGTGACGAATCGTGCCCGCTGCGGGCCGTCCTGCACCTCGCCGATGGATCCGACCCCGAACTGGCCGCGCTGTACGACGCGATGCTGGCAAGGGAGACCAACCGCCACTACGGCAAGCAGGTCTCGCTGCCCGACGACGTCGTCGAAGGTCCTGCATGCCACCGCACAGCGCGAAGGCGCCCGCCTGCACCTGATGACCACGCCCGACGACATCGCCGCGGCGGCGGACATCCTGGCCGAGTCCGATCGCATCCGGTATCTGACACCGCGGCTGCACACCGAGATGATTTCCGAAGTGCGCTTCCCCGGCGACCAGGCACAGGACTCGGGCATCGACGTCGCGAGCCTGGAACTCGCGCGTGCCGACCTGGTCAAGCTGGATGTTCTGCGTCGACCCGAGGTCATGGCCCGTCTCGACGAATGGGGTTTGGGCACAGCGCTCGGCTCCGACACCAGGGAACGCGTGCTGGCCGGTTCGTGTCTCGCGGTCGTGTCGATGGACGGCACCGCGCTGACGGATTACGCGCGCGCGGGAGCCGCCGTCGAAGCGGTCTGGGTGGTCGCCCAGTTGCGCGGCCTTGCGGTCCAGCCAGTCTCGCCGGTGTTCCTCTACGCACACGACGAAGGGGATCTGGAGACGCTGTCGGCAAAATACGCGGCGACGTTGCGGGGGTTGATGGCTCAGTTCCGCGCGCTTTCAGCAATCGAGCCCGGCGAATCGGTGGCACTGGTGTTGAGATTGTCCGATGCGCCTGCCACGTCGGTGAGGAGCCAGCGTCGGGCCGTTGATACCAGTAGTCTCTTTTCATAACAGCAGACCCAGGAGCAAACGTGGCTCGTAACCTGGACGAAGTCGTCACCGCCGTCGCGACCGAACTGATGGCGGTGAATGCGGCTACCTCCGCGACGGTCAGCCAGCGCGTGCTCGGCCAACTGGTCGGCCATTTCGGTGTCGACTTCAGCTTCCTGCGGCACAACGACCACAACATCCACGCGACGATCCTCATTGCGGAGTGGCCGCTCCGCCCCGAGATCCCCGACCCCGATCCGATCGGGACCGTGTACTTCGCCGACGCGGACCCTGTCTTCGCCGCCGCCGAGACCGCGAAAGAGATCCTGGTCTTCCGCCCGGAGCCTGCGACCGACGAATATCAGAAGACCATCGAGGCGGCCACCAACATTCCCGGGGTGACGATGGCGGTCGTGCCGATGCTCTCGGGCGACGTCACCACGGGTTGTCTGGGCTTCGTCAAGATCGGCAGCCGCGACTGGATGCCCGAAGAGCTCAATGCCCTCAAGGCGATCGCATCGCTGTTCGCACAGCTGCAGGCGCGAATCGTGGCGGAGGACCAGCTCCGCTTTCTCGCCGAGCACGACGACCTGACCGGCCTCAACAACCGTCGCGCCCTGATCGCCCACCTCGACGAGAGGTTGGCGCCGGGACAGCCGGGCCCGGTCTCCGCGTTGTTCCTCGACCTCGACCGACTCAAGGCCATCAACGACTATCTGGGCCACACCGCGGGCGACTGGTTCATCCGCGTTTTCGCCAAGCGGCTCGAGGAAGGCGTCGAGGGCCCCAACCTGATCGCCCGACTCGGCGGTGACGAGTTCGTCGTCGTCCCGGTGGGTCCGACGTCCGCCGCCGAGGCCGAGGCCCTCGCCAACCGGTTGCAGGCCACGCTTCGCGAGCGGGTGTCCATCGACGGCGAGATGCTGACCCGCACGGTGAGCATCGGTGTCGCGCTCGGCGTGCCGGGTCGCGACACCACCTCCGATCTGCTGCGCCGCGCCGACCAGGCACTGCTCGCGGCGAAGGGCGGCGGCGGAAACAAGATCGCGGTGTTCTCCGACGACATGTCGCTCAAGGGCGAGTTCCGCAACGACATCGAGCTTCACCTGCAGAGCGCGATCGAGAACGGCGCCCTGATCCTGCACTACCTGCCCGAGGTCGATATGCGCACAGGCGAGATCCTCGCCTTCGAGGCGCTGGTCCGCTGGCAGCACCCGACGCGCGGGCTGCTGTCCCCCAACGCGTTCATCGGTGTTGCCGAGTCGATCAACTTCGCGGGCGAGCTGGGCCGATGGGTGATGCGCGCCGCCTGCGGCGAGTTCCGCAAGTGGCGGTCGAAGGGGATCGGCTTAGACGCGGTGCTGCGCATCAACGTCTCCCCCGTGCAGCTGGTCACGGAGGGTTTCGTCGAGACCGTCGCAAGCATCATCGATGAGTTCGGCCTCGACGGCGGTTCGGTATGCCTCGAGATCACCGAAAGCGTGGTCGTCCAGGACATCGAGACGACGCGGATCACCCTGGCAGGCCTCAAGGAGGTCGGCGTCCAGATCGCCATCGACGACTTCGGCACCGGCTACAGCGTGCTGTCGCACCTGAAGTCGCTGCCGGTCGACACGCTCAAGATCGACAAGAGCTTCGTGCGCGAGCTCGGCACGAACCCCGGAGATCTCGCGATCGTGCGCGCCGTCATCGCGCTGGCCGAGTCGTTCGGTCTCGAACTCGTCGCCGAGGGCGTCGAGACCGAGGAGGCCGCGCTGACCCTGCTGCGGCACGGCTGCCACCGGGCGCAGGGCTTCCTGCTGTCCCGGCCGGTGGCGGGCGATGCGATGGAGGCGCTTCTCGCCCAGCGGCGAATTCCGGTGCAGTTCTCCGCAGCGCCAGTTCGCTGACGACGCTCCCGCGTATTTCTCAACGGCTTCATCGTTACCTGTGCAAACTATGCGTTGCCGACGAGATGAATCTGTGGCTATTCATCGTTCGATTGCCAACTCTGAAATATTTCGAATAAAACGCGCTCAAACTCGGTAATTTCGACTGCAAACAATTGCTCTTGCTGATTATGGCAACAACACGAATGTATAGATCAGCAATTGACCGAGCGCCGGTGTATAAATTCGGCCATCGGCGAATGGCGTCCTGGCGCGGGCGGACGTCGATTACCTCCAGTTGAGTAACTAGGTTTACTATGTGCTCACCAAGCAGAGGGGATCCCATGGACCTGCAGTGGTCGGATGCTGACACCGCCTTCCGAGACGAGGTGCGCAGCTTCCTCGACGAGAAGCTGACACCGGAGCTGCGCACGGCGGGCCGCCTCATGACAAGCGTGTACGCCGACCATGACGCGAGCATGCAGTGGCAGCAGATCCTGCATGAGCGCGGCTGGGCCGCCCCCGCGTGGCCCGTCGAACACGGCGGCTGCGACTGGAGCCTGACGCAGCACTACATCTTCAGCAGGGAATCCACCCTGGCGGGCGCGCCCTCCCTGTCCCCGATGGGGATCCGGATGGTTTCGCACGCGATCATCGCCTTCGGCACCGACGCGCAGAAGGACTTCTTCCTGCCCCGCATCCTCACCGGAGAGGTGTTCTTCTGCCAGGGCTACTCCGAACCGGAATCCGGATCGGACCTGGCGTCGCTGACGATGGCCGCGGTCGACGACGGCGACGACCTGGTGTGCACAGGCAGCAAGATCTGGACGACGCACGCCCGCGAGGCGAACTGGATGTTCGGGCTTGTGCGAACGTCACGCGGTGAGAAGAAGCAGCAGGGCATCACATTCGTGCTGATCGACATGGCCACGCCGGGCATCCAGATCCGCCCCCTGGTCATGACATCGGGCGAAGAGGTACAGAACCAGGTCTTCTTCGACGAGGTCAGGGTGCCGAAGACCAACGTGCTCGGCAAGATCGACGACGGCTGGACCGTCGCGAAGTACCTGCTCGAGTTCGAGCGCGGTGGCGGCGCGTCCTCGCCTGCGCTGCAGGTGATGGCCGAGGAGATCTCGACCGTCGCGACCGAGATGCCCGGTCCCGACGGAGGTCGCCTCATCGACGACCCGGCGTTCGCGCGCAAGCTCGCCGACGCGCAGATCCGCACGGAGGTGCTCGAGATACTCGAGTACCGGGTGCTCGCCGCGGTGTCGCAGGGCCGCAACCCCGGCACCGCAGCCTCGATGCTCAAGGTGGTTGCCACCGAGCTGAGCCAGACTCTCACCGAGATGGCGATGGAGGCGGCCGGACCACGCGGGCGCGCGTACCAACCACACGCCACCCGCCCCGGCGGGCCCGTCACCGAATACGAGCCGCCACCGGACGGGTATCTCAGCGGAGAGCCGTGGCAGGCGGTCGCGCCGCTGCGCTACTTCAACGACCGTGCCGGTTCGATCTACGCAGGCAGCAACGAGATTCAGCGCAACATCCTCGCCAAAGCAGCATTGGGGCTCTGATGGACTTCAACCTGAGCAAGGAACAAGAACTGCTTCGCGACGGGCTGACGAAGTTCCTGGCGACCCGCTACGACCTCGAGAAGAGTCGTGCCGCGGCCAAGACCGGTGCCGGCTGGCAGCCCGAGATCTGGCGGGCGTTCGCCGACGAACTCGGAATCCTCGGCGCCACCCTCCCCGAAGCAGTTGGCGGAATCGGCGGCGGCCCAGTCGAACTCATGGTCATCACCGAGGCGCTCGGCCACGCCCTTGTCGTCGAGCCCTACGTCGACGCGGTGGTCGTCTGCGGCGGGCTCCTGCAACGCGCAGGCGGCGAGAGGGCCACGTCGCTGCTCGAGCAGATCGCCGAAGGCACCGCGGTCGTCGCGCTGGCCGCGTGCGAAGCAGAATCGGGCGATCGCTGGGACGACGCCGCGACCACCGCCGAGCGTGATGGAGACGGCTGGAACCTCAACGGCGGCAAGACAATGGCGATGACGGCACCGCTGGCTTCGCATCTCCTCATCACCGCAACCACCTCCGAAGGTCTTTCGCTGTTCCTCGTCGACCTCGACTCGGTGACCGCAGGCCTCACGCTCACCGGTTACCGGACCGTCGACGACCGACGCGCCGCCGACATCGTGCTCGACGGCCTGCGGCTACCAGGAGACGCTCTGCTCGGGCAGGACGGCCAGGCGTGGCCGTCGCTGGAGCAGGCCCGCGACGAAGGTGCAGCCGCGATCTGTTCGGAAGCCGTCGGTTGCATGCGAAAGGTATTGGCGGACACCGTCGAATACTGCAAGCAGCGCCAGCAGTTCGGCGTGCCGATCGGCAGCTTCCAAGTGCTCCAGCACCGCATGGTCGATATGCACATCGAGGTGGAGCAGGCATTCGCCGCCGTCCTGCTCGCCGTGCTGCACCTCGACGACGAACCCGCGGTACGCGCGCGGTCGGTGTCTGCCGCGAAGGCGACGGTCGGGCGGGCGGCCCGCTTCGTCGGCCAGCAGGCCGTGCAGCTGCACGGCGGAATGGGTATGACCGAGGAGTTGGCGATCGGCCACTACTTCAAGCGGCTGACGGCGATGCAGTTCGAGTTCGGCACCACCGACCACCACATCGGAAGGTATGCCAAGCTGCGACGGGCATCGCAGTGATCAACGCACCTGCATGGCAACGCCTTCGGTGATCGTCAGCAGCTGGCCGTAGGTCATCGGCATCACCGAGTCCGGAGTACCGGCTGCGGTCCTCGGCGCCACTCCCCCGATCGCCTGGTCGGTCGCGCTGCGCACCAGCAGCGGACTGCCGTCACACTCGAAGACCAGGCTGTTGGCGATGGCGCCGACCTCACAGCCGAGCTGGTCGGCGGCGGCGGCTGCCGTCTTCGCGTCGGCGGCGAGGATCTTGATGTCGCATTCGATTCCCGCTGCCGCCATGGCAGCCGCGACCGCGGCGTTGCGTGGCTTCACGGGAACTCATTGTCGCTGCCCCCGCCAAGCGTGTCCGCGGCGGCTCGTAGTGTCATCGCCGTGAGTTCGCGCGGATGGCTGTTGTTCATCGCCATGAGCGTCATCTGGGGCATTCCCTACTTGATGATCAAGGTCGCCGTCGAAGGCGTGTCGGTTCCCGTACTGGTATTCGCGAGGACGGCGGTCGGGGCGGCGGTGCTGCTTCCGCTCGCGCTGTCGAGCGGAATCCCCGCCATGGTCCGCAGGCACTGGAAGCCGCTGCTCGGTTTCTCGTTCTTCGAGATCATCGCGGCCTGGTACCTGCTCTCGGACGCCGAACGCCATCTGACGAGTTCGATGACCGGCCTGCTGATCGCCGCGTCGCCGATCATCGCCGCCATCCTCGACCGCTTCACCGGCGGTGAGCAACGGCTCGGCCGACGGCGAGTCGTCGGCCTTGGTGTCGGACTGGCCGGGGTGGCGGTTCTCGCGGGTCCGCATCTCACGGGCGGCACGGCCTGGCCGATCATCGAGGTGCTGTTGGTGTCCACGTGTTACGCGATCGCTCCGTTGATCGCCGCACGGCATCTCTCCGACGTGCCCGCCCTCCCGATGACCGCCACGTGCCTGGGATTCGCCGCGCTGGTCTACGCCGCTCCCGCCGCGGCGACCTGGCCGACCGAGATGCCGTCGACGCGAGTGTTGTTGGCACTGGCCGGATTAGCCGTCATCTGCACGGCGCTGGCATTCATCGTCTTCTTCGCGCTGATACGCGAAGTCGGCGCAGCGCGCGCGCTGGTCTTCACCTACGTCAACCCGGCGGTCGCGCTCCTGGCCGGGGTGATCGTGCTCAGTGAGCCGCTGACGGCGTTCAACGTGGCCGCACTCGTGTTGATCCTCGCAGGCTGCGTACTGGCGACGCATCGACCCGACGACCCGGCGCCCGATCCGCAGTGCGACGAGCATGTCGCCAGGTAGAACGGGTGCTTTGCCATTAGGCTTGGTTATGTGGAGACCACCGGGTTCGTCGAGGCGGACACCAGGCGCGCGATGTTGCGACACATGCTGATGGCAAGGGGCGTCGACGAAGAGGCGGGGCTTTTGCAGAACCAGGGCGCCATCGACCTGTGGCTGTCGTGCCGGGGGCAGGAGGCTGCGCAGGTCGGTTCGGCGCTGGCCATCGGCGACGAAGCGGTGATCTTCCCCAGCTATCGGGAGCATGCGGTCGCCGTTGTGCGAGGCATCGACGCCGTCTCGTTGGTTGCCCAATGGGCCGGCCGCACGTACTGCGGCTGGGATCCGCGTAAGCACGGGTTCTTTCCGTACACGCTCGTCCTTGCGGCACAGACACTGCACGGCGTGGGATACGCGATCGGACAGCGCCTGCAGAACATGGTCGAAACCGTGGTGGTCTACGTCGGCGACGGCGCAACCAGCGAGGGTGACATGTCGGAGGCGTTGAACCTCGCAGCGGTCGAGTCCGCGCAGGTGCTCTTCGTCTGCCAGAACAACGGGTGGGCGATCTCCAAACCAAGTCACGAACAGATGCTGACGTCGATCGCCGACCGCGCACAGGGGTTCGGCGTCCGGTCGTGGTCGATCTCCGCCGACGATCCCGACCTCACCTATCTCAGTTGCGTCGAGGCCAGGCAATACGTCGAAACGTCGCAGTCCCCCGCTCTCATCGAGCTGAGGACCACACGGATCGGAGGACACACCACATCCGATCCGCACACCAAGTACCGCGAACCCGACGAACTCGCCACGGCGGTCGCCAACGACCCCGTCGAGCAATACCGCGACACGTTGGTCGCCGAAGATGTCGTCGACGAGGAATGGCTGAGTTCGGTCGACGCCGACGTCGCCGCCGCCCGGCAGGATCTGCTGAAAGCCTTCGCCCAGTGATCGGTACAGCAGCGGATTGTCTGGCCGAATCGCTCAACGGCGCTCTGGGTGACCTGATGGAAACCGACGAGTCGGTCGTGCTCGTCGGTCAGGACATCGGTCGTCTCGGCGGGGTGTTCCGCGTGACGAAGGGCCTGCAGGAACGATTCGGATCCGATCGCGTCCGCGACGCGGTCCTCGCCGAGTCCTCGATCGTGGGCCAGGCGATCGGGATGTCGCTGAGTGGTCTGAAACCTGTCTGCGAGATCCAGTTCGAGGGTTTCATCTATCCCGGTATGAATCAGATCATCACCCAGGCAGCGCGGATCAAGACGCGCTGGAACGACGACGTCGCGCTCAACCTGGTGATCAGGGTGCCCGTCGGGGGTGGCATCCGAGCCGTCGAGCATCACAGCGAGTCAAACGAGGCCTACTTCGCGCATTCGCCGGGTCTGCATGTCGCATTTCCGTCCTGCCCGACCGATGCCGCAGCCATGCTGAAGTACTCCGTGGCGCTCGGCTCCCCGGTCATCTTCTACGAGCCGAAGCGGCTGTACTGGAAGCGAAGACCGCAAACCCGTGACGATTCGGAGCCGGAGTCAGCGCTGGGCGCACGGGTCGTGCGCCGCGGGTCCGACATCACCGTCGTCGGATGGGGTGCCGTACTCGAGGAAGTGCTGAAGGCAGCCGAGCTCGTGGCTTCCCGAGTCGATGTCGAGGTGGTGGATCTGCGGTGGATCGCGCCGATGGACGTCGAAACCGTTTTGAGCTCGGTGGCAAGAACAGGCCGCCTGCTTGTCGTGCACGAAGCGGTCGGATTCGCGGGCGTGGGAGCCGAACTCGTGGCGACGGTGGCCGAACGCGGCAGCGAGCTCTTGCGTTCGCCGATGCGACGATTGGCAGCGCCGCGGCAGCTGTACCCACCCGCGGACTACGAAAAGCACTATCTGATCGGTGTGTCCGATGTCATCGGCGCGATCGAGGAGATGTGCGGTTGAGCAATCGAGTCGACATTCTGGTGCCGGAGTTCGGGCACGGACTGACGGATGCTCTTGTCGTGGAATGGCTGGTTTCTGTCGGGGACGATGTCGAGCGCGGCGACGTGGTCGCGGTGTTGGAGACTGACAAGAGCAGTCTCGACCTGGTGGCGGAGAAGTCGGGCACCATCGCCGACATCGTCGTCGCCGCACGTTCGATCACCACTTCGGGTGCTGTCCTGTACACGCTCGACGAACGACGATGAAAGGCGAAAAGTAATGCCGTCCAATGACGAGCGCATGAACTCGGCGATGCTGTCGATCATCCGACGCCGGACTCCCTCGGCAGACGTCGCGGATTTCGACAAGCTGATCTACGACCTCGACATGGACTCGCTCGACGTCGTCGATCTGAGCCAGGCGATCGAGAAGGAGTTCGGCGTGCAAGCCGACCTGGAACGCGTGGCCGACTGCTTGACACCCGCAGATATCGCGACCTACTTCAAAGAACTGATCGGCTCGCAGTGACCGCGGGCATCGTCGACATCGTCACGGCGACCCCGGGCACGCACATCACCAACGACTATTTCGATGGAATCGGCCTGACCGACGAGTGGATTCGGCGACGCACAGGAGTCCGCGCGCGCTGGTGGATGGATCCCGACGAACCGCTCGAGAACGTCGGTGCGCAGGTGTGCGCGCCGCTGGTCGCGCGCCACGGCGAGCGCGTGAACATCGCCGCGCTCATCGTCGTCAGCTGCTCGACGGGCGGGAAGGTTCCCGGTATCGCACAGCGGGTCGCGAAACAGTCGGGTCTGGAGACGAATGTCCTTGCATTCGACGTCAATGCGGCGTGCAGCGGCTTCGTGTACGGACTGATCTCCGGGCTGTCGCTGTGCACACCGGGAAGCGCGGTGATCGTCTGCGCCGTCGAGGCGATGTCACGCCTCATCGACAAGTCGGATCGCAACACCGGCTGCCTCTTCGGTGACGGCGCAGGCGCGGTGCTGCTCGAGGCGCGTCCGACGTTTCGGGACCACAGTTGGCACGCCGGCTGTGACGGCGATCGGGTGGACCTGATGCGGGGTGAGATCGGCGGCGGCATACAGCTGGACGGGATGGCTGTGTACGACCGTGCGGTCAAGACGATGTCGGAAACGCTGAATCGGCTGCACGACAACGGCATCGAATCCGACGTGATCGTCGGTCATCAGGCGAACTCGCGAATCCTGCAGAAGATCGCAGAAGAAGTCGACAGCGGAGACGCGGTATTCGTCGACAGCGTCGAGGATTTCGGCAATACGTCGGCGGCGTCGATCCCGCTGGCCTTGGGCACCTGCGTGGCGCAGCGGTCCGTACCGGCGACGGGCAGGATGGCCCTGGTGGCCTACGGCGCCGGTGAGGCGTGGGGTGGAGTGTCGGTCGACTACGACCTCGCCGACGCGATGACGCGCGACGGGTCGTGAGCAGGGCCTTCCTCGTTACCGGCGCCTCTCGCGGCGTCGGGGCAGAAGTCGCCACCCGGCTCGCGGGCCAGGAGCACCACGTCATCGTCAACTACCGGGACAAGGCCAACCGCGCGGACGCAGTTGTCGAAGCCGTGCGAGCGGCAGGCGGCGAGGCCACCGCCGTCCAAGCCGATCTGACCGACGAGCGGGCAACTGAGGGCGATGCTCGACGATATCGGCGACCGGCTCGGCGGCCTGGATGTGCTTGTCCTCAACGCATCCGGCGGACTCGAACCCGGCGCCGACGCCGGCTATGCGATGCGACTCAACCGCGATGCGCAGGTGCGGGCTGGCTCGGCTCGCACTTCCGCTGATGTCGGCAGGGGGCCGAATAGTCTTCGTCACAAGCCATCTGGCGCACTTCCACGGCCGCAAGAGCCGTACCGAAGGACTATCTGCCGATCGCGGTCAGCAAGCAGGCAGGGGAAGACGCCCTGCGGGGCGAAATGCCTGCGTTCGAGGCCGCCGGAGTGGTGTTCGTGGTGGTGTCCGGCGACATGATCGAGGACAGCGTCATGGTGCGCCTGTTCGAGCGGCGCGATCCCGAGGCGATAGCGGCGCGCCGCGATGCAAGCGGGGGTCTGCCGATGGCCGCGGAGTTCGCCGAAGCCATCGTCCGCGCAACGCACGAGCCGCACCACAGCGGCGACACCGTTTACGTCGGCGGTCCGGACTATCTGAACTAGGAGCTGGCCGGTGCTGACGACGCGCACTACCGGCTAGCGGTAACCGGCCGACCACGGCCAGCATCACCCGTAGATGGCGGTCAGCGCCGATGACCAGATTCCCAGCGACCGCCAAGGTAATCACCAGCGCAAACGAGTAACCGCTCGGGAGCCGATTTCATTCCAACGACGAAAGCTGGTGGTTCCGATGACAGAGAACAAGACGGTTCACGACGTCACCTACGATCTGCTCCGCACGCTGGGGCTCACGACGGTGTTCGGAAATCCAGGCTCTACCGAACAGACGTTCCTGCAGGACTTCCCCGAGGACTTCACCTATGTGCTGGCGCTGCAGGAGGCGTCGGCGGTCGCGATGGCCGACGGGTTCGCCCAGTCCACCGGCAAGCCGGCGCTGGTCAATCTGCACACTGCGGCGGGCACCGGCAACGGGATGGGCAGCCTGGTGGCCGCCTATCGGGCCAACACCCCGCTGATCATCACCGCCGGTCAGCAGACCCGGGAGATGTCGGTGATCGATCCCTACCTCAACAACCCCAATGCCACCGAGTTTCCCAAGCCCTGGGTCAAGTGGTCCTACGAGCCTGCGCGCGCCGAAGACGTGCCCGCTGCCTTCATGCAGGCCTACGCGGTCGCCATGCAGGAGCCGAAGGGCCCCGTTTTCCTGTCCATCCCGCTCGACGACTGGCAGAAGCCGGCCCTTGGCCCGGCAGTTGTGAGAACCGTCAGCGAGCGCACGGCCCCGGATGCCGAGCGGCTCCGCGAGTTCGCCGACCGGATCAATCAGGCGCAGCGGCCGCTGCTGGTGCTCGGGCCGGAGGTCGACAGGGCAGGCGGATGGGACGCGGGCATTGCCTTCGCCGAGAAGCTGGGGGCGCCCGTCCATGGCAGCGCCCTCGCCGACCGGACCTCGTTCCCCGAGGATCATCCGCTGTACCAGGGCCCGTTGCCGATGACCATCGCCGAGGTCAACCAGGTGCTCCAGGGTCACGATCTGGTCATCGTGATCGGCGCGCAGGTGTTCCGCTACTACCCATACGTGGCCGGCGAATATCTGCCGGAGGGCACCGACCTGATCCAGCTCACGGTCGATCCGCACCTCGCGTCCGTCGCGCCGGTGGGCGACAGCCTGCTCGGCGACGTCCGGATCGGGCTGGAGCAACTGGTCGACCTGATCGACACCCCGGTCGGGCGGCCGGCCGTGACGCCATTCAACCGGGACCGCGCCGTGCGGACCTCGGCGCCGACGGAGTCGCTGACAGCCGACGAGGTGTACGCCACCTTGGCAACCGTGAAGCCAGACGATTCAGCGGTGGTGATGGAGTCGACGTCGACGATGGCCGAACTCTTCCAGTGGCTTCCCACCACGCGGTCGGGCAGCTTCTTCGCAACCGGAAGCGGTGGCATCGGCTGGGGCGTTCCCGGAGCCGTCGGACTTGCGCTCGGCGACCGTGAGCGCGGAGTCAAGCGGAACATCGTCGCCACCATCGGCGACGGATCGTTCCAGTACTCCATCCAGGCGATCTGGACGGCCGCTCAACACAAGCTGCCGATCGTCTTCGTGGTGCTGCGCAACGAGGCATACGAGGTGCTCAAGTCGTTCGCACTGCTGGAGCAGACGCCCCACGTTCCCGCGTTGGATCTGCCGGGGCTCGACATCGCCTCGCTGGCAACCGGATTCGGGTGCCATACGGCCGACGTGAAGACGACCGACGAACTCGCGGCCGAGTTCAAGCTGGCGTTGGACGCCGACGGGCCCACCGTCATCGTCGTCCACACCCAGGCGGAACTGCCGCATCTCGGCTGACGATCCAGCCGAGTTCGACAACGAAGCTCGGCGGGGGCCACGAACCCCCGCCGAGCTCCACACTCCAGGAGGAAGAAATGCCCATCTACACCTGCACCACGGTCGACTCGGCGCTCACCACCGAGGTGAAAGCCGCTCTGGCCGCTGAGATCACGCACATCCATTCGGCGATCAATCACGTGCCGAGCACCTACGTCAATGTCGTCTTCAACGAACAGCCTGCCGAGAACGTCTACACCGATGGCGTGCCCGCGTCTCCACTGCTCATCACGGGGTGGGTGCGCGACGGGCATCCCGAAGCTGAAACGACCCGGCTCGCAACCGAGATCGCCGACGCCGCCACGCGGATCACCGGCATTGCCGCCGAACCGGGTGTTGGTGGTTTTCGAAAGCAGCCCTGCCCATTACGCCGTCGAAGGCGGCCGCGTACTGCCCGCGCCCGGCGAAGAAGCCGCCTGGCTTGCCGCAGGAATCGATAGGAGCCATCATGTACGCCATCGCAGATCAGTCAGACGGGCGGACCCGACGTACTGACCTACGTCGAAGCCCCGATTCCCACGCCAGGCCCGGGCGAAGTGTTGATCAAAGCCGAGGCCATCGGCGTCAACTTCATCGACACGTACTTCCGGACCGGGCTCTATCCACATGAGCTGCCATGCGTCCTCGGCAGCGAGGTGTCAGGCACCGTGGCCGCGGTCGGTGCGGATGTCACCGCATTTCGGGTGGGCGACCGGGTCGCCAGCGCCGACGCCATCGGCGCGTACGCCGAATACTGCACCGCACCAGTCGAATTGACGGCGCGCGTACCCGACGGCATTTCCTTCGAGACCGCCGCTTCTGCACTGTTGAAGGGTCTGACCGCGCACTTTCTGATCAGGTCGGTCTATCCGGTCCAGCGCCGGAGACGACATACTGCTGCACGCAGGCGCCGGCGGCGTCGGGCTGATCCTGACGCAGTGGGCCACCAGCCTGGGTGCGCGTGTGATCACGACGGTGTCCACGCCGGAAAAGGCCGAGATGTCCCGTAGAGCGGGAGCAGCCGACGTGCTTGGACTACCCCGCCGACGCGCAGGAGTTCGGCGCTGCGATACGCGGCCTCACGGACGGCAACGGCGTGGCCGCGGTGTTCGACGGCGTCGGCAAGTCGACCTTCGATGCGAGCCTGGCAAGCCTCGCCATTCGCGGCACCCTGGCGTTGTACGGCGCCGCGAGTGGACCGGTGCCACCCGTCGATCCGCAGCGGTTGAACGCCGCAGGGTCGGTGTACCTCACCCGGCCGCTGAGAACGCACTTCAACCGCACATACGACGAGTTCGCCTGGCGTGCGGGCGAGTTGTTCGATGCGATTGCGGCGGGAACGGTGACCGTGACGACCGGTGAGCGATACCACCTCAAGGACGCCGCTCAGGCGCACCGCGATCTCGAGGGTCGCCGGACGCACGGCTCGACGGTGCTGACGCTTTAGTGCCACGCCCTTGTCTCCCCTTCGGTGACACGTGACGATAGGGCCATGCAGCCGTCGAAGCGTGTTCTCGTTCTCGGGTCAGGGTTCGCCGGACTGTGGGCCGCACTGGGCGCAGCCCGGCGGCTCGACGAACTCGGCGCGGCTCAAGGCGAGGTCGACATCACCGTCATCAGTTCGCAGCCGTACCACGACATCCGGGTCCGCAACTACGAGGCCGATCTCAGCCCGTGCCGAATCCCGTTGCGGGAGCTGCTCGATCCGGCGGGCATCGGCCACATCACCGCCGACGTCACCGAGATCGATGCGGCGGCGGCGACCGTCAGCACCTCTGACGGCGCAACCCATGGCTATGACCGCCTCGTGCTGGCGGTGGGCAGCAAGGTGGCCAAGCCAGATCTTCCCGGGTTGGCCGAGTTCGCCTTCGATGTCGACACCTACGACGGCGCGACGCGATTGCAGGCACACCTTCGCGGCCTCGACGTCGACCGACCCGGCATCCGCAACCGCGGTGGTCGTCGGCGCGGGTCTGACCGGTATCGAAACCGCGAGCGAGCTACCGGCGATGCTGTCCGATGCGCTCGGTGCCGGGGTCACGCCGCGGGTGATCCTCGTCGACCACAATCCGAAAGTCGGCTCGGACATGGGTGATTCGGCACGGCCGGTCATCGAGGAGGCATTGTCCGGCAACAAGGTCGACACCATGACGGGCGTGGGCGTCGCGGCCGTCGATGGGCGAAGCGTCACTCTGTCGGACGGGGAGGTCATTCCGGCGGCGACGTTGGTGTGGTGCGCCGGAATGCGGGCCAACCGGTTGACGGCCCAGCTCGGTGTGCCGCTGCGACCGGCTCGGCCGGCTGCCGGTCGACGACTATTTGAGGGTCGAGGGCGTCGACGGCGTCTTCGCCGCGGGCGATGTCGCGGTCGCGAGGATGGACGACGAACACATGTCGGTGATGTCGTGTCAGCACGGAAGGCCGATGGGCCGCTACGCCGGCTACAACGTCGTCAGCGACTTGCTGGGTGCTCCGATGTTGCCGCTGCGGATCCCCTGGTATGTCACGGTGCTTGATCTCGGTCCGGCCGGAGCCGTGTACACCGAGGGCTGGGACCGCAAGGTCGTCAGCCGCGGCGAAGAGGCCAAGGCGACCAAGCAGGTCATCAACGGCGAGCGCATCTATCCGCCGCGCAACGGCGATCGTGCGGCACTGCTCGCCGCTGCCGCGCCGAACCTTCAGGCTCCGCCCTCATACGGGCAGTGAATTCGAGAACCGTTCAGAACGGTGGGGGTTCGTCTTTGGTGGTGGCCATTGCGAGCGCTTGTTGCCATCGTCGCCGGCCGCACTTCGACTTCGCGGTCTTGGCGGTTGAGTCTGCGTTCGGCGGCGACGCGTTGCGCTTTGTTCTGTGCTCGGGTGCGACTGCGTTTGGGCACAATTTTTTCGCGATCGGTGGACTGCAACGCCGCGGTAAAGCGGCGCGGTGAGCGCGCCGGTCGGTGTGCACAGCGAGGGGAACAGAAGCGCACTTCCGGGTGTGGTGACGTATGTGTCGCCCGACGGGGACGTCCAGATCACGGTGCCGTCTCGCAGTTGTGTGTCGCGCCACCCACCAAAAGTCTTGAGCAGATGGTGAATTCGGCACAGGCATTTCAGATTCGAGGCGTGTGTAGGGCCACCTTCGCCGAAGGGGATCGTGTGGTCGAGGTCGCAACGGATCGCGGCGCGGTCGCAGCCGGGGAATCGGCACGTCAGATCTCGGCAGCGGACGAAATCTCCCAACTTTTGTGACGCCCGGTAGCCACACTCGGCAGCAGCGTCGCCCGGATGCACTACCGGCACCAGTTTCGCCGTCTTGGACAGCTCCGCGACGAGGTCCGCCGGAAAGAGCTCATCGGGGTCGACTGTGTAACCGGGGGTGTCGCTAGCGCCTTCGACGGTGGACTGGTTGGCGACGACGTACATGGCGACAGCACTCGCGGCTTTGTCTCCTGCCGTGCAGTCGGGCCTATCGCATTCGCAGGTGAGGCGGTGAGCGCCGGCGCTCAACGCGTCAAACGCGTCGGCGCGCCGCTGCGCATGGGAGCGGAGATCATGTGAGCAGACGGTGGCGGCCATGGCGTCGAGGCGTGCGTCCAGCGCTCGACCAACCATCACCCGAAGGAAGCCCCGGATTTCGCTCACGCCGTCGCCGCTGTCCCAGATTTCGACCCAGCGGTCGTCGCGCCTCTTCTTGCGCCGCCGCTTTGCGTCACGGTCGTGGCGGGCCACGATGCGGTCCACCCGTGCGATCAGCTGACTTCTGTCCAGCGATGGCCAACGCGCCGCAGCGTTGGACAATTCGGCATCCACAGCTGCCAGACGGTCCTGGTCGGTAATGAGTTCGGTGCGCGACACCAGCGTCTGGAACATGAGGTAGTCGATATCACCGGCTCGAAAGACTGCGCCAACCTGCGGCAGCCGCCTGCCCATCGCGATCGCATCGTTCACGCGGGTTGTCGCAAGGCCCTGGCTGATCCGCAGCACGGCTGCGACCTCCGCGGCGACGTGTTCGATGGTGTCTATCGCCCAGTCGTCGCGGCCGCCATCCTCGCGCAACCGCAGCCTGTACAGGTCATGGATCGATACCAAACCGGCGGCCGCAGCACGATTCTCTTCTCGCGAAGAGACACCTATGCGCCCGAGCAGAGATCGCGCTGCCGTATCCGATTCGAACATACATTCGATTAGTCCTGCCCACCGACAACTGCCATCCACCGTGAGCACAACGCGCAAAAGGTGCAGATCGCCCGTTAGCGCCCCTTGTGCGCACAAGCGGGCTTTGGCGCTTCCAACTCCCTAACTTCGTGTTCAGCGGTGCAACACATGCACCGGACCGACCAACAAGGAGCACGAAAATGACCACCTATCCTTCAAACCAAAACCAGGACTGGACCAGCACGCAGGCCGCCCCGTGGCAGACCTCGTCGCCCGACACCTCGACCATGGGGGCCTACTTCCCGCCGACGTCGGCACGCCCGACGGCGCCGGTCCAGCAGGCACCCTCGTACGGCCCGGCCTACGGTCAGCAGTATCCGCCGGCCTACGCATGGTCGGCCGAGCAGCCGGAGTTCAACTCGGCGTCCGCGGCCTATCCCGCGCAGCAGCCCTGGTACGCACGCCCCCGCGTGCTGGCCTTCGCGGGTGCGGGCTTCGTCGCCGCCGCGGCGGCCGGCCTCTTCGGTGCGCTGCACGGGTCGTCGCACAGACACCCCGGTGAACATGGCCACCCATAGCGCACCTCCGCCCGCAGCGGCTCCGGCTCCGGCCCCGGCACCCATGCCTGCCGCCCAGCCGTCCGCACCCACCTACCGGACGTCATCGCACTCATCGACGTCCAGCGGCAGCTACTCGAAGCCGGCGAGCCAACAAGCACCACAACAGAGCCCGCCGCCTCCGCCTGCCCAGCAGCCCGATCAGTCGTCCTACTCGGATCCCTCGCAGTGGAACAACAGCGGCAACTACCGGTGGAACTACTCCGATGACCACGACAGCCGGTCGAACTACTCGAACCACGATCACGACAACCGCTGGAATTTCGGGAACCGCGACCACGACAGCGACAACAGCCGCTCGTCGGGCGACCACGACAGCGACAACAGCAATTCGTCGCACGATCAGCAGAGCAGCGATAGCAGCGGCTCCTCGAACGATCAGAACAGCAACTCCTCGCACGATCAGAGCAACAACAACAACAGCGACTCGGATTCAAGTGCAAGTGGAGACTCGAAATGACAGCAACACTGGTGCAGCCCGGCCGCAAGGCCGGGCTGCACGACATCGGCCGCCGCCTTGACAACCTGCCCGTCGGGCGCGTTCACCGCAAGATCGTCGTCGCGATCGGGCTCGGCCTGTTCTTCGAGGTCTACGAGATCTTCCTGTCCAGCACCATCGCCACCGCGCTGAAGACGGAGTACGGGTTCGGCGGCACCGCGTTGGAAATATTGATGGCGTCGTCGTTCATCGGAATGTTCGTCGGCGCAGCGGCTTTCGGCCGTATCGCCGATCGCATCGGGCGCAGGAATGCGTTCCTCGTCAACCTGGTGTGGTTCTCGGTGTGGAGCATCATCGGCGCGATCGCACCGAATCCTTGGATGCTCGTCGGTGCACGATTCATGGCTGGGATCGGTGTCGGCGCGGAGTACCCGGTGGCCGACTCATACCTCTCGGATGTGCTTCCCAAGGCCCATCGAGGCCGCCTGGCGGCATGGACCTACACCTGCTCGTTCCTGGCCGTTCCCGTGCTCGGCTTCCTGTCCCTGTCGATGAACGGCCGCAGCATCTTCGGCTTCGACGGCTGGCGAGTCCTGTTGGTGCTCGGTGCAATCGGTGCACTGTTCGTCATCTACTTGCGCCGTGGCCTGCCCGAGTCGCCGCGATGGCTGGCGAGTGTCGGCCGGACCGATGAGGCGGAGGCCGCAGTGCGGGCCTTCGAAGCGGGTTCGGCGCCTGCACCGGCAGATACCACCGATATCGATGACGAGGACGAGGACGACACCGACGCGAAGCCGATGACGGCTTCGGCTGCGCTTGCGCGGCTGCGGCTTTCGCCGTACCGGCAGCGTCTGACCGTGATGGCCGTGTTCCACCTGCTGCAGCCCTTCGGCTACTACGGGTTCGGCACGCTGGCGGCTTTGGTCCTGGTCAGCCGCGGCTATGACGTGACGTCATCGCTGCTCTTCACCGCGGTGTCGTTCATCGGCTACCCGTTGGGGTCGCTGGCGTCGATTCCGCTGCTGAAGAGGTTCGAACGCAAGTACCTGATCATGGTCACGGTCGCCGTCATGGCGGTGTGTGGCGTGTTGTTCGCGACGGTGACCTCACCGGCGATGATCATCGTGTTCGGGCTGCTGACCACCGCGGCGAGCAACGTCTTCTCGAACATCTATCACGTCTACCAGGCGGAGATCTTCCCCAACGATGTTCGGGCGACAGCGGTCGGATGGACGTACTCGGTTTCGCGGCTCTCGAGCGCGGCGCTTCCGTTCATCCTCATCCCGGTGCTGAATCACTATGGTGCCGCTGCGATGTTCACCGTCGTGCTCGTCGCCCTGGCAGGCGCGGTCGCCGTGCTCGTGCCCTTCGGTCCGCGCACCACCGGGAAGAGCCTGGACGAGATCAACCCGGTGTGATCGAACCCATCCGCGAACGACGTCGTGCCGGTCTCCCCAACGGGAGGCCGGCACATCGTCGTGTCGGGGAACTGCGGGCCCGTCGAAGTGAAACAGGTAGTCGACTACTCGTTACCACGCGTTTTACCGGGCTTACGTTGTGGAAATGCGCAGCACCAAGGTCATGGCCCTACTCACGACAGCGCTTGCCGCGCTCGTGCTTTCGGCCTGCGCTTCATCGAGTGACGCAGGGCAACCAGCCGGGTCGAGCACACCACGGACCATGAGTTCGCAAAGGCCGCCTGGCCCGCCTGCGCCGCCTGCGCCGCCTGCCCCGCCTGCTCCCCCTGGCCCCAACCCATCGCGCGCCTTCACGGTGGCACCACCGGCGCCGGCTCCGCCGGATGTAGGGCGCATGATCACGCGCAACGCCGAGTGGCATGCGCCGGCCTTCTTGGCGGAAGGACAGACCGACAACATCGCGCTGAGCATCGGCGATGCCCAGCGTCTGCAAGCCATGATCAGGGCAACGGTTCCGACCGATGTGCCACGGGAACCCCTGCCCGTCAACGTCACGGTGGGCACGATAGTCCGGGCGAAGCTATCCGTGATCGCCTCGGATGCGACGGTCACGCCACTGGACACAATCGACAAGTCCATCGGCGACGACGTCAGCATTCTGTTCAGCTGGCAGGTGCAGCCGCACGTGTCAGGGGATCTCGAACTACAGGCCGTCATCTCGTGTCCTGGCGCCGACGGAGGCGTCACAACCGAGACGGTGCCACTGCGGATCCCCGTGCACCCCATGGCCAAACCTGGTCCGGGTGTGGGTGGTTGGGCGCACGGGGTGCTTGACGCGGTGAAGAACTACTGGGTGCAGCTCACTGCTCTTGTAGGCGGCTTGGCGGCGGCGATCCGGTTCGCCACACAGTGGTACCGTCGCCGCCGCCGTCAAGGCCCGGCCGCACAGCCGTCACACCTCGGAAGTCCTGAGGTCACGACCGGACATCCGCAGGTAGGTGGCGACGCCGAGACCGATGGCGAGCCAGACGATTCCGACGATCTTGGCGTTGGCGTCGGCGTCCCACAGCGCGACCATCAGGATCGCCGCGCCGAGCAACGGAGAGACCAGGTGGGTGAACCACCGCCGGCTTCCGCCGCGCTTGACGAAGTGCGTGATCACGCTGAAGTGCATCAGGATGTATGACAGCAGGGCTCCGAAAGTCACCAGCGTGGTGAGCAGGCTCGCCTGACCGACGCCGAAGATCCCGATCGCGAGCGCCAGCGCGCTGATCATGACCATCGCGTTCATCGGCACCTTGTGCTTGCCGCTCACTCGAGCGAACAGCTTCGGCAGGTGGCCGTCGCGCGCCATGCTGTAAACCAGCCGCGACGCTGTCGCATTGGCCGCCGCCATGTTGCCCAACGCCGCGAACAGCGCCGAGTTCAGCACGATGAACATCTTGAACTTGTTGTCCATGATGTCGCCGACGAGGTTGTAGAAGGCGTTGTTGGCCGCCGTCCCTTCGGCGTAATGGGTCCCGTTCGGCACCAGAATGCACGCGAAGTAGACCTGCACGACGAACAACAGGGTCGAGATGTACATGACCAGCATCGTCGCTTTCGACACGGCCTTGCCTCCGCCCTTGGCCTCCTCGTTGAGGGTCGAAACGGCGTCGAAACCCAGGAAGCTGAAGGCCGCCACCGGGATGGCGCCCGCCACGACCGACCACGGCGCACCGCCGTGCGGGTGGAACGGGTCCAGCGTCAGGTGAGCGTGTCCCTGCAGGACCAAAACCGCTGCCCAGGTGAGGAACACGGCCAGGATGGCGAGCTGGATGTAGAGGGAGTACTTGTTCATCTTCGCGGTGATGGTCATGCCGAGCAGGTTCGTCACGGCGGTGACGGCCACGAAGAACACCACCCACATCCAGGCGGGCACCGAACCGCACGATGGTGGTCATCGCGCTCGCGGAGAACACACACAGCAGCGCGGGCAAGAGCAGATAGTCGAGCAGGATCGCCCAGCCGGAGACGAACCCGAGGAAGCGGTTCGTCCCGAGGCTGACGTAGCTGTAGGTCGAGCCGGAGACGGGGAACACCTGGGCCATCTCCTTGTAGCTGATGGCGCTGAACAACATCGCGACGGCGGCGATCACATAGACCGCGGCTACCGCCCCGGCCGACATGTTGTAGAGGATTCCGAAGATGCCGATCGGTGCCAGCGGCACCATGTAGATCAGACCGTGGATGACCAGGTCGCGCACCGACAGAGTTCGTGCGAGTTCCGGCTCGTATCCGAGTTCGCGCAACCGCGCGGCATCGGTGTCGGCTTGCATCAGCATTGCGGTCTCCTCGGTCCGGTTTCGACCGAAGTTACGGAGCAGCCGACGCGGTGGCTCGCTTGTGCTCACTACCCGCGCAACAGGCGATTTCGAGGTTTTGCGCATTGTGCTCAGGCTCGGCACGTACGCTCTTTTCATGGTGCGTATGCGGCGCATGGATCTGCGTCTCGCCACCCAGGTGCTGGTGCTGCAAGTTGCCGTTGTGACGCTGACGCTGGGGTTGGCAGGCGGCATGCTCGCGTTCTTCAGCCACGACCGTCTCGCTTCCCAGTACGAGGATCAGTCGCTCGATGTCGCGCGTGCGGTCGCCTACGCCCCCGCGGTCCGCGCCGATGTGACGCGCTACGACGCCACCCCGCTCACCCCGAGCCCGGAACTCACCGAAGCGTTGGCCAACGGCCAACTGCAGATGCTGGCCACCGAGATCCAGACGCGCGCGGACCTGCTCTTCGTGGTCATCACCAACGACCAGGGCATCCGGCTGTCCCATCCCAACCGGGACGAACTCGGTGAGCACGTCAGCACCGACCCCTCGGAGGCACTGGCGGGCCACGAGGTGGTGGACCGTGAGCAGGGCACGCTCGGCCGATCGGTTCGTGCGAAAGTTCCTGTCTACGCTCCGAATTCGACCCGCGTGGTCGGCGAGGTCAGCGTCGGTATCTCAACCGCGGAAGTACACCACCAGTTGTGGTCGGATGTGCGAAAGGCCGCCATCCTTGTCGGCCTGGCGTTGATCATCGGCGTGGTGGCCTCCGTGCTTCTGGCCCGTCGGTGGCGGGGCTTGACGTGGGGCCTGCAACCGTCGGAGATGGCCGAGTTGATTCGCGGTCAGGCGGCGGTGCTGCACGGAATCGACGAGGGTGTGCTGGCCGTCGACACCGATTGGAATGTCACGTTCGTCAATGACCTCGCGTGCGACATGCTCGAGATTCGGAACGAACCCGGCACGCCGGTCGACGAGATCGGCCTCACCCCACGCGTGCTCGACGTCTTCAGGTCCGCAAATCCGACGCCCACGCTCGCCACCGTCGGCGAACGGATCGTCGTGGTGTCGGCGCGACACGTGTCCCGGGACGGCCGAGACCTGGGAACCGTTCTCGTGGTGCGTGATCGCACCGATGTCGAATCGCTGACGCGCCAACTCGACGCCGTGCAGTTGATGAGTACCGTCCTTCGCGCCCAACGGCATGAGTTCGCCAATCGGCTGCACCTCCTCAACGGTCTTCTGCACAGCGGCCATGTCGACGAGGCGGCCCAATACGTGGAGGAGTTGCTCGGCTCCGGCCCGCTTGGCTCGGCGATTCCGGGTATCGACGCCATCCGCGATGCATTCCTGCAGGCGTTCCTGGCCGCAAAGTCCGCCGCCGCCCGCGAAGCCGGGGTCACGCTGACGCTCGGCGAGAACACCTGGGTCCCGGGTCGGCTCGCACTGCCAGTGGACGTGACGACGGTGTTGGGCAACCTGCTCGACAACGCGATCTACGCGGCGCGCACCGGTGCCAGCGAAGCCAAGGTGGTGGAAGTCGAACTGCTGCAGGATGATTCGACGCTGCACATCACGGTGGCCGACACCGGCGACGGAGTAGCACCGGACTTCGTCGAGGACGTGTTCACCGAAGGCAAGTCGACGAAGCCGGACTCCGGAATACCGGGGGGACGCGGAATCGGCATGGCACTGTCCCGACAGATCACCCGAGCACTGGACGGCGACATTCGGCTGTCGAGTGCAGGCAACCCGGACGCCGAGTTGTGTGGCGCAGAGTTCATCGCCCGCCTGCCGGGCGTGATGGTAGAGGAGGAAGCCCAATGGGCAGCTCAGAACTGAAGGTGCTGGTGGTCGACGACGACTTCCGCGTCGCGAACATGCATGCCGGCATCGTCAACGCCATGCCGGGTTTCACGGTGACGACGACGGCGACGACGATCGCGGCTGCACAGAAGGCCGAACCTGTCGACCTGGCACTGGTGGACGTCTATCTGCCCGACGGTTCCGGAATCGACTTCGTCCGCGGGCTGCGCTGCGACAGCATGGTTTTGAGTGCGGCGACCGACGCCCCGACCATCCGCGCCGCGATGGCCGCGGGAGCGCTGAGCTACATCGTCAAACCATTCGCACCCGCCGACCTCGCAGCCAGACTGGGCGGCTACGCGCGATACCGCAAGATCTTGTCCGGCACCAATCTCGGCGGCTCGGAGGTGGACAACGCACTCGACGCTCTGCGCCCGAAGATTGCGCCCGTCCAGTCCCCTACCGCGGTGGCCTCGCCAACAAAGGACCTTGTACTACAGGCGCTACGCGCGTCGGGTCAGCCGATGTCCTCGGCAGAGATGTCCGCGGAGATCGGCGTTTCGCGGGCAACCGCGCAGCGGTACCTTTCGACGCTAGCCAACTCAGGCGAGGTCAAGATTCAGCTCAGGTACGGCACGACAGGGCGGCCTGAGCAGGAGTTCGTCGCTTCGGACAAACCGCCTGCCCAGCCGGCCCGGGGATGACCAAAAACCGACCCGACCTCGGTTGACGTGCAATAGTTGACGTGCAGGTAAACACTCTGGGAGGAAGTGGGGACCAATGACGCAGTCGCGGGGTGAGACAGCGGCCGGTGACTCGGGACAGGTCAAGGTCGACGCTGCAGTGCGCGTCTACCCGGACACTCCTCAGGAGGTCTACGGGTTCGTCATCGAGGACTTCGGTGGCATATCCGGTGAGGCAGTGGATATCGGCGAGCACCACATCGTCGATGCCGCACGGCGGTGGGCGGTCCGGCTGGCAGACGGCAGCCTGGTATTCGTCGACGACGCCGACATCGTTTCGATCGACTGACCCCGCCAACCAGCAGGCACCGCCTGGGCACTAAGTTTTCGGGGTATGTCCTCAGCGATAGGCGCAGTCGCGCGGTGGATCACTCCCTTCCTGACAGTCGCGGCCGTTGCCGGCATGGTTCTCACCGCAGAGCCGGCGCCGGTCGGCCCGTCCCCAACGGTGCGATTGGCCGCCGACGGCAATCCGCTGGCCGGGGCGCCCTTCTACGTCAACCCCAAGTCCAAGGCCAGAACCGCTGCCGATGGCGTCGACCGAATCCCCAGTTGACGCCATCGCCAACACGCCAACGGCGTACTGGATGGACAACCGTTCCACCCCCTCTGTGGACGCGAAGTACATCGTCGATGCCCAGGCGGCAGGCACCATGCCGATTCTTGCGCTCTACGGGATCCCGCATCGCGACTGCGGCAGCTTCGCCGCGGGCGGGTTCGGATCCGGCGATGCCTATCGAGGCTGGATCGACGGCGTCGCGGGTGCCATCGGTGGTGGACCGGCGGCCGTGATCCTCGAACCGGATGCGCTCGCCATGGCCGACTGTCTCTCGGGTGACCAGCGCCAGGAACGCTTCGACCTGATGAGCTACGCCGTTGACCGACTCACCGCCAACCCCGCGACGGCGGTGTACGTCGACGCAGGCCATTCGCGGTGGGTCGCCGCCGACGAGATGGCCAACCGGCTCAACCAGGTCGGCGTCGCCAAGGCGCGGGGCTTCAGCCTCAACACCGCGAACTTCTTCACCACCGAAGAGTCGATGGGATACGGCGACGCGATCTCCGGGATGACCGGCGGTAAGCCCTATGTCATCGACACGTCACGCAACGGCGCGGGTCCGGCGGACGGCGACATGTACTGGTGCAACCCGAGCGGACGCGCGCTCGGCGCCGCGCCGACAACGGACACCGGGAACGGGAACGTCGACGCCTTTCTGTGGGTCAAGCGTCCAGGTGAGTCCGACGGATCATGCAATGGCGGGCCCGGTGCAGGCACGTTCGTCAGTCAGTACGCAATCAATCTGGCTTCCAACGCCGGCCAGTAGGTCCGCGAAGGTCTAGCTGCCGCGCTGTACGGCAGATGACTCTGTCGTGGTGGAAATGAAGTCGTCGATCAGGTCGGCCACCTCGGTGGGCGCCTCGACCTGTGCGAAGTGCCCGACATCGGGGAGCACCTCGAGGCGACAGTCCGGCCTGGCCTCCAGCGCCGAATAGGCATGGTCGACCGGGATGATGTTGTCCTTCTCGCCCCAGATGGCCAGCGTCGGCAGGTCTTCGCGCAGGTTCAGGCGGTTGAGCGCGCTGACCGACTGACCCCGATAGTCGACCACCGACCGCAGCGTGCGCAGGAACGCATCGCGCGTCTGGCGGTCGGAGAAGGACGAGTACGCATTCCAGATCTCGGCGCCGCGCGGCGAGCGCAGGCCGAGCCCACTCAGCCATCCACGCACGGAGTTCCCCGCGCGAAGTACCGGCGTCGGCGCGATGACCGGCATCACCAGTTCGGCTCCCGGCGCGGCAAGCAGGCGCAGAATCCAGCCGACGTCGGGACCGAGCCCCCCGCTGCTGATCAGGATCAGCCGACGGCAGTAGTCGGGATGCTGGTAGAGGAACTGCATCGCGATTCCGCCGCCGAGCGAGTGGCCGACGATCGTCGCCGAATCGACCTCGAGCTCGTCGAGCAGGTCGCGCAATCCCACGGCGAACGCGCCGAGCGAGTAGTCGGTCCGCGGTTTGGACGACTCCCCGTGCCCCAGCAGATCGGGGGCGATCACGCGGTACTTCTTGGCGAGCTGCGGCATGATCGCCCGCCACGTCTGCGAACTGCCCGCCATGCCGTGGATCAACAGCAGCGCTTCGCCTTCACCCTCGTCGCGGACGGCGACGCGCTCACCGTGAATCTCTACGATTTTCGTTTCGGCCATCAAAGCCCTCCGATCCCCTCCCGCTGAGCCTACCGGCCAGTAACTTCCTCGGCTCAGCAGGAGTTGGGATCGGATGGCAGGGCCTAGTAGTAGTGCCGACGGCCGCCGACCGCACGGCCCGTCGAACCGACGAGCGCCAGGATCGCGCCGACGACGATCAAGATGATGCCGATGGTCCACAGGATGGAGATCTTCAACAGAAATCCCGCAATGAGCAGGATGATGCCGAGAATGATCATGATGGATCCTCCCAATCGATGGTTCGTGCAAGCGACGGTCGAACAGGTTTCAGAGAACACCCTTTAGGGGGGTGGCGGTACACCCCTAGGGGGGTAATGTCTCCCGCCATGCCAGAACCCGCGCACACGGCGATCACGGTGGCGCTCGTCGACGACTACGACGTCGTCTCAAGGGTGTGGCCAACATCCTCTAACCCTACCCCGACCCCATCCCCCCGGAACACTACTCCCCAATATCCCTCTAGAATACCCCCTCCTCTCTCTTATAACTCCCCCCCCCGAATCCGACCCCAAAAGACCCTCCGATTTCTGTCCGGTTCGGCGCCGCTGGCCGCTTACCCCGAGACCGGGCTACGGGGCGATCGCCGAGCCGACGAAGTAGCTGCCAAGCAGGCAGACGCCGACGAGCACAACCCACCCGTCGGTGATGCGGCACAACAGTGCGGGCGCGTGCCGCACCTCCATGAACTCACGAAAGATGATGCGCACCTTGACCAGTGCGATGACGATCGCACTCACCGTCACCACAGTGCTGGCCCGTAGCGTTCCGTCCCCGTCGACGCTGTGGTCGATGACGACGTAGATCAGCGTCAACGACGTCAGGATCACCCAGACGATCAGCAGTCTCTTGTTGAATGTGGTGGTCACGGTTCACCTCACGACGTAGAGCAGAGCGAAGATCAGGACCCACAGGAAGTCGACGGTGTGCCAGTACGTCGCACCGGTCTCGACCAACTGCTGGGACCGCCGGGCAGGACTTCGCAGCTGATAGATCACCACACCGAGGACGACGAAGCCGATCAGCAGATGGATGCAGTGGATCGACGTCAAAAAGTAGTAGTGCGAGAAGAATTCGTCGCTGGTGAACGTGTTCCCCATCCGGATCTCGGTGACCCACTCCACGATCTTGGAGACGAGGAAGACCACTCCGAAGGTGGCCGTCAGGAAGGCCTTCTTGAGCGCCGCGGGTAGTCGCCGCTGCGCGCCGCCTGGACACATCCCGCGATGGCCCACGAGCTCAGCAGCAGGGCGATGGTGTTGAAGACGCCGACGCGCAGATCCAGGTCGGCCTGCGAACCCAGGAACGCTTCGCGGTTCTGGGTGCGGGAAACCAGGTAGACCGAGAAGTATCCGGTGAAGAGAAGCGACTCGAAGAGGACGAACATCCACATGTCGGGCTGGCCCGGCACGAACTTGGCGTGCTCGTCGTCGAGTTGCTCCGGCTGCGGTGAGGCTCCGGCGAGATCCGTCATAGCGACGCCTCCTTGGCAAGGTCGGGTAAGGGGCCGGTGCCGAAGTCCTCGCGTTCGATCATCCTTCGCAACAACACGATGAAGACAGCCGTGTAGCTCACGAACACCACCATGTTGATCCACCACGCGATCGCACCGTTCCACGCGAACGCGCCGCGCTGGAAGATCCACGCAGGCGCGACCACCACTTCCGTCAGCGCATTGCAGAGGCTGAAGTATCCGAACCACTTCGGGAACACGCGGTTCTTGTCGATCAGGATCGCCACCATCTAGACCAGGGAGCCGATCATGAACACGCCCATGGTCCCGCTGAACGACAGAAAGCCGAAATCGTAGAGCCAGTGGATGATTTCGGGATCGCGGTCAGGTCGAAACGCGGCGACCGTCATCGCCATGGCCATCACCAGCATGCCGGGAACGGCGGCGAGCGAATAGATGATCAGGTACGAGTAGGCGAACACGGGGCTCACCGACATCCGCCGCATCGAATACGCCAGCAGGGCGTTCATCGGCGCACAGAGTCCTGCGACGAGAAACACGATTGCGAATCCGGCGATGACGCCCTGGCCGTTGTCGTCGAACCAGCGCACGACGGTCGGGGTGTCCCATGCCGGGCTCGGCGGAGGCTGGACGTGGGTGACGAAGAAGAACAGCACGCCGTACAGGTTGTAGAAGATGACCATCACCCACCAGGCGAACCACAATTCACGCTTGGGGTGGTACCGGACAGTTCCACGACAGCCTGCTCATCCGGGAGCCGGCCGGTGGATCCGTCATCGTCATCAGCGCCGTGGTCGACGCGCTCATGCGGCGACCTGTTCGGTCCTGCGCTCGCTGCTGCCGGATGTTCTGGCCGAGAACGACTCCCATGACGATGATCCATACGGCGATCGCGATGTTCTTGACCCAGAACGACAACACGCCGTCCCACGCGAACGGTCCGGTGGACGCCAGGGCGGTGAAGGCGGCAGGGGCCAGCGCAACGGCGATCGCCAGGTTGAAGTCCGCCACCCACGGTTTGAAGATCGGTTGATCCTGGTGGTCCCAGAAGATCGCCAGCGCGAACAGCAGACACTGCGCGATCAGGTAGGGCACAAGGATCGTGAAGGTGAGCCATGCAAGGTCGTTCAGCAACTGCGTCAGTTCCGGAGCCCGGTCCGGACGGAATGAGGCGAGGAGCCAGAACATGTTGGCGATCAGGAAGATCGTGGGTGGACCACCGGCGCAGGCGATCAGGCAGTAGGACAGGATCGGCGTGCGGTGCGCCATCCTGCGGATCTGCATCGCCATCAGGATCACGATGGGGATCAGTCCGACGCCGAACCAGTTGAACAGGATCATGCTGTAGCGAATCCGCGCGGTTTCATCCTGATAGAAATTGGCGACCTCCTCGGCGGACATGTTCGGCGACATCGGGTGCAGGAAGCCGGGAAACAGGAAGAACGCGGAGATCCAGATGATCGCCACCACCGGCAATGTCCAGAAGAGGATCAACTCACCGTCAAGTCGTCTCATCGTCGAGTTCACTCCGTACTTCTGGTGGTTGCCGATCGGCAACTTGGACGGTAGCCGATCGGCAACCGGCCGGTCAATCCTCGGCTAACCTCGACCCTGTGACGTCCACACAGGAGGACCGCATCTTCAGCGCGATCACGCGCACCGCCGCCCAGACGCGGGTGATGGATGCGGCGCTGAAACTCATCGCCGAGCGTGGCGTCAGCGGGACGTCGCTGCAGATGATCGCCGACGAGATGGGCGTGACCAAGGCGGCCGTCTACCGGCAGTTCAAGACCAAGGAAGAAATCGTCATCGCGATCACCGAGCGCGAGATGAGCAAGCTGGAGGAGATGCTCGAAGCCGCAGAGGCAGAAGGACATCCGCTGCGGGCGCGCGAGATTCTTCTCGACCGAATGATCGAACAGGCCATCGACCGCCGCGGCGCATTTCAGCGTTCCGATGTTCGACCCCGTCATCATTCGTCTGCAGGCGGAATACCAACCCTTTCAGCGGTTCATCGAACGCCTTTACGCGGCACTGCTCGGCACGGAAGCCGGCGTCGAGGCGCGCTTTCACGCGGCGATGCTGTCGAGCGCGATCAGCGTCTCCGTCATGCATCCGCTGCTCGCCGACGTCGACGGTCAGGTGTTGCGCGCACAGTTGAACCAGATGATGCGCCGGATGATCGGCCTCAGCGACTGATCGGGAAGTCATCCGACAGCGCCGTGACCTCGCGCCGGATCGCCAGCGCCTGGTCAGCGTCGGCACGGTCGAACTCGCGTCCGGCCTTGTGGCCCGAGTACACCGCGGCGGCGATGGTCGACGGCGCATCGGCATCGCCGATCCTGCGAACGGAATGCACTCCGGCGCCGGCCCATTCAGCGACTCGGGCTTGCAGTCCTTGGTAGAGGTCGTCGTTGGGCCGACGCGCGGTGACCAGCACGACGGAGTCCGCGGCGACCATCGACGTCGGCGCCGGTGTAGGCACAGTTCACAGTCACTGCGTCACCATCCACGGCGACGAGCGCCTGACTCGGTGTGCAGCGCGACGCCGGCGTTGATCAGGCTGGCTTGGATGCGGTCGACCTCGAGGGTGTTGGAGGTCCAGGCCGACACCTGTGGCTTCGGGCAGACGACGGTGATAGCGAATCCTTCGCGGGCAAGTAGTTCGGCAAGGATCCCCGCCATGTAGTAATGGTCGTCGTCGAAGATGACCACCCGGGATCCGGACGGGCGGGCACCCGCCATGATGTCGTCGGGCGTCAACACATTCGCACCGTCCGCGATGGGGATCGGGTGGTGATTCCACCGGCCGACACCGTCGGCGCGCCACGTCGCGCCGGTCGCGAGGACGACGCGGGCGAACCCGAATTCCAACACGTCGTCGACGCTGACGGGGCTCTGCCGATGAACCTCCACGCTGTCGAGCCTGCCGAGTTGTTGCTCGCGGTAGTCCACGACGCGAATCCACGCCGACAGGCCGGGCAGTGCCGATTCGCGCCGGACTCGGCCGCCGAGTTCGCGCCCCGCCTCCAGCAGCGCGACGCCGCAGCCTCGATGCCCAAGGGTCCTGCGCGGCTTCGAGGCCCGCGGGGCCCGCCCCCACCACGAGCACCGATTCGGGCTCGTGTGGCGGGTGGCGCGTATTCGGGATGCCAACCCCGGCGCCATTCTTCACCCATGGTGGGGTTCTGCGTGCAGCGGATCGGTGACATCGTGAGATCGCCTGACACGCAGATGTTGCAGCCGATGCACTCCCGGATATCATCGACAAGCCCCGATTCGATCTTGGCGGGAAGAAACGGGTCCGCAATCGAGGGTCGCGCCGCTCCGATGAAATCCATTATGCCGGAACGGATCTGGTCGACCATTACGTCGGGACTGGTGAACCTTCCGACGCCGACCACCGGTTTGGTTGTGAGTTGTTTCAGGCCTTTCAGGTGCTCGGTGTGCGATCCTTCGACCGCGAAGCGTGATGGCGAGGAATCGTTGGCCCAATCGCCGACCATGAAGTCCCACATGTCGGGCAGCTCGGCGAGTTCGGCGACAACCTCGTCGATGTCGTCGCGAGTGAATCCGTGCGAGCCGGACATTTCGTCGACACAGAGTCGCACCGCGACGGCGGCACGCCCTTCGCATTCCTCGGCCGTGTCCTCGATAAGCTCGCGCAACAACCTCATGCGATTACGCAGCGACCCACCGTATTCGTCGGATCGGTGGTTGTAGCGCGGCGACAGAAACTGCTGTGCGCCACTGAGATTGTGGCCGGCGTAGACGTACACCAGGTCATAACCGGCCTGAATGGATCGGCGCACCGCCGCGCGGTGCCAGTCACGCAACGCAGCCAGATCGGCCTTCGACATGCTGCGGGCTTGAACCGGATGAGCCGAAAGGACCGGTAGATCGGACGGTCCCATCGGGACCTCCCGCGTGCACAGATTGGCCACGGCCATTCCGCTGTGCGCGAGTTCGATACCGGCGAGGGCACCGCCGTCGTGAATCGCCTGGGCGACACGTGCGTGAGCCGGAATGTCGCGGTCGTCCCAGAGTCGGCCTTCGATGTAGGGCGTGACATCGGTGGTGGGGTGGATCTCGACTTCTTCGGAGCACACCACAGCCCAGCCGCCTTCGGCCTTCACCTGCCGCATCGCGGCAAGCGCGGAGATGTCGCGGAAGCCCATGCCGTTGCAGTGCGGTACCTGGAAGAAGCGGTTCTTCGCCGTGACGGGACCGATCTTCACGGGTTCGAACAGCACGTCGAAGCGCGGCTCGCGAGCGCCGCCGAACTTCTTCACCCATGCGTCCCAGTTCACGAGGCTGAGGTTAGGCCCGGAACCTCGACAGACGGGAGTAAAAGGGAACCATGAGCAATGCGACGGTTGTCATCGTCGGCGGCGGTGTCATGGGCACCAGTGCCGCCTACCACCTCGCCCGCGCAGGCATCCGCGACATTGTGGTGCTCGAGGCGAACGAGCTCGCCTCAGGTTCATCCGGCAAGCCCCTCGGCGGCGTCCGTGCGCAATTCTCCGATCCGGCCAACATCGCACTCGGCGCGCGCAGCCTGATCGCGTTCGGCAGCTTCAACGACGACTTCGGGGTGGACATCGGCTACCAGCAGGTCGGCTATCTGTTCCTCATCCGCGACGACGCCGACGTCGATCGCTACCAGGCGAGCATCGAGCTGCAGAACTCCCTTGGCGTCGACAGTCGGATGATCACCGCGGCCGCGGCAGCCGAGCTCTCGCCCTTCGTCGACGCCGGTGCCGTCGTCGCCGCGGCGTGGTCATCCACCGACGGCTTCGCACGACCGGGCGCGGTGGTCAACGCCTACGCTGCCGCGGCCGCCGCGCTCGGCGCCGAGATCTGCACCGCATCGCCTGTCGTCGGAATCGAGGAGGCCGGGGGCGACCGGGTCGCCGTGCACACCCGAGACGGGCGTGTCTACACCACTCCGACCGTCATCTGCACGTGTGGCGCTTGGTCGAAGCAGCTCGGCGCGATGGTCGACGTGGACCTCCCGATCGAGCCACTCCGTCGCCAGATTGCCTTCAGCACACCGCTTCACCCGCGGCCACCGCGCGTGCCGTTCACCATCGACTACAGCACCACCGCCTACTTCCACTGCAACGACGACGGCTCTGGACTGCTCGTCGGTATCGCCGACAAGCGGCAGGAGGTTGGATTCGATACGTCCGTGACGACGGACTGGCATGACCAGCTCCGCGCGGCGCTGGCGCAGTTCGCGCCGTCGTTGACCGGACTGCAGTTCGCCTCGGGGTGGGCCGGTCTGTACGAGATGACGCCGGACTGCAACGCCCTCATCGGCGAAGCCGACACCGACGGGTTCCGATTCCTGTACGCGGCAGGATTCTCCGGGCACGGGTTCCTGCAGGGACCCGCGGTGGGCGAGGCGGTCCGCGACCTCTACCTGGGAGCCAAGCCCGCAGTCGATGTGTCCGTCTTCGATGCCAAACGGTTCATCGGTGAATACGGACGTACCGAACTCAACATCATCTGAATCGACCCGGCGAAGGCGATCAGGCGTTTTGGTCTGCGACTGCGTCGAGCGCCGCATCGATGGTGGCGCAAACCGTCAGCATCTCCGCCAGTCCAACGACGGTCAGCGGACGGCTGGTCGCAGGCCCGTCGGCAACGACCGCCAGTCGGGTGGTTCGCGGAAGCCGCTCTTTCGTCTGCACCAAGACCGACATGCCGTACGACGCCAGGAAGTCGACGTCCGTCAGATCGATGATGATCGCGGACGGCTGCTTATCCAGCGCGATCTCGATATGCCGCTCAGTTCCGGCGCGGTCAACAAGTCGACCTCGCCGCGCACGCGAACGATCTCGATCGTGTCGTGCCGCGTCTCGGTGTGCACGGCTAACAGCGGTGCCCGTTGGTGTGTCGGAAACTGGGACATCGATACCTCCAGGGGCTCGTACCGGAATGTGATTCGACCACCCCAAGGGAGGTTGCAATACACCCCTAGGTAGGTAATTTGCTTCAACGACCGAGGTGCTCGAGGGCGGCTTGAAGCGTCGCGACGCGCTCGGTTCGGCTTGGTAGTTCGACTGACGCCCACCCCGCACCGCCGACGAGCACCCGTGCGCCCGCCTCCGCGACGGCCTGCGCTGCGGTGACGTCGGCGGTTGCACGGTGGGATGACCACATCAGAACACTCCAGCGACGGTCGGGGCGCCGCTCGATGGCGTCAATCAACGCATCCGCGGGAACGTCGGGGCCCAGCATCACTGCGCCGAAGCCGTGCTCGTCGAGCGCGGCCCGCAATGCCTCGAGAGCAAGCGTGTGCGTCTCCCCCGCAGTGCAGGCGAGAATCACCCACGCCGGCGCCTCGGTGGGCAGGTTGGCGACTCGCTGCAGCGACTGGGCGACGGTCCAGGACAGTGCGTGTTCGACGTCGATGCACCCATCGCCGCCGTCCTGCCGCGCGCTGACGGCCCCAAATGCAGGTCGGACGAGTTCATCCCACGTGTCAAGAACGCCGAAGTGGCGAATGTGCGCGTCCAACAACCGGCCTGCGGCCGCAGTGTCGAGGTTGAACGCGGCGGCCACCAGCGCCGCGGTGTCCGCTCTCTGCGGTGTCAGCGAGTCGAGCGCGGCGCGGGCTGCACTTCCCGGTGGAACGCCTTTACCGATCAGGTCGTGCATGACTTCGACGACTGCGATGTCGGCACTGCTGTAGAGCCGATGCTGCCCGGGACTGTGCCCGGACGGACCGATGCCGTAACGCTGAGTCCAACTGCGCAACGTCGCCGTCGGGACGCCGAGTCGCTTGGCCACCGCTCGAACTGTGTATTGCGGCGACTCAGGTCGGGCACACCGAGTCCGCGTCGACGGCTACCGAAGGCTTGGGTCATGATCTGTCAGCTCTGCGCAGCGACAGTGCGTAACAGGTCATCGACCCGGGTCCGAAGTTTGGCCGAGCCCCCAGACAGCGCGGCGACGAGTTCTGCGGCGATGTCCTTGACTTTGATGTTCGAGTCCTGAGAACGCTGCCGCAGGATGGCAAATGCGTCGTCCGCGCTCACGCCGTAGGCGGCGATCAGCACGCCTTTTGCCTGTTCGATGACGGCGCGTGAGTTCGCGAAGTCGGAGACGGCGGCGGTGACCCCGGCCCGCACTGATTCGGTCACATCGACGAAATACCCCGCTGCGCCGAGGATCGCGCCTGATTCGTCTTTCATCTGATCGGCGACGATGGCGATCCAATGCAGATTTCCCGCTTGTCGACGATGCGATACCGGCTGCTGAGGGATTGACCAAGCACTACTCGCCGGAGTTCGGCGACCATCCGGGCGCGGTCCTCGAAATGTATGTGCTGCAAGAGCATTTCGAGACTGGGCTGCACAGCTTCTGGCCGATACCCATGCATCTGGGCAGCGGTCTCTGACCAGACCCACCTGCGACCGTCGAAAAGGTAGCGAAACGAACCCACGTGCTGCACTGTCGCCGGCGGCTCGTCGCGCACAGCGTCTTGGTGGAGGCTCTCTGACACAAACGCCCCTTCCATCAGCAGGTTGACTCCACGGTATAAATCGATGCAAAACCGATGCACCGAGTCTGCCACAGTCGCCCGCACAGAGGCAATTCGTCACCGTTCCGACGTTCTGATATCAATATGTATCGAATACAACCCTGAGCAATTGATGGAGTCGTGAGCGCTCCGGCAACCGAAGCCACCCGCGCCGAGCAGGCGCGGCGATCCGGCATAGCCAAATGGATCCGGCGGCTGGCGGTCCCCATCATCATCGGCTGGATAGCGCTCATCGCGGTGCTGAACGTGTCCGTGCCGCAGCTCGAAGAAGTCGGCAAGATGCAGGCCGTCTCGATGTCCCCGAAGGACGCGCCAGCTGTCGCCGCGATGATGCGCATCGGCAAAGTCTTCGAAGAGTTCGATTCCGACAGCTCGGCGATGATCGTCCTGGAGGGCGACGCACCCCTCGGCGAAGACGCCCACCGGTTCTACGACGACATGATCGCCAAGCTGCGGGCCGACACCAAACACGTTCAGCACATTCAGGATTTCTGGGGCGACCCGCTGACTCGGGCCGGGGCGCAGAGCGAGGACGGCAAAGCCGCGTACGTGCAGGTGTATCTCGCAGGCAACATGGGTGAAGCGCTCGGCAACGAGTCGGTCATCGCGGCCCAGAAGCTCGTCGACGGATTGACTCCCCCGCCGGGCGTCAAGGTCTACGTCACCGGAGGGCCTGCACTACAGGCCGACCAGGAGAACGCGGGCAACGCGAGCATCAGAACCATCGAGATCGTGACGGTCGGCGTCATCATCTCCATGCTGCTGTTCTTCTACCGCTCGATCGTCACCGTCCTGCTGGTCTTGACGATCATGGTGTTGAGCCTGTCGGTGACCCGCGGTGTCGTGGCCGCCCTCGGCTATAACGACCTCATAGGACTGTCGACGTTCGCGACTCAGCTCCTGGTGACCCTGGCGATCGCCGCAACCACCGACTACGCGATCTTTCTCATCGGGCGCTACCAGGAGGCCCGCTCGGTCGGGGAAGACAAAGAGTCGGCGTACTACACGATGTTTCACGGCACCGCCCACGTCGTACTCGGTTCGGGGATGACGATCGCAGGCGCGACGTTCTGCCTCTCGTTCACCCGATTGCCCTATTTTCAATCGCTGGGGATTCCGCTCGCGGTCGGAATGGTCGTCGCGGTGCTCGTGGCGCTGACCCTCGGGCCCGCGATCATCACCGTCGCGAGCCGCTTCGGACTGTTGGAGCCCAAGCGCGCCATGCGAATTCGATTCTGGCGCCGCCTTGGTGCCGCCGTTGTCAGGTGGCCCGGCGGGATCCTGACCGCGACCATCCTTCTGGCGCTGATCGGCCTTCTGACACTGCCGGGCTACCGGCCCAGCTACAACGACCGCCTATATCTTCCCGACGACTTGCCCTCCCAACAGGGATTCGCAGCGGCCGAACGACACTTCCCGGTGTCCCGGATGAACCCCGAAATGCTTCTGGTCGAAACAGATAAGGACCTTCGCAACTCGGCGGACTTCCTCGTGATCGAGAAGATCGCCAAAGCGGTGACGAAGGTGCCCGGCATCGGACGAGTGCAGTCGATCACGCGTCCCGAGGGTAAACCGTTGAAGTTCAGCACGATTCCGGCTCAGATGAGCATGAACGGCACCCTCCAGGAGCTGAACCGTTCGTACTCGGAGAGAAGCATGGACGACATGCTGACTCAGGCCAACGAGATGCAGACGACCATCGACGCGATGACGAAGATGAGCGCGCTGATGGGAGAGATGACCGCCACCACACATTCCATGGTGGAGAGAATCCGGGAGACGACGATCGACACCATGGAATTGCGCGATAACATCGCCGATTTCGACGACTTCTTCCGCCCGGTTCGCAACTATCTGTACTGGGAACCGCACTGCTATCGACATCCCGGTGTGCCACACGTTGCGGGCGATCTTCGACGCGCTCGACGGTACCGACGCCTTGACCGATGACATCCAGTCGCTGCTTCCGGACCTTGAGCGACTCGACACCCTGATGCCGCAGCTGCAGACGATGTTGCCGCCACAGATCGAGTCGATGAAGCGGATGCGGGACATGATGCTGACGATGCACTCGACTCAGTCGAGCCAGCAGGATCAGCAGTACGCGATGAGCGAGAACCAGTCCGCCATGGGTGACGCGTTCAACGACTCCCACAACGACGACACCTTCTACCTGCCGCCGGAGATCTTCGACAACAAAGACTTCAAGACCGGCATGAAGAACTTCATCTCCCCCGACGGCCACGCGGTCCGGTTCATCATCTCCCACGAAAACGACCCGCTTGGCGCAGGCGGGATCGAGCGCATCGACGACATCAAGAACGCCGCGTTCGAAGCCATCAAGGGCACGCCGTTGGAAGGATCGCGGGTCTACCTCGGCGGCACCGCATCCACTTTCAAGGACATGCGGGACGGCAACAACTTCGACTTGCTGATCGCAGGCGTCTCCGCGATGGCGCTGATCTTCATCGTCATGCTGCTCATCACGCGCAGCGTCGTCGCGGCAGGCGTGATCGTCGGCACCGTCATCTTGTCGCTCGGCGCGTCGTTCGGGCTGTCGGTTCTGTTCTGGCAGCACCTGATGGGCTTGGACCTCGAGTTCATGGTGATGGCGATGGCGGTCATCATCCTGTTGGCGGTCGGCGCGGACTACAACCTGCTGTTGGTGGCTCGGATGAAGGAGGAGATACCGGCAGGGATCAACACCGGAATCATCCGCGCCATGGGCGGCAGCGGATCCGTCGTGACCGCGGCGGGCATGGTGTTCGCGTTCACCATGATGTCGATGTCGGTGAGCGCCATGGTCGTGGTCGCCCAGATGGGCACGACCATCGGGATGGGTCTGTTGTTCGACACGTTGGTGATCCGGGCGTTCATGACGCCGTCCATCGCGGCGCTGCTCGGCCGATGGTTCTGGTGGCCGCAGATCGTGCGTCCTCGACCGGTGAGCCCACTGTGAGGCCACGCACCTACGGAGATGCCGCACCGATCACCGAGAGCAGCTTCAGCTTCTCGTAGCTTTCGCTGCCCGGCACCGCGGTGTAGACCAGGAGCGAGTGTGACTGCTCGGGGTCAAGCAGCACTTGGCAGTTGAGCTCCAGCAGACCGACGTCGGCGTGCTGGTAGCGCTTGATCTCTCGAGGTCTGATTCCGACCTCGTGCTCCTTCCAGAGGTTGCGGAATTCCTCGCTGTGCGCGGTGAGCAGCTCGGCGAGCCGCGCGGCCCTGGATTCGGGTCCGCGAACGGCGAGCACTCCCCGCAGCCCTGAGACGTACATCCGCGAGTAGAACTCGTGGTCCTCGCGTGGGTAGAGGTCGCGCGCCGCGGGTCGGTGAACCACCGGTATCCGATGCTGCGGGACGGGCCGGTGAATCGGCACAGGTCGCCGACGAGCGCGACGCCCGAGCGGGGTCTGCCGCAGCGTCTCGCCCAGCTCGGTGACGATCTCCGCGGGCGTGTCGGTGAGCCGGTCGAAGATCCGCAGCATGCCGGGGCTGATGTGATCGGTGCCCGCGCCGCGGGCCGGGGGTTGGTGCCCGGCGAGGCGGAAGAGGTGGTCGCGCTCGTCGCGAGAAAGGTGCAGTCCCTGGGCGATCGAGGCGATCATCTGCTCCGACGGCTGCGGGCCGCGCTCCCGCTCGAGCCGCGAGTAGTAGTCCGTCGACATGTGGCACAGCGCGGCGACCTCTTCGCGCCGCAGCCCGGTCGTCCGGCGGCGCTGCCCGCGCGGCAGTCCGACGTCCTCGGGCTGCAGCGCCTCGCGGCGGCGCAGGAGAAAGTCGGCCAGCCCGGCTCGATCGATCATGGGTAGCATCCTCTCCCGGGTCGGACCGCTCAGCCAGGGATCGTCAGACCGTGGATAGATGTCTGACGGGCACGGAGTCTTGGGTGCAGGCGCCAAATCGGTGCAGGGCACATGACAAATGTAGGAGTGAGCACATGGCACGCCGCCGGTACGACATCACCGTTGCCGACCTCTCCGGAAAGCGAGCGGTGGTCACCGGCGCGAGCGACGGCATGGGACTGGGCATCGCAGCCAGGCTCGCCGGCGCCGGGGCCGAGGTGGTCATGCCGGTCCGCAATCCGCGCAAGGGCGAGGCGGCCGTCGCCAAGATCCGCGATGAGCACCCGCACGCGAAGCTGTCGCTGGAGGCGCTGGACCTGTCCTCGCTGGCCTCGGTCGCCGCGCTCGGCGAGAAGCTGCGTGCCGAGGAAAGCCCGATCCACCTCCTGATCAACAACGCCGGGGTCATGACACCGCCCGACCGGCAGACCACCGCCGACGGATTCGAGCTGCAGTTCGGCACGAACCATCTGGGTCACTTCGCGCTCACCGGGCACCTGCTGCCGCTGCTGAAGGCCGGGCGCGCGCGGGTGACCTCGCAGACAAGCGTCGCGGCGCGCAGCGGGACAATCAACTGGGACGACCTGAACTGGGAGCGGTCCTACGACGGCATGCGCGCCTACCGGCAGTCCAAGATCGCGGTCGGGCTGTTCGGGCTCGAGCTCAGCCGTCGCAGCGCGGCCGGCGGCTGGGGATCACCAGCAACATCTCCCACCCCGGTGTCGCACCGACCAGCCTGCTCGCGGCGCGACCGGAGGTCGGACGGGCCGACGACACCACGGGCGTCCGGGTCATTCGCTGGCTCTCGGCGCGGGGCCTCATCGTGGGCACGGTGGACAGCGCAAAGCTTCCGGCCCTGATGGCCGCAACCTCGGCCGAAGCCAAGGACGGCGGGTTCTACGGACCCCAGTGGCCAGGAAACGTCGGCGGCCCTCCCGGTGAACAGAAACTCTGGAAACCGCTGCGCGACAACGAGAACGCGGCACGCATGTGGAAGGAGTCCGAGGATCTTGCCGGAGTCACTATTACGTAGTGCTACATCAGTCAGTCGCGGAGCAGAGGTATGACGAGGTCGAGCGCCGATTGGAGATGTTGCTCTAACGAATCCGTGGCGGCCGCCCACCGACAGAGGGCACCGAGGAAGACGTCCTGGAGCAGCAAGGCGGCGGCGCGGGTGTCGAGGTCCTTGCGCAGTTGTCCTGCTTCCCGACCCTCATCGAGAACTGTTCGGATCGATTCGGCGGTCTGGCCGTGGCCGGGACCGAACGGGCCGCCACATCGGATCCAGATACGGACCATCGGTCGTCTGACGGCACTGTCCGTGTCGTAGAGCGCGACGACGTTCTTGATGCCTTCGAGAATGCGTGCCGCGGCATCAGGGGCTCTCGCCGCGGCAACGCTGTTGCGTATTTCGTCTTGGCGCCGCTCGATCCAGGCGTGGGTGACGTCTTCTTTGCCGGGAAAGTGGTTGAAAAACGTGCCCCGAGCCACATCAGCGGTCGTAGCGATCTGGTCGACGGTTGTCGCGTCGTAACCCTGCCGAACAAATAGCTCGACGGCGGCGTCCACGATCCGCTCGCGGGTCTGCTGCCTGCGCCTGGCACGGCGATCGCCAATGGCAACATCTGTCACAAACATCACTGTACCACAGTACATTTTAGGACTTGCGTACATTTCTGTACTTGAGTACATTTAGTGGGGTTACGCATAAGGAGGAGAACATGTCTGTCACCCCGCTACCCACCATGCACGTGCCCGCTCCGCGCCCCCCGCTGCCAAAAATCGCGTTGGAAGAGGCATTCGCCCACAAGCAGGCGATGCCGCTCGACAAGGACGGCAATCCGGACTTCGCCTGGCACAAAAAGGACAACGCGATGAACCAGCAGTACATCGACGCCGTTGCCCCACGCTTGTTCGATTTCGAGGAAACCCGCCTGCCTGCGATGGACGAAGCCGGCATCCAGTTCGCCGTCAACTCGCTGACCTGTCCGGGAATCGAGCGCATCCTCGACCCCGCGGAGGCCCATGACGCGGCAACCGCCGCCAACGATTCGGGGCCGCGCAGATCGGCTTACACCCCGACCGTTTCGGCGGGTTCGCCAGTGTCGCCATGCATGATCCGGAGAAGGGGGCCGCGGAGCTGGAGCGCTGCGTGAACCATCTCGGGTTCAAGGGCGTGCTCTTCAACGGCTACGCCCAACAGCTGACAGAGGACAACCTCGTCTACCTGGACGATGAGCGCTACACGCCCCTGTGGGAGGCCGTGACGGCACTTGATGTGCCGGTCTACATTCATCCGCGAGTTTCGTATCAGCGCATGATGTATCGAGGCCATGAAGAACTGCAGGGCATGGTGTTCGGTTACTCCCCCGAAACAGCCGTCCACATGCTTCGCATCGTCTACAGCGGCGTGTTCGATCGCTTCCCGACGGCCCAGGTGATCATCGGCCACATGGGCGAGACGATTCCCTTCCAGGCCTGGCGCATTCAGCACGCCTTCGAGCACAGCCCACGCGATGACAAGGTCGAACTGCGCTTACAGGACTACCTCAGGCGCAACATCTGGATCACAACCTCAGGAAATTTCAGCACCACAGCACTTCACTGCGCGATGGACACCGTGGGCGCCGACAGGATCATGTTCTCCGTCGACTACCCCTATGAGGACATGGCCGAGGCATCCGAATGGTTTGAGTCCTGCGAGATTTCAGAAGCCGACCGCCACAAGATCGGATACGAGAACGCCAAGGGCCTGCTTCGTCTGTGAGGATCGGACGACCGCCGCCGGTGATGAAAGCGACCCTGCCATCCAGCGCACCCACGATCGTCAGCCCGCCGTCTCGGTACCCGGGTCGACGAAGGCCGGCTTCTCCCCCGACATTCCCGCCACGACAGCGGCGATCTGGTTGGGCTTGCCGATCAGCCCAGCCTGCAGCTCGGATTCGAGCACGAGGGCGGCCGCGGCGTCGTTGCTCACCCAGGTCTCGTTGTAGAGACGCTTGGCGGCCCGGACGGCGTCAGGAGATTTCTGCGCGATCTCGTCGGCGAGTGCCAGCGCCGACGCAAGCGGATCGTCGGCGGTCCGCGTGACCAACCCGAGCGCTGATGCGTCAGCGCCGGAAACAATGCGGCCTGTGAACGTCAACTCCTTCGCGACGTCAACGGGTACCAGCCGCGGCAGCGTCTGCGTGATACCCATGTCGGGAACGAGGCCCCACTTGACCTCCATGACCGACAGCTTCGCGTCCGGCGCGGCGATCCGGATATCGGCACCGAGCGCGATCTGCAGACCCCCACCGAAGCAATTGCCGTGAATCGCAGCGATGACCGGCGCAGGCACCAGCGACCAGTCGTAGGTCACGCGCTGAGCGAAGTTGGCCAGCCGGCCGCCCTCCCGCGTCCAGCAGGACACCCGTGCCGCCGCTGCCGGTCATGAAGCTGGCGACGTCCAGGCCGGAGCAGAAGCTCTTGCCCTCGCCGTGCAGCACGACCGCGCGAACCGAGTTGTCACCTGCCACTTGCTCGGCGGCCTTCATCAAACCGTCGAACATTGCCTGGTCAAGCGCGTTGTGCTTATCGGCGCGCACCATCGTCACCGTTGCCACGCCATTTGCACCCACCTGCACACGAACTCTGTCTTCGCTCACGCGCGGCAATCTACTCGCGGTGTCTACTGGCAGGTTTCAACTCCACGGTTTCTGTGCATTTACTCCCTGCCATTCCCGCGCGAGAGAGGTCCTCAGTGAAGCGAATCGTCTACTCCGTCTTGGCCGCATCAGCGGCAGCAGCGGCCATCAGCGGTTGCTCGGCCTCCGAGATCGTCAACACCGGCGGCGACACGAAGTGCAAGGACTTCCTCACCCAGGACGAGAAGAAGCAGAACGACGAAGTCAGCAAAATGCTGAAGGACAAGAGTGGCCAGGATCCGACGAATCTGGAGATCACGGCTACGAAGGCCTCGGTCCTCATCTACTGCCAAACGCTCGGTCAGCAAGACACAAAAATCTCAGAGGCGCCGCACGGCTGAGCGACGCCCCTGAGTCGGAATCGATAGTTCTAAACGGCGAGCAGTCGGTCGAAGAACTCCCGGTAGCGTTTGAGCGCAACCCGAAGATCTTCGGTAGAGGCTTCCTCGCCTCGACCCCACTGTTGCTCCAGTCGCGAACGCGCCTCTGCGAAGCTATTGCTGAGCCGTTCGACGGCGTCGGACACCAAACCGTCTGCTTGTTCGACACAGCGTTTGGGGTCGTCGACGAAGCCGGCCTGGACGCTGTCCCACCCGCGCCGGAGTTCCTCACGGTCCGCCTCGGCGAAAAGCGAAGTCTCCGTCGATGATTCCTCTTGAGCATGCGATGGATCTTGAGCATGCGATGGAACGTCGTCGACGCGTTCGCCCCGATTAGCGGCGAACTCGTCAGCTTGGCGCTGCCAACTGGGATCGTCAACCATTCGCTCAGTGCTCGCCGTTGTCGGATCGAGTTGAGCGGGCGAGTTGGCCTCGCTCGGGTAGTCGTGAGTGGTCATGCCCTTGCCTCCTGTGCTGAATCTGTGTCTTGTGGCCGGTCATCATTTCCGCGCTGGTCGAGAAGCTCGTCGAACAGTGCCCGGTAGTGGACGAACGCCTGACGTTGCTTCTCGGTGCTGTCGTCTCCGTTCTCATTCGAGAGGTGGATCGCGTGGGCGTCTCGGTAGTTCTCTACGACCGCGGAATGGTCTACCGAGATGTCGGCTGCCCGCTGGTCGAAGTCGTCGACCGGGTAGCCGCGCTCACGCATGACGTCGTTCAGAAGTCCGTCCGCGTCATCCAACGCGCTCGAAGGACTGTCGACGAACGCGGTCTGCACTTGGCGCCAGCGATGCGAATATGCCTGTAGCGCATCGCGTGACAACGGACGAATGTCGAGCTTCTTTCTCTTGTGCTCGCGGGCAACCAGTTCCTTTTCAGCCGTCTGCTGCTCGCCGGCCTCGGCAACGGTCCGGTCATATTCGCTGCCAAACTGCTGTTTGAGGCGATCGGTTCGTCTGCGACGGCCTGCCGAAAGCGCGACAATCAGGCCTGCGATGGCGAGAAGGACTAGGGCTGCGATAAAAAACCATCCCCAAATAGGCATTTCATACTCCGTTCAGTCATGGCTTCTATGTGAGAACTGGCGCGCTCAGTAGTAGTGGCGACGACCGCCGACGGCGCGACCGGCCGAACCCATCACCGCGAGGATGACGCCGACGACGAGCAAGATGACCCCGATAACCAAGAGCACATGCGCGAAGGCAAAAGCCGGGATCAGGCTGGGCAAGATGAGCCCGAGAACGATGAGAATGATTCCGAAAACAATCATGATGAACCCTTCTGATGTGGCGCCGAGTGGCCCTCGGCTCTAATGCCAATAAAAGACCCCTAAGGGGGGTTCTAATACACCCCTAGGGAGGTAATCTTCTGGCCGTGTCCTCATCAGCCAAGAAGGCGATCACCGTCGCGCTCGTCGACGACTACGACGTCGTGCTGATGGGCGTAGCCAAAATGTTCGACAACTACCGCGACCGCGTAGTGATCGCCGAGATCGACGCCACCATGCCACTCGACGACGCTGTCGACATCGTCCTATACGACTCTTTCGCCCAGCCTGAATCCGACCACCACGAGATCGGCGAGTTGGTTGCCAACCCGCGCGCACGCCGAGTTGTGGTCTACACCTGGAACTTTCACCCGGATCTCGTCGCCAGCGCCCGTCAGCACGGCGCGCACGGATACCTGTCGAAAACGTTGCCTGCACGCGAGCTGGTCGCCGCGCTGGAAGCCGTGCACGCCGGCGAAGAGGTGATCAGCGATGCTCCGCCGCGGGCACGTAGCGCCGTTGGCCTGGATTGGCCCGGGCGGGGCGAAGGACTCAGCGACCGCGAGTCCGAAATCCTCGCCCTCATCACGCAGGGAAAGAGTAACGCCGACGTTGCGAGACTGACCTACCTCAGCCCCAACACCGTGAAGTCCTATATCCGAACCATTTACCGCAAGATCGGCGCAGGCAGCCGAACCCAAGCCGTCCTGTGGGGCGTCGACCACGGTTTCACTCCGGACCACAACCGCATCGAGCACTGGAGAGGCGGGCCATAGTGACAGCCGTCATCGTTATCGCGATAGCGCTGCTGCTCGGCGTGGGCCTGGTGATGAGTCAGCTTGTCCGGCTCAAGACTTGGCTTGGTAAGCCACCGCCCGAAGACCGGCCGATCAGGTGTGAGCATGCAGGGTGGGCCGGTAGATGAGCTCTTGGATATTGCGGTCGAGTGTTCGGGACTCGATCAGCTCGAGGTCGAAGTCGGCCGCGCCCCCGAAGATCGGCGCATCACCGGTCTGACCGGTGATCACGGGGAAGAGCGTCACCTGGACGCGGTCGACCAAACCCGCGGCCATCAGCGCTCGGTTCATCGACAAGCTGCCGTGTGAACGCAACGGCACCTCGGACTCCTTTTTGAGCCGGGCCACGACGTCGACGGCGTCGCCGCTCGCGACGGTCGCGTCAGGCCAGTCGAGAGGTCCATCCAGTGTGGTCGACACCACCGTCGCAGGCAGGTGCCTCATCCGGGTGACCCACGGGTCGCGCACGTCGGACTCGTCGGTGCTGTCGGCCAGCATTTCCGCGAATTGCCGATATGTGTTGGCGCCAAGAACCATTCGCTGATTCTCGTCGTACAGCGCGAGGCGGCGGTCGAGCAGTTCCTGGCCCTGCTTGCCCCAGTAGCCGCCCCAATCGCCGCCACTGACGCTGCCGAAGCCGTCGAGGCTGGTGAAGACGTCGAAGGTGTAGGTAGCGGTCATGGTGGTCTCCTCGAGTGCGGTTCATTGCGTGTCGGAGATACAGACTGGACTCGATGGCGAAACTAATCGCCCGTGCTAGACCCCGCGCTCGACCGGCAGCAGCCCGCGGTCGACGGCGGCGACCAGTGCGGCATGGTCGGCTTCGGTCTGATCGGCGTAACGCCGCGCGAACGTGCACAAGGCCTTGTCCACCCGGTCGGAGCTTCCCATGTAGCCGGCGATCATCGACGCGCCGCTGGTCCTGGCGTGGCCCTTGGCGAGGAGCTGACCCACCACACCGGCGTAGTCAGAAAGCGCGGCCGCATCGATTGCGTCTAAAGGTATGCGGCCCTTCATGTTCCGAAACTGGCGCACGTAGTACTGCAGGCCGTCCATCGTGGTCCAGCCCAGTAACGGGTCACTCACCGTCTGCAGTGACTGTTGGTATTCCACGACCCGCTGCCCCTGGTGCGCGTGCCATGCCGACTCACCGTGCACGTAGCGCCCAAGCACCGATCGGCGAGCTTGCTTGAGCTGCAGGAAGACAACGTCGGATTCCGACGACCCCTCCAACAGCGCCACATAGGCGCGCAGACCGACACTGCCCACACCGACGACCTTGTGCGCAACATCGACCAACGTGTAGCCACCGAGCACCCGTCGCCAGTACGAGGGCAGGGTTTCCAGATACTCGTCGAGTGCCTCGGCCAGTAACTCCGCTTCACGCGGGGGCAGCCGCGTGATCAGGGGTGGTTCCTCGACGATCTTCCGCGCGCCATCCACCTCATGGGTGAAACGCGGAAGCGCCCGGTCGCCGGTGCGCTGACGCGCTCGCTTCGCCGACCGCACCACCTCTTCGTTGAGCGGGCCCGCCGTCTCGGCTGCCAGCCTGTCGACATCGAGCCGAACGAAAGATCTTGTGAACAACGGTAGGTCGGCGAGCCGCCGCAATTCGTGACGATACGAGGCCACACACGACCGCACCGCGTCGCCGCAGTGGTCTTCCGACGTTCCGTTGTGGCGCCCGGCGACCCAGATACTCGCGGCCAACCGCCGCAGGTCCCACTCCCAGCCGCCCGGGTGGGCTTCGTCGAAGTCGTTGAGGTCGATCACCAGATCCCGCTCCGGAGACGCGTAAAACCCGAAGTTGCCGAAGTGCGAGTCACCGCACACCACCGGTGTGATTCCCGTTGCGGGCAGATGTGCGACGTCCTCGGCCATCACCACCGCGGTTCCGCGCAGGAATCCGTACGGCGAGTCGACCATCCGACCGACCCGGATCGGGATCAGCCGGTCGACCCTGCCCTGATGACTGACGTTGATGAGGTCCACAGGGTCAGGACGGTCAGAGGGCGCAGTCCATTCGGCAAGCGACTTGCGAGGCACCCGCTTACGCAGGCTTTTGCCTAAGTGCGTAGCGCTCAGCCCGTGTTACCGGTCGTTGTCGCAACGACCGGTACGCGGTGCCATCGGCATCGGCGAGAACGGTGTGCACGCCTGCAGGTGCGGTGCCATCCATTTCGGCTGGATACCCCGTTCTGTTGGGATTATGGTTCCACGCGTTTCGGACGACGATTGTGGCCGGTTTCGCCAAGGTTTGACCCACGACGCAATAGCGTTCCGTCAGCTCGCCCAGCTTGGCCAAGGTCGCTTCATCGGCATCGGTCTGCAACTCGGCGACGACGCTGATCTCTTGCACGCCTATCGGCACGTCGCGGGAGATACCCAAAGTGCCACGGGCATCGAATGTTCCGGTCGCATGTAGTTCTGCGTCGACGATATCGATGCCCATTGCCGTCGCGACGCTGCGCATCGTCACCCCAGCGCAGGCGAGCAAGGCCTGCAAAAGCATGTCGCCGGAGCACGCGTCGCTTCCGTCCCCGCCTGTGGCGGGATGTAAACCCGCACGGACCGGGCCCGACCAAGTCTGGACCGACGCGGTGACGCCTTCAGTCTCGAACGTGGCTACAGCCTGTAGCGGCGTTGACGCGCTGAGCGGATCATCGCGGTAGAGCTGCTTGAGTGGTGCTTGCAGTTCCCGAAGCTTGGCCGCGTCCATCCGGCAATCGTGGCACCGATCCACCCGGCTGGTCTCGGAACGGCCATCACGCGGCCTCAATCGCCGACGTCGATGACGACACGGGTCGGCCCGGAGAGCGCGAAAACCTTGTAATGCGTCTTCATGTTCAAGCCGAGCCCGATAGTCACCTGGCCTTCGAAATCTCCCGCCAGCGTGACCGCTGCGACGTTCTGCAAGTCACGCGTATCGATCATGTCGGGGCCGTTGTATGTCGACTTGCCTGCATCGTCATGGGCGGCAGCCCCGCTCAATGTCACCTGCAGGAAGACGTTGCCGTCCAAGGCAGATCGGCTGACCGGACCCGTCCGCCACAATCTGATTCACATAGCTGGCGGTGCACATCGGTTCTGGGCCTGAGAACTCGAGGACGATGCGGTCGAAGCTGTCGTGGCGTCCACTCCTGATGGAGATCAATTCTGCCGTTGAGATGGCCGTAGCCGTGCCGCACTGGGTTGTGTCCTGTGGCTCCACTGTCGACGGCGTTTGACTGCTGACCTGCGACGTACCGGCGGTTTCGGCCGCTTCGCGGGCGCACGCAGTTGACGCGCCCGCGACCAGGAGAACCATCACCAGGGTGCTGACGATCGCGGGCGAACGCGGTTTCGGCATGACCTGACCATAGAATCGAGCGACTACTGCTGATCGGGGACCCTATGAACTTGAATTCGTTGAAGGACAACGGCGCGAAGCTGATGAACCTGGGCCATCGGCTGGTCCTCAAGGCCACCGGCAACAGAATCTTGGCCAAACCGTTCGGGATGCCCTTGGTCGAGCTCCACACCACGGGGCGTAAGTCGGGGTTGCCTCGATCCTGCTACCTGACCACGCCTGTTCACGACTCCGAGCGGGTGGTGCTCATCGCATCGAAGGGTGGGGATGACCGCAACCCGGACTGGTACCGCAATCTCCAGGCGAATCCCGACGCCTCTCTGGTGATCGACGGCCAACGGCACGCAGTCCATGCGCGTACCGCCAGTGCCGAGGAAAAGGCCGAGTTATGGCCGAAGATCGTCGCGTCATACAAGGGCTACGAGGGCTATCAGCAGCGGACGGACCGTGACATCCCGGTGGTGATCTGCGAGTTGCAGAACTGACGACGACGAAACAAGGCACCGGCTACCGGATCGGGAGGCCGGTGACTGCGCGTGCGATCACCAATCGCTGTATTTCACTGGTGCCTTCGAAGATGGTGAAGATCTTCGCGTCGCGGTGCATTCGCTCAACGGGATAGTCGCGGGTGTACCCGTTGCCGCCGAGAATCTGGATGGCTTCATCGGTGACGTAGACGGCCGTTTCGCTGGCCACGAGTTTGGCCATCGAGCCCTCGGCTGAATCGAAACTCTTGTTGTTTCGGGCCATCCACCCTGCCCGCCACACGAGCATGCGCGCTGCGTCGATACGGCTCTTCATATCGGCGAGTTTGAACGCGACCGCCTGAAATTCCCCAATCCGGCGGCCGAATTGTTCGCGCTGACAGGCATAGTCGAGCGCGTACTCGTATGCGGCGCGCGCAACACCGACCGCCATCGCGCCGACGGTGGGCCGAGTCCGCTCGAAGGTCTTCATCGCGGCCTGGCCACCCGTCGAGACTCCTGACCTGGCGCGGCCGATGCGCTCCTCGAACTTCTCCCGACCACCAAGAATCATGTCCTCGGACAAGTGAACGTTGTCGAGTACGACTTCGGCGGTGTGCGACGCGCGGATACCGTGCTTCTTGAACTTCTGGCCCTGAGACAGACCCGCGGTGTCAGACGGAATGATGAATGTCGCCTGGCCGCGCGAGCCGAGGTCGGGGTGTACCGAGGCGACGACGACGTGCACGTTGGCGATCCCGCCGTTGGTCGCCCACGTTTTCGTCCCGTTGACGATCCATTCGCGGGAGGCCTCGTCGTACCGCGCCCGCGTGCGGATCGCGCCGACGTCGGAGCCGGCGTCGGGCTCCGACGAACAGAAGGCGCCGAGTTTCGGATCATCGGCCGTGCCGAACATCTCGGGTAGCCACCGGCCGATCTGTTCGGGAGTTCCGTTGCCCGCCAGCGCTGCAGCGGCGAGGCCGGTGCCAAGGATCGACAGGGCGATGCCTGCGTCGCCCCAGAACAGCTCCTCGAACACCGTCAGCATGCCGAGCCCGCTCGGTTCTGCGGCTTGCGCAGCGAACAACTCCGGGGAGTAGAGGCCGACTTTGGCGGCCTCCTGGATGACGGGCCATGGCGTTTCCTCCCGTTCGTCCCATTCCGCGGCCGCCGGGCGGACGACCTCGGCGGCGAACTGGTGAACCCAGTCGCGCACCTCGATCACGTCATCGCTTGGTTCAAGAGAAAAAGTCATGTCGAGCTCCTTGGCGGTGTGTGGTCAGTTGTTATGGCTGTGCGAGCGCTCTGACGGTCTGGAAAACCCACGCCTCGAAAAACCGATCGTCGTTGACATCGCCGGGGGTATGTCCTGTCAGCGCCCGGAGAGTGGCGGCGTAAGTCAACGACGAGATCGCGACGGCGGCGGTTGCCTGCGGGTCGGGTACGTTCGTGATTCCTGCGCGGTTGGATGCGACGAGCTCGTCGGTGAAACGTTGATAAGCGTTGTCGGTGATGACCTTCCACGTCCGTTCGTTCAGATCGCCGAGCTCGTCGGATTCGCGCAGCGTCACGCGTAGCACGTCTTCGCTCTTGGCGAGATTGTCCCGAATGAGTTGGCCGGCTCGTCGAACGGCCTTCTCGACGCCTGCGGGTGATTCCGCGTCGTACTCTTCGCGCGCGGCCACGATGCTCTCGATGCGGTGCGCGACGGCGGCTTCCAGTAGCGCACGTTTCGACGCGAAGTGCTTGTAGAGGGCGCCGGAGCCGGGGGCCAGTCCTGCCGCCTTCTGGATGTCGGCGACAGACGTTGCCGCGTATCCACGGGAGGCGAACAGCTTGAGTGCCTCGCCGAGTAGACGGTCGCGACCGGAGACTGCCACGGTGAGAGAGTACTCACTCACCGTGGCGTCTACAAATGCGGCGGGGTCACGATGCGGCGATCGCCCCGGTTTCGACTTCACGTATTGCGGTGCGCAGTCCGCGGCGTGCGCCGGTGGCGGGATCGATGCCGAAGCTCTCCCGCATCCCGTCCCGGATCCGGAACTTCAGTTCGGAGTTCGTCTCGGGGGCGTTGTCGGAGGTGGCCTTGAGTAGCTTGTTGGGCAAGGCGAGCTTGGCGATGGTCAAGAACGACTGCATGTACTGGCGACCCAGCGATCCCGTCGTGTATGGCAGGTCGTACTTGTCGCACAGCGCCTGGACCCGCTTGCTGATTTCGGCATAGCGGTTGCTCGGCAGGTCCGGGAACAGGTGGTGCTCGATCTGGTAGCAGAGGTTGCCGCTCATGAACGCCATCAGCGGGCCTGCGTGGAAGTTGGCCGATCCCAGCATCTGCCGCAGATACCACTCGGCCTGGGTTTCGTTGTCGAACTCTTCCTTGGTGAACTTCTCCGCGCCGTCAGGGAAGTGCCCGCAGAAGATCACCATGTACGACCAGTAGTTGCGGATCAGGTTGGCGACCGCGTTCGCGCCCATCGTGTGCTTCCAGTTGCGTCCCGCCAACGCGGGGAACACGATGTAGTCCTTGCCGACCTGCTTGCCGACCTTCCTTCCGATGATCTTCAGGTCTCTGAGCACTTCACCCTTCGACTTCTCGCCCTTCCGGAACTTCGTCGTTTCCAGACCGTGGGCGGCGACTCCCCATTCGAACAGCGTCCCGAGTGTCAGATTGATGATGGGGTTGAAGATCATCCACTTCTCCCAGCGCTGGTCGCGGGTGAGACGCATGATGCCGTAACCGATGTCGTCGTCGAGACCGACGACGTTGGTGTACTTGTGGTGGATGAAGTTGTGCGACTTCTTCCAATGCTCGCTCGGTGAGGTGGTGTCCCACTCCCATTCGGTGGAGTGGATCTCGGGGTCGTTCATCCAGTCCCACTGCCCGTGAATGATGTTGTGGCCCAACTCCATGTTCTCGATGATCTTGGCGGTGCCGAGCATCGCCGTGCCGACGCCCCATGCCACCTTGTTTCGGCTCGCGAACAGGACAGCTCGTCCGCCGACCGCCAACGCGCGTTGCAGCTGAATCGCTCGGCGAATGTAGCGGGCGTCACGCTCACCGCGTGACTCCTCGATGTCGCTCCTGATCGCGTCCAACTCCCGCGCGAGCGAATCGACGTCCTCGGGCGTGAGGTGCGCGTACTCCTTGATGTCAGTGATGGCCATGATGTCCCTCCTCAGATTTTCAGCGTGCAGTCACCGGACGCGGTGGACACGCAGGTGTTGATTCGGTCCCCCGCTCCGTGTTCGTCTCCGGACCGGAAATCCCTGACGTTGCCGTCTTCCAGCGGCAGGACGCACGTCTGGCAGATGCCCATCCGGCAGCCGAACGGCATCTGGATTCCGACCTTTTCCCCGGCCTCCAGAAGCGATGTGGCGCCGTCGATTTCGATCGTCTTGTCCGAGATCGCGAACGTGACGGTGCCTCCCTCGCCACCCTTGTCGGTGCGGGCGATGGTGAACCGCTCCATGTGCAGGTCGTCGGAAAGTCCCGCAGAATCCCACAGCGCTTCAACCGTGTCGAGCATCGGCGTGGGCCCGCACGCCCACGTCGGCCGGTCTCGCCAGTCCGGTACGAGGTCCTCGAGGTTGTCGAAGTCGAGCTTGCCGTCCTGCTTGGTGAGCTGGAGGTGCAGCCGGTAGCCCGGCTTGGCTTGCCTCCAGGTCCCGAAGTTCATCGTGGAAGATGACGTCTTCCGCGGTGGGCGCTGAGTGCAGGTGAACGATGTCCGGGTTCTGATCGCGCGCGGTCAGAGAGCGCAGCATCGCCATCAGCGGGGTGATGCCGCTGCCTGCGCTGACGAACAGAATTTTCGGCGGCGGCGGGTCGGGAAGCGCGAAGTCGCCCTTGGGGGCCGCGAGCCGAACGATGGTTCCCGGCTTGACGCCGTTGACCAGGTGCGAGGACAGAAAGCCCTCTGGCGTTGCCTTGACGGTGATCGTGATTAGTTTCTTGTCCCGCACCGGCACAGAGGTCAGAGAGTACGAACGCCAGTGCCACCGCCCTTCGACGCGCAGGCCGATGCCGACGTACTGGCCGGGCTGGTAGTCGGCGGAGAATCCCCAGCCCGGTTTGATCGTGACCGTCGCGGAGTCCGCGGTCTCGTTGCGCACGTCGACGATTTCGCCACGAAGCTCGCGCGCCGTCCACAGCGGGTTGAGCAGTTTGAGGTAGTCATCGGGTAGCAGCGGTGTCGTTGCCCTGGCCGCCAAGCCGCGCAGCATGTTGATTCGCGGCGTAGTCGCGGTCTCGACGTTCTCGGCGGGCTTGACGCTCCACCGCATCAAGTCACGCAGCGTAGATGCCACAGTCGACTCCTCCCGTCCGGTCGTCGTTCGGTGAACATGTGTACACCCAATACCCGCACCCGCGCGGATTCACACCTGTGCGCCGCTCGCGACCGCGCAACGCCGCGAGGATTCCGCTCCCGCAAAGTCACGACGTCCGTATCGTCAGTCCGTGAGCCGAAATCGACGCGTCGTAGCAAATCTGACCGCCGTCATGCTGATCGTCGCGTCCGCGTTGTCCGGGTGCGGGCAGCACGAGGAGTCACCCGCGCAGGCCACAAGCGCGGCTAAACCAAGCGATCCGCAACCCATCGCCTCCGTCGAGGCGCCGGACTCAGCGCTGGCCGATGCCCCCGCCGTCGCGACGGCGAAGGCCAGCGTGGTGAGGATTCGGGGCACATCACCCAACTGCGTGTTGGAGGGCAGCGGCTTCGTGGTCGCGCCGAACCGCGTGATGACGCCTGCTGACACGTGGCGGGCGGTACGACTTTCACCGTCGAGATGGCGGCACGAACCCTCGACGCGCAAGTGGTGTCGTACGACCCCGAGCGCGACCTCGCGATCCTCGACGTCCCGAACCTGTCGGCAGCGCCATTGCCGTTCGCGGCCGAGAGGCGGAGGGCGGCAGCGACGCGGTTCTGCTCGGTTATCCCGAAGACGCGTGACATCGCGGCTATTCCGGCCCGCATCCGCGAGGTACATCGAACTCAAGGGCCCCGATATCTACAAAACCACGACGGTGTCCCGCGAGGTGTACACCATCAGGGGCTGCCGCGCGAAAGGCATATCCGGCGGGCCGCTCGATCGACCGTGACGGCAAGGTGTTGGGGCTCGCGTTCGGCGCGGCGATCGATGACTCCGACACCGGCTTCGTGCTGACGGCAAAGGAGATCGAGCCGCAGCTCGCGGACCTCACGAACACCGTGCCGGTGGCGACGGGTCGCGAATTGTGCTGACTCAGCAGAGAAAGGCGGTGGCGGCGTCGTAGATGACCGGGGCGTTGTAGGAGGAAGGCATGAGGCCCTCGCCGTGGCTCAGGTCGTAGGTGATGGAGTCCTGCGAGCGTCCCTGCTCGATCTGTTCGCAGACCCACGTTCCGGTTGGAATGGCCGACGGACCGTCATCGAACTGGCCATGGCACAAGCCATTCACCATGTTGCAGCGGTCGCCGTCATGATCGATCAACCCTGCGATCTCCAGCAAGGCGACGTAGCCGGCGGTGTCGTCTTCGGCGGATGCGGGTGCTGCCATACCGACCGCGAGCGCCGCTGAAAGGAGCCCTCCGACGATGCCCGTGACGGCGGTCATCGGACCAGCGTATGGGATCAGCTCTAACCGGACTCAGCGTCCCGCAAACGCACGATGAGGACACAGACGTCATCTCGGCGAGGTGGCGAGGCAAGCGTTTCGAGGAGTTGCCTGCACCCGTCGGCCAACGCGGTCTCCGACCCCCAGCCCTCTATCAACTGCTGCGCCTTGGAGATACCTGTCTCGATGTCCCAGCCGCGCCCCTCGATAAGGCCGTCGGTGTACATGACCAGGATGTCGCCCGGCTCGAGCCGCACCTGGTCTTCGGTGTAGGTGGCATCACGGATAGGTCCAAGCACTGGGCCGTGGGCGTCGTCGAGTCGGATGACTCTCCCGTCGCGCGAGCGACGAAGCAATGCCGGCGGATGGCCGGCCAGAGCGTACGTCAGCGCACCGGCCTGCGGATCGAACACGGCCACGGCCATAGTGGCGAACCGTCCGTTGCTGGCATGGGCAGTGAAGGTATTGAGCTCGGCCAGCAGTTGGGCGGGCGGCAGCCCCTGCAACGCCATGGCGCGTCCGGCGCTGCGCAACTGCGCCATGTCCTCGACGGCAGGCAGGCCGTGCCCCACCACATCGCCTACTGCCAAATAGGCTCGCTGCTTCGGCAGTGCCATCACGTCGTACCAGTCGCCACCGAGCCCGTGCTCACCGTCTGCGGGTTGGTAGGTGACTGCCACGTCGAGGTCGGCGACATCGGCCGGTTCCGAGGGCAGCACCGCGGCCTGCAACACCGCGGCCCTCGCGTGTTCGTCGGCATACACCTGCGCGCGCACCAAGCCCTGCCCGACCATTGTTGCGACGGCCGAGATGTACGCCAACTGCGCGGCATCCAGACGTCTGTGGCCGCGTCCACATCATGCTGAGCACGCCAATCGGCTTGGTACCAGACGTCAGCGGCCAGTTCACCAACGCCTCTGCGCCCGTCAGCGCCATCAGGTCTGCGTTGTTGGAGTACCGCCGTTGGTATTCCGCCGAGTTGCCTATCACCACCGGTAGGCCGGCACGCACAGCTTCGGTCGCAGCCGTGAGGTCATCGAGCGGGACCCCGCCTGCGAACTTGTCATGCACGAGCTGCGGGTAGCCGGCCGTCTTCACCCACTCCAGCCGGAGACCGTCAGTCGTTACCAGGCCAAGCGCCACCGCTTGTGCCCCTGCATCGTTGAACAGCTGCTTGACGACCGCGTCGCCGATCTGGCTCGGCGTCAGCGCGGCCGAAAGCTGCTGTGCCAGTTGTGCCAGTATCTGCAGCCGATCGCGCTCGCGGCGTTCGGCTTCTCCGGCCCTGACCGCTGCGACGCGTCCGGCGGCTTCTTGCGCGATCAGCATGGCCACCAGCACCATCACCGCGATGAACACCTGTGTCACCGCCAGCCGGACCGGCTGCGCGACGTCGAGTTCTCTGAATGCGCCGTGTCCGGTGCCCGTCATGTAGTTGACGGTGAACGCCATCACCGCTCCCGCCAGTGCGGTGCCGATCACGTCGAGCCGAAGCGCCGCCCACACCATCACCGGCAGCAACGGTAATGCCAGTGGTGCTTGCCACCAGAGCGCCGCGAACGACAGCAGCGCGGTGACGCCGAGCACAGCGGCGGTTTCCGGGAGTCGAGTTCGCAGTTTGTGAGATTGCTTGGCCCACAGGAGAATCGGTGCGCCCACTACCAGGACGCCGATCCCGTCGCCTGCCCACCAGTGCACAACCGCTGTGGCCCACGAGGCGCCGTTGAGTACGGCACTGAGCGTGCCTCCGATCAGCCCGCCTACTAACGGCCCCGCCACACACGCCCCGGCCAGAAACTTCGCCAGGTCACGCCGCCTCCGGAGGTCGGGCACGCCTTTGCACCACGCCAACACCAACGACGCCCCGACGACGGGCTCCACCGAGTTGGCCAACGCATATCCCGACGCAGCAGCACGCCGGCGCCGTAGTAGAGATCGACGGCGATCTCGGCAACAACGATCGCCGCGACGATGACCGACCACCGTGAGCGTGGCGTCAGCAGCATCGCTGCCACTGTCACGCCGGCGGGAGGAAAGAATGCCGGGGTTATATCGGCGCCGAACGATTGCCAGGACAGCACCGCACCTGCGGAGTAGGCCAGCGCTACACATGCGAAGAGCGCACTCGCCGAATGACGGATTGAGCGTGCACTGTCACCCGACTTGCCCGGCGTCATGCGGGGCCAAGACACGTGCATGAGGCTATCGACGCCGTCGTCGTTGCGGCGGGATACCGCCGTTTGACCGTTTCGCGCAGCCGATCGTGGGCATTCGGGAGCGCATGAACAAGTTGACCCGGCTTCGGGACGCACAGCGGCGAATCGCTCGAGTCCAGCGGCGGGTGTGGCTGGCTCAGCTATCGATGTGGCCGATAGCGATCACCACCGGGATGCTGTCGGTCGGCAGTCTTGTGTGGTTCTTGCGACGCCGAAACCCTGGCGGTCGGCATGAAATGCCGGATTCGCCGGGCGCGCACGAGGCAGGAACCGTGCACGTGGAGCCCGACGGCCAGATCTCCCGCGTCTGACAGACGGCGTCGCGCTGCCGAACGGAAACCCGTCATCGCCTCCGGTACCGGACGCGTCGACCTCGACGACGGCTGGAGAACTAGCCTTGACTTCGCCACCGCCGACCCCGAGGAGACCGTTGAGCGCCCGTAGGTCAAAGGCAACCTCGCTGGCAATAGTCTCGGGCGCTTACGTCGTCGCCATCGCCGCTGCCGCTGCGTGGCTGGCCTGGGGACCGGAGACCGGACACCTGTGGCTGGACACGCTGATCGCCGATGTGATCGCCACGGTCGTGGTGTTCGTGTTCAGCCGCGCATACCGCAACTCCAGCTTCTATGACGCGTTCTGGAGCGTCGCGCCGCCGTTGTTGCTCTTCTACTGGTGGGCGCAGTCCGGTTCCGACACCGACCAGCTGCGCTGCTGGCTGGTAGCCATCGTGGTCGTCTATTGGGCGGTGCGGCTGACCGGCAACTGGGTGTACTCGTTCCCGGGTCTGCATCACGAGGACTGGCGCTACCCGATGTTTCGCGAACGCGCGGGACGAGCCGAGTTCGTCGCCGATTTGGTGGCCATCCACCTCATCCCGACGCTGCAGGTGTTCCTCGGCATGGTGCCGGTGTACGTCGCCGTCACGCGGCCCGGTCCCGGTATCGCGTGGCTGACTGTCGTCGCGTTCGTCGTGGGGATCGCCGCCGTCACCCTGGAGTTGGTGGCCGACGTGCAGATGCACCGCTTCGCGAAGGTGCGCAAGCCCGGTGAGGCGATGGATCGCGGGCTGTGGTCGTGGTCGCGGCATCCGAACTATTTCGGCGAGTTCAGCTTCTGGTTCGCGCTCGGCCTGTTCGGCGTCGCGGCCGCGCCTGACGACTGGTGGTGGCTGATGGCGGGCGCCGCGGTGATGCTGGCCCTGTTCCTGGGCGCCAGCATCCCGATGATGGAGGAACGCAGCCTGGCGCGCAGGCCCGAGTACCAGGACGTGATCGATCGGGTATCGAAGTTCGTGCCCTGGCCACCGGGGTGAGGAGTCAGCGCTTGAGCTCGATTTCGACGAACACAACACGCGACTCGGTAGCACTGATGACGTTGTGCGCGGTGCCGGCAATGCCTCTGTACGGGGACGCTGTTTCTTGGGTCATCTCGCGGGTCCCGCCCTCCGGTTCGGCCACGGTGAATCGTCCGCCGGTCACCGGCACGACGATGTAGTCGTACTCATGAACGTGGTGGCCGGTCGCATCTCCCGCGGTGTCGAAGGTCCACGTGGTGACCCTCACGTCGTCGTCGTCGATATCGGTCACTGCCGACGCTTGGCTCACGCGACAACTCCTTGCTCTCGGTGTCCGGCCGAGTGTCTCACGGCGGCAAGAGAGCGAGCGGCCAGCAGTTTCTGAGTACAGGCGAGAACTGCATCCAACCGGCATCTGAATCCCGCTAGCCATTCGGCAATGGCGGAATTATCCGAGTCGTGGCCCGTGAGGATCGACCCGCGTTAGTCTTTTCCGATGATCGCGGGCGATAGGGCGCCTGATTTCACTCTGTTCGATCACGCCGGTCAGCCTCGGTCGCTGTCCGCGTTCCTTTCTGATGGGCCGGTTGTGCTGTTCTTCTTCCCCATCGCGTCCTCACCGATCTGCACAGCCCAGGCTTGTCATTTTCGGGATCTGAGCCAGCGAATTCGCCAGGGTGGGCGCCCAGCGGGTTGGCATCAGCACCGACACCGTCGACAAGCAGGCCCGCTTCTCCAAACAGCGCTCGTTCGACTATCCGCTGCTCTCCGACTCCGACGGCGTGGTGTCCGAGCTGTTCGGGGTGCGCCGAGGCAGGCTCGCCAAGCTGCGTGATTCGGTCGCCGCCCCCAAGCCGGCCCGGCGTGGCAGGCACACTCGGCGCCGTGGCCTGCTGGGGCGGCTGATGCCGGTCACGGCGGGCCACATTCGTCATCGACACCGACCGCACCGTACTCAAGGTCGTTTCCAACGAGCTGCGCGCATGGGCGCACGCCGACCAGGCCTTGTCGTTCTTGCGGAACCACAACGTGCATCCGCAGCCGGAGGACGAGGGCGGACCGATCAGCGACTGGTTCACAGAACCGGAAACCACGGACGAGCCGAGCCTGGTCCGGCCGTACACGCTGACGGCAGGCCGTACCGACCCTGGTTTCGAACTGCCACTCGAGGCTTCGGTCGAAGCACTCAACACCGCAGCGAAGGCGCCGCGCTGGCCGAGAAATGATGTGCGGCGACAGATCCTGACGAGTTGCGTGCGCAGCCGCTCGGTCGCGGAGATCGCCGCACATCTGTCCTTGCCGCTCGGTGCGACGCGGTTCCTGGTCGGCGACCTGGCGACACAGGGTTATTTGCGGGTGCACTCCACCCCCGGCGACTCGATGACAATCAACGACCGACGCGAACTGATAGAACGGACCCTTGTTGGCCTTCGGGCACTCTGAGGGGTGCCGCGGCCTGCGTGACGTGGCCACGGTCGCGATCGGCTGATTTCGCTCGTCGGGTGTAGAACGTCGGCTGGCACTACGCTTCCGTCATGGGAAGCACGAAGGCATCGGGCAAGTCGAATAAGCCAAAGAAGCCAAAGAGCAAGATCCCCAACGACGTTTACGAAGCCGAACTCTTTCGTCTGCAAACGGAATTCGTGAAGCTTCAGGAATGGGCACGGCATACCGGGGCACGTATCGCAGTGATCTTCGAGGGTCGCGATGCCGCAGGCAAGGGCGGCACAATCAAGCGCATAACCGAGCACCTAAGCCCCCGTGTGGCCAGGATTGCCGCGCTCCCCGCGCCAACGGACAGGGAACGCGGTCAGTGGTATTACCAGCGCTACATCGCGCAACTGCCAGCCAAGGGTGAGATCGTCCTGTTCGACAGGTCCTGGTACAACCGGGCCGGTGTCGAACAGGTCATGGGATTCTGTACGCCGCAGGAACATACGTTGTTCCTCCGCCAGACTCCGGTCTTCGAGCAGATGCTCCTCGAGGACGGCATCCTGCTGCGCAAGTACTGGTTCTCGGTGTCCGACGACGAGCAGCTGCGCCGGTTCAAGTCGCGGCTCAATGACCCTGTGCGCCAGTGGAAGCTGTCTCCGATGGACCTCGAGTCGGTGTACCGGTGGGAGGACTATTCACGGGCCAAGGACCAGATGATGGTGCACACC